>NZ_JBWKJS010000001.1:1038019-1478081 GCF_056432085.1 Streptomyces sp. NPDC045678
GGTGGGCACCATTGGGTTGGTGGGGGGGGAGGGAGGGGGGGGGGGGGGTTCCTTAAGAGGAAAGAAGGGGTGTGCCCCCCCTCCAGGGGGGGGGTTCCCCCCCCCACTGTTCTGACGCTACGCCAGAGGATCGGCCGAGCGGTGCACACGCGGTGCGCGCTCAGGGTTGCCGTCCGGGTCGCCCGGACTACCCGATCTCTAGATGTCGAAGTAGAGCTCGAACTCGTGCGGGTGCGGGCGCAGCTGGATCGGGGCGATCTCGTTCGTGCGCTTGTAGTCGATCCACGTCTCGATCAGGTCGGACGTGAAGACGCCGCCGGCCTGGAGGTACTCGTTGTCCGCCTCGAGGGCGTCGAGGACCGCGGGGAGGGACGTCGGGACCTGGGCGACGTTCGCGTGCTCCTCGGGGGCGAGCTCGTAGAGGTCCTTGTCGATCGGCTCCGGCGGCTCGATCTTGTTCTTGACGCCGTCCAGGCCCGCGAGGAGCAGCGCCGAGAAGGCCAGGTACGGGTTCGAGGACGGGTCCGGCGCGCGGAACTCGACGCGCTTCGCCTTCGGGTTCGAGCCCGTGATCGGGATACGCATGGCCGCGGAGCGGTTGCGCTGCGAGTAGACCATGTTGACCGGGGCCTCGAAGCCGGGGACCAGGCGGTGGTACGAGTTCACCGTCGGGTTGGTGAAGGCGAGGAGGGACGGCGCGTGCTTGAGGATGCCGCCGATGTAGTAGCGCGCGGTGTCCGACAGGCCCGCGTAACCCTGCTCGTCGTAGAAGAGCGGGTCGCCGCCGGACCAGAGCGACTGGTGGACGTGCATGCCCGAGCCGTTGTCGCCGAAGATCGGCTTCGGCATGAAGGTCGCGGTCTTCTCGTTGCGCCAGGCGACGTTCTTCACGATGTACTTGAAGAGCATCAGGTCGTCGGCCGCGGCGAGCAGCGTGTTGAACTTGTAGTTGATCTCCGCCTGGCCGGCCGTGCCGACCTCGTGGTGCTGGCGCTCGACCTGGAGGCCGTTCTTGTCCAGCTCGAGGGAGATCTCGGCGCGGAGGTCCGCGAAGTGGTCCACCGGCGGGGCCGGGAAGTAACCACCCTTGTAGCGGACCTTGTAGCCGCGGTTGTTCTCGACGGCGCCCGTGTTCCAGGCGCCCGCCTCGGAGTCGATGTGGTAGAAGCTCTCGTTCGCCGACGTCTGGAAGCGGACGTTGTCGAAGACGTAGAACTCGGCCTCCGGGCCGAAGTACGCCGTGTCGGCGATGCCGGTCGAGGCCAGGTACGCCTCCGCCTTCTTCGCGACGTTGCGCGGGTCACGGCTGTACTGCTCGCCCGTGATCGGGTCGTGGATGAAGAAGTTGATGTTGACGGTCTTGTCCCGGCGGAACGGGTCCACGCGAGCCGTCGACAGGTCGGCGCGGAGCGCCATGTCGGACTCGTGGATGGCCTGGAAGCCGCGGATCGACGAACCGTCGAAGGCGAGCTCCTCGTCCGGGTCGAACGCCGCCGCCGGGATCGTGAAGTGCTGCATCACACCGGGCAGGTCGCAGAATCGGACATCGACGAACTTCACGTCCTCGTCCGCGATGTACTTCTTTGCGTCGTCGGCGTTCTGGAACAACATCCAACTCCTCCTACTCCCGCCCGAGGCGGGACGGGGTTGCAGCTCGTTGTGCGGCCAGTGCGGGTGGCACACGCTGGGACCCGACCATAAGGACGGGGGATTTCTCAAGCATGACCCATTTGTTTCGTCGAAGTTAACCGAGCCGGGTGTGGTGTGCACCCTTGCGCCCCTCGCGTGCCTTGTCCCCTGCCTCGCGTGCCTTGTCCCCTGCGCGGCATGTCCCACCCCGGCCGTCCCGGGGGGACGAGCCGCGCAGTACCGTGGACAGGTGGACAAGAGGCAAGCAATCGGATCGTGGCTGTCCGGCCCCCGCGCCGCCGCCGAGGACGCCGGAGTCGACTTCGGATACCGGGGCCAGCAGCTCGGCCTGCCCGAGGAGGGGCCGGGATCGATCGCACGCCCCGGCCGCCGCATCGGTGGCATCGCCGTGGACTGGGGCCTGTGCATGGTGATCGCATACGGTCTGTTCGCGGGCGGTGACCAGCAGGCCATGGGCAACTGGGCCCTCGGGATCTTCTTCGTCATGAGCGTGCTGACCGTCGGCACGGTCGGCTGCACCCCGGGCAAGGCCCTCTTCCGGCTCCGCGTCATCTCCGAGAGCGGCGGCCGCCTCGCCCCCGGCTGGGTCCTGCTCCGCAGCGTCCTGCTGTGCCTCGTCATCCCCGCCCTGATCTGGGACCGCGACGGCCGCGGCCTCCACGACCGCCTCTCCCGCTCCGTGCAGGTACGCGTTTAGAAGTCCCGCCACGAGGACGTCCCTCTGCGACGACGTCGCTCTACGACGATGAGGGCCCCGGAACCGATCGGTTCCGGGGCCCTCATCGTCGTAGAGAAGGAGTTACTTCGCCTTCGGGCCGCCCCTTGGCATGCGCATGCCCTTCGGCATGGGCCCCTTCGGGAGCGGCATGTTCGACATGAGGTCACCCATCGCGCGCAGGCGGTCGTTCGTCGCCGTGACCTGCGGGCCCGTGAGGACGCGGGGGAGCTTCAGAAGCGTCGTGCGGAGCTTCTTCAGGGAGACCGTGCCCTCCGTCGTGCCGACGATGACGTCGTGGACCGGGACGTCCGCCACGATGCGGGCCATCTTCCTCTTCTCGGAGGCCAGCAGGCTCTTCACGCGGTTCGGGTTGCCCTCGGCGACCAGGACGATGCCGGCCTTGCCGACGGTGCGGTGCACCACGTCCTGGCTGCGGTTCATCGCGACCGCGGGGGTCGTCGTCCAGCCGCGGCCGATCTTGTCGAGCACCGCGGCCGCCGCGCCGGGCTGGCCCTCCATCTGACCGAAGGCGGCCCGCTCGGCCCTGCGTCCGAAGACGATCGCCATCGCGAGGAAGGCGAGCAGGAAGCCGAGGATGCCCAGGTAGATCGGGTGTCCGACCCAGAAGCCGATTGCGAGGAAGACACCAAAGGTGACGATTCCCACAGCCGCGATGATGAGACCGATTTTGGAGTCGGCCCGCCGGGTCATCTTGTAGGTCAGAGCGATCTGCTTGAGTCGCCCTGGCTCCGCGGCCGCATCCGCCGCGGTGGATTCCTTCCTCGCCATGCGATGAAGTCTACGTGGCCCCGGCGGCGGCTACGACGTGCGGGTTGCCGTCCCGGCCTCTTCGAGCACCCGCAGGGTCTCGACCCGGTCCTTCGCGCGGCGCCGGTCCTCGAGGACGGAGGTCCAGGCGTTGCGCCGGGCCGTGCGCTGGCCGCCGCTCATCAGCAGTGACTCGACGGCGCGCAGAGCGTCGGCGACGGACGGAATCGCGGTGGCGCGGACGGGCGTGGCGGTCGTGCGGGCAGCCTGCCTGGCGGTCGTGGCGGTCGTGCGAACCTGCGTGGCGCGAACGGGCGCGGCCTGCATGATGGGGCCCTCCTGGAGAGCGGCTCGAGACGGGGGGAGCGGCTATGGGTAAGGCTGTACGTGCGGTAGTACCAGGGTCACTGATTGGTGTTACCAGGGCGTGACCGGGTGGTCAAACGCCGATGAAACGTTGACGCGGGGGACCGCGGGGGACCGCGGGGGGCCCAAAACGCTGACGCGGCCCATACGGTCCCGTTCACCTGCGGGGATCGTATGGGCCGCGTCATTACGGCCACTACTGGACGGTAGGAGCTTGTGCGCCGATTCACACGGTGTGTGGGGGCGCGGCATGTGCCCGCGTCACGGTGTCGGTGACGCCGTGACTCACACCGCCTGCGACGCCACGTACGCGCCGCGCTTCTCGATCGCCATCTGGTACAGGCGGCCGGCGCGGTACGAGGAGCGGACCAGCGGGCCCGACATGACGCCCGAGAAGCCGATCTGCTCGGCCTCCTCCTTCAGCTCCACGAACTCGGCGGGCTTCACCCAGCGCTCGACGGGGTGGTGCCGGGGGGTCGGGCGCAGGTACTGGGTGATCGTGACGAGCTCCGTGCCCGCCTCGTGCAGCTGGCGCAGCGCCTCGCTGACCTCTTCGCGGGTCTCGCCCATGCCGAGGATGAGGTTGGACTTGGTGACCAGGCCGGCCTCGCGGGCCTTCGTGATGACCTCGAGGGAGCGCTCGTACCGGAAGCCGGGGCGGATCCGCTTGAAGATGCGCGGCACCGTCTCGACGTTGTGCCCGAGGACCTCGGGCTCGGACGAGAAGACCTCGGCCAGCTGGTCGGGGTCGGCGTTGAAGTCCGGGATGAGCAGCTCGACCTTGGTGTAGCCCTCGGCGCGCTCGGCCGTCATCGCGTGGATCTGGCGGACCGTCTCCGCGTAGAGCCAGGCGCCGCCGTCCTCCAGGTCGTCGCGGGCGACGCCGGTGATCGTGGCGTAGTTCAGGTCCATCGTGACGACGGACTCGCCGACGCGGCGCGGCTCGTCGCGGTCGAGGGCCTGCGGCTTGCCGGTGTCGATCTGGCAGAAGTCGCAGCGCCGGGTGCACTGGTCGCCGCCGATGAGGAACGTGGCCTCGCGGTCTTCCCAGCATTCGTAGATGTTCGGACAGCCCGCCTCCTGGCAGACCGTGTGCAGGCCCTCGGTCTTCACGAGCTTCTGCAGGGCGTTGTACTCGGGGCCCATTTTCGCCCGGGTCTTGATCCACTCGGGCTTGCGCTCGATGGGGGTCTGGGCGTTCCGGACCTCCAGGCGCAGCATCTTGCGTCCGTCGGGTGCGACTGCGGACACATCGGCTCCCTGTAGCTTCGATTCTTCGGCGCACACCAGGGTACGCCCGTGATGTCGTTGGGCTTACTTCTGGCCAACCTCTGGCCAAGGGGGTCCATTCCCCGAGCCCGGTGTCGACCTAGGCGGAGGCGGGCTCCACGGAGGCGGGCTCCACAGTGGGTGCCGCGGCAGGCGGCGCTGCGGGCGCCGCGGCGGACTCCACCGCACGCGGCTTCAGCTCCGCGTTCTCCAGTACGTCCCGCAGATGCCGCTCCGCGACGGGCAGGACGTCGGCGATGGTGATCTCGCGGTCCAGCTCGTACGAGAGGGAGGTCACGCCCGCGTCGCGGATGCCGCACGGGATGATCCGGTCGAACCAGGTGTTGTCCGGGTTCACGTTCAGCGCGAAGCCGTGCATCGTCACGCCCTTGGCGACGCGGATGCCGATCGCCGCGATCTTGCGGTCCTCGCGGCGCTGGCCCGCGTTCGAAGGGGCGTACTCCGGACCGTTGAACCGGGCGTCGAACTCGTCGTCCTGCAGCCGCGGGTCGAAGTCGAGGGAGAGGCCGCCGAGCGCGGGGCGCCGCTCCACCGGGTCGCCGAGGACCCAGACGCCGCTGCGGCCCTCGACGCGCGTGGTGTCGAGGCCGAACTCCGCGCAGGTGCGGATGAGCGCCTCTTCCAGGCGGCGTACGTGCGCCACGACGTCCACCGGGCGCGGCAGCTTCTGGATCGGGTAGCCCACGAGCTGGCCCGGGCCGTGCCAGGTGATCTTGCCGCCGCGGTCCACGTCGACGACGGGGGTGCCGTCCAGCGGGCGCTCGCTGTCCGCGGTGCGGCGGCCCGCGGTGTAGACCGGCGGGTGCTCCAGGAGGAGACAGGTGTCGGGGACCTCGTCGGCGAAGCGGGCGGCGTGCACGCGGCGCTGCTCGTCCCAGGCCTCTTGGTACTCCACGGAGTCCGGGCCGAAGCCCAGCCGGACGAACCGAAACTCACTCACGGCAGGTGCCTCCCTGAACGTTCACCGTGCACATATCGCGCCCCTGCCACTGTACGGGCCCCCTCCGGCGGCAACCTCGGCCCGGGTTCCTCACACGATCGGATGAATGGCTCCGCAAGGTGCGTACACGGGCTGCCACGGCCGCTACATTCGCGCCGTTCACGAGGCCATAAGGGCTGCTCAAGGCAGGCCCGAAAGGCAGGAGACCGCACAGCCGATGACGGAACGACCCCCGCAGCGCACCCCGAACCGACAGCTAGCCGCGCTCATCTCGGAAGCCGGATTCTCCAATGCGGGCCTCGCCCGCCGCGTCGATCAGCTGGGCCTGGAGCACGGCCTCGACCTGCGATACGACAAGACGTCCGTGACCCGCTGGCTCCGCGGCCAGCAGCCCAGGGGCACCACACCCGCGCTGATCGCCGAGGTCTTCACGAGACGGCTCGGGCGTCGGCTCTCCGCCCAGGACCTCGGGCTCGACGCGTGTGCTCCGGTGTATGCCGGTCTCGAGTTCGCGGCCACCCCGGAGGAGGCCATCGACATCGTCGGCGGGCTGTGGCGCAAGGACTCGGGGAGCCACGCGGAGCTCCGGAAGATCGCGTTCACCCCGGCCGGGCTCGTGGTGCCGAGCCGCGACTGGCTGATCGGCCGCGCCGACGAACGCGTCGGCCGCGGGGACGTCGATCCGCTCCAGGCCCGCGTCCCCGTGCAGGGCCGCCCCGCCGTGCCCCGGCAGCGGCAGGGCCCCGAGCGGGGCCCCGGCCTGCGGGTCAGCAACGGGGACATCGCGGCGCTGCGCTCCGTGGGCGAGCTGTTCCGCGCCCTCGACCACGCGTACGGCGGCGGGCACGCCCGCCAGGCCCTCGTCCGCTATCTGGAGCACGAGGCCGAGCCGATGCTCCGCGGTGTCTACGGAGAGCAGGCCGGACGCAGACTCTTCGCGGCCGCCGCCGACCTGACCCGCCTCGCGGGATGGACCTCGTACGACATCGCGGCCCACGGCCTCGCCCAGCGGTACTACGTCCAGGCGCTGCGCCTCGCGCAGGCGGCGGGCGACCGGGCGTACGGCTCGTACGTCCTGGTCACGATGAGCCGCCAGGCCGTCTACCTCGGCCACGGACGCGAGGCCGTGCAGCTCGCGCGGGTCGCCCAGCAGGGCGTCGGCTCCGCGGCCCCGCACGTCGTGCAGTCCCTGCTGTACGCCGCGGAGGCGCGGGGCCACGGGGTGCTCGGCGAGGTGCGGGCCTGCACGGCGGCGCTCGTGCGGGCCGAACGGTCG
The DNA here is from genome assembly GCF_056432085.1 of Streptomyces sp. NPDC045678. Classification (NCBI taxonomy): domain Bacteria; kingdom Bacillati; phylum Actinomycetota; class Actinomycetes; order Kitasatosporales; family Streptomycetaceae; genus Streptomyces; species Streptomyces sp. NPDC045678. The sequence goes on from NZ_JBWKJS010000001.1 coordinate 1,045,028, forward strand.
CTGGAGGCGGCGCGGCCCGGCGACGAGGTGCCGCACTGGGCGCGGTTCTTCGACGAGGCACAGCTGGCGGACGAGTTCGGGCACAGCTACCGCGACCTGCAGCAGTACCGCGCCGCGGCCCAGCACGCCGAGCGCTCGCTTCAGTTGCGCGCCCCCGCCTTCGCGCGCAGCAGGCTCTTCTGCCGGGTGGTGCTCGCCACCGCGCGGCTCGGCCTCGGCGAGCTGGAGACGGCCTGCCAGCTGGGCTCCGAGGCCGCGCAGGCGGCGAGCGAGATGCGGTCCGCGCGGGCGTACGAATACGTGCGCGAGTTCGAGCGCCGCCTGGAGCCCTACCGGGACGCGGCGCCCGTGCGCGGGTACCGCGACAGGGTCGCGGCGCTCGGCTGAGGCCTCCCGGCGTCCCGCACGCCCCGCCCCGGCCGTCCGCTCATTCCAGGCGGGCGACCTCGGCGGGGCTCAACGCCTCGTCCCACGTCACCAGTTCGTCCAGGTCGCCTCGCAGGCCGGTCTTCTCCGTGCCGAGGGAGCGCAGGGGGAGGGGGATCGAGGCCGCGACCGACCCCACCCGCTCCCCGTCGGCGTACAGCGTCGTGCTGCCCGGCACGGCCACCCAGGTCAGCCGCGTCCAGCGGCCCAGTGGCAGTGTGTGGTCGAAGCTGAAGTCCGCGTCGCCGTACCGGGTGAAGCCGACCTCGCCCGTGCCGTGCTGCATCAGCTTGAGGGCGCCCGCCCTGGAGCTGAGCAGGACCTGGTCGGCGGTGCGTGCGCCGGCGCGGACCCGGACCGAGACGGTCCACGGCTCGGCGACGTCCAGGCCGCCGAAGCCCACGCCGTCCCGGTCGGAGTCGAAGCGCCAGGCCTGACCGCGCGGGCCCGGCACGGGTGTCGGGTTGTCGATGATGTACGAGGTGCCGGGCAGGTCGCCGGCCCGGTCCTCGGCGAAGATCGTGTTGCCTGGGCTGCCGGCGTACGTCCAGCCGCTCGGGTACGACGCGTCGTCGAAGGTCCAGTGGTGGCTAGGCCTGCCCTCGACGCGGGGCGGCACGGGCGCGGGCGTGGTGCCGGGAGGGTCGCCGACGCGGGCGGCGCGGGTCCGGAAGCCGGCGAGCGTGTCCGGGGTCGCCGAACCGTTCCACGCGCGGTCGGCGAGGATCGCGCGGGCGCCCGCCATGTGCTGTTCGAAGTAGCCGTCGTCGGCCCAGAAGTTGTAGTCCGCCCAGTTCGCGACGCCGGAGCCGAGCATGTCGGGGCTGGTGCTCGGCGCCCAACCGCCGTACATCCAGGGCTCGTCCGGATACAGGTGGTGGTAGTTGTTCGGCGTGGTGTAGAAGGGGCCGATCGCGATCTCGTCGTGGCCGGGGATCTCCGGCTCGGCGCCCGTGCCCTCCCAGGTGAGGAAGACGACCGGGGCGTGCACCTTCTGCCGGGGCGCGGGCAGGTGCTCGGAGCCGTTGTAGACGGCGGTGCGCCTGCCGTGCGAAGTGACCACGTCGTCGAGCGAGTTGATGTAGCGGTTCAGGAGATCGCCGAGGGTGGAGACGTCGGGCGAGGACGCCAGGTACTCCTTCACGCGCGGGCACTCCGCGAGCTGCCCCGGCACCTCCTCCGCGCCGATGGAGAAGAGCGGCGCGTCGAACCAGCCCGCGAACTCGTCGACGATCTCCTTCGACTTCGCGAGCGCCTTGTCGCTTGTCAGATCGACGACCCAGTCGGGCGTGAGGTGGGAGTGCGTGTGCGCGCCCGTGCAGGGGGAGGGGCCCGAGCCGAAGCCGATGCCGAAGGCCTGACTGATCGCGGTGGCGTGGCCGGGGAGTTCGAGGCCCGGCATCAGCTGCACGTGGTGGCGGGCGGCGAAGGCTTTGAGGTGCTCGATGTCGGCGCGGCTGTAGCTGTGCTCGGGGTCGGCGAGGCCGGGGAACCTGGGGCTGTGGAGGCGGAATCCCTCCGACTCGGAGAGGTGCAGCAGGAGCGTGTTGAGTTTCTGGTCGCCCATCCGGCGGATCAGGTTCTCCAGGTAGGGGATCCGCCAGTACTTGCGGCCCGCGTCGAGGTGCACCATGCGGATGGCCTGCGCGGGTCGGTCGGTGGCGGTGGCGCGGGGCACCTGGCGGTGGTCGTCGGCCGTGGCGCGCAGGAGCTGGAGGAGGGTGCGGGTGCCGTAGAAGAGGCCGTGTGTGGAGGCGGCCTCGATGCGGACGGGGCCCCTGCTGTCGAAGCGGTATCCCTCCGCGCCCGGCGCTCCCTTGTCGGTGAGGGTGAGCACGATGTCTCCGGGGGCTGGGCGACGGGCGTCGGAGACGCGCGGGGTGACGCCGGTGACCTGCCCGATCTCCGTACGCAGTTGGCCGGCGAGCCCGCGTACGGACTGCCGTGCCGGGCCCGGGAGTTCGGCGCGTCCGGCGGGCAGCGCGGTGGCGGAGGCGGTGCGCGGGTCGATGATGACGCGGGTGGCGCGGGTGAGCGCGGTGCGGCCGCCGTGTGCGGTCCAGTCGGTGGGGCGGGGGACGACCGAGGGCGGTGCGGCGGCACCGGACGGCTCCTCGCGGGGAGCGTCGGCTTGGGCGGAGGGCAAGGCCAGAGCTCCAATGAATAGGCCGAGGATGAGCGATGTCACCGGCAAGGTGCGACGCACTGCTGTCCTCCCGCTGCTGGTCGATCCGGCAGGACCGTAGCCCCGTACTACCGCATTGGCAAGGGAAGTTGCAGGGGCGGGAAGCGGCGGGAAGCCCCCGCGTGGGGGCACGGGGGCTTCCGGGGGGAGCGGGGCATAGATCGGATGGGTCAGGCGGCGGTGGGCAGCGCCTCCTGGGCGTACGAGGGCGCGATGCCGAAGTCCGTGAGGACGGCGTGGGCCGCGCGCCGCCCCGAGTGCAGGGCGCCCTGCACCGTGCTGGTGTCGCGGTGGTCCCCGCAGACGTAGAGCCCCGAGAGCAGCCGCACGGGCCGCCGGATGTCGTGCGGCGGCGCCATCACGGGCACGGCGTCGCGCGTGTGGTGGACGGCAAGGCGTTCCCAGCGGTCGGTCGGTGTGCCGTACAGCGCGGCGAGGTGCGCGCGGACGGCGGACTCCTCGGGAGGCGGGCCGAGGACGGTGGAGGAGACCAGGACGCGGTCCGCGGGCGCGCGCGACGGGTCGACCTGGCTGATGACCGCGGTGTGCGCGACCGGGCCCGCGCGGTCCGCGTCCAGGAGCAGCGCGGGCCCGTCGAGCGGCGGTTCGGGCGCGGCGTGGTGGACGACCGTCACCTCGTGGAACGGCGGTACGCGCAGGCCGGGAAGGAGTTCGGCGGCGGCGCGCGCGTCGGTGGCGAGGAGGACGGCGCGGCAGGTGAACTCGCCGTGCTCCGAGGTCCCGACGGAGCTCGTGGAGACCGAGGTGACGCGGACGCCGGTGCGGACCACGCCGGGCGGCAGGGCGGCGGCGAGGTGTTCCGGCAGGGCTTCGGCGCCGCCCTCGGGCAGGCAGAGGCGGCCGCGCGCGAAGGCGTGCAGGGCGAGGTCCGCGCACCGGCTCGACGTGGTGAGGCCGGGGTCGCAGAGCAGCGCGGAGAGCAGGGGGCGCAGGAAACCCTGGATGGTGCGGGAGGGCAGTCCGCGTGCGGAGAGGGCGTCGGCCGCGGGGAGTTCGGGACGGTTGAGGAGGCGGTCGACGGGCGTCGCGGCGATCCGGGCCAGGGCGGAGCCGAGCCGTGCCTGGTCGAGCGGGGTGCCGAGCGGGGCGGGGCGTGAGGGGGTGCCGGAGGCGGTCCGCGCCGGAGCGCGCGCTGCCAGCGGCGCGAGGGGGGCGCTCGCGAGGGCGCGTGCCGTGGTGAGTGCGCCCCTCGCGCTCCGTGCGGGCAGGCGCTCGGCCGCCCGGTGGTGGCGGCCGTCGCTGTGCACCAGGATGCCCGGCGCGAAGGGACGCAGCACGAGCGAGTCGAGCCCCGGGGTGCGGCGCAGTTCCGGATACGAGGTGGTGAGGAGCTGACCGATTCTGTCCAGCCGGAACCCGTCGACCTTCTCGGTCGACATCCGGCCGCCGACGCACGGGGTGGCCTCCAGGACGACGGTCGTCACACCGGCGCTGGTCAGCCGGTGTGCTGCCGAGAGGCCCGCGGCCCCGGCTCCCACGATGACGACATCCGCATGGTGCGCATGCTCTGGCACGTGCCCCTCCCGAGGTCGCGCGGCTGGTGGGGTGCTGATGCCCCCAACAGGGCTCCGGAATACCCGCGTCGGTCACGAGGGTAGGAGCGGTTCCGGTCAGCGGCAGTCGCGCATGCACCCGGGCACGGTCGCACGAAGGTCGCACGGCGCCCGGGCGGTCACCTCACCGCAGCGCCGCCCTGATCGCCTCGTCGATGCCGGGATACGCGAACGAGAAGCCCGAGTCCAGGAGCCGGGTCGGCAGCACCCGCTGGCTGCCGAGGACGTCCCCCGCCATCTCGCCGAGCACCAGGCGCAGCGCGGGTGCGGGCGCGGGCAGGAGCGCGGGCCGGCGCAGCACGCGTCCCATCGCGGCCGTGATCTCGCGGTTGGTGCGCGGATCGGGCGCCGTCAGATTGAAGGGCCCGGACAGCGTCTCCGTGTCGATGAGGTGGCGGAGCGCGGCCACCTCGTCGTGCAGCGAGATGTAGCTCCAGTACTGCCTGCCGTCGCCGAGGCGGCCGCCGAGCCCCGCCTTGAACAGCGGGAACATACGGCCCCAGGCGCCGCCCTCGCGGCCGATCACCAGGCCGTTGCGGGCGAGGACCGTGCGGACGCCGGCGTCCCGCGCGGCGGCCACCGAGTCCTCCCACTCCACGCACAGCTCGGGCAGGAAGCCGTGCCCCGCCGGGGCGTTCTCGTCGACCGCACGCCGGCCGGTGTCCCCGTAGTAGCCGATCGCGCTGGAGTTCACGAACACCCGCGGCGGCTCGTCGAGCGACGCCACGGCGGCGGCGAGCGCCTTGGTGCCCAGCACCCTGCTGTCCCGCAGCTCCCGCTTGTAGGCGTCCGTCCACCGGTGGTCGCCGATGCCCGCGCCCGCGAGGTTGACCACGGCGGTGCAGCCCGCGAGCCCGGCCGTGTCGACGTACCCCTCCTTGGGATCCCAGCGCACCTCGTCCTTGCCCCGTGGCGCCCTGCGCACCAGACGCACCACTTCGTGCCCGTCGGCGGCGAGGGAGCGGGTGAGCGCCGTACCGATGAGCCCGGAGGCGCCGGCCACGGCGACGCGCGACTGTGTGGTGTCCATGGCTCCCATCCTGCCCCGTGGAACCGGGAACGCGCCCGCCCCGTTGCGACGGGCGGGGCGCGCGGGCCCGGCCGCCGTAAAGTGGCGCCATGCCGGACATGCACATACGTACCGCACGGCCCGAGGACGACGACGCGCTCGCCCGTCTCGACCGCGCCACCTGGTCCACGCTCCACGCGGTCCAGCCCCGTCCCCAGCCGCCCTACGACCCCTTCTTCAACGACCGCTTCGGCCCCCGCGACCACCTGGTCGCCGAGGCGGACGGGCACATCGTCGGCTATGTGAAGCTCGGCTATCCCACCCCTCTGCTCGCCAACGCGCACGTGCGCCAGATCCAGGGCTTCGTCGTCGCCGAGGAGGCGCGCGGCCGCGGCGTCGGCAGGCGGCTGCTCCGGGCGGCCATGGACGAGGCCCGCCGCCAGGGCGCCGTCCGGATCACCCTGCGCGTGCTCGGCCACAACACTCCGGCCCGCAAGCTCTACGAGGCGGAGGGCCTTGTCATCGAGGGCGTGCTGCCCGGCGAGTTCCTGCTGGACGGCGCGTACGTCGACGACGTCCTCATGGGGCGACCTCTCTGACCTGACACCGGACGCGCATGACCCGCGGCGTCCGTGGCACCTGACGGACCGGCCCGACGTGCGGCGGCGCCGTGCGCGTAGGAGCGTGAAGAAATGATCAGGGCCGAGGCCAGACGGCGCGAGGCGGACCAGCGCGACTGGCTGTTGCGCGGTACGCCGCCCCCGCCCTGGGTGCGCTGGCCGCCGCCGTTGCTCCTGCTTGCGATCACCCTCGTCCAGCTGGTCACCCCCAGGACGCTGGACCTCGGTTTCCTGATCGCGGCCGTCCCGCCGCTCGCCGCCCTGTCGTACGGGCCCGCCCTGACCGCCCTCGTCGGCGCCGTCGTCCTCGTGCTGCTCTCCCTGCCGGTCTTCGGCCTCGGCCACCCGGGCAGCAGCGACGAGCTGACGATCAGCTTCATCGCGCTGCTCAGCGTGCTCTTCGCCTGGGTGCGCAGTCGCCGCGAGGCGCAGCTCGTCACGGTCCGCACGGTCGCGGAGGCGGCCCAGCTCGCGGTCCTGCCGCCGCTGGAGGAGAAGGTCGGCAGGGTGCGGTGCGCGGGCCTGTACGAGGCGGCGCAGCACGAGACGCTGGTCGGCGGCGACTTCTTCGACGTACGCAGAGGACCCTCCGGAGTGCGTGCCCTCATCGGCGACGTGCAGGGCCACGGTCTCGCGGCGGTCGGCACGGTCGCCGCGCTGCTCGGGGCGTTCCGCGAGGCGGTCCTCGACCAGGCGGACCTGGAGGGGGTCGCCGCCCAGCTGGACCGCAGGCTCGTCGTGGACTCGGCGGGGCAGGAGCACACGGAGCTGTTCGCGACGGCGGTGCTCCTGGAGTTCCCCGACGACGCCTCCGTGGTCCGCGTCGTCTCCTGCGGCCACCCGCAGCCCCTGCTCCTGCGCGGCACCGAGGTCACCGAGCTGGACGTGCCGTCCGGGGCACCCCTCGGCCTCGGCATCGCCGGGCTCGCCCCGCCCGAGGGCCTCACGGTCCCGCTGCTCGACGGCGACCTGCTGTTCGGCCTGACCGACGGGGTGTGCGAGGCGCGGGACGCCTCCGGCACGTTCTATCCGCTGGTCGAGCGCCTCACCGCCATGCTGGAGGCGGACACGGCGCCGGAGGACCCGGAGGGGCTCGCGGAGCGCGTGTGGGCGGACGTGCTCGACTACGCGGGGCGGGTACGGGACGACGTGACCCTGATGGTCTTCGCACCGGGGCCGCTCGCGAAGGCGGAACGGCAACCGGGTCCGGGGGCGCAGGACCTCACCTAGGAGCGCCTCGCCTCAGCCCGTCCCGCCCATGAGCCTCCGCAGGCACCGCGCCGCGAGCTCCGCGGGGGAGTCCGGGCCCGTGACGTCCGCGTCCGTCTCCGCCCAGGTCTCCAGGGCGATCCGGATGGCGTCCGTCGCCGCCGCGGCGGCCAGGCGGATGTCGAGGGGCTCCGCACCCGCGCCCACGAGCTCCGCCACGACCGGGCGCAGCTTGTCCTCGGACTCCTGGTTCACGCGGTACCAGACCGCCCGCAGCGCCGGATCGCCCGCGGCCGCGCGGAGCAGCCCGCGGGTCTGCCGCAGCCCGTCCGCCGCCGCCTCGTCCGGCACGGCCAGCGCCTTGAAGATCGCGCTCCGCAGGGCGTCGGGGAGCGGCGCGCCGGGACCGGCCGCGGCGAGGAGCGCGCGCCAGCGGTCGCCGCCGACGGCGAGCAGCGGGCCCACCGCGTCCTGCTTGGTGCGGAAGTAGCGGTAGAACGTGCGCAGCGCGACCCCGGCGCGGCCCGCGATGGCCTCCGCGGTGGTGCGGTCGGTCCCCTGCGCGGTGAAGAGTTCGGCCGCGGCACGGGCGATCTCCAGTTGGGTCGCCAGCTTGCGGCGCTCCGTGAGGGAGAGGGGCGGGGTGCTCATTCCAGGAAGCCTACGTCGAGTGCGTCAGAGTGGCACGACAAGGCAGAGTGGCACAACGTGCCACCCAGGCGTACCGTGGACGCAGAACGCGCGACACCCCCGCGCATCACCTGAGAGACCCGGAGACCGCCATGAGCGCCACGCAGACCCCGAACCGCTACGAAGGCCGCCGCGCCCTGGTCACCGGCGGCGGCTCCGGCATCGGCCAGGCGACCGTGCTGCGCATGCTCGCCGAGGGCGGCCGCGTCGTCGCCGCCGACGTCAGCGAGGACGGGCTGCGGGACACCATGGCCAGGGCGGGCGCCGACGCGGAGCGCCTCACCACCGTCGTCGTGAACATCGCGGACGAGGCCTCGGTCCGCGCGGGCGTCACCGCGGCGACCGACGCGCTGGGTGGCCTCGACGTCCTCGTGAACGCCGCGGGCATCCTGCGCTCCTCGCACACCCACGAGACCACCCTCGACGCCTTCAACCAGGTCATAGCCGTCAACCTCACCGGCACCTTCCTGGTGATCCGCGAGGCGATCCCGGCACTCCTGGGCGGCAACGGCCCCGCCGTCGTGAACTTCAGCTCGACGTCCGCGGCGTTCGCCCACCCGTACATGGCGGCCTACGCGGCGAGCAAGGGCGGCATCCAGTCCATGACGCACGCCCTCGCCGCCGAGTACGGCAAGCAGGGCATCCGTTTCACCGCCGTGCAGCCCGGCTCCATCTCCTCCGGGATGACCGACGGCTCGGGCGCCAGCAGGCAGAGCGTCGGACCCGGCCTGCCCGTGGACGCCGACATGAGCCTGTTCGTGAAGCTGGCGCCCGCCCTCGGCCAGGGCTTCGCGGGCCCCGAGACCGTCGCCTCCGTCGTCGCCATGCTCGCCTCGGACGACGGCCGCTTCATCACCGGCACCGAGGTCCGCGTCGACGGCGGCACCCACTTCTGAGCCCCCCGGCCGTCAGGGCGCCCGCAGCAGTCTGTTGATGGTCGGCGCGATGTCTTCGAGGTCGAGCACGAAGTCCGCGAAGCCCGTGCTGACCGCGGCCTTGGGCATGCCGTGGAACTCGGCGGACGCCGGGTCCTGCACGATGACCGTGCCACCCCGCGCCTTGACCTGCGCCACGCCCAGGGCGCCGTCGCCGTCGGCTCCGGTGAGCACGCAGGCGATGACCCGCGGCCCGAACGCCCGCACCGCCGACTCGAAGAGCGGGTCGGCCGCCGGACGCGCGTAGTTGACCGGGCCCGCCCGGCTGAGGGAGAGCTCCTTCGGGTTCTTCACGCACAGATGATGATCGGGCGGCGCGATGTACACCGTCCCCGACCGGAGACTCTCCCCGTCCTCCGCCAGTTTGACGTCGAGTCGGGTGGCGCGGGACAGGATCGCGGCGATGGCGGTCTCGCGTGACCGCCTGAGGTGCTGGGCCGCGAGGACGGGCACCGGAAGCGAGGGCTCCAGTCCGCCCATGAGGGTCTTCAGGGCGCCGATGCCACCGGCCGAAGCGGCGACGAGCACGACGTCGGCCCGCTCCGGATTCTCACTGCGTGGGCTTGCAGACACCCTGTCAGCCTATCCCCGTCAGTCCGCCATGAAGCGGTCCCACAGCTTGGGGTAGCGCCGCGCCATCACCGACTCGTCCTCGAAGTCGAGCGGCGTGCCCTCCGGTTCGGCCGGGGCGGGGGCGACGCCGAGTTCGGGCGCGATGACGCCGGTGAGCTGCTCGTACGCCTCGTCCGCGGCGTAGCCGAGCTCCTCGCCGTCGCCGTCGAGCTCCTCGTCGAAGTCGTCCAGGAGGTCGGCGAGCGCGTCCGGGTCGTGCACCGCACCCTCGAAGACCTCCCGCCCCTGGCCGATCAGCCAGCACCGGAACCAGTCGAAGGCGTCGTCGCTCGCGCCGCCGAGCAGCACCCAGGCCGCACCCCACAGGTCCCAGCGGTAGGCGCGGTTGTAGCGGGCCTCGAAGTGACGGGCGAAGTCGAGGACGGAGTCCGGGTCGGACTGCAGCAGTCTCTCGACGAGCAACTCGGCGTGGTCCTCGGGGTCGCCGTCGGCGGCCTCGCGGGTACGGTCCACGATCTCCCAGAACTCCGTCTCGTCCATCACGGGTCCAGCATCGGTCCTGCGGGGTGGGGGCGCACGCGGAGTGCGCCGGAATGCGGCTGTCTCGTTATCCGTGCACATGCCCGTGGAAAAGGCGACAGTGGTTGTCGGCTTTTGGTGGAAACCTCAAGGACATGGAGACCACGCAGAACCTGACCGGAAAGATCGCCCTCGTCGCGGGCGCCACCCGCGGCGCGGGCCGCGCCATGGCCGTGGAGCTCGGCCGCGCCGGAGCCACCGTCTACGTCACGGGCCGCACCACCCGCGCGCACACCAGCGAGACCGGCCGCAGCACCGAGACCATCGAGGAGACCGCCGAACTCGTCGACGCGGCGGGCGGCCGCGGCATCGCCGTCCCCACCGACCATCTGGAACCGGAACAGGTGGCCGCCCTGGTCGAACGGATCGACCGGGAGCAGGGCCGCCTGGACATCCTCGTCAACGACATCTGGGGCGGCGACGTCCACGTCGAATGGGACAAGAAGATGTGGGAGCACGACCTCGACAAGGGGCTGCGCATCCTGCGCCTCGGCATCGAGACCCACATCGTCACCAGCCACCACGCGCTGCCGCTGCTCACCAGGAACCCCGGCGGCCTCGTCGTCGAGGTCACCGACGGGACCGCCGAGTACAACGGCCCCACCTACCGCAAACCCTTCTTCTACGACCTCGCGAAGGCGGCCCCGCTGCGCATGGCGCGCGACCTCGCCGAGGAGCTGAAGGAGTACGGCTGCACCGCGCTCTGCCTCACTCCGGGCTGGCTGCGCTCCGAAGCGATGCTCGACACCCACTTCAAGGTGACCGAGGACGACTGGCTCGCAGGCTGCGAGCAGAACCCGCACTTCGCGATCTCCGAGACCCCGACGTTCGTGGGCCGCGCGCTCGTCGCGCTCGCCGGCGACCCGGACGTGGCCCGGCACAACGGGACGTCGCTCTCCAGCGGCGGCCTCGCCAAGGAGTACGGCTTCACGGACGTCGACGGCTCGGCGCCCGACGCCTGGCGGTACCTCACGGAGGTCGACCAGGAGAGCGCGACCGCCGACGTCACCGGCTACCGGTAGAGCGCGGCCGCCCTGGCGGTCGCCTCCGCGAAGCGTGCGCGCAGACTCGGCGGCTCCAGGACCTCCGCCTCCGGGCCGAGGGCCAGGAGCTGCGCGTACGCCACGTCCTCGTTCTCGACGGGCAGCGTGACCGTCACCCTGCCCGACGCGTCCGGCTCGCCCGCCGTCCCCATCGCCTCCCGTGCGACGGCGCGGTCCGTGGCGTACGGCAGCTGACGCACGCCCGCCTCCGAGAGTCGCACCACGGCCTCGGACCGCAGGATCGCCCGCGCGAACTGCTCGGCCCGCTCCTCCCAGAACCCCGGCAGGTCGAACTCCTCGTCCCGCGCGAACCGTTCGTCGCTCGCGTCGACCGCGGTGAACCGGTCGATGCGGTACACGCGGAACGCTCCCGACTCGGGCACCCGCGCGCACAAGTACCAGACCCCGGCCTTCAGCACGAGCCCGTACGGCTCCAGCTCCCGCTCCACCTCGGCCTCCTGGCGGCGGTAGCGGGCGCTCACCCGCCGGTCGTCCCACACCGCGTCCGCCACGGCGGGCAGCAGCTCGGGGGCGGGCGTCTCCCTGAACCAGCCCGGCGCGTCCAGATGGAACCGTTGCGACGCGTTCTGCGAGGCGTCCCGCAGCGACGGCATGAGCGCCGCCGACACCTTCAGGCGGGCCGCCGACGCCGCGTCCGCGAGCCCCATCTCCCGCAGCGCGCCCGGCACCCCGGACAGGAACAGCGCCTCCGCCTCGCTGCGGCCGAGCCCCGTGAGGCGGGTGCGGTAGCCGCCGATCAGCCGGTAGCCGCCGGCGCGGCCCCGGTCGGCGTAGACGGGCACGCCCGCCTCGGACAGCGCCTGAGCGTCGCGCGTGATCGTCCGCTCGGACACCTCCAGCTCGGCGGCGAGCTCGGCGGCGGTCATGGAGGGCCGGGCCTGGAGCAGCAGGACCATCTTGATGAGGCGGGCGGCACGCATGGGTTCATGATGCCGCGCGGACAGGCCGGTTCAGGCCGACCACGGGTCGTCGGTGCTGCCGGGCCCGCCGCGGCCCCGGGTGCCGTACCACTCCAGCTGTTTGCGGATCTCCTGCACGGCGTGGTCGGCCCTGTTCTTCATGAAGTCCAGGCCGCCGACCCATTCGTTGGTGGAGAGACCGATGACGATCGCGATCTCGTGCCCGGCCACGCCGATCTCGATGCTCTGCTCGGTCGTGACGTGCAGGGCGGTACCGGACCGGTCCCTGATCCAGTCGCCGCGGCGGACGACGTCCTTCGAGCCGCCCCCGGGGGAACCGGGAACGGTGATCCGGTTGTTCTTGGTGACGATCCTGTTGATGTGCTGATAGCCGTACGCCTGGCACTCCTCGTCCTGGAACGAGCCGGTGGCCATGTCCAGTTCGCACTGGAACGAGCTGATGTTCCAGTCGGTCATGTAGATCACGGCCACGGCATACGCCGAGAACCGGGTGACCCCGTCCTTGCCCGTGGCCATGACGACGTGCCGGGTGTCCGTGGGAATGCCGATGAGCGGCAGCGGTTGGGCGCCACCGGCGAGTCCGGGCCTGGCCCCGGCCAGCTGATCGCGGCTCAGGTTGAGCCGGTTCAGGCCTTCGTCGATGATCCAGCCGAGGGAGAGGTTCAGCCAGTCCTCCATCTGCTGGTCGGTCGGTTTGGGTTCGGCCAGGTCGTACTGCCTCCGGTACTCGCCCTGCCGGTACCGGTTCGTGCGCCGGATGTCGAGGAGGTTCCGTGCGGCGGAACCCCCGCCCCACAGCCCGCCGATGGCCAGTGCGACACCGAGCAGCACACCCAGCCCCGAGGTCGAGATCAGGACGAGTCCGAGGACGAGGCATCCGGCCCCGACGACGATGCCCGCCGTGGCCCCCGTCTCGCTCTCCAGGGGCGGCTTCGGCGGAGTCTGGCGGAAGTACTTGCCGACGCTCTCGGCCCGGTAGGTGTCCATGGCTATGCCCCTTTCGACGACACCAGCCGCCGCCAGGCGGGGGAGGCCGGGGCCGGGACGTGCTGCACGATCTCCTGTGCGTGTTCGGGGCCGCACTCACTCGCCCGAGTACGGATGCCGAGGGCGTGGGGGGAGGAGAGCCCCAGACCACGCGGAAGGTAGAAGTCCTCTTCGATGACGCCGAGGAGGCTTCTGGCGTGCCCGCACCCGTCGTCCAGACGCAGGGCCGCGTTCAGCTCCGCCACCACGGCGTCGATCCGCTCCGGGCGGTGGGCGTGCGGGCCCCGGCCCCGCAGCAGGGCGAGGGCGAGGTAGTAGCGGGCGTCCGGATTGCGCGGGAACCGGGACACGAGGCCTCTCAGCCGGGTGGCCGCGGCGTCGTACGAACGGTCGGCCAAGTCGTCCACGGCGGTGCGGAAATCGGGTTCGGCGGCCAGTTCGTCCGGCACGAGCCATCGCAGGGCCGGCCAATGCCGGGCGATGGTGAGCAGCGGGATCAGCCAGCCGATGCCGCGCCGTTCCATGTCCAGGGTCGGCATCGCGACCACGCGGCCGGTCCGTGTCTCCAGGGCCGGGCCGCCGCTGAACCCGCCGGTGATCGGGAACCCGCCCAGGGCGTCGTGCCGTACTTCCACGCACGTACCGGTGGCGTCAGGACCCGAACTGACCACGTCCGCCCAAGTGCCCTGCGCGTCCGTGCCCTTGGGGAATCCGAAGGCGCGCAGCGCGGTGCCGGGCGCCAGGGGCCGCAGTGGCCCGAGGGGGGCGGGGGACACACCGTGGGGGACCCGGCGCAGTTCGAGTACGGCGATGTCGGCCCCCGGACCCGCGTGTTCCCAATCCGGTACGGGCAGGGTGACGGTGCCCCGGACCGGGTCGGGCACGGTGGCGAACCCCACCGTGACCTCGTGCAGTTTCCCGACGACATGCGCGCAGGTCAGTGCCTGCGTCGGGCTGACCAGAAAGCCCGAGCCCCGTTCCGCACCCTCCACGCGCAGCCGCCAGGGCTGCGACTCGGCGGCCGTACTCATGGCTCTGGGGTGGGCGGAGAGTGGCGCCAGACCATTTCGACCGCGAGATGCCCCTCCGCGGACGCTTTCGCGATGACGGCTCCGGCCTCCGTCGTGAACTTGATGCCGAAGGAGACGGTGATCTCTTGCGGATCGAGGGAGTGGCGCAGGGTGCGGAGCGCCGAGCCGACCGCATCACGCACCGCGTCGAGCCGCTCCGCGAACTCACCGACGGCGACCACGACCGTGTCACCCCGGCCCGCCCTCTTCACCCGGTCTCCGGCGTCCTCGACCTCGACCACGACGGGTTCCCCGCCCGAGACGTCGAACCGTACGAGCTCAGTCATGTGCCCGCCCCCCTGGAAGTCATCCCAGTACAGCAGGCGGGGGCAGGCGCTTATAGAGGCCGAACGGCCCCGGCGTACCTACCGCCGGGGCCGTTCAGGTGCGGATGGGGCCTCAGAGGCCGTAGCGCTCGCGCGCCTCCTTCACCGCGGAGGCCGGCACCTCGCCGCGGCGGGCGAGCTGCGCCAGCGCGGCGACGACGATCGACTCCGCGTCGATGCCGAAGTGGCGGCGGGCGGCGTCACGCGTGTCGGACAGACCGAAGCCGTCCGCACCGAGCGAGGAGTAGTCCTGCTCGACCCACTGCGCGATCTGGTCGGGCACCTGGCGCATGTAGTCGGAGACGGCCAGGACCGGGCCCTGGGCGCCCTCGAGCGCCGTACGGATGTACGGGGTGCGCTCCTCGCCGCGCAGGAGGGCCTCGTCGGCCTCCAGCGCGTCGCGGCGCAGCTCCGTCCACGAGGTCGCGGACCACACGTCGGCGGCCACGCCCCACTCCTCGGCGAGCATCTTCTGCGCGGCGAGGGTCCAGTGGATGGCCGTACCCGAACCGAGCAGCTGGATGCGCGCGGCGTTGGCGGCGGGGGAGAGCCCGGCCGACTCGGCGGTGTTGAAGCGGTACAGGCCCTTGACGATGCCCTCGTCGACACCCGCGGGCTTCGCGGGCTGCGGCATGGGCTCGTTGTAGACGGTGAGGTAGTAGAAGACGTTCTGGTCCTCGCCCTCGTGGGCCTCGCCGTACATGCGGCGCAGACCCTCCTTGACGATCGCGGCGATCTCGTACGCGAAGGCCGGGTCGTAGGAGAGGGCGGCCGGGTTCGTCGCGGCGATCACCGGCGAGTGACCGTCCGCGTGCTGCAGACCCTCACCCGTCAGCGTCGTGCGGCCCGCCGTGGCGCCGACGAGGAAGCCGCGGCCGAGCTGGTCGCCGAGCTGCCACATCTGGTCGGCCGTGCGCTGCCAGCCGAACATCGAGTAGAAGATGTAGAACGGGATCATCGCTTCGCCGTGCGTGGCGTACGCGGTGGACGCGGCGATGAAGTCCGCCATCGAACCGGCCTCGGTGATCCCCTCGTTGAGGATCTGGCCGTCCTTGGCTTCCTTGTAGTACATCAGCTGGTCGCGGTCGACCGGCTCGTACGTCTGGCCCTTCGGCGAGTAGATGCCGAGCGACGGGAAGAGCGACTCCATGCCGAAGGTGCGCGCCTCGTCGGGGACGATCGGCACCCAGCGCTTGCCGGTCTGCTTGTCGCGTACCAGGTCCTTGACCAGGCGTACGAACGCCATGGTCGTCGCCACCGACTGCGAGCCCGAGCCCTTGTCGAAGGAGGCGAAGGTCTTGTCCGCGGCGGCGGGCAGCGGGGCCAGCGGCTGCGTGCGGCGGGCCGGGGCCGGACCGCCGAGCGCGGCACGGCGCTCCTGGAGGTAGCGGACCTCGGGGGAGTCGGCGCCCGGGTGGCCGTAGGGCACCTGGCCGTCGACGAAGGCGCTGTCCGGGATCGGCAGACCGAGCAGGTCGCGCATGTCCTTGAACTCGTCCACCGTCAGCTTCTTCATCTGGTGGTTGGCGTTCTTGGACTCGAAGCCCTTGCCGAGGGTGAAGCCCTTGACCGTCTGCGCGAGGATCACCGTCGGCGCACCCTTGTGGGTGAGCGCCGCACGGTAGGCCGCGTAGACCTTGCGGGCCTCGTGGCCGCCGCGCGAGAGGTGGAAACACTCGCTGATCTTGTCGTCGCTGAGCAGCTTGCCCAGCTCGACGAGCGCGGGCTCGGAGCCGAAGAAGTGCTCGCGGATGTACGCGGCGTCGCGCGTCGCGTACGTCTGGAACTGCGCGTCCGGCACCTCGCGGAGGCGGCGGACCAGGGCGCCGGTGGTGTCGAGCTGGAACAGCTCGTCCCAGGCGTTGCCCCACAGGACCTTGATGACGTTCCAGCCGGCACCGCGGAACTGGGCCTCCAGCTCCTGGACCACGCGGAAGTTGGCGCGGACCGGGCCGTCGAGGCGCTGCAGGTTGCAGTTGATGACGTACGTGAGGTTGTCGAGACCCTCACGCGCGGCCAGTGCGAGGGCCGCCGTCGACTCGGGCTCGTCCATCTCGCCGTCACCGAGGAACGCCCACA
Organism: Streptomyces sp. NPDC045678; assembly: GCF_056432085.1. Lineage (NCBI taxonomy): Bacteria > Bacillati > Actinomycetota > Actinomycetes > Kitasatosporales > Streptomycetaceae > Streptomyces > Streptomyces sp. NPDC045678. Next base: position 1,061,274 of record NZ_JBWKJS010000001.1, read on the forward strand.
CGTGGGAGGCGGAGACGTCCTTGATGCCGCGGTTGGTGAGGTACCGGTTGAAGCGCGCCTGGTAGATGGCGGAGAGCGGGCCCAGACCCATGGAGACGGTCGGGAACTCCCACAGCCAGGGCAGGCGGCGCGGGTGCGGGTAGGAGGGCAGGCCGTTGCCGCCGGCCTCCTGGCGGAAGTTGTCGAGCTGCGCCTCGTTCAGACGGCCGTCGAGGAAGGCGCGGGCGTAGATGCCGGGGGAGGCGTGGCCCTGGATGTAGAGCTGGTCACCGGAGCCGGGGGCGTCCTGGGATTCCTTGCCCTTGAAGAAGTGGTTGAAGCCGGTCTCGTACAGCCAGGCCGCGGACGCGAAGGTCGCGATGTGGCCGCCGACGCCGTGCTTGGAGCCGCGCGTGACCATGGCGGCCGCGTTCCAGCGGTTCCACGCCGTGATCTTCCGCTCCATCTCCTCGTCGCCGTCGACAGCCGGCTCGGCGGAGGTGGGGATGGTGTTGACGTAGTCGGTCTCGAGGAGCTTGGGCAGCGCCAGGCCCGCGCCCTCGGCGCGCTCCAGCGTGCGGCGCATGAGGTATGCGGCACGATGCGGCCCGGCCGCCTCGGTGACGGCGTCCAGGGAGGCCTGCCATTCGGCGGTCTCCTCGGGGTCGCGGTCCGGGAGCTGGTCGAGCTCGCTCGGCTGGATTGCGGAGGGGTCGGTCATGTCGCCGCCTTCCTGAGTCGGAGGGGGTCCCCTGTTCGGTAAGGGGTGGGGGTGCCCGGTGTCTTTGGCAGGACAGGGCGTGAAGCTCTGGTCTGAGCCCGTCGGAGACTGTAACTCCGTGATCGATGATCGATCAAAGGGTTGAAGAGGAAAACCTCTCAATCCCGAGAAAGTAGGCATCCGGTGCCAGTAAAGCGGGCACGCGGTGCCTTCGATTTGAAGGGTTTGCGCAGGTGAGAGCACGTTTGCAGTCAAGGCGCCACGGATGAGCGTGGGTGTCACGGGCGCGGCGCGCACCCGAGGACGTGGGACTTCACCAGGTCCGCGATGCCCGGATCGCGGCGCCGGAAGGCGGAGACCAGGGCCTCGTGCTCCTCCGCGTACGACTGCTGGACCGTGCCCAGCCAGCGGATGGAGAGCGCCGTGAAGACCTCGATGCCGAGGCCCTCCCAGGTGTGCAGCAGCACGGAGTTGTCCGCGGCGCGCACCAGCTCGCGGTGGAAACCGACGGTGTGCCGCACCTGGGCCGTGCCGTCCGAGGCCCGGTCCGCTTCGTAGAGGGCCGCGACGTGGGGCTCAAGGGCCGAGCAGTCCTCGGCGAGCCGCTCGGCCGCCAGCTCGGCGGCGATGGCTTCCAGGCCCGCACGGACCGGGTAGCTCTCCTCCAGGTCGGCGGCGGTCAAGTTGCGGACGCGCACACCCTTGTTGGGCGCCGACTCGATGAGCCGGAGCGTCTCCAGCTCCCGCAGCGCCTCACGTACCGGGGTCTGCGAGACCTCCAGCTCCACCGCGATCCGGCGCTCCACGATGCGCTCGCCCGGCTTCCAGCGCCCGCTGACGATCCCCTCCACGATGTGCTCGCGGATCTGTTCGCGCAGCGAGTGAACGACGGGCGCGGTCATGTGGGCTCCTCCGGCGGGGGCAGCGCCCCAGGGCGTTGTGACCCCTAGACAATACGGCGACGCCCCCGTCCGGAAACCTCCGAACGGGGGCGTACGCGCTGATGAGACGAGTCTTACAGCCGCGGGGGCCGCAGGACTACAGGCCGAGCTCGACCTCGAACTCGCCGGCCTCCAGGATCGCCTTGACCGCGGTCAGGTAGCGGGCGGCGTCCGCGCCGTCCACCAGACGGTGGTCGTAGGAGAGCGACAGGTACGTCATGTCCCGCACCGCGATGGTCTCGCCGAGGTCGGGGTGGTTGATGACGACCGGGCGCTTGACCGTGGCACCGATGCCGAGGATCGCGGCCTGGTTCGGCGGCACGATGACCGTGTCGAACAGGGCGCCGCGCGAACCGGTGTTGGAGATCGTGAAGGTGGCGCCGGACATGTCGTCCGGGGTGAGGCCACCGCCACGGGCCTTGCCGGCCAGCTCCGCGGTCTTCTTCGAGATGCCGGCGATGTTCAGGTCGCCCGCACCCTTGATGACCGGGGTCATCAGACCCTTCTCGGCGTCCACGGCGATGCCGATGTTCTCCGAGTCGAAGTACGTGATGGTGCCTTCGTCCTCGTTGATCCGGGCGTTGATGACCGGGTGGGCCTTCAGCGCCTGGGCGGCGGCCTTGACGAAGAACGGCATCGGGGAGAGCTTGACGCCCTCGCGGGCCGCGAAGGAGTCCTTCGCCTTGGCGCGCAGCTTCATCAGCTTGGTGATGTCGACCTCGACGACCGAGGTCAGCTGGGCCTGCGAGTGCAGGGCCTTCATCATGTTGTCGCCGATGACCTTGCGCATGCGGGTCATCTTGACCGTCTGGCCGCGCAGCGGCGAGACCTCGAGGGCCGGAGCCTTCGAGGCGGCCGGAGCGGCGGCGGCGGCCGGGGCCGGAGCCGACTTCTTGGCCTCGGCGGCGGCGATGACGTCCTGCTTGCGGATGCGGCCGCCGACACCGGAACCGGTGACCTCGGAGAGGTTCACGCCGTTCTCGGTGGCGAGCTTGCGGACCAGCGGCGTCACGTACGCACCGTCGTCGGCCGGGGTGGCCTGGGCCGGGGCGGCGGGCGCGGCCGGAGCCGGGGCGGCAGCGGCGGGCTGCGCCGGGGCGGCGGGGGCGGCGGGGGCGGCGGGGGCGGCGGCCGGAGCGGCCGGGGCCGCGGGCTGCGCGGGGGCGGCCGGGGCCGGAGCCGGGGCCTCCTCCTTGGCCGGGGCGGCCGGAGCCGGAGCCTCGGCCTGCGCCGGAGCGGCACCGGGCGCACCGATGACGGCGAGCTTGGCGCCGACCTCGGCGGTCTCGTCCTCACCGACGACGATCTCGAGCAGCACGCCCGCGACCGGCGAGGGGATCTCCGTGTCGACCTTGTCCGTCGAGACCTCGAGGAGGGGCTCGTCGGCCGCGACCTCCTCGCCGACCTCCTTCAGCCAGCGGGTGACGGTGCCCTCGGTGACGGACTCGCCGAGCGCGGGCAGGGTGACCTCGGTGCCCTCGGCGGAACCGCCGGACGGGGCGGGGGCGGCGGGTGCCTCGGCCTGGGCCGGGGCCTCCTCCTGCTTCGGGGCCTCCTCCTGCGCGGGGGCGGCCGGGGCCTCCTCCTGCGCCGGGGCGGCCGAGCCGCCCGCGTCGCCCGAGCCGTCGTCGATGACGGCGAGCTCGGCGCCCACCTCGACGGTCTCGTCCTCGGCGACCTTGATGGAGGCCAGGATGCCCGCGGCGGGGGAGGGGATCTCGGTGTCGACCTTGTCGGTCGACACCTCGAGCAGCGGCTCGTCGGCCTCGACGCGCTCGCCCTCGGCCTTCAGCCAACGGGTGACAGTGCCCTCGGTGACGCTCTCGCCGAGCGCCGGAAGGGATACGGAAACCGCCATGGTTTCGGTTACTCCTTACAGAATTGCGGAAGTCTGGTCGTCTCGTCGCGCCCGAATGACCGAGGGTCAGTCGTGGGAGTGCAGCGGCTTGCCCGCCAGGGCCAGGTGGGCCTCGCCGAGCGCCTCGTTCTGGGTCGGGTGGGCGTGGATGAGCTGGGCCACCTCGGCCGGCAGCGCTTCCCAGTTGTAGATCAGCTGGGCTTCGCCGACCTGCTCACCCATGCGGTCGCCGACCATGTGGACGCCGACCACGGCACCGTCCTTGACCTGGACGAGCTTGATCTCGCCCGCGGTCTTGAGGATCTTGCTCTTGCCGTTGCCCGCGAGGTTGTACTTGAGGGCGACGACCTTGTCCGCGCCGTAGATCTCCTTGGCCTTGGCCTCGGTGATGCCCACGGAGGCGACCTCGGGGTGGCAGTACGTCACCCGGGGCACGCCGTCGTAGTCGACCGGGACGGTCTTGAGACCGGCCAGGCGCTCCGCCACCAGCATGCCCTCGGCGAAGCCGACGTGCGCGAGCTGGAGGGTCGGCACCAGGTCGCCCACGGCCGAGATGGTCTCCACGTTGGTCTGCATGTACTCGTCGACGAGGACGTAGCCGCGGTCCATGGCGACGCCCTGCTCCTCGTAACCGAGGCCCTGCGAGACCGGGCCGCGGCCGATGGCGACCAGGAGGACCTCGGCCTCGAAGGTCTTGCCGTCGGCGAGGGTCACGCGGACGCCGTCCTGCGTGTACTCGGCCTTGTCGAAGAAGGTGCCGAGGTTGAACTTGATGCCGCGCTTGCGGAACGCGCGCTCAAGAAGCTTGGAGCTGTTCTCGTCCTCGACGGGCACGAGGTGCTTGAGGCCCTCGATGACCGTGACGTCGGCCCCGAAGGACTTCCAGGCCGAGGCGAACTCGACGCCGATGACGCCGCCGCCCAGGATGATCGCGGACTTCGGCACGCGGTCCAGGGTCAGGCCGTGGTCCGAGGAGATGATGCGGTTGCCGTCGATCTCCAGGCCCGGCAGCGACTTCGGCACGGAGCCGGTCGCGAGGAGGACGTGGCGGCCCTGGACACGCTGGCCGTTCACGTCCACGGAGGTCGGCGACGAGAGCTTGCCCTCGCCCTCGATGTACGTCACCTTGCGGGAGGCGACGAGACCCTGGAGGCCCTTGTAGAGGCCCGAGATCACGTCGTCCTTGTACTTGTGGACGGCCGCCATGTCGATGCCCTCGAAGGTGGCCTTCACGCCGAACTGGTCGGCCTCGCGCGCCTGGTCGGCGATCTCGCCGGCGTGCAGCAGCGCCTTCGTGGGGATGCAGCCGTTGTGCAGGCAGGTGCCGCCGAGCTTGTTCTTCTCGATCAGTGCGACGTCCAGGCCCAGCTGCGCTCCGCGCAGGGCCGCGGCGTAACCGCCGCTACCGCCGCCGAGAATCACTAGGTCGAAAACGGTGCTGGCGTCGTTCGCCACGTCACGTCCTCCATGCATGTGCGCCGTACGCCGGACCCCTTTTCGCGGGGGACGACCGGTCGGTCGGCTGGTATTCGGCCGCTCTTGTTTCGGCCCTTTGGTGGGGGCCCTGTCCTGCCGAGAACCCATCTTCGCACTTGTCGGCGGGAGACGGGACGCCGGGCCAGGCTGTGAGACGTCGGATCACCTGTCTCCAGGGCCATCTCTTGCGTACGAACGTACGGATTTCGTCCAGGGCGAAATCACACAGGGCCCCGGACACCAGACGGGTCCGGGGCCCTGTGCACGTCCGTGGGTCAGCCCAGGTCGCCCGCGGCGGTGTGCTCGGCGAGCCGGACCAGGGTGCGGACCGCGGAGCCGGTGCCGCCCTTGGGGGTGTAGCCGTACGGGGCGCCCTCGTGGAAGGCCGGGCCCGCGATGTCCAGGTGGGCCCAGGTGATGCCCTCGCCGACGAACTCCTTCAGGAAGAGACCGGCCACCAGACCGCCGCCCATGCGCTCGCCCATGTTGGCGATGTCGGCGGTGGGGGAGTCCATGCCCTTGCGCAGGTCGCTGGGGAGCGGCATCGGCCAGGACGGCTCACCGGCCTCCTCGGCGATCTCGTGGAGCGAGGCGCGGAAGGCGTCGTCGTTGGACATGATGCCGAAGGTGCGGTTGCCCAGCGCCACCATCATGGCGCCGGTCAGCGTCGCCACGTCGACGATCGCGTCCGGCTGGTCCTCGGAGGCCTTGGCGATGGCGTCGGCCAGGACCAGGCGGCCCTCGGCGTCGGTGTTGAGGACCTCGACGGTCTTGCCGCTGTACATCCGCAGGACGTCGCCGGGGCGGGTCGCGGATCCGGACGGCATGTTCTCGGCGAGCGCCAGCCAGCCGGTGACGTTCACCTCGAGGCCGAGGCGCGCGGCGGCGACGACGGCGGCGAAGACCGCGGCGGCACCGGCCATGTCGCACTTCATGGTCTCGTTGTGACCGGCGGGCTTCAGCGAGATGCCGCCCGAGTCGTACGTGATGCCCTTGCCGACGAAGGCGAGGTGCTTCGTGTTCTTGCCTGCCTTGGAGCTCGTGTACGAGAGCTTCACCAGGCGCGGCGGGGCGTCGGAGCCGGCGCCGACACCGAGGATGCCGCCGTAGCCGCCCTTGGTGAGGGCCTTCTCGTCGAGCACCTGGATCTTGATGCCGTGTTCCTTGGCGGCGGCCTGGGCGACGGCGGCGAAGGCCTCGGGGTTGAGGTCGTTCGGCGGGGTGTTCACCAGGTCACGGGCGCGGTTCAGCTCCTCGGCGACGGCGATGGCGCGCTCGACGGCGGCCTTGTACGCCTTGTCGCGGGGCTTGCCGCCGAGCAGGGCGACCTCGGCGAGCGGCGCCTTGGCGTCCTTGCCGTTCTTCTTCGTGGCCTTGGCGTCGGCCTGGCCCTTGTACGCGTCGAACGAGTAGGCGCCGAGCAGGGCACCCTCGGCCAGCGCGCCGGCGTCCTCGGCGTCCTCGACGGGCAGCGCGAACGCGGCCTTCTTCGAACCGGTGAGGGCGCGCGCGGCGGCACCGGCGGCGCGGCGCAGGGCGTCCGTGCCGTACGTCTCGTCCTTCTCCGGGACCTCGCCGAGACCGACCGCGACGACGACCGGGGCCTTGAAGCCGGACGGCGCGGGAAGCTTCGTCACCTCACCCTCGCCGCCCGAGGCGCCGAGGGTCTCCAGGACGGACGCGAGCTTGCCGTCGTACGCCTTGTCCACGGCCTCGGCGCCGGGGGCGACGACCAGGCCACCCTTGGATCCAGCGCCCTTCGCGACACCGACGACGATCGCGTCGGCACGGAGGCCGGTCGCGGCGGCGGTGCTGAGAGTCAGAGCAGTCACGGTGGTGAGGTCCTCTTTCAGTGAGTTTCGTCGGGCTGTGGGGTGGTGAGCCCGTCGCGAGCCTACGCCCGTGAGCGCTGCGGTGCGCCTCACTGTGTGTGTTCGGCGCGGTGTCAGCCCAGGGCGAGCACGACCAGGGCGCCGGTCGCCGCCGTCTCCGCGAGGCCGCCGAAGACGTCTCCCGTGACCCCGCCGAACCGCCGTACGCAGTGCCGGAGCAGCAACTCGGCGGCGCCGAGCGCGAGAACGACGGCCGCCGCGCCCCGCACGGCACCGGCCGCCCCGAAGAGCAGACCGGCGGCCGCGGCGGCGGCCACGGCGAGGACGGCGACCCCTGCCGCGCGGGCCCGCGGGACCACTCCGGCGACGGCGGCGCCGAGCCCTTCGGGGCGGGCCGGGGGCACGCCGTCGCGGGCGGCCAGGGTGAGGGCGAGGCGGGCCGCGGTCGCCGAGACGACGGCGGCGAAGGCGCCGCGGGTCCACGACGTCTCGTACAGCTGGAAGAGCACGGCCACCTGCGCGAGCAGCACGAAGAGCAGGGTGATGACGCCGAAGGGGCCGATGTCGGACTGCTTCATGATGCGCAGCGCGTCGTCGGCGGGCTTGGCGCTGCCGAGGCCGTCGGCGGTGTCGGCGAGACCGTCGAGGTGCAGGCCGCGGGTGAGGGCGGCGGGGGTCGCGGCGGTCGCGGTGGCGACGAGGAGGGGGCCCGCGCCGAGGGCCGTCAGGACGCCGCCGACGCCGGCCGCGCAGAGGCCGACGACCAGTCCCGCGAGGGGCGCGCACTGCATGCCGGCGCGGGCGGCTCCGCGGTCCCAGCGGGTGACGCGGACGGGCAGCGCGGTGAGGGTGCCGAAGGCGAAACGCATGCCGTCGGCGGGGGAGGTTCTGGACACCGCGGAAGGCTACCCCGCGGGAACGTTCCGGCCTGCGGATCACTCTTCGGGGGCGGAGGATGGGCGCATGAACGACGGGTGGGCCGCATGAACGACTGGTGGTACCGGAACATCGTCGAACCGGGGAAGCTGCCGCTGCTGCTCGCACTGCTCTCGTTCGTCGGGTCGTTCCTGGTCACCCGGACGATCACGCGGCTGATCAGGGCGGGCAAGGGGCCGTTCCGGAACATCAGCACGGGGGACGTGCACATCCACCACGTCGTGCCGGGCATCTTCCTGATGCTGGTCGGCGGGTTCTGGGCGGTGGCCGCGGGGCGGCACGGGGTGGGGCCGCTGTACGCCGCCGTCATCTTCGGGATCGGCGCCGGTCTCGTGCTCGACGAGTTCGCGCTGATCCTCCACCTCGACGACGTGTACTGGAGCGAGCAGGGCCGTAAGAGCGTGGAGGTCGTGATGCTCACGGCCGCCCTGGTCGTGCTCGTGCTCACCGGCTTCACGCCGTTGGGGGTGAACGACCTGACGCCGGTGGAGCGGCAGAACAGGGCGCTGTTCGCGCTGAACGTCGGCGTCAACTGTGCCTTCGCCCTGATCGCGCTCCTCAAGGGCAAGCTGCGCACCGCCCTGATCGGCATGGTGGTCCCGTTCGTGGCGCTGGTCGGCGCGATCCGGCTCGCCCGGCCGGGGTCGGCGTGGGCGCGGCGGTTCTACCGCAACCGGCACCGGGCACGCGCGCGTGCGGGACTGCGGGCCTTTCGGCACGACCGCCGCTGGTCGGGGCCGCGCCGCAAGCTTCAGGACTGGATCGGCGGCTTCACGCCGGGCCCGTCGTCCGGCTCGTCGTCCTCCGGCCCCGACCGGCCCGACCGGGTGTCGCCGCCCCGGTGACGCGGCGCCGGGACCGCGCACAGCACGAGCACGGCGGCGATGGCGGCCAGGTGCTCCTTGCCCGCGAGGTTGTCCTTGAACAGCACCTCGACGACCATCAGGACGGTGACCAGGGCGGCGGTGAAGTAGGCGCGGTGGCGCCAGCACACGAAGACGGCGAGGCCCACGACGGCGGCCGACGGGCCGGTGTCGACGACGTGCGCGTCGGACGCCGGGAGTCCGAGCGGGTTGTCCGGGCCCCATGCGATGCCCACGCGCGCGTAGAGCGTCCCGGCGAGGGTGGCCACGTACGCGATGAGGAGCGTGCGCCACCAGCCGAGGCAGATCTCCGCGATCCCGAAGACGAGCAGGATCTGCACCAGCGCGCCCCACACGGGCAGGTCGAGCGCGGGCACGAAGAGGGAGAGCGGGGTGCGGATCAGGGAGAGCCAGAGCGGGTCCTCCGCGCGCACGCAGCCGATGTTCTGGACGAACCGGTAACCCCAGGACTGGTTCTGCACGTACTGGAAGAGCGCGGTGAGGCAGACCGCCGCCAGCGTCATGGGCACGGCCCGCCACCGTCGGGCGGCGAGCGCCTCGCGCACGGTGGAGAAGAGTCCTCCCCACTCGGCGCGGGCGCGGCGGGCCAGGGTGCTCATCGTCTCGACTCCAGGTGTTTGCGGTGCAGCCACTTCGGCAGGCCCGGCGCTTCCAGGAAGCCCTCCGCGCGACCGGAGGCGATGCCGATGCGCAGCAGGTCGGCGCTCTTCTCGAAGAGAAGGAAGCGGGGTTCCCAGATGGGCCGGTACTTGGCGTTGGCGCGGTAGAGGGACTCGATCTGCCACCACCGGGAGAAGAAGCTGAGCAGCGACCGCCACAGGCGAAGGACCGGGCCCGCGCCGAGCCGCGAGCCACGTTCGAAGACCGACCTGAACATCGCGAAGTTGAGCGACACCTGCGTGATCTTGATCTCGGGGGCGCGTTGCAGGAGTTCGATGACCATGAACTCCATCAGGCCGTTCTCCGCGTCGCGGTCACGCCGCATCAGGTCGAGGGAGAGCCCGTGCGGCCCCCAGGGGACGAACGAGAGCAGCGCCCGCAACACGCCGTCGCCGTCCGTGCATTCGAGCATCACGCAGCGGCCGTCCGCCGGGTCGCCGAGCCGGCCGAGAGCCATGGAGAAGCCGCGCTCGGTCGCGCCGTCGCGCCAGTCGTCGGCGCGCTCCAGAAGGGCTGCCATCTCGTCGGCGGGGATGTCCTCGTGGCGGCGGATGCGGACCGTGTAACCGGCGCGCTTGACGCGGTTGTACGCCTGCCGGACGGTGCGCATGGCCCGGCCGTCCAGCGTGAACTCGTCGGTCTCCACGATGGCTTCGTCGCCCAGTTCCAGGGCGTCGAGGCCGTGGCGCGCGTAGATCGTGCCCGCCTCCTCGCTCGCGCCCATCACGGCGGGGATCCAGCCGTGCTCGCGGGCCTCGGCGAGCCAGGGCTCGATGGCGCCCGGCCAGGCCTCCGGGTCGCCGATGGGGTCGCCCGAGGCCAGGGAGACACCGCCGACGACGCGGTACGCGACCGCCGCCTTGCCGGTGGGGGACCACACGACGCTCTTCTCGCGGCGCAGCGAGAAGTAGCCGAGGGAGTCGCGGTCGCCGTGCCGGTCGAGCAGCGCGCGCAGCTTGTCCTCGTCCTCCTCGGTGAGGGGGTCGACGGCCCGCCGGGAGCGGAACGCCGCGTACAGCACGGCGCAGATCAGCAGCGTGCTCAGGATGTTGATGGCGACGTCGACCCAGCCGGGCGTGGTGATGCCCTCGAAGCGCTTGTCGTCTGCGGCCAGCGAGATCAGGCGCATGGTGCCGTAGCGCCACCGGTCGAGGAACGTCGAGCGGTAGTCGTCGTGGGCGGTGTTGGTGACAGTGACGAGCAGCGCGGCGGTCAGCGAGGCCACCAGGAGCCCGCCGGCCGCGACGGCGGAGGCCAGCTTCGGGTTGGAGCGGTCGCCCTTGGCGTAGAACTCGCGGCGGCCGACGACGAGCGCGGCGACGAAGGCGGCGGTCAGGATCAGGGAGATCCAGTTCTGCGCGTACGCACGGATCTCCGGGAAGATCATCACGAAGGCGAAGAGCAGCAGCAAGAGCCCGCTCAGCACGAGGTTGAGGATCCACGCGGCGCGCTTGCGGCGCCGCATGGTGATCGCCAGGAACAGCGTGAACACCCCCGGCGCGAAGCCGGCGGTCAGCAGGTACGGCGTGTAGTAGTTCTCCGTGTTGTGCTGCCGCACGTCCTGCCCGAGGGAGACCCAGACCGCGCTCAGGAAGTTGATGAACGTGACGGCTCTGAGGTACCAGACGGCGAACCCCGCGGCGCGGCGCTGTATGACGGTGCGTGACTTCTGTCGCCCGGCGGCGACCTGCTCATCTCCCATGAAAAGGGATCATATGGGCAGCTGACCCTTGGAGATGATCCGGCGGGTTCTGTCCGGTTCGCTCCCGCCGGACGACGCGGTCGTGCGCTAGCCCTCCGCGGGCGCCTCCACGGCCTCCGGCTTTCGCTCCGGCAGCTCCGCCGCCTCAGGCTTCCGCTCCGGCAGCTCAGCCGCCAGCGCGGCAGCGGCCTGCACCAGGGGCAGCGCGAGCAGCGCGCCCGCCCCCTCACCGACCTTCACGCCGTGCGAGAGCAGCGGCTCCAGTGCCATCCGGTCGAGGGCCTTGGCCTGCGCCGGCTCCCCGCTGTCGTGCCCCGCCAGCCACCAGTCCGGCGCGCGGAACGCGACCCGCTGGGCCACCAGCGCCGCCGCCGACGCGACGACACCGTCCAGGATCACCGGCGTACGCCGCACCGCGCACTGCAACAGGAAGCCCGTCATCGCCGCGACGTCGGCGCCGCCCACCGCGGCGAGCAGCTCCAGCTGGTCGCCGAGCACGGGCCGGGCCCGCCGCAGCGCGTCCCGCACCACCGCGCACTTGCGCATCCACGCCAGGTCGTCGATGGGTTCGCCGCCCCGCCCGGTCACCACCGACGCGTCGGTCCCGCACAACGCGGCGACCAGCGTCGCGGCGGGCGTCGTGCCGCCCACGCTCACATCGCCGAGGACGACCAGATCGGTGCCCGAGTCCGCCTCCTCGTCGGCGACGGCCATGCCCGCGCGCAGCGCCCGCTCCGCCTCCTCGGCCGTCAGCGCGTCCTCGACGTCGATACGGCCGGAGCCGCGCCGCACCCGGTGGCCCGCCACCTCGGCGGGCAGCTCCTCCGCGTCGCAGTCCACCGCCATGTCGACGACGCGGACCGGCACCTCCATGCGGCGCGCCAGGACGGCCGCCGGGGTCTCGCCGGCCAGCACGGAACGTACGAGACCGGCGGCGCCCCCCGCGGGACGTGCCGAGACACCCAGCTCGGAAACGCCGTGGTCACCCGCGAAGAGGACCACGCGCGGCCGCTCGACCGGCCGCACCGGCACCGCGGACTGGGCCGCCGCGAGCCACTCGCCGAGCTCGTCGAGACGGCCCAGCGAGCCGGGTGGCACGGACTGCCGCTCCCGGCGTTCCTCGGCGTCGCGGCGCACCCCGCCGTCGGGCCGCTCGATCAGGTCGGTGAAGTCGTCGAGATTCAGCGAGCTCATTCGCCGAACAGTACCGGGAGCGGTGCGGATGTCGCTCGAACGGCCCTGCGAGCCACGTCCGGCAGGGCATCACCGCATGACAGCACCGCATATGCGGGAATGGTCCATTACGTTCCTGTTTGTCTCGGCTTCTTCCAGGAGTGCGACCATGACCACGGATGCCGTCGCCCAGCGGGTCGCCGCCCGGCGCTCCCTCTACCTCGCCGAACTCGCCCAGGGCACCGAGCGGTTCCACGAGCCCCGCCGCCCCGACTGCCCCTGGTGCGGCTCCGGGCGTCTGCGGGCGCGGCTGCGCACCGCCGACCTGGTCCAGCACAAGCCGGGCAGCTTCAGACTCGACCGGTGCGGCGACTGCGGCCACTCCTTCCAGAACCCCCGGCTCACCCCCGAAGGCCTCGCCTTCTACCGCAGGGACGCCCGCGAGGGGCGCGCCCTGCCCCGGCTCTCCCACGCCCGCGTCCGCGCCCGCGCCCACGTCAGGGCCCGCGCGCTCGGCGCCCTCGACGAGCCCGAGTGCTGGCTGGACGTCGGCACAGGAGCGGCCCACTTCCCGGCCCTGGCCAGGCAGGTCCTGCCGTACACCTCCTTCGACGGCCTCGACGCGGGCACCGGCGTCCTTGAGGGGCTGCGGCGCGGCCGCATCGAGGAGGGCCACCGCGGCTCCCTCACCACGCTCGCAGCCCCCCTCGCGGGCCGCTACGACGCGATGAGCATGTTCCACACCCTCCAGCACGCCCCCGACCCGCGCGCGGAACTCAGGGCCGCCCGCACCGTGCTGCGCCCCGGCGGCCACCTCATGATCGAGGCCCCCGACCCCCAGTGCCGCTACGCCCGACTGCTCGGCAAGTGGTGGGCGTCGTACGGCCAGCCGCTCCACCTGCACCTCGTACCGCTCGCCGGCCTCCGCGCCGAGCTGGAGAAGCTCGGCTTCACGGTCGTCGGCGTCGAACGCCGCGCCCCGCACGTACCGCTCGACCTGGCCTCGGCCGTCGCGCTGTTCGTCAACGCCCGCATCCCCGGCCCCGACGTCCCGTGGCGCGCCAAGCCCACCTCCCCGCTCCGGCTGGGACTGCGACGGGCCGCCTGGTGGGCGACCGCGCCGCTGCTGGCCCTCGCCCGGGCCCTCGACACGCTCCTGAGCCCTCTGCTCACCCGCACCGGCTTCTCCAACACCTACCGGGTCATCGCGCGCAGGGGCGCCTGAGAGGCGTACGGGACATCAGCCCCGCAGCGCCAGCGCCTGCCCCGCCACCACGAGCAGCACATGTTCGCACTCGGCGGCGAACAGGGTGTTCAGGCGGCCCAGTTCGTCCCGGTAGCGGCGGCCCGACGCGGTCGCCGGGACGATTCCGGAGCCGACCTCGTTCGAGACGGCGACCACCGTGCGCCGGGTCGCCCGCACCGCATCCGCGAGTTCGACGACCCGCCGCCGCAGCTCCCGCTCACCGCCGCCCGCCCACTCGTCGTCGTCCCACGCCTTCACCTCGTCCATGACGTGGGTCAGCCACAGCGACAGACAGTCGACGAGCAGCGGGGGACCGTCCTCGGCGAGCAGCGGGACGAGGTCGCAGGTCTCCGTCGTACGCCAGGAACCGGGCCGGCGCTCGCGGTGCACGCTCACCCGCCGCGCCCACTCGGTGTCACCGTTCCTGGTCCCGCCCGTCGCCACGTACAGCACCTCGGGGAAGGCCTCCAGGCGCCGCTCGGCCTCCACCGACTTGCCCGAACGCGCGCCCCCGAGAACCAGCGTCCGGCGCGGTACGTCCGGTACGTCCTCGTAGGCGCCGATCACCAGCGTCGACCCGTCCGGCACGGCCCGCGCCCCCGCGGCGGCCAGACGGCGCGTCAGTTCCGGTCCTTGCGGCGCCTCGTGGCCGATGTGCACCGCGATCACGTCGGTGGTGGGCCCGACGGCCCCGGCCGCCCGCAGCCGGGCAAGACCGTCGGGACGCCCCAGGACGTCGGCGACGACCATCTCGTACGGGGACCGCGTGCCGCGTCCCTGCCCTGCCCCGTTCCCCTCGCCGAGCCCGGCGGGCGCCCCGCCCGGCGGCAGGTACAGCAGCCGCTCCCCGTCGGGACCCGTCACTTCGTACCCGGAACCCGGCGCGTCCAGCGCCACCGTGCGCACCCGGTGCCCGGTGAGCAGCGCGAGCTCCCGCCCGTCGGCGACCCGCCCCGGCTGCGGCAGCCCCGCCGGCACCTCGACGGCGGGCCCGTCGTGCGGATGGGAGAGGAGCACCTGGCGCACCCCGCCGAGCGAGTGCCCGGCGCGGGCGGCCGCGAAGGCGGCTCCGGGGGTGAGGTCGAGCAGCAGGACGCCGTCCACGAGGAGCGCGGTGGCGGCGCGCGCCGCGGGACCGAGCGCGGTCGCGCACGCCGCGCAGGGGCAGTCGGGGAGCGGCAGTCCGCCGGGGGCGCCGGTGCCGAGCAGAGTCAGTTCCACACGAAGATCCTCCCGCGTCGCGTCGAGAGCCGCGCGCCCGGCTAGGCTTCCAAAGGATTCAGGCGGTTCACACACCGCCACGGAACCTTCGGGAGGCTGACATGGCGGCATGGACGTGGCGGTTCGAGAAGGCGGACGGGACGGAGGTCCAGCCCGCGGTGCAGCCCGAGGAGTTCACCACCCAGGGCGACGCCGAGTCCTGGGTCGGTGAGTACTGGAAGGCGCTGGCCGAGGGCGGCGCCGACCAGGTGACCCTCTTCGAAGACACGCGTGAGATCTACGGACCGATGAGCCTGCACATGGAGGGCGCGGAGGAGTCCGAGGACGCCTCCGCCTGACGGGCGCGCGTACGACGGGAGGCGGCGGCCGGGCCACGGCCGCCGCCTCCCGCATGCGCGGGGCCGTCGCGGGCAGTCGTTGGGGGTGGCCGTCGCGGGCAGCCGTTGCGGCTAGATCTCCCCGAGGGTGACATCGGCCGTCTTCTCGGCCCCGTCCCGCACGTACGTGACCTTCGCCTTCTGGCCCGGCTTGTCCGAGGCGAGCGCCTCGGAGAGCGAGTTGATGGTGGTGATCCCGTCGTCGCCGAGCCGCGTGATGATGTCGCCGGCCCTCAGGCCCGCCTTCGCCGCGGCGCCGCCCTCGGACGCCTCGACGACGGCCACGCCCGCGGGCCGGTAGTCGTCGCCGAGGACGGTGCGGCCCGTGATGCCGAGCGCCGCCCGGCCCGAGTCGGTGACCTTGCCGCTCTTGACGATCTGGTCGGCGACGGTCTTCACCATCGACGACGGGATCGCGAACCCGATGCCGGGAGCGGCACTGTCACCCATCTGCGGATCGCTCGCGGCGAGCGTGGGGATGCCGATGACCTTCCCGTCGAGGTCGACGAGCGCGCCGCCGCTGTTGCCCGGGTTGATCGCGGCGGAGGTCTGCACCATGTTGGCGATCGTGGCCCCGGTCCCGCCGCCCGAACGTCCCTCGCTGACGGTGCGCCCGGTCGCCGACACGATGCCCTGCGTGACGCTGGAGGACAGGCCGAGCGGGGAGCCCATGGCCAGCACGATCTGCCCGACCTCGGCCCGTGCGGAGTCGCCGAACTCCGCGGCCTTCAGTCCGTCCGGCACGTCGCTCAGCTTGATGACGGCGAGGTCCTGCTCCGGGTAGGAGGCGACCAGGTCGGCGGTGAGCGCCTGCTCGCCGGTCGCCGTCGTCACCTTGAAGCGCTTCTCCTTGCCCACGACGTGGGCGTTGGTGACGATGTGCCCCTTGTCGTCGTAGACCACCCCGGAGCCCAGGCCTTCGGAGGCGTCGATCTGGACGACGGACGGCAGGACGTCCTTGATCACCTTCTGGTAGTCGTCCTGGAGATCGCTCGCGGCGGCCGGTGCGGCCTGCGTGGTGGACCTGCCGGAGTCGCCGGAACCGGAGGAGGCGCAGCCGCCCACGAGGGCCAGAGCGGCGAGGGCGGCGACACACGCCCCGGAGGCGGGGGCGATGCGGGAAGCAGGAGCGGTACGGGAGAAAGTGGCGATACGGGAGGCAGTCATGCCCCGAGTGTCGGATTTGTCGTCCGGGGTCGCCCTGAATTAGGGGGCCGAACAGGCGTCACCGGCACCGAGTAACACACTCCGGTGCCGGCATCGGCCCTCAGCAAGCCCCCAGCCCCCAGCCCGCTGCCCGCTAGTCCCGCACTCCGCAGAGGTGCAGCAACGCGGCCACCCGCCGGTACGGATCGGTCCGCCCCGCCCGCTCCTCCGCGGCGAGCAGCCCCTCCAACTCCCACTCCGGAGGCAGCGCCGCACCGTCGGCCACGGTGTCCGTGAAGACCCGCACGCCGTACCAGGCCTGAAGCGGCGCCGCGATCCCCGCCAGCGCGGAGGTCAGCGCGTCGAGCCGGTCCGCGCGGGCGTCGATCCCGAGCCGGTTGCGGTACGTCACGGAGTCGAACGCGGCGAGCGCCCCCGACCAGTCCCCGGCGAGCCCCGGCCGCATGGCCAGCGCCTCCGCGTTGCGCACGAGCAGCGAGAGCAGCCCGCCCGGCGCCAGCATCCGGGCGAGCCCGGCGAGGAGCGCGTCGGGCTCCTCCACGTACATCAGTACGCCGTGGCAGAGCACGACATCGAAGCTGCCGGGCAGGAAGTGCACCCCGGTCTGGTGCCCGTCGCCCTCGACGATCCGCACCCGCCCCTGAATGCCCTCGGGCTCGTCGGCGAGCGCCGCGCGGGCCGCCGCGATCATGGCGGAGTCCTGCTCGACGCCCGTCACCTTGTGACCGGCGCGGGCGAGCCGCAGCGCCTGAGTGCCCTGGCCCATGCCGACGTCGAGCACGCGGAGCCGCTGCCCCACGGGGAAGCGCCCGATTATCTGCTCGTCGAGCTGGCGCGCCACCAACTCCTGGCGAACGGCGTTGCGCAGGCCGCCCAGCTTCTCCAGCCAGGCCCCGGCCCCGCCGGTGAATCCGCTCAGGGCCGCTCTCCGCGCTTGACCTGCGGCTTCGGCAGGCGAAGCCGACGCATCTGGAGCGTACGCATCAGGCCGTAGGCGACGGCGCCCTTCTTGTTCTCGTTCGGGAAGCGCTCGTTCAGGCGCTTCTTCAGGCGGAACGCGGTGGCGATCGAGTCGACGATGATCAGGACGATCACGAAGAGCCAGGCCAGCAGCGCGACATTCTGCAGCTGAGGCACCTGGACGATGCTCAGGACGAGAATGATCACCGCGAGGGGCAGGAAGAACTCGGCGATGCAGAAGCGCGAGTCCACGAAGTCGCGCGCGAACTTGCGCACGGGACCCTTGTCACGAGCGGGCAGGAACCGCTCGTCGCCGCTCGCCATCGCCTCGCGCTGCTTCGCCATCTGCGTGCGGCGCTCGTCGCGCTGCCGCTTGGCGGCCTCCTTGCGCGTCGTCGGCGTGTTGGTCACGCTGCGGCGCTGGGACTGGGCCATGGCGCGCTTGGGGGTGGGGCGGCCCTTGGGGGCCTGCGGGTCACGGGGCTGGTTGGAGTCGGTCACCGGCGCCTGAACAGCCGGGGCCTTCTCTTCCTTGGATCGGCTACGGAACACAAAATCCAAGGGTACGGGGTGCGGGGACATGGACGTCCGCCCGGAGGGGAACGATCCGGCAACGCCGGGCGTCTTGATTACGTGCCCAATGGGACGTAGCAGGCGGTAAGCGCCCGGTTCGGCGGCTCCCGCTCCTCCTTCCCGGGGGTTCCCGGGGCCTTCCCGGGACCGGGTCCCAGGGGTGCACCTACTCCTTACGCCGGAGCGGTGCGGGACGCAGTCGTCCTTGGGGATGAGCGCATCCGCACGCGAACAGTGCGGTAATGGATGCAGGGCCCGTACTGTGGGTTCTGAGCAGTACCTGGAGCTGGAAGTCCGTCAGAAGGGGGCGCGCGAAGCCCATGAGCGGTGTCATGAAGCGTATGGGGATGATCTTCCGCGCGAAGGCGAACAAGGCCCTGGACCGGGCCGAGGACCCGCGCGAAACCCTCGATTACTCGTACCAGAAGCAGCTGGAGCTGTTGCAGAAGGTGCGCCGCGGCGTCGCCGACGTGGCGACGTCCCGCAAGCGTCTCGAACTGCAGCTGACCCAGCTCCAGAAGCAGTCCTCGACCCTCGAGGACCAGGGCCGCAAGGCGCTGGCGCTCGGCCGCGAGGACCTGGCCCGCGAGGCCCTGTCGCGCCGTGCGGCGCTCCAGCAGCAGGTGACGGACCTGGAGACGCAGCACCAGACCCTTCAGGGCGAGGAGGAGAAGCTCACCCTCGCGGCGCAGCGGCTCCAGGCCAAGGTCGACGCCTTCCGCACCAAGAAGGAGACGATCAAGGCCACGTACACCGCGGCGCAGGCGCAGACCCGCATCGGCGAGGCCTTCTCGGGCATCTCCGAGGAGATGGGCGACGTCGGCATGGCGATCCAGCGCGCCGAGGACAAGACCGCGCAGCTCCAGGCGCGGGCCGGCGCGATCGACGAACTGCTCGCCTCCGGGGCCCTCGACGACTCCTCCGGACTGGCCAAGGACGACATCCAGTCCGAGCTGGACCGGCTCTCCGGTGGTACAGATGTAGAGCTGGAGCTGCAGCGCATGAAGGCGGAACTCGCCGGAGGCTCCAGTGGCGGGCAGCAGGCGATCGAGGGCGGTCAGGGCCAGTCCCAGCCGCACTCCCAGCAGCCCCAGGACACACCGCGCTTCGACAAGCAGTAGCCCTACGCACGTCCTGAGGAGGACGACATGATCGTACGGATCATGGGGGAGGGGCAGGTGAAGCTGGCGGACGGCCACTTCGCCGAACTGAACAAGCTGGACGACGAGCTGCTCGAAGAGATGGAGAGCGGCGACGAGCCCGCCTTCCGCCGCACGCTCCACGCCCTCCTGGACAAGGTCCGGGAACTGGGCTCCCCCCTCCCGGACGACGCCCTGGAACCCTCCCAACTCATCCTCCCGTCCCCGGACGCAACCCTCTCCGAGGTCCAGGCCATGCTGACGAACGAGGGCTTGATCCCAGGCTGACCACCCCAGCACGGACACAGCCACGGTGGCGCAGCCCAGGGGCACGAGGAACGACGCGCCAAGCCCCCACCGCCCCGCACGGGCGGGCGCAGCCACAGGGGCGCAGCCCAGGGGGCGCGGGGAACGGCGCGCTCAGCCACAGCGATCCCGCGGACGGGGGCGCAGCCCAGGGGCGCGAGGAACTGCGCGCCAAGCCCCCACAACCCCGCACGGGCGGGCGCAGCCACAGGGGCGCAGCCCAGGGGGCGCGGGGAACGGCGCGCTCAGCCACAGCGATCCCGCGGACGAGGGCGCAGCCCAGGGGCGCGGGGAACTGCGCAAAACCCCCACCCCCCACCGGCCCGAGGTCAACGCACAACCGAGATTCCGCCCAAGGCCCCCCGCCGGCCCCCGTAACGTGAGCACGTGACCACACTCGTACGAGGCCGAGGCTGGGCCAGAACACACCCCCTCGCGGTGGACGCCGCGCTCGCCACCGCCGTCCTCGTCTGCATGGTCGTCGGCTCGTTCGCCGAGCCGAACGGAGAGCACGGCCCCACCTGGGGCACCCGCACCCCCGACGCCCCCAGCCTCGTCCTGATGGTGCTCGGCGCGCTCGCCCTCGTCTTCCGCCGCCGCGCCCCCTGGAGCGTGCTCGCCGCGACCTGCGCCGCGGCCATCGTGGAGCTGCTCACCGGCCAGCCCCGCGCCCCCGTCGTGATGTGCGCGGTCATCGCGCTGTTCACCGTCGCCGCCCGCACGGACCGCTCCACGACCTGGCGGATCGGCCTGGTCACGATGACGGGCCTCACCGGCGTCGCGATGCTCTCGGGCGGCCCCCTGCCCTGGTACGCGCAGGAAAACCTCGGCATCTTCGCCTGGACCGGCATGGCCGCCGCCGCGGGCGACGCCGTGCGCAGCCGCCGCGCGTTCGTCGACGCCATAAGGGAGCGCGCCGAGCGCGCGGAACGTACGAGGGAGGAAGAGGCCCGGCGCCGCGTAGCCGAGGAACGGCTGCGGATCGCCCGCGACCTGCACGACGTGGTCGCCCACCACATCGCCCTGGTCAACGTGCAGGCCGGCGTCGCCGCGCACGTCATGGACCGGCGGCCCGACCAGGCCAAGGAAGCCCTCGCGCACGTACGGGACGCCAGCCGCTCCGCACTCAACGAACTCCGCGCCACCGTGGGCCTGTTGCGGCAGACCGGCGACCCGGAGGCCCCCACCGAGCCCGCCCCGGGCCTGCACCGCCTCGACGAACTCGTCGACACGTTCCGCAACGCGGGCCTGCCCGTGGAGCTCGCCCTCGGCCAGGTCGGCCTGGAGCTCCCGGCGGCCGTCGACCTCGCCGCGTTCCGGATCATCCAGGAGGCCCTGACCAATGTGCAGAAGCACGCAGGGCAGGACGCCAAGGCAGAGGTGAGCGTCGTCCGCGTCGGCCCGAACGTCGAGGTCACCGTCATCGACGACGGTCCCGGCCACGGCAAGGGCGACGGACCCAACACCGACGGCGGCGGCCACGGCCTGCTCGGCATGCGCGAACGCGTCACCGCCCTCGGCGGCAGCTGCTCCGCGGGGCCCCGCTACGGAGGCGGCTTCCGCGTCCATGCGATCCTGCCCGTCACCACGGTAAAGGGAGGGACCGAGTGACGATCCGCGTACTGCTCGCCGACGACCAGGCGCTGCTGCGCAGCGCGTTCAAGGTGCTCGTCGACTCCGAGTCCGACATGGAGGTGGTCGGCGAGGCGTCCGACGGGGCGGAGGCGGTCGGGCTCGCCAAGTCGGAGCGCGCCGACGTGGTCCTGATGGACATCCGGATGCCCGGCACCGACGGACTCGCCGCCACCCGCATGATCAGCGCGGACCCCTCCCTGGCCCACGTCCGCGTGGTGATGCTGACGACCTTCGAGGTCGACGAGTACGTGGTGCAGTCGCTGCGCGCGGGCGCCTCCGGGTTCCTCGGCAAGGGAGCGGAGCCCGACGAACTGCTCGGCGCCATCCGCATCGCGGCGGCCGGCGAGGCGTTGCTGTCACCGGTCGCCACCAAGGGGCTCATCGCCAAGTTCCTCGCGCAGGGCGAGGGGCAGGACGGTGACGGTCCCGCGCGCGGCGAGCGGCTCGACGCGCTCACCGGACGCGAGCGCGAGGTCCTCGTGCAGGTCGCGGGCGGCCACTCGAACGACGAGATCGCCGAGCGCCTCGAAGTCAGCCCGCTCACCGTGAAGACCCACGTGAACCGGGCGATGGCGAAGCTCGGCGCACGCGACCGGGCTCAACTCGTCGTCATTGCGTACGAATCGGGCCTGGTGCGTCCAAGGGTGGAGTGACGCGTGGGGCGGCGTACTGCGGGCGCAGTATGCGTGGCCTATGAAATGGTCCTCTGAGCGGGGCGTCGCGTACCGGCCATGGCCGAGAGTGTGAGGGCGGGCGAAGCTTGCCGCAGGCACCCACTTTCCGGAACCCGGCCGTGGCCGTCGCCATGACCCTGCCCGGCTGCCTGTCCGGCCTCGTCCGCCCCTGCCGCGCACGCCACAGAGAGAGACCACCATGTCCTGGCTGTCCAGGTTCAGCCTTGCCCAACGGGCACTCGTAGGGCTGATGTCGATCATCGCGATCGTCTTCGGCGCCATCGCGATACCGCAGCTCAAGCAGCAGCTGCTGCCCTCCATCGAACTGCCCATGGTGTCCGTGCTCGCCCCTTATCAGGGCGCGTCTCCCGATGTGGTCGAGAAGCAGGTCGTCGAGCCGCTCGAGAACACCATCGACGCGGTCGACGGCATCACCGGCATCACCTCCACGGCGAGCGAGGGCAACGCCGTGATCATGGCCTCGTTCGACTACGGCAACGGCTCCAAGCAGCTCGTCGCCGACGTCCAGCAGGCCGTGAACCGCGCTCGCGCCGAACTCCCCGACGACGTCGACCCGCAGGTCGTCGCGGGCTCCACCGACGACATCCCGACCGTCGTCCTGTCCGTCACCTCCGACAAGGACCAGCAGGCCCTCGCCGACCAGCTGGACCGCACCGTCGTGCCGTCCCTCAAGGACATCGACGGCGTCGGACAGGTCACCGTCGACGGCGTGCGCGACCTCCAGGTCGACGTCACACCCGACGACCGGAAGCTGGCGAAGGCGGGTCTCACCCCGGCCGCGCTCGGCAAGGCGCTCCAGGCGGGCGGCGCCACCCTGCCCGCGGGCTCCTTCGACGAGGCGGGCAAGAACCGGGCCGTGCAGGTCGGCGGCGGCTACACCTCGCTGCGGCAGATCGAGAACCTGCGGGTCGTGCCCGAGGCCGCGCCCGGCGAGCGGGCCGGCAAGCCGGTGCGGCTCGGCGACGTCGCCACGGTCGAGCAGAAGCCGTCCACCGCGACGTCGATCACGCGCACCGACGGCGAGCCGAGCCTCGCGGTCGCCGTCACCATGGACCACGACGGCAGCGCCGTCGCCATCTCCGACGCGGTCAAGGACAAGCTGCCCGACCTGCGCAAGGACCTGGGCTCCGGCGCGACCCTGACCGTCACGAGCGACCAGGGCCCGGCCGTCGCCAAGTCCATCGAGGGCCTCACCACGGAGGGCGCGCTCGGCCTGGTCTTCGCGGTCGTCGTCATCCTGGTCTTCCTGGCGTCGATCCGCTCGACGCTGGTCACCGCGGTCTCCATCCCGCTCTCCGTCGTGCTCGCCCTGATCGTCCTGTGGACCCGCGACCTCTCCCTCAACATGCTCACGCTCGGCGCGCTGACCATCGCGATCGGCCGCGTCGTCGACGACTCGATCGTGGTCCTGGAGAACATCAAGCGCCACCTCGGCTACGGCGAGGAGCGCGAGCAGGCGATCCTGAAGGCGGTCCGTGAGGTGGCGGGCGCGGTCACGTCCTCCACCCTCACCACGGTCGCGGTGTTCCTCCCCATCGGCCTGGTCGGCGGCATGGTGGGCGAGCTCTTCGGCTCGTTCTCGCTGACGGTCACGGCGGCGCTCCTCGCCTCCCTGCTCGTCTCGCTCACCGTCGTGCCGGTCCTCTCGTACTGGTTCCTGCGCGTCCCGAAGGCGATCCAGGGCGTGGACCCGGAGGAGGCCCGCCGCAAGGCGGAGGAGAAGGAGAGCCGCAGCAGGCTCCAGCGGATGTACGTCCCCGTCCTGCGCTTCGCGACGCGCCGCCGCCTCACGAGCCTCGGCATCGCGCTGGTGATCCTGGTCGGCACGTTCGGCATGGCGCCGCTCCTGAAGACGAACTTCTTCGACCAGGGAGAGCAGGAAGTCCTCACCATCAAGCAGGAGCTGAAGCCCGGCACGAGCCTGTCGGCGTCGGACGCCGCGGCGAAGAAGGTCGAGAAGATGCTCTCCGGCATCGACGAGATCAAGGACTACCAGGTCACCGTCGGCTCCTCCGGCTTCATGGCGGCGTTGGGCGGCGGCACGGACACGAACCAGGCCTCGTACACCCTCACGCTCAAGGACAAGTCCTCGTACGACACGACGCAGGACCTCGTCGAGCAGGAACTCGGCAAGCTCTCCGGGATCGGCAGGACCACCGTCTCCGCGGGTGACGGCTTCGCCAACCAGGACCTGAGCGTCGTGGTGAAGGCCGCCGACGCGAAGGTGCTGCGCGAGGCCTCCGACGACGTGCGGGACGAGGTCGCGAAGCTCGACGACGTCACCGACGTCCAGAGCGACCTGGCGCAGAGCGTTCCGCGCATCTCGGTCAGGGCCAACGCGAAGGCGGCCGCGGCGGGATTTGACGACACCACCCTCGGCCAGGCCGTCGCCCAGTCGGTACGCGGCACCACCAGCGGCAAGGCGATCCTCGACGACACCGAGCGCGACGTCGTGATCAAGTCGCCGAAGCCGGCGAAGACCCTCGGCCAACTGAGGAACCTGACCCTGCGCCCCGGCGTGCGGCTCGGCGACATCGCCGACGTCCGACTGGTCGACGGACCGGTCTCGATGACCCGCATCGACGGCGCCCGCGCGGCGACGATCACGGCGAAGCCGACCGGGGACAACACGGGTGCGGTCAGCGCGGACCTCACCAAGAGGCTCGACGCGCTGAAGCTCCCCGACGGCGCGACGGCCTCGATCGGCGGCGTTTCCGAGGACCAGGACGAGGCGTTCGCCAAGCTGGGCCTCGCGATGCTCGCGGCCGTGGCGATCGTCTTCATGCTGCTGGTCGCGACGTTCCGCTCGCTGGTCCAGCCGCTGATCCTGCTGGTCTCCATCCCGTTCGCGGCAACGGGTGCGATCGGTCTCCTGGTCGCCACGGACACGCCGATGGGCGTCCCGGCGATGATCGGCATGCTGATGCTCATCGGCATCGTGGTCACGAACGCGATCGTGCTGATCGACCTCATCAACCAGTACCGCGGGCAGGGCTACGGAACGGTCGAGGCGGTCATCGAGGGCGGCCGCCACAGGCTCCGCCCGATCCTCATGACGGCCCTGGCGACGATCTTCGCCCTCCTCCCGATGGCCCTGGGCATCACGGGCGAGGGCGGCTTCATAGCCCAGCCGTTGGCGGTGGTGGTGATCGGCGGCCTGATCACCTCTACGCTCCTCACGCTCCTCCTGGTCCCGACGCTGTACGCGATGGTGGAACTCCGCAAGGACCGCAGGCGCGCGAAGCGCGAGGCAAAGCGAGAGCAGAAGGCGGCCCCCCGCCCCACGGACACCCCCACCCCGGAGCCGTCCCAGCCCTGAAAACCGGGCAAGCCCGCAACCCGGATGGGCGACCCCTTCAAAAGAAGGGACCGCCCATCCGTCTCCACCACGCCGACTGCCATAGCGACGAACTGCCATCGCGGGATGCGCCGGGTCGCCCTAAGGGGCGCGGGGAACGGCGCGAGCAACCACGACGCGCCCGCACCCGACAGCGGCCAACTGTCATCGCGGGACGCACCGGAAAGCAGCCCGAACCCGAAGGTGAAGGTGAGGCCGTAACCCACGTACAACCGGTCGCCCAGAACCCCCCGCACCGCTCCCGCCGCCCCGGCGAGCAACGGGCCCCGCCTGCCGTACCGGTCGGACAGCGGCCCGAAGACGAGATGTCCCGCCGTCATCCCGGCGAGGAACGCGGTCAGCGTGAGCTGCACCCCGGACGCGTCGGTGCCGAACTCCTCCGCCATGCGCGGAAAAGCGGACAGATACATGTCGGTCGACAGCGGACCGACGAACGAGAGCAGGCACAGAAGAAGGGGGGGAGGTCCGGACGACGGCCGGGAGAAGCGGGAGAAGTACGCGATGTACGCGAAGTACTGAAGAAGCACCCGACGTACCGAAGGTGCGCCAGGAGCCTAGAACGCCGTAAGGGGCACCTGCAATAGCAGGCGCCCCTTACGCCGAGGTCAAGCCCGCACTGGCGAGGCCAAGACCGCCGCCCTACGGCAGCGCCAGCATCCGCTCCAGCGCCAGCTTCGCGAACTGCTCGGTCTCCCGGTCCACCTCGATCTGGTTGACGAGCTTGCCGTCCGCGAGGGACTCCAGCGTCCAGACCAGGTGCGGCAGGTCGATCCGGTTCATGGTCGAGCAGAAGCAGACCGTCTTGTCGAGGAAGACGATCTCCTTGTCCTCCGCGGCGAAACGGTTCGCCAGCCGCCGCACGAGGTTCAGCTCGGTGCCGATCGCCCACTTGGAGCCGGCGGGCGCCGCCTCCAGGGTCTGGATGATGTGCTCCGTGGAACCCACGTAGTCCGCCGCGGCGACGACCTCGTGCTTGCACTCCGGGTGCACCAGCACGTTCACGCCGGGAATGCGCGCCCGGACGTCCTCCACGCTCTCCAGCGAGAAACGCCCGTGCACGGAGCAGTGCCCGCGCCACAGGATCATCTTCGCGTCACGCAGCTGCTCGACGGTCAGGCCGCCGCCCGGCTTGTGCGGGTTGTAGACGACGCAGTCGTCCAGCGAGAGGCCCATGTCCCGCACCGCCGTGTTGCGGCCCAGGTGCTGGTCGGGCAGGAACAGGATCTTCTCGCCCTGCTCGAAGGCCCACTCCAGCGCGCGCTTGGCGTTGGACGACGTACAGATCGTGCCGCCGTGCTTGCCCGTGAACGCCTTGATGTCGGCCGAGGAGTTCATGTACGAGACGGGCACGACCTGCTCGGCGATCCCGGCCTCGGTCAGCACGTCCCAGCACTCGGCGACCTGCTCGGCGGTGGCCATGTCGGCCATCGAGCAGCCGGCGGCCAGGTCGGGCAGCACGACCTTCTGGTCGTCCGTCGTCAGGATGTCCGCGGACTCGGCCATGAAGTGCACACCGCAGAAGACGATGTACTCGGCGTCGGGCCGCGCGGCCGCGTCACGCGCCAGCTTGAAGGAGTCACCGGTGACGTCCGCGAACTGGATGACCTCGTCGCGCTGGTAGTGGTGACCCAGCACGAAGACCTTGTCCCCGAGCCTCTCCTTGGCGGCGCGGGCGCGCTCGACCAGGTCCGGGTCGGAGGGGGACGGCAGATCGCCGGGGCACTCCACGCCACGCTCGCTCCTGGGGTCGGCCTCGCGGCCGAGGAGCAGCAGGGCGAGGGGCGTGGGCTGTACATCGAGGGTCACGCTGTCCGCGCGGGACTGGGCGGTGGTCACAACACGCACCCTTTCTGACTCTGCAGACGATTCTTTTCGTCTAACTGACGTTATCTATCATAACCGCTTTGTGTCAGCTTGACGATGGCCATAGTGTCGATGTGACGCATTCGCCGTCCGGCGGCCCGCTGTTCCCCGCCGCGCCATGTGCGAGCATGAAGGGGTAAGACGTAAGCGCTCGGCCCGGAATGAATCCGCGGCCCCGCCGGTTGCAACCGTCGGCAAGCAGTCTCCGTACAACCCGGGAGAGAAGCAGATGTCCGTATCGGACGAGACCACCACCGTGAGCGACGGCATCCTCCTGTCGGACGCCGCCGCGGCCAAGGTGAAGGGCCTGCTGGAGCAGGAGGGCCGGGACGACCTGGCGCTGCGCGTCGCCGTTCAGCCCGGCGGCTGCTCGGGCCTGCGCTACCAGCTGTTCTTCGACGAGCGCTCGCTCGACGGCGACGTCGTCAAGGACTTCGACGGCGTGAAGGTCGTCACGGACCGGATGAGCGCTCCCTACCTGGGCGGCGCCTCCATCGACTTCGTGGACACCATCGAGAAGCAGGGCTTCACGATCGACAACCCCAACGCCACGGGCTCCTGCGCCTGTGGCGACTCCTTCAGCTGAGGCTGCGAGGCACCCACGTCGAAGGCGGCGGCCCCCTGAGATTCCAGGGGGCCGCCGCCTTCGTGTGTACCGCCCGCGGTGCGGGAACCGGCGCGTTACTTCCGCCGGACCGTGTCGCCCGCGGAGTCCACGACCTTGCGGTCGCCCAGCGGCTTGTCCAGGGTGACCTTCTTCTTGAGCTCCTTGGCCATCATGATGCAGACGTCACCGCTCTTGCCGGTCTCGGTGACCGTGACCTTCACGCGGTCGCCGCCCTCCTGTGCCCACGCGGAGTACTCACTGCACGCGCTGCCCCAGAAGTGCACGGTCAGCGTCTTGCCGTCGGCGTTGTAGGACGTCAGGCGCGTCTTGTCCGTGCCGCCGCCCTGATCGCCGCCGTCACCCTTGTCGCCCGGCTGCTTCGTGGGCGTAGGGGTGCCCGGCGTGCTCGGCGATGTCAGGTACTCGGGCGCGACCGCCGGGTGCGTCACCGTGGACGTGTCCTGCGCGCCCTGCGGCTTCACGTCGAACAGCCAGGACGGTACGAGGGTCTGCTTGCCGTCCACGAAGTGCGTCGCGAGGCCGAACGTGGCGCCGCTGACGGCGACCGGCTGCGGCTTCGGCGCCTCGGGCGAGGGCTCGCAGGGCGCCTGCTTCGCGCCGCTGCCGCCCTCGTTCTTCGTCGCGTCGTCGGCGTGCGGCACCGGAGTCGCGCAGCCGCCGATGCCGACGCGGCCGTCGCCGCCCGACTCGTTCAGCCGGTCCAGGGCCTCCTGGGCGCCGATGACCGGGTACTTCGCGCCCTTTTCCGGCGCCTTCAACTGGCCGCTGCCGCCGACCACTTCGCCGCCCGCGCCGACCTGGATGCCGGTCGACCAGCCGTACGTCGGCAGGCCGTCCACCTTCGGGTCGGCGTTCACCACCCGTACGGCGCCCATCAGCTGGCTCGCGTCCAGCTTCGCGTCGTCCTGGCCGAGGGCCTTCAGGACGGGTGCCGCGGCGTCCTTGGCCGCCTGCTCGCCGACCGCGTCGCCCGTCTCGCCGTTGGGCGCGGTGGAGGTGCTGGAACAGGGCTTGCCGCGGGAGCAGTTGTCGGTGCCGCCCGTGCCGTGCCCCGCGTAGGTCCAGGTGCCGGGCGCCTGCTTGTTCACCTGCAGCGAGGGCCCGGAACCGTCGTTGGAGTGCCCCACCCTCCAGGTGCCGTCCTGCGACGTCGGCGTCCCGTCCACACCCAGCGCCTCGGCGAGCCTGCTCACCTCGGCAGCGGTGACCTCGCCGCGTGCGTGGTAGACCGCAGCGGACTCAGGCCCTTGGGGCAGCTTGGTGGTCGCCCTGTACCGCACGCCGTTCGGGTCGGGCTCGCCGGGCGCGATGCCGTTGGAGTCCCCGGTGCCGCCGGTACCGCTCTTGCCGTCGCCCTGTCGGTCGGCGGCCGGATAGCCGTCCAGGGCGAGGGGCGGCGGATTGCCGCCGTCCCCCGCGGGTGCCCCGTCACTGCCGCCGTTGCCGCCACCGCCGGACGCGGACGCCGCGAAGTACGCCCCACCGCCGCCGACCAGCAGCACGGTGGCCGCGACCGAGGCGACGGCCAGGCGGGACCGCCGCCGCTGCGGCTCGGACGCCTCTTGATCGGATCGCTCGGTGCTCACCGCATCGCTCCTTCGACTGCACTGCTGTCCCGGACATCCCACAGGTGACTGCCACCGGCGGGCTTCGTCGTATCCCAGTTCCCCTTTACGGGGGACGGCGATGGGACGCAGTAGGGGAGCGCTCGGTTCCCTTCGGCGCGCGCCGGGACCCTGCGATCAGTCTCCCTCAGCCTCCGTACGCCGACATTTCGCCGATCAGGCGCGCGGAGGAGGGCGGGACGGTGATGCCGTGGATCAGCGAGGGCGGCACGGGGGCGGCCGTGGCGGCGGCGGGCACCGCCCAGTGCGGTGCCATGCGGGCACAGTCGCCGCGCAGCGACTCCATGGTCTCGGCGGCCTCCGCGGTGGACGCGGCGCGATGCTTCAGGACGACATCCTTCGGGATAACGGTCATAACGGCACCGTATGCATCCGGACGCTCACGAAAAAAGCCCTACTATCGGGTAGTTTTGGCACTTCAGGCGGGGTGCCTCGACCCGGTAGCGTGAACTGTCAATCCTCGCCTCTCCTCCACAGGAGCACCCAGCCGTGCGTATCGCAGTCACCGGCTCCATCGCCACCGACCACCTGATGACCTTCCCCGGCCGCTTCGCCGACCAGCTGGTCGCCGATCAGTTGCACACGGTCTCCCTCTCCTTCCTCGTCGACGCCCTCGATGTGCGCAGGGGCGGTGTCGCCGCCAACATCACCTTCGGCATGGGGCAGCTCGGCACCCGCCCGATCCTGGTCGGGGCCGCAGGCTCCGACTTCGACGAGTACCGCGCCTGGCTCGACCGGCACGGCGTGGACACGGCCTCGGTCCGCATCTCCGAGACGCTGCACACCGCGCGCTTCGTCTGCACCACGGACGCCGACCACAACCAGATCGGCTCCTTCTACACGGGCGCGATGAGCGAGGCCCGCCTCATCGAACTGAAGACCGTCGCGGACCGCGTGGGCGGCCTCGACCTCGTCTCGATCGGCGCCGACGACCCCGAGGCGATGCTCCGCCACACCGAGGAGTGCCGCTCCCGCGACATCCCGTTCGCCGCGGACTTCTCGCAGCAGATCGCGCGCATGGAGGGCGAGGAGATCCGCACGCTCCTCGACGGAGCGACGTACCTCTTCTCCAACGAGTACGAGAAGGGGCTCATCGAGTCCAAGACGGGCTGGACCGACGCCGAGATCCTCTCGCGGGTCGGCCACCGCGTGACGACCCTCGGCGCGAACGGCGTCCGCATCGAGTCCGCCGGCAAGGACCCGATCGAGGTCGGCGTCCCCGAGGAGGAGGCGAAGGTCGAGCCGACCGGCGTCGGCGACGCGTTCCGCGCGGGCTTCCTCTCGGGCCTCGCCTGGGGCGTCTCCCACGAGCGTGCGGCGCAGGTCGGCTGCATGCTCGCCACCCTGGTCATCGAGACCGTCGGCACGCAGGAGTACGAGCTGCGCCGCAGCAACTTCATGGACCGCTTCACCAAGGCGTACGGCCACGAGGCCGCCGCCGAGGTCAAGCCGCACCTGGCCTAGCGCCCAGCCGTCACGAGCTCCGGCGGACCACGTACGCGACACCGCGGTCCGCCGGCCGCTCGCCCACGTACTCCTGCTCCTGCGTCCAGCACCAGGCGGGGATGTCCACGGCCGCGACCTCGTCGTCGGCGAGGACGGTGACGGTGCCGCCCACCCGTACCCGCCCGATCGCCTTGGCCAGCTCGATGACCGGCAGCGGGCAGCTCATCCCGAGCGCGTCGACGGTCACGGCCTCCGCGGCCCCCTCCCCGCCCCCGGCCGGCGCCCCCAGGGTCTCCCGCACGCCCCGCACCACCCCGGGCAGCACCTCCAGGAACCGCTCGACCTCCGCCTCCTCGGCCCCGAACGGCAGCGAAACCCGTACGTTCCCCTCGCTGACCACGCCCATGGCGCGCAGCACATGGCTCGGTGTCAGCGTCGAGCTGGTGCACGAGGACCCGGACGACACGGAGAAACCGGCCCGGTCGAGCTCGTGCAGCACGGTCTCCCCGTCGACATAGAGACAGGAGAAGGTGACGAGGTGCGGCAGGCGCTGCACCGGATCGCCCACCACCTCCACGTCCGGCACGAGCTCCGACACCCGCACCCGGATCCGCTCCGTCAGCTCCCGCAGCCGTACGCCCGCCGCGTCCGCCTCGGCCCGCACCGCCCGCAGCGAGGCGGCCGCCGCCACGATCGCCGGAATGTTCTCGAAGCCGACGGCACGCCCGGACTCCCGCTCGTCGACGGGACCCTGCACGGCGAAGCGCACACCCTTGCGTACGACGAGAAGCCCGACTCCCGCCGGACCACCCCATTTATGGGCACTCCCGGTCAGCAGCGACCAGTCCCCGTCGACGCGCCCCCAGGGCAGTGACTGCGCCGCGTCCACCAGGAGCGGCACCCCGGCGGCCCGGCAGACCTCCGCGACCCGGGCGACCGGCTGTTCCGTGCCGACCTCGTGGTTGGCGGACTGCAGACAGGCGAGCGCGGTGTCCTCCCGCAGCGCCGCGGCGTACGCCTCCGGGTCCACCGCCCCGCCACGGTCCACCCCCACTTCGGTCACCGCCCCGCCGTCGCCCTCGTGGGCCTCGGCCGAATGGAGTACCGACGAGTGTTCGACGGCCGACACGATCAGGTGGCGTCCGACGCGCCGCCGGCCGGCCAGCGCCCCGGCCATCCCGGAGTGCACGGCACGGGTGCCCGAAGAGGTGAAGACGAGCTCGTCGGGGCGGCAGCCCACCGCTTCGGCGGCCGCCTCGCGCGCGGCGTCGAGGAGCAGCCGGGCCCGCCGCCCCTCGCGGTAGAGCCGCGCCGGATCGGCCCACCCCTCGTCCAGCGACGCGTGCAGCGCCTGCCGCGCGACGGGGTGAAGAGGAGCGGAGGAAGCAACATCGAAGTAGGCCACACGCCAACGCTAAGACGTCGGCTCGCCGAGACGCTCCGGGGGAGTGCCCGAGGGAGCCGCCCCGCAAGGGGCGCTCCCCAGGGGTGCGGGGAACTGCCTGACGTGCCCCCACCGGCCCACACCCGCGGACCAGCGGATTCCGCCGAGCTCGTGGGCGTTCCAAGACTCCGTCAGAAACCCGTCGACGAGCGGACGTCCCACCCTTCGGAGTGACCCGCGGCGCGTTAGGCACCCTCCCCGCGCGACCCCAAATAGCGTCCAGTAGGGTTTGGTCCGCATAAACATCCAAACCCCTGCCCGCCGCAGGGCGGCGACCGACCAGCGTGAAGGCCGCAGCCGACAGCGCGGGCGAGACTCTCGGGAAGGCGCTACGTGAGTCCCAACGGCTCCGACCGCTCGTCGCGGCGCCCGATGCGGCGGAAGCTGCCGCAGGTGCTGACTGCGGGCCTGATCCTGGCGACCGCCACCGGTTGCACATACAAGGATTTCCCCCGCCTTGGAATGCCCACCCCGGTAACGGAAGAGGCTCCGCGGATTCTCTCCCTCTGGCAGGGCTCGTGGGCGGCAGCGCTCGCCACGGGCGTGCTGGTCTGGGGTCTGATCCTGTGGAGCGTCATCTTCCACCGGCGCAGCCGCACCAAGGTGGAAGTACCGTCGCAGACGCGTTACAACATGCCCATCGAGGCGCTCTACACGGTGGTTCCGCTCATCATCGTGTCGGTCCTCTTCTACTTCACGGCACGTGACGAGTCGAAGCTCCTCAAGCTCGAAGACAAGCCGGCCCACACGGTCAACGTGGTCGGCTATCAGTGGAGCTGGGGCTTCAACTACATCGAGGACGTGCCGGGTTCCGACAAGGGCGACGCCAAGACGTCCAAGGACCTGGAAGCCATTCCGGACCGCTTCCGCAAGGACTTCCCGGCCAACGCCGGCGGTGTCTACGAAGTCGGCACGCCCGGCGAGCGGAACCCCCAGAACGGCAACCCCGGACCGACCCTCTGGCTCCCCAAGGGCGAGAAGGTCCGCTTCGTTCTGACTTCGCGTGACGTCATCCACTCCTTCTGGGTGGTGCCGTTCCTCATGAAGCAGGACGTCATCCCGGGCCACACCAACGCCTTCGAGGTGACTCCCAACAAGGAGGGCACCTTCATGGGCAAGTGCGCCGAGCTCTGCGGCGTCGACCACTCCCGGATGCTCTTCAACGTCAAGGTCGTCTCTCCCGAGCGCTACAAGCAGCACCTCGAGGACCTCGCGAAGAAGAACCAGACCGGTTACATCCCGGCCGGCATCGAGCAGACGGGCCACGAGAAGAACCGGGAGACGAACAACCTGTGAGCATCCTCAACGAACCCCAGGGTGCCGCGGCAGCAGACTCGTACGAGGACGAGCTGCCGGTCAGGCGCAAGCAGCCGGGCAACGTCGTGATCAAGTGGCTGACCACCACTGACCACAAGACGATCGGCACGCTCTATCTGGTCACGTCGTTCGCGTTCTTCTGCATCGGCGGCGTCATGGCGCTCTTCATGCGCGCCGAACTCGCCCGTCCCGGCACGCAGATCATGTCGAACGAGCAGTTCAACCAGGCGTTCACGATGCACGGCACGATCATGCTGCTGATGTTCGCGACGCCGCTGTTCGCCGGCTTCGCGAACTGGATCATGCCGCTGCAGATCGGTGCTCCCGATGTGGCCTTCCCGCGGCTGAACATGTTCGCCTACTGGCTGTACCTGTTCGGCTCGCTGATCGCGGTCGGCGGCTTCCTCACCCCGCAGGGCGCGGCCGACTTCGGCTGGTTCGCGTACAGCCCGCTGTCGGACGCGGTCCGCTCGCCGGGCATCGGCGCGGACATGTGGATCATGGGTCTGGCGTTCTCCGGCTTCGGTACGATCCTCGGCTCGGTCAACTTCATCACCACCATCATCTGCATGCGCGCTCCGGGCATGACGATGTTCCGCATGCCGATCTTCGTGTGGAACGTGCTGCTGACCGCGGTGCTCGTCCTGCTGGCCTTCCCGGTCCTGGCCGCCGCGCTGTTCGCCCTGGAGGCGGACCGCAAGTTCGGCGCCCATGTCTTCGACGCCTCCAACGGCGGCGCACTGCTATGGCAACACCTCTTCTGGTTCTTCGGCCATCCAGAGGTGTACATCATCGCCTTGCCGTTCTTCGGCATCATTTCCGAGGTCATTCCGGTCTTCTCCCGCAAGCCGATGTTCGGCTACATGGGCCTGATCGGCGCGACCATCGCGATCGCGGGTCTGTCCGTGACCGTGTGGGCCCACCACATGTACGTCACCGGCGGCGTGCTGTTGCCGTTCTTCTCCTTCATGACGTTCCTGATCGCCGTGCCAACCGGTGTGAAGTTCTTCAACTGGATCGGAACGATGTGGAAGGGGTCACTGAGTTTCGAGACCCCGATGCTCTGGGCGGTCGGCTTCCTGATCACCTTCACCTTCGGTGGTCTGACCGGCGTCATCCTGGCCTCGCCCCCGATGGACTTCCACGTCTCGGACTCGTACTTCGTGGTGGCGCACTTCCACTACGTGGTGTTCGGCACCGTGGTGTTCGCGATGTTCTCCGGCTTCCACTTCTGGTGGCCGAAGTTCACCGGCAAGATGCTCGACGAGCGTCTGGGCAAGATCACCTTCTGGACGCTGTTCGTCGGCTTCCACGGCACGTTCCTCGTCCAGCACTGGCTGGGTGCCGAGGGCATGCCGCGCCGGTACGCGGACTACCTCCACGCCGACGGCTTCACGGCCCTGAACACGATCTCGACGATCTGTTCGTTCCTGCTCGGTCTGTCGATCCTGCCGTTCTTCTACAACATCTGGAAGACCGCCAAGTACGGCAAGAAGATCGAGGTCGACGACCCGTGGGGCTACGGCCGCTCCCTGGAGTGGGCGACGTCCTGCCCGCCCCCGCGGCACAACTTCCTCACGCTGCCGCGCATCCGCTCGGAATCGCCCGCGTTCGACCTGCACCACCCTGAGATCGCGGCGATCGGCCACCTCGAGAACGACGGACAGAAGGACACCGCGCTGTTCGGCGGCGACAAGGAGGCCGCGAAGTGAAGATCCAGGGCAAGATGTTCATCTGGCTGAGCGTCTTCGTCCTCGCCATGGCGATCGTCTATGGCGTGTGGTCGAAGGAGCCTGCCGGTACCACGGCGCTCTTCCTGGCCTTCGGCCTGTGCATCATGATCGGCTACTACCTGGCCTTCACGGCCCGGCGTGTCGACGCCTCCGCACAGGACAACAAGGAGGCCGACGTCGCGGACGAGGCCGGCGAGGTGGGCTTCTTCAGCCCGCACAGCTGGCAGCCGCTCTCCCTGGCCGTCGGTGGCGCGCTCGCCTTCATGGGCGTCGTCTTCGGCTGGTGGCTGCTGTACTTCTCGGCCCCGATCATCCTGATCGGCCTGTGGGGCTGGGTGTTCGAGTACTACCGCGGCGAGAACCAGACCCAGTGAGTCTGTAGCTCCCCGCACCCGAAGGGCCCCGGCACTCCGAAAGGAGCGCCGGGGCCCTTCGGCGTAAGCGACACCCCACGGACGGGTCACTCGCCGCGACGAGCGTGATGAACCTTCATACCGTGTGTTTATGAGCGACTCTCCGCGAATTCGCACGGTACTGAGCTGCACAATGCTGGTGGCCGCACTCGGTGCGGGGACCACGGCCTGCGGGGGCTCCCACCACCCGCTCTCGGCGAAGCCGTACGACGCGGCGGACCAGATCGCCTTCAACGGCCCCGTGGGCAGCAAGAAGGCGGATCCGGACAAGCCCCTGGAAGTCACGGCCCAGGGCGAGGACGGGCGTATCACCGACGTGCTGGCCACCGACGCGATGGGGCGGTACGTGGCGGGCGAACTCTCGGCCGACGGCTCCCGGTGGCACAGCACCACGCCGCTGGCGGCAGGCGCCCACTACACCGTGCGGGTGAGCGCGGAGGACGACGAGGGGGCGCCGGGCCGCAAGGTCCTCACCTTCGAGACCGGCCTGCCCGCGAAGAAGAAGCGGCTGAAGGTCACCTTCGGCCCCGACGCGGGCAAGTACGGCGTCGGCCAGCCCGTCACGGCCAAGCTCAGCAAGCCGGTGAAGGGCAAGGAGGCCAGATCGGTCGTCGAGCGCGCGCTGAAGGTCCGCTCGGTGCCCGCCACCGAGGGCTCCTGGTACTGGGTGGACAGCGAGACGCTGCACTACCGCCCGAAGGAGTACTGGCCCGCCGGCGCGACCGTCAGCGTCTCCAGCAACCTGGAGGGCCTCAAGGTCAAGGACAAGCTGTGGGGTGGCGAGGCCAAGCCGCTCAGGCTGACCATCGGCGACCGCATCGAGGCCGTGACGGACGCCGGATCGCACTACATGACGGTCTACCGCAACGGCGAGGAGATCAACTCTTTGCCCGTGACCACGGGCAGGCCCGGCTACTCGACGCGCAACGGCGTCAAGGTGGTGCTGGGCAAGGAGTACTCCGTACGCATGACCAGTGCCAGCATCGGCGCATCGGACTTCTACGACAAGATGGTCTATTACGCGACGCGGGTGACCGACTCGGGTGAGTATGTGCACGCCGCGCCCTGGTCGGTGGGCTCGCAGGGCTCCGCGAACACCAGCCACGGCTGCACCGGCATGAGCACGGGCGACGCCGCCTGGTTCTACGAGACCGTCCGCCAGGGCGACCTCGTGACGGTCATCAACAGCTACGGCGAGGACATGCCGGCGTTCGGCAACGGGCTCGGCGACTGGAACCTGAGCTGGAAGAAGTGGCGCAAGGGCAGCGCGCTGCTCGCCGGGACCAAGGAGGGCCCCGCGGCGGCCGACGCGGCCAGGCTGCGGCCGCGGGTCTGACGGCCCGGCAGAGAGCCTGTCAGAGGCGCGCGAGAGGGGCCCACGCCACGGCGTGGGCCCCTCTCGCGGAAATCGGTGGACCGCTGGTGAATCGCTCGAGCCTCGCTCAGGCCTCGACGGCCGTCCTGCCGCGCAACAGCCCGGCCAGAGCGCTCGCGAACTCCACCGGATCGACCGGCAGGGTCACCGCGGCCTCCGCCCGGCTCCAGGTCGCCAGCCACGCGTCCTGCGGGCGCCCCATGAGGAGCAGCACGGGCGGCGACTGGAAGACCTCGTCCTTGATCTGGCGGCAGACGCCCATGCCGCCGGGCGCCGACTCGCCGTCGAGGACGCAGACGTCGATGCCGCCCCGGTCCAGCTCCTTGATGACCGCGTGCGGCGTCGCGCACTCGATGAACCGGACCTCGGGAACATCCGTGGCCGGCCTGCGGCCCGTGGCCAACCGGACTTGCTCGCGGGTGCTCGAGTTGTCGCTGTAGACCAGCACCGTGGCGGTCGGCTGCATTGTTCCTCCGATACGTCGAGCTGTTGCGTCGAGCTGTGCCGTCATGGGATCGGGAACCGATGCGCGGATGCTACTCCTCCCGACACCCCGTCAACACCGCTTCGGACAGGCCTCCGATGGGCCATCCGGGCAGGACACACCCCGTAGACACTCCGAACGGCACCCCCCGGGGTGAGGGCGGGATAAGCGACCGACATAATGTCGGTCGTGGCGACAGCAACGACAGTAGATACCGGGCACGCGCACCCGCCGGTCAATCGACCGAACCTCACCAGCGTCGGAACCATCATCTGGTTGAGTTCCGAGCTGATGTTCTTCGCGGCCCTCTTCGCGATGTACTTCACCCTGCGATCGGTGACAGGTCCTGATCACTGGAAGGAAATGGCCTCGGCCCTTAACTTCCCGTTCTCGGCGACGAACACCACGATCCTGGTGCTCTCCTCCCTCACGTGTCAGCTGGGCGTGTTCGCAGCTGAACGCGGGGATGTGAAGAAGCTCCGGATGTGGTTCATCGTCACCTTCATCATGGGTGCGATCTTCATCGGCGGTCAGGTGTACGAATACACCGAGCTGGTCAAGCACGAGGGCCTCTCGCTCTCGTCCGACCCGTACGGCTCGGTCTTCTACCTGACCACCGGCTTCCACGGACTGCATGTGACAGGCGGCCTCATCGCCTTCCTGCTGGTCCTGGGGCGCACCTATGCGGCCAGGAGGTTCACCCACGAACAGGCGACCGCAGCCATCGTCGTGTCCTACTACTGGCACTTCGTCGATGTGGTCTGGATCGGCCTCTTCGCCACGATCTACATGATCAAGTAAGCGGAGGTCGCTCACGCGACGTAATCCGAAACATTCCAGAAGCATCGACGCAGAAGATCCTGACACCGGGGTAATCCGTGAAAAAGCTCTCCGCACGACGACGCCATCCGCTGGCGGCGGTCGTCGTCCTACTCCTCGCGCTGGCGGCCACCGGGGGGCTGTACGCCGCGTTCGCGCCGGCGGACAAGGCGCAGGCCGATGACACCGCCCAGTCCCTCGCCATCGACGAGGGCAAGAAGCTCTACGCCGTGGGCTGCTCCAGCTGCCACGGAACCGGCGGTCAGGGCTCCTCCGACGGTCCGAGCCTGGTGGGCGTGGGCGCCGCCGCTGTCGACTTCCAGGTCGGCACCGGCCGCATGCCGCTCCAGCAGCCGGGAGCCCAGGCGCCCAAGAAGAAGGTCATCTACAACCAGGCCCAGATCGACCAGCTGGCGGCGTACATCTCGTCGCTGGGTGCCGGTCCCTCGGTTCCGACCGAGAAGCAGTACAGCCCGGACGGGGCGGACATCGCCAAGGGTGGCGAGCTGTTCCGCACCAACTGCGCCCAGTGCCACAACTTCACCGGTGAAGGTGGCGCGCTGACGCACGGCAAGTTCGCGCCGTCGCTCGAAGGTGTCTCCCCGAAGCACATCTACGAGGCCATGCAGACCGGCCCGCAGAACATGCCGTCCTTCCCCGACACCACGATGCCGGAGAAGAACAAGAAGGACATCATCGCGTACCTCGACGCGGTCAACGGTGAGAAGACCGAGAGCCCTGGCGGTCTCAAGCTGGGTGGTCTGGGTCCGGTCAGTGAAGGCCTCTTCGGCTGGATCTTCGGTCTCGGCTCGCTGATCGCGGTCGCCGTGTGGGTCGCCGCTCGGACCGCAAAGGCCAAGAAGTCATGAGTAGCCAAGAGATTCCAGAAGAGAACCTGCCCAGCAAGCAGGAGACCGAGCACGGCTCGGTGGCCGTGACGGAAGAGAACCCGTTCGCCGACCCGGGGCTGCCGCCCCACGAGCACCGCGTCCAGGACATCGACGAGCGGGCCGCCAGGCGGTCCGAGCGCGCCGTGGCGTTCCTGTTCACGCTGTCGATGATCGCGACGGTCGGCTTCATCGCCTCGTACGTGGCGATTCCCGCCGACAAGAGCGTCTTCATCTGGCCGATCGGTCACGTCAGCGGCCTCAACTTCGCCCTGGGCACCACCCTCGGCGTGGCGCTGTTCTGCATCGGCGCGGGCGCGGTCCACTGGGCCCGCACCCTGATGTCCGACGTGGAGATGACCGACGAGCGGCACCCGATCGCGGCTGAGCCCGAGGTCCGCGCCAAGGTCATGGAGGACTTCAAGCAGGGTGCCGCGGAGTCGGGCTTCGGTCGGCGCAAGCTGATCCGGAACACGATGTTCGGCGCGCTGGCCCTGGTCCCGCTCTCCGGCGTCGTCCTGCTGCGCGACCTCGGTCCGCTGCCCGAGGACAAGCTCCGGCACACCAAGTGGGCCAAGGGCAAGATGCTCGTGAACATGAACACCCACGAGCCGCTGCGGCCCGCGGACGTGGCGGTCGGTTCGCTGACCTTCGCCATGCCCGAGGGCATGTCCGAGCACGACCACGACTTCCAGACCCAGATCGCCAAGGCCGCCCTGATGATCGTCCGGATTCAGCCGGAGAACATCAAGGACAAGCGCGAGCTGGAGTGGTCGCACGAAGGCATCGTGGCGTACTCCAAGATCTGCACCCACGTGGGCTGCCCGATCTCCCTGTACGAGCAGCAGACGCACCACGTCCTCTGCCCGTGCCACCAGTCCACCTTCGATCTCTCCGACGGTGCCCGAGTGATCTTCGGCCCGGCCGGCCACGCCCTGCCGCAGCTGCGCATCGGCGTGAACGAAAAGGGCTACCTCGAGGCGCTCGGCGACTTCGAAGAGCCCGTCGGTCCTGCCTTCTGGGAGCGCGGATGAGCACCACCACGACATCATCGAACGACAACCGCCAGAAGGCGCCCGCCGGTGAGCGGGTAGCGGACTGGGCCGACGGCCGGCTGGGGATCTACTCCCTCGCCAAGGCCAACATGCGCAAGATCTTCCCGGACCACTGGTCCTTCATGCTCGGTGAGATCTGCCTGTACAGCTTCATCATCATCATCCTCACGGGTGTGTACCTGACGCTGTTCTTCCACCCGTCGATGAACGAGGTGGAGTACCACGGCAGCTACGTCCCGATGCAGGGACAGTTGATGTCGGAGGCGTTCAACTCGACCATGCACATCTCCTTCGATGTGCGCGGTGGTCTGCTGATCCGGCAGATCCACCACTGGGCGGCGCTGATCTTCCTCGCCGGCATGTTCGTGCACATGATGCGCGTCTTCTTCACGGGTGCGTTCCGCAAGCCCCGTGAGGTCAACTGGCTCTTCGGCTTCCTGCTGTTCGTCCTCGGCATGTTCACCGGATTCACCGGTTACTCGCTCCCGGACGACCTGCTCTCGGGAACCGGTGTCCGCTTCATGCAGGGCGCCATCCTGTCGATGCCGATCGTCGGCACGTACATCTCGATGTTCCTGTTCGGCGGGGAGTTCCCCGGCGGCGACTTCGTGGCGCGGTTCTACTCGGTCCACATCCTGCTGTTGCCGGGCATCATGCTCGGCCTCGTGGTGGCGCACCTGATCCTGGTCTTCTTCCACAAGCACACGCAGTTCGCGGGCCCCGGCAAGAGCAACAAGAACGTCGTCGGCATGCCGCTGCTGCCCGTCTACATGGCCAAGGCCGGAGGCTTCTTCTTCCTGGTCTTCGGTGTCATCGCGGTCATCGCGGCGATCGCCTCGATCAACCCGATCTGGGCCATCGGCCCGTACCGCCCGGACCAGGTGTCCACCGGCGCCCAGCCCGACTGGTACATGGGCTTCGCCGAGGGTCTGATCCGTGTGATGCCCGGCTGGGAGATCAACCTCTGGGGCCACACGCTCGCCCTGGGCGTGTTCATCCCGCTGGTCGTGGTCTTCCCGCTGGTCCTCGTGGCCATCGCGGTCTACCCGTTCATCGAGTCCTGGGTCACCGGCGACAAGCGCGAGCACCACATCCTGGACCGCCCGCGCAACGCCCCGACCCGTACGGCCTTCGGTGTCGCCTGGATCACCGCGTACATGGTCATGCTGGTCGGTGGTGGCAACGACCTGTGGGCCACGCACTTCCACCTGTCGCTGAACGCGATCACCTGGTTCGTCCGGATCGCCTTCTTCGCCGGACCGGTCATCGCCTTCATCGTGACCAAGCGGATCTGCCTGGGTCTGCAGCGGCGCGACAAGGACAAGGTGCTGCACGGCCGCGAGTCGGGTCTCATCAAGCGGCTGCCGCACGGTGAGTTCATCGAGGTCCACGAGCCGCTCAGCAAGGAGCAGCTGCACACGCTCACCGCGCACGAGCAGTACAAGCCGGTCGAGCTCGGCCCCGCGGTCGACGAGAACGGTGTCGAGCGCAAGCTGTCCGGTCCGCAGAAGCTCCGGGCGAAGCTCTCCAAGGGCTACTACGGGGAAGAGGGCCAGATCCCCAAGCCCACCCCCGACGAGTACAAGGAGATCACGAGCGGCCACGGCCACCACTGATCATCTGAAGCTCTGAAGCTCTGACCAAAAGGTCGCCACGGCAGGAGCCCCGTCCATTGCATGGACGGGGCTCTTTGCCGTCCCGGAGGCTGGATAGGGTGGTCCCACCGTCCCACCCCGACGTGGCGGGGTGTTTCCTCCATACGCAGACGAAAAAACCAGGAGCGGCTATGAGCGCTGTGACCCCCGCAGGAGGCGACACCGCGGCGGACCGTTCCTGGCCCGACGTACTGAACGGCCTGCTCGACGGGCGCGACCAGAGCGCCGACGACACGGCCTGGGCCATGGACCGCATCATGCGCGGCGAGGCCACCGACGCCCAGATCGCGGGGTTCGTGGTCGCCCTACGGGCCAAGGGCGAGACCGTCGAGGAGATCTCCGGCCTGGTACGCGCCATGTACGCGCACGCCAACGTCATCGACGTGCCGGGCCCGACCGTCGACATCGTCGGTACCGGCGGCGACGGCGCCAAGACCGTCAACATCTCGACCATGTCCGCGATCGTCGTCGCGGGCACCGGCGCGAAGGTCGTCAAGCACGGCAACCGCGCCGCCTCCAGCGCGTCCGGCGCCTCCGACGTACTGGAGAAGCTCGGCGT
Organism: Streptomyces sp. NPDC045678; assembly: GCF_056432085.1. Classification (NCBI taxonomy): domain Bacteria; kingdom Bacillati; phylum Actinomycetota; class Actinomycetes; order Kitasatosporales; family Streptomycetaceae; genus Streptomyces; species Streptomyces sp. NPDC045678. Next base: position 1,103,416 of record NZ_JBWKJS010000001.1, read on the forward strand.
CAACCTGGACCTCACCCCTCAGCGGGTGGTCGAGGTCGCCGAGGAGGCGGGCATCACCTTCTGCTTCGCCGTGAAGTTCCACCCCGCGCTGCGCCACGCGGGCGGCGCCCGCAGCCAGCTCGGCATCCGCACCGTCTTCAACCTGCTCGGCCCCCTCACCAACCCGGCGAAGGTGCGCGCCCAGGCGGTCGGTGTCGCCGACCCGCGGATGGCGCCCATCGTGGCCGGGGTCTTCGCCGAGCGGGGCCACTCGTCCCTCGTCTTCCGCGGCGACGACGGGCTCGACGAGCTGACGACGACCGCCACCTCGCGGGTCTGGACGGTGCGGGACGGCGCCGTGCGCGAGGAGGCGTTCGACCCGCGGGACGTCGGGATCGGCCTGGTGCCCGTCGAGGCGCTGCGGGGCGCCGACGCCTCGTACAACGCGGAGGTCGCGCTGCGGCTGCTCGACGGGGAGACCGGGCCCGTGCGGGACGCGGTGCTGCTGAACTCGGCGGCGGCCCTGGTCGCCCTCACGCCCACCGATCAGCCCCTCGTGGAGCAGATCGGCGCCGGCATGGCGAAGGCGGCGCAGGCGATCGACTCGGGGGCCGCGAAGCGGGCCCTGGAGCGCTGGGTGTCCGCCAGCAACCGCTGAGGAATCCACTGAGGAATCCGCTGAGAAGTTCCCTCCTTCGGCGCGGCGATGTGACGCACGGCGCAGTCCGGAATCTGGACTGCGCCTTGCGCGCCGAAGATCGTGTGGCAGGATGCTGCACAGGTCATGAGTGACAGCGACTACGGCCCCGGCCCGCTGTCCGGCAACCCTCCGTCCGTGGCGGGGTGCCCCGGGTGAAGACCAGGCCGTACGCAGCGAGGCGTATGGCAAGCGCGGACCCCTGGACATCGGTGAATGTCACAGCCCTGGGGTCCTGGTCCTCAAGGGAGCAGTCTCGTGAGCAAGCGAATGTGCTAGGGCCTTCGGCCCCTCTCCGCGCACCCTTCTTCTCTTCATCACTGCACCGCCGCAGGCCTCGGGCCCGGCCGTCGTCGCAGTGAACTCACTTGCCTCTTACGGGAGTTCGCCATGTCCGTTTCCGCTGTTGCCGCCGACTCGTCCGTCTGTGCCCCGCTCGCCGTCCTCGGCCGGGACGTCACCGTTCCGCTGGTCACCGGCGGTGAGGTGACCTACGCGGCGCTCGACTACGCGGCGAGCGCGCCGGCGCTGCAGCGCGTGTGGGACGACGTGGCCGCGTACGCCCCGTACTACGGCAGCGTGCACCGCGGCGCCGGGTACCTCTCGCAGCTGTCGACCGACCTCTTCGAGAACTCCCGTAAGACCGTCGCCGAGTTCCTCGGCTGCCGCGAGGGCGACCAGGTGGTCTTCACGCGCTCCACCACCGACTCCCTGAACCTCCTCGCCGCCGCCCTGCCCGCCGACTGCCAGGTCTTCGTCTTCGAGACCGAGCACCACGCCTCGCTGCTGCCGTGGCGGGACGCCCGCGTCACCTACCTCGACGCGCCGCGCACCCCCGACGAGGCCGTCCACACCCTGGAGCGCGCACTCGCCGACCGCGACCCCTACGGGCAGGCTCTCGTCTGCGTCACCGGTGCCTCCAACGTGACCGGTGAGCTCTGGCCGGTGCGCGAGCTGGCGGCGGCCGCTCACGCGCACGGTGCCCGCATCGTGCTCGACGCCGCACAGCTTGCGCCCCACCACCCCGTCTCCGTCGATGAGTTGGACGTCGACTGGGTCGCGTTCTCCGGCCACAAGCTGTACGCGCCCTTCGGCTCCGGTGTCCTCGCCGGCCGCTCCGACTGGCTGCGCGACGCCGAGCCCTACCTCGCGGGCGGCGGCGCCTCGCGGAAGGTGACGCGACGCCCCAGGGAAGCGGGCGGCGGCGTGGACGTGGAGTGGCACGACACCGCCGCCCGCCACGAGGCAGGCTCCCCGAACGTCATCGGCGTCTACTCCATCGCCTCCGCCTGCAAGGCGCTCACCGACGCGGGCTTCGACGAGCTCGTCGCCCGCGAGCAGCACCTCATCCGGAAGGTCCGCGAGGGGCTCGCCGAGGTGCCGCAGGTGCGGGTCCTCTCCCTCTTCGGCGACGACGCGCCGCGCGTGGGCGTCATCTCCTTCGTCGTGGACGGCTGGAACAGCTCGCACTTCGCCGCCGCGCTCTCCGCCGAGTACGGCATCGGCGTACGCGACGGCCTGTTCTGCGCCCACCCGCTGGTGCGCACCCTGCTCGACAGCGAGCCCGACGAGCCCGGCGAGTGCGGCGCCCCCGAGGCCGCGCCCGGCGAGAAGTCGCTGAACGCGATCCGCGTGAGCTTCGGCGCGGGCACTCCCGACGAGCACGTCGAGCGCTTCGTGCGCGCCGTCGGGGAACTGGTCGCGGACGGCGCGCGGTGGAGCTACCGCACCGAGGACGGGCGTTGCGTGCCGGACACCGGCGCCGCCTGAGCGGGCAGGCGTGAGCCGAGCACGATCGTCCGCGCGGCGCCCGGTGGTCGAGGGCGCCCTCCGCGGGGACGACGAGGTCGGCGCGCGCCCGCAGGTACCGGATGAGGAGGTGCGCCCAGTGCTCCGGGGCGGCGGCGAGGTGCCCGACCTGGGTGGGTGTCGCGCCCTTTTGCGGGCCGAAGGCACGGGCGACGCCGCGCACAGGACGTCGAAGGGGTTGCAGGCGACGCGGATCCCGGTGTCCGCGAGGCGCGGGTCGATGCCGGTCGGGTCGATGCGGTTCAGGAGCGTCAACTCCCGGCCCCCGCGCGGCGGTTCCCCTCCGTCGAGGTCCAGGAGCCTGGCCCCGAGGGTGTGCAGGGCGCCCGCACCGACGGCCGCCGCCACGACCAGCGGTACCAGGACCGACGAGCGGGCCGAGCGGGACTGCAGGACTAGGTGCGCGGCCGTGCTGACCGCGACGAGGCACAGCCAGTCAGGCGGGGAGGTCCAGGGGCAGCCCTGAGACCAGCCGTCTCGCCGCCCCCGCCTCGGCGAGCGCGACCCCGATCACGGGCGGAAAGAGCAGCGCGGGCATCACGACCAGTCGCTTCCGGCCGACGAGGACCTTGGCGCCGCGCGGAGGGGGTCCGCGGATGGGGCCGGCTTCGAGGACGGCGAGCTGCACTCCAGCTCCGCCTTGGGCGGGGCCTTGGGCTGCTCGGGGCTGTGCGTCAGGACGTAGCTGGTCGCGGCGGTGCCGAGCGGAATCGCGACGGCCGCGGCCGGGGCGGCCGTGCGGCGGGAGAAGGCCATGACTGCGAGGGTGCGCGGCGGACCGCACCGCCAGGGTGAGGCGTGGATGAAGGAACCCTCATGCGGGGAGCGTGCCGGAGCTCCCGGTGATCAGGAGTCGAGACCGATCGCGAAGGCGGCTTCGAGGTCGTGCTGCGAGTACGTGCGGAAGGCGACGTGCGTGTCCGTCCCCTCGACGCCCGGGATCTTGCTGATCCGGCCGGGGATGACGTCCGCCAGGTCGTCGTGGCGCGGCACGCGCACCATCGCGATCAGGTCGTACGTACCGGTCACGGAGAAGACCTCGCTGACCGAGTCGAGCGCGGCGATCGACTCGGCGATCTCCGGAATCCGGTCCACGCTGGTCTTGATGAGCACGATCGCGGTGATCACGGCTGGCTGTCTCCCTCGGTGGCCGGTGCGCTGCCTTTCACATGCACTCTAGTCCTCCGCAGACTCCACCCCCACGCGAAGAGGAACCCGAGCGAGAAGCCCACGAGGTGCGCCAGATAGGCCACCCCGGTGCCCTTGCCGCCCTGCCCCGCCGCCAGCCACTGCAGCGCCACCCAGAACGGCAGCACCACCCATGCGGGAAAGCGCAGCGGCAGGAAGAAGAGGAACGGGAAGAGGCTGGTGACGCGCGCCTTAGGGAAGAGATAGAGGAAGGCGCCGAGGACGGCGGAGATCGCCCCGGACGCCCCCACGAGCGTCTGGTCGGAGCCCGCGTGCGCGGCCGCGTAGGCGAGCAGGGCGAAGTAGCCGCAGCAGACGTAGAAGAACGCGTACAGGAGGTGCCCCATGCGTTCCTCGACCATGGCCCCGAACACGTACAGGAACAGCATGTTCCCGAGCAGATGCAGCCAGCTCCCGTGGACGAACAGAGCGGTGAACGGTCCCAGGGCGGCACGCGGGACGCCCTTGAAGAGCTCGACGGGGACGACGCCCCACCGCTCGAAGTAGGCCTGCTGCGCGGCGAGCAGTTCATTGCCCCTGCCGTACGAGGGGTTGAACCCGGACACCGGCGAGATCACGAAGATCACGCAGCAGACGGCGATCAGTCCGTACGTCACCGGGGCGGACTGTCCCCTGAGCAGTCGGCCCGCCTTCGTACCCCATGTGGCGATCATGAACAGAGCATGACGTAACGGGCGCTACCTGCACAGACCGCCATGCCGCCGTGGAGGCCGCCACGTGGTGCCCCTTACAGGCCTTAGGGTTACGGGCAATACGCACCAAGGACACCGACGGAAAGCAGCCACGATGACGGTCCCCCTGCCGACGGACACCACCAGGTGGCGCTGCACGCTGTGCGGCAACCTCACGCGTTTTGACGTGACCCGCAGCTCGAAGGTCGTCGAGTATGTCCATCTCGACCTGGCCGGAGAGTCGAACGTCGAGGAACGCGAGGTGGTCAGTGAGACCATCGAGTCGGTGCGCTGCCGCTGGTGCAACGCGGTGGATCAGGTGGAACTCGTGGACAGGCCGGGCACCGACTCCTGAGGGAGCGGGGCCCGCACAGCTAGTGGGGTGACGGATGGTGGAGAGCTCAGGCGGGGAGCCGGACGACGGCGCCGCTGAGGTGCTCGACCGTCCGCTGCCTGACGGGGTGCGTCGGCGGGTCGTCCAGATCGTCTCGGACGGCTTCGGCGGTCTCACCCTGGCCGAGTTGCCCGCGCAGCTGCGGCAGTACGCGCGGTTCACGCCGACCCGGCGCGCGAAGTTCGCGGCCAACGCCATGGCGGCCGCGGTGGAGAACGACACCCTCTTCCGGCAGCGCATCGGCGAACGCCTCAGGGAGGTCCAGCCCGAGCTGGCCGGCGCCCTGGACTCGGGCTCGCCGCCCCCCGCCGCCGACCCCCTCGACGTGGCCGCCGCGGCCTACGTGCTGCGGCCGACCGGCTGGGTGAAGCTGGTCACCGCCGCGGGCGAGGAGGCGCAGCGGGCCGACGCCGAACGCGTCGACGACGAGACCAGGGCGGAGCTCGAGCGGCTCCGTGAGGAGCTGGTCGCGGCCCGCGGCCAGACCAGGGCGGAGACCGAGCGGCTGCGCGTCGAGCTCGAATCGGCACGCAGGGAAGCCGAATCGATGCACCGCAAACTGCGCGGCGCGCTCAGCGACGTCAAGCGCGGCGAGGCCGCACTGCGCAAGGCCACCGCGGAGGTCGAGGCCGTGCGCGCCGAGGGGCAGGCGCAGGTGTCCGCCGCCGAGAGCGAGGCGCGGCGGCTCAAGGCGCGGCTCGGCGAGACCGAGGCCGCCCTCGAGGCCAGCCGCAGGGCCGCGCGCGAGGGACGCAGCGTCGAGGACATGCGGGTGCGCCTGCTGCTCGACACGGTCCTGGAAGCGACGCAGGGGCTGCGGCGCGAGCTCGCCCTGCCGCCGGTCTCCGTGCGGCCCGCGGAGACCGTGGACGCCGTCGAGCCGGGACGGATGTCGCCCAAGGACATCGCCGCCCGCGCGCTCTCCGAGAACGACCCGGCGATCCTGGACCAGCTCCTCGCGCTGCCCCAGGCCCACCTGGTCGTGGACGGCTACAACGTCACCAAGACCGGCTATCCGACCATGCCGTTGGAGAAGCAGCGGCTGCGGCTGCTCGGTTCGCTCTCGCAGCTCGCCCTGCAGTCGGGCGCCGAGGTCACCTGCGTCTTCGACGGCGCGGAGCTGGCGGCGCCCGTGCTGCTCGCGCCGCCGCGCGGGGTGCGGGTGCTCTTCTCCAAGCCGGGCGTCACCGCTGACGAGTTGATCCGTCAGCTGGTGCGCGCGGAGCCGCCGGGGCGGCCCGTGGTGGTCGTCTCGACCGACCGCGAGGTGGCCGACGGGATCGCGAAGGCGGGGGCGCGGCCGGTGGCTTCGGCGGTGCTCCTGAAGAGGCTTTCGCGCGGTTGAGAGCGGGGCTTTCGGTGGGCTACGCGGTTCTCGGCAACTCCTGCGCCCTATGCCCGAATTGAGGCCTCCCTCACGCGACGTAGCGTCAGAAGATCATCACTGACTGTGCGTCATGAGTAAAGAATGGCCTCTCGGGACGATTTTTTGATGGTGTGATTTGAACTGATCACAAGGAGGTCACTAATGTCACCTCGAACCTCCGCTCGGTTGATCACCCATCCGGGGTGACGGCGGCGGTACCCGCCCACCGGGTCTCGGTAGGCGGCTGGAGGAAGAAGGAGCCGCCTTCGTGGCGTCCCACCGTCGACCCAAGCAGCCGAGCCGCACCCGCGTGACCGTGCTCACCGCAACCGCCGCCGCTGCCGTGGCCCTCACCTCGCAGGGTGCCGCCCAGGCCGCGCCCAAGCCGAGCAAGGACGAGGTCAAGTCCAAGGTCGACAAGCTCTACGAAGAGGCGGAGCGGGCCACCGACAAGTACAACGGGGCCAAGGAGAAGCAGGAGAAGCTCGAGAAGCAGATCGGCGACCTCCAGGACAAGGTCGCCCGCGGCCAGGAGGAGCTCAACGACCTGCGCGACGGCCTCGGTTCGATGGCCAGCGCCCAGTACCGCTCCGGCGGCATCGACCCCTCCCTGCAGCTCTTCCTCTCCTCCGACCCGGACGACTACCTCGACAAGGCGTCCACCCTCGACCAGCTGAGCAGCCAGCAGGTCGACGGACTCAAGAAGATCCAGAAGAAGCAGCGGGACCTCGCGCAGCAGCGCAAGGAGGCCGCGGGCAAGCTGGACGACCTCGCCGACACCCGTACGGAGCTCGGCAAGAAGAAGAAGGAAGTCCAGGGCAAGCTCGGCGAGGCGCAGAAGCTCCTCAACACGCTGACCGCCAAGGAGAAGGCGGCGCTGGACGCCAAGGAGCAGAAGCGCGCGAGCCGCGCCGCCGACAAGCGCGTGGACCTCGGCGACGAGGCGCCCGCCTCCGGCCGCGGCGCCGCCGCCATGGCTGCCGCCGCCACCCAGATAGGCAAGCCCTACGTCTCCGGTGGCACCGGCCCCAATTCCTACGACTGCTCCGGCCTCACCCAGTGGGGGTTCGCGCAGGCCGGTGTCCACATCTCCCGGACCACGTACACCCAGCAGAACGACGGCACGCGGATCGGCCGCGGCGACCTCAAGCCCGGCGACCTGGTGTTCTTCAACAACCTCGCGCACGTCGGCTTCTACGCGGGCAACGGCCAGGTGCTGCACGCCCCGCACCCCGGCGCCTCGGTGCGCTACGAGTCGATGGCGTACCTCGGCACCTTCCAGTTCGGCGTCCGCGTCTGACGACTCACGGTTGACGCCCGCCGTCAACGCGCTGCCGACACCGCCCGAACGGGCGAATTCCGGCAACTCCCGCTGACCCCACGCCCCGTTGATGACCTGCGTCTGAAGCGGGGCGTCGGGCTGTCCGCGCCCTTTCCGCACCCGTATGGGTCTTTGGCCGTCCGTTCGCGCACGGCTACTGTCGGCGCGCATTCCCCGGGACGGCCCGGGGGTTCGTCAGCGGAAGGGAGAGCGGCGTCCCGTGGGGTTCCATCGCCGTCCCGCACAGCCCGGTCTCGACCGGAGCACGCGCGTGACCGTCCTTTCAGCGGCAGCGGCCACCGCGGCGGCGGCCCTCGCTGCCGCACCCGCAGGTGCCGCGCCGCAGGACAAGCCGTCCGACACGCGCGCCAAGGTGGACCGGCTCTACGAACAGGCCGAGCAGGCGACCGAGTCGTACAACAAGGCCGACGAGCACGCCGACAAGCTGCGCGCGCAGGTCGCCCGGGCCAAGGACAGCGTCGCGCGCGGCCAGGAGCGCATCAACCGGATGCGCGGCGCCCTCGGCGCCCTCGCGGGGGCGCAGTACCGCGCGGGCGGCATCGACCCCTCGCTGGCCCTGATGCTCTCCTCCGACCCGGACGCCTACCTGGAGCGGGCCTCGGTCCTCGACCGCGTCAGCGCCCGCCAGGCGGGCGAACTGGCCGATCTGCAGCGGGCGCAGCGCACCCTCGCGCAGCAGCGCGCGGAGGCGGGCCGCAAACTCGCCGAGCTGGAGAAGAGCCGCACCACCGTCGCCCGCCACAAGCGCGCCGTCGAGCACAAGCTCGCCAAGGCCAGGAAGCTCCTCAACTCGCTGTCCGACGACGAGCGCGACGCCTACGACAGGTCCTCGCGGTCCGGCGGGCGCGACGGCCTCCCGGAGCTCGGCGGCGCCCCGTCCTCCTCGCGGGCCGCCGCCGCGATCGCCGCCGCCAGGTCCGCGATCGGCAAGCCCTACGTGTGGGGCGCCAACGGACCCTCCGGATTCGACTGTTCCGGGCTGATGCAGTGGTCGTACGCCCAGGCCGGGGTCGGCCTGCCGCGCACCTCGCAGGCCCAGCGGTACGCGGGACGCCAGGTGTCCCTGTCCGAGGCGCAACCCGGTGACCTGGTCGCCTACCGCGACGACGCCAGCCACATCGGGATGTACATGGGCAACGGCCAGGTGGTGCACGCCCCCTACCCCGGAGCACCGGTCCGCTACGACCCCGTCGGCATGATGCCGGTGTCGTCCGTGACGCGGATCTGACCGGCCGTCCACCGCGCACGCCCCGTACGATCGGGAAGGTGGCAGGTCACGGACGTGGGTCATGGTGGGTGGCGCTGTGCTGCGCCCTCTGTCTCATCGCGCTGGCCGGGTGCGGCGGCCGGGACCCCGTCCCCGACGCGGCCGCGGGCGAGGTGCGCGAGGTCCTCGACCGGCGGGCGCGGGCCGTCCTCGACGGGGACGAGAAGGCGTACGACAGGACCGAGCGCCCCGCGAAGGGCGCCGAGGACCTCTTCGGGCGCCTGCGCGCCGTCCCGCTGGACTCCTGGGACTACCGGCTGACCGGCCTCGACCGCGACGGCTCCAGGGCCACGGCGAGCGCCGAACTCCGCTACCGCGTCAAGGGCTACGACCGCGCGCCGATCACCGCCGAGCGCTCGCTCTCGCTGCGGCGCACCGGCGGGCAGTGGTACGTCACCGCCGAGCGGCCCGCGAAGAAGACCGGCGAACAGCTCTGGGACCAGGGTCGCGTGACCGCCGAGCGCGGCGGGCGCAGCCTCGTCCTCGGCGTCGGGCAGAGCGCCGCCGAGCTGCGCGCCCACCGTGAGCTCGCCGACCGGGCGGTGCCCGCGGTGCGGGACGCCTGGCCGGGGAAGTGGCCGGGGCGGATCGTCGTCCTCGTGCCACGGTCGCTCGACGGCATGGCGGGGCTCCTCGGAGCACCCGCGTCCGGCTACCGCGGGATCGCCGCGGTCACCACCGGCGAGACGGGCGGGTCGGGACGGGCCCCGGCCGACCGGATCATCCTCAACCCCGAGGCGTACGGCGTCCTCGGCGACTTCGGCAAGCGGGTCGTCCTCACCCACGAGGCGACCCACGTCGCGACCCGCACGCAGACCTCCGCGGCCACCCCGCTCTGGCTCTCCGAGGGCTTCGCCGACTGGGTGGGTTACCGCGGCACCGGACGCACCGCCGCACAGGCCGCGCCCGAGCTGCGGCGCGCGGTGCAGCGCAGCCGGCTGCCCGCCGCGCTCCCCGAGGACAAGGACTTCGGCTTCGGCGGGGACGCCACGAGGCTCGCGGGGGCGTACGAGGGCGCGTGGCTGGCCTGCCGGATGATCGCCGAGCAGTGGGGCGAGCGGAAGCTCACGGACTTCTACGAGGCGGTGGGCGCCCACGACGGGCGGGAGGGCGCGGTCGAGGGCGCGCTGCGGGGCGTCCTGGACACCACGCCCGAGGACTTCACGGCGCGCTGGCGTACGTATCTGCGCGCGGAGCTTGGCTGATCTGCTCCGGCACCGGGTGCGGCGCGGCCCCGCGCGGCGCGGACACCGTCCGGCGCCACAGGTTCCGGCAGGCCAGCACGGTCGCCGCGACCAGCAGGCCGTTGCGCACGAGCAGCAGGGCCAGGCCCAGCGGGTCGCCGGCGACCACGTGCGAGAACCACACGGGGAACTCCAGGAACGTCACGAACGTGGCCACGAGCACCAGCCGCGCCGGCGCCGCCATGGGGCTCGCACGGAACGCCAGGCACACGGCGGCCGTCCCGACCAGCCACAGCATGTACTGCGGGCTGATCACCCGGCTCGTCGTGGTGAAGAGCAGCACCGCGACGAACGCGGCGTCCGCGGGGGTGCTCGCCGCACGGACCCGGGCGCGCAGCCGCCACACCAGGAGCCAGCAGAAGGCGGCCACCGACAGGCCCTGCGCGAGCGTGCTCACCAGTGGGACGTACGGGCCCAGGAATTCCACCGAGCCGTAATTGAGCCGCACTTCGCCCTGCCAGCCGAAGTGGCGCGCGACGTGGAAGACGAGCGCGCCGAGCGACTCCACCTCGGTGCCGCGGTCGCGCTGGAAGGTGAGGAACGCCAGGGCACCCGGCATCGTCACCAGGAACGCCAGCGCGAGGACGAGGGCCGTGCCCGCGGCCGCGATCCACGACCGGCGCGTCGCCCGCCCGCGCGGCGCGCCGACGAGCAGCAGCACCGGCCACCCCTTGAGCAGCGCCCCGAACCCCGCGAGCGCCCCCATCGTGCGCGGATGCCGCGCCCCGGCGAGCAGTCCGGCGACCGCGACGGCGGCGACCATCACGTCGTACCGCGCGTATCCGGTGGGCCCGAGCAGGGCCACGCCGATCACCCACACCCAGGCGCCCCGCAGCGATTTGCCGGGCCGCCGCCCGGCGTACAGGAGCAGCCCGCACACCGCCGCGTCGCACAGCAGGCACAGCGCGGAGAAGGCCGGCGCGTAGCCGAGGAAGGGCAGCAGGGCGGGGGAGAGGACCGCGAGGGCGGCGGCGGGCGGGTACTGCCACGTGACGTCGTCGAGCGGGAAGGTGCCGGTGCGCAGGATCTCGTACCAGCCCTGGTAGATGACGGAGACGTCGCTGGTCACGTCGGGTCCGGGGGCCGTGAACACGTGGAGGACGCAGAGCAGCAGGAGGGTCCTGGTCAGGCCCCAGACAGTCAGGATGCGTGTCATGAGCGCCTCGCCCCTTTTCGCATACTTAATTGTGGTTCGAGACGTCATGATGCCGGGCGGGACCGGGCCGGGGCGAAGAGGCTGGGCCGTTGAGCACGGGCGGCGGCTCCGGCGCGGCCGGCGTTTTCGGCGCGGCCGGTGGCTTTCGGTACTGTCGTGCGCGATGCACAAGACCCTGATCGTCACGAACGACTTCCCGCCCAGGCCCGGTGGCATCCAGGCGTTCCTGCACAACATGGCGCTGCGCCTGGACCCCGAGCGCCTCGTCGTCTACGCCTCCACGTGTAAGCGGGGCCGCGAAGGCGCGGAGGCGACCGCGGCCTTCGACGCCGAGCAGCCCTTCCAGGTCGTACGCGACTCCACGACGATGCTGCTGCCGACCCCGCGCGTCACCCGTCGCGCGGTGTCGCTCCTGCGGGAACACGGCTGTACGTCGGTGTGGTTCGGGGCGGCGGCGCCGCTCGGGCTCATGGCGCCCGCGCTGCGCAAGGCGGGCGCGACGCGGCTGGTCGCCACGACCCACGGCCACGAGGCGGGCTGGGCCCAGCTCCCCGCCTCCCGCCAACTCCTCCGCCGGATCGGGGAGTCGACGGACACGATCACCTATCTCGGCGAGTACACGCGCTCGCGGATCGCGGCGGCGCTGAGTCCCGCGGCGGCGGCGCGCATGGTCCAACTCCCGCCCGGCGTCGACGAGAAGACCTTCCACCCCGGGTCCGGGGGCGATGTGGTGCGGGCGCGGCTCGGTCTGACCGACCGGCCCGTGGTGGTGTGCGTCTCACGGCTCGTGCCGCGCAAGGGCCAGGACACGTTGATCCTCGCCATGCCGAGGATTCTCGCCTCGGAGCCGGACACGGTGCTGCTGATCGTCGGGGGCGGCCCGTACGAGAAGGACCTGCGTCGGCTCGCGGCCGAGACGGGGGTCGCGGACTCCGTCCGCTTCACGGGGGTCGTGCCCTGGTCGGAACTCCCCGCGCACTACGGCGCGGGCGACGTCTTCGCCATGCCCTGCCGGACCCGGCGCGGGGGACTGGACGTCGAGGGACTCGGCATCGTCTACCTGGAGGCGTCCGCGACGGGCCTGCCGGTCGTCGCGGGGGACTCCGGCGGGGCGCCGGACGCGGTGCGGGACGGGGAGACGGGGTGGGTCGTCCGGGGCGGCGCGCCCGAGGAGGCGGCGGACCGGATCGTCGCCCTGCTCGGCGACGCGGAGCTGCGCTCCCGGATGGGGGAGCGGGGGCGTTCCTGGGTGGAGGAGAAGTGGCGCTGGGACCTCTTGGCGGAGAACCTGAAGGCGCTTCTGTAGGCCGCGGGCCCTGGGTGGCGGTTTCCGCGCGGTTCCCCGCGCCCCTGGAAACGCCGCCCACGGCCCTGCCACGGATCTCGTTCCGCGTCTGACGGCCGGTGGGGGTTGCTCGCGCAGTTCCCCGCGCCCCTGGAAGGCGGCTCCGCCGCCTCCTCGGGGCGGCAGGGGGGAAGCGGGGCGCAGCCCCTGCTTCAGGGGCGCGGGGAACTGCGCGAGCAACCACGGCGGCGGGGGACTCGCGAACGGAGCTTCGGGCTACGGCGAGTGGGCGCCCCGCCAACGCTACCCGCGGTAAATCGCCTCGATCTCGTCCGCGTAGTCCTTCGCCACCACGTTCCTCTTCAGCTTCAGCGACGGAGTCAAGTGCCCCGACTCCTCCGTGAACTGCGAGCCGATGATGCGGAACTTGCGGACGGACTCCGCCTTGGAGACCGCCGCGTTGCCGTCGTCCACCGCGCTCTGGATCGCCGCGAGGAGGTCCGCGTCGTCGCGGAGGGAGGACGCGGAGGAGTCGGCAGGCTTGCCGTGCTCGACCGCCCACCGGCCGAGGAACTCGTCGTCGACGGTGACCAGGGCGCCCACGAACGGGCGGCCGTCCCCGACGACCATGCACTCGGCGACCAGCGCGTGCGCGCGGATACGGTCCTCGATGACGGCCGGAGCGACGTTCTTGCCGCCGGCCGTGACGATGATTTCCTTCTTGCGGCCGGTGATCCGCAGATACCCGTCCTCGTCGAGCGTCCCGATGTCCCCCGTGTGGAACCAGCCGTCCGCGAGAGCCTCCTCCGTGGCGCCCTCGTTGTTCCAGTAGCGCGAGAACAGGTGCTCGCCGTGGAGCAGGACCTCACCGTCGTCCGCTATCCGCACGACCGACCCGGGCAGCGGCTGGCCGACCGTGCCGATCTTCTGGCGGTCCCACGGGTTGAAGGCCGTGGCCGCGCACGACTCCGTCAGGCCGTACCCCTCGAGGACCGTGAAGCCGATGCCGCGGAAGAAGTGGCCCAGACGCTCGCCCAGCGGCGCCCCGCCCGAGATCGCGTACTCGCCGCGCCCGCCGAGGACCGCGCGCAGCTTGCTGAAGACCAGTTTGTCGAAGAGCGTGTGCTTGAGGCGCAGGCCCAGCGACGGGCCCGACGGCGTGTCCAGGGCGCGGCTGTACGCGATGGCCGTGTCCGCCGCCTTGTCGAAGATCTTGCCCTTGCCGTCGGCCTGCGCCTTCGCGCGCGCCGAGTTGTAGACCTTCTCGAAGACGCGCGGCACGCCCAGGACCATCGTCGGCCGGAAGGAGGCCAGCTCGTCCGTGAGGTTCTTGACGTCGGGCGCGTGGCCCAGCTTGATCGGCGCCATCAGCGCGGCGACCTCGACGAGACGTCCGAAGACGTGGGCGACGGGGAGGAAGAGGAGGACCGAACACTCGCCCGTACGGAACAGGGGCTTCAGGCGCTCCACCACGTTGCCGCACTCCGCGAAGAAGCTGCGGTGGGTGAGGACACAGCCCTTGGGGCGGCCCGTCGTGCCCGAGGTGTAGACGATCGTGGCGGGGTCGTCGGCCTTGGCGGCGGCGCTGCGCTCGTCGACGGTCGCGTCCGGCACCTCCGCGCCCGCGCCGTGCAGCTCCTCGACGCCGCCCGCGTCGATCTGCCAGACGTTCTTCAGGGCGGGCAGCGCCTCGCGCACCGACTCGACGGTCGCGGCGTGCGCGTCGAGCTCCACGACACAGGCCACGGCGCCGGAGTCACCGAGGATCCACTGGATCTGCTCGGCGGAGCTCGTCTCGTACACGGGAACGGTGACCGCGCCCGCGCTCCAGATGGCGAAGTCGAGGAGCGTCCACTCGTACCGGGTGCGGGACATCAGGCCGACGCGGTCGCCGGGGCGCACTCCGGCGGCGATCAGACCCTTGGCGGTGGCGCGCACGTCGGCGAGGAAGGCCTTGGCCGTGACGTCCTGCCAGCGGCCCTCGACCTTGCGGCCGATGACGGCGACGTCCGGGTGCTGCGCGGCATTTCTACGGACGATGTCTGTCAGATTGCCGTCCGCAGGGACCTCGTACAGGGCCGGAAGGCTGAACTCGCGCAAGACTGCTGCTCCTACATAGGGCGCCGGCGCCACGACGTTGTGTGCTGCGACGGTGCGGTCCAAGATCGGGCAGGTGCTCAGTCGAGTGGGGGGCTGAGCACTACTGGACTGCCCGGACGTTACCCATCGGTATGGCTGGTTCGGTAGGGGGGCAGGCCCAGATGTTCGGTGCGTCACACGTCGTCGTGCTCTGAATCGCACAGTACGCCACCGTCTTCCCGACTCGGAAGTAACCGCAGGTCCGGCCGCTGGACCGGGCCTCTACCGCCCCCGGGACGACCGTCCTAGGGTGATCGGCATGCCAGCTTTCCGGGTCAATGTGGTCAGTGACGTGCACGGCAACACCGAAGCACTCGCGCGTGCGGGGGACGGCGCGGACGCGCTGGTCTGCCTCGGTGACCTCGTGCTCTTCCTCGACTACGCCGACCACGCGCGCGGCATCTTCCCCGACCTGTTCGGCGCCGAGAACGCGACGAGGCTGGTGGAGCTGCGTACCGCACGCCGTTTTGACGAGGCCAGGGAATTCGGCCGAAAACTGTGGGGGACCGTCGACAGTGACCGGGCCGCCGTGATCGAGGGCGCCGTCCGCAAGCAGTACGCCGAATTGTTCGCCGCCTTCCCCACTCCGACCTACGCCACCTACGGCAACGTCGACATCCCCTCCCTGTGGCCGGAGTACGCAGGACCCGGCACCACCGTCCTCGACGGCGAGCGCGTCGAGATCGGCGGCCGCGTCTTCGGCTTCGTCGGCGGCGGCCTGCGCACCCCGATGCGTACGCCCTACGAGATCTCCGACGAGGAGTACGCCGCCAAGATCGAGGCCGTCGGCGAGGTCGACGTCCTGTGCACCCACATCCCGCCGGACGTACCCGAGCTCCTCTACGACACCGTGGCCCGGCGCTTCGAGCGGGGCAGCCGGGCGCTGCTCGACGCGATCCACAGGACCCGCCCCCGGTACGCCCTCTTCGGCCACGTCCACCAGCCGCTCGTCCGGCGCATGCGCGTCGGCGCGACGGAGTGCGTGAACGTCGGGCACTTCGCCGGGACATCCAGGCCCTGGGCCCTGGAGTGGTGACCGTCCCGCGCGCGGTAGCCTTCACGCGTTGCACCACCCCCATCCCGGACCGCATCTGGAGGAGCCACAGCGATGGCGGAACACACCAGCTCGAGCATCACGATCGAGGCGGCACCGGCCGAGGTCATGGGAGTGATCGCCGACTTCGCTCGCTACCCGGACTGGACGGGTGAGGTGAAGGAGGCCCAGGTGCTCGCCACCGACGAGCGGGGCCGCGCCGAGCAGGTCCGCCTCGTCATGGACGCGGGCGCGATCAAGGACGACCAGACGCTGGGCTACACCTGGACCGGGGACGACGAGGTCAGCTGGACCCTCGTGAAGTCCCAGATGCTGCGCTCGCTGGACGGCTCCTACCTCCTGCGCCCGACCGCCTCCGGCACCGAGGTCACCTACCGCCTCACCGTGGACGTCAAGATCCCCATGCTCGGCATGATCAAGCGCAAGGCGGAAAAGGTCATCATCGACCGAGCCCTGGCAGGCCTCAAGAAGCGAGTCGAGTCCAAGGAAGCCTGACGGGAAGCCGATCGCGGTCCAGGCTTCCGGGGCCGCGGGCAAAGCGGGGCGCGGTCCAGGCTTGCGGGGCTCGGGGAAAGCGGGGCGCAGCCCCTGCTTTCAGGGGCGCGGGGAACTGCGCGACCAGCCACAACGAACCGGCAGCCGCAAACAGACCGCTCCCCCCCACGGCGAGTGACCGCCCCCGCCCCGGCGCCCCGCCGCCTCACGTACCGTTCACCACCATGCGCACCCTCCTCATCACCGGCCCCGGCGGAGCCGGCCGCACCACCGTCGCCGCCGCCACCGCGCTCGCCGCGGCGCGGGCCGGCCGGCGGAGCCTGGTGATCTCCGCCGACCGCGCCGACACCCTCGGCACGGCGCTCGGCGCCCCGGACGCGCATCCGGCGCTCACCACCCACCGCCCCGCCCCCGACGACCGCTTCCGCGACGACCTGCTCGCCCTGCAGGAACGTGCCGCCTCCGCCCTCGACCTGCTCGGCGCCGAGCGGCTCGACGGCGAGGAGCTGACCCCGCTGCCCGGAGCGGAGGAGCTGGCCCTGCTGCGCGCCCTGCGCGACGCCGGCCGCGACGGCACGTACGACACCGTGGTCGTCGACCTGCCGCCCACCCCGAGGGCCCTCGCGACCCTCGCCCTGCCCGAACAGCTCCGCCGCTATCTGCGCCGGCTGCTCCCGCCCGAGCGCCAGGCGGCCCGCGCCCTGCGCCCCATGCTCGGCCGGCTCGCCGGTGTCCCCATGCCGGCCGCCTGGCTGTACGAGGCCGCGGCCCGCGGGGAGGACGAACTCGCCGCCGTCCAGCGCGTGATCGAGGCCCCCGGCACCACCGTCCGCCTGGTCGCCGAACCCGGCCCCGCGGGCGCCGACGCCGTCCGTAGCGCCGCCACCGGCCTCGCCCTGCACGGCCTGCGCACCGACCTCCTCGTCGCCAACCGGATCCTGCCGGACGCGAGCCCCGACACCTGGCTCGCCGGACTCGTCGCCCAGCAGCACAAGACGCTCGACGCGTGGGAGTCGGCGTACGACCACGTCGTCAGGGCCCCGCACCTCGGCCGCGACCCCCGCGGCACCGACGACCTCGAGGCCCTCGGCCTGACCGCCCCCGGGGCGGCCCCCGACCCCGCCGCCTGGCCAGTCACGGAAGCACCCGAGGACGACGGGAGCCACGCGTATGTGTGGCACGTTCCGCTGCCCCACGTCACCCGCGAGGAACTCGGCCTCATCCGGCGCGGTGACGAGCTCGTCGTCACCGCGGGCCCCTACCGCCGCATCGTCACCCTGCCGTCCGCGCTGCGCCGCTGCACCGTCGCGGGGGCCGGGCTGCGCGAGGGCGAGCTCAGGGTGCGGTTCGCGCCCGACCCGGATCTGTGGCCGCGCGAGCGGTGAACGCCGTACCTCCATTCGGGTAACGTCGAGTGGCATGAGCGATGCCACCGAGCGCGAAGCCCCGGAACCCCAGGAAAGCCACGGCGACGCCTGGGAAAGGGCGTGCGCCGAGGACCTCGCGGCGGAGAAGGCCCGCCGCCGCGCCCAGTACGGGCCGCCGCCCGGCTCCGCGGCCGAGGAGCTGCGCAAGCTGTTCGACGTCGTCTCGGACAAACTCTCCGGACTTCAGGCGCCACTGTTCGGCGCGGTCGCGCAGGGTGCCGTCGAGCAGACGCTCCGGCAGGTCGCCAAGGAGGCGAAGGCCGTCGTCGAGCCGGTCATCGAACGCAACCCCGACGTCTTCGACCACCTCGCCGCGGCGGGCTCCGAGCTGCTCGCCGCCTACCGCTCGGCGGTCGAGGGCCAGGAGAGCCGGTGGACCCGCGGCGACGGCGCGGACGACGCCACGAAGGACGCCGCGCCCGGCCGGGACCCCCGCGACGGCGGCTCCTCCGCGGGCGAACACATCGATCTGGACTGATCCCCCTCGGGTACGGTGGGCCGTAGCGGGGCTCGATCGAACTGAGGGATTCATGGGACTCACCATCGGCGTCGACATCGGCGGCACCAAGATCGCGGCCGGAGTGGTCGACGAGGACGGCAACATCCTCTCGACCTTCAAGGTGCCGACCCCTGGTACTTCCGAGGCCATCGTCGACGCGATCGCCTCCGCCGTGGCGGGCGCACGGGCCGGGCACGACATCGTCGGCGTCGGCATCGGCGCCGCCGGATACGTCAACCGGCAGCGCTCCACGGTCTACTTCGCGCCGAACATCGACTGGCGCCAGGAACCGCTCAAGGAAGAGGTCGAGAAGCGCGTCGGCCTGCCCGTGGTCGTGGAGAACGACGCGAACGCGGCGGCCTGGGGCGAGTACCGCTTCGGCGGCGGCAAGGGCCACCGCAACGTCATCTGCATCACGCTCGGCACGGGCCTCGGCGGCGGCATCATCATCGGCAACAAGCTGCGCCGCGGCCACTTCGGCGTCGCCGCCGAGTTTGGCCACATCCGGATGGTGCCGGACGGCCTGCTCTGCGGCTGCGGCAGCCAGGGCTGCTGGGAGCAGTACGCGTCCGGCCGCGCCCTCGTGCGGTACGCGAAGCAGCGCGCCAACGCCACCCCAGAGAACGCCGAGTACCTGCTCTCGCTGGGTGACGGCACCCCCGAGGGCATCGAGGGCAAGCACATCTCGATGGCCGCGCGGCAGGGCGACGCCGTCGCCATCGACTCCTACCGCGAGCTGGCCCGCTGGGCGGGCGCGGGCCTCGCCGACCTGGCGTCGCTCTTCGACCCGTCCGCGTTCATCGTCGGCGGCGGCCTCTCGGACGAGGGCGAGCTGGTCCTCGACCCGATCCGCAAGTCCTTCAAGCGCTGGCTCGTCGGCGCGGCCTGGCGCCCCGAGGCCCAGGTCATCGCCGCCCAGCTGGGCAACAAGGCGGGCATGGTCGGCGCGGCGGACCTGGCGCGGGAGCCGGATCCGGTCATGTGACACCGGTACGGCAGGTGCACCGGCGCCCGTCGCGTCCCTTCGGGGAGCGGCGGGCGCTGTCGTATCTTGATCGCCATGGTCAGCGAACCGCTCCCCAACTCCCGCACCGAACCCGACGGTTCGGCCGTCATCCGGGTGCTCGGCTACAACATCCGTTCGATGCGCGACGACACCGCGGCGCTCGCCCGGATCATCTCCGCCTGCGCCCCCGATCTCGTCCTGATCCAGGAGGCCCCGCGGTTCTTCCGCTGGCGCAAGAAGCTGGCCCGCCTCGCGCGCGCCGCCGACCTGGTGATCCTCTCCGGCGGCGGCTCCGCGGCGGGGCCCGCGCTGCTCTGCTCGCTGCGCGCCACGGTCGAGCGCACCGAGGACGTGCTGCTGCCGCTCACCCCCGGCCTGCACCGGCGCGGCTTCGCGACCGCCGTCGTCCGCTTCGGCGGCGCCAGGCTCGGCGTCCTGAGCTGCCACCTGAGCCTGCAGACCGACGAACGCTACGACCAGGGCGGGATGCTGCTCGACCGGCTCGCGGGCATGGGTGTGGAGCACGCGGTCGCGGGCGGTGACCTCAACGAGCGGCCCGACGGCCGGACGTTCCGCAGGCTCGCCGCCGGACTCCAGGACTGCTGGACGGCCAGGCCCTGGGGCGGCGAGAACACCTCCACGCCGGCCGACCCGCACCAGCGCATCGACGCTCTCTTCGCGACCTCCGGCATCGAAGTCCTCGGCTGCGGTGTGCCGTTGGACCTGCCAGGGGTGAGCCCGGACGACCTGAGGGCGGCCACGGACCACCTGCCGGTCCTGGCCGCCCTCAGAGTCCCCGCGGCGATGTCCTAGGCCACTGTGGGTGCGACTCGGGTGAGTCAGACGACCGCGCCGCGTCCCGGGTCGTCCTCCTCGTCGTCCCCGCTGTTCATCCGCACCACCAGCGTGGCGAAACCACCGAGGAAGCCGCCGATGCCGAGCGTGGTCAGCCACCACGTCATCTGCCAGCCCAGCAGCACGGCCAGCAGGATGAGCAGCGGGCCGCCGAGCACGGCGAGCCAGGCGAACTTGGCCGTGACGTCGGCCTCGGGCAGCGGCGGCGGCTCGGGCGGCACGAAGTGCCCCTCGTCGTCCGCGTCGAAGTCCTTCTCGGAGGGCTCCGGCGTGGTGTAGTCACGCGGGCCGCCGCTGCCGGAGCCGACGCCGGGCGCGAAGGAGACGGAGCTGCCGAGCGGCTTGTCGGTTCCTGCCCTGCCGGGACCGGACTTGTCGATGCCGGACTTGCCGTCCGCCGTCCCGTCCGGGCCGTCCGAGGGGCCGTTCGTCTCCGTCTCCAGGAGCGCCAGGTCCTCGATGGACTTGAAGGGCTTGGCGCCCGGCGGGTCCGCGGGCTCCTCGCCGTACCCCGCGACGATCGCCCGCCAGGCGGCGTCCTCGTCCAGGGGCACGCCGTCCGCGGGCGTCCCGTCCACAGGGGTACCGTCCGCGGGCACCTTGCTCTTCTCGGGCTCGCGGCTGTCCTCGCGGTCCGCCTCGTGCTCAGCCACCGGTGGCCGTCCCTTCCTTACCGACGCTGGGGGCGAGCCGGCCGATGAACGCGTGACTCTCCTCGAAGATCCGGTCCGCATCGTGGTCCAACGTCGCGACGTGGTAGCTCTGTTCCAGCAGGATCTCCGTGACATCGGTGGAGGAGACGCGGCTGAGGATGCGGGCCGAGTCGGCGGGCGGCACCACGTGGTCGCGCGGGCTGTGCAGCACCACGAGCGGCTGGGTCACCTGCGGCAGTTCGGCGTCGACCAAGCGGAAGAAGCGGCGCAGGGAGTGCGCGGCGTGCAGCGGGATGCGGTGGTACCCGATCTCTTCGGAGCCGGGCTTCGCGATGTCGCTGACGATGCCCTTCGTGCTCGGCACGAGGTGACGGGCGACGGGCAGCGCGTGCGCGGCGAGGCCGTGCACCTTGTTCCCCGGGTTGACGAGGACGAGGCCGGCGACCGCGTCACCGTGCTTCGCCGCCAGGCGCAGCGCGAGCGCCCCGCCCATGGAGAGCCCGAAGACGAAGACCCGCTCGCACCGCTCGAGGAGCGACCGCAGCTCGCGCTCCACCTCGGCGTACCAGTCCTGCCAGCCCGTGACCTGCATGTCCTCCCAGCGTGTGCCGTGGCCGGGCAGGAGCGGCAGCGAGACGGTGAGGCCGCGCTCCGCGAGGTACTCGGCCCAGGGGCGCAGCGACTGCGGGGATCCGGTGAAGCCGTGGCAGAGGAGGACGCCGACCTCGCCGCCTTCGTGGCGGTACGGCTCGGCTCCGGGGAGGACCGGCACTTCGGTCTCCTTCGTGAGAGGTGGGAGTACTTCACCGTACGCGACCGGACTGACACCGACCAGGGTCGTCGGGCCCATTGGCCGTACCCCGGGTTAAGGTCTGATCCACAGACACAGGAGGCACTCGGTTTGATCTACGGCGCAATGAAGGTTGCCATCGGAGGGCCGCTGAAGCTCGGCTTCAGGCCCTGGGTGGAGGGCCTTGAGAACGTCCCCGCCGAGGGCCCCGCGATTCTGGCGAGCAACCACCTCTCGTTCTCGGACTCCTTCTTCCTCCCCGCGGTCCTCGACCGCAAGGTCACCTTCATCGCCAAGGCGGAGTACTTCACCTCGCCCGGTGTGAAGGGCAAGCTCACCGCGGCCTTCTTCAAGGGCGTGGGCCAGCTGCCGGTGGACCGCTCCGGCGGGCGCGGCGCGGGCGAGGCGGCCATCAAGAGCGGCATCGAGGTCCTGGAGCGCGGCGAGCTCTTCGGCATCTACCCCGAGGGCACGCGTTCGCCCGACGGGCGCCTCTACCGGGGCAAGCCGGGTGGCCTCGCGCGCGTGGCGCTCGCCACCGGCGCGCCCGTGCTCCCCGTCGCGATGATCGACACCGAGAAGATCCAGCCGCCGGGCAAGGTCATGCCCAAGCTGATGCGTCCCGGCATCCGCATCGGCAAGCCTCTCGACTTCACGCGCTACCAGGGCATGGAGCAGGACCGCTTCGTGCTGCGCGCGCTGACCGACGAGGTCATGTACGAGATCATGAAGCTCTCCGGCCAGGAGTACGTCGACATGTACGCGACGGCCGCGAAGCGAGAGATCAGCGAGGCGGCGAAGGCGGCCAAGACGGCGGACAAGGCCGACAAGGAACGGTCCGGCTCCTAGCCGCGTCCGTTCAGGGGTGGGCACACGGGCGGGCGGCGGGGGACACGGCATGGCCAAGCGCGAAAAAGTCATGAGGATGTCGGTCGAGCAGCCGCTGTGGCGCGCGCTCACCGCCTACCGCGTCCTGACGATGCTGTACGCGATCGGGCTCTTCGTGGCGGCGCACGAGGAACTCGACCGCCCCTGGCTGGCCGTCGCCTACTACGCGGTGCTCGTCCCCTGGACCCTGGCCACCCTGCCCCGCGTCGCGAACGCGGCGAGCTGCACCCGGCGGTTCCTGGTCGCCGACCTGACCGTCGCGCTCGTCGGCATCCTCCTGACGCCGCTCGCCGACTCGCACCAGCGCATCGTCGACGGCGTCCCGACGCTGCCCTCCATATGGACCGCGGGCTCCGTGCTCGCGTTCGCCATCAAGGGCGGCTGGCGCTGGGCGGCATCGGCGTCCCTGCTGGTGGGCGTCGCCAACGTGGTGCAGCGCGGCGCGTTCAGCCGCGACACCCTGCACAACGTCCTGCTGGTCTGCATCGCCTCCATCGCCATCGGCTACGTCGTGGAGCTGGCCCGCGCCTCCGAGCGCACCCTCGCCCGCGCCCTGGAGATAGAGGCCGCCACCCGCGAGCGCGAGCGCCTCGCCCGCGACATCCACGACAGCGTCCTCCAGGTCCTCGCCATGGTGCAGCGGCGCGGCACCGCCATCGGCGGCGAGGCCGCGGAGCTCGGCCGGCTCGCCGGTGAGCAGGAGGTCGCCCTGCGCACCCTGGTCGCCGGGGGCATGGTGCCCGCCTCGCACGTGTCGGAGGACATCGCGCAGGGCGCCGTCGTCCGCGCGGTCGAGGTGCCGGACGACGAGCCGGACGACGCGGCACCCCGCGACCTGCGCTCGCTGCTCGCCGGGCACGCGGGCTCGAAGGTCACGCTCTCCGAGCCCGGGGCACCGGTGCTCCTCGCGCCGGGGGCCGCGAGGGAGCTCGCGGCCGCTGTCGGCGCCGCCCTGGACAATGTCCGCAGGCACGCCGGCGCGGAGGCCCGCGCGTGGATCCTGGTCGAGGACGAGCCCGACGAGGTGATCGTGACGGTCAGGGACGACGGTCCCGGCATCCCGGAGGGGCGGCTCGTGGAGGCGGAGGGGGAGGGCCGCCTCGGTGTGGCCCTGTCGATCCGGGGGCGGCTGCGGGACATCGGGGGCACGGCCGAGCTGATCTCGGTACCGGGCCAGGGCACGGAAGTGGAACTGAAAGTGCCGCGCGAACAGGCGCGGGACACACGGGGGAAGGCGGGAAAGGCGAGATGAGCGAGCAGCAGCGGCGACAGGAACCGGCCACCGGGGCCACGGGGCCCGGCGGGGACGGGCGGGCGGCGGACCCGATCAAGGTCATGGTCGTCGACGACCACCCCATGTGGCGCGACGCCGTGGCCCGTGATTTGGCGGAAGCCGGTCTCGACGTGGTCGCCACGGCGGGCGACGGCGAGCAGGCGGTGCGCCGCGCGCAGGCCGTCGCCCCCGACGTCCTGGTCCTCGACCTGAACCTGCCGCTGAAGCCGGGCGTGCAGGTGTGCAAGGAGCTCGTCGGCGCCAACCCGGCGCTGCGCGTCCTGGTCCTCTCGGCGAGCGGTGAGCACGCCGACGTCCTGGAAGCGGTCAAGTCCGGCGCGACCGGCTACCTGCTGAAGTCGGCGTCCACCGAGGAGCTGATCGACGCGGTGCGCCGTACGGCCGTCGGCGACGCGGTCTTCACGCCCGGCCTCGCGGGCCTGGTCCTCGGCGAGTACCGCCGCCTGGCCACCGAGCCCGCGGCCGGCACCCCGGAGGACCCGAAGGCCCCGCAGCTCACCGACCGCGAGACGGAGGTCCTGCGCCTGGTCGCCAAGGGCCTCAGCTACAAGCAGATCGCCGAGCGCCTGGTCATCTCGCACCGCACCGTGCAGAACCACGTCCAGAACACCCTGGGCAAGCTCCAGCTGCACAACAGGGTGGAGCTCGTGCGGTACGCGATAGAGCGAGGCATCGACGGCGCCTGACCCCTCGTACGAGTGAACGTGCAAGATCAACTCCCCTGTACAGCAAGGGAATTGGCCGTGCGCACCGTGCCGCAGTGACCTGGATCACCATTAGCGTGACTCGCATCAGGTCACTGAGGCGAAGGGACTGCTCCTATGGGGGTCAAGAAAATCGGCGTGCTGACCGGTGGCGGCGACTGCCCCGGGCTCAACGCGGTGATCCGCGGCGTCGTCCGCAAGGGCGTGCAGGAGTACGACTACGACTTCGTCGGCTTCCGGGACGGCTGGCGCGGTCCGCTGGAGGGCGACACCGTCCCGCTCGACATCCCCGCGGTCCGCGGCATCCTGCCGCGCGGCGGCACCATCCTCGGCTCGTCGCGCACCAACCCGTTCAAGGCGGAGAACGGGGTGCGCCGCATCAAGGAGAACCTCGCCAAGTACGAGGTGGACTCCCTCATCGCGATCGGCGGCGAGGACACCCTCGGCGTCGCCGCGCGGCTCACCGACGAGTACGGCGTTCCGGTCGTCGGCGTCCCGAAGACCATCGACAACGACCTCTCCGCCACCGACTACACCTTCGGCTTCGACACCGCCGTCGGCATCGCCACCGAGGCGATCGACCGCCTGCACACCACCGCCGAGTCGCACATGCGCGTCCTGGTCGTCGAGGTCATGGGCCGCCACGCGGGCTGGATCGCCCTGCACTCCGGTCTCGCGGGCGGCGCGAACGTCATCCTCATCCCGGAGCAGCGCTTCGACGTCGACCAGGTCTGTGCCTGGGTGACCTCGCGCTTCAAGGCGTCGTACGCGCCCATCGTCGTCGTCGCCGAAGGCGCGATGCCCAAGGACGGCGAGATGGTCCTCAAGGACGGCACGCAGGACTCCTTCGGGCACGTCAGGCTCTCCGGCGTCGGCGAGTGGCTGGCCAAGGAGATCGAGGGGCGCACCGGCAAGGAGGCGCGCACCACCGTCCTGGGGCACGTGCAGCGCGGCGGCACCCCGAGCGCCTTCGACCGCTGGCTCGCCACGCGGTTCGGGCTGCACGCGATCGAGGCCGTGCGGGACGGGGACTTCGGGAAGATGGTCGCCCTCAGGGGCACGGACATCGTCCGCGTACCGATCGCCGAGGCCACGGCCCGCCTGAAGACGGTGGACCCGGCGCTGTACGAAGAGGTCGGGGTGTTCTTCGGCTGAGCCCGGGCACTGCCGGGACGGCCCCCGCTCCGGGTGCCGTCCCGGCAGGCGCTCCCTAGACTGGCGGCCATGGAGATCCTGGCGTTCGGCGTGCAGTCCGACGAGAAGCCGCTGATCGAGAAGGCCTTCCAGGGACACCACGACGTCCGCTGCCTCGACGTCTTCCTCAACGAGGACACCGCCCCCATCGCCGCGGGCTACGAGATCGTCTCCTCCAGCGTCAACGCCACGCTGAACAACCGCGTCCTGCAGACCCTCGCCGCCGGCGGGACGCAGATGATCGCCCAGCGGTCCACCGGATTCAACAACATCGACCTGCTGGTCGCCGAGCGCCTCGGTCTGACCGTCGCCCGCGTCTCGTCCTACTCGCCCTACTCGGTGGCCGAGTTCGCCTGGACCCTCGCGATGGCCGTCAACCGCCGCATCGTCCGCGCCAGCAACCGCACCCGCGACTTCGACTTCCGCCTCGACGGCCTGATGGGCCGCGACCTGCGGGGCCGCACGGTCGGCGTGCTCGGCACCGGCAAGATCGGCGAGGCGTTCACCCGGATCGCGCACGGCTTCGGCATGCGCCTGCTCGGCTGGGACGTCACCGAGAACCCCGCCTGCGTCGCACTCGGCATGAAGTACGTGGACAAGGCCGAACTCCTCGCCGAGGCCGACCTCGTCAGCCTGCACGTGCCGCTGCTCCCGTCCACGCAGCACCTCATCGGCGCCGAGGCGCTGCGGACGATGAAGGACGACGCGATCCTGGTGAACTCCAGCCGCGGCGGCCTGATCGACACCGAGGCCCTGGTCGGCGAGTTGCGCGCGGGACGCTTCACGGGGGTGGGCCTGGACGTGTACGAGGCGGAGGCGGGCCTCTTCTTCCTCGACAAGTCCCTGGAGGTCGTCGCCGACGACACCCTGGCCCGCCTCGTCACGTTCCCGAATGTCGTGGTCACGTCCCACCAGGCGTACTACACCGCGGACGCCGTCGGCCAGATCATCGACACCACGGTGCGCAACGTCCTGGACTACCTGGCGGGCCGCCGCTCCGACAACGTCCTCGTCCCGGCCCCGGACAGGAGCTGACCGAGCAGTTCCCGCACGATGCCGGCCCCGCGCAGCGTCAGCACCGACTCCGGGTGGAACTGCACACCCGCGAAGGACTCCCCGCGCACCGCGTGCACCTCGCCGGTCGCCGCGTCCCTGCTGACCTCGATGCCGTGCGCGGCGAGCTCCACCGCCGCCTCGTCGTCGCAGCGCGCCACGAAGCTGTTGTAGAAGCCGACGGTCTCGGTACGCCCGAACAGGTCGATGCCCGTCTGCGCGCCCTGGTACGGCACCTCCTTCCGTACGATCTCCAGACCCAGCTCGGCCGCGATCAGTTCGTGCCCGAGGCAGACGCCGAGCACGCCGTGCCGGTGCGTGCGGAGCACCTCCGCCGCCAGCGAGCGCAGGAAACGCATCTTCGGGTCGGCCGGGTCGGACGGATCGCCCGGACCCGGGCCGAGCACCACGGGCCCCTCATGCGCGAGCACGGCCTCCCGCAGCCCCTCCTCGGCGTACCGCCGCACCGACACCCGCAGCCCGCAGGAGCGCAGGACGTGCGCGAGCATCGCCGTGAACGTGTCCTCGGCGTCGACGACGAGCGCGTGCCCGGCCAGGTCGTCCGCGCGCTCCTGCATCCGCAGCCAGAACGGCGCGAGCGCCGCGCGCCGCCCGTCGAGCGCCGCCCGCACCCGGGGATCGTCGGCGAGGGCGGGCCGCGCGTCCTCCTCGCGGGGGCGCCCGGGGCGTACGCCGAGCGCGGCGAGGACGCCCGCGGCCTTCGCGTGCGTCTCGGCGACCTCGCTCATCGGGTCGGAGCCGCGTACCAGCGTGGCGCCCACCGGCACTCGCAGCCGCCCCGCCGCCGAGATGTCGGCGGTGCGGATGAGGATGGGGGAGTCCAGTGTCTGCGCGCCGCCCGCGTCCCGGCCGATGAGCGCGAGGGCGCCCGCGTAGTAGCCGCGTCCCCCCGCTTCGTGCCGTTCGATGACCCGGCAGGCGTTCTGCACGGGCGACCCGGTGACGGTCGCCGCGAACATCGTCTCCTTCAGGACCTCCCGCACGTCGAGCGACGACTTGCCCCGCAGCTCGTACTCCGTGTGCGCGAGGTGGGCCATCTCCTTGAGGCGCGGCCCGACCACCACACCGCCCATGTCGCCGACCGTGCACATCATTTTGAGCTCCTCGTCGACGACCATCGAGAGCTCCTCGATCTCCTTGCCGTCGGAGAGGAAGGCCAGCAGGTCGTCGGCGGTGGGGCCGTCGGCGGGGTAGCGGTAGGTGCCGCTGATCGGGTTCATGACGACGGTCCCGCCGGACATCCGCACGTGCACCTCGGGGCTGGCCCCGACCAGCGTCCGGTCCCCGGTGTGCACGACGTACGTCCAGTACGCACCCCGCTCGCCGACGAGCAGCCGCCGGAAGAGCGCGAGGGCGTCCGCACGTGCAAAGCCCGGGATCTCACCCTCGTACGTCCGCCGGATGACGAAGTTGGCCCCTTCGCCCCGCCCGATCTCCTCGCGCAGGACCCGCCCCACGATGTCCGCGTACGCCGCGTCGTCCACGTCGAAGGCCCCGCCCTCGACCCGTACGTCGTGCGCGGGCAGCGCCGCGAGGGCATCGGCGAGCGGCACCTCGTACCGCTCGTCGGGCGTCAGGACCGTCAGCGGTGTGCCGTCGTCACGGACGTCGAAACCGCGCTCCCTGATCTGCCGGAAAGGCACGAGGGCGAGGCCCTCGGGGATGTCCGCGAGGCGTTCGTACGTACCCGTCGGGCCGGTCAGGACCTCGACCGTGTCGTGGTCGCGGCCCGGGGTGCGGCGGCGCAGCAGGGCGAAGGGGCGATCGTCGGACAGGAGGTCGGTGAGGTACGTGGGGTGCATGGGGCTGGTTCCTTCTCACTCGGAGAGGAACGGCCCGGGCCCCGGCGAAGTCCGGAGAACACTGAAGGCCGCCCCTCGGGCGGCCTTCGCGAGTCTGTGTGCGCGCAGAGTCAGTGGGCCGCCGGATGAGCGGGCCACCACCAGTTACGAGTCGTCGTCTGCGCGTGCATGTCCCGCACCCTAGCGCATCATCAGGAGATCGAGGCTCTCGTCGAGGTACGCGCCGAGCTCCGCGTCGGACGGCACGACCGAGGGCACCGCGTGGCCGAGCTGGGTGTGGCCCAGATAGACGCTGTACGCGAGGAGACCGCGCCGGCGCGCCTCCGCGGCGGGGAAGCCGAGGTCGGCGAAGAGCCCGGCCACGTACGCCACCCGGCGCTCGGTGACCTTCCGCAGGGCCGCGGCGACCTGCGGATGCCCGGCGGTCGCCAGCAGGGACACCTCGAGAGGGCCGGATGCGGCGGCGGTGATCGCCTCGGCGAAGAGCAGCCGGATCCGCTCGCGGGGGTCGGGCTCGGCCTCCACATGGCTGATCATCCCCTCGGTGTGGAGTTCGGCCCAGCGGTCGAGGGCGGCCTCGACGAGCGCGTCGCGGTTCGCGAAGTGCCAGTAGAAGCTGCCCTTGGTGGTGCGGAGGCGGACGGCGAGCGGCTCCACGGCGACGGCCGCGAGACCGCCCTCGCCGATCGCCGTCAGGGCGGCGTCCGCCCAGTCGTCGGCGGTCAGCCGGGGCTTCGCCGGGGACTTCTGCTGCTGCCGTTGCGCCATGTCCATACGCTACCGTACGGTCGACCATACGCCAGCGTATGGAGGTGTGTCGTGGGAATCGTGCGCAACGAACACGAGCGGGTCGTCGGAGCTCCGGCGGAGGTGGTCGGAGCCCTGCTCGACCGCCTGTCCGCCGAGGACGACCCGGTCTTCCCCGTCCCGGCCTGGGCGCCGATGACCTTCGACCGCCCGCTGGGCGTGGGCGCGACGGGCGGTCACGGCCCGATCCGGTACTCGGTGGCGGAGTACGAACCGGGCCACCGCGTCCGCTTCGCCTTCACCCCGCCCGGCGACGGCTTCCACGAGATGACGGTCGAGTCGCGCGGCGACGGGCGCTGCCTCGTGCGGCACGTCCTGGAGATGCGGCAGTCCGGCGTGGACCGCCTGCTGTGGCCCACGGCCGTGCGGCCCGTGCACGACACGATGCTCGAAGAGCTCTTCGACAACATCGAGCGAGCGGCGGCGGGCGGCTGCGCCGACCCCGTCCACTGGTCACCCCGGCTCCGGCTGCTCAACCGGCTCTGGTGGCCCAGGCCCGAGACGGTGGAGGTGCCCGGGGAGGCCCGCCTGCTCCGGGCTTCCGTGGAACGGCCCGGCTACCGGGACGCGTACCGCATGGAGCTGCGCCCCGGCCTGCCGCGCGACCCCGCCGCGTGGACCGGTGTCCTGCGCGACGCCTTCCCCGTCGTCGCCCGCGAGGGCGGCGAACTGCTGATGGACGTGAACACGGCAGGTCTCACGGCGCGCGCCTCGATCCTGGTGGACGAGCGGCACGTCACCCTCAGCACCGCCGTCCGCGCGGACACCGTGCGCTCCCGGCTCTACTGGGGCGTTGTGAAGCGGGTGCACCCCTTCATGGCCCGCACGATGCTCCGCCGCGTGCACCGAAGGCTCGCCCTCGCGGCACCGGCCGCCGCCGAGCGGGCGACACGAGCCGGTCACTCCGCTGTGTCTGCTCCGTCTCACTTCGTGAGCGGGTGAATGGACGGGGCGCGTCACCACGTAGTGTTGACGAGGTGACCGTGAACGCTAAGACCACCGCTGTCGGTGGCAACACCTGGCGAAACCTGCCCGCGGCGCAGCAGCCCGAGTACCCCGATGCCGAGGCTCTGCGCGAAGTGATCGCGGACCTCGAGTCGTATCCGCCGCTCGTCTTCGCGGGCGAGTGCGACCAGCTGCGTGCCCGACTGGCCTCTGTCGCCAAGGGAGAGGCGTTCCTCCTCCAGGGCGGCGACTGCGCCGAGGCCTTCGACGCCGTGTCCGCCGATCACATCCGGAACAAGCTGAAGACGCTGCTCCAGATGGGCGCCGTCCTCACGTACGCGGCGTCCGTGCCCGTCGTGAAGGTGGGCCGCATCGCGGGGCAGTACTCGAAGCCGCGCTCCAAGCCGACCGAGACCCGCGACGGCGTGACGCTTCCGACCTACCGGGGCGACTCCGTCAACGGATTCGACTTCACCGAAGAGGCCCGGATCCCGGACCCCGAGCGCCTGAAGCGGATGTACAACGCGTCCGCCTCCACGCTCAACCTGGTGCGCGCCTTCACCACCGGCGGTTACGCCGACCTGCACCAGGTGCACGCCTGGAACCAGGACTTCGTGAAGTCGTCCCCGTCCGGCCAGCGGTACGAGCAGCTGGCCCGCGAGATCGACAACGCGCTCAACTTCATGAAGGCCTGCGGCACCGACCCGGAGGAGTTCAAGACCGTCGAGTTCTACGCCTCGCACGAGGCGCTGCTCCTCGACTACGAATCGGCGCTGACCCGCACCGACTCCCGCACCGGCCGGCTGTACGACACCTCGGGCCACATGGTCTGGATCGGTGAGCGCACCCGTCAACTGGACCACGCGCACATCGAGTTCGCCTCCCAGGTGCGCAACCCCGTCGGCGTCAAGCTCGGCCCGACCACGACGGCCGAGGAGGCGCTGCAGTACATCGAGCGCCTCGACCCCGACCGCGAGCCCGGTCGGCTGACCTTCATCGTCCGCATGGGCGCCGACAAGGTCCGCGACAAGCTGCCCGAGCTCGTCGAGAAGGTCACCGCCTCCGGCGCGACCGTCGCCTGGATCACCGACCCGATGCACGGCAACACCTACGAGGCCGCCTCGGGTCACAAGACCCGCCGCTTCGACGACGTGCTCGACGAGGTGAAGGGCTTCTTCGAGGTCCACAAGGCCCTCGGGACCCACCCCGGCGGCATCCACGTCGAGCTCACCGGTGACGACGTCACCGAGTGCGTGGGCGGCGGCGACGAGATCTTCGTCGACGACCTGCACCAGCGCTACGAGACGGCCTGCGACCCGCGGCTCAACCGCAGCCAGTCGCTCGACCTGGCGTTCCTGGTGGCGGAGATGTACCGCGACCAGTAGTTCTCGTCCGTACGTGCGCGTGGGGCGCGGATCCGTGTGATCCGCGCCCCACCGGCGTATCCGGGGCTTTTGTGGGCAGGACGTCGCGGGTAAGGTTAGGTTAGCCTCACCGATCAATCGGGACGGCGCTACCGATGAGTCCTGCCCGGGAGGTGAAACCGCGTGTACGTCTGCAACTGCTTCGGGGTCACCGAGGCGCAAGTGAAGAAGCACGCGGCGGACGGTGCCTGCACCCCCCGCCAGATAGCGTCGGCCTGCAAGGCGGGCACGGACTGTGGTTCGTGCGTACGCCGCATCCAGGCGCTGCTCGGCCGGGGCGCCTGCCCCCGCCGTGACCTCGTGGACCAGGGAGAACCGGCTGTGGCGCTGGCTCCCGAGGCGGAACTCCCCGAGGCGGCCTAGCCCTGAGGGGTCGGTTCAGCTCTCCGGCTGCTCGATGAGCTGCGCGATGTAGAGCGCCTCGCCCAGCTTCTCGACGAGCTCGAGCTGAGTGTCCAGATAGTCGATGTGGTGCTCCTCGTCCTCGAGGATCGACTCGAAGATATTTGCGGACGTGATGTCGCCCTTGGCGCGCATCACCTCGATCCCGCGCCTGAGGCGGTCGATCGCCTCCACCTCGACCTGCCGGTCGGCCTGGAACATCTCGGTGACCGTCTGGCCCACGCGCACGTGGAAGAGCCGCTGGTAGTTGGGCAGACCGTCGAGGAACAGAATCCGGTCGGTCAGCACCTCCGCGTGCTTCATCTCGTCGAACGACTCGGCACGGGTGTACTTCGCGAGCTTCGTCCAGCCGAAGTTTTCCTGCATCTTGGCGTGGAGAAAGTACTGATTGATCGCCGTGAGTTCGGCGGTCAGCTGCTCGTTGAGAAATTCAATGACCTCGGGGTCGCCCTGCATCGCAGAGGCTCCTTCCACACGAGTGACTGGGCAGGTAGCGCGCATCCTTGCACCGGTGTTCGGAGGGCGTCCAGTAAGTGCAGGCTTAGTAGGAGTTGCCCCAATCGGTGCTGCCCGGGCTCCGGCTGGTCACGTCCACCGTCCCGGGTCTGTCAGGATGGAGTCATGGGTCAGCCGGCGGAACGCGCATCTCGACAGGCAGCGGAGCCGGAGCTTCCGCCGGGTCAGCGGTTGCAGCGCGGCTGGCCGGTCACGCACTACGGACCGGTCCCGAAGTTCCGGCCGGAGCGCTGGGAGTTCAGGGTTTTCGGGGCCACGGCGGACGGCGAGAAGCACTGCTGGTCGCACGAGGAGTTCTCCGCCCTGCCCTACGACACCGTTGTCGCCGATCTGCACTGCGTGACGAAGTTCAGCATGCTGGGCGCCGAGTGGGGCGGACTCCCGGCCCGCAAGCTCCTTGAACTCGTGCCGCCCGCGGACAACGCCACCCACGTCATGGTCTGGGCCGAGTACGGCTTCAGCTCGAACATGCGGATGTCGGACTTCGCCTCCGACCGATCGATTCTCGCCACGCACAAAGGCGGCGAACTGCTCACCGCGGAACACGGTTTCCCGCTCCGGCTCGTGGTGCCGCACCTGTACGCCTGGAAGGGCCCCAAGTGGGTGCGCGGCGTCGAGTACATGACGGCGGACCGCCGCGGTTTCTGGGAGGAGCGCGGCTACCACAACCTCGGCGACCCCTGGCTGGAACAGCGCTACTCGTACCAGGAGGAGCCCGGGGACGGCCCCGAGCTCTAGTCCCGCCGCCTCATCACGGGCCGCTAAACGGCCCTCAGCTCCTTCAGGCGCGCCACGTCCGCCGCGTGCCCCTCCTTGCCGCCGGGGGTCTCGATGATCAGGGGGACGCCTTCCGTGGCGGGGTGGAGCATCAGCTCGCGGAAGGGCTCCTCGCCGATGTGGCCGGTGCCGATGTTCTCGTGGCGGTCCTTGTGGGCGCCGACGACGTCCTTGGAGTCGTTGGCGTGCACGAGCTTCAGGCGGCCCTCGCCGACGGTGTCGACGAGGAGGTCCAGGGTCTGCTTCATGCCGCCCGGGCCCGTCAGGTCGTGGCCCGCCGCGAAGATGTGGCAGGTGTCCAGGCAGATCCCGAGCTTGGGGTGCGAGTCCAGCGCCTCGAAGTACGGGCCGAAGTCCCACGTACGGGAGCAGAGCGAGGCGCCCTGTCCCGCGGTCGACTCCAGGAGCAGGAACGGGTCGTCGTCGTGCGTCAGCTCGTCGAGGAGCGGCAGCATGCGCTCGCGCACCTGCTCCAGCGCGACGGTACGCTCCCGGCCGCCGGTCGCCGACCCGGTGTGCACGACGACGCCGAGCGCGCCGATCTCGCGCGCCCTGCGCAGCGAGTGGCGCAGGGAGTCCACGGACTTGTCGACGGTCGCCTCGGTGTGCGAGCCGAAGTTGATCAGGTACGGCGCGTGGACGTACGCGGGGATGTTCTCGGCGGCGCAGGCCGCGCGGAACTCCTCGTCCTGCTTCGGGTTGCCGGGCGGGGTGGCCCAGCCGCGCGGGTTGGCGACGAAGACCTGGACGGTCTCGGCGCCGAGGTCCCTGGCGTACGAGAGGCCGACGGAGGCGAGCCCGCCGGCCACGGGGACGTGACCGCCCACCGGATTGCGGGACACGGTGCTGGGGGAGTTGTTGCTGCTCACACCGTCAAGGGTGGCACGCGCCCGGGAGTGCCCCGTCAGGGGTCCCGGGCGCGGGGCCCGGCGCGCGGCGCTCAGCGGATCGTGATGGTGATCGTCGAGTTCTTGGGCGCCGTGTCGCCGCCGTCCACCGACTGCTTCTTCACCGTGTCCCCGAAGATCCCCAGCAGACCGCGGTCCTCGTCGACCTCGAAGCCCGCCGCCTCCAGCTTGTCCTTGGCCTCGTCGACGCTCATCCCGGTGACGTCGGGGACCTCGACCATCGGCGGGCCCTTGGAGATCGTCAGCTCGACCGTGTCGCCCTCGGCGATCGTCTTCTCGGCGGCGGGCGACTGCGCGGCCACGTCGCCCTTGTCCTCGTCGGAGTTGACCCGCGACGGGGCGATCTCCACCTTCAGCCCGGCGTCCTCCAGGTCGGCCCTCGCCTCGTCCTCGGACTCGCCGGTCACGTCGGGGACCTCGACCGGGCGGCCCTTGGAGACGACCAGGGCGACGGCCGAGCCCGCCTTGCGGGTGAAGCCGGCCCGCGGGTCCGTGCTGATCACGGAGCCCTTGTCGACGGACTCGTCGAACCTCTTGGTGACCATGCCCGGCTCGAGTCCGGAGTTCTTGAGCTCCTTCTTCGCCTTGGCCAGCGGGATGTTCTTGAGGTCCGGGACCTTCACGGTCTCCGGCCCCAGCGAGATGGTCAGCGTCACCCCGTCGTTCTGCCGGATGCGGTCGCCCGACGCCGGATCGGTCTTCATGACCGTGCCGCGCTTGTCCGTGTCGCTGTAGGTGCGCTTGATGTCCTTCACGTCGAGCCCGGCGTCGTCGAGCCGCTGCTTCGCCTGCGCCTCGGTCTTGGCCAGGAGCGGCGGGACCTCGGTGAACTGGCCCGAGTTGATGTACCAGACGCCGGTGCCGATGCCGAGGACGAGCAGGACGCCGGCTATGACCGCGAAGGTGCGCCGGCGCGGGTCGAACCGCTTGCGGGCGGGCTGGGCGGCGCCGGGCGGACGGGGTGGGCCGGGCGGCCCCGGTGGCTGCGTCGCCAGGATGCTGGTGCGGTTCAGCGCGTCCTGGCCGCCCGTGCCGTCCCCGCCGCTCCGCTCGCCCTCGGCGGGCAGCGGCAGCTGCACGGCGCGTGCCGCGCGCGGGATGACGCTCGTGCGGTCCTCGGAGCCGTCGTGATCCGCCGGGTGCGCCTGCGGCGGGACCGCGTCGAGCTGCTCCTCGGTCAGGGCGGCCCGCGCCTCCCTCGCCTGGGCGAGCAGTGCCACCGCGTCGTACGGCCGGATGTCGGGATGACGCGCCGTGGCGGAGGCGACCAGCTCGTCGAGTGCGAACGCGAGCCCGGGGACGGCCGCCGACGGGGGCGGGACGTCCTCGTTGAGGTGCTGGTAGAGGACCTGGGCGGGGGAGTCGCCGGAGTGCGGCTTGGCGCCGGTCAGCATCTCGTAGAGCACCACCCCGCACGCGTACACGTCCACGCGGGTGTCCGCCGTGCCGTGCTCGATCTGCTCGGGGGCGAGGTACGAGACGGTGCCGAGGACCGTGCCCGTCGTGTTCGTGACGGTGTCCACCGCGCGGACGAGCCCGAAGTCGGCGACCTTCACGCGGCCGTCGTCCCCTATGAGGACGTTCTCCGGCTTCATGTCGCGGTGCACGAAGCCCGCGCGGTGCGCGGCGCCGAGCGCGGCGAGGACCGGCTCCAGGATGTCGAGCGCGGCCCGCGGCTGCAGCGCCCCGCGCTCGCGCAGCACGTCGCGCAGGGTGCAGCCCGCGATGTACTCCATCGCGAGGTAGACGTACGCCCCGTCCGTGCCCTGGTCGAAGACGCCGACCACGTTCGGGTGGGAGAGGCGCGCCACCGACTTGGCCTCGCGGATGAAGCGGTCGACGAAGGAGGCGTCCGCCGCCAGCGTCGGATGCATCACCTTGAGCGCGAGCACACGGTCGAGGCGGGTGTCCACGGCCCGGTAGACCGTGGCCATCCCGCCGACCGCGATGCGCCCGTCGATGCGGTAACGGCTGTCGAGCAGCTGCCCGACGAGCGGGTCCTGAAGGGTCGTGTCCACGGGGGGAGTCTACGAGCCACCGCCGACAGCCCATCTCGTCCGGGGGGATTCACCGCCGTACTGCAGCCGAGCTGTAACAGGGCCCGCCCGGGGAGCAGGACCTCAGAACGCGGGCCGCTCCGGATCGAGCCGTGCCATGCCCTCCACGGGGGAGGACGCCTCGGCGAAGTGCCGGCGCGGAATCCGTCCGGCCCGGTGCGCGAGGCGCCCGGCCTCCACGCCGTACCGCATGGCCTCGGCCATCAGGACCGGCTCCTGCGCCCGCGTCACCGCGGAGGCGAGCATCACGCCCGCGCACCCCAGCTCCATCGCGATCGCCGCGTCGGACGCCGTGCCCGCGCCCGCGTCGAGGATCACCGGCACGCGCGCGTGCTCCACGATCAGCTGGAAGTTGTGCGGGTTGCGGATGCCGAGACCGGAGCCGATGGGCGACCCGAGCGGCATGATCGCCGCGCAGCCCACGTCCTCCAGCCTCCGCGCGAGCACCGGGTCGTCGTTCGTGTACGGCAGCACCGTGAAGCCGTCGTCCACCAGCGTCTCAGCGGCGTCCAGGAGCTCGACCGGGTCGGGCAGCAGGGTGCGCTCGTCGGCGATCACCTCCAGCTTCACCAGATCCGTGCCGAGCGCCTCCCGCGCGAGCCGGGCGGTGAGGACGGCCTCGCCCGCCGTGAAGCAGCCCGCGGTGTTGGGCAGGACGCGGATGCCGAGCCGGTCGAGCACGGAGAGCACGGAACCCTGGACGCCCGGGTCGAGGCGGCGCATCGCGACCGTGGTCAGCTCGGTGCCGGACGCGACGAGGGACCGCTCCAGGACGTCGAGGCTCGGCGCCCCGCCCGTGCCC
Organism: Streptomyces sp. NPDC045678; assembly: GCF_056432085.1. Lineage (NCBI taxonomy): Bacteria > Bacillati > Actinomycetota > Actinomycetes > Kitasatosporales > Streptomycetaceae > Streptomyces > Streptomyces sp. NPDC045678. Next base: position 1,140,347 of record NZ_JBWKJS010000001.1, read on the forward strand.
ATGATCAGGCGTGAGGAGAGAGTGAGCCCGCCGATGACGAAGGGGTCGTCTGCCATGGTGTTCAGCCTCCCTGGACGGCGGTGAGTACTTCGACGCGGTCGCCCGCGGAGAGGGCCGTGGTGGACCACCGCGCGCGCGGGACGACGGTTTCGTTGACGGCGGCGGCGACACCGGAGTGCGCCGAGGAGAGGGTGGCCACGAGGGCTTCGAGCGTGGTGCCCGAGGCCACATCGCGTTCCTCCCCGTTGACGGAAACGGCGAAGGGTGTGCTCATGCGGGCTGCTCCGTGTCGTGCTGCGTGCGGGCCGGGGCGGAGTTCTCGGGAGACGTGCCGTCGAAGCGGCGCGGGGTGAACGCGCGTGCCTCGTCCGGGAGTTCACCGGTGGTCAGGGCGTGCGCCATGACGTCGCCCGTGACGGGCGTCAGGAGGACTCCGTTGCGGTAGTGACCGGTGGCCAGATGCAGCCCGGCGAGCCGCGTCGGGCCGAGCATCGGCGCGTTGTCGGGCGAGCCGGGGCGCAGGCCCGCGCGGGTCTCGGTCAGCGGCAGCTCGGTGATGCCGGGCACGAGCTCGTGCGCGTCCCGCAGGAGTTCGTACACGCCGCCCGCCGTGACCGTGGTGTCCCAGCCGAGCTCCTCGCTGGTCGCGCCGACGACGAGCTCGCCGTTCTCGCGCGGCACGAGGTAGACGTGGCTGCCGCGCACCACGGCCCGCACGGTGCGGCTCAGGAAGGGGGCGTACGGCTTCGGCACGGAAAGACGCAGGACCTGCCCCTTCACGGGCCGCACGGGCGGCAGGACGTCGTCGGGGACGCCCGCGAGGCGCCCGCTGAGGCTGCCCGCCGCGAGGACCGTCAGGCCCGCGCCCAGTTCGGTGCCGTCCGCGAGGACGACGCCGTGCGCGCGGTCGCGTACGACCGAGAGGCGCTCGGCCCAGGCGCGGTGGAAGACCACCCCGGCCCGCCCGCAGGCCGCCACGAGCGCGCCCGCGAGCCGGCGCGGGTCGATCTGGTGGTCGCCGTCGACCCGCAGCCCGCCGCGCACACCCGGCGCGAGCATCGGCTCCAGGCGGCGGCACTCGCGGCCGCTCAGCCACTCGGACTCCAGGCCCGAACGCTGCTGCAGGGCGTGCAGTTCGCGCAGGTGGGCGCGGTCGTCGGAGTCAAGCGCGACAGCGAGCGTGCCGCACGCGCGGTAGCCGAGGTCGTGGCCGCTCGCCTCGGTCAGCTCGTCGGCGAAGGCCGGATAGCGCCGGGCGGACGCGATGTTGAGGCCGAGCAGCGTCTGCTCGCCGTAGTGCAGTTCGGTGACGGCGGCCAGCATGCCCGCCGCGACCTGGGCGGCGCCGCCGCCCGGCTCGGGGTCCACGACCGCCACGGAGAGCCCGCGCTGCGCGGTCCGCCAGGCCGTGACCAGGCCGATGATGCCGCCTCCGACGATCAGGACGTCGGAGGTGGCGGACGGTGCCGTCGTGGCCGATGGCGTCGTGGCCGGTGTCGTACATGAATGCATGGGCGTCCAGCCCCTCCCTTCGCCGGCATGACCCGGATCAGGTTCGTACGGTCGGAGGCCGTCCCAGCCTCCCTCTCAGCCCGGTGCGTCCGGGCTCCCGCGAGTGCTCTGCACGGGCCACCCTAGCCCGTCGCTCCACGCGGCAGTAGGGGAGCTGTCCGGGTATGGGCGATGACGGTGTGTCAGAGATCTCCTCGACCGCATCTGAGGGCGCTGTCGACAAGCGTCCTACAGTGATCGGGTGAGCGAGCAGCAGAGCCAGAGCGAGCAGCAGGGCCGGAGCGAGCGGCAGCGGCAGAGCGAACAGCACGGGCGGAGCGAACAGCCGGGGCAGGGTGGGAAGCAGCGGCAGGCGGACCGGCACGTCGTCATCGTCGGCGCGGGGATGGCCGGCGTGCAGACCGCGGTGGCCCTGCGCGAACAGGGCTTCGCGGGCCGGGTCACGCTCGTCGGCGCCGAGCCGCACCCGCCGTACGACAGGCCGCCGCTGTCCAAGGCGGTGCTGCTCGGCAAGGCGGACGGCTCGGCCTTCGACATCGACTTCGAGGCGCTCGGCATCGGGCTGAACCTGGGCCGCGAGGTCACCGGCGTGCGCCCCGCCGACCACGAGCTGGACACCGCCGAAGGGCCCGTCTCCTACGACGTCCTGGTCCTCGCGACCGGCGCCGAACCGATCCGGCTGCCCGGCACCGAGGGCGTCCCCGGCGTGCACCTCCTGCGCACCCTGGACGACGCCGAGCGGCTGCGCCCCGTCCTCGCGGGGCAGCACGACGTGGTGGTCGTCGGGGCGGGCTGGATCGGCGCGGAGTTCGCGACCGCCGCGCGCGAGGCGGGCTGCTCCGTCACCGTCGTCGAGGCCGCGGGCCGACCACTCGCGGGGGCGCTCCCCGAGGAGGTCGCGGCCCCCATGGCGGGCTGGTACGCGGACTCCGGGACGGTCCTGCGCACCCACGCGCGCGTGGAGCGCGTCGAACCCGGCGCCGTCGTCCTGTCCGACGGGACCACGCTGCCCGCGACCGCCGTCGTCGTCGGCATCGGTGCACGGCCCGCGACGGGCTGGCTCACCGGGTCCGGCATCGAGCTCGGCACGCACCGCGAGGTCGTCGCCGACGAGGGCCTGCGCACGTCGGCGCCCGACGTGTACGCGGTCGGGGACTGCTCCTCGTTCCCCTCGGGCCGGTACGGCGAGCGGCTCCTCGTGCACCACTGGGACAACGCCCTCCAGGGGCCGCGCGCGGTGGCCGCGAACATCATCGGCGAGACCCCGGCCGCGTACGACCCCGTGCCGTACTTCTGGTCGGAGCAGTTCGGCCGCTTCGTGCAGTACGCGGGGCATCACGCCGGTGCCGACGAGCTGGTGTGGCGCGGGGACCCGGACGGCATGGCCTGGTCGGTGTGCTGGCTGCGGGACGGCGCCCTGGTCGCGGTCCTCGCCGTGGGGCGTCCCAGGGACCTGGCCCAGGGCCGCCGACTGATCGAGTCGGGCGCGCGGCTGGACCCGGGACTGACGGCGGACCCGTCGGTGCCGCTCAAGAAGGCGGTGCTGTAGCGGGGCTCTCCGGGGGGCTTTCCAGTGGGCTCTCCAGTGAGGCAGTGCCATCCGGTGTGTGTCAGTGGCCAGAGATACGCTGGTGGCGTGACCGAGATTGACGCAAAGATTGATGCTCTCGTCCCCGAGTGGCTGCACCTCCCCGACATCGCGGAGATGCTCGACATCGAGGTGACCCGTGTGCGCCAGCTGGTCAAGGAGGGCCAGCTGATCGCCGTGCGCCGCGGTGAGAACCGGGCGCTCCAGGTGCCGGCCGCCTTCATCGACGGCGACAAGGTCGTCAAGGGCCTCAGCGGCACCCTGACGCTCCTGCGGGACGACGGTTTCTCCGACGAAGAGATGCTCGAATGGCTCTTCACCCCCGACCCGAGCCTGCCCGGCACCCCCGCGCAGGCGCTGAGCGAGAATCGCGGCACGGAGGTGAAGCGCCGCGCCCAGGCGCTGGCCGTTTGACCTGATCTGATCGCACCATCGACATCGGGGGGACTTCTCCATGGCCGCAGACCGGCTCGCCGACGCCCGGCTCTACCTGTGCACGGACGCCCGCAGGCGCCAGGGGGATCTCCCCGAGTTCCTCGACGCCGTCCTCGCGGGCGGCGTCGACATCGTGCAGTTGCGCGACAAGGGCATGGAGGCCGGTGAGGAGCTGGAGCACCTCCAGGTCTTCGCGGACGCCGCCCGCAGGCACGGCAAGCTCTTCGCCGTGAACGACCGCGCGGACGTCGCCCACGCCATCGGCGCCGACGTGCTGCACCTCGGCCAGGGCGACCTGCCCGTCCCCGCCGCCCGCGCCATCCTCGGCGGCGGCGACGACGTGCTGATCGGCCGGTCCACGCACGCCGAGTCGGAGGCCGCGGCGGCCGCCGTCCAGGAGGGCGTGGACTACTTCTGCACGGGTCCCTGCTGGCCCACGCCCACGAAGCCGGGCCGCCACGCCCCGGGCCTCGACCTGGTCCGGTACACGGCCTCGCTCGGCACGGACCGCCCCTGGTTCGCCATCGGCGGCATCGACGCGGACAATCTCGACGAGGTCCTCGAGGCGGGTGCGCGGCGCGTCGTCGTCGTACGGGCGATCACCGAGGCCGACGACCCCGGCGCGGCCGCCGCGGAGTTCGCGAAGCGGCTGCGTGCCGCCGCGGGGACGTCTGTGTGAGCGGTCGCCGAGCAAGGGACCGGGAGTGTCCGATCCGTGGACAAGAAACAGGCAAACCGGCCAAAACTCCCGGGCCCGGTTGGGGGACCGCCCAGGCCTGGCTAACCTGCCCATATGGCCCTAGGCACAGCTTCGACCAGGACTGACCGTGCGCGCACGGTTCGCGACATGCTCGCGACCGGTAAGACGACGTTCTCGTTCGAGTTCTCCGCGCCGAAAACCCCGAAGGGGGAGCGGAACCTCTGGAACGCGCTGCGCAGGGTCGAGGCGGTCGCCCCGGACTTCGTCTCCGTGACCTACGGTGCGGGTGGCTCCACCCGCACCGGCACGGTCAGGGAGACCCAGCAGATCGTCGCCGACACGACGCTGACGCCCGTCGCGCACCTGACCGCGGTCGACCACTCCGTGGCCGAGCTGCGCAACATCATCGGGCAGTACGCGGACGCGGGCATCAGGAACATGCTCGCGGTCCGCGGCGACCCGCCCGGCGACCCGCTCGGCGACTGGATCGCCCACCCCGAGGGCCTCACCTACGCCGCCGAACTGGTCGAACTCATCAAGGAGTCCGGCGACTTCTGTGTGGGCGTCGCCGCCTTCCCCGCGATGCATCCGCGGTCGCCCGACTGGGATTCCGACACCCGGCACTTCATCGACAAGTGCCGGGCCGGCGCGGACTACGCGATCACGCAGATGTTCTTCGACCCGGAGGAGTACCTGCGGCTGCGCGACCGCGTCGAGGCCGCCGGCTGCGCGACGCCGATCATCCCCGAGATGATGCCGGTCACCAACGTCCGCCAGCTCGACCGGCTGCCCCAGCTCAGCAACGCCGTGTTCCCGGCCGAGCTGAAAGAGAGGATCCTCGCGGTCAAAGACGATCCCGCCGCTGTACGCTCCATTGGCATCGAGTTCGCGACGGAGTTCTGCGCGCGGCTGCTGGCCGAAGGTGTGCCGGGACTGCACTTCATCACGCTCAACAACTCCACGGCGACGCTGGAAATCTACGAAAATCTGGGCCTGCACCACCAGGCCTGAAACGGCCGTACCCGTACCCGTACCCGCGGGCGGCCGCAGGGGAGAGGGGCGTACATGGGCTGGACGGTCCTCTACATCGCGTTCGGATTCGTCGCGCTGTGGCTGCTCGGCGAGGTGCTGTTGCAGTACAAGGCCAGGCTGCGCTGGCGCCTGCTGGCCTTCGTCGGCTTCCTCGGCGTCGTCGTCGGTGTGCTGATTCCTTCGGTGTGGATCATCGGTCTCGGTGCCATCGCCTTCGCCACGGGTCAGACGTACGTGACGCTGTCGTTCCGCAAGGGCTTCTCCACCGGCTGGGCGCTCGGCGGGCGACCGGGCCTGAGCAAGCGCCGCAGGGCATCGGGGCGGGCCGCCGCGAAGGAGCCGACGCTGCAGGTCTCCGACCTGGAGTACGAGCAGGTCCCGCCGCCGCCCGCGCACGGCCCCGACGTCCCCGGGGACGGGGTGTACGAGCCCGAGCCGATGCCCGACGACACCGGCCAGTACGGCGTGTACAGCGACGCGGCCCACGCCCCGCCCACCGCGGGCGACGCCCACCAGAGCGAGGGCCAGGGCTATGACGCTGCGGCCTTCGGCGGCTACGACCAGCAGAACTACGGCTACGACGAGACGGGCGCGCAGCAGTACGCCGCGTACTCCGACCCGTACATCGGCACGCAGACCTACGGCGCGCGGCAGAGCTACGACACCTACGGCGACCAGCAGCAGTACGCCCCCTACGGAGGCGACACGTACAGCGGCGGGCTCGGCGGGACGTACAGCGACAACACGTACAGCGACAGTACGTACAACGACACGCCTCCCGGCGGTGTCTGGGTGCCCCAGCAGCGCACCACCGACGCGCAGTACAGCGGCGAACTCCCGCCGGAGCAGCCGTACCCGTACCAGGGCGGGCCCTCGGGCGACCACCACGACGGCTCGGGCTACAACGAGCAGCAGTACCGCTACTGAGCCCCGCCGAGCCCTCCTGAGCCCCGCCGACTCCGGCGGGGCCAGTCACTCGCCGCTCACTGGGAGCCGCGGAACTCCGGCCCCTCGACGATCAGCCCCGCCACCAGCGTGCCGGACATGCCCGCGTGCGGCAGGCCGCCGCCCGGGTGGGCCCAGCCGCCGACCGCGAAGAGCCCCGGCAGACGGGTGCTGTTGGACGGCTGCAGGAGCCTCCCGGCGGCCGCCGCGAGCGCCGGCGCGGGAACGGCGCCGCCGTGCGCGCCGGTGGCCTCCGCGACGTCCGCAGGGGTGCGGACCTCGTGCCACAGCAGACGGCTCCGCAGCTCCGGGACCACGGCCTCGGCGCGGCTGATCACCCGCCGCACGTCGTCGGCGGTGATCTCCAGGTGGGCCGGGACCGTCGCCGTCAGCGTCACCGCCTCGTGCGCGGCGTCCGGCGTCAGCTCCGGGTCGTCGGGGCGGAGCACCGCGAGCGTGGGGGAGGCGGGCAGTCCGGGCCGCTCGCCGAAGAGGCGGTCCAGCTCGTCCTGGCGGTCGGCCGAGTGCAGCACCGTGCGCAGCGGGGTGCCCTCGGGGCGCGCGCCGGACAGGGCCAGGAAGACCGTCAGGCGGCTCGGCAGGCCGGAACGCGCCGGAACGTCACCCTCCGCCCGTATGTTCACACCGGACAGCATCCCGCCCAGGGCCGAGGGCGCGACGCCCGCGACCACGAAGTCCGCGTCCGCGGTGGTGCCGTCGGCGAGCTCCACGCCCGCCGCCCTGCCGTCCTTCTCGACGATCCGCGTCACCGCGGCCCCGAACACGAACTCGACCCGTCGGGCCACACACCGCTCGTACACCGCGCGGGCCAGGGCACGCATGCCGCCCCGCGCCGACCAGGTGCCGAATGTCTGCTCCAGATAGGGCAGGACCGCGGCGCTCGCCGGGGTCGTACGGGGATCGAGGCCCTGCGCCAGCGCGAACTGCTCCAGGAGCGCGACCAGCCGCGCGTCGCCGCCCAGCTCCAGCTCGCCGACCTCGCTGAGCGTGGCCGCCCTGCGCTCGCGGCGCAGCAGGCGCTTGAGCGGCACCGAGGGATAGGGCTCGCGGTCGGCGAGCACCTCCCAGTTCGGCCACAGGGGCTCTTCGAGGAGGGGGCGGCGGGTGCGGTCCCAGGCCTCCCTGGCGCGGTTCATGAACGCCGACCAGCGCGCGCCCGCGCCCGCGCCGAGCGCCGTGTCCAGGGCCTCGCCCACGCCCGCGCGCGAGGCGTTCGGCAGGTCCGCCGTCGTGCCGTCCGCGAAGACGTGGCGCACGGCGGGCTCCACCTGGGAGAGCTCGACGCACTTCTCCAGGGGCTCCTTGCCCGTCTTGACGAACAAGTCGCGGTACACCGCGGGGAGGTGCAGCAGCCCCGGGCCCGTGTCGAAGGAGAAGCCGTCCCGCTCGACGCGGCCCACCGCGCCGCCGAACGTCTCCCCGCGTTCGTACACCACCACCCGGTGGCCCGCGACGGCCAGCCGGGCGGCCGCCGACATCGCGCCGAGACCTGCGCCGATCACCACAATCCGTGCCATGCCAGGGACTTTATCGGCAGCCTCCGACACTCAGGGCGGCGGCGCCCCCGCCCGCTCCGCGAGCCGCTTCTCCTCGCGCCGCTGCGCCCTGCGCCGCAGGAACCTGCGGATCCGCGAGACGAGGAAGAACAGCAGGAACAGGCCGATCACCAGCAGCACCGCCGCGATGACCGCCGCGGCCTCCGGGTAGAACATCGCGAAGCTGATGAGGCCGCCGACCCCGAGATCCTCGGCCGTGCTCATCACGAAGTTGCTGACCGGCTCCGGCGAGGTGTTGATCGCCATCCGCGTCCCGGACTTCACCGCGTGGCTGGCCAGCGCGGTCGAACCGCCCACCGCGCCCGCCGCCAGATCCGAGAGGGACCCGCTCTGGCCCGCGAGGAGCGCCCCCACCACGGCACCGGACACCGGCCGGATCACGGTGTGCACCGTGTCCCAGACCGAGTCGACGTACGGGATCTTGTCGGCGACGGCCTCGCACAGGAAGAGCACGCCCGCCGCGATCAGTACGTCGGGCCGCTGAAGCGCCTCGGGGACCTCGTCGCTCACACCGGTCGCGCCGAAGATGCCGAGCAGCAGGACCACGGCGTACGCGTTGATCCCGCTCGCCCAGCCGCTGGTGAACACCAGGGGGAGTACGGACACGGACGTGATCGTAACCATTTGTGAACGTATCGGCCTGGGGATGAGCACGGACGTCTGAGTATCCGTACCTAGTGAGTGAGATGAGTACCCGCGCGGATGGGCCCCCACCTGCGGAGACGGAAGAGTGTGGGGCACGGAGAAGGGCGCGGCGCCGGTACCGCCGACACGGGGCGGCGGAACCGTGCCGCGCCCTTGGCCGCTCCTTCCGCCACACGGCGGAAGCGAGGTACGGGGGTGACTCGGGGGGACGACCACACGGGGGTCGCACGGGGGTTGCCGGGGGACACGAAGAAAGCGCCGGTGCGGTGCCGCCCGGGAACGGGGGCACCGCACCGGCGCCTTCGCGTGCGGTCTACGCGCGCGTGCCGCTGACCCGGCCCTGCAGCAGCCGTGAGAGCGCCGCGTGCACGTCGTCGAGCGAGCGCTCCGGCTGGAAGGCCTGCCAGTCCAGCGCGGCGACCAGCACCATGCCGACCAGCGCCGCGGCGGTCAGCGGGATGTCGATCTCGTCGCTCAGCTCGCCGCCCTCCACACCCGCCCGCAGTACGTCCTCGACCACCGCGACGGCCTGCTGTCTGACCACGAGCAGGGTGGACTGCCAGGCACGGTTGGTCCGCCACAGCTCGGCCACGTAGAGCTGCGTGAAGGCCGGATAGCGGTTGATGAAGACCAGGCCGGCCCGGATCATCGCGTCGAGTGCGTCGACCTTGCTGCCGCCGCTCCTCGCCACCTCCTCGGAGGCCTCCTTCAGGGAGGCGGTCAGCAGGCCGACACCGTGCCGCAGCAGCTCTTCGAAGAGGACCGATTTGCTCGCGAAGTTGTAGTAGACGGTGCCCTTCGCGACTCCGGCCCGCTCGGCGATCTCGTCGACCGTCGTGGCGGAGAACCCCTGTTCCGCGATGAGGGTGACGGCGGCCTCGTAGAGCTTCTGCCGGGTGGCCTCGCGGCGGGTGCTGCCTGCACTGCTGTCCATGGTCCTGATTCTCACAGGTCGCGCCGGGTCGCCCGGCCCCGCCGTGCTCATGGTGCGGGCTCCGCTCACAGCGTCAGCTCCGGGTGCAGCCGGTCGAGGGTCCACACCTGCTTGCGGCGCGCGGAGAGCGCGGTCAGGGCGAGGGCGCCCAGGGTGAAGGCCGTCAGGACCGCGCAGCCCTGCCAGACGGGACCGAGGCCGCCGCCCGTGATGAGTCTCCGGAGAGCCTCGACGACGTAACTCATCGGCAGGAAGGGATGGATCGCGCTGAAGAAGCCGGGGCTCGTCTGAACGGGGTACGTGCCGCCCGCCGACGTCAGCTGCAGCATCAGGAGGGCGAGGACGAGGATCCGCCCGGCCGGTCCGAAGCGGGCGTTGAGCCACTGCACGATCGCCGCGAAGCACGCCGTCACCAGAAAGAGGAAGCCCACCGTCCCCGCCGCCCGCGCCATCTGCAGGCCGATGCCCCAGTGCAGTACGGAGAGCAGGGCCGCGGTCTGGAGCACGCCGAGGGCGGCCACCGGGAGCCAGCCCGCGAGCGCGATGCGCCACGCGGAGGCGCCCGCGGCGAGCGCGCGCCGGTTGAGCGGCTGGATCAACATGTACGCCACCATCGCGCCGACCCACAGGGAGAGCGGGATGAAGTACGGGGCGAATCCGGTGCCGTAGTTGGGCGCCTTGTGCAGTGACTGGGAGGCGAGCTGCACGGGGTCGGACATGACGCCGGTGCGCTCGTCGCGGTCCTTCTTGTCGTAGTCCGGGATCTTCTTGACGCCGTCGTGGAGCCCGCCGGACAGCTTCGACGAGCCGTCGGCCAGCTTGAACATGCCGCCCTTGAGGTCGCTCGCGCCGGTCTCCAGCTTGCCGATGCCCTCGTCGAGGTCGGTGGCGCCCGTCCTCGCGGTGCCGAGGCCCGTGTGGAGCTTCTTGGCGCCCTTGGCGACGTCGCCGGCGCCCTTGTTGAGGTCGTTGATCTGGGTGACGGCGGTGTTCAGGTCCTCGTCGAGGTGCGGGGCGCGGTCGGCGAGCGCCTGGGACTTCTTCTGGAGCGTGGCCAGGTGCTTGTCGAGCTTCTTGACGTCGCTGTTCTGGTCCTTGATCACGGTGTTCATGTCGTCCGCGACGGTCGACACGTTCTCGGCGGCCGTCCTGGCCTTCTTGAACCGTGCGCAGTGGGGATCGGGGACGGGGGCCTTCTCGCACCGCTCGCGGTAGAAGTCGCCGATGATCCGGGAGCCGTCCCTGGCGCCCTCGGCCGCCGCGGGCGCCAGCTTGACCCAGGTGGAGAGGTGGTGGCGCATCGCCTTCGAGGAGTCGGCGACGAGCTGTGCCGTGTCCCCGATCGTCTTGCCGTTGTCCTTCAGGAAGGGCCGCACCTGGTCCGCCGTGCCGTTGACCTTGTCGGCCAGCTTCTGCGTCCCGTCGGCGACCTTCTTCGATCCGGTCTGGAGCCTGCCCGCGCCCTTGTCGAGCTTCTCGATGCCACTGGCCAGCTTGCCGCTGCCGTCCTTGGCGTCCCCGAGGCCGTTCGCGAGGTCCTTGGAGCCCTTCTTCGCCTTGCCGATGCCGTCGTCCAGCTTGTCGGCGCCGTCGGCGGCCTTCTGCGTCGCCCCGTGGATGTCGGAGAACGAGATGAAGATCTTGTCGAGGAACGAGCGCGACGCCTTCGTGGACGCGGCGGAGCGCACTTCGGAGAAGACCGTCCGCGAGATCTGCCCGACGATGTAGTTGTTGGCGTCGTTCGTACGGACCCGCAGGGCGCCCGTCTCCGGAGAGTCGCCCGAACTCGACGCGATGCGCTTGCTGAAGTCCTCGGGCATCGTCAGGGAGAGGTAGTACGTGCCGTCCTCGACGCCCTTGCGTGCCTCGGCGTCGCTCACCTCGTGCCACTCGAAGGTCTTGCTGTCGCGCAGCCCCTCGACGATGTTGTCGCCCGCCGCGAGCTTCTTGCCCTGCGCGGTGGCTCCCTTGTCGTCGTTGACGAGCGCCACGGGGATGCGGTCCAGGCGGCCGTAGGGGTCCCAGAAGGACCACAGGTACAGGGCTCCGTACAGCAGGGGCAGCAGCAGGAGCGCGACGAGCGCGGCGCGCGGCAGCTTCCCCCTGCCGAAGCGCCTGAGCTCAAGAGCGGCGAGCTTCGGCGAGCGCATCCGCCGTCTCCTTGTCGTCGTCGGGGCGGTCGTCGTCGGTGTCGGGACGGTCGTCGGCGGCGGGTTCGGCCGAGTTGTGCGGGGTTTCGCCGGAACGGGCGCCGGTGTGGACCACGACCGCGCCCTCGGGCGCCTCGCTGCACACCGCCACGACGGTCATGCCGTGGTCCGTGAGGGACGCCAGCATTCCCCAGGCCTCGGCCCGTTCGGCGTCGGAGAGCTTCAGGTCGGTGTCGTCGACGCCCAGCACACGCGGGCGGCCGATCAGGGCCAACGCCACGGAGAGCCGCAGCACTTCGAGCCTCTCCAGATCGCGCACGGCGGTCCGGCGCCCCTTGGGCAGCGCCTCGATGTCGAGCCCGGCGGCGGCCAGCGCGGCGTCGACGCGCAGCTGCGTCTCGTTCCTCCGCTCGGCGCGCGGCCGCAGCAGCCCGCGCAGCGAGCCCCCGAACCGCCGCTCAAGGAGCGCGCGTTCGTGCAGGTGCTCGGCGACCGTCAGGGCCGGGTCGAGATCGGTGACGCCGGGCACGGGCCCGAGCCCGCTGATCCCGCGCACCGCGGCCAGCTGTTTCGGCAGGCGGAAGCGGCCCACGGACGCGTGGCCCTCGGTGGCACGCATACGTCCCGTCAGCGCGAGCAGAAGACAGGTGCGGCCCGATCCCGAAGGGCCCTCCAGCGCGATCAGCGACCCGGACTCCGCACGGAACCCGATGCCGCGGAACGCCCAGCCGCGCGGGCCCTTGAGCCCGAAGTTCTCGGCGGTGACGGCGGCTCCGCGCGCGCCGTCGGTCGGACCGTCCACAGTCCCCCCTGCCCCTTCGTCGCACCGGCCGCACCGCACCGGCTTTTGAACTGACTGGTCAGTACAAAAGTAAGCCCGAACCCACGATCGAGGCAAAGCCCCAGGTCAGAGCCGATTGTCAGTGGCGTACTCCACGATGGGCACATACGGCCACTGCGCCGTCACACGACGACAGGAGGTTCGTCATGGCCAGCACTTCCGCAGCCGCCCGCCGGCACCGCGCCGTCGGCCCTGCTCCCTCACTGACCGGCCCGGCGAGCGATGTCCACCCCGTCCTGCGCCGCGCGACCGCCCCGCCCGCCGCCCTCGAACTCCTCGCCCAGGCCCGCGCCGGACTCGACGAGGCCGCACGCCTGGAAGCCCCGCACGAGCGCTACGCCACCGCCCACCTCGCCGCCCTGCGCACCGCCGCCGCCGTCCTGGCCGCCCGCGGCCGCCCCGAAACGACCGCGCGCCGCAGGCAGCGCATCCGCAGCGCCTGGGAAGTCCTCCCCGAGATAGCCCCCGAACTGACCGAGTGGAGCGCCCTGTTCGCCTCCGGCGCCGCCCGCAGGGCCCGCGCCGAGGCGGGCATAGCGGCCGCCGCCACCCCGCGCGACGCCGACGACCTGCTCCGCGACGTCGCGATGTTCCTGCGCATCGTCGAGCGGATGCTCGTGCTCCAGCCCGTGCTGCCCCAGCCCCGGCAGGAGTCCCAGGACGCGGGCCGGGAGCCGCCGGACGCGGGCTGACCGGCGCGTCCGCACGGTGGGACACATGGCCGGGGCACCACGGCGCAGGCAATAGGGTGGAGCCATATCCGCACCCCACGCGCCGAGGAGTCACCTGCCGTGTCGGACCCGATGCGCCCATCCGTCTCCCCTCACCACCACCAAACGGCGTCGCTGCGCTCCGACACCCCTCGCCCGCGCGCTTCCCTTCGCACAGCAGTGGTCTGGGACGTCCTGAAGGACGCCCTGGACCGCCGGGTCAAGGCCACCGGCAAGGAGTCGCGCACCGAACTCGACGTGCTCGACACCGGCGGCGGCAGCGGCAACTTCGCGGTGCCCGTCGCCCGGCTCGGCCACCGCGTCACGGTCGTCGACCCCAGCCCGAACGCGCTGTTCGCGCTGGAGCGCAGGGCCGCCGAGGCCGGCGTCGCCGACCGGGTGCGCGGCGTCCAGGGCGACGTGCTCGGCCTCTTCGACGTCGTCGAGCGGGGCGGCTTCGACGCGGTCCTGTGCCACGGCGTCCTGGAGTACGTGGACGACCCGGCCGAGGGCGTGCGCCTCGCCGTCGACGCGCTGCGCCCCGCCGGCATCCTCAGCCTGCTCGGGGCGGGCCTCGGCGGCGCCGTGCTCGCCCGGGCCCTCGCCGGGCACTTCAAGGAGGCGCAGACCGCGCTCGCCGACCCGGCGGGCCGCTGGGGCGCGGGCGACCCCGTGCCGAGGCGGTTCACCGCCGAACAGCTCACCGCGCTCGTCGAGTCCGCGGGCGTGCGCGTCGACGCGGTGCACGGCGTCCGGGTCTTCGCCGACCTGGTCCCCGGCGTCCTCGTGGACACCGAGCCGGGCGCCATGGAAGCCCTCCTGCAGCTGGAGGCCGCCGCGGCCGAGCTGCCCGCTTTCCATGCCGTGGCCACCCAGCTGCACGTGCTCGGTGAGGCGCGGGAGACGTCCGGGGCCTGAGCCGCTCCCGAGGCTCACCGGCTGATCAGGGACGCAGCCGCACATGGAGTACGCCACAGGCCCCCCGAACGGGCTACGGGCGCCGTATGATCGAGGGACACCGTTCTGCATGACGGTTCGGCCGCTGGGGAATGCACGCTTCAGCGGATCGGAGCGGAGTGAAGGTCCGGTTTGGCGAAGTTGGCGTAGAGGGGCGGGTTTCACGGGGGCGATTCCCTGCCTATCCTGAAGGGGACCCCCGGTCGCCCCGGCGACTGCACGATGAGGAGGACTCCGTGCCGCTCTCGGAGCACGAGCAGCGCATGCTCGAGCAAATGGAGCGAGCGCTGTACGCCGAAGATCCCAAGTTCGCGACAGCGCTTGAGGGAAGCGGGCTGCGCACGTACACCCGGAAGCGGGTCTACCAAGCGGTCGTGGGCTTCCTTGTGGGCATCGCCCTTCTCATGTCCGGAATGGTCGCCCAGCAGATCTGGATCAGCGTGGTGGGGTTCCTCGTCATGCTGGGCTGCGCGGTGCTCGCCGTCACCGGCTGGCGCAAGGCGCCGAAACCGGGCGAGCAGGCTTCGGGCACGGCCGCCGCGCCAGGTGGGGCCGCGGCCCCTCGGCAGGCGAGGCAGCGCCGCTCCGTCATGAACCGCATCGAGCAGCGGTGGCAGCGCCGCCGCGACGAGCAGCAGGGTGGTCAGTGAGCCCGGCGGCTCACGACTGACCGAACAGACGTAGGTATGTGTGAGGGGCGGCCACCCAGTGGGTGGCCGCCCCTCACATGTGTGCGAACCCGGGTCACATGTGTGCGAACCCGGGCTCGGCCACACATGTGTGCGGCCCCGCGTTCAGCCACACGTGTGCGGCCCCGGCCCCGGCCACGCATGTGTGGGACCGGGCTCGGCCGCACCCGTGCGGCCCCGGCCCTCAGCTCTCCTGGCCGGCCCGCCGCGGCAGCTTCCGCGCGAGCACCGACCACCGCTTGGCGGCCCGCTCGCGCCAGCGCTCCCCGAACGCCGTCCACCGGTCCGAGACCGCCCACACCACCCGGGCGGCCGAACGCGGCGCGAGCGTCACACGCAGTCGCGTCAGCCGGCCCACCGAAGCGTTCAGGCCGTCCTGGACGCGCCGGACGTCCTCGGCGAGCCCCGCCGCGGGCTGCGGGTGCGGTGCGTAGAGCACCTGCTCCACCGCGGCCGCCACCCGGTGCACGGCCTCCGCCGGACCGCTGGTCAGCTGCCCCACGCGGACGATCCGCGCGGCCGCCTTCCGCGGGGTCTGTGACTCGTCCGGCGCAATGCCGTGGTCCCAGGCCGTATCGGTCACTTCCAGCCATGCGGCCAGCGTCCGCGCCGTCGCGTCCGCCGGGGTGCGCCCCCCGGATGCCAGGCGCACGGCCCGGGCCCTGGTCCGCCACAGCAGCGGCAGCAGAGGCAGCGCGAGAACGAGCAGCGCCGCCAGGGAGATGCCCACGATCATCGCGACGGGCGTGCCGTCACCGCCGGAACCGGCCGCGATCGCCGGCGCGACGCTCGCGCAGCCGCCCTGCTTCTTCTGGTCGGGCGGGCAGGTGTCCGAGACCGACGGCGCCGTGGAGGGCTCGGAGGACGCGGAGGGCTCCGGGGTGTCCGGGTCGTCCGTACCGTCGGAGGGGACGTCCGAGCGGGTGTAGTCCGGCACCGTGCCACGGCTCGGCGTCGGCTCGAAACGGGTCCAGCCCACGCCCTCGAAGTACAGCTCGGGCCAGGCGTGCGCGTCCCGCAGCCCGACCGACATCGAACCGTCCCCCTCGGCCGTGCCCGGCGTGAAGCCCACCGCGACCCGGGCCGGTATCCCCAGCGTCCGCGCCATCGAGGCCATCGCGAAGGAGAAGTGGACGCAGAAGCCCTCCTTCTGCTTCAGGAACCGCTCGATCGCCGAGGGACCGCTGCCCGCACGCACCTGCGTGTTGTACGTGAACCCGCCGTCCGACGCGAAGTAGTCCTGGAGCTTGACCGCCTGCTCGTACGGGTTCCCGGCACCCTTGGTGACCTGCCTGGCCCGGTCCGCGACCATCTGGGGCAGCGAGTCCGGCACCTTCGTGAACTCGCGCCGCAGATCGTCGGGCGGCTCGGGCGCCGCCGCGAGCTGCTCGGCCGTGGGCTCCACGACCAGGCTCTTCACCCTGTACTGCGCGCCCCGCGTGGTCTGGCCGCGGTCGCCGACGAGGGCGCGGCCCACCGGCTCGTACCGCCAGCGGCCGTCGATCTCCACCTGGCTGGCGGGGAACGGCATCGGGAGCCAGTTCTGCGCGTAGCTGTCGGCGGCCGCGATGTTCGTCTGGATCTCGGTCCTGCGGACGTCGGGGCGCAGACCCTGGGGGTTCGGCAGCGGCGACGGCACGTCCTGGATGCGCCGGACGGTGGTCTTCCATGTCGTGCCGTCGAACTGGTCGAGCGAGACGATCCGCAGATACATCTCGTCGGTCGTCTCGGCGTTCGTGCGGTACGACAGGACCTCGCGGTCCTCCGGCTGGTTCAGGCTGTCCTGGAGGGCCACCAGCGGATTGACCGCCGAGATCGTCCCGCCGCCGCCCGAGCCGTCACCGCCCGCACCGCCGGAGCCGTCCAGCAGACCGCCGTCCAGGGCGGGCAGCGCGAGCGGCACCACCAGGGCGATGCCCAGGGCGACCGCCCCGATGCGGCGCCCCGTGCGGACCGGGGCGAGCGCCCCGCTGTTGCTCTCCAGGCCTCCGGTGACCCGCCCCGGCGTGCGCACAGCGCCGCCGAAGACACGGCCCCACTGCGAGAGCCGGTCCCGGCCCTCGGCCAGGAGCAGCAGCAGATACCCGGCGGCGGCCAGCAGGAACCACAGCCACCCGGCGCCGCCGTCGGAGAGACCCGCCGCGACCGAGTACAGGGCGAGCAGCGGAAGCCCCGCGGGGGCCGCCGTACGGAAGGTCACCGCGAGCGCGTCCACCGCGAGGCCGATCACCAGCACGCCGCCGACCAGCATCAGCCGGATGCCGTCGCTGAGCGGCGCCGGGATCATGTACTGACTGACGTCGTTGCCGCCCGCCTCCAGGAGCAGGCCGAACCGGCGGAAGACGTCCGGCCCCGGCACGATCCCCGCCGGAGCCTGTTCGCGGGCGAACACCAGCGTCAGCAGGAGCAGCGACACCAGTGCCTGCACCGCCACGGTGAGGGGCCTGGCCAGCGGCACCCGCCGGGCCAGTGCGCCCACGCCGCTCTGCAGCACGAGCAGGACGATCGCCTGCAGGAACCACGTCGCCGGATCGACGAGCGGCAGCAGCGAGCCCGACGCCATCAGCGTGGCCGCCGTGGCGCAGACCGCGAGCCGCGCGCGTCCGCTCATGAAAGTTCCCCCACGTCACTGGCCCCCACGTCACCGGCCCCCACATCACTGTGCTCCACGTTCCAACGGCCCCGGCCGTTCACGCCCAACCCCCGCTCGCCGTGCCCGCGACGGGCGCCGGGCCCGCGGCCGAGCGGGCATGGTCCGCCTGCCGCCACAGGTCCGCGAAGTCCGCCCCGGGCGGCACCGTCAGCGCCGCCCAGCCCGCCTCGCGGAGCATCTGCACGCGGGCCTCACCGGGACCGGACGGCAGGACACCGGGGCCCCGCCCCCACACCGCGCTGTCCAGCACGAACGCGACGGCCGAGCCGCTGCGCCGGCGCATCTTGGCGACCACCGCGGCCTGCTCCTCGTCCATGTCGCCGAGGAAGGCGATGAGGAGCCCTTCGTTCCCCCCGCGCAGCACGTCGTACGCCCGGGAGAGCCCGGCGCCGTCCGAGTGGTCGACCACCGCGAGCGTGTCCATCATCAGTCCGGCCGCGTCCGCCGACTCCTGGCTGGCCCCCGCGAACCCGTCCGAGCCCTCACCCGGCACCGAGGCGCCCGTGTCGGTCAGGAGACGCACCGAGAAGCCCCGTTCGAGCATGTGCACCAGCGTCGACGCCGTGCCCGACACCGCCCACTCGAAGGCCGAGTCCGGTCCCGCGCCCCGGAACCCGGCGCCCCGCGTGTCAAGGAGCACCGTGCAGCGGGCGCGCTGCGGCTGTTCCTCGCGGCGCACCATCAGCTCGCCGTAGCGCGCGGTGGAGCGCCAGTGGACCCGGCGCAGGTCGTCGCCGTGCCGGTAGCCGCGCGGGATGACGTCGTCCTCGCCGGCCAGGGCCAGCGAGCGGTTGCGCCCGTCGCCGTACCCCTTCGCCTCACCCGTGAGCCGCACCGGAGGCAGCGCCTCCACACGCGGGATGACCGTCAGGGTGTCGTACGTCGAGAAGGAGCGCGTCAGCTCGCACATGCCGAACGGGTCCGTCAGGCGCAGTTGCAGCGGGCCCAGCGGATAGCGGCCGCGCAGGTCGGAGCGGACCCGGTAGGACACCTCGCGCCGTCCGCCCGCCTCCACGCGGTCCAGCACGAACCGGGGCCGCGGCCCGAGGACGTACGGCACCCGGTCCTGGAGCATCAGCAGCCCGGTGGGCAGCCGCGAGACGTTGTCCATCCGCAGATGGACGCGGGCCTCCGAACCGGCGGGCACGCGCGCGGGGGACAGCCTGCGGCTGCCCGCCACGCGGTACCGGGTGCGGAACAGGACGGTGGCGCACACCAGCGGCAGCACGGCGAGCAGCAGCCCGACGCGCAGCAGGTCGCTCTGGCCCAGGACGTAGGCGCAGATGGCGGCGGCGACGCCGGCCGCGAGGAAGGAACGGCCGCGGGTGGTCAGTCCCGCGAGAGCCGTGCGCACCCCGCCCTTCTCGCTCTCGGCCTGGCCCGCCGGCCTCCCCCCGGCCGTCATCACAGCCTCCGGGCGCCGGGCGGCTGCTGGTTGAAGTAGGCGCTGGGACCGGGCTGCACGGCGGCGGGCACCGGGGTGTGCTGAAGGATCTCCAGGACGACGGATTCGGCGGTACGCCGGTTCAACTGGGCCTGCGCCGTGGGCAGCAGGCGGTGCGCGAGGACCGCGACGGCCAGGGCCTGCACGTCGTCCGGCAGGGCGAACTCACGGCCGCTGAGGGCGGCGGAGGCCTTGGCGGCGCGCAGCAGGTGCAGCGTCGCGCGCGGGGACGCCCCGAGTCTGAGGTCCGGGTGGTTGCGGGTCGCGCCGACCAGATCCACCGCGTACCTCCGCACGGGCTCGGCCACGTGGACCGTGCGCACCGCGTCGATGAGCTTCACGATCTCGTGCGCGTGCGCCACCGGCTGGAGGTCGTCCAGGGGCGACACGCCACCGTGGATGTCGAGCATCTGCAGCTCGGCCTCCGGGCCCGGGTAGCCGATCGAGACGCGCGCCATGAAGCGGTCGCGCTGCGCCTCCGGCAGGGGATAGGTCCCCTCCATCTCGACGGGGTTCTGCGTGGCCACCACCATGAAAGGACTGGGCAGTTCGTACGTCTGCCCGTCGATGGTGACCTGACGCTCCTCCATGGACTCCAGGAGCGCGGACTGCGTCTTCGGAGACGCACGGTTGATCTCGTCGCCGATCACGATCTGCGCGAAGATCGCACCCGGCTTGAACTCGAAGTCCCTGCGCTGCTGATCGAAGATGGACACCCCGGTGATGTCCGACGGCAGCAGATCCGGTGTGAACTGGATCCGCCGCACCGAGCAGTCGATGGACCGCGCGAGTGCCTTGGCGAGCATGGTCTTGCCCACGCCCGGCACATCCTCGATGAGCAGGTGCCCCTCCGCCAGGAGCACGGTCAGCGAAAGCCGTACGACCTCTGGCTTGCCCTCGATCACACCCTCCACCGACCTGCGGACACGCTCCGCGGTCGTGGTCAGATCTGTGAGGCTCGCTCGATCGTCATAGGTCGTCACCCGGCCCTCCTCGGCCCTTCCCCGCGCTCACGAGGAGCAGGGGATACCCCATGTCCGGGCCGGACGCTCGCGCGCACGACCCGGTCCACCCAGAATTCATCGGCGGCACGCGGGAATGGTTCCGCGTGATGCCACCCCCGCATTGTTGTTGGGCATACCGGGTCGTGTCACTCGCCTGTGGATAACTGGCGGCGATTTGCAGGACCTTGCGGCCCTTTGTCAGTCACGCCCTATGTCGGTCACGCGGGGTCGATCTCCCGCAGCAGACCCGTCTTCACGTCGAACACAAAACCCCGGACGTCATCGGTGTGCAGCAGGAACGGCGAGGTCCGCACGCGCTCCATCGACTGCCGCACGTCCTGGTCCACGTCCCGGAAGGCCTCCACCGCCCAGGAGGGACGCTGTCCGACCTCCATCTCCAGGTCGTGCCGGAACTCCTCGGTGAGGGACTCGAGACCGCAGGTGGTGTGGTGGATCAGTACGACGCTGCGGGTGCCGAGCGCGCGCTGGCTGATGGTCAGCGAGCGGATGACGTCGTCGGTGACCACACCGCCCGCGTTGCGGATGGTGTGGCAGTCACCGAGTTCGAGACCGAGGGCACCGTGCAGGTCGAGGCGGGCGTCCATGCACGCGACGACGGCGACCCGCAGGACGGGGCGGGCGTCCATGCCGGGGTCGGTGAACCGTGAGGCGTACTTCTCGTTGGCTTCGACGAGGCGGTCGGTGACGCCTCCGACGGCTATGGCGCCGGTCGTGTCGGGCGTGCGGTCCGGGGAGGCTGCGGAAGTCGACATGGCTACGACGTTAATGCGCGCTGATCGTCCGGGCCCGCTGTGAGGAGGGACAAAGAACGTCAAAGACTCTTGTTGTGAGCTAACCCACAACGCGTTCCCGTGACGCGCCCGAACGGGTGACCCGGCCGGTTCCGGACCCCCGTCCAGGACCCCGCCGCGACGCGCAGGCCGGTTGATTGACCGGGAGACACGGTGGACTAAAGTGACGCGAAGCGGGAGACGTGACCTGCTCCCTGCTGGACCGCACATCCCGGGGGTTCCCTGAATCCCCCCACGTGCGCGGCGCGTACGTACGGCTCGGCCTCCTCCCGCTCCCGGTCGGCTGACGCCACTTCCCCGGCGCCAGCAGTCCATTCCCCTTCACGGAGCGGGTGGGGACCCGGCGGTGCGTACGCACGCCGCGCCGGACCTGAGAGGGCCCCTTGAGCGACAACAGCCGACACGTCCCGGTGATGCTTCAGAGGTGCCTGGACATGCTGGCCCCCGCGCTCGCCGAGCCGGGCGCCGTCGTCGTCGACTGCACCCTGGGCCTCGGCGGCCACAGCGAGGCCCTCCTCGCCACCTTCCCCTCGGCCCGCCTCGTCGCCCTGGACCGCGACAAGGAGGCGCTGCGCCTGTCCGGCGAACGCCTCGCCCCCTACGGCGACCGGGCCACCCTGGTCCACGCGGTCTACGACGAACTCCCCGACGTACTCGACCGCCTCGACATCCCGCGCGTCCAGGGCGTCCTCTTCGATCTCGGCGTCTCCTCGATGCAGCTCGACGAGGCGGACCGCGGCTTCGCGTACGCGCAGGACGCCCCCCTCGACATGCGCATGGACCAGACGACCGGTGTCAGCGCGGCCGAGGTGCTCAACACCTACGCGCCGGGCGAACTGGTGAGGATCCTGCGCGCGTACGGCGAGGAGAAGCAGGCCAAGCGCATCGTGAGCGCCGTCGTGCGCGAGCGCGAGAAGGAGCCGTTCAGCAACAGCGCACGGCTCGTCGAGCTCATCCGCGACTCCCTGCCGCAGGCCGCCAAGCGCACCGGCGGCAACCCCGCCAAGCGCACCTTCCAGGCCCTGCGCATCGAGGTCAACGGCGAGCTGAGCGTCCTGGAGCGGGCCGTTCCCGCGGCCGTGAAGTCGCTCGCCGTCGGCGGCAGGATCGCCGTCCTCTCGTACCACTCGCTGGAGGATCGCCTCGTCAAGCAGGTGTTCGCGGCCGGCGCCGCGACGACCGCACCGCCCGGCCTGCCCGTCGTTCCCGAGCGCTACCAGCCGCGGCTCAAGCTCCTGACCCGAGGTGCCGAACTCCCCACCGAGGAAGAGGTCGCCGAGAACCGCAGGGCGGCACCGGCCCGGCTGCGGGGCGCCCAGCGCATCCGCGAAGACGTCGGATAGCCGCTGCCCCGCGCAGAACCCGCTGATCTCCAGGCCGCGAGGAGGCTCCATGAGCAAGAAGCCCGAGCTGCGGGGGAGGGCCGCCCGCCTCGCGCGGCTGCTGCCCCAGGGCCCCAGCCAGGCCGCACGGACCCCCTTCGTGCTCCTCGTCGTCCTGCTCCTCGGCGGCGGCCTGATCGGGCTGCTCATCCTGAACTCCTCCCTCAACGAAGGCTCGTTCCAGCTGAGCGAGTTGAAGAAGGAGACCAAGGACCTCACCGAGGAGGAACAGGAGCTCCAGCGCGAGGTCGACGGCTACGCCGCCCCCGACGCCCTGCAGCGCCGCGCCCAGGAGCTCGGCATGGTCCCCGGCGGCGACCCGGCCTTCCTGAACCCCGACGGCACCGTGCGCGGCGTCCCCGGCACCGCGGCCCGCCCCTCCTCGCTGACGTACCCCGCGCCCCGCCCGCAGGAGGTCGCGTCCCCCGCCGCCTCCGTCTCGATCCCGGTCACGCCCCCGGCGTCCCCCGCGGTCCCGGACCCGGCCGCATCGGCCTCCGCCGTACCGCCGCCCGCGCAGCCCGCCGAGACGCCCGCTGCCCAGGCCTCCACGACTCCCCGGCCCACGACGACCTCCGGCAGGTGACGCAAGTGTCCGACAGGGAACCCCCGCGGCGCCGGGTGCCAGGACCCGCGAGGCCCGTCAGGCCCGCACGGTCCGGCGCGCCCCGCCGCCCGGCGCAGGGCGGCCGCCCCGCCGCCCGCCGCCCCACCGCCAAGGGAAAGAGCAAGGCCCGCACCATCCGCCTGGGCAGCCCCCGGCCGCGCCTGCGCATGGTCAGCCTCGGCCTCACACTGGTGATGCTCGCCTTCGTCGTACGGCTCCTGCAGGTGCAGGCCGTCGACGCCGGCGCGTACGCCGCGAAGGCCGAGAAGAACCGCTACTTCACCCACACCCTCGCCGCCGAGCGTGGGCGCATCACCGACCGCGGCGGCGTCGAGATGGCCGCCAGCGTCGACGCGTACGACATCACGGCGGACCCCACGCTGTTCACGCCGAAGGAGGCCAGGACCAAGGACGCGCCCGAACAGGCCGCCGCGCTCCTGGCCCCCATCCTCGGCAAGGACACCGCCGAGCTCACCAGGAAGCTCAAGACCCCGGACACCCGCTACGTCCTGCTCGCCCGCCGCCAGTCCCCCCAGGTGTGGAAGCAGATCAAGGACCTGCGCGGCGCGCTCGCCGAGCGGGCGGGCACCGACCCGGCCTCCCCGAACGTGCTGGCCGGCGTCCTGGCCGACCCGAGCAGCAAGCGGGTCTACCCGAACGACGAGCTGGGCGCCGGGATACTGGGCTGGGTCAACTCCGACGGCAAGGGCGCGGGCGGCCTGGAGGCCCAGCTCGACAAGCAGCTGGCGGGCGAGGACGGCAAGATCCGCTACGCCCAGTCCGGCGGCCGCCAGGTGCCGACCGCGGGCTCCACGGAGACGCCCGCCGTGCCCGGCTCCGACGTCGAGCTCACCATCGACCGCGACATCCAGTGGGCCGCGCAGAACGCGATCAGCGAGCAGGTCAAGAAGTCCAAGGCCGACCGCGGCTACGTGATAGTGCAGGACACCCGGACCGGCGAGGTCCTGGCCATGGCCAACGCCCCCGGCTTTGACCCGAACGACCTCTCGCAGGCCAACGGCGCGGCCCTCGGCAACGCCGCGCTCCAGGACGCCTTCGAGCCAGGGTCCACCGCCAAGGTCATGTCGATGGCCGCCGTCCTCGAGGAGGAGGCGGCCACGCCCGGTACGCGCGTGACGGTGCCCAACCGGCTGCACCGCGGCGACCGCCTCTTCCAGGACGACATCGACCACCCCACCTGGCACCTGACGCTCAACGGCGTCCTCGCCAAGTCCTCCAACATCGGCACGATCCTCGCCACCGGGGAACTGGGCAAGACGCAGAAGGACGTCAACAAGGTCCTCTACTCGTATCTGCGCAAGTTCGGCCTCGGCAAGAAATCCGGGCTCGACTTCCCCGGCGAGACGTCCGGCATCCTCGCGCGCCCCGCCAAGTGGTCCACATCGCAGCAGTTCACGATCCCCTTCGGCCAGGGCTTCTCCCTCAACGCCATGCAGGCCGCCTCCGTCTACTCGACCATCGCCAACGGAGGCGTACGCGTCGAACCCACCCTGGTGCGCGGCACGAAGGGCCCCGACGGCCGCTTCACGTCGGCGCCCAAGCCCAAGAAGAAGCGCGTCGTCAGCGAGAAGACCGCGAAGACCGTGGCGCAGATGCTGGAGTCCGTCGTCGACGACGAGGAGGGGACCGGCACCAAGGCCCGCATCCCCGGCTACCGCGTCGCGGGCAAGACCGGTACGGCCAACCGGGTCGACCCCGAAACCGGCCGCTACAAGGGCTACACCTCGTCGTTCGCCGGCTTCGCGCCCGCCGACAAGCCGCGCGTCACGGTCTACTGCGCGATCCAGAACGCCACCAAGGGCAGCTACTTCGGTGGCCAGATCTGCGGTCCCATCTACAAGGAAGTCATGGAGTTCGCCCTCAAGACGCTCCAAGTCCCGCCCACAGGAAGCGGCCCGGCCCGTCTGCCGGTGACCTTCAAGCCCTGAGACCGACCAGGAACCACCCGTGACAACGATCACCCCCGACCCGGGGAACCGCCCCCCGGCACGCCCCTCACTTCGCTCCGAGAGGGGTACGCCCGGTACGCTCACCGCCGTGCCACACGCTGATCAGTCCCAAACCACCCAGAAGGGCGTTCCCGTGACCTATCCGGGACCGCCGCGGCCGGACCGGGTCTCGCCGACCTCGCTGACCGAGCTCGCAGGCCAGCTGGGCGTCGCCGACCCGGGCAGCGCGCAGATCACGGGCATCACGCACGACTCGCGCGCCGTCCGCCCGGGCGACGTCTACGCCGCGCTGCCCGGCGCCCGCATGCACGGCGCCGACTTCGTCGCGCAGGCCGCCGACCTCGGCGCCGCCGCGGTGCTCACCGACCCGACGGGTGCCGAGCGCGCGGCCGCCACCGGCCTGCCGGTCCTGGTCGTCGACGACCCGCGCGGCAGCATGGGCGAGCTCGCGGCGACGGTCTACGGCCACCCCGGCCGCGACCTCCTGCAGATCGGCATCACCGGCACGTCCGGCAAGACCACGACCGCGTACCTCATCGAGGGCGGCCTCAAGGGCGTGCGCTCGACCGGGCTCATCGGCACGGTCGAGATGCGCATCGGCGACGAGCGCATCAAGTCGGAGCGGACGACCCCCGAAGCCACCGACCTCCAGGCGCTGTTCGCGGTGATGCGCGAACGCGGCGTCGAGGCGGTCGCCATGGAGGTCTCCAGCCACGCCCTGGTGCTCGGCCGGGTGGACGGCTGCGTCTTCGACGTCGCCGTCTTCAACAACCTCAGCCCGGAGCACATGGAGTTCCACTCCGGCATGGAGGACTACTTCCAGGCCAAGGCGCAGCTGTTCACCGAGCGCCGCTCGCGCGTCGGAGTGGTCAACTTCGACGACGAGTACGGGCGCAGGCTCATCACCGAGTCGGAGGTGCCCGTCACCACCTTCTCCGCCGAGGGCCACCCCGACGCCGACTGGCGCGCCGAGGACGTCGAGGTCGGGCCGCTCGACTCGACGTTCGTGGCCGTCGGCCCCAAGGGTGAACGCGTCACCGCCAAGTCGCCGCTCGCGGGTCCCTTCAACGTCGCCAACACCCTCGCCGCGATCGTCTCGCTGGCCGTCGCGGGGATCGACCCGCAGCAGGCCGCCGACGGCGTCGCCGCGGTGCCCGGCGTCCCCGGCCGCCTGGAGCGCATCGACGCGGGCCAGCCCTACCTCGCCGTCGTCGACTACGCCCATAAGACCGACGCCGTCGAATCGGTCCTGCGCGCGCTGCGCAAGGTCACCGAGGGCAAGCTGCACATCGTGCTCGGCTGCGGCGGCGACCGCGACAAGACCAAGCGGATGCCGATGGGCGCGGCCGCGGCCCGCCTCGCCGACACCGCCGTACTGACGTCGGACAACCCGCGTGGCGAGGACCCCCTCGCGATCCTCGCCACGATGCTCGCCGGCGCCGCCGACGTGCCGGCCCACGAGCGCGGCGACGTCGCCGTCTTCGAGGACCGGGCCGCCGCCATCCGCGCCGCCGTCGTCCGCGCGAGGCCGGGCGACACCGTCCTGGTCGCGGGCAAGGGCCACGAGCAGGGACAGGACATCGCCGGGGTGGTGCGTCCCTTCGACGACCGCCAGGTGCTTCGCGAAGCTATCCAGCAAACCCAGGGATGAAGTTGTGATCGCCCTCTCCCTCGCCGAGATCGCCACCGTTGTCGGCGGGCAGACGTACGACATACCGGATCCGGCCGTCCAGGTCACAGGACCCGTCGTCCGGGACTCCCGTGAGGTGGAGCCCGGCAGCCTCTTCGTCGCCTTCGTCGGCGAGCGCGTCGACGGCCACGACTACGCGGCCGACGTGGTCGCCGCGGGCGCGGTCGCCGTGCTCGCCTCGCGGCCCGTCGGTGTGCCCGCCGTCGTCGTCGACGACGTGCAGGCGGCCCTCGGAGCCCTTGCGCGCCACGTCGTGGAGCGGCTCGGCGCCACCCTGGTGGCGCTGACGGGATCGGTCGGCAAGACCAGCTCCAAGGACCTCCTCGCGCAGGTACTCCAGCGCAAGGCGCCCACGGTCTTCACGCCGGGCTCGCTCAACAACGAGATCGGCCTGCCGCTGACCGCGCTCAGCGCCACCGACGAGACGCGCTTCCTCGTCCTCGAGATGGGAGCGCGCGGAATCGGCCACATCCGGTACCTCACCGGACTCACCCCGCCCAAGATCGGGCTCGTCCTGAACGTCGGCACCGCTCACATCGGCGAGTTCGGCGGCCGCGAGCAGATCGCGGTCGCGAAGGGTGAGCTGGTGGAGTCGCTGCCCGCGGACGGCGCCGCGATCCTCAACGCCGACGACCCGCTCGTCCGCGCCATGGCTTCCCGCACGAAGGCACGCGTCCTCCTCTTCGGGGAGTCCGACGACGCCGACGTACGGGCGGAAAATGTCCGGCTCACAGAGAACGGACAGCCTGCTTTTACGCTGCACACACCCTCCGGGTGCAGCGACGTGACCTTGCGGCTGTACGGTGAGCACCACGTGTCGAACGCGCTTGCCGCGGCCGCCGTCGCCCATGAGCTGGGCATGTCCGTGGACGAGATCGCCCTCGCGCTCTCCGAGGCGGGCACGCTGTCCCGCTGGCGGATGGAGGTCACCGAGCGCCCGGACGGCGTGACGGTCGTCAACGACGCCTACAACGCGAACCCCGAGTCCATGCGAGCCGCCCTGCGCGCGCTCGTGGCCATGGGCAAGGGACGTCGTACGTGGGCGGTGCTCGGCCACATGGCCGAGCTCGGGGACGAGGGGCTCGCCGAGCACGACGCGGTCGGACGCCTTGCCGTCCGGCTCAACGTGAGCAAGCTCGTGGCAGTCGGGGGCAGGGAAGCGTCCTGGCTCCAACTGGGCGCATACAACGAGGGTTCGTGGGGTGAGGAGTCGGTGCACGTGTCCGACGCACAGGCGGCGATCGACCTGCTGCGCAGCGAGCTGCGCCCGGGAGACGTCGTACTGGTGAAGGCGTCCAGATCGGTCGGTCTCGAGAAGGTCGCCACGGCGCTTCTCGACGACACCGCGGTGTCTTCTGAGGGGCAGGTCTCCGGCCGATGAGGCAGATCCTCTTCGCGGGTGTGATCGGGCTCTTCCTGACCCTGGTCGGTACCCCGCTGCTGATCAAGCTCCTGGCCCGCAAGGGCTACGGCCAGTTCATCCGGGACGACGGCCCGCGCGAGCACCACAGCAAGCGCGGTACGCCGACCATGGGTGGTATCGCCTTCATCCTGGCCACGCTCATCGCGTACTTCCTCACGAAGGTCATCACCGGCACGGAGACGACGCTCTCCGGCCTCCTGGTGCTCTTCCTGATGGCGGGCATGGGCCTCGTCGGCTTCCTCGACGACTACATCAAGATCGTCAAGCAGCGCTCGCTCGGTCTGCGCGCCAAGGCGAAGATGGCCGGTCAGCTGATCGTCGGCATCGGCTTCGCCGTGCTCGCGCTCAACTGGCCGGACAACCGCAACCAGACCCCGGCCTCCACCAAGCTGTCGTTCGTCACGGACTTCGGCTGGTCGATCGGCCCGGTCCTGTTCGTGGTCTGGGCGCTGTTCATGATCCTCGCGATGTCGAACGGCGTGAACCTCACCGACGGTCTGGACGGCCTCGCCACCGGCGCCTCCGTGATGGTCTTCGGCGCCTACACGTTCATCGGCGTCTGGCAGTACCAGGAGTCCTGTGCCAACGCGGTCACCCTGACCAACCCCCAGGCGTGCTTCGAGGTGAGAGACCCGCTCGACCTCGCGGTGGTCGCCTCCGCGCTCATGGGCGCCTGCTTCGGCTTCCTGTGGTGGAACACCTCGCCCGCCAAGATCTTCATGGGCGACACCGGCTCGCTGGCCCTCGGCGGCGCGCTCGCCGGCCTCGCGATCTGCTCGCGCACCGAGCTGCTCCTCGCGCTGCTCGGCGGCCTCTTCGTGATGATCACCATGTCGGTCGTCATCCAGGTCGGTTCGTTCAAGCTGACCGGCAAGCGCGTCTTCCGGATGGCACCGCTCCAGCACCACTTCGAACTCAAGGGGTGGTCCGAGGTCCTTGTGGTGGTCCGCTTCTGGATCATCCAGGGCATGTGCGTGATCGTCGGCCTCGGACTCTTCTACGCGGGATGGGCAGCCGAAAAGTGACCACTGTGTCCGAGTGGCAGGGCAAGAACATCACCGTCGCCGGTCTCGGCGTGAGCGGCATCAGTGCCGCCCGCGCCCTGGCCGGCCTCGGCGCGACGGTCACCGTCGTGGACGGCGGCTCCGGAGAGGCGCACCAGGAGCGTGCCGCCTCTCTGGAGGGCGAGGGCATCTCCGTACGTCTCGGAGACGCGCAGACGCTTCCCGCGGGCACCGACCTCGTGGTCACCTCGCCCGGCTGGAAGCCGTCGTCGCCGCTCTTCGCGGCGGCCGCGGACGCGGGCGTGGACGTCGTCGGCGACGTCGAGATCGCCTGGCGCCTGCGCGGCCCCGGCGCGGCACCCTGGCTCGCCATCACGGGCACCAACGGCAAGACGACGACCACACAGATGCTCGCCTCGATCCTGACGGCGGGCGGCCTGCGCACGGCGGCCGTCGGCAACATCGGCACCCCGATCGTGGACGTCATCCTGAAGGGCGACGACGCGTACGACGTGCTCGCCGTCGAGCTCTCCTCGTACCAGCTGCACTGGGCGCCCTCGGTGCGCGCCCACTCCGCGACGGTCCTCAACCTCGCGCCGGACCACCTGGACTGGCACGGCTCCATGGAGGCGTACGCCGCCGACAAGGGCCGGATCTACGAGGGCAACCGGGTCGCCTGCGTCTACAACGTCGCCGACAGGGCGACCGAGGATCTGGTCCGCGAGGCCGACGTCGAAGAGGGCTGCCGCGCCATCGGTTTCACGCTGAATGCGCCCGCGCCCTCGCAACTGGGCGTCGTGGACGGCATCCTGGTCGACCGTGCCTTCGTGCCGGACCGCCAGAAGCAGGCCCAGGAGCTCGCCGAGATCTCCGACGTCCAGCCGCCCGCGCCGCACAACATCGCCAACGCGCTGGCCGCCGCGGCCCTCGCCCGCGCCTTCGGCGTACAGGCGACGGCCGTCCGCGACGGCCTGCGGGCCTTCCGCCCCGACGCCCACCGCATCGAACACGTCGCCGACGTCGAGGGCGTCGCGTACGTCGACGACTCCAAGGCCACCAACACCCACGCCGCCGAGGCGTCGTTGGCGGCGTACGAGTCGATCGTCTGGATCGCGGGCGGACTCGCCAAGGGCGCCACCTTCGACGAACTCGTCGAGAACGCGGCGAAGCGGCTGCGCGGCGCCGTCCTCATCGGCGCCGACCGCGAGCTGATCCGCGAAGCCCTGGCGCGACACGCGCCCGAGGTCCCGGTCGTCGACCTCGACCGGACCGACACTGGGGCGATGTCCGAAGCGGTACGCCGGGCGGCGGATCTTGCCCAGCCGGGGGACACCGTGCTGATGGCTCCGGCCTGTGCGTCGATGGACATGTTCACCAACTACAACAAGCGTGGTGAAGCGTTCGCGGACGCCGTCCGCGAGCTCGGCTCCACGAGCGCCTGACCGGGCTTACCGCCCGGCGGGGCGCCGGGCACACCCTTGGGAGGGGAACGTGGCCAGGTCTTCCGTGCGGGTCGCCAGGCGACCGGCTCCGGTACGCGCCAGAGGAGCCTCCCAGCCTCCGGGCGAGAACGGGCCCAGGCGGCTCTACAACAGGGCCCGCAAGGCCTGGGACAGGCCGCTCACGGCGTACTACCTGATTTTCGGCAGCAGCCTGCTGATCACCGTGCTCGGCCTGGTGATGGTCTACTCGGCCTCGATGATCCAGGCGCTGCAGCTGAACCTGCCCGCCTCGTACTTCTTCCGCAAGCAGTTCGTGGCGGCCGTGCTCGGCACGATCCTGCTCCTGGTCGCCATGCGAATGCCGATCAAACTGCACCGGGCGCTCGCCTACCCGATCCTCGCGGTGACCGTCTTCCTGATGGCCCTCGTACAGATCCCGGGGATAGGGCGCAGCGTCAACGGCAACCAGAACTGGATCTACCTGGGCGGCCCGTTCCAGCTCCAGCCCAGTGAGTTCGGCAAGCTCGCCCTGGTCCTGTGGGGCGCCGACCTGCTCGCGCGCAAGCACGACAAACGGCTCCTGGCCCAGTGGAAGCACATGCTGGTGCCGCTCGTCCCCGTCGCCTTCATGCTGCTCGGACTCATCATGCTCGGCGGCGACATGGGCACGGCGATCATCCTCACCGCGATCCTCTTCGGGCTGCTCTGGCTGGCCGGAGCACCCACCCGGCTCTTCGCCGGCGTGCTCAGCATCGCGGCCCTGCTCGGTGTGATCCTCATCAAGACCAGCCCCAACCGCATGGCCAGGCTCGGCTGCATCGGTGCCACGGATCCCGGCCCCGGCGACCAGTGCTGGCAGGCCGTGCACGGCATCTATGCCCTGGCCTCCGGCGGATTCTTCGGTTCCGGACTCGGCGCGAGTGTGGAAAAATGGGGTCAACTGCCGGAACCGCACACCGACTTCATCTTCGCCATCACCGGGGAGGAACTCGGCCTGGCAGGGACACTGTCGGTGCTCGCCCTGTTCGCGGCTCTAGGCTATGCGGGTATCCGCGTGGCCGGACGCACGGAGGACCCCTTCGTACGGTATGCCGCGGGAGGCGTGACCACCTGGATCACGGCGCAGGCCGTGATCAACGTCGGTGCGGTGCTCGGTCTGCTGCCGATCGCCGGTGTCCCGCTCCCGCTGTTCTCCTACGGGGGTTCGGCCCTGCTGCCGACCATGTTCGCCATCGGACTCCTCATCGCCTTCGCGCGATCGGACCCGGCGGCGAAGGCGGCCCTGGCCATGCGGCAACCTCGGGTGAGATGGAACACGATGCGACGGCGCGTCACGACGCGTTCGTCCGGAGAGCGGTGAATTTCGGTGCATGTCGTACTCGCCGGTGGGGGGACCGCCGGCCACATCGAGCCCGCGCTCGCCCTCGCGGACGCCCTGCGGAGGCAGGACCCGACCGTGGGCATCACGGCCCTGGGCACGGAGCGTGGACTCGAGACCCGGCTCGTGCCCGAGCGGGGCTACGAACTCGCGCTGATCCCGGCCGTCCCGCTGCCGCGCAAGCCAACCCCTGAACTGATCACCGTCCCGGGGCGGCTGCGCGGCACCATCAAGGCGGCCGAGCAGATCCTGGAGCGCACCAAGGCGGACTGCGTCGTCGGCTTCGGCGGCTACGTGGCCCTGCCCGGCTACCTCGCGGCCAAGCGGACCGGGACGCCGATCGTCGTGCACGAGGCCAACGCGCGCCCCGGCCTCGCCAACAAGATCGGTTCGCGGTACGCCCACGGGGTGGCCGTCGCCACCCCCGACAGCAAGCTGCGCAACTCCCGCTACATCGGCATCCCGTTGCGGCACACCATCGCCACGCTCGACCGGGCCCGGGTCCGCCCGGAGGCGCGCGCCGCCTTCGGCCTCGACCCGAACCTGCCGACCCTACTCGTCTCCGGTGGCTCACAGGGCGCCCGGCGGCTCAACGAGGTCGTCCAGCAGGTCGCACCGGTCCTGCAGCGCGCGGGCATCCAGATCCTGCACGCGGTCGGCCCGAAGAACGAATTGCCGCAGGTGCAGCAGATGCCGGGGATGCCCCCCTACATCCCGGTACCGTACGTGGACCGGATGGACCTCGCGTACGCCGCTGCCGACATGATGCTCTGCCGCGCGGGCGCGATGACCGTGGCCGAACTCTCCGCCGTCGGGCTCCCCGCCGCCTACGTCCCGCTGCCGATCGGCAACGGCGAACAGCGGCTCAACGCCCAGCCGGTGGTCAAGGCCGGCGGCGGTCTGCTGGTCGACGACGCGGAACTGACGCCCGAGTGGGTCCAGGGCAATGTGCTGCCCGTGCTCGCCGACCCGCACCGGCTGTACGAGATGTCCCGCGCGGCCTCGGAGTTCGGCCGCAGGGACGCCGACGAGCTGCTCGTCGGCATGGTGTACGAGGCGATTGCGTCACGCCGCAACGCGTGAGAAGGCAGGGGACCGTGGCCGGACCGACCACCGCCGAACGGCAGCAGAGGAAGTCCGGCCCGCCCCGCCCGCAGCGCATCCGCCGCCTCCGGCTGCCGCGTTCGCGCACTGTGATCATCGTTTCGGTGCTCGCCGTGCTGCTCGGCGTCGGGGCGGTCTGGGTGCTCTACGGCTCGCAGTGGCTGCGTCTCGAGGACGTGAAGACGTCGGGAACCCGCGTTCTGACGCCCGAAGAAGTCCGCGAGGCGGCCGACGCCCCCGTCGGGACACCACTGATTTCGGTCGATACGGATGCGCTCGAAGACCGGCTGCGCTCAAAATTGCCCCGAATTGACTCGGTTGACGTCGTCCGCTCCTGGCCGCACGCAATCGGACTCAAAGTGACGGAACGCAAGCCGGTTCTCCTCATCGAAAAGGGCGGAAAGTTCGTCGAAGTGGACGCCAAGGGAGTGCGATTCGCCACGGTCGGACGCGCGCCCGGCGGAGTCCCGAAGCTCGAATTGCGGGTGGACCGGGACAGCGCGGCGGCCAGCCTGCGCCGCTTCGGCACCGACCGGCTGCTGCGCGAGGCGGTGCGGGTCGCCGGTGACCTGCCCGAAGCGGTCGCCCGCGATACCCGGAACGTCAAGGTCCGTTCGTACGACTCCATCTCGCTGGAGTTGAAGGGCGGACGGACCGTCGACTGGGGCAGCGGTGAGAAGGGGCCTTCCAAGGCCACTACCCTCACCGCGCTCATGAAAGCGGCACCCAAGGCACGGCACTTCGACGTGAGCGTCCCCACCGCCCCCGCATCGGCGGGCAGTTGACGCGTATCGTCGCAGGCCAGCACCCTGGTTCGGCAGCGCTACGGCTGATCACATAGGGTGAAAAGAAAAACGGGAGGTTCGGCGTGTTCGTTGAACGTGCGCCACTTGTCGACTTAGTGTCCTGTTCGGAAGAGTCCAAGGAACAGACACACTGGTAACCCTAAACTTCAGCGTTAGGGTTCGGGTCGGCGTTCGGACCGTCCCATTCGGCATCAGTCGTCGTATCGCGTCAGAGCGAAACGGCGACACGTAACTCGAGGCGAGAGGCCTTCGACGTGGCAGCACCGCAGAACTACCTCGCAGTCATCAAAGTCATCGGTGTCGGCGGCGGTGGTGTCAATGCCATCAACCGGATGATCGAGGTCGGTCTCAAGGGCGTCGAGTTCATCGCCATCAACACCGACGCGCAAGCCCTGTTGATGAGCGACGCCGACGTCAAGCTCGACGTGGGCCGTGAACTCACCCGCGGACTCGGCGCCGGCGCCAACCCGGCCGTCGGCCGCAAGGCCGCAGAGGACCACCGCGAGGAGATCGAGGAGGTCCTCAAGGGGGCCGACATGGTCTTCGTCACCGCCGGCGAAGGCGGCGGCACCGGCACCGGCGGCG
Organism: Streptomyces sp. NPDC045678; assembly: GCF_056432085.1. NCBI lineage: Bacteria > Bacillati > Actinomycetota > Actinomycetes > Kitasatosporales > Streptomycetaceae > Streptomyces > Streptomyces sp. NPDC045678. Next base: position 1,174,366 of record NZ_JBWKJS010000001.1, read on the forward strand.
CACCCGTCGTCGCCAACATCGCGCGCTCGCTCGGCGCCCTCACCATCGGCGTGGTCACCCGGCCCTTCACCTTCGAGGGCCGCCGCCGCGCCAACCAGGCCGAGGACGGCATCGCGGAGCTGCGCGAAGAGGTCGACACCCTCATCGTCATCCCCAACGACCGGCTCCTGTCCATCTCGGACCGCCAGGTCTCCGTCCTCGACGCCTTCAAGTCGGCGGACCAGGTCCTGCTCTCCGGTGTCCAGGGCATCACCGACCTCATCACCACGCCCGGCCTGATCAACCTCGACTTCGCCGACGTCAAGTCGGTCATGTCCGAGGCCGGTTCGGCTCTCATGGGCATCGGCTCGGCCCGCGGCGACGACCGCGCGGTGGCCGCGGCCGAGATGGCGATCTCCTCGCCGCTCCTCGAGGCGTCCATCGACGGCGCCCGCGGTGTGCTGCTCTCCATCTCCGGCGGCTCCGACCTCGGTCTCTTCGAGATCAACGAAGCGGCTCAGCTGGTCAGCGAGGCCGCGCACCCCGAGGCCAACATCATCTTCGGCGCCGTCATCGACGACGCGCTCGGCGACGAGGTCAGGGTCACCGTCATCGCGGCGGGCTTCGACGGCGGGCAGCCGCCGTCCAAGCGCGACAACGTCCTCAGCTCGGCATCGTCCGGCCAGGCCAAGCGGGAAGAGCCCGCGACGCCCGCCCGGCCTGCCGAATCGTCCCGCCCGGCCTTCGGCGGACTCGGCTCCGTCACCCCGCGCGACGAGCCCGCCACCCCGGAGCCCGCGGAGGCGGCACCAGTGAGCGAGACCCCGTCCGCGCCCTCGGCACCCCCGCAGGTTCCGCCGGCCCGTCCCTACCAGGACAGCCAGGCCGAAGAGCTGGACGTGCCGGACTTCTTGAAGTGATAAGCAAGCACAGCACCGCGAGCGGCGCGCACTTCGCCTTCACCGACAGGTGGGGTGGGGTGAGCGCCGTTCCGTACGAAGAGCTCAACCTGGGCGGCGCGGTCGGTGACGACCCCGAGGCCGTGCGCACCAACCGCACGCTCGCCGCCAAGTCCCTCGACCTCGACCCGGTCCGCGTCGTCTGGATGAACCAGGTGCACGGCCGCGATGTCGCGGTGGTCGAGGGGCCCTGGGGCACGGACGCCGAAATCCCGGCCGTCGACGCGGTGGTGACCGCCCGCAGGGGTCTCGCCCTCGCGGTCCTCACCGCCGACTGCACGCCCGTTCTGCTCGCCGACCCGGTCGCCGGGGTGGCGGCCGCGGCGCACGCGGGCCGTCCCGGCATGCTGGCGGGTGTCGTTCCCGCCGCCGTCGACGCCATGGTGGAACTCGGCGCCGAGCCCGGCCGCATCGTCGCCCGCACCGGTCCCGCGGTCTGCGGGCGTTGTTACGAAGTGCCGGAGGCGATGCGCGCCGACGCCGCCGCCGTCGAGCCCGCGGCGTACGCCGAGACGAGCTGGGGCACGCCCGCGGTCGACGTGACCGCCGGGGTGCACGCCCAGCTGGAGCGGCTCGGGGTGTGCGACCGGGAGCAGTCGCCGGTGTGCACCCTGGAATCCGGTGACCACTTCTCGTACCGCCGCGACCGGACCACCGGTCGTCTCGCGGGCTATGTCTGGCTGGACTGATAGGGCATGACGGAGCGAAAGTCCCAACTCGCCGCGAACCTCGCGCAGGTCGAGGAGCGCATCGCCGCGGCGTGCGCCGCGGCCGGGCGCAAGCGGGAAGAAGTGACCCTGATCGTGGTCACGAAGACCTATCCGGCGAGCGATGTGCGGATCCTGTCCGAACTCGGCGTGCGGCACGTCGCGGAGAACCGCGACCAGGACGCGGCGCCGAAGGCGGCAGAGTGCGCGGACCTGCCTCTCACCTGGCACTTCGTTGGTCAGTTGCAGACCAATAAGGTCCGTTCCGTGGTCGGTTATGCCGATGTGGTGCAGTCCGTTGATCGTCCCAAACTCGTCACATCTCTGTCGGCGGCCGCGGTGCGCGCGGAGCGCGAGCTCGGCTGTCTGATCCAGGTCGCGCTCGACGCGGAGGAGAACGGGCGGGGCGAGCGCGGGGGCGTGGGCCCGGGCGGAATCGAAGAGTTGGCCGGTCTCGTGGCCGGGGCGCCGGGGCTGCGGCTCGACGGTCTGATGACCGTCGCCCCGCTCACCGGGCCGTACGCGGGTCGGCAACAGGCGGCGTTCGAGCGGTTGATGGAATTCTCAACCCTCATGCGCGCGGCTCATCCTGCTGCGAACATGGTGTCGGCAGGGATGAGTGCGGACCTCGAACAGGCTGTTGCGGCCGGGGCGACACATGTGCGCGTCGGAACGGCGGTACTCGGAGTCCGACCCGGGCTCGGGTAACGTCGCCAAGAAGTCGGACCACAGCAGAAAATATGGTCATTCTCGCTGTTGGGCGGGGATACCTCGTGGATCGCGAGCAGTTGGTGACGACAGCCGATCCACCACAGAGCGGAGGACTCAGAGCATGGCCGGCGCGATGCGCAAGATGGCGGTCTACCTCGGCCTCGTGGAGGACGATGGGTACGACGGTCCGGGGTTCGACCCCGATGACGAGTTCGAACCCGAGCCGGAGCCGGAGCGTGACCGCAGGAGGCACGAACCGTCGCATCAGGCGCACCAGTCCCACCAGTCACAAAGGGACGAATCGGTGCGAGTGGTGCAGCCGCCCGCCCCGCGCGAGCCGGCGTCCCATTCCGCTTCGCCAGCCGCGGAATCCGGACGTCCGGCACGAATCGCCCCCGTGGCATCCATCACACCTGAACGCCAGAGCCTGGAGAAGAACGCACCGGTGATCATGCCCAAGGTCGTGTCCGAGCGGGAGCCCTACCGCATCACCACGTTGCACCCCCGGACCTACAACGAGGCCCGTACCATCGGGGAACACTTCCGTGAAGGCACTCCGGTGATCATGAATCTGACGGAGATGGACGACACGGACGCGAAGCGACTTGTCGACTTTGCCGCCGGTCTGGTCTTCGGCCTGCATGGCAGCATTGAGCGAGTGACGCAGAAGGTGTTCCTGTTGTCGCCTGCTAACGTCGATGTAACGGCGGAGGACAAGGCTCGCATCGCAGAGGGCGGGTTCTTCAACCAGAGCTGAGACGCAGTGATGCAGTAGTTGCCGTAGACGCAGTACCGGAACGACGAAGTACGAGTAACAGGGGAGAGGGAACCGCGAACATGAGCGTGGTCGTGCAGGTGCTTTACATCGCGCTGATGTGCTTCCTCATCGTGCTGATCTTCCGGCTGGTCATGGACTACGTCTTCCAGTTCGCCCGCTCATGGCAACCCGGCAAGCCGATGGTGGTCGTTCTGGAGGCCACCTACACTGTCACTGATCCACCGCTCAAGCTCCTGCGGCGGTTCATTCCGCCGCTGCGTCTCGGGGGCGTGGCGCTCGACCTGTCCTTCTTCGTGCTGATGATCATCGTCTACATCCTGATCCACATCGTGAGTCAGCTGTGATGAGTGCGATGTCTAATACGGTCTTGCCGAATGCCGACGACTACGTTGAGGTGAAGAGATGCCGTTGACCCCCGAGGACGTGCGGAACAAACAGTTCACGACCGTCCGCCTCCGAGAAGGCTATGACGAGGACGAGGTCGATGCCTTCCTCGATGAGGTCGAAGCCGAACTGACGCGGCTCCTCCGTGAGAACGAGGACCTGCGCGCCAAGCTCGCCGCGGCCACCCGTGCCGCCGCGCAGAACCAGCAGCAGGGCGGGATGCGCAAGGGCCCCGACGGGCCCGGCCCCCAGGACCAGCGCGGTCCCGGTGCCCCCGTGCCCGCCGCTATATCGGGTCCGCAGCCGGTCCCGCCGCAGCAGCAGATGGGTGGCCCCATGGGTGGCCCGCCGCAGCTGCCCGGTGGCGCTCCGCAGCTGCCCGCAGGCCCCAGTGGACACGGTCAGCAGGGCGGTCCGCAGGGTCAGGGACCGATGGGTCAGGGCCCGATGGGTCAGGGTCCGATGGGCGGCCCCATGGGCGGTCCGATGGGCGGTCACGGCCCGCAGATGCCGCAGCCCGGCCAGGGCCCCGGTGGCGACAGCGCCGCCCGTGTGCTCTCCCTTGCGCAGCAGACCGCCGACCAGGCGATCGCGGAGGCCCGTTCCGAGGCCAACAAGATCGTCGGCGAGGCCCGTTCGCGCGCCGAGGGTCTCGAGCGCGACGCCCGTGCCAAGGCCGACGCCCTGGAGCGGGACGCGCAGGAGAAGCACCGCGTCGCGATGGGCTCCCTGGAGTCCGCTCGCGCCACGCTGGAGCGCAAGGTCGAGGACCTGCGCGGCTTCGAGCGCGAGTACCGCACGCGTCTGAAGTCGTACCTGGAGTCGCAGCTGCGTCAGCTGGAGACCCAGGCCGACGACTCGCTGGCCCCGCCGCGCACCCCGGCCACCGCTTCGCTGCCGCCGTCCCCGGCGCCGTCGATGGCTCCGGCCGGTGCGGGTGCTCCGTCCTACGGTGGCCAGCAGTCGATGGGCGGCAACAACCAGCCCGCCGGCGGCCCGTCCTACGGCGGCCAGCAGCAGATGTCTCCCGCGATGACCCAGCCGATGGCGCCGGTGCGGCCGCAGGGCCCCGCCCCGATGCAGCAGGCTCCGTCGCCGATGCGCGGCTTCCTCATCGACGAGGACGACAACTGACGGGCGTGATCACGCCCTAGGCGTCGGCAGCGTTCAGGGCCGGGCCCCCAGAATTTCTGGGGGCCCGGCCCTTTTGTGTGCCTCGGGAGGCGGGGTGCGCAAAGGCCCGGTCCCGCCGAGATCATCGGCGGGACCGGGCCTTCGTACGAGCGCTTACGCCTTCGCTTACGCCTTGCGGAGGCGGAACGTCAGCTTCAGGGAGTCGTCCGTGAACGGCTGTCCGAACGTGTCGTCCGCCTCACCCTCCGAGAAGTCGGTCGCGAGGACCTCGTCCGCGATCAGCCCGGCGTGCTCGGCGAGGGCGGTGGCCACGGCCTCGTCCGCCGAGGTCCAGCGCAGGGCGATCCGGTCCGCGACGTCCAGGCCGCTGTTCTTGCGGGCCTCCTGGATCAGGCGGATCGCGTCACGGGCCAGTCCTGCCCGGCGCAGCTCCTCGGTGATCTCCAGGTCCAGGGCGACCGTGGCTCCGGACTCGGACGCCACCGACCAGCCCTCGCGCGGGGTCTCCGTGATGATGACCTCGTCCGGGGCCAGCGTCACCGTCTCGCCGTCGACCTCGACGGAGGCCGTGCCCTCGCGCAGGGCGAGGGACAGGGCGGCGGCGTCCGTCTCGGCGACGGCCTTGGCGACCGCCTGGACGCCCTTGCCGAACCGCTTGCCGAGCGCACGGAAGTTCGCCTTGGCCGTGGTGTCGACCAGTGAACCGCCGACTTCGGAGAGCGATGCCAGCGAGGAGACGTTGAGCTCCTCGGTGATCTGGGCGTGCAGCTCCGGGTTGAGGGACTCGAAGCCCGTCGCCGCGATCAGTGCGCGGGACAGCGGCTGGCGGGTCTTGACGCCCGACTCCGCGCGCGTGGCCCGGCCGAGCTCGACGAGACGGCGTACGAGAACCATCTGCTGGGACAGGTCCGGGTCGATGGCGGAGAGGTCCGCCTCCGGCCAGGTGGAGAGGTGCACCGACTCCGGGGCGTCCGGCGTCACGGGCACGATCAGGTCCTGCCAGACGCGCTCGGTGATGAACGGCGTCAGCGGGGCCAGCAGGCGTGTGACCGTCTCGACGACCTCGTGCAGGGTGCGCAGCGCCGCTTTGTCGCCCTGCCAGAAGCGGCGGCGGGAGCGGCGCACGTACCAGTTCGAGAGGTTGTCGACGAAGACGGACAGGAGCTTGCCCGCACGCTGGGTGTCGTAGCTCTCCAGGGCCTGGGTGACCTGGTCGGTGAGCGCGTGCAGCTCGCTGAGCAGCCAGCGGTCCAGGAGCGGGCGGTCGGCGGGCGCCGGGTCGGCGTCGCTGGGGGCCCACTTCGACGTACGGGCGTAGAGCGCCTGGAAGGCGACCGTGTTCCAGTACGTGAGGAGGGTCTTGCGGACGACTTCCTGGATGGTGCCGTGGCCCACGCGGCGGGCCGCCCAGGGGGAGCCGCCTGCCGCCATGAACCAGCGGACCGCGTCGGCGCCGTGCTGGTCCATGAGCGGGACCGGGTCCAGGGTGTTGCCCAGGTGCTTGGACATCTTGCGGCCGTCCTCGGCGAGGATGTGGCCGAGGCAGACCACGTTCTCGTAGGACGACTTGTCGAAGACCAGGGTGCCGACGGCCATCAGCGTGTAGAACCAGCCGCGGGTCTGGTCGATGGCCTCCGAGATGAACTGCGCGGGGTAGCGGCTCTCGAAGAGCTCCTTGTTCTTGTGCGGGTAGCCCCACTGCGCGAACGGCATCGAGCCCGAGTCGTACCAGGCGTCGATGACCTCCGGCACGCGCGTGGCCGTCGCTCCGCAGCCGTCCTGCGGGCAGGCGAAGGTGACCGCGTCGATGAACGGTCGGTGCGGGTCGAGGTCCGACTGGTCGGTGCCCGTCAGGTCGGAGAGCTCGGCGCGGGAGCCGACACAGGTGAGGTGGTCCTCCTCGCAGCGCCAGATGGGCAGCGGGGTGCCCCAGTAGCGGTTGCGGGACAGCGCCCAGTCGACGTTGTTGGTCAGCCAGTCGCCGAAGCGGCCGTGCTTGACCGACTCCGGGAACCAGTTGGTCTTCTCGTTCTCCTGGAGGAGGCGGTCCTTGATGGCCGTGGTGCGGATGTACCAGGACGGCTGCGCGTAGTAGAGCAGGGCCGTGTGGCAGCGCCAGCAGTGCGGGTAACTGTGCTCGTAGGCGATGTGCTTGAAGAGCAGGCCGCGGTCGTCGAGGTCCTTGGTCAGGCTTTCGTCGGCCTTCTTGAAGAAGACACCGCCGACGAGCGGGACGTCCTCCTCGAAGGTGCCGTCCGGGCGGACCGGGTTCACGACCGGCAGGCCGTACGCACGGCAGACCTTGAGGTCGTCCTCACCGAAGGCGGGGGACTGGTGGACGAGACCGGTGCCGTCCTCCGTCGTCACGTACTCGGCGTTCACGACGTAGTGCGCCGGGGCCGGGAACTCGACGAGGCCGAAGGGACGTTGGTAGTTCCAGCGCTCCATCTCGGCGCCGGTGAAGGTCTCGCCGGTGGTCTCCCATCCCTCGCCGAGGGCCTTCTCGACGAGCGGCTGGGCGACGACCAGCTTCTCCTTGCCGTCCGTCGCGACGACGTAGGTGACGTCGGGGTGCGCGGCGACGGCGGTGTTGGAGACGAGGGTCCAGGGGGTCGTCGTCCAGACCAGGAGGGCGGCTTCGCCCGCGAGGGGACCGGAGGTGAGGGGGAAACGGACGTAGACGGACGGGTCGACGACCGTCTCGTAGCCCTGCGCCAGCTCGTGGTCCGAGAGGCCGGTGCCGCAGCGCGGGCACCAGGGGGCGACGCGGTGGTCCTGGACGAGGAGGTCCTTGTTGAAGATCTCCTTCAGCGACCACCAGACCGAGTCGACGTACTCGGGGTTCATCGTGCGGTACGCGTCGTCGAGGTCGACCCAGTACCCCATGCGGGTCGTGAGCTCGGCGAAGGCGTCGGTGTGCCGGGTCACGGACTCGCGGCACTTGGCGTTGAACTCGGCGATGCCGTACGCCTCGATGTCCTTCTTGCCGTTGAACCCGAGCTCCTTCTCGACCGCGAGCTCCACGGGGAGGCCGTGGCAGTCCCAGCCGGCCTTGCGGGCCACGTGGTAGCCCCGCATGGTGCGGAAGCGCGGGAAGACGTCCTTGAAGACGCGGGCCTCGATGTGGTGGGCGCCCGGCATGCCGTTGGCGGTGGGCGGGCCTTCGTAGAACACCCACTCGGGGCGGCCCTCGGACTGCTCGAGGCTGCGGGCGAAGATCTTCTGCTCGCGCCAGAAGTCGAGCACGGCGTGTTCGAGGGCGGGCAGGTCGACCTGGGCGGGCACCTGACGGTACTGCGGCGGCGTATTCAACGAGTCCTCCGGCGGATGTGCTGCCTTCCGTCGGAGGGACGAGAGCTGTGTGCGCCTGGTGCGGCGCGCTCCCGCGGTACCACCCTCCTTGGCCCTCCGGCGCGGGGTTCGCACCGGTGAGCCCCCTCATTGGGGTCGCGATACCGGGTCTACTGGCCTCGGCTGGGGTGCTCCGGCGTTCTTCCGGCGGCTCCGGGGTGATCTTCACGTCGTGCCGGCCCCCGGGCTCGCACCGTCCCCGGGTCGCTCATGGCTGCGTGCGCCGCTACTCGTCCCCATCCACGCTTCTCGCTGCCGTCCAGTGTACGGCGCGCGGGGAGGGGGCTCCGACCGGTTTTTCGGGAGCCGCGGGGCGGGCGGCGGAGGAGGCGGTGACTGACCCGAATGGCGACATGCGGGGCGAGCGGTTCCGGGCGCGTTCCGTCCTGCGGATTACCCGGCAGGGAGTTGGGCACAACGCATGCAGACTCGCCGCGCGGCACCCGTGGGGCGGGGGGATCGGGCGGCGTGCCCCGTTGCCGCGGGCCTGGAGTCGATTTATCGTCCCAGCACGATTCGCGAGCAAGATCACAATATGTGAAGGGGCCGCGGCCATGGTGGCGAAGAAGACCGCCGTACAGCAGTCGGCGTCCGGCAGATCCACAGGCGCGGCCGCGGGGACGGCCAAGGATGTGAGCGGCAAGAAGACGGCGACGAAGAAGGCGCCGTCCAAGTCGTCGACCGCGGCGAGCGCCCCGGCCGCCGGGGCGACGAAGGGAGGGGCCTCCAAGCGCGCGGCCTCCAAGACCACGGCGGCCGAATCCGAGGCCTCCAAGGGCGCCGCTGTCGACGCACCGGCCAAGAAGGCGGCGGCCAAGAAGGCCACCGCCAAGAAGGCCGCCAGCGAGGCGGGCGGTGCGGAGGTGGGCGCTCCGGATGCCGGGGGCGGCGAGCACGCGCCTGCGGAGAAGTCGGCCGCGAAGAAGAGCACCGCGCACAAGAGCACAGGGCAAGCGAGCGCCGGGCAAGAGGGCACCGCGCAAGCGAGCACCGGGCAAGAGACCAGCGCGCAGAAACGTACGGCCAAGAAGAGCGCCGCGCACAAGAGCACAGCCAAGAAGAGCACGGCCAAGAAGACGGTCGCGTCCGCGGCCGACGGTGCGGCTGAGGCCGCGGAGACGACGGGAGCCACGACGGTGGTTGCGAAGAAGACTCCGGGCACGGCGACAGCAGCGAAGCAGCCGACGGCCGTGCCCAAGGCACGCGCCGCCGCGGCGGAGCCCGGCGAGCTCGCGGTCCGGCCCGGCGAGGACCCCTGGACCCCGGCAGAGGTCACCGAGGCCCGCACGGAGCTGCAGAGCGAGGCGCTGCGCCTCGGCAGCGAGATCGCGGCCTCCGAGGACGCCCTGGCGGGGCTGATGCGGGACTCCGGAGACGGGGCGGGCGACGACGACGCGGACACGGGCACGAAGAACATCACGCGGGAGCACGAGATGGCGCTGGCCGCCAACGCGCGCGAGATGCTCCTGCAGACCGAGCGCGCCCTGGAGCGACTCGACGCGGGGACGTACGGCCTCTGCGAGAACTGCGGCAACGCGATCGGCAAGGCGCGGATGCAGGCCTTCCCGCGCGCGACCCTGTGCGTGGAGTGCAAGCAGAAGCAGGAACGCCGCTACTGAGCACGGCCTGGGCACCGGGGACCGTACGTGTGTGCCGTACTCTCGTCCCCAGTCAGGTACCTAGGTTGAGGGACTCACGTGGCAGAGGCGGAGCGCATCATCGGTACGCCGGACATCCCTGAAGCGGCCGGGGACGGGCCGGAGCAGTCCGGTCCGGACTCCGAGGGCAAGGCGGCGGCCGAGAAGGACGGGCAGCGGGCCGAGCCCCAGGCCGAGGGTGAAGGCGTGCCCGAGGCCGACGCCGGGAGCGCGGGCAAGGGCAAGCGCAAGATCGCCGTGCTCTTCGCGGTGGCCGTCGTTGCGTACGCCTTCGACCTGATCAGCAAGATGATCGTGGTCGCCAAGCTGGAGCACCACGAGCCGATCGAACTCGTCGGCGAGTGGCTCCGCCTCTCCGCGATCCGGAACGCTGGTGCGGCCTTCGGCTTCGGCGAGGCCTTCACCATCATCTTCACGTGTATCGCCGCGGCGGTCATCGTGGTGATCGCGCGGCTCGCCCGCAAGCTGTACAGCCTGCCGTGGGCGATCGCCCTCGGCCTGCTGCTCGGCGGCGCCCTGGGCAACCTCACCGACCGCCTCTTCCGCGCGCCCGGCGTCTTCGAGGGCGCGGTCGTCGACTTCATCGCCCCGAAGGGTTTCGCGGTGTTCAACCTCGCGGACTCGGCGATCGTCTGCGGCGGCATCCTGATCGTGCTGCTCTCCTTCCGCGGCCTGGACCCGGACGGCACCGTCCACAAGGACTGAGAGCCTGTGTCACAGCCCCGGCGGGAACCCTGTGGTGCGGGAGTGTCGGTGCGCTCCTGCATACTCAATGGGTGAGCACGATTCCCGAGATCCGTACCCTGCCCGTGCCGGACGGCCTGGAGGGCGAGCGCGTCGACGCCGCCATCTCGCGCATGTTCGGGTTCTCCCGTACGAAGGCCGCCGAGCTCGCCGCGGCGGGGAAGGTCTCGGTCGACGGCTCGGTGGTCGGCAAGTCCGAGAGGGTGCACGGCGGCGCCTGGCTGGAAGTGGAGATGCCGCAGGCGCCCGCTCCGGTGCAGATCGTCGCCGAGCCCGTCGAGGGCATGGAGATCGTGCATGACGACGACGACATCGTCGTGATCGTCAAGCCGGTCGGCGTGGCCGCGCACCCCAGCCCCGGCTGGACGGGCACGACCGTGATCGGCGGCCTCGCGGCGGCCGGATACCGGATCTCCACCTCCGGTGCCGCCGAGCGCCAGGGCATCGTGCACCGCCTGGACGTGGGCACCTCCGGTCTCATGGTCGTCGCCAAGTCCGAGCGTGCGTACACCTCCCTGAAGCGCCAGTTCAAGGAGCGCACGGTCGACAAGCGCTACAACGCGCTGGTCCAGGGCCATCCCGACCCGATGAGCGGCACCATCGACGCCCCCATCGGCCGCCACCCGAACCACGACTACAAGTGGGCGGTCACCGCCGAGGGCAAGCCCTCCGTGACGCACTACGACCTCATCGAGGCCTTCCGCGCCGCCTCCCTGCTCGACATCAAGCTGGAGACGGGCCGCACGCACCAGATCCGCGTGCACATGTCGGCCCACCGGCACCCGTGCGTGGGCGACCTGACGTACGGCGCGGACCCGACCCTCGCCAAGCGCCTCGGCCTCACCCGCCAGTGGCTGCACGCGGTCCGGCTCGGCTTCGAGCACCCGGGCGACGGCCAGTGGGTGGAGTACGAGAGCGGCTATCCCGAGGACCTCCAGAAGGCGCTGGACCGCGTCCGGGCGGAGAGCTCGTGACCGGTGTGACGATCCGGGTCGCCGAGCACACCGACGACGTGGAGGCCTGCTTCGCCGTCCGCAAGGACGTCTTCGTGACCGAGCAGCAGGTCCCCGAAGAGCTGGAGTACGACGAGTACGACGCCCGGGCCGTGCACGTCCTGGCCGTCCGCGAGGACGGCGTTCCGCTGGGCACCGGCCGGCTCCTGACCGGATCCGCCGCGGCCGCCAAGAACGGCGGGGACACCACCGTCGGCGCGCTCGGCAGGCTCGCGGTGACACGGGCGGCGCGCGGACTCGGCGTGGGCGCCGCCCTGGTCCGGGCCATCGAGGACACGGCACGCGCGCGTGGCCTGAGCGCGGTCGACCTGCACGCGCAGACGCACGCCCTGGGTTTCTACGAACGCCTCGGGTACGAGGTGTACGGCCCGGTGTTCCCCGACGCCGGCATTCCGCACCGCGCGATGCGGAAGTCACTGACCTGACGAGTGCGCTGCTCCGGTTGACGGTGACGGCGTGGCAGGGTTGAGGTCTTGATCGTCCAAGTCTCGACCGCCGGAGTGCACACGTGGATCAACTGGCGCTGGTGCTCATCTTGCTGCTCGGTGCCGTGGTCACCGTGCCCCTGGGGGACCGGCTCGGGCTGCCCGCGCCGGTCCTGATGACGTTGGCCGGCATCGGCATGGCGCTGCTGCCGTTCGTACCCAATGTGGAGATCCCGCCGGACTACATCCTTCCGCTGGTGCTCCCGCCGCTGCTCTACGCGGCCGTGCAGCGCACCTCCTGGAGGCAGTTCACGGCCAACATCCGCCCCATCCTGCTGCTCGCCGTGGCCCTGGTCTTCGTGACGACCGCGGCGGTCGCGGCGGTCGCCAACTCGTTCGTGCCGGGGCTGCCCATCGCGGCGGCCGTGGCGCTGGGGGCGCTCGTCGCGCCGCCCGACCCCGTCGCCGCGACCGCGGTCGCCGGGTCGCTCGGGCTGCCGCGCAGGCTCGTGTCGATCCTGGAGGGCGAGGGGCTCTTCAACGACGTCACGGCCATCGTGCTCTACCACGTGGCGATCACGGCGGCCGTGAGCGGCTCCTTCTCCTGGCCCTCCGCGGTGGGGCTCCTCGTCCTGTCGGCCGTGGTCGCCGTCGTGGTCGGCCTCGTGCTCGGCTGGCTCACCAACAAGCTCATGGGGATCCTCGGCGACGCCACCCTGCAGACCGGCCTCACCCTCCTCGTGCCGTTCGTCAGCTACGTGCTCGCCGAGGAGCTGCACGGATCCGGGGTGCTCGCGGTCCTCGTCACCGCGCTCTACCTGGCGGAGAACGCCGTCGACGCCGACGACGTGCTCGGCCGGATCACCGGGCAGACGTTCTGGCAGATCGTCGACACCCTGGTCACCGGCATCGCCTTCGGCCTCATCGGCCTGGAGCTGCACAACGTCTTCGGCATCGCGAGCGGCCACCAGTGGGAGATGTTCGGCTGGGGCGCGGCGATCGTCGCCGTCGTCGTCGGCGTACGCCTGCTCTGGCTGCTGCCCGCGACCTGGCTGGCCAAGCGGCTGCACAAGCTGCGCGACGTCGACGAGGAGATCCCGACCACCTGGCGCGAGACCGTCGTCATGTGGTGGTCGGGGATGCGCGGCGTGGCGTCGGTGGCGCTGGCGCTGGCCATTCCCCTCAAGACGGAGGACGGCAGTCCGTTCCCGGCCCGTGAAGAGATCATCTTCATCGCGTTCTGCGTGATCATGGCCACCCTCATCGCGCAGGGGCTCACCCTGCCCTGGCTGGTGCGCAGGCTCGGGGTGCGCGCCGACGCCGACAAGGAGCGTGAGCTGGAGCGCACGCTCGCCCTGCGCGCCGCCAAGGCGGCCAAGCGCCGCCTCAAGGAGATCGAGGAGGTCGAGGAGCTCCCCGAGGACGTCACCGAGCGGTTGCAGCGCGGGGCGTTCGACATCGGGGCCCGGATCAGTCCGGACCTGGTCGACGACGAGCGCCGCGAGCGGTACGCCAAGCGCGTCGACCGGTGGAAGGCGGTCCAGCGCATCCAGCGGGAGATGATGTCCGCCGCCCGCCACGAAGTGCTCTCCGCGCGCAGCGAACCCGGCGCCGATCCGGAGATCGTCGACCGGGTCCTGCACCATCTCGACGTACGCAGCCTGCGCTGACGAGGGGGCGCCCACGGCCCGGCCGCGGGCGCCCCCTCCCTGCTCAGCCGCGTCCCGTCCGGGGCGCGTCCGGCGTGAACCTCTCGAAGTGCGGGCGGTGGCCGTTCGGCGCGGGCTCGGCGGTGCCCGTGGTGACCCGGGGCAGCGCGTAGGTGTGGTGCTCGGTGAGCCAGCGGATCATCTGCTCGCGCACCGTGACCCGGACCGTCCATATGTCGTCCGCGTCCTTCGCGGTGACCAGGGCGCGGACCTGGATCGTCGTCGGCGTGGTGTCCGTGACCGCGAGGCCCCAGTCCCTGCCGTCCCACGCCGCGCAGTCGCGCAGGATGTCGTGGAGCCGGTCGCGCATCAGCGCGACGGGCGCCGAGTGGTCCAGCTGGAAGAAGACCGTGCCGGTCATCTCGGCGCCGCCGCGCGACCAGTTCTCGAACGGCTTCGACGTGAAGTACGACACGGGCATGGTGATGCGGCGCTCGTCCCACGTGCGGACGGTCAGGAAGGTCAGCGTGATCTCGTCGATCGTGCCCCACTCGCCGTCCACGACCACCGTGTCGCCGAGCCGCACCATGTCGCCGAAGGCGATCTGCAGCCCCGCGAAGAGGTTGCCGAGGGTGGACTGTGCCGCGACACCGGCGACGATGCCGAGGATGCCGGCGGAGGCGAGCAGCGAGGCGCCCGCGGCCTGCATGGCGGGGAACGTCAGGAGCATCGCGGCGACGGCCACGACACCGACGATCGCGGTGACCACCCGCTGGATGAGGGTCACCTGCGTACGGACGCGGCGGACGCGGGCCGGATCGCGGTGCATGGCCGCGTAGCGCGCGTACGACGATTCGACTATCGCTGCCGCGATCCGCACGACGAGCCAGGCGGTGGAGCCGATGAGGACGAGGGTGAGCGTGCGGCCGATGACTGCCGAGTGGTCCTTGGCGATCTTCGTCTGTTCGTAGGAGCCTCTCAGGATGGCGGTGCACAGGACGACTTGCAGGGGGACGCGGCAGCGGCGCAGCAGCCCCCACAGCGGGGTCTCGTGGTGCCGTTCGTCGGCCCGGCGCAGCAGTATGTCGACCAGATAGCCGACGACCACCGTGAGCACGACCGAGCCGCCGACCACGATCAACGGACGCAGTACGTTCTCCATGCCTCCGAGGGTAGGGGTACGGCCCGGATGGCACGATGGCCCCATGAACATCGTGCTTTTCCATTCGACGTACGGTCTGCGGCCCGCGGTGCACGCGGCGGCGGACCGGCTGCGTGCCGCCGGGCACGAGGTGTGGACCCCCGACCTCTTCGAGGGCCGCGTCTTCGACAGCGTCGAGGAGGGCAGGAGCTTCCAGAACGAGCTCGGCAAGGACGAGATCCTGAAGCGCGCGATCCTCGCCGCCGCGCCCTACTCGGAACGGGGCCTCGTCTACGCGGGCTTCGCGCTCGGCGCCGCGACCGCGCAGACCCTCGCCCTCGGCGACGAGAAGGCGCGCGGGCTGCTGCTCCTGCACGGCACCTCCGACCTCGCGGAGAACGCTTCCGTGGACGAGCTGCCGGTGCAGCTGCACGTCGCCGAGCCCGACCCGTTCGAGTCCGACGACTGGCTGAGCGCCTGGTACCTGCGGATGGGCCGGGCCGGCGCCGACGTGGAGATCTACCGGTACGCGGGCGCCGGGCACCTCTACACCGACCCGGATCTCGACGACTACGACGCCGAGGCCACGGAGGCGACGTGGCGCACGGCGCTCGGCTTCCTGGAGACCCTCTAGCGCTTGCTCCCGGCGGTCAGCGGACCGGGGCGTGCACGCGCTCGACCTTCTGCGTGCCGGTGAGCGTGCGGTACGAACGGGCCCAGGACGAGGTGGCCGCCGGGTCGGTCCGGTCCGAGACGACGTAGTAGTCCATCTGCGAGCGTTCGGCCGTGACGTCGAGGACGCCGTAGCCGTGCGAGTCCATGTCGAGCCACTTCACGTGGCGGTTGGCGGCCTTGAGGGCGCCCGCCGCCACGAGGGAGACGGTGTGCGGTGCGACGTGGAGCATGTCGTCTATGTTGTCGGAGCTCACCGACGTGACGACGAACTCGGTCGCGGCGGACGCCGACAGCGGATACGTGGCGGCCTTGACCGGCACGTCGTTCGCCCAGGCCATGTGGATGTCACCGGTCAGGAAGACGGTGTTGCGGATCTTGTTGTCGCGCAGGTGGGCGATGAGCTCCTTGCGGTCGTCCGTGTAGCCGTCCCACTGGTCGGTGTTGATGGCCAGGCCCTCGCCGGGCAGGCCGAGCAACTCCGCGAGGGGCTTCAGGAGATGGGCGGGCAGGGAGCCGAAGGCGACCGGCGTGATCATCACCGAGGTGCCGACCAGCTTCCAGGCCGCGTCCGAGGCGGCCAGGCCCGACTTCAGCCAGTCGAGCTGCGCACGGCCGGTGATCGTCCGGTCCGGGTCGTCGACCTCGCCGCTGCCGAACCCCGCCTGCTCGGAGCGGAAGGACCGCAGGTCGAGCAGGTGCAGATCGGCCAACTTGCCGAAGCGGACCCGGCGGTAGACGGTGCCCTCGGTCGAGGGCCGCACGGGCATCCACTCGAAGTACGCGCGCTTGGCCGCCGCCATGCGGTCCGCCCAGTCGCCCTCGGTCTCCGGCGAGTGGTTCACGGCCCCGCCCGACCAGGCGTTGTCGGCGAACTCGTGGTCGTCCCAGATCGCGATGACGGGGTGCGTGGCGTGCATCGCCTGCGCGTCGGGGTCGGTCTTGTGGACGCCGTGCCGGGTGCGGTAGTCGGCCAGCGTCCTGATCTCGTGCTTCGGCTCGTGCTGACGTACGACGTACTCGGCGGAGGGGTACTCGCCGCTCCGGTACTCGTAGAGGTAGTCGCCGAGGTGGAGGACCGCGTCGAGTTCGGTGCGGGCCGCGAGGTGGCGGTAGGGGGAGAAGTGGCCGGCCTCCCAGTTGGCGCAGGACACCACTCCGAAGCGGACACCGTGCGCGGAGGCGTCGTGCGCGGGGGTGGTGCGGGTGCGGCCCACGGGGGAGTGCACATCCCCTACGGAGAAGCGGAAGTAATAGGTGGTGGCCTGGTGCAGGCCCCTTACGTCGGCCTTGACGGTGTGGTCCGACTCCGCCCGCGCGGTGGTGCTGCCGCGGCCGACGACACGGGTGAAGCCCTTGTCCTCGGCCACCTCCCAGCTCACCTCGGTGTCGGGGCCTTTGCCGGAGCCGGGCACGGCATCCGGAGTGGGCGTCACCCGGGTCCACAGCAGGACGCCGTCGGGCAGTGGGTCGCCCGAGGCGACTCCGTGGTGGAAGGCGGGTCTCTCGGCCGCGTGGGCGGGTATGGAGGCGAGAGGGGCACCGAGGGCGGCGGTGGCTGCCGCGGCCTTGACGACCGTACGGCGGCTGGGCGCCGGGGAGTTGAGCGACGACTGAAGATCGTTTCGACTGGTCACGGGCGATCACGATACTGAGCGGTAATCGCACGAGGGGGGCGAACCCGATAAGTCCGCCCCCCCAGCCGGGATGATCAGCCCGCTACTTCGTGACGCCCGCCTTCTTCAGGGCGGCCTTCCAGGCGTCGGGGGTCTTCGGCGTCTCGATGGCCTTGTCGTTGATCTTGACGGTCGGGGTGGACTCCACGCCCTCGGCCGACTGGAAGGAGTCGCTCATCTTGAGGGCCCAGGGGTCGAAGGTCCCCTTCTCGACGGCGCTCTTGAACTTCTTGTTGTTCTTGAGGGCGTCCACGGTGTTCGCCACCTTGATCAGGTACTCGTCCTTCGCGAAGTCGTCGGTGGACTCGGAGGGGTGGTACTTCGCCGAGTACAGCGCGGTCTTGTACTCCAGGAACGCGTCGGAGCTGACGTCCAGGGCGGCACCGAGCGCGCTGAGGGCGTTCTTCGACCCCTCGCCCTGGAGGTTGTTGTCGAGGAACGTGCCGATGGTGAAGGAGAGCTTATAGTCGCCGTCCTTCATGCCCTTGTCGACCGCGGAGCCGATGGACTGCTCCATGGCCGCGCAACCGGGGCAGCGCGGGTCCTCGTACAGGTGGACCGTGTTCTTCGTGTCGGACTTGCCGATCGTGACCGTGGTGCCGTCCTTGCCGGAGGTGTTCGCCGGGGTGATCACCTTGGCGTCGGCGGCCTCCTCCCACTTCGAGGGCGCGTTGGACTGCATGACGGCGTAACCGACGCCGCCGGCTATGGCGAGCACGCCGACGATCGCACCGGCGACGATGGCGGCCCGCTTGCGCTTCTCGCGCTTGCGCTCGGCCTCCTGCTGGGCGCGGATGCGCTCGCGGGCGGCGGACTTGGCGGCCTGGCTGTTGCGCTTGCTCATGATCTTTTTCTCCGTGTGGACGAACTGCGTGGGGGTGCTGTGCTCAGGCGAAGACGGCCGAGCACGGCGGTCCACGCCGTCCCACGAAGTGCACGAGGAGCCGCGTGCGCACCGCCGGCACCCGGCGCGCGGGGCGCGGCGGGCGGCGTACGGGCATGCGGGAGGTGGCGACCGCGGCGACCGCGATCAGCAGGGGCCGGAACGTCGCGGCGGCGACCGCGCGGAGCAACTGGGACAGCGCCCGCTCGCCGCGCCGCAGCCAGGCCGCCGCGAGGAGGCCCACCCCGACGTGCGCCCCGAGCAGCAGCCAGGCCGCGCCCGGGTCCACGTCGGAGAGGAGCGCGGCGGCGCCGTGCCCCTCGGCGGTCATCCTGGCCAGCGGGGTTCCCACGGGCGCCCCGCCGCACAGCACGTCGAAGCCGACGGCGCGCAGCGGGCCCGCGACGGGGCCGCCCGCCTCGCCGTAGCAGACGTGCTGCCCCGCGGTGAACACCGTGTCGGCGGCCAGCTCCAGAGGGATCAGCAGGGCTGCGATCCGTCCGTACCCGCGCTCGCGCCCCGCCGTCGCGTACGCGATGGCGAAGACGGCGGCGGCGATCGCCGCGACGGTGGTCAGCGGCAGGGGAACGCGGGACAGCAGCACGTGCGACGCGGCGGACAGCGTCACGACGAGTGCCGTGAAGAGCGCCGCGCGCACCACTCTGAGCTGAATCCCGGATATGTCCATCGCGGAGGAGTGTGCCATGTGTTCCTGTGGGCGGTGCCTACAGCCCCGGGATCCGACCGTTGCGGAACAGGTCGACGAAGATCTGGTGGTCCGCACGCGCGCGTGCGCCGTACGAGTGCGCGAAGTCGACGAGCAGGTCCGCGAAGCCGTCCTCGTCCCCGGCGATCGCGGCGTCGATGGCGCGCTCCGTGGAGAACGGCACCAGGTCGGAGTGTCCGCTCTCGTCGTCCGCGGCGGCGTGCATCGTGGCCGTGGCACGGCCCAGGTCGGCGACGACGGAGGAGATCTCGTCGAGGTCGTCGATGTCCGACCAGTCCAGGTCCACCGCGTACGGCGACACCTCGGCGACCAGCTGGCCCGCGCCGTCCAGCTCGGTCCAGCCGAGCCAGGGGTCGGCGTGCGCCTGCAGCGCGCGCTGCGAGATGACCGTGCGGTGGCCCTCGTGCTGGAAGTAGCCACGGACCGCCGGGTCCGTGATGTGGCGCGAGACGGCGGGGGTCTGCGCCTGCTTGAGGTAGATCACGACGTCGTTCTCCAGGGCGTCGCTGTTGCCCTCCAGGAGGATGTTGTACGACGGCAGGCCCGCGGAGCCGATGCCGATGCCGCGACGGCCCACGACGTCCTTCACGCGGTACGAGTCGGGGCGGGTGAGCGAGGACTCCGGCAGCGTCTCCAGATAGCCGTCGAACGCGGCGAGGACCTTGTACCGCGTGGCGGCGTCGAGCTCGATGGAGCCGCCCCCGGCCGCGAAGCGGCGCTCGAAGTCGCGGATCTCGGTCATCGAGTCGAGCAGCCCGAACCGGGTCAGGGAACGGGCGTCGCGCAGCGCGTCCAGGAGGGGGCCCTGGGCGGTGTCCAGCGTGAAGGGCGGCACCTCGTCGCTCTTGGCGCCGGTCGCCAGGTCGTGGATCCGCTCGCGGTACGCCGCCGCGTACGTCCGCACGAGGTCGGTGATCTGGTCGTCGCCCAGCGCCTTCGTGTACCCGATCAGGGCCACGGAGGCGGCGAAGCGCTTCAGGTCCCAGGTGAAGGGGCCCACGTAGGCCTCGTCGAAGTCGTTCACGTTGAAGATCAGGCGGCCCTGCGCGTCCATGTACGTACCGAAGTTCTCGGCGTGCAGGTCGCCGTGGATCCACACCCGGCCCGTGCGGTCGTCGAGGTAGGGGCCGCCGTGCTGCTCCCGCTCCAGGTCGCCGTAGAACAGGCAGGCCGTGCCGCGGTAGAACGCGAAGGCGGAGGAGGCCATCTTCCGGAACTTGACCCGGAACGCGGCGGGGTCCGCGGCGAGCAGCTCGCCGAACGCGGTGTCGAAGACGGCGAGGATCTCCTCGCCGCGCTGCTCAGCCGTGGGCTGCGGGACCGACATCGCTGGGTGCCTCCTGGTACAGGGGTGGTGCGTGACATGTGGTGCGTGACATAAGGGCGGATGTTCCGCCCTTCAAGGACTGGGTTCCGTCCCTTCCAACGCTCGACCGTACCCCCGAGTGCCCGTCGGCTGTCAGCGCTCCGGATTAGACTTCCACGCTGTCCCCCCAGACTGTCCGCAGCCTGTAGCCCGCCGTTCTCCGGAGGCCTTCCACCGTGACCAAGCCGCCCTTCACGCACCTGCACGTGCACACCCAGTACTCGCTGCTTGACGGTGCCGCGCGGCTCAAGGACATGTTCGACGCGGCCAATGAGATGGGCATGACGCACATCGCCATGTCCGACCACGGCAACCTGCACGGGGCGTACGACTTCTTCCACTCGGCGCAGAAGGCGGGCGTCACGCCGATCATCGGGATCGAGGCGTACGTGGCGCCGGAGTCGCGCCGCAACAAGCGGAAGATCCAGTGGGGCCAGCCGCACCAGAAGCGCGACGACGTGTCCGGTTCGGGTGGTTACACGCACAAAACGATCTGGGCGGCGAACAAGACGGGCCTGCACAACCTCTTCCGGCTCTCCTCCGACGCCTATGCGGAGGGCTGGCTGCAGAAGTGGCCCCGCATGGACAGGGAGACCATCTCCCAGTGGTCGGAGGGTCTTATCGCCTCCACCGGCTGCCCCTCGGGCGAGCTGCAGACGCGGCTGCGGCTCGGCCAGTTCGACGAGGCGGTGCAGGCGGCATCGGACTACCAGGACATCTTCGGCAAGGACCGGTATTTCCTGGAGCTGATGGACCACGGCATCGACATCGAGCGCCGGGTCCGTGACGACCTGCTCCGGGTCGGCAAGAAGCTCGGCATCCCGCCCCTGGTGACGAACGACTCGCACTACACGTACGCGCACGAGTCCGTGGCGCACGACGCGCTGCTCTGCATCCAGACCGGCAAGAACCTCTCGGACCCGGACCGCTTCCGCTTCGACGGGACGGGCTACTACCTGAAGTCCACGGAGGAGATGTACGCCATCGACTCCTCGGACGCGTGGCAGGAGGGCTGCCGCAACACGCTCCTGGTGGCCGAGCAGATCGACACCACGGGCATGTTCGAGAAGCGCGACCTGATGCCGAAGTTCGACATCCCGGAGGGCTTCACCGAGGTCACCTGGTTCCAGGAGGAGGTCCGCCGCGGCATGGAGCGCCGCTACCCGGGCGGTGTCCCCGAGGACCGGCAGAAGCAGGCCGAGTACGAGATGGACATCATCATCCAGATGGGGTTCCCGGGGTACTTCCTGGTCGTCGCCGACTTCATCATGTGGGCCAAGAACAACGGCATCGCGGTCGGCCCCGGCCGAGGCTCCGCGGCCGGTTCGATCGTGGCGTACGCGATGGGCATCACCGACCTCGACCCGATCACGCACGGACTGATCTTCGAGCGGTTCCTCAACCCCGAGCGCGTCTCCATGCCCGATGTCGACATCGACTTCGACGAGCGCAGGCGCGTCGAAGTGATCAGGTACGTGACGGAGAAGTACGGCGCCGACAAGGTCGCCATGATCGGCACGTACGGCAAGATCAAGGCGAAGAACGCGATCAAGGACTCCGCGCGCGTGCTCGGATATCCGTACGCGATGGGCGACCGCCTCACCAAGGCGATGCCCGCCGACGTCCTCGGCAAGGGCATCGACCTCTCCGGCATCACCGACCCCAAGCACCCGCGCTACAGCGAAGCGGGCGAGATCCGGGGGATGTACGAGAACGAGCCGGACGTGAAGAAGGTCATCGACACCGCGAAGGGCGTCGAGGGCCTGGTCCGGCAGATGGGCGTGCACGCTGCCGGCGTGATCATGTCCAGCGAGCCGATCGTCGACCACGCCCCGCTCTGGACCCGGCACACCGACGGCGTGACCATCACGCAGTGGGACTACCCCCAGTGCGAGTCGCTCGGCCTGCTCAAGATGGACTTCCTGGGCCTGCGCAACCTCACCATCATGGACGACGCCGTCAAGATGGTGCGGGCCGGCAAGGGCATCGACCTGGAGATGCTCTCCCTCCCGCTCGACGACCCGAAGACCTTCGAACTGCTCTGCCGCGGTGACACGCTCGGCGTCTTCCAGTTCGACGGCGGCCCGATGCGCTCGCTGCTGCGCCAGATGCAGCCCGACAACTTCGAGGACATTTCCGCCGTCTCGGCCCTGTACCGGCCGGGCCCGATGGGCATGAACTCGCACACGAACTACGCCGAGCGCAAGAACGGCCGCCAGGAGATCACGCCGATCCACCCGGAGCTCGAAGAGCCCCTGAAGGAGACGCTCGGCCTCACCTACGGCCTCATCGTGTACCAGGAGCAGGTGCAGAAGGCCGCGCAGATCGTCGCCGGCTACTCGCTCGGCGAAGCCGACATCCTGCGCCGCGTGATGGGCAAGAAGAAGCCCGAGGAGCTGGAGAAGAACTTCGTCCTCTTCCAGGCGGGCGCCCGGAAGAACGGCTATTCGGACGAGGCGATCCAGGCCCTGTGGGACGTCCTGGTCCCGTTCGCCGGATACGCGTTCAACAAGGCGCACTCCTCCGCGTACGGCCTGGTCACCTACTGGACCGCCTACCTGAAGGCGAACTACCCGGCCGAGTACATGGCCGCGCTCCTCACCTCGGTGAAGGACGACAAGGACAAGTCGGCGATCTATCTCAACGAGTGCCGCCGCATGGGCATCAAGGTGCTCCCGCCGAACGTCAACGAGTCGGTGCACAACTTCGCCGCCCAGGGCGACGACGTGATCCTCTTCGGCCTGGAGGCCGTCCGCAACGTCGGCACGAACGTGGTCGAGTCGATCATCCGGTCGCGGAAGGCGAAGGGGAAGTTCACCTCCTTCCCCGACTACCTGGACAAGGTCGAGGCCACCGCCTGCAACAAGCGCACCACGGAGTCGCTGATCAAGGCGGGCGCCTTCGACACGATGGGGCACACCCGCAAGGGCCTCACCGCGCAGTACGAGCCGATGATCGACAACGTGGTCGCGGTCAAGCGCAAGGAGGCCGAGGGGCAGTTCGACCTCTTCGGAGGGATGGGGGAGGAGTCCGGCGGCGACGAGCCGGGCTTCGGGCTCGACGTGGAGTTCTCCGAGGACGAGTGGGAGAAGACCTACCTGCTCGCCCAGGAGCGCGAGATGCTCGGCCTGTACGTCTCCGACCACCCGCTCTTCGGCCTGGAGCACGTCCTGTCCGACAAGGCGGACGCGGGCATCGGGCAGCTCACCGGCGGTGACTTCTCCGACGGTTCCGTCGTGACCATCGGCGGCATCATCTCGGGCCTGCAGCGCAAGATGACCAAGCAGGGCAACGCCTGGGCGATCGCCACGGTCGAGGATCTCGCCGGTTCCATCGAGTGCATGTTCTTCCCGGCCACGTACCAGCTGGTGTCGACGCAACTCGTCGAGGACGCCGTGGTGTTCGTCAAGGGACGCCTCGACAAGCGCGAGGACGTGCCGCGGCTCGTCGCGATGGAGATGCAGGTCCCCGACCTGTCGAACGCGGGCACCAACGCGCCCGTGATCATCACCATCCCGACGGTCAAGGTGAGCCCGCCGATGATCACCCGCCTCGGGGAGGTCCTCAGCCACCACCGCGGCAACAGCGAAGTGCGGATCAAGCTCCAGGGCGCGCAGAAGACCACCGTGCTGCGGCTCGACCGGCACCGCGTGAAGCCGGACCCGGCGCTCTTCGGCGACCTGAAGGTGCTGCTCGGCCCGTCCTGCCTGGCGGGCTGACCCCGCCCCCGCTCACCGGCTGACTCATGCCATGAGGGGCGCACCCGGACCGGGTGCGCCCCTCATGCGTGCCATGTGTGCCTGGGCGCGCGTCAGTTGTGACCGAAGCGTCGCTGGTGCTTACGGGCAACATCGGCAGGGCTGCCCTGCGACTGCGACTCCATGGCGGACTGAGCCTCCGTCGCGGTCGACTTGGCCTGCTCCGAAGCCTGCTCGGCCGCCGATGCGCGGTCCTGCTGGCTGCCCTGCTTGCGGTTCTTGTTCTTGGCCATAGTGATCTTCCTCCTGAGGGGGATCTGGGGGCCAGGACGCGACCAGATTCACATATCGCGCGAAAGAGTGCATTTCGGAGAATTACCGTGCGTAATAAGGCCTGTCGGGGAGCGATCCGCCGATGCGCCACGCCGAAGATCGAGTTCCGGCCGTTAACCTCCGCCGGGTCGGGCAGACTCGAAGGGAACCCGACGCGGACCCGCACCCCTGATTCGTCGACCCGACAGGGTGTCTTCGTGGGCCTTCGAGGGAACGTCCAGAGACCTCCAGGCACGTAGCACTGTCCTGGAACCTCCAGGCACGTCAGGGAACCTCCAGGGAAAGAGGGTGGACCGCGTGGATCGCTGCATCGTCCTGGTGGACGCCGGTTATCTGCTGGGTGCCGCCGCGAGTCTCCTCGCCGGCGAACCGTCCAGGTCCCGGATCACCGTCGATCACTCCGCCCTCATCCAGGGCCTGCGCGAACGCGCGGAATCCGACACCGAGCGCCCCCTCCTGCGCATCTACTGGTTCGACGGCGCCCCCGACCGCGTCCCCCAGCCCGAACACCGGCGGCTGCGCGTCATGCCGCGCGTCACCGTCCGCCTGGGCGCCCTGACCCGCAGCGACGGCCGGTGGGCGCAGAAGGGCGTCGACGCCGCGATGCACGCCGAACTGACCGAACTGGCCCGCAACCGCGCCTGCTCCGACGTCGTGCTCGTCACCGGCGACGGCGATCTGCTGCCCGGCATGATGGCCGCCAAGGAACACGGCGTCGCCGTCCACCTGTGGGCAGTCCAGGCCGCCGACGGCGACTACAACCAGTCCGAGGACCTCGTCGCGGAGGCCGACGAACGGCGCGTACTCGACCGCGCCTGGATCACCAAGGCCGTCCGCCCCAAGGAGCTCACCGGCATCTGCGCGCCCCCGCCCGCGCCGCGCCCCGAGATCGCCGCGATCCTCTCCGCCCCCCTGCCGGAGTCCGCACTCGCCGCCGCCGCGCAGCACACCGAGGAAGAGGCCCAGGACCACCACCCCGAACCCGCCGCCAACGGCAGGCAGCCCGACGAGCACCGCATGCCGCCGGGCAAGGGCGTGCCCACTCCCAAGGACCTCGCCGCCCTGCGCGGCCCCGGCACCCAGCCCCCGCAGCACCCCACCAACGCGACACTGCGCTGGTCCTCCGACAAGGGCTGGGTCGAGCGCCCGGGCACCGCCGCCGAGGGCGCCGAGGCCGCCGCGCTGCCCACCCTCGCTCAGCTGACCACGGCCGAGCAGCGCTGGGCCGACCGCGAGGAGGACATCACCACCGTCGGCGGCGACCCCTTCGAAGTCGGTCAGGTGTTCGCGCGGCGCTGGATGGCGCGGCTCCCGGAACAGCACAGCCTGCAGAAGCTGTCGACGATGTACCCCCGCATCCCGCACCGCGTCGACGGCGAGCTGCTCCGCTACGCCGCACGGTTCGGCCTGCTCGCGCACAAGGACGACCAGATCGACGAGCACGACCGGTACGCGATCAGGGCCGGCTTCTGGCGCGAGGTCGACGCGCGCACGGCCGCCGAGCACGCGCCCGCGGGGGACCGCGCAGGTGACTGAGAAGGGACGTACGGGGCGCCCCGGGCGCAGTCCGAGCCCCACGACCCCGTAGGCTCGTCCCTCGTGAGTACGCGCCCGACACCGGCAGTCCGACAGGGACTCCGTCAGGAACACGGCAACGACGCCGTCTGCGCGGTGCGCGACCTGGTGAAGACCTATCCCGCCGCCCGCGCCCGGCGCGGCAGGCCCGCGACCCCCGAGGTCCGCGCCACCGACGGGATCCGTCTGACGGTCGAACGCGGCGAGATCTTCGGTCTGCTCGGCCCCAACGGCGCCGGCAAGTCCACCCTCGTACGCCAGCTGACCGGCCTGATGCGGCCCGACAGCGGCAGCGTCGAGATCCTCGGCCACGACATCGTGCGCCACCCCGAACGGGCCGCGCGGATCCTCGCGTACCTCGGCCAGGAGTCCACCGCCCTCGACGAGCTGACCGTGTCGCTCGCCGTCGAGACGACCGCGCGGCTGCGCGGGCTCGACGTGCCGCGGGCGCGGGCCGAGCGGGACGCGGTCCTCGAGGAGCTGGGGCTCACGGCGCTGGCCGCACGGCCGCTGAAGAAGCTCTCCGGCGGGCAGCGCAGGCTCGCCTGCTTCGCCACCGCCCTGGTGGGGGAGCGGCAGCTGCTCGTCCTCGACGAACCCACCACCGGCATGGACCCGGTCGCGCGGCGCGCCGTCTGGGCGGCCATCGACTGGCGCAGGGCCGAGCGCGGCACGACGGTGGTCCTCGTGACCCACAACGTCATCGAGGCCGAGACCGTCCTCGACCGCGTCGCCGTGCTCGACCAGGGCAAGGTCATCGCCTGCGACAGCCCGGCCGGACTCAAGGAGAAGGTCGCGGACGAGGTCAGGGTGGAACTGGTGTGGCGGGAGCGGGCGCCGCTCGACGTGCCGGAGGTGGCCGCGCTGCGGTCCTCGGCGGTGGAGTCGGGGCGCAGGTGGTCCCTGCGGCTCGCCCCGGACGAGGCGCGGGCCGCCGTCGCGGCCGTCACCGGCGGTGCCGCGTTCGCCGCGCTCGACGACTTCACGCTGGCCACACCCAGCCTGGAGGATGTCTACCTCGCCCTGGGCGGCAGCGGACGGGGGCTGGTGAAGGCGTGACACCGAGCACAGTGCGCAGGAACAGCTACAGAAGGGTTGCCCGGTGAGTGCCGTTCCCCTCGAAGCCGTGGCGCGGGCCGAAGGGCCCGCCGAGGCGGCCGATCCAGCGCCCGCGCCCCTCGGGCCGCCGGCCCGGCTGCTGCCCGCGCTCTCGGCCGTCTACCGCGCCCAGCTCTCGCGGGCCCGGGTCGCCCGCATCCCGCTGCTCTTCGTCGCGACCTTCCAGTCCGTCGGCATCATGATCCTGATGCGTGGCGTCGTCGACGGGGGCGGTGAGGCGCGGGCCGTCGTCGCCGGGTCCTCCGTGCTCGTCGTCGCGTTCGTCGCCCTCAACCTGCTCGCCCAGTACTTCGGGCAGCTCCGCTCCGACGGCGGGCTCGACCACTACGCCACGCTCCCCGTGCCGCCCGCGGCCGTGGTCCTGGGGGCCGCGGGCGCGTACGCCTCGTTCACGGTGCCCGGCACGTTCGTGACCGCGGTCGTCGGATGCGGGCTCTTCGGGCTGCCCTTCACCCACCTGTGGGTGCTCCTCGCGGTGATCCCGTTGGCCGGTGCCGCCCTCGCGGGGCTGGGCGCGGCCCTCGGCCTGCTCGCGCCACGGCCTGAACTGGCCACGCTTCTCGGCCAGATGGGCATGTCGGCGGCGCTGCTGCTCGGCGTGCTCCCGGCCGACCGCATGCCGACGGTGCTGCAGTACGCGCGTGACCTGCTGCCCTCGACCTACGGCGTGGAGGCCTTCGCCCGCACGTTCGGGCCGGATCCGGACTGGGCCGTCGTCGCCCTGGACCTCGCGGTCTGCGCGGGCGTCGGCGTCGTCTCCCTGGCCGTCGCCACGTGGGCGTTCCGCCGGGCGGCCGTCCGGTGACGCGCCGCACAGGGTGTGCTGGCACGATGTGGGGGTGACCGCACCGTTGACACCCTCCCCGCCGCCGGACGAACAACCCCCGCACGACCCCTGGCAGACCCCCGCGTACCCGTCGGGAGCGACGTCTCCCCAGGGGTACGAGCGGGACGGCGACGGCCTGCGGGCCGAAGTGGTGCAGGCCGCAGTGATCATGGTCGCGGTGGCCGTGGCCGGCGTGCTGCTCGGAGCGCTGTGGATGTGGCTCGCGCCGCGGGTGCCGCTCGTCTCCGACGGCAAGGCGGTGTACCTGAAGGACACCGAGGGCGAGCAGGCCATCGGGACAGACGGAACGTTCACCCTGCTGTCGCTCGGCTTCGGCCTGGTCAGCGGCGTCGTCGTCTTCCTGCTCCGCAAGCGCGGCGGGATCCCGCTGGTCGCGGGGCTCGGGGTCGGCAGCCTGCTCGGCGCGCTGCTCGCGTGGCGGGTCGGCATCTTCCTCGGCCCCGAGACGGACGTGGTGGCGCACGCCAAGTCCGTCGGCAAGGGGGTCGTCTTCGACGCGCCGCTCGAACTCAAGGCGATGGGCACGGTCCTCGCCTGGCCGGTGGCCGCGCTGGCCGTGCACCTCGGCCTCACGGGACTGTTCGGGCCCCGGGACCCTGAGCCGTACCCGAGCCCCTGAGCCGTACCCGGGCCTCCGATCGGTACCCGAGCCCCCGATCCGTACCCAGGGCCCTGAGCCCCGGGTACGGGGCCCTAGGCGGGACGTTTGCCGTGATTGGCCTTGCGCTTCTTGGCCCGCCACTTCCGCATGCGCGTCTTCTTCGACATGCCCTCGGTACTAGTCCCGTACGGGACGGGTGTCGAGGGCGCTTTCAGGCCCGGCCGATCGGCGCGAGCACCGCGTCCGTGAGCGACGCCAGATCGCCCGGCGCCAGCTCCACCTCAAGGCCGCGGCGGCCCGCCGAGACGCAGATCGTGGGGTGCGCCGACGCCGACGCGTCCAGGACCGTGCGCAGCCTCTTGCGCTGGCCGAGCGGGGAGATGCCGCCCCGTACGTAGCCCGTGGTGCGCTCGGCGGCCGCCGGGTCGGCCATCACGGCCCGCTTGCCCGAGACCGCGGCGGCCAGCGCCTTCAGGTCCAGGGAGCCCGCCACCGGGACGACCGCCACGGTGAGCGCGCCGTCGACCTCGGCGACCAGCGTCTTGAAGACCCGGTCGGGCGACACGCCCATCGCCTCCGCGGCCTCTTCGCCGTACGAGGGATGGGACGGGTCGTGTTCGTAGGAGTGGACCGTGAAGGACGTGCCGGCCGCGGTGAGCGCGACCGTCGCGGGCGTCCCCCCGGCCTGTGCCGTCTGCTTCTTCTGCTTCTTCGCCAAGGTGCTCGTGCCTTACGTCGGTTGCGGACCCGCGTCAGTTGAGGCTCGTCGTCCCGCGCGTCAGGTCCGTCGCGGGCAGCGAGGGCAGATGGCGGATGATCGCGGTCTCGGAGCGCAGCAGGGTCAGCTCGTCCCGCAGCCGCGCCGCCGTGTCCTGCGCCTCCAGGAGCCGCTGCTTCGTGCCGGTGTCCAGGACGGCCGCGGCGGCGACCAGGTACGACACGACGGACGGGTCGTCGGGCAGCTCCGCGCCCGTCGACAGCGACCGCTCCCGCGCCCCTGCCAGCCGCTTCTGGTACGAGCGGAAGGCACGCAGGACACCCTCGGCCAGCGTGCCCGCGCCCTCTCCGGACTCCTCCGGCACCTCCTCGACCTCGGCGGTGAGGAACGGCCCGGAGGCGTCGACGGACACGATGCGCACCCGTGTCGTGCCCGTCGCGAGGACCTCGAAGCCGCCGTCGTCGCGCTCCCTGATCGTCGCGGCGTCCGCCACGCAGCCCATGGTGTGGAAGGCCTTGAGCGGATCGTCGCCGAACCCCGCGGAGGGGCCGTGCTCGGGCAGCGCCGTCGGGTCGGGGAGGCCCGGCGCGCTCGGCGCCACCTCCTGGCCGTCGCGGATCGCGACGACGGCGAACTGGCGCTGCTCCTCCTCGGGGGCCTTGAGCAGCTCGCGCATCATGGCGCGATATCGCTCCTCGAAGACGTTCAGCGGCAGCACGAGGCCGGGGAACAGCACCGAGTTGAGCGGAAAGAGCGGAAGCCGGGTGGTCACGACCGGCAAGCCTAATGGTCGCCGGAGCGGTCGCGTCCCCGCGGACCGCGCAGCGGAGTCCGCGACGCCACTTCGATGCGCACGCCGTCGCGCAGCTCCAGGAACTGGCCGAGCGGATCGTCGGCCATCCGGTCCCAGGGGAACGACGTCGCGTACGGCCCGATCAGGCGCAGCTGCTCCAGGGCGTCGTCCCACCGCTCCAGGCGGACCAGGACGTACGTGAGGAGGTTGCGGACCTCGGCGGGCCACGGGTCCCCGGCCGCGTACTCCCGCGACAGGGCGATCGCGAGGTCGGCCGCCGCGTCCAGGCGCTCACGCGGCAGGTTCCCCGAGGGGCTCGTCAGGTAGGCGAAGGCGGCCCGCGCGGGGAGGACCTGTATCAGCGAGCCGGGCAGCGCGTCGCCCGCCGCGCGCTCGGCGAAGTCGAAGCACTCGCGGTGCGAGCCGTACCAGGCGGCCGACAGGTACTGCAGGGCCGACGCATGACAGCCGTAGTGGTACGAGGAGCGGCGCACCGCCTCCTCCCACAGCTGCTCGAACACGGTGTGCGAGGCGTGCGTGCCGCGGGCGTGGTCGAGGGCGATCCGCCACGGCACCGGGTCGCGCGGGTCGGCCTCGGCGGCCGCGGTGAGCAGCGGGCCGGACTCGCGCAGGAGTTCGGCGCGGGCCGGTGACTCCCAGCCGCGCACCACCGCCAGCTCGGCCTTGACGAGCAGGGCGTCCGGGTCGTGCGGGGACGCGCCGAGCCAGTCGTCGAACCACTCGGGGCGGGAGCGGGCGAAGGCGGCGAGCCGCGTGGTGTAGCGGTCGCGGTTCTCCCACTCGGCGGCCTCGCGGGTGGTGGCGAGGAGCTTCGAGGCGGGGCCGTGATCACCGCGTCCGGCGGCGACCAGGGCGGGGGCGAGCCGCTCGTCGGGCACGTCGAGGAGCACCTCGTCGTCCGGCGGCAGGCCGTCGGCGAGCCGCGGGGTGTGCCGGACCATGCGGGCGGTACGGATGAAGGCACGCAGCACCGTGCCCTCCTTTGCGCATCGACCGGCGCCGCTCGCGCGGTCCCGCCGGTCACCGTTGTGGTTGTTCGTCGGTCGCAGGGATGACGGCCCACGGCGGGGGATGGTTGCCCGTGGTTGCGTAACGGTTCGGCCGAAGGCCGCGGCTCTCGGCCGCGGCGGGACGGCTCAGCTGCGCCGCAGGAGCCGCGTGGCCCCGGCCGCCACCGTGGTCGCGAGGACCCAGCCGAGCAGGATCAGCGCGGTCGAGAACCACTGCCAGCCGCCGCTCAGCTGCCAGTAGGTGTCCTGGCCGAGGTCGATGACGGGCAGCAGCAGGTCGAGGGAGAACAGGGCGGGGTTCCAGTTCGGGTGCTCGCCCGGTTTGATCGCCGGATGCTCGGCGCGGGAGAACGCCACCGCGCTGACCGCCCACAGCACGGCCATCCAGACCGCGGCCCGCCCCGGCCGGTAGCCGTAGGCGACGGTCCAGTCCTGCGCGTACCCCCAGAGCTTCGCCGCCAGCGGCAGGGTCTCGCGGCGCCGCCGCTGCTTGGCGAGGAGCACCTCGCGAGCGTCGGCGTCCTCGCCGCCGTTGCGCAGGACGGTGGCGAGCTTCTCGTACGGCTCCGGGTTGTACTCGGCGGTCGCGGCCATCACCCAGCTCAGCCGCCGGGAGAGCGGGAAGCTGCCCTGCGGCACGAGGTTCTCGTACGTGAATCCGCCCATCTGGAGGCCGCCGGGCCCCGGCCAGCTCGACGCCCGGTCGATGAGGTTGACGACCTTGGCGCCGGACAGCACGACCTTGCCGCGCTGCGGTGCCTCGCCGAGGAAGCGGAGCTCGGGCGTCTGGACGCGGCGCAGCGAGATCTCCTGGTCGTTCTGGAGCGTGAGGCGGGCGTGCGCGAAGTCGATGGCGTCGCCGAAGCGGCCGTCGTCGAGGCGGATGCCGCCGTCGCACTCGAAGCGCTGCACTCGGGTGCCGCGGGCCGGTGTGGTGCCGCTGGTCTGCGGCGGATTGCCGACGGCGGCCGGGGTCAGGTACAGCGTCCGCTCGACGGTCATCTGCGGGGCGTTGAGCGCGTGCCTGCCGTACTGGTTCACCAGCCTGCTGCCGCGCAGGCTCAGGGACACGCCGATCTTCGCGCCGCGCAGGCTCAGCTCGCCGTGCGACTCCATCATCTCGGCCTGGAGGTCCTGGCCGACGGTGAGGCCGTCGCCGGTGATGGAGTGGCTGCGCCGGTCGCGGTAGACCACCGCCTGGTTCAGGAGCAGGTCGGTGCCGATGTGGGCGTCGGTGAGGCGGATGCCGTTGTGGATGCGGCAGCGCGGCAGGTGCAGATCGCCCTCGGTGTGCAGCCGGGCCGCCTCGACGCGCGGGATCGAGCAGTCGACGAGCCGCAGCGTCGCGAAGCGGGCCTCGGGAAGGAGGACCTCTTTCTCGAAGCGGCAGTGCTTCATCTCGGTATACGGGACGACCGTGCCGCCCGCGAGGTCGAGCGGATCAGTGATCTGCACGCCCGCCAGTTTCAGGGACGAGACGCGGCCCGCGAGCGCCGGCGGGCCGTCGAGCAGCAGCCAGCACACGATGCGGGCCCGCACGCTCCGCTCGGGGCCCCAGGGGTGCCCGCCGTGCGGATCGTCGACGGCCGGATCGCCCGATCTCAGGTCGTACACACTGCCGTTGCGGAAGGCTTGCCACATGCCGATCTCCGCGGCGGTCAGCCCGTCCGGCGGATCCCCGGTGCCGGCGTCGTCGACCACTGCTGTCGCCCTCCGTCCTGCGGCGCACGCCTCTCGTACACCTGTTTCATGCCCGCTCGGTGACCGGCTGAAAGCCAGCGAGACCTTAGTGGTCAACGAGGTCCGACGGGGTTCATATCAGCCAGTGATACGCGCGTCCGGCGTCGAATGAAGGTCTGAGAGAATTGGCCGTGTGATCTCTCGAATCGATCTGCGCGGCGATGCCCTCACGGAGTTTCCGTCGGGGGCCGCCCTGCGCGCCCTGCTGCCCCGTGCCGACTTCGACGTCGCGGCCGCCCTGGAGAAGGTGCGGCCCATCTGCGAGGACGTGCATCATCGTGGCGACGCGGCCCTGATCGACTACGCGGAGAAGTTCGACGGCGTGCGCCTGGACCAGGTCCGCGTGCCCGCCGCCGCCCTCACCGAGGCCCTCGACGGCCTCGACCCGGCCGTGCGCGCGGCCCTGGAGGAGTCCATCCGCCGCGCCCGCACCGTCCACCGCGAGCAGCGCCGCACCCCGCACACCACCCAGGTCGTCCCCGGCGGCACCGTCACCGAGAAGTGGGTGCCCGTCGAGCGCGTCGGGCTCTACGCACCGGGCGGCCGGTCCGTCTACCCCTCCTCCGTGATCATGAACGCCGTCCCCGCGCAGGAGGCCGGCGTCGAGTCGATGGCGCTCGCCTCCCCGCCGCAGGCCGCATTCGGCGGACTGCCGCACCCGACGATCCTCGCCGCCTGCGCCCTCCTCGGCATCGACGAGGTGTACGCGGTCGGCGGCGCCCAGGCCGTCGCGATGTTCGCGTACGGCACCGAGAGCTGCGCCCCCGCCAACATGGTCACCGGACCCGGCAACATCTGGGTCGCGGCCGCCAAGCGCTACTTCACCGGGCGCATCGGCATCGACACCGAGGCGGGCCCGACCGAGATCGCCGTCCTCGCCGACGACACCGCCGACCCGGCGCACGTCGCGTCCGACCTGATCAGCCAGGCCGAGCACGACCCGCTCGCGGCCGCCGTCCTCGTCACGGACTCCCTCGCGCTCGCCGACGCGGTCGAGAAGGAGCTGGCGCCGCAGGTCGCCGCCACCAAGCACGTCGAGGACCGCATCGTCCCCGCGCTGAGCGGCCGCCAGTCCGCGATCGTCCTGGTCGACGGCCTGGAGGAGGGCCTGCGGGTCGTCGACGCGTACGGCGCCGAGCACCTGGAGATCCAGACCGGTGACGCGGCCGCCGTCGCGGGACGCGTGAAGAACGCCGGCGCGATCTTCGTCGGCCCGTGGGCGCCCGTCTCCCTCGGCGACTACTGCGCGGGCTCCAACCACGTCCTGCCGACCGGCGGCTGCGCCTGCCACTCCTCGGGGCTCAGCGTCCAGTCGTTCCTGCGCGGCATCCACATCGTGGACTACTCCCGCGACGCCCTCGCCGACGTCGCGCACCACGTCGTGACGCTCGCCGAGGCGGAGGACCTGCCGGCGCACGGCGCGGCGATCAAGGCGCGTTTCGAGTGGAAGGTGCCGAGGACCAAGTGACCGGAATCGACGACCTGCCCGTGCGCGACGAGCTGCGCGGCAAGTCCCCCTACGGCGCACCCCAGCTCGACGTGCCCGTACGCCTCAACACCAACGAGAACCCCTATCCGCTGCCCGAACCGCTCGTCGAGCGCATCGCCGAGCGGGTCCGCGAGGCCGCCCGCGACCTCAACCGCTACCCCGACCGGGACGCCGTCGAGCTCCGCACCGAGCTCGCCCGCTACCTCACCCGCACCGGCGGCCACGAGGTGACGCGCGCCCACGTGTGGGCGGCCAACGGGTCGAACGAAGTCATCCAGCAGCTGCTGCAGACCTTCGGCGGACCCGGCCGCACGGCCATCGGCTTCGAGCCCTCGTACTCGATGCACGGCCTCATCGCCCGCGGCACCGGCACCGGCTGGATCTCGGGACCGCGCCACGACGACTTCACCATCGACGTCGACGCGGCCACGGAGGCCATCGCCGGGCACCGCCCGGACGTCGTCTTCATCACCACACCCAACAACCCCACGGGCAACGCCGTCCCGGCCGACGCCGTCCTCGCCCTGTACGAGGCGGCGCAGGCCGCGAAGCCGTCCCTCGTCGTGATCGACGAGGCGTACGTGGAGTTCAGCCACGGCGACTCGCTGCTCCCGCTGATCGAGGGCCGGCCGAACCTCGTCGTCTCCCGCACCATGTCGAAGGCGTTCGGCGCGGCCGGGCTGCGCCTCGGCTACCTCGCCGCCGACCCGGCGGTCGTCGACGCGGTGCAGCTCGTACGCCTGCCCTATCACCTGTCGGCCGTCACCCAGGCCACGGCGCTCGCCGCCCTGGAGCACACCGACACGCTCCTGAAGTACGTCGAGCAGCTCAAGGGCGAGCGCGACCGCCTCGTCACCGAGCTGCGCGCGACGGGGTACGAAGTGACGGACTCCGACGCCAACTTCGTGCAGTTCGGGCGGTTCCCGGACTCGCATGAGGTCTGGCAGCGGATTCTCGACCGGGGCGTCCTCGTCCGGGACAACGGAGTGCCGGGATGGCTCCGGGTATCCACCGGAACCCCCGCAGAAAACGACGCGTTCCTCGATGCGGTACGCGAACTGAAGAAGGAGCGAGACGCATGAGCCGCGTAGGACGGGTCGAACGCACCACGAAGGAGACGTCGGTCCTCGTCGAGATCGACCTCGACGGCACCGGCAAGGTCGACGTGTCGACCGGGGTCGGCTTCTACGACCACATGCTCGACCAGCTCGGCCGCCACGGCCTCTTCGACCTGACGGTCAAGACCGACGGCGACCTGCACATCGACTCGCACCACACCATCGAGGACACCGCGCTCGCCCTCGGCGCCGCCTTCAAGCAGGCGCTCGGCGACAAGGTCGGCATCTACCGCTTCGGCAACTGCACCGTCCCGCTGGACGAGTCGCTCGCCCAGGTGACCGTCGACCTGTCCGGCCGCCCGTACCTCGTGCACACCGAGCCCGAGAACATGGCGCCCATGATCGGCGCGTACGACACGACGATGACCCGGCACATCCTGGAGTCCTTCGTCGCGCAGGCCCAGATCGCGCTGCACGTCCACGTGCCGTACGGGCGCAACGCCCACCACATCGTGGAGTGCCAGTTCAAGGCCCTGGCCCGCGCCCTGCGGTACGCCTCCGAGCGCGACCCGCGCGCCGAAGGCATCCTTCCCTCCACGAAGGGCGCGCTGTAACCCATGACCGGGCTCAACACCATCCTCATCGTCGTCGGTCTCTTCCTGATCGGCGGCATCATCTCCTTCGTGAAGCAGGGCATGCCCAAGAGCCTCATCACGCTGCTCTCCATCGCCGCCGTGATGTGTCTGGCCGCGGGCATCCTCCGGCTCGACTACTGGAACTGACGGGAGGCGTACGCACATGAGCACTCCCAAGAAGGTCGTCGTCTTCGACTACGGCTTCGGCAACGTGCGCTCCGCCGAGCGCGCCCTCGCGCGCGCGGGCGCCGACGTCGAGATCACCCGTGACTACGACAAGGCCATGAACGCCGACGGCCTGCTCGTGCCCGGCGTCGGCGCCTTCGCCGCCTGCATGCAGGGGCTCAAGGAGGCGCGCGGCGACTGGATCGTCGGCCGCCGCCTGTCCGGCGGGCGGCCCGTGATGGGCATCTGCGTCGGCATGCAGATCCTCTTCGCGCGCGGCATCGAGCACGGCGTGGAGACCGAGGGCCTCGACGAGTGGCCCGGCACGGTCGAGCCGCTGAAGGCCGAGATCGTGCCGCACATGGGCTGGAACACGGTCCAGGCCTCGGCGGGATCCCCGCTCTTCAAGGGCCTCGACGACGACGCGCGCTTCTATTTCGTGCACTCCTACGCGGTCCACGACTGGTCCCTGGAGGTCGCGAACCCGGCGATGCGCGCCCCCTACGTGCACTGGTCCACGCATGGCGAGCCCTTCGTGGCGGCCGTCGAGAACGGCGCCCTGAGCGCCACCCAGTTCCACCCCGAGAAGTCCGGCGACGCCGGCGCCCAGCTCCTCACCAACTGGATCGGAACCCTGTGAGCACCCTCGAACTCCTTCCCGCCGTCGACGTCCGCGACGGCCAGGCCGTACGCCTCGTCCACGGCGAGTCCGGCACGGAGACCTCCTACGGCTCCCCGCTGGAGGCCGCCCTCGCCTGGCAGCGGTCGGGCGCCGAGTGGCTGCACCTGGTCGACCTGGACGCCGCGTTCGGCACCGGCGACAACCGCGCCCTGATCGCCGAGGTCGCGGGCGCGATGGACATCAAGGTCGAGCTGTCGGGCGGCATCCGCGACGACGCCTCCCTGGCCGCGGCGCTCGCCACCGGCTGCACCCGCGTCAACCTGGGCACGGCCGCCCTGGAGACCCCGGAGTGGGTCGCCAAGGTCATCGCCGAGCACGGCGACAAGATCGCGGTCGGCCTCGACGTACGCGGCACGACGCTGCGCGGCCGCGGCTGGACCCGCGACGGCGGTGACCTCTACGAAACCCTGGAGCGCCTGAACGCCGAGGGCTGCGCGCGCTACGTGGTCACGGACATCGCCAAGGACGGCACGCTGCAGGGCCCCAACCTGGAGCTCCTGAAGAACGTCTGCGCGGCGACGGACCGCCCCGTGGTCGCCTCCGGCGGCGTCTCGTCCCTGGACGACCTGCGCGCCATCGCCGAGCTCGTCCCGCAGGGCGTCGAGGGCTCCATCGTCGGCAAGGCGCTGTACGCGAAGGCGTTCACCCTCGAAGAGGCGCTCGCCGCGGTGGCGTCGTCATGAGGGACGCCATCCGCAGGGTGAGCTCGGGCGGCCCGTGGGAGGACGCCATCGGCTACTCCCGCGCCGTCGAGCTGCCCAACGGCCTCGTCCTGGTGTCCGGCTG
This sequence comes from Streptomyces sp. NPDC045678, assembly GCF_056432085.1. Classification (NCBI taxonomy): domain Bacteria; kingdom Bacillati; phylum Actinomycetota; class Actinomycetes; order Kitasatosporales; family Streptomycetaceae; genus Streptomyces; species Streptomyces sp. NPDC045678. Next base: position 1,211,593 of record NZ_JBWKJS010000001.1, read on the forward strand.
CACGTCCGTGGTGAACGGCGCGATCGACGCGGGCACTCCCTACGAGCAGACGATCAACGCCTTCCAGGTCGCGTTCGATGCGCTGAAGAAGCTGGGCCTCGGCCGCGAGCACGTGGTCCGCACCCGCATGTACCTCACGCACGCGCGGGACGTGGACGAGGTGGGCCGCGCCCACAAGGAGCTCTTCGACGACGTGCGCCCCGCCGCGTCGATGCTGATCGTCTCCGGCTTCGTCGACCCCAGCCTGGTCGTCGAGGTCGAGGTGGAGGCGTACGGTCCGCGTGCCGCCCGTGGAGGTGCGGAATGACTCTCTCCGTGCGCGTCATCCCCTGCCTGGACGTGGACAACGGCCGCGTCGTCAAGGGCGTCAACTTCCAGAATCTGCGCGACGCGGGCGACCCCGTCGAGATGGCCAAGGTGTACGACGCCGAGGGCGCCGACGAGCTCACCTTCCTGGACATCACCGCGTCGTCCGGCAACCGCGAGACGACGTACGACGTGGTCCGCCGCACCGCCGAGCAGGTCTTCATCCCGCTCACGGTGGGCGGCGGCGTCCGCACGGCCGAGGACGTCGACAAGCTGCTGCGCGCGGGCGCGGACAAGGTCGGCGTCAACACGGCGGCGATCGCGCGACCCGAGCTGATCCGTGAGATCGCGGAGCGGTTCGGCCGCCAGGTGCTCGTCCTCTCCGTGGACGCGCGGCGCACGCCTGCCGGCTCCTTCGAGGTGACCACCCACGGCGGCCGCAAGTCCGCGGGGATCGACGCGGTCGAGTGGGCGCACCGGGCCGCGGAGCTCGGCGCGGGGGAGATCCTGCTCAACTCGATGGACGCGGACGGCACGAAGGACGGCTACGACATCGAGATGATCTCGGCGGTGCGCAAGCACGTGACCGTTCCGGTGATCGCCTCCGGTGGCGCGGGCCGCCTCGAACACTTCCCGCCCGCCGTCGCGGCGGGCGCGGACGCGGTGCTCGCGGCATCGGTCTTCCACTTCGGCGATCTGCGGATCGGCGAGGTCAAGGAGACGCTGCGGGGGGCGGGCCACCCGGTCCGCTAGTGGTTCGTTTCTGCCTGGTCCCGGTCGCCCTGGTGGGTGGCCGGGGCTTTTTCTCGGTCGGATGCGAAGGGAAAGTTGCGCAATATTTGTTGTGCAACTTTTCTTTCGTATCTACGGTGGGGGTATGGAGAACCGACGCCGCATCACGGATCTGGGCACCCTCAAGGCCTTCGGCAACCCCCTGCGCATGAAGCTGTACAGCACCCTGCGCGTGGGCGGCCCCGCGACCGCGTCGCACCTGGCCGCGCAGGTCGACGAGGCCGTCTCACTCGTCAGCTACCACCTGCGCAAGCTCGCCGAGCACGGCCTCATCGAGGAGGCCGACGCACAGAGCGAGGACGCGCGGGAGCGCTGGTGGCAGGCCGCGCAGGACACGCTCAGCTTCCGCCACGAGGACTTCAAGGACACGCCCGAGGGAGCGGCCACACACGCGGCCGTCCTCCGCGGCCTGATCGCACACCGCAGGGAGCAGTACGAGACCTACCTCGACCAGCAGACGGCCTGGGGCGCGGAGTGGCGCAGGGCGGCCGACCAGTCGGACTTCCTCGCGCGCCTCAACCCCGCCGAACTCACGGCCCTGAACGCCGAGATCCAGGCCCTGGTCCAGACGTACACGGAACGCGGCAAGGCCGCCGAGGCGGCCGGGGACACCGAAGGCCGCGAGAACGTCGCCGTGCACCTGGCCAGCTTCCCGTTCCGGCTCTGAGAGGCCACGCCGTGACCACCGCGACCGCCCCCGTGGCGACGGACCGCCCCGCCCACCGCGACGCCAACGTCCTGCGCTGGCTCGGCGCCTACACCACGTCCATGATCGGCGACGGGATCTACTTCGTCGCCCTGTCCTGGGCCGCGGCCCGCAGCGGCAGCCCCGGCCAGGCAGGCCTCGTCCTCGCCGTCGGGGCCGTGCCCCGCGCCGCCCTCATGCTCGGCGGGGGAGTCGTCGCCGACCGGCTCGGCCCGCGCCGCGTCGTGATCGGCAGCGACGCCGTCCGCTGCGCCGTGCTCCTCGCGGCCGCCCTGCTGCTCCTCGTCTCCTCGCCCGGCATCTGGCTGCTCGCCTGCCTCGCCCTCGTCTTCGGCGCCGTCGACGCCGTGTTCCTGCCCAGCGTGGGCGCGCTGCCGCCCCGCATCACCGCGTCGGACCAGCTGGGACGCGTCCAGGGCATGCGGGGCCTCGCCCAGCGCGTCGCCACCGTCGTCGCGGCACCGCTGGGCGGCCTCGCCGTGGCGCTCGGCGGACCGTCGGCCGCGTTCGCCCTCGGCGGCGCGCTGTTCGTCCTCTCGCTGGTGCTGCTCGCGGCCGTACGCCTGCGCCCACTGCCCGCCGACGACGCCACGGCGCGCGGCGAACCGGCCCTGCGGCAACTCGCCGACGGGCTGCGGTACATCCGCGGGCACCGGCTCCTCGCCCCGCTGACGCTCGTCGCGGCGGTGACGGAACTCGGCTTCGCCGGGCCCGCCAACATCGGCTTGGTGCTCCTCGCCGACCGGCGCGGCTGGGGGGCGTCGGGGATGGGCTGGATCATCGCGGGATTCGGCGTCGGGGCGGGCCTCTCCGCCCTCCTGCTCGCCGTACGCGGCCGGATACCCCGGGCCGGAGCGGTGCAGTCCGCGGGAGTCATCGCGGGCGCGGTCGCCCTGGGCGGCATCGGCTTCGCGCCCTCCGTCGCGGCGGCCACCGCGGCCGGACTCTGCGTGGGGCTGTGCACCGGGCTCGGCGGCGCCCTGATCGCGGCCCTGATGCAGACCGCCGCCGACCCCGCCTACCTGGGGCGCGTCACCTCCGTCGCCACCCTGTTCACCATGGGCGTCGCACCGCTCTGCTACCCGGTCGTCGGCGCGGCGATCGGGGCATGGGGCGTCGAGCCGGTGTACGCCGTGTGCGCCGCGCTCAGTGCGACGGGCGGCGTCATCGGCCTCTGCTCACGCCCCCTGCGCCGCGCCGAACTCCCGCGCTGAGCAGGGCCTTTCAAAGAACCGTCACAGACCGAGCTGCTTCGATTCGTGCAGCCTGGCGATCGCCTGCTTGTCGCCGTCGAGCTCCACGTCCGCGACGTCCTGCCTGCCGTACGCGTACAGCAGCAGCTCGGACGGCTCACCGGTCACCGTCACCACCGGCGCGCCCCGGTGGGCCACCGCCGTCTGACCGTCCGGGCGGCGCAGCACCAGGCCCACCGGCGCCTTGCGGCCCACCAGACGGGCCGAGCGCTCCAGGCGGGACCAGAGGGTGTCCGCGAAGACCGGGTCGAGCTCGCGCGGCGTCCAGCCGGGCCGCGCGCGGCGCACGTCCTCCGTGTGGATGTAGAACTCGACGGCGTTCGACAGCTCGTCGATCTGCTTCAGGGCGAAGGGGGAGAACCGTGGCGGGCCCGTACGGATCAGCTGGATCAGTTCCTCGTACGGCTTCGCGGCGAACTCGGCCTGCACCCGCTCGAGGCGCGGCGCGAGCTGCTTGATCAGGAGCCCGCCCGCCGCGTCCGCGCGGCGCTCGCGCACCACCACGTGGGCCGCGAGGTCACGCGTCCTCCAGCCCTCGCACAGGGTGGGCGCCTCCGGGCCCTCCGCCTCCAACAGATCGGCGAGAAGAAGTCGTTCACGCTTCGCATGGGTCGACATGCAGCCACCCTACGACCGGTCACGAGGTCCGGACAGTGGACGCCGCGAAGGACGGCCCGCCGGGCGCGGCACAATGGGCCCATGACCAGCGCGCCCCCGCCCAGCAGCAGCCTCGCCCCGGACATCGCCGCGCGCCTCAGGCGCAGCGCCGACGGGCTCGTCCCCGCCATCGCCCAGCAGTACGACACCGGTGAGGTGCTCATGCTCGGCTGGATGGACGACGAGGCGCTGCACCGCACCCTCACCACGGGCCGCTGCACCTACTGGTCGCGCAGCCGCCAGGAGTACTGGGTCAAGGGCGACACCTCGGGGCACTTCCAGTACGTCAAGGAGGTCGCGCTCGACTGCGACGCGGACACCGTCCTCGTCCAGGTCGACCAGATCGGCGCGGCCTGCCACACCGGCACCCGCACCTGCTTCGACACCGACGTACTGCCGGTGCTGCCCGTGCCCGGCGAGCCCGGCACCGGTCAGTAGGGTCGGCTGACATGGACCTCGAGACCTTCCGCAAGCTGGCGTCCGACCGCCGCGTCATCCCCGTCAGCCGCAAGCTCCTCGCGGACGGCGACACCCCCGTCGGCCTCTACCGCAAACTCGCCGCCGAACGCCCCGGCACGTTCCTCCTGGAATCCGCGGAGAACGGGCGATCGTGGTCCCGGTACTCCTTCGTCGGCGTCCGCAGCGCCGCCGCCCTCACCGTCCGCGACGGCGAGGCCCACTGGCTCGGCACCCCGCCCGTCGGCGTGCCCACCTCCGGCGACCCGCTCGCCGCGCTGCGCGCCACCATCGGGATACTGCACACCCCCCACGACGTCGTCAGCGCCCAGGGCCTGCCGCCCTTCACCGGCGGCATGGTCGGCTACCTCGGCTACGACATCGTGCGCCGCCTGGAGAAGATCGGCCCCGGCGACCGCGACGACCTGCGGCTGCCCGAGCTGACCATGCTGCTCACCAGCGACCTCGCCGTCCTCGACCACTGGGACGGCTCGGTGCTCCTGATCGCCAACGCGATCAACCACAACGACCTGGAGACGGGCGTCGACGAGGCGTACGCCGACGCGATCGCCCGGCTCGACGCCATGGAGACCGACCTCTCCCGGCCCGTCTCCCAGCCCCCGGCCGCCCTGCCGCCCTCCGAGCTCCCCGACTACACCGCCCTGTGGGGCGGCGAGCAGTACCAGGAAGCCGTCGAGGACATCAAGGAGCGCATCCGGGCCGGCGAGGCCTTCCAGGTCGTGCCCTCGCAGCGCTTCGAGACCCCGTGCACGGCGAGCGCGCTGGACGTCTACCGCGTCCTGCGCGCCACCAACCCGTCGCCGTACATGTACCTCTTCCGCTTCGACGGGTTCGACGTGGTCGGCTCCTCGCCCGAGGCCCTCGTCAAGGTCGAGGACGGACGCGCCATGGTCCACCCCATCGCCGGGACCCGGCACCGCGGCGCCACCCCGCAGGAGGACCAGGCGCTCGCCGACGAGCTGCTCGCCGACCCCAAGGAGCGCGCCGAGCACCTGATGCTCGTCGACCTGGGCCGCAACGACCTGGGCCGGGTCTGCGAGCCGGGCTCCGTCGAGGTCGTCGACTTCATGTCGATCGAGAAGTACTCCCACGTCATGCACATCGTGTCGACGGTCACCGGACAGGTCGCCCAGGGCCGCACCGCCTTCGACGTCCTCACCGCCTGCTTCCCCGCGGGCACCCTCTCCGGCGCCCCCAAGCCCCGCGCCATGCAGATCATCGACGAGCTGGAGCCGTCCCGCCGCGGGCTCTACGGCGGCTGCGTCGGCTACCTCGACTTCGCGGGCGACTCCGACACCGCCATCGCCATCCGCACCGCCCTGCTCCGCGACGGCACGGCATACGTGCAGGCCGGAGCAGGCGTCGTCGCCGACTCGGACCCCGTCGCCGAGGACACCGAGTGCCGGAACAAGGCCGCCGCGGTGCTCCGCGCCATCCACACGGCGAACCGCCTGCACGATCGTTCGAGCGGTGAGGGATAGTGGACAGGTGACTTCTGCCGTACCACCGCCCCGTACCGAGGACACGTCCGAGAGTCCGGCCCAGCGCAGCAGCAGACGCAGCATCGCCGTCGCGCTGCTGCTCGGCGCCGTCGGCGCGGCCCTCGCGCTGCTCGCGTCCCGCCAGGCCTGGGCCCACGGCACCGCGTCGGTGGCCGGCGGCGAGCTGCCGCTGACCGCCAAGGGCAGCGACGTCACGGGCGTGCCCGCGGCCCTCGCGATAGTGGGCCTCGCCGCCCTCGTCGCGGTCTTCGCGGTCCGCCGTGCCGGCCGCTTCCTCGTCTCGCTGATGCTCACCCTGAGCGGCGGCGGCATCGTGGCCGCGGCCCTGCTCGGCGCCGAGGACAGCGACGCCCTCGACGAGAAGGCCGCCACCGCCTCCGGCGACGCCGCCACCACCATCGGCGACCTGTCGCACACCGGCTGGCCGTACGCCGCGGCCGCCGCGGGCGCGCTGATCCTCCTCGCCGGCCTCCTCGCCCTCACCTACGGCCGCTCGTGGCCCGCCATGTCGGGGCGGTACGAACGCGACGGCACGCCGAGCCCCCGCAAGGCGCGCCGCGCCCCGGACCCGGAGCGGCCCGAGGAGCTGTGGAAGGCCCTCGACCGCGGCGAGGACCCGACGCACGGAACATGACCCCCGCGCTCGGCCCACACGCGCGCGTACGGGACAATGACCGCGAGCGTCCGACTCGCGGTGGGCTTCCCACCCACCACCACGCACACAGCAACGAGGAGCAATTCAATGGCGGGCAGCAGCCACGGACACACCCCGGCCGCCTGGACCGGTGTCATCATCGCCTTCATCGGTTTCTGCGTCGCCGGTGCCTTCATGGTGATGGCCAATGTGCCCGGCTTCTGGGCCGGCATGGCCATCATCGTCATCGGCGGCCTCGTGGGCGGAGCGATGCGTGCCGCGGGTATGGGTCAGGTCAAGCGTCCGCACCGGCAGGGCGTACGGTCCGAGAGCTGATCTCCGCAGGACGACGAGAGGCGGTCCGGCAGGTGCCGGGGCCGCCTCTTTCGCGTACCGCGACACGGGCCCCGGGCCCGGACGTCGGGCGACGCGCCCGGGCGCGTAGCAGAATGCACGGGTGACCGCCGACACCGACAGCGCCGCGCCCGCCGTCCTGACCCGCCTGCTCGTCCCCGCGGGACTGCTCGCCTCGGTCGCCGGAGCCTTCGCCTACGTCGGCGCCGTCGACCCGAACGAACCCGGCCACTACCCCGCCTGCCCGCTGTTGCGCCTCACCGGCATCTACTGCCCCGGCTGCGGCGGCCTGCGCAGCGCGCACGCGTTCGTCCACGGCGATCTCACGGCGGCCCTGGGCGCCAACGCGCTCGCCGTCGCCGGGTACGTCCTCTTCGCCGTGGTGTGGGCCGTGTGGGTGGTCCGCACGGTGCGCGGGCGGCCGTTGCGGATCACGTTGGGGACGGCGCAGCTGTGGGGCGTCGGCGCCCTCGTGGCGGTTTTCACCCTGGCACGCAATCTGCCGTTCGGGTCATGGCTGCATCCCTGAAACCGCAGGCAGCGGGCCCGGCGCCTGTCCAGGTCGTGGGACGGGCGTCAACCGGATGCGGGCCCTTCGCCCTCCTGCGGATACCATCGCAGTGACCAGCTTGAACGTCAGCTCAACCGTCAGGAAGGGGGCCGCTCGCGTGAGTGTGCTCGACGAGATCATCGACGGAGTCCGTGCCGACCTCGCGGAGCGGCAGGCACGCGTCAGCCTCGACGAGCTCAAGGAGCGTGCGGCCAAGGCTCCCGCGGCCAAGGACGGCGCGGCGGCCCTGCGCGGCGACGGCGTCAAGGTCATCTGCGAGGTGAAGCGCTCCAGCCCCTCCAAGGGCGCGCTCGCCGCGATCGCCGACCCGGCAGGTCTCGCCGCCGACTACGAAGCGGGCGGCGCCGCCGTCATCTCCGTGCTCACCGAGGAGCGCCGCTTCGGCGGTTCGCTCGCCGACCTGGAGGCCGTCCGCGCCAAGGTCGACATCCCGGTGCTCCGCAAGGACTTCATCGTCACCTCGTACCAGCTGTGGGAGGCCAGGGCGTACGGCGCCGACCTCGCCCTGCTGATCGTGGCCGCCCTGGAGCAGCCCGCCCTGGAGTCCCTCATCGAGCGCGCCGAGTCGATCGGCCTCACGCCGATCGTCGAGGTCCACGACGAGGACGAGGCCGAGCGCGCCGTCGACGCGGGCGCCCGGGTCATCGGCGTCAACAACCGCGACCTCAAGACCCTCAAGGTCGACCGCTCCACCTTCGAGCGCGTCGCCCCCGAGCTGCCGGACAGCGTCGTCAAGATCGCCGAGTCCGGCGTGCGCGGCCCGCACGACCTCATCGCGTTCGCCAACGCGGGCGCCGACGCGGTGCTCGTGGGCGAGTCCCTGGTCACCGGCCGCGACCCGAAGGGCGCGGTCTCCGACCTCGTCGCCGCGGGCACGCACCCGGCGCTCCGCCACGGACGGAGCTGACCCCCCCGTGTCGATCTCCGCCCGCCTCGCACCCGGCTGCCGCCCCCGCGGCTGCCGGGCGCCCGCGCGGCGCGTGCGGGGCCGGCGGGTGCGGTACCACATCGGCTCTGAGCCCGGCCAGATTCCCGGGATGCGATGGCGACGGCGCCCTGAGCGCCGACCGAGCTGAGAAGCGCCCCTTCAGGGGCGCGGGGAACTGCGCGATCAGCCCACACCGGGCCGCGATCGCGACGGAACCCGCTCCAGCTACGGCGGTCGGGCGATTTCATGCCAACCGCCAACGCCAGCCATTGCGAGGTTTCCGCATGTCCAGCGAGTACTTCATCCCCGACCCGGAGGGGCAGATCCCCAGCGCCGAAGGCTACTTCGGCGCGTACGGCGGCAAGTTCATCCCGGAGGCCCTCGTCGCCGCCGTGGACGAGGTCGCCGTCGAGTACGACAAGGCCAAGAGCGACCCCGCCTTCGCCGCCGAACTCGACGACCTGCTCGTCCACTACACCGGCAGGCCCAGCAGCCTCACCGAGGTGCCCCGGTTCGCGACGCACGCCGGCGGCGCCCGCATCTTCCTCAAGCGCGAGGACCTGAACCACACCGGCTCGCACAAGATCAACAACGTGCTCGGCCAGGCCCTGCTCACCAAGCGGATGGGCAAGACCCGCGTCATCGCCGAGACCGGCGCGGGCCAGCACGGCGTCGCCACGGCCACCGCCTGCGCGCTCTTCGGCCTCGAATGCACCATCTACATGGGCGAGATCGACACCCAGCGCCAGGCCCTGAACGTGGCCCGCATGCGGATGCTCGGCGCCGAGGTCGTCGCCGTGAAGTCCGGCAGCCGCACCCTCAAGGACGCCATCAACGAGGCGTTCCGCGACTGGGTCGCCAACGTGGACCGCACCCACTACCTCTTCGGCACCGTCGCGGGACCGCACCCCTTCCCCGCCATGGTGCGCGACTTCCACCGCGTCATCGGCGTCGAGGCCAGGCGCCAGATCCTGGAGCGCGCCGGGCGCCTGCCCGACGCCGCCGTCGCCTGCGTGGGCGGCGGCTCCAACGCCATCGGCCTCTTCCACGCCTTCATCCCGGACACGGACGTACGCCTCATCGGCTGCGAGCCCGCCGGACACGGCGTGGAGACCGGCGAGCACGCCGCCACCCTGACCGCGGGCGAGCCCGGCATCCTGCACGGGTCGCGGTCGTACGTCCTCCAGGACGAGGAGGGCCAGATCACCGAGCCCTACTCGATCTCCGCGGGACTCGACTACCCCGGCATCGGCCCCGAGCACGCCTACCTCAAGGACAGCGGCCGCGGCGAGTACCGCGCGGTCACCGACGACGCCGCGATGCAGGCCCTGCGCCTCCTGTCGCGCACCGAGGGCATCATCCCGGCCATCGAGAGCGCCCACGCGCTCGCCGGCGCCCTGGAGGTCGGCAAGGAGCTCGGCAAGGACGGCCTCATCGTCGTCAACCTGTCCGGGCGCGGCGACAAGGACATGGACACGGCCGCACGCTACTTCGGCCTGTACGACACGGACGCCGTCGTCGAGGCGGACGCCTCCGCGACCGGTGCGGAGATCGAGGGGGACGCCAAGTGAGCGGCAACATCCGGCTGTTGAACGACGCCCTCGCCGGCGCCAAGGCCGAGGGCCGCGCCGCCCTCATCGCCTACCTGCCCGCGGGGTTCCCCACCGTCGACGGCGGCATCGAGGCCGTCAAGGCGGTCTTCGACGGCGGCGCCGACGTGGTCGAGGTCGGCCTGCCGCACTCCGACCCGGTGCTCGACGGCCCGGTCATCCAGACCGCCGACGACATCGCGCTGCGCGGCGGCCTCAAGATCCGCGACGTCATGCGCACCGTCCGCGAGGCCCACGCGGCGACCGGCAAGCCGGTGCTCGTCATGACGTACTGGAACCCGATCGACCGCTACGGAGTGGAGCGCTTCACCGCCGAGCTCGCCGAGGCGGGCGGCGCGGGCTGCATCCTGCCGGACCTGCCCGTCCAGGAGTCCGCGCTGTGGAGGGAGCACGCCGAGAAGCACGACCTGGCGACGGTCTTCGTCGTCGCGCCGAGCAGCAAGGACGAGCGGCTCGCCACGATCACCGCGGCGGGCTCCGGCTTCGTCTACGCGGCGTCCCTGATGGGCGTCACCGGCACCCGTGAGTCGGTGGGCACCCAGGCGCAGGACCTGGTGCGCCGCACCAAGGCCACCACCGGACTGCCGGTCTGCGTCGGTCTCGGCGTCTCCAACGCCCGCCAGGCCGTCGAGGTCGCGGGCTTCGCCGACGGAGTGATCGTCGGCTCCGCGTTCGTGCAGCGGATGCTGGACGCGCCGGACGAGGCCGCCGGGCTCGCCGCCGTGCGCGCGCTCGCCGGTGAACTCGCCGACGGGGTCCGTGGGAAGGCGTAACTCGTACGGGTGGACCTGGACCGGGGAGGCACGCTCGTGCCTCCCCGGTTCGTTTGGCCGGGTGTGAGCGAGAAGAACCGTGAGGGAAATCGATCGGCCCGTGAGCGGCTGGCGGAAGAGCGAGATCGGCAGAAGGCGCGCGACAAGCAGCGCCGGGCACTGATCGTGGGCGCCGCGGTGGTCGGCGTCCTCGGACTCGCCGCCGTGGTGGGGCTGCTCGCCGCCAATTCCGGCGACGACAAGAGCGACAAGGCGGGCCCGGTGGTCGCGCCCGAGGGGGCGAGCGACAAGGACGGGCCGGTGATCCCCGTCGGCAAGGAGAGCGCCAAGTCCACCCTCACCATCTGGGAGGACTTCCGCTGCCCGGCCTGCAAGGGCTTCGAGGACGGCTATCGCTCGACGATCCACGAGCTCGCCGACAAGGGGCAGCTCAAGGTCGAGTACCACCTGGCCACGCTCATCGACGGGAACATGGGCGGCAGCGGCTCCAAGCGCGCGGCCAACGCCGCGGCCTGCGCCCAGGACGAGGGCAAGTTCCTGCCGTACCACGACGTGCTGTTCAAGAACCAGCCCGGCGAAGCGGACGACGCGTTCAGCAAGAACAGCAAGCTGATCGAGCTCGCCGGGCAGGTCGACGGCCTGGACGGCGACTCCTTCAAGAAGTGCGTCGAGGACGGCAAGCACGACAGCTGGGTCGACAAGTCCAACAAGGCGTTCCAGGACGCGAAGCTGCGGGGCACGCCCACGGTGCGGCTCAACGGCAAGGACATCTTCGCGGACCAGAACAACCCGCTGTCGCCCCAGAAACTGAAGCAGAAGGTCGAAGAGGCGAGCCGGAACTGACGCCCGCGGCGGCAACCGGAACGGCACGGGCTGTTATGGACCCGTAGCCGGACCGGTTGCCGCCCCCGCTGCCCGGCACGGTAGCGTCGGTCGTGTCATGGACCTTGCCTTCATTCCCAGTCCGTCGCGCGGTGTGGTCGAACTCGGACCCATCCCGTTGCGCGGCTACGCGTTCTGCATCATCATCGGCGTCTTCGTAGCCGTCTGGCTCGGCAACAAGCGGTGGATCGCTCGCGGGGGCCGGTCAGGCACCGTGGCCGACATCGCCGTGTGGGCCGTGCCGTTCGGCCTCGTCGGCGGACGCCTCTACCACGTGATCACGGACTACCAGCTGTACTTCAGCGACGGTCGTGACTGGGTGGACGCCTTCAAGATCTGGGAGGGCGGCCTCGGCATCTGGGGCGCGATCGCGCTCGGCGCGGTCGGCGCCTGGATCGGCTGCCGCCGCCGCGGGATTCCGTTGCCGGCGTGGGCCGACGCGCTGGCCCCCGGCATCGCCCTCGCCCAGGCCATCGGCCGGTGGGGCAACTGGTTCAACCAGGAGCTGTACGGCAAGGCCACGGACGTGCCCTGGGCGCTCAAGATCACTTCGGCGGAGGACGGCCGGGTCCCCGGCACGTACCACCCGACGTTCCTGTACGAGTCGCTGTGGTGCATCGGCGTCGCCGCCCTGGTCATCTGGGCCGACCGCCGCTTCAAGCTCGGACACGGCAGGGCGTTCGCGCTGTACGTCGCCGCGTACTGCGCGGGGCGCGGCTGGATCGAGTACATGCGGGTCGACGACGCGCACCATGTCCTCGGCCTGCGCCTGAACGTGTGGACCGCCATCGTGGTGTTCCTGCTCGCGGTCGCGTACTTCGTGGTGTCGGCGAAGAAGCACCCCGGGCGCGAGGAGATCGTGGAGCCGGAGGAGGAGTCGACTCCCTCTTCCGACTCCTCCGGCTCTTCCGGCTCTTCCAACGGGAGCGCCCCCGGTGCCACGAAGCTGACGAAGTCCGCGGACAGGTCCTCCGAGGCCGACGGCTCGAAGGAGAAGGCCGCGGCCTCCGACGAGGAAGCCGGGTCGGCCAAGAAGAGCTGACGTTCATCGGTCGTACGCCGAAGGGCCGCCGGATCACAGGATCCGGCGGCCCTTCGCGTTCTCCGGCCACGGCACCGCACGGTCACTTCCTGCGGGCCAGCGCCAGGACCCGCCGGGCCCCCTCCACCACCGCCTTGTCCACGAAGCGGCCGTCCGGCAGGGCCAGGGCGCCCTCGTCCGTCGCGGCCGCCTTCGTGATCTCCTCCGCCCGCTCGATCTCCGCGGGGGTGGGGAGGTAGGCCCGCTCGATCACGGGGAGCTGGCGGGGGTGGATCGCCGCGCGGCCCAGGAAGCCGAGGGCGCGGCCCCGGGCGCAGGACGCGGCGAGTCCGGCCAGGTCGCGGATGTCCGGGTGGACCGACTGCGCGGGCGGCGCGAGGCCCGCCGCCCGCGCGGCGACCACGACGCGGGAGCGGGCCCAGTCGAGCCCCGTGTCGTCGCGTACGCCCAGGTCGGCGCGGAGGTCGGCCTCCCCGAGGGAGATGCCGCGCAGGGCGGGGTGCGCGGTGGCGATGGCGAAGGCGTGCTCGAGGCCGAGCGCGGACTCGACGAGGGCGTGCAGGGCGGGGGCGCCGCCGTCGGCGGGGACGGCGCGTTCGGCGACGCGGATGACCTCGGCGCGGGTGGTCACCTTGGGCAGCCGCAGCCCGGCCACGCCGGGAAGCGGGGCGACGGCGCGCAGATCGGCCTCGGCCAGGGGCCCGTCCAATGCGTTCACGCGCACGTGGACGGGCAGCGGCTGCGGCGAGGAGAGGAACTCGGCGGTCGCCGCACGCGCGTACTCCTTGCGGTCGGGGGCGACGGCGTCCTCCAGGTCGACGATGACGGCGTCTGCCCCCGCGCGCAGGGCCTTGGCGACGACGTCGGGGCGGTCGCCGGGGGCGTAGAGCCAGGTGAGGGGGGAGGCGGTGGTCACGAGACGGCCTCCTTGCGGGGTGGGGCGATCGTGCCTGGGTGGGGGGCCTCGGCGACCACTTCTGGCCGGTACCCGGCAACGTACAGCCGGGTCAGCGGGGGAGGGGCGGTCACAGGGCGCCCTCCTTGCGGAGGGTGGTGATCTCCTGGGGCGTCAGGCCCAGTTCCGTGAGGACCGCTTCCGTGTCGGCGCCGTGGGGGCGGCCGGCCCAGTGGATCGCTCCGGGGGTGGCGGAGAGGCGGAAGAGGACGTTCTGTATGCGCAGGGGGCCGAGTTCGGGGTCGTCGACCGTGGTGAGGGTCGAGAGGGCCGTGTACTGGGGGTCGGTCATGACGTCGCGTACGTCCTGGACGGGGGCGACCGCCGCCTCCGCCTTCTCGAAGGCCTCGATCACCTCGGCGCGGGTGTGCTGGGCGATCCAGGCGCCGACCGCGCCGTCGAGGACCTCCGCGTGGCGGGCCCGGTCCGCACCCGTCGCGAACCACGGCTCCGCGATCAGCTCGGGGCGGCCGACCAGACGCATGAGCCGTTCCGCGATCGACTGGGCCGACGTGGAGACGGCGACCCACTTGTCGTCCGCCGTGCGATAGGTGTTGCGCGGCGCGTTGTTGGTGGAGCGGTTGCCGGTGCGGGGCTGTACGTGGCCGAGCTGGTCGTACCAGGTCGGCTGCGGGCCGAGGACCGTGAGGATCGGCTCGATGATCGCCATGTCGACCACCTGACCCTCGCCCGTGCGGTCGCGGGCCGCGAGGGCGGTCATCACCGCGTACGCGGTCGCCAGGCCAGCGATCGAGTCGGCGAGGCCGAACGGCGGCAGGGTCGGCGGCCCGTCCGGCTCGCCCGTGATCGCCGCGAAGCCGCTCATCGCCTCGGCGAGCGTGCCGAAGCCGGGACGGCGCGAGTACGGGCCGAACTGGCCGAAGCCGGTGACGCGGGTGAGGACGAGGCGGGGGTTGGCCGCGCTCAGCTCCTCCCAGCCCAGGTCCCACTTCTCCAGGGTGCCGGGGCGGAAGTTCTCGATGATCACGTCACTGGTCGCGGCCAGGCGCAGGAGAGTGGCGCGGCCACCGGGCTTCGACAGGTCGAGCGTCGTCGTGCGCTTGTTGCGGCCGAGCAGCTTCCACCACAGGCCGACGCCGTCCTTGGAGGGGCCGTGGCCGCGTGACGGGTCGGGGCGCGTGGGGTGTTCGATCTTGATGACCTCCGCGCCGAAGTCGCCGAGCATCGTGGCGGCGAGGGGGCCCGCGAAGAGCGTGGCGAGGTCGAGGACGCGGAGGCCGGTGAGCGGGGCGGGCGCAGCAGCGGGCACGGGGGTGGTCCTGGGGGTGGTCATGACGTCGTGCCTGCCTCGTCGTCGATCTCCTTGCGGCACGGCATGGACGCCGATGCCCCCGGGCGCTGCACGGACAGCCCCGCCGCCGCCGACGCCCAACCGAGCGCGTCCGTCACGGAGTTGCCCTCGGCGAGCGCCACGGCGAGCGTGCCGGCGAAGGTGTCGCCCGCGCCGGTGGTGTCGACCGCGGCGACCTGCCGGGCGGGCACCGTCACGGGTTCGGCGCCGCGCGACGCGTACAGGCTGCCGCGCGAGCCGAGGGTGATGACGACCTCCGGCACCTGGGAGAGCAGAGCGTGGGCGGCGGCGTGCGGGTCGTCGGCGATGCCCGTGAGGGTGGCGGCCTCGTGTTCGTTGGGGAGCAACAGGTCGACCGAGGCGAGGAGTTCGGGTGGCAGGGGCTGGGCCGGGGCCGGGGTGAGGATCGTACGGACGTCGTGGCGCCGGGCGGCCCGCGCGGCGGCGAGCACCCCTTCGAGGGGCACCTCCAGCTGGAGCAGCAGCGCGTCCGCGGAGGCGATCAGGCCCTCGTCGCCGGCGGCGAGCGCGGTGACGGTGCCGTTCGCGCCGGGGATCACGACGATCGCGTTGCCGCCCTCGTCGTCGACGACGATGTGCGCGGTGCCGGTGGGCGCCTCGACGGTGCGCAGGGAGTCGGTCTCGATGCCGGAGTGTTCGAGGGCGGACCGGAGCTGTGCGCCGTACGCGTCGTTGCCGACGGCACCGATCATCGAGACGGTGGCGCCCGCGCGGGCCGCCGCGACGGCCTGGTTGGCGCCCTTGCCGCCGGGGACGGTGCGGAACTCGCGGCCCGTCACGGTCTCGCCGCGTTGCGGGGCCCTGGCGACGTACGCGACGAGGTCCATGTTGGTGCTGCCGAGGACGGCGATGTGGGGCGTGGGGGTCATGAGGGGGGTGCCTCCCGGGTGGAGAGTTCGGTGGTGAGGTCTGCCAGGGCGTCGAAGCCGATGCCGTTGAAGTCGCCCACGGAGGTGGCGAGCCGGTTCTTGAGCGGTGCTGTCCACCGGTCGGGGAGCGCGTCGGCGCGGCCGGCGAGCAGTCCGGCGACGGAGCCCGCGGTCGCGCCGTTGGAGTCGGTGTCCCAGCCGCCGGACACCGCGCGGGTGATGGAGCCGGTGAAGTCGCCGTCGGCGTGGGTGAGCGCGGCGGCGAGCAGGGCGGCGTTGGGGACGACGTGGACCCAGTGGTGGGTGCCGTGGCGTGCGTGGAGGTCGTCCACGACGTCGTCGAAGTCCGTGGTGTCGTGGGCGAGTCGCACGGCGTGGCGGACCGCGCGGGCCAGGCGCGAGTCGGCCGGTACGACGGAGAGGCCCGCGTCCAGACAGGCGTGGACGTCGGCGCGGCCGCCCGCCGCCGCCGCGATCGTGGCCGCGGTGAACATGGCGCCGTACACGCCGTTCTCCGTGTGGCTCAGGACGGCGTCGCGGCGCGCCTGCCCGGCGGCCGCCCCGGGCGCGCCCGGGTTGGTCCAGCCGTGCACGTCGGCGCGGATCAGGGCGCCGATCCACTCGCGGAACGGATTGCGGTGGGTGGCGGTTTGCGGGGGTTCGATGCCCTGGAGGAGGTTGCGGTAGGCGACGCGTTCCGCGGTGAAGGTGCGGCCCGCGGGGAGCTCGTCCAGCCAGAGCCGCGCCACGTCGTCGGTGGTGAAGCGCTTGCCGTGGCGCTGGAGCAGGACGAGGTTCAGGAGCGGGAAGTTGAGGTCGTCGTCCTCGGGCGTGCCGTCGATGTTCTCGGCGAGGGAGGTCGGGGCGGAGCGGCGGTTCCAGGGGTACGCCGCCTTGAGCTTCGGCGGGACGCCGCGCTCCGTGAACCAGGTCGTGAGCGGCCAGTTGCCGGTGGCTTTCGCGAGGCTTCGGATGCCGTCCAGGGGGAGCTTCTCGACGGGTTTGCCGAGGACACAGCCCGCGGCCCTGCCGAGCCAGGCGGCGTGCAGGCGGTCGCGCAGTCCTGCCGCGTCGGGCGCCCCGGCCGCGGGGTCCGGCGCGGGGATGCTCGGCCCGCCGTGCCACGGGGGAGGCCGCAACTCGTCGAGGAGCCGCTCGGCGAGGAGGCGGAGGCGGGCCGGTGCCGGGGCCGGGGACGCGCCCGCCGTCGCCGGGGCCGTCTCGCCCCCCGCCGTCAGCCAGCGGCACCGCACCGCCGACACGTCGCGCCCCTCCAGCTCGGCCTGGCGCAGTTCGTGGCCGACGAGGTCCTCCGGCTGGACCCAGGTCAGGCGGATCACCGTTCCGCCGTCAGGGCCGCGAACGCCGCCTCGTGGGCGCGGCGGCGCCCGGTGTCACGGGCGAAGATCTCCCGCGCCACCTCCGTCAGGGCTACCGCCGGTGCCCGCAGGTCGAGGCGGCTGGCCTCGGCGACCTGTGCGGACCAGTCGTCGGGCACCGCCTCCTCGCCGTGCAGTGCGCCGACGATCGCGCCGCTCATCGTGGCGATGGAGTCGCAGTCGCGGCCGTAGTTGACGGACCCGAGCACGGTGCGGCGGTAGTCGGAGCCGCCGACGAGGAGCATGCCGAGCGCGACGGGGAGCTCTTCGATGGAGTGCAGCCGGGAGGGGCGGCGGGCGCCGAGCGAAGGGGCGCGGTAGTCCGGCCCGACGGTGTCGAAGGGGGCGACCGCGGCACGGACGGGGGCCAGCGCCGTCTCGAAGTCCCGGTGGCGCGCGGCGACTTCGGCCACCGCCTCGATCGCGGCGCGCGTGCCGTCCTTGGCCAGGGCGAGGCACTCCTCGACCACCGACTCCGCCGTGGCGCCCGGCGCGCAGGCCGCCGCGACCGCCGCGGCGAAGACACCGGCCGCCTCTCTGCCGTACGACGACTGGTGGGCGCCGGCGACGTCGACGGCCTCGGCGTACGCGCCCCTCGGGTCGGCCGCGTTGACCAGGCCGACCGGCGCCATGTACATCGCCGCACCGCAGTTGACGATGTTCCCGGTACCGGCCTCCCGCGGGTCGACGTGACCGTAGTGGAGGCGGGCCACGAGCCACTTCTCGGCGAGGAAGATCCGGTGCAGGGGGAGTGCGTCGGCCTCCAGCTCCGGGATCCAGCGCGGGGTCGTCATCAGGTCGGGGACCAGGTGGTCGGCGACGGCGTAGGCGTCGAGGTGGTCGCGGACGGCGGTGTACACGCGGACCAGCGCATGGGTCATCAAGGTGTCGTCGGTGACGTGTCCGTCGCCCTTGTGGTACGGCGCGATGGGCCGGGCGGTGCGCCAGCGGTCGCCGTTCCAGGGGCCGACGACGCCGTGCACGCGGCCGCCGTGCCGCTCGGCGATCTGCTCGGGCGCGTACCCCTCGACGGGGCCGCCGAGCGCGTCGCCCACGGCGGCGCCGACGAGGCAGCCCGTGATGCGGTCGGACAGCGAGGGCTCAGCGCGCGCCGCCGTTCCCGTTGTGGTCGTTGTGGCGGTTGTGGTCTTCGTGGACGTTTCCGTCGTCATGGACGTCATGTCGGGATTGTCCACCTGGGGTGGGCTGTTCCGTGTCTGCCAGGCGCCCGGCGAGTTCCACCAGGTCGGTACCGGCGAGCCGGGGGAGCGCACAGCCCGACAGGGTGCGGCAGGCGTCGCGCCAGGCGGCGGGGATCGCGGCCGCCGTGCCCAGGACGCCGGTCAGCGCCCCGGCCAGCGCGGGCGCGGAGTCCGCGACGCGCGACAGGCACGCGGCGGCGGGCACCGCCTCGCCGATGCGGCCGCGCGCGGCGGTGGCCAGGGCGAGGGCGACCGGCACGGTCTCGGCGGCGGCGATGCCGTAGCTGTAGACGTGGTCGACGATCTGGTGCTCCAGGAACGGTACGAGGGCGAAGGCGCCGTCCTCCTCCGGCTGGGCGCGGGCCGTCTTCACGGCGTGCCGGGCGTTCCTGCCGATCTCCGTGTGCTCCGGGAGCTGGTCGAGCGCGCGGTCCACGGCGGTGTCGACGTCGGCCGACCCGAGCGCGGCGGCGATCGCGGCGGCCATGGCGCGGGCGCCGTGCACGCCGTCGCCGTCCTGGGTGTAGCGGGCGTCGAACTCAGCGAGGTCGGCGGCGCGTTCGGGGTCGCCCGGGTGGACCAGGGCGAGCACGCAGGCCCGTACACAGGCCGCGTCGTCGAAGTAGTGCGGGTTGTCGTGGCCGGTGGCGGGCGGGCGCAGGCCCGCGGCGAGGTTGCCGAGGCCCGCGCGGACGGAGATGCGGGCGCGCAGGGGCAGGACCGCGGACTCGACCTCGGGGGCGCGGGCCGCCGCGGCGGCGATCTCGGCGGCGAGGGTGGTCCAGGCGAGGTCGAGTGCGGCGCGGACGTGGTGATCCCGGTCCGGCCCGGCGCGGAGTACGGACTCCGCGGTGAACGCCGCCCACTCCGCGTCGTCGGAGGGGCCGAGGCGCAGGGGTTCCGGGGGCTGGTTCAGGGCGATGGGGACGGGGAGGGTGGTGGTGGCGTTCTGCTCGGCGAAGGTGTCCAGTTCGCGGGTGAGTCTGCGTGTCCACTCGGGCATCCGCGCGGCGCGGTGTCTGGCCGCGGGCCAGCCTGCGGCGTCGCCTGCGGCCAGGCCCAGCAGGAGCGCTTCGGCGGGGGGAGCCTGGTTGACGCCTCCCTGATCGGCACCCGGCACCGCGGGCTGTGCCCACCCTCCCCCAAGCTCTCGACTGCGCTCGACCAGGGGGGACCCCCACCGCCGTGCGGAACGCCTGCCCGCGGCGGGGAGGGCGCGGTCGCCTACGGCGGGACCGGCGCGTCTGTCCGCAGTGGGGGCGGCATGATCGCCTACGACGGGATTGGCGCGCCTGTCCGCGGCGGGGGCGGCACGGTTGCCCGCGGTGGGATCGGTATGCCTGTCCGCAGTGGGGACGGCACGGTTGCCCGCGGTGGGATCGGTATGCCTGTCCGCGGCGGGGAGGGCACGGTCGTCCACGGTGGGATCGGTATGCCTGTCCGCAGTGGGGACGGCACGATCGCCCGCGGTGGGATCGGTACGGTCGTCCACGGTGGGGAGGACACGGTCGTCCGCGGTGGGATCGGTGCGCCTGTCCGCGGCGGGGACGGTACTCATCACGCTTCCCCGTCCGGCGTGAGCAGGTCCGCCACGTCCAGCACGTGATGGCCCCTCATCGACGGCAGGCAACTGCCCCGTGCCGGGCCGATCGCCGTCGACCAGGGGAGGGGGATCGCCGCCGCGCCGCACGTGGCGCCGGACAGCGCGCCCGCCACCGCCGCCGTCGTGTCCGCGTCCCGGCCCATGTTCACCGCGCAGAGCACCGCGTCGCCGAAGTCCCCGCGCGCCACCGCGTACGCCCCGAACGCGAGGCCCACCGCCTCCGGCGCGAGGTCCGTCCAGGGGTAGCCGCCGATGACCACCGCGGAGCGCACCGCGCGTTCGCCGCGGTCCGCGACCGCCACCGCGCGGCGCAGGGAGCGGGACGTCCAGGAGTCCTCGGGGATGACCGAAAGGGCCGCCCCCACCACCGCCTCCACCGGGGCGCCCGCCATGGCCGCCGCGACGCCCGCCGCCACCGCCCGGCCGCCGTAGATCCCCTCGCCGTCGTGGCTGACGGAGCCGTCGATCGCGACGAGGCGGGCCGCTTCGTGCGGGTCGCCCGCCGCGAAGACGCCGAAGGGCGCGGCCCGCATCGCGAGGCCGTCGCTCCACGCGTGCCGGTGCTGGGCGGAGATCGGGGCGGCGAGGCCTCTGCGCAGGTTCTCCAGGGTGCCGCGTTCGCTGAAGCCCGCACCGCGGAACGGCCCCTCGTCCAGGTCCGCGATCCACCGGTGCCAGGCCTTCTCGACGTGCGCGACCGTGAGCGCGGAGCCGTGCCGGGCGAGCAGCAGCCCGGAGAAGATCGCGTACTCGGTGTCGTCCGTGCCCGCCGGATGTTCGGCGACGTATCCCGTGATGCGGCCCCAGCGGCGGCGGATCTCGGACGGCTTCATGTTCTCGGCGGGCGCGCCGAGCGCGTCGCCGACCGCGAGGCCGAGCAGCGCGCCGCGCGCCCGCTCGCGGAGGTCGTCGGCGTCGCCGGGCGCCGGGACCGCGGGAACACATGCGATGGACGCCATGCGGTGCCTCCCTGGTGCGCGGACCGCCCGCCGGGGGCGGAACCGCTGGACGGGTGGTGCTTGGTGCATCCCTGCCACGCCGGGCGCTCAAAAGAGCATGCGTGAGCTCAGATCACCCCTTCGCGCCTCCCGGGGGTGCGGACCGCCGTGCCCGGGTGGACCCTTCTCCACCCACCTCCGCGGCGCGTTTTCGCAGGTAAGTACGGCCTTCCTTGCTGGCGGGAGATTTTTTTCGCGCGTACTTTCGAGGTCGTCCAACACATACGAGGGGGCTCACCATGGCGATCATCGAGACCGAAGCGGCACTGCACGAGGCGCACCGCGACAACCACACCCACCGCGATGTGAACGGCGGCTGGCTGCGTCCGGCGGTCTTCGGGGCGATGGACGGACTCGTCTCCAACCTCGCGCTGATGACCGGCGTCGCCGGCGGCGCGGTGTCGCGGGAGACCATCGTCATCACCGGCCTCGCGGGGCTCGCCGCGGGCGCCTTCTCGATGGCGGCGGGCGAGTACACCTCCGTGGCCTCGCAGCGCGAGCTCGTCCAGGCCGAGCTGGACGTGGAGCGGCGCGAGCTGCGCAAGCACCCGCAGGACGAGGAGCGTGAGCTCGCCGAGCTGTACGCGTCGCGCGGCGTCGAGCCCGACCTGGCCCGCGAGGTCGCCCGCCAGCTGTCCAAGGACCCCGAGCAGGCCCTGGAGATCCACGCCCGCGAGGAGCTGGGCATCGACCCGGGCGACCTGCCCTCGCCGACCGTCGCCGCGGTGTCGTCCTTCGGCTCGTTCGCGCTGGGCGCCCTGCTCCCCGTACTGCCGTATCTGCTGGGTGCCACCGTGCTGTGGCCCGCCCTGCTGCTCGCGCTCATCGGGCTCTTCGCCTGCGGTGCGGTGGTGGCGAAGGTGACCGCGAGGTCCTGGTGGTTCAGCGGTCTGCGGCAGCTCGCGCTCGGTGGAGCGGCCGCCGGTGTGACGTACGTCCTGGGCAGTCTGTTCGGTACCGCCGTAGGATGAGCCTTTGCAGGCCTATGCGGGACTCTGCATAAGTAGCCGTTACTCGGCGGTTTCGACACCGTGATCACGGGGCATGAGCCGTAAGCGCTGCGGGCAATGAGGCCTGTGCCGCGCCGGGCCTTCGGTCATGGATCTGCCCGCAGAGGTCCCCCTCGAACCGCTCCCACCTTCATGAGCGGTGTCCACATGGTGGAACCAGCTATCCGCTTTTCGAGAAGCGTTCCATCATGTAATCTGCACGAAATTTTGCCAGGGCCAACGTCGTCCCTTGCCACATGTAGTTGCCCCGACGACGACGGGAGTGCCGATGCGTACCCACGCCTGGTCGCCCATGGACGGTCGCCCCGCCCCCCAGGGCATGTACGACCCCCGCAACGAACACGACGCCTGCGGTGTCGGATTCGTGGCCACCCTTACCGGTGTGGCCAGCCATGAACTGGTCGAACAGGCGCTGACCGTACTGCGCAATCTCGAGCACCGCGGCGCCACCGGCTCCGAGCCGGACTCGGGTGACGGTGCGGGCATCCTGCTCCAGGTTCCCGACGCCTTCCTGCGCGAGGTGGCCGGATTTGAACTGCCCGCGGCAGGCGCCTACGCCGTCGGCATCGCCTTCCTGCCGGTCGACACCGCGGGCACCACGGACGGCGCCGTCTCACAGATCGAGACGATCGCCTCCGAAGAGGGCCTGACCGTCCTCGGCTGGCGCGACGTCCCCGTCGCCCCCGAACTTCTCGGCGCCACCGCCCGCTCGACGATGCCCGTCTTCCGACAGGTCTTCGTCGCCGACGGCGACACCCAGGGCCTGGAGCTGGACCGCAAGGCGTTTGTGCTGCGCAAGCGCGCCGAACGCGAGGCGGGGACGTACTTCCCCTCCCTCTCGTCCCGCACCATCGTCTACAAGGGCATGCTGACCACCGGCCAGCTGGAGCCCTTCTTCCCCGACCTGTCCGACCGCCGTTTCGCCACGGCCGTCGCGCTCGTCCACTCCCGTTTCTCGACGAACACGTTCCCGAGCTGGCCGCTCGCGCACCCGTACCGCTTCGTCGCGCACAACGGCGAGATCAACACCGTCAAGGGCAACCGCAACTGGATGCGGGCCCGCGAGTCGCAGCTCGCCTCCGAGCTCTTCGGCAACGAGAGGCTCGACCGGATCTTCCCGATCTGCACGCCCGACGCCTCCGACTCCGCGTCCTTCGACGAGGTGCTCGAACTCCTCCACCTCGGCGGCCGTTCGCTGCCCCACTCGGTCCTGATGATGATCCCGGAGGCCTGGGAGAACCACGCCTCCATGGAGCCGGCACGCCGCGCCTTCTACCAGTACCACTCCACGATGATGGAGCCCTGGGACGGCCCCGCCTGCGTCACCTTCACCGACGGCACCCAGGTCGGCGCGGTCCTCGACCGCAACGGTCTGCGCCCGGGCCGCTACTGGGTCACCGACGACGGCCTCGTCGTCCTCGGCTCCGAGGTCGGCGTCCTCGACATCGACCCCGCGAAGGTCGTCCGCAAGGGCCGCCTGCAGCCGGGCCGCATGTTCCTCGTCGACACCGCCGAGCACCGCATCGTCGAGGACGACGAGATCAAGGCCGGACTCGCCGCCGAGAAGCCCTACCAGGAGTGGCTGGAAGCCGGCGAGATCGAGCTGTCCGACCTGCCCGAGCGCGAGCACATCGTGCACACGCACGCCTCCGTCACGCGCCGCCAGCAGACCTTCGGCTACACCGAGGAAGAGCTCCGCATCATCCTCGCGCCGATGGCCAAGACCGGCGGCGAGCCGCTCGGCTCCATGGGCACGGACACCCCCATCGCGGCCCTCTCCGCCCGCCCGCGGCTGATCTTCGACTACTTCACGCAGCTGTTCGCGCAGGTCACCAACCCGCCGCTGGACGCCATCCGCGAAGAGCTCGTCACCTCGCTGCACAGCTCGCTGGGCCCGCAGGGCAACCTGCTCGACCCGACCGCCGCGTCCTGTCGCAGCGTCACCCTGCCCTTCCCGGTGATCGACAACGACGAGCTCGCCAAGCTCATCCACATCAACGCCGACGGCGACATGCCCGGCATGAAGGCCGCGACGCTCTCCGGCCTCTACCGCGTCGGCGGCGGCGGCGACGCCCTCGCCGCCCGCATCGACGAGATCTGCACCGAGGCCGACGCCGCCATAGAGGCCGGCGCCCGCCTGATCGTGCTCTCCGACCGGCACTCCGACGCCGAGCACGCGCCGATCCCGTCGCTGCTGCTCACCTCGGCCGTCCACCACCACCTCATCCGCACCAAGCAGCGCACCCAGGTGGGCCTGCTCGTCGAGGCGGGCGACGTCCGCGAGGTCCACCACGTGGCCCTCCTCATCGGCTACGGCGCCGCGGCCGTCAACCCCTACCTCGCGATGGAGTCCGTCGAGGACCTCGTCCGCGCGGGCACCTTCCTGGAGTCCGTCGACGGCGGCGCCGAGCAGGCCATCCGCAACCTCATTTACGCCCTCGGCAAGGGCGTCCTGAAGGTCATGTCCAAGATGGGCATCTCGACCGTCGCCTCCTACCGCGGCGCCCAGGTCTTCGAGGCCATCGGTCTCGAAGAGGCCTTCGTGGAGCGGTACTTCAGCGGTACGACGACGAAGATCGGCGGCGCCGGCCTCGACGTCATCGCCCAGGAGGTCGCCGCCCGGCACGCGAAGGCCTACCCGGCCTCCGGCGTCCCCTCCGCGCACCGCGCCCTTGACATCGGCGGCGAGTACCAGTGGCGCCGCGAGGGCGAACCGCACCTGTTCGACCCGGAGACGGTCTTCCGCCTCCAGCACTCCACGCGCGGCCGCCGCTACGACATCTTCAAGCAGTACACGGGCCGCGTGAACGAGCAGTCCGAGCGCCTGATGACGCTGCGCGGACTCTTCGGCTTCAAGTCGGGCCGCCCCTCGATCCCCATCGACGAGGTCGAGCCCGTCTCGGAGATCGTCAAGCGGTTCTCGACCGGCGCGATGTCGTACGGCTCGATCTCCCGCGAGGCGCACGAGACCCTCGCCATCGCCATGAACCAGCTGGGCGGCAAGTCCAACACCGGTGAGGGCGGCGAGGACCCGGAGCGCCTGTACGACCCGGCGCGCCGCTCCTCCATCAAGCAGGTCGCCTCCGGCCGCTTCGGTGTGACCAGCGAGTACCTCGTCAACGCCGACGACATCCAGATCAAGATGGCGCAGGGCGCCAAGCCCGGCGAGGGCGGCCAGCTGCCCGGCCACAAGGTCTACCCGTGGGTCGCCAAGACGCGTCACTCGACGCCCGGCGTCGGCCTCATCTCGCCGCCGCCGCACCACGACATCTACTCCATCGAGGACCTGGCCCAGCTGATCCACGACCTGAAGAACGCGAACCCGCAGGCGCGGATCCACGTGAAGCTGGTCTCCGAGGTCGGTGTCGGCACGGTCGCCGCGGGCGTCTCCAAGGCCCACGCGGACGTCGTCCTCATCTCCGGCCACGACGGCGGCACCGGCGCCTCCCCGCTGACCTCCCTGAAGCACGCGGGCGGCCCCTGGGAGCTCGGCCTCGCCGAGACCCAGCAGACGCTGCTCCTCAACGGCCTGCGCGACCGCATCGTCGTGCAGACCGACGGCCAGCTGAAGACCGGCCGCGACGTCGTCATCGCCGCGCTGCTCGGCGCCGAGGAGTTCGGTTTCGCCACCGCGCCGCTCGTCGTCTCCGGCTGCGTCATGATGCGCGTCTGCCACCTGGACACCTGCCCGGTCGGCATCGCCACGCAGAACCCGGCGCTGCGCGAGCGCTTCTCCGGCAAGGCCGAGTACATCGTCAACTTCTTCGAGTTCATCGCCGAAGAGGTCCGCGAGATCCTCGCCGAGCTGGGCTTCCGCACCATCGAGGAGGCCGTCGGCCACGCCGAGCTCCTCGACACCGAGAAGGCCGTCAGCCACTGGAAGGCGCAGGGCCTGGACCTGGAGCCGCTGTTCCACGTGCCGTCGCTGCCCGCGGGCGCCGTCCGGCACCAGGTCACGATCCAGGACCACGGCCTGGAGAAGGCGCTCGACAACGAGCTGATCAAGCTCGCCGCCGACGCGCTCGCCGCGAACAGCGCGACGGACGCGCACCCGGTCCGCGCGCAGGTCGCCATCCGCAACATCAACCGCACGGTCGGCACCATGCTCGGCCACGAGGTGACGAAGAAGTTCGGCGGCGCGGGTCTGCCCGACGACACCATCGACATCACCTTCACCGGCTCGGCGGGCCAGTCCTTCGGCGCCTTCGTGCCGCGCGGTGTGACGCTGCGCCTGGAGGGCGACGCCAACGACTACGTCGGCAAGGGCCTCTCCGGCGGCCGTGTCATCGTCCGCCCGGACCGGGGCGCCGACCACCTCGCCGAGTACTCGACGATCGCGGGCAACACCATCGCGTACGGCGCGACCGGCGGCGAGCTGTTCCTGCGCGGCCGTACCGGCGAGCGGTTCTGCGTCCGCAACTCCGGCGCGACCGTGGTGTCCGAGGGCGTGGGCGACCACGGCTGCGAGTACATGACCGGCGGCCACGCGGTGATCCTCGGTGAGACGGGCCGCAACTTCGCGGCCGGCATGTCGGGCGGCATCGCGTACGTGATCGACCTCGACCGCGACAACGTCAACGCCGGGAACCTGGCGGCCGTCGAGCCGCTGGACGAGACCGACAAGCAGTGGCTGCACGACGTCGTGCGCCGCCATCACGAGGAGACGGCCTCCACCGTCGCGGAGAAGCTCCTGGCGGAGTGGGACACGGCCGTGGACCGCTTCAGCAGGATCATCCCCAGCACGTACAAGGCAGTGCTCGCCGCCAAGGACGCCGCCGAGCGAGCCGGTCTCTCCGAGACCGAGATCACCGAGAAGATGATGGAGGCGGCGACCAATGGCTGATCCCAAGGGCTTCCTTAACCACGGCCGCGAGGTCGCGCAGACCCGCCCGGTCGGCGAGCGCGTCCAGGACTGGAACGAGGTCTACGTTCCCGGCTCGCTCCTCCCGATCATCTCCAAGCAGGCCTCGCGCTGCATGGACTGCGGCATCCCGTTCTGCCACAACGGCTGCCCGCTCGGGAACCTGATCCCGGAGTGGAACGACTACGCGTACCGCGAGGACTGGTCGGCGGCCTCCGAGCGCCTGCACGCCACGAACAACTTCCCGGAGTTCACGGGCCGCCTGTGCCCGGCGCCCTGCGAGTCGGCGTGCGTGCTCGGCATCAACCAGCCGGCCGTCACCATCAAGAACGTCGAAGTCTCCATCATCGACAAGGCGTGGGACGCCAACGACGTCAAGCCGCAGGCGCCCGAGCGGCTCTCCGGCAAGACGGTCGCCGTCATCGGCTCGGGCCCGGCGGGTCTCGCCGCCGCCCAGCAGCTGACCCGGGCGGGCCACACCGTCGCCGTCTACGAGCGCGCCGACCGCATCGGCGGCCTGCTCCGCTACGGCATCCCCGAGTTCAAGATGGAGAAGCGGCACATCAACCGCCGCATCGAGCAGATGCGCGCGGAGGGCACCAAGTTCCGCACCGGCGTGGAGATCGGCCGCGACATCGACGCGGCGAAGCTCCGCAGGCGCTACGACGCGGTCGTCATCGCCGCGGGCTCCACCACCGCCCGCGACCTGCCCGTCCCCGGCCGTGAGCTCAAGGGCATCTACCAGGCGATGGAGTACCTGCCCCTGGCCAACAAGGTCCAGGAGGGCGACTACGTCACCACGCCCGTCTCCGCCGAGGGCAAGCACGTCGTCGTCATCGGCGGCGGCGACACGGGCGCGGACTGCGTGGGCACCGCCCACCGCCAGGGCGCGGCCTCCGTGACGCAGCTGGAGATCATGCCGAAGCCGGGCGAGGACCGCGCCCCGCACCAGCCGTGGCCGACCTTCCCCATGCTGTACAAGGTCACCTCCGCGCACGAGGAGGGCGGCGAGCGGGTCTACGCCGTCAACACCACCCACTTCGAGGGCGACGAGGACGGCAACGTCCAGTTCCTGCACCTCGTCGAGGTGGAGTTCATCGAGGGCAAGCTCACCCCGAAGCCCGGCACCGAGCGGAAGATCCCCGCGCAGCTCGTCACCCTCGCGATGGGCTTCACCGGCACCGACCGCGAGAACGGCCTCGTGGACCAGTTCGCGCTGGAGCTCGACGAGCGCGGCAACGTCGCACGCGACGGCGAGTTCCAGACGAACGTCCCCGGTGTCTTCGTCGCCGGTGACGCGGGCCGCGGCCAGTCGCTCATCGTGTGGGCGATCGCCGAGGGCCGCTCGGCGGCGCGCGGCGTGGACCGCTTCCTCACCGGCGCGAGCGACCTGCCGGCCCCGATCCGCCCCACGGACCGCGCCCTCACCGTCTGACGGCCCGACCCGTACGGTTGATCCCGTACGACCCCTGAGACGTCCCGTACAACGGCGTACGGAACTGAGCGACGCCCGCCTCGTCCCCGACCGGACCTGAGGCGGGCGTCGTGGCGTTTGCGGCCGTTTGTGCAACCAGAGCGTTGCGTGGTGCGCAATGCTATGAGCGTATGTTGCGTCACCCGCAACCCTCATTACGGTTCGGCCGCTTATACCAATGGGTCTAGACCGCCCCCGTCTGGTGTGACCACAATCGCTCCCACCAATCGGAACCTGGAGGGGGCCGGCATGAATCGACGCGTCATCGCCGCTGGTTGTATCGCCATGAGTCTCGGACTGACCGCCACGGCGTGCGGTGGGGATGACGGCGACTCGGGCGACAAGGCCACCGACGGCAAGGGCAAGACCCTCACCGTGTGGATCATGGAGGGGACCAACCCCGACGCGCGCCCGTTCTTCGAGGAGGCCGAGAAGGCCTTCACCAAGAAGACCGGCGCCAAGATCAAGGTCGAGTACCAGCAGTGGGCCAGCGCCCAGAAGAAGTTCACGACCGCCATCGAGGGCGGCGAGGACCAGGTACCCGACGTCGCGGAGGTCGGCACCACCTGGGTGCCGCAGTTCGCCGAGACCGACGCCCTCGTCGACGTCACGGACGAAGTGAAGAAGTCGGGCCTGAACGACGACCTCGTCGAGGGCCTCAAGGACGCGGGCACGCTCGACGGCAAGCAGTACGGCATGCCCTGGTACGCGGGCGTCCGCTCGATCGTCTACCGCAAGGACATCTTCGAGAAGCACGACCTGAAGCCCCCGACCACGTGGAAGGAGCTCCAGGAGACCGCCAAGACGCTCAAGGAGAAGGAGCCGAAGCTCGTCTCCTTCCCGGTGGCGGGCGGCGCGGAGATGTTCGCGGCCCCCTTCGTCTGGGGCGCGGGCGGCGAACTCGCCACCGAGTCCGGCGGCAAGTGGAAGTCCGGCATCAACTCGCCCGACGCCATCAAGGGCATCGAGTTCTACACGGGCCTCGCCACCAAGGACAAGGTCTCCCCGGCCAAGGTCAACACCTGGACCGAGAAGGAGGTCGGCGACGCCTGGAACAAGGGCGAGATCGCCATGGCCATCGGCGGCAACTGGACCCCGAAGGCCATCATCGACGCCAACCCGGACCTCAAGGGCAAGCTCGGCGCGGTGCCGATCCCGGGCCAGAACGGCGGCATGAGCAAGTCCTTCCTCGGCGGCTCCTACCTGTCCACGTTCAACACGGACAAGAAGGAACTCGCCTGGGAGTTCGTGAAGCTGGTGACCACCGGCGAGTTCGCCGCCAAGTGGGCCGAGGAGACCAACTACTTCCCCGGCCAGAACTCCGAGCTGAAGAAGATCGAGGCGAAGAAGGACCCGCTCGTCGAGCCCTTCGCCAAGCAGATGCTGGAAGCCGGCGCGACCGTCCCCAAGACCAAGTCGTACGGCGAGATCCAGGCCTCCAAGGTCATCCCCGGCATGGTCCAGTCGATCCTCACCGGCAAGGCGTCCGTGAAGGAAGCGGCGGACAAGGCCGCCAAGGACATGGACGCGATCTTCGCCAAGGACGAGTAGACAAAGGCGAGTTCGGCACTGTGAAGGACTTACCGTGAAAGACACGCTCGTCAGCGGGGGGCCGAAGAAGATCCCGGCCCCCCGCGGCCCCCGGCAGCCCGACAGCGCCGCCGAAGCGGCCCGCCGTCGCAAGAGACTCATCACACTCACCCGCCCCTGGCTCCTCCTCGCACCCTCCCTCGTGGTCCTCGCGGGCCTGCTCCTGTGGCCGCTGATCCAGGTCGGCAAGCTCTCCATGGAGGACTACGAGGTCAAGTTCGGCGGCGGCGTCAGCACATTCACCGGCTTCGACCACTACAGCGACCTGCTCTCCAGCGGTTTGCTGTGGAAGACGGTCCTGCCCAACACCGTCTTCTTCGCCTTCGCCTGCGTCGGCCTCACCGTCGCGCTCGGCACCCTCGTGGCGCTGCTCCTCAACCGCCTCGGCGCCACCTGGCGGCTGATCTGCTCCATCGCGATCCTCGCCGCCTGGGCCATGCCGGCGGTCACGGGCACGTACGTGTGGATCTGGCTCTTCCAGCCGCAGGACGGCATGGTCAGCCAGATCGCCGGGTCGGTCGGCCTGATCGACCCGGAGACCACCAACTGGTTCACCGAGCGCGGCCCGTTCTACGCCATCGCCACGCTCAACGTCGTCCACCACGGCTTCCCGTTCGTCGCCATCACCGTCCTCGCGGGACTCATGACGATCCCCAAGGAGCTGTACGAAGCCGGGGAACTCGACGGTGCCAACGCCTGGCAGCGGTTCTGGAACATCACCGTGCCGACCATCAAGCCCGTCTTCCTCGTGGTGACCATCCTCTCCACGATCTGGGACTTCAAGGTCTTCACCCAGGTGTACCTGCAACCCGGCGGCGACGGCTCCAACGAAGAGGTCTACAACCTGGGCGTCTTCTCGTACATCCAGGCCTTCGCCAAGAACGACTACGGCACGGGCGCCGCGGCCGCGGTCCTGCTGACCGTGCTGCTCCTGGCCATCACCGTCGTCTACATCCGCACGCTGTTCCGCCAGGGGGAGGAGGACCTGTGACCACCCGCCGCACCACGCTCGCCTCGCGCATCGGCCTGCCGGCCGCCGTCGTCGGGCTCCTCCTCTTCACCCTGTTCCCGGTCTACTGGATGGTCTCCACGGCGCTCGACCCGAAGGCGTCGCTGCGCGGCTCGGACGTCCTGCCCAGCGGCATCAGCTTCGAGCACTTCGAGTTCGTCTTCGACAAGGGCAACTTCGGCACGTACCTGATGAACTCGGCGATCGTCGGCCTCGCCACCATCGCCGCGGCCGCGCTGCTCTCGCTCTTCGCCGCCATCGCGGTGGCACGGTTCAAGTTCCGCTTCCGCACCTCCGTGCTGATCATGATCCTGATCGTGCAGATGGTGCCCCTCGAGGCCCTCGTCATCCCGCTCTTCATCCAGATGCGGGACTACGACATGCTCAACTCCCTGCTGGGCCTGAGCATCGTCTACATCGCCCTCTCGCTCCCCTTCGCGATCTGGACGCTGCGCGGCTTCGTCGCCACCGTCCCCAAGGAGGTCGAGGAGGCCGCGTACATCGACGGGGCGTCCTGGCCGCGGATGTTCTGGTCGGTGCTGCTGCCGCTGGTCGCGCCGGGGCTCGTCGCCACCTCGATCTTCGCGTTCATCACGGCGTGGAACGAGTTCGTGTTCGCGTACACGTTCATGAAGGGCAGCGACAAGTACACGGCGGCCGTGGGCATCTACCAGTTCTTCGGTGAGAACTCCACGGCCTGGGGGCCGGTCATGGCCAGCTCCACGCTGGTGACCGTGCCGGTGATGGTCTTCTTCGTGATCGTCCACCGGAAGCTCGGCTCGGGTCTGGCGGCGGGAGCCGTCAAGGGCTGACCGTTCACGGAGAGGCGTCGGGTGGCCGCAGCGCGGTGCCCGGCGCCTCTTGGTGTGCAGGGACCCGCGTGCAGGGACCCGCATGCAGGGACTCGCATGTATTGACTAAAAGTCAATTCGGCGCCACTCTCTGGACCCGTACGCGGCCACAGGTCATCCCCCGGGAGGCGAAGTGAGCACCGAAACGCGGCAGCAACGCGAGCGGCTCGGCACGGAGCTGCGCGACGAACCACCGGAATCCTTCGGCCAGTTGGCGCCCGAGCAGCTCGCGACGCTGGCCGACGCACTGGAGCGGCAGCGCGAGAGCCGCGCCGCGGGACTGACCGAAGCGGCCGAGGAGGCACTCAAACTCGTGCCCGCCCTGGCCCGCGGCCCCGTCCGCCGCATCCTCTTCCGCTAGCCGAGCATCGCGAGGAGCCAGGAGTCAGCATGGACAAGCTGCGCGGCAGGGCCGAGACCCTCAAGATCGCCCACCTGCTCGACGTCGAACCGGACACCCTCACCTTCCTCCAGGACCTCCCCGTCGACGACGTACGCCGCTTCCGCACCCAGACCGTC
Source organism: Streptomyces sp. NPDC045678 (assembly GCF_056432085.1). NCBI lineage: Bacteria > Bacillati > Actinomycetota > Actinomycetes > Kitasatosporales > Streptomycetaceae > Streptomyces > Streptomyces sp. NPDC045678. Next base: position 1,243,733 of record NZ_JBWKJS010000001.1, read on the forward strand.
GCGGCCCTCTTCGACCGGGCCCCCGACATGCTCGACCGCATCGCCGCCGCGACCAAGCTCGTGCCCTCCGGAGTCGCGGCCGCCATCTCGCAGAAGGCCCTCGGGCCGCGCCTGGCCGCCGCCGTCGCCGGACGCCTCGACCCCGCGCGCGCCGCCGACATCATCGAGAAACTCCCGGTGCCGTTCACCGCGGAGTCCTGCGCCCACCTCGACCCGCGCCGCATCGACGGCATCGTGGGCCGGCTCGACGAGAACCTGGTCGTCCGCATCGCCGTCGCACTCGCCGAGCGCGGCGACCACCTCACGATGGGCCGCTTCGTCGGCCACCTCCCCGACGCCGCGCTGCGCCGCATCCTGCCGCAGGTCGACGACGCGGTGGTGCTGAGAACCGGGTACGTGATCGACGCCCCCGAACGGCTGGGCCACATGCTCGACTTGCTGGGCGAGGAACGGCTGGCATCGATCATCGCCTCCGCCTCCGCGTCCGACTCCGACTCTGCCTCTGCATCTGCTTCTGCCTCCGCCTCCGCCTCCGCCTCCGCCGAAAGACTGTGGCCCGAGGCGCTGGCCGTCGCCGGCATGGTCACCGGCGCCCAGCGTGCCCGCATCGCCTCGCTCACCGCGGCCCAGCCGCGGGACCGCCTCGACACGCTCGTCCTGACGGTGGCGGAGCAGGACCTGTGGGAGTCCCTCCTGCCCCTGGTCGCGCTGCTGAGCGAGGAGGAACGGCGCGCGGTGGCCGAGCTGCCGTCGCTGCGGGGCGCGGACGTGCTCGGCGGCGTGGTCCGCGCGGTCGTCGCCACCGCCCTGTGGGCAGAGTTCCTTCCCCTCGTGGACGCGCTGCCCCCCGACTCCCGGAAAATCGTCGCCGACACGGCAGGCGCACTGCCCGAGCCCGACCTGGACGCGCTGGCCCGGGAGGTCGACAAACAGAACCTCTGGGAACTGGTCATGCCGCTCGTCGAGCTGATGGACGACGACGCGAAGACACGGATCTTCGCGCTGCCGGCGTTCCGCGAGCAGACGGGGTCGTAGCGGCCGAGGCGCGGGGCGGCCGTGCGGTAGTCCACCCGGCGGGCGCAGGATCGATTCGGCTGCCCCCGCGCGGGTGACAGCGCGCGTGCGCGGGCCGCCGACAGGGGAGGGCAGAGCCGGACCCGTCGACTCCCGGACGGGTCCGGCCACCCCCTGCGCCGGACGCCCCGGTCCGGCGCCCGTACGGAAACGGACCCCATGCGCCTTCGCCACACCGTCGCCGCCGCCCTCGGCGCGCTCACGCTCGTCGTCACCCTGCCGACCTCCGCGAGCGCCGCCACCGGTGACTTCTCCTACACGTTCGTGGGCCTCGACGGCATGCCCCGGTCCGCCACGCTCCACGACCCGGAGAGCCCGTCCTGCGTCATGCTTCCGGAAGTCGCCGACCCGGACGCCTCCGAGCCCGCGTTCGCCCCGCACAACGACACCGATACGTGGGCGATGGTGTTCACCGAGGAGGACTGCACCGGCGACTCCTGGACGCTGAGGCCGCACGGCAACCCCGCCACGGACCGCCTCAAGCTCCGCTCGGTGTACTTCTCCGACCGTCACTGACACCCGGGACGGTCATCCCGTCGTCGAACCGCCGTCCACGGTGAACTCCGCCCCCGTGACGTACGACGAAGCGTCCGACGCCAGGAACAGCACCAGCTCCCCGACCTCCTCCGGGCGGCCCATCCTGCCCAGCGGCAGGTGCGACCAGTCCCGCCCGGCGGAGGCGGTGGAGATCATCGGGGTGTCGACCGCCCCCGGATGCACGGAGTTGACCCGCACCCGGTACTTCGCCAGGTCCAGCGCCGCGGAGCGGGTCAGCCCCCGCAGCCCGAACTTCGTCGACCCGTACGCCGCGTGTCCCGGGATGCCGACGAGCCCCGCCGTCGACGACACGTTCACGACCGACCCGCCGCCCGCCTCCTTCAGCGCGGGCAGCACCGCCTGGATGCCCAGGAACGGCCCCAGCAGATTGACCCGGAGCAGGGCCTCGAAGTTCTCGTACGTCTCGTCCTCCACGGACGCGGTCCGCCACAGCGCGGCATTGTTCACCAGGATGTCGAGCCGCCCGAACGCACCGAGCGCCCCCGCCACGGCCGACGCCCAGCTCTCCGCGTCCGTGACGTCGTGCCGTACGAACAGCCCCTGCCCGCCCAGGGAGCCGGCGACCGCCCGGCCCTCCTCCTCCCGTACGTCCGTCACCACGACCCGCGACCCGGCCGCCGCGAAGAGCCGCGCCTCCGCGGCCCCCTGCCCCCGGCCCGCCCCGGTGACGAGGACGACCTTGCCTTCCAGGCCGTGGTTCATGCCATCCTCCGTACGTCCGTATGTGCCGAATCGGCATGTGTCCAGCAGTCATATGTGCAAGGTGGAAGGGCGGGGCGGGACATGGGATCCGCGATCGATCTGCGCAAGGTGGAGGACTCGGCGCCGGCTCTGGTCAGCCTGTACAAGAGCGCCGGGGTCTCCCTGCGCAAACACGGCCTGGACGGGGTGCGCGCGGCCGTCTACCTCGTCGTCGACTACTCCGGCTCCATGAAGCCCTACTACAAGGACGGCAGCGTCCAGGCGCTCGCCGACCGCGTCCTCGGCCTCTCCGCGCACTTGGACGACGACGGGGTCGTGCCCGCCGTCTTCTTCTCGACCGACGTCGACGCGGTGACGCACATCGCGCTGGGCAACCACCGCGGCCGGATCGACGAGATCGTCGCCGGGCTCGGACACATGGGCAGGACCAGCTACCACCTGGCGATGGACGCCGTGATCGACCACTACGTGGACAGCGGTTCCACCGCGCCCGCCCTCGTCGTCTTCCAGACCGACGGGGGGCCCGTCAACAAGCTCGCCGCCGAGCGCTATCTGTGCAAGGCGGCGAGGCTTCCCCTCTTCTGGCAGTTCATCGGCTTCGGCGACCCGAAGAGCAAACAGTTCGACTATCTGCGCAAGCTCGACGAACTGGCCGTCCCCGCCAAGCGCCCGGTCGACAACGCGGGCTTCTTCCACGCGGGGGAGGACCCGCTCGCGGTGGCGGACGACGAGCTCTACGACCGGCTGGTGGGGGAATTCCCCGCGTGGCTCGCGGCGGCGCGGGCGGGCGGGATCGTCGCCCCCGTGTCCGGCCAGCACCCTTTCCGGCATTCCGGCTGCTAGCCCACCATGCGGTCGCGCAGCATCAGGATCGTGCGTGCGTCCAGGCCGAGCCCCTTGGCCAGATAGCCCTGGAAGCCGCCGTACCGTTGCGTGGCCTCCGTGAGGGCCGTGTCGAGGTAGTCGGCGCGGACCTCCTGGAGTGGGATGATCAGGTCCGGGTTCTGCATCAGCCCGCCCTGCTTCAGCGCCTCGCGGAGCTTCGCGTCGTACGCGGCCCGGTAGGTGTTGGAGGCCAGGTAGTCGCCGGCCGCGGTCCGCTCGGGGACGCCCACGAGACGCAGCAGCAGATACGTCGTCCAGCCGGTGCGGTCCTTGCCCGAGGTGCAGTGGTAGAGCAGCGGCGAGCGGCTCGCGGCGATGTCGCGCAGGGTCGCCGCGAACTGCGCGCGGTTGGCGGCGTCGGTGACGAAGGTGCGGTAGACGTCGCGCATGAACGCGGCCGCCCTTCCGTTGCCGAGCATCTCCTCCTGCTTGACCGGGTCACGGGAGCCGACGGCGGTGAGGAGCTGGGTGAACAGGCCGTTGTCGGTGATCGGCCGTGACGTGGGGGAGAGCCCGGCGGGCAGCCGGTCCACCCCGTCGTACCCCACCTCGGCGGGCACCCGGAAGTCGATGACCTTCGTCAGGCCGAGCTTCGCGATCGTGCCGAGGTCGGCGTCGGTGAGCTTGCTGAGGCCGTCGGCGCGGAAGACGCGTCCCTCGCGGACGCGCTCCCCGTCGTACGTCCGGTACCCACCCACGTCCCGGACGTTGACCGCGCCCTGGAGGAGCACCTGGCGGCCGGCCGTCTCGGAGGCGGCGGCCGCGTGGCGGGGCGCGGTGGGCGCCCCGGCTTCCGAGGGGGCCGCCCAGGCGGGCAGCGTGCCCAGGGCGAGCGCGGAGATCGCCAGTCCGGTTGCGGTACGGGTACGGGAGATACGCATCGGTCCGCCTTCCTTCGGCCTACCAAGCGATTGTTAGGCCGAAGGTAGCGATGTGATCTTGAGGGGGGAAGGGGTGTGCGCGAGGAGGTGCCGTGCGGACCGGTCCGTGAGCATGTTAGGGTTATGTGTTGCAGTTTTGGTACCCATGAACTTTATGTGCGCCTGACGGGAATGCTCCGAGGGCGCATTATTGTTTTTCCGGTTCTCTCCGGTATGGGGGTCATTGCAGCGCTGGAGTCACGCAATTCGGTGTGTCTCCATTCACTGCCCCTGTTGAGGAGATTGACATGGCAACCGGCACCGTTAAGTGGTTCAACTCGGAAAAGGGCTTCGGCTTCATCGAGCAGGACGGCGGCGGCCCCGACGTCTTCGCCCACTACTCGAACATCGCGTCCTCGGGCTTCCGTGAGCTCCTCGAGGGCCAGAAGGTCTCCTTCGAGGTGACGCAGGGCCAGAAGGGCCTGCAGGCCGAGAACATCGTTCCTGCCTGATCGTCGCAGCGCGCGAACCTCACAGCCGAGGCCCGCACCGGAAGGTGCGGGCCTCGGCTTGCGCTGTCATCGGGCCCAACCGGGCCCAGAGCCGCACCGGCTCAGAGGTCCGGAAGTCCAGCGACCAGGAAGGCATTACTGCATGAACCGCTCCGAACGCCCGGCACGCCCCGCCCGCAAGCGCCCCGCCACCGCAGGCGGAAACGCAGGCGGCAGCGCAGGCGGCAGGGGACGGCCGTCCGGCCAGGGGAAGGGCTCCGCGCAGTCCGCGAGGAAGTCCGGCAACCGCAGGCCGAAGCCGGTCCAGGGCGGCGAATTCGCCCTGCCCGAGAGCATCACGCCCGCCCTGCCCGCCGTCGAGGCCTTCGGCGACCTGGACATGCCCGAGGCCCTCCTGAAGACGCTGGCCGCCCAGGGAGTCACCGACCCCTTCCCGATCCAGGCAGCCACGCTCCCCAACTCCCTCGCCGGCCGCGACATCCTCGGCCGCGGACGGACCGGTTCCGGCAAGACCCTCGCCTTCGGCCTGGCCCTCCTGGCCCGCACCGCCGGGCACCGCGCCGAGCCGAAGTCGCCGCTCGCCATGGTCCTGGTCCCCACGCGCGAGCTGGCCCAGCAGGTGACGGACGCGCTCACCCCGTACGCGACGTCGGTCAACCTCCGCATGGCCACGGTCGTCGGCGGCATGTCCATCAGCCGCCAGTCCGGCACGCTGCGCCGCGGCGCCGAGGTCCTCGTGGCCACCCCCGGCCGCCTCAAGGACCTCATCGAGCGCGGCGACTGCGACCTGTCGCAGGTGCGCACGACGGTCCTCGACGAGGCCGACCAGATGGCCGACATGGGCTTCATGCCGCAGGTCACGGCGCTGCTCAAGCAAGTCGAGCAGGGCGGCCAGACGATGCTCTTCTCGGCGACGCTCGACAAGAACATCGACCGGCTCGTACGGATGTTCCTGACCGATCCCGTCGTGCACTCCGTGGACCCGTCCGCGGGCGCGGTGACGACGATGGAGCACCACGTGCTCTACGTCGCCGACGAGACGGACAAGAAGGCCGTCGCCATGCGCATCGCCGCCCGCGAGGGCCGCGTGATCATGTTCCTGGACACCAAGCGCGCCGTGGACCGCTTCACCAAGCGGCTCCTCGCCAACGGCGTCCGCGCCTCCGGTCTGCACGGCGGACGCTCGCAGCCGCAGCGCAACCGGACGCTCGACCAGTTCAAGACCGGCCAGGTCACCGCGTTGATCGCGACGAACGTCGCGGCGCGCGGCATCCACGTCGACGATCTCGACCTCGTCGTCAACGTCGACCCGCCCACCGACCACAAGGACTACCTCCACCGCGGCGGCCGCACCGCGCGGGCGGGCGAGTCCGGCAGCGTCGTCACCCTCGTCCTCCCCGACGAGAAGCGCGAGATGACGCGGCTCATGACCGACGCCGAGATCCGGCCGAACACGGCGCGCGTCACCTCCTCCGACGAGGAGCTGGTGCGCATCACCGGGGCGCGTGAGCCCTCCGGCGTGCCGGTGGTCATCGAGGTGCCGCAGCCGCAGCAGCAGCCCGCCGCACGGGGTGGCGCGCAGCGGCGCCGGCGTCCCCGTGGCGCCGGGAGCGCTGCGGCAGGCCAGGGCCAGGGTCAGGGGCAGCGCAGGGTTCCCCGTCAGGGTCAGGGCCAGGGCCAGGGCGGTCAGGGCGGCCAGGCCAGGAGCGGTTCCGCCGGAACCGGTGGCAGCGGCGGCGGACGTGCCCGCCGCGGTCGCGCCGGTGGCGGGGCGCAGGGAGGCCGCCGCTCCGCCGCGTGACACCGCTTCCAGCAGTACCCGTACGAAGTCGCGGCCCGCAGCCCCTGCCGAGGCTGCGGGCGGAAGAAGGAGCCCGCCCGATGACACCGGAGCGCGAACCCGTCGTCCTGCCCCTGCTCGACGACGACCGCGCGGCCCTGCGTGCCGACTGCGGCAGCTGTTCCGGGCTGTGCTGTGTGGCGCTCACCTTCTCCAAGTCCTCGGACTTCCCCGTGAACAAGGACGCGGGGAAGCCGTGCGGCAACCTGGCGGAGGACTTCCGGTGCGGCATCCACCGCGACCTCAGGGACAAGGGGTATCGGGGCTGCACCGTGTACGACTGCTTCGGCGCGGGGCAGCGGGTCTCCCAGGGCACCTTCGAGGGGCGCGACTGGCGTCGGGATCCGGCCACCGCGCGGCAGATGTTCGAGGTGTTCCCGCTCATGCGGCAGATCCACGAACTGCTCTGGTACCTGACCGAGGCGCTCACCTACCCGCAGACCCGGCCGATCGCCGCCGACCTCGAGCGCGTCCTCGCCGAGACGGAGCGGCTGGCGCAGGGCACCCCTGACGCGGTCGCCGGCACGGACGTCGCCGCCCACCGTCAGACCGTCAACACGCTCCTGCTGCGCACCAGCGAACTCGTCCGCGCCGAGCACCGGGGCCCGGGGGGCGATGGCACCAAGGGCGGCGGAGGCGGCAAGGGCGGTCGCGGCGGCAAGGGCGCCAAGGGTGCGAAGGGCGCCAAGAAGAATGACCGCAGGGGCGCCGACCTCATCGGGGCGCGGCTCAAGGGCGCCGACCTCAAGGGTGTCGACCTGCGCGGCGCGTATCTCATCGGCGCCGACCTGCGCGACGCCGACCTGCGGGCGGCCGACCTCATCGGCGTGGACTTCCGCGACGCGGACCTGCGCGGCGCCGACCTGACCGGCGCGCTCTTCCTCACCCAGTCGCAGGTGAACGCGGCCAAGGGCGACGACCGCACGAAACTTCCCGGCGCCCTCCACCGCCCCGGGCACTGGTCGCAGGACTGACCCGGCCACGCACCGCAGGCCACCCGCGGCACACCGCTACGTGTCGCACTCCAGCACCGTCCGGCACAGCGTGCACCGCACCCGCATCCGCCCCCGCACGGGCACCCGGATCCGCTGGTGGCACGTGGGACAGGGGAACGTCACGCGGAGCGCGCCGGGACCGTCGCCGGAGAAGCTGTACGCACCCGCGGCCCCGAACGCTCCGGACCCTCCGTTCGCCCCGGCCGCCCCGCCCCGCGCCGCCGTCCCGTGCTCACGCGCGTACCGCCGGTCCTTCGCGTACCGCCGCCGTCCCGCCCACCCCGCGGCCGTGAGCGGCGGCTGCTGCTCGTCGCGGCGGGCCTGGGCGAGGCCCTTCGTGTACGCCGTGTAGGCCTGCGCGCTGGTGAACCACGTCTCCGGAGCCTCGCCGAAGGCCAACGCCCGCTTGGCCAGGACGTATCCGAACTCCTCAGGGGTCAGATAGCCGAGCTTCTGCGAGGAGGCGCCGTCCTCGCGGTAGGCGTCGAGGAGCAGCCAGCCCGCGCCCAGATAGGTCGTGGCGGTGTCGGTCAGGATCTCGTTGTCGCGCGTGCCGGGGAACGACAGGTCGAGCCGGTGCAGATACACGTGCATGACCTCGTGGGCGAGGGCCGCGCCGATGTCCCTGCGATGCGTGCGGAAGCGGTCGTTCAGCTCGATGAAGTACTCGGGCCCCGCGGCGAGTTCGACGGACGCGGCGTGCTGCATCTCGCGGAAGCCGACGATCATCCGGGCGTCGGGCAGGTGCAGGTGCCGCACCATCTCGCGGGCCACCCGCTGCGCGCCGAGGTGCAGGTCGTCCTGGTCGCCGAAAGCCACGTCGGCGGGGGCCACGCTGGTCTCGAAGGAGTGCACCGTGTCGTACGAGAGGCGTTTGTAGAGCGCCGTGACGGCGGCGCGCACGGTCTCCAGATGGGGGTAGCCGTGCACGACGGGACCGCCGGTGACCGTCACATCCGCACCCCCTGAGGACTCCACCGGGACACTGCGACTCGCCCACCACTCTACGGGCGTCGCGCCCTGTTGTACGGGCCTCGTACGCGTCGCGGGCCGCCCCGCTCGACAGGTCTGGCCGGAAACGGCCCCTTGTCCTGAGCGGACACCGATCTCCATAATCCGCAACAACGCTTTGGCGGGCACATGTCACCCACGCGCATCCGGCGACAGCGCGACCGGACGGCAGGGTTCGTCACGCGTGCACCGCCCCGCGAACCCCCCACCAAGGAGAGTCAGTTGAAGACCAAGATGCGTGGAGTCAAGAGAGCCGCCACCCTCGGAGCGATCGCGCTCGCCACCGTCAGCCTTCAGCCCGTGGCCGCCCAGGCGGCCCCGCACCCGGGCCCGCAGCCGAGCGAGAGTGTCGTCGGCGGCACCCGCGCCCAGCAGGGCGAGTTCCCGTTCATGATCCGTCTCTCGATGGGCTGCGGCGGCGCGCTGTACGCGCAGAACATCGTGCTGACCGCCGCCCACTGTGTGGACGGCTCCGGCAGCAACACCAGCATCACCGCGACCGCCGGCACCGTGGACCTGCAGAGCAGCTCCGCGATCAAGGTGAAGTCCACCAAGGTCCTCCAGGCCCCCGGCTACAACGGCAAGGGCAAGGACTGGGCGCTCATCAAGCTGGCGAAGCCGATCGACCTGCCCACGCTGAAGATCGCCAAGGACACCAAGTACAACAAGGGCGACTTCACCGTCGCGGGCTGGGGCGCCACCAGGGAAGGCGGCGCCCAGCAGCGCTACCTCATGAAGGCGACCGTCCCGTTCGTCAGTGACGCCGACTGCCAGGCCGCCTACGGCAACGAGCTGACGCCCGCCGAGGAGATCTGCGCGGGCAGGCTCGCCCAGGGCGGCGTGGACACCTGCCAGGGCGACTCGGGCGGCCCCATGTTCCGCAAGGACGACACCGGCGCGTACATCCAGGTCGGCATCGTCAGCTGGGGCAACGGGTGCGCACGGCCGCAGTACCCCGGCGTCTACACCGAGGTGTCGACCTTCGCGAGCGCCATAGCCACGGCGGCCTCACAGCTCTGAGGCCGGGCACCGTCGGGACCTCACGGCACGCCGTGAGTTCCTGACGGTCCGTCGGGGCCTCCGCGGCCCCGACGGTTAGTCCAAGACCTGTCCCTCCTTTGTCCATGGGCGCGTCCGCCCCACCCGACACATGGTGAGCGGCACGAATTCCGTCCCGTGGAGGGGTGCCGCATGCCGCCGTCAGACAGGTCAGGGCCGAGCCGTCGAGTCGTGGTCGCCACCGGCGCGATCGCCGGGGTGGGGGCCGCGCTCGGCGCGGGCGGCAGCGCGTTCGCCCAGAGTGCGACCAAGGGCCGGGGCGCCCCCGCCGGGCCCCACGCCGACGAGGTGGTCCTGCGCTCGAAAGACCTGGACGTGCGCGTCGCCACCGCCTTCCCGAGCGTCGTCTCGTACACCGACCGCGCGAGCGGCGCCCTGCTGCACGGCCGCGCGGACACCCCCGCCACCGTCCTCATCGACGACGCCGAGCACACCCCCAAGGTCACCGTCACGACGCGCCGCTCACGCGCCGCCTACGTCCTCACCTTCGACGGCGGCACCCGCATCGACGTGGAGATCACGGTCGAGGGCCACCAGGTCCACTGGCGCGTCACGCGGATCGCGGACACGGCCGCGCTGCGCGTCGGCACCCTCCGCATCCCCGGACTCACCCTGCTCGCCGTGCGCAGCGACCAGCCCGGCGCCGCCCTCCTCGCCGCCAAGGTGCAGCTCGACAAGGCCAAGAGCGGCGACACCCTCGTACGACCCGCGAAGGACACGCCCGCGCAGGCGCCGACCGGATGCGCGTACGCCGTCGTCGCACACGACCGGCTCGGCGGCGCCGTCGAGACGAACACCGTCTACGACAAGCCCACCTCGGAGGCGGGCACCACCTGGGAGAACGGCCGCCTGTGGCGCGAGACGGTACGCCCCACCGCGAACGCCGACTACGTAGAGGCCCGGTTGAGCCCCGGACAGTGGACGCACCGCGCCGCGACCGCCCCCGTCGACGCCACCGAACCCCTCCCGTACGCCACCGTCGTCATCACCGGCGACCGCAACGGCGACGGCAAGGTCGACTGGCAGGACGCCGCGATCGCCTTCCGCGACATCATGGTCACCCCGCTCGGCGCCGACGAGCAGCACCTGAGAGTCGTCCCGCACATCCCCTTCAACTTCGCCTCGCAGGCCACCAACCCGTTCCTCGCCACCCTCGACAACGTCAAGCGGATCCACCTGGCGACCGACGGCCTGCGCCAGTACACGCTCCTCAAGGGCTACCAGTCCGAGGGCCACGACTCCGCCCACCCCGACTACGCGGACAACTACAACACCCGCGCGGGCGGCCTCGACGACCTCAACACCCTGGTCCGCGAGGGCAAGAAGTGGAACAGCGACTTCAGCGTGCACGTCAACGCCACCGAGTCGTACCCCGTCGCCAAGGCGTTCTCCGACAAGCTCGTCGACAAGAACAACGAACAGTGGGACTGGCTCGACCAGAGCTACCGCATCGACCAGCGCCGCGACCTCGTCTCCGGAGACATCGTCCAACGCTTCGCCGACCTGCGCGCCCAGACACACCCCGGCCTGAACGCCCTCTACATCGACGTGTTCCGCGAGTCGGGATGGACCTCCGACCGCCTCCAGCGCGCCCTCCGCGAACAGGGCTGGACCATCACCACGGAGTGGGGCCACGGCTTCGAACGCTCCGCGATCTGGTCGCACTGGGCCACCGAGACCGACTACGGCGGCGACACCTCACGCGGCATCAACTCCCGCCTCATCCGCTTCGTCCGCAACCACCAGAAGGACGTCTTCGCCGACAAGTGGCCCACCCTCCTCGGCGTCGCCCGCATGGGCAACTTCGAGGGCTGGGTCGGCAAGACCGACTGGCACGCCTTCTACGACCTGATCTGGACCCACTCGCTGCCCGCCAAATACCTCCAGGCGTACCCCATCAAGACATGGGACGAGCACGACATCACCTTCTACGGAGACAAGCGGTCCGGAGCGGCCACCACGGTCTCCGACGCCACCGGGAAGCGCCGCATCACCACGGACGGAAACGTCGTCTACGAAGACGGCCGCTACCTCCTGCCCTGGGAACCCCGCACGGCACACGACCCCGCGAAGCTCTACCACTACAACCCCTCCGGAGGGACCAGCAGCTGGCAGCTGCCCCGCGGGTGGGCCCGCCGCTCCCGCGTGGCCCTCTACCGGCTCACCGACCAAGGGCGCGTCTTCGAGTCGTACGTCTCCGTAGCGGGCGGAAAAGTCACCCTCGAGGCCGAGCCGAAGCAGCCCTACGTCCTCTACCGCGAGCGCGCCGCCGCCCTGCCCGACCCGCACTGGGGCCAGGGCACCCCGCTGCACGACCCGAGCTTCCACTCCGGGTCCCTCAAGGGGTGGCAGGTCAGCGGCCCCGCCTCCGTGGAACTCAGCCCCCTCGGCGACCACGAACTGGTCATCGCCGCGGGCGGCGCGGCCTCCGTCGGACAGCGGCTCGCCCGCCTCAAAGCCGGCACCTACGTCGCGTCCGTGCAGGTCGAGGTCGGCGAGAAGCCGGGGGAGCGGCGCACGGCCACCCTGGAGGTGCGCACCGCGGACGGCATCACCGCCGCCAACTCCACCGACACGTCCACCGCGGGCAACTACGTCGCCGCCGACCGCAAGCACGGCACCCGCTTCCAGCGCATGTTCACGTACTTCACCGTCCCCGAAGGGGGCGGCACCGCCGAGCTGACGCTGCGCGCCGGGAAGGGCGACGCGCGCGTGCGCTTCGACAACGTACGGATCGTCGCGACCCCGCGCCCCGCCGTGCCGCCCCGCGCGACCGTCGTCCGCGAGGACTTCGAGTACGTCCCACAGGGCTGGGGCCCCTTCGTGAAGGGCGACGCGGGCGACGTCACCGACCCGCGCACCCACATCGCGCAGCGCCACGGCCCGTACACGCAGCGCGGCTGGAACGGCAAGGCGATCGACGACGTCATCGACGGCTCGAACTCACTGAAGTCACGCGGCGAGAACACCGGGCTCGTCTACCGCACCGTCCCGCACACCGTCCGCTTCGAGCCCGGCAAGCGGTACCGCGTCTCCTTCCGGTACGAGAACGAGAAGGCGGGCCAGTACGCCTGGATCACCGCCGTCGACGAACCGGCACCCCGCGAACTCGACCGCAAGGACCTCCCGGTCGCCACCGGCCCCACCACCCTCACCCACGAGTTCACCGCCCCCGCCAAGGGCGAGGCCTGGGTGGGCCTGCGCAAGACCGGCGACGACGGCAAGGCGGAGTTCGTACTGGACGCGTTCGAGGTCAGGGAGGTCTAAGAGCCTGTCTTTGAAGCCGACCCCCGCCGAACGGACCTCAGGGAGCCAGTGCACGACAGGGCCCGCCCCCTCCAGGAGAGGGAGCGGGCCCCGGCAACGGGAGCCTCACTCCAGCCGGATCGTCCCCCCACCCTCCTCCAGCTCCAGGACCCACACCTCGTTCACCCCGGCCCGCAGCACCGGACCAGGCACGTACAGCGTCGTCTGCGGGCCCGCCGACCAGTAACGGCCCAGGTTGAAGCCGTTCACCCACACGAAGCCACGGGTCCAGCCCGGCAGGCCGAGCGACGCGTCACCGGGGGAGGACACCTCCACCGTGCCCCGGTACAGGCCGGGCCGCCCCTCCCCGGGACCCGCCGAAGCGATCGCCCGCACCGCCGACGGCACGTCGAACGCGTCCAGGCGCAGCGCCCGCGCCCGCACCCCGTGCAGATACTGCCGCTCGTGCAGGATCCCCCCGGTGATCCCCTTGGCCTCACCCGTCCGCGGCCCGTAATTGACCCTCCCCAGGGACTCCACCCACAGCTCCACGCGCGCGTGCCCCGCCACCGGATCGAGCAGCGTGGGCGTGCCCTCCGTCAGGACACCGGCCCGCTCCCCGTCGACGTACACCACCGCCCGGTCCCGCAGCCCCCGCACACTCAGCGGATACGGCTCGCGCGGCCCCGGCACCGTCACCGCGTACCGCACCAGACCGCGGTCCACGTCCAGCTCCTCGAACGTGGGCGGAACGGCGTACTCCGCCTCCGGGGAGCCGAGCGCGTCCAGGACCGCGCCCAGCGGCGCCCACTCCGACAGAGCCGCCGACACGGACTCCTCCAGCGACGGCGGCGGCGCAGGCGGCTCGGGCAGGGGAGCGGACGCGTACTCCGCGAGGACCTTCCTGAACGTCCAGAACTTGGGCGTCGCCCGCCCGGACTCGTCGACGGGCGCGTCGTAGTCGTACGACGTCACATCCGGCTGCAACTCCCCGTCGTGCAGCGAACCGCCGCCCCGATTGGCGCCCGCCCAACCCGCGAAGTTCGTACCCCCGTGCGCCATGTACAGATTCACCGACGCACCGCACTCCAGGATCTCGCGCAGCGCCGCCGCGGCGTCCTCCGCATCCCGCACGACGTGCTCCGCACCCCAGTGGTCGAACCAGCCGCACCAGAACTCCATGCACATCAGCGGCCCCTTCGGCCGGTGCCTGCGCAGCGTCCCGAAACCCGCCCCGGCACCCGACCCGAAGTTCACCGTCGCCAGGACCCCCGGAATCGACCCCCCGGTCAGCATGTGGTCCTCGGGCCCGTCCGACGTGCACAACGGCACCTCGACACCCTCCGCGAGCAGCAGGTCCGCAAGACGCCGCAGATACACCCCGTCCGAACCGTAACTGCCGTACTCGTTCTCGACCTGCACCATGATCACCGGGCCGCCCCGGTGCCGCTGCCGCCCCACGACCTGCGGCAGAAGCCGCCGGAACCAACGGCTCACATGCCCCAGATACTCCTCGTCACGCGTCCGCGCCCGCACCCCCACCGCACCCGTCAGCCAGTGCGGAAGCCCACCGTTCTCCCACTCCGCGCAGATGTACGGACCCGGCCGCACGATCGCCCACAAGCCCGCATCCTGAGCCGCGTCCAGGAACCGGCCGAGCGCCTCGACATCGCGGTACGCGCCCGGCCGCGGCTCGTGCAGATTCCACGGAACGTACGTCTCCACACAGTTCAGGCCCATCGCCCGCAGCATCGCGAGACGGTGCCCCCACTGCGCCTCGTGCACCCGGAAATAGTGCATCGCACCGGACAACAGCCGCACCGGCCGCCCGTCCACCTCGAAATCGTCCTCGCCGACCCTGAACCCGTTCATCGCGTCCTCTCGCTCACGTCCCGCCCACGATCACCTCTGGCGGGGCGCAGGGTCCATGGACAAAGATCGATCCCGGTTGGACGCAAGGAGCGGGCCAGCGCCCGGACGAAAGGGACGCACGCGGATGTACCACACGTGGATGCGGTATTTCACTCCCAGCCCCGCCCACCACAAACTCGGCCTCGCCTGCCTCGGCGTCGGCCTGCAACACGGCCTCCTGCCGACCGTCGGCCCCCGCACCCTCGACCACCACGTCGCCGTCGTCATCAGCTCCGGCGGCGGCTGGTTCCGCGGACCCGACGGCCGCCGCACCGCCGTCACCGCACCCGCCCTGATCTGGCTCACCCCCGGCGCACGCCACCACTACGGACCCGACCCCGACACCGGCTGGGACGAGTGCTTCGTCGACTTCACCGGACCCGCCACCACCACATACACCGAACTCGGCTACATCGAACCCACCCGCCCCGTCGTACCGCTCTCCGACGCCGCCGGAGCCCGCGCCGTCGTCGCCCGCATCGCCCGCGCCGCCCGCCGCGGCAACCCCCTCCTCGAAGTCGAGACCGGCGCCGCCGTCCACGAACTCCTCGTCGCCCTGCGCCGCGCCCGCGCCGACATCGCCCCCGACGGCGACCCCGTCCTCCAAGCCCTCGCCCGCGACGCCTTCCAGCCCCTGTCCGTCGCCGAACACGCCGCCCGGCACGGCATGACCCCCGCGGAACTCCGCACCGCCGTACGACGCGGCGCCGGCTGCAGCCCCAAGGACTACCTCCTCGGCATCCGCCTCGGCCGCGCCAAAGAACTCCTCGCCGCCACCGAACTCCCCGTCGCCGCCGTCGCCCGCCGCGTCGGCTACGACGACCCGGCGTACTTTTCACGCCTCTTCACCCGCCGGGTCGGAATGGCCCCCATACGCTTCCGCGACCAACAAGGAAGGGCCGTACCCGGCGGCTGGTCCCAACAGATACCCGACCCCGAGCACCCACCCATTTTGCGCTCTTCCGCCGACAGCGGCCCCGGACCGGCCACGTAGGCTCGGGGACCATGACCACCAGCCACACCAGCGACGACAACGTGAACGGCACCACCCCCGCACAGACCGCGGACGAAGCCGTGCGCGCCGAGCTCTCCCGCCTGCGCGACAGCATCGACAACATCGACGCCGCCGTCGTCCACATGCTCGCCGAACGCTTCAAATGCACCCAGCAGGTCGGCCACCTCAAAGCTCAGCACCACCTGCCGCCCGCCGACCCGAACCGCGAGGCCCGCCAGATCACCCGCCTCCGCGAACTCGCCGAAAGCGCCAAACTCGACCCGGCCTTCGCCGAGAAACTCCTCAACTTCATCATCGCCGAGGTCATCAGGCACCACGAAACGATCGCCAAGTCCGCCTAGGGCCTGAGATGTGAGTCCTACACCCCTGCCCGCACCATCGGGCAGCATGGCCCCATGCCCGTACTGACGCGCGACGAAGCGCAGACCCGAGCCCAGCTCATCGACGTCCACCGGTACACGGTCGAGCTCGATCTGACCCGGGCGGCCGACCCCGCCCGCGACACCTTCGACTCCCACACCGTCATCCGCTTCAGCGCCCGCACCCAAGGCGCCACCTTCGTCGAGCTCAAGCCCGCCGAGCTGCGCTCCGTCACCCTCGACGGGCACCCCATCGACATCACAGGCCCCGCCGCACTCGACGACAACCGGCTCACCCTCGACGCGCTCACCCCCGGCGAACACGAACTCCGCGTCGACGCCGCCATGCGGTACTCCCGCACCGGCGAAGGCATGCACCGCTTCACCGACCCCACCGACGGCGAAACGTACCTCTACACCCAGCTCTTCATGGAAGACGTCCAGCGCGTCTTCGCCGCCTTCGACCAGCCCGACCTCAAAGCCGTCTTCGAGCTGACCGTCACCGCCCCCGAACAGTGGACCGTCCTCGCCAACGGCACCACCGAACACCTCGGCGCAGGAAAGTGGCGGGCCGCACCCACCCCCCTCATCTCCACCTACCTCGTCGCCGTCGCCGCAGGCCCCTGGCACTCCGTCCGCACCGAACACCACGGCCTGCCCTTCGGCATCCACTGCCGACGCTCCCTCGCCCCCCACATGGACGCCGACGCCGAAGAAATCCTCGACATCACCCGCGCCTGCTACGACCGCTACCACGAAAAATTCGAGGAACCCTACCCCTTCGACTCCTACGACCAGGCATTCGTCCCCGAATTCAACGCCGGCGCCATGGAGAACCCCGGACTCGTCACCTTCCGCGACGAATTCATCTACCGCTCCGCCGTCACCGACACCGAACGCCAGACCCGCGCCATGGTCATCGCCCACGAAATGGCCCACATGTGGTTCGGCGACCTCGTCACCCTCCGCTGGTGGGACGACATCTGGCTCAACGAGTCCTTCGCCGAGTACATGGGATTCCAGACCACCGCCGAAGCCACCCGCTTCACCGACCCCTGGACCGACTTCGGCATCGCCCGCAAATCCTGGGGCTACGACGCCGACCAGCGCCCCTCCACCCACCCCGTCGCCCCCGACCCCGACGCCGTCCCCGACACCGCGTCCGCCATGCTCAACTTCGACGGCATCTCCTACGCCAAGGGAGCCAGCGCCCTGCGCCAGCTCGTCGCCTGGCTCGGCGAAAAAGACTTCCTCACCGGCATCAACACCCACTTCGCCCGCCACAAATTCGGCAACGCCACCCTCGCCGACTTCATCGACTCACTCGCCCACGCCACCGACCGCGACGTCCACGCCTGGGCCGACGCCTGGCTGCGCACCACCGGCGTCGACACCCTCACCCCGAAAGTCACCCACACCGGCCGCACCTGGACCCTCACCGTCGACCGCGACGGCGGCCCCGACCACGAAGCCGGCCGACCCCACCGCATCGCCGTCGGCGTCTACGACCGCGACCTCTCCGGCGCCCCCGCCCTCGTCCTGCGCGAACGCTTCGAGACCGACATCCCCGCCACCGGCACCGACACCCCCCGCGACGGCGGCCGCCCCGCCCTCATCGTCCCCAACGACCAAGACCTCACCTACGCCAAGATCCGCCTCGACGACGTCTCCGAGGAAACCGCCCTGCGCGGCCTCTCCGGCGTCCCCGACGCCCTCACCCGCGCCGTCCTGTGGAACAGCCTCCGCGACATGGTCCGCGACGGCGAACTCGACGGCACCACCTACCTGGAAGCCGCCCGCACCCACCTCCCCGAGGAAACCGACCTCGCCATCGTCCAAGGCGTCCTCACCTTCGCCACGGTCCACATCGCCGACCGCATCACCACCCCCGACGAACGCCCCGCGGCCCTCGCCGTCCTCGGCGACCTCTGCCGCGACCTGATCCGCCGCACCGAAGACGGCACCAACCCCGGCCTGCGCCTCACCGCCGTCCGCGGCTTCATCGACATCGCCACCCAGCCCGCACCCCTCCAGGCCTGGCTCACCGAAGGCACCGTCCCCGGCGGACCCGAACTCGACCCCGAACTCCGCTGGCGCATCCTCACCCGCCTCGCCGTCCTCGACGCCACCGACGAGACAGCCATCGCCGCCGAACTCGAACGCGACCCCAGCGCCACCGGCCAGGAAGGCGCCGCCCGGTGCCGCGCCGCACTCCCCGACGCCGCCGCCAAACGAGCCGCCTGGGACGCCATGTTCGGCTCCGACGACCTGTCCAACTACCTCTTCACCGCCACCGCCCAGGGCTTCTGGCAGCCCGAACAGGCCGACCTCGTCAGGGAATACGTCCCCCGCTACTACGAAGACGCCGTCGCCCTCGCCGCACGCCGCGGCCCCGCCATGGCCGAAGCCGCCGGACGGTACGCCTTCCCCGCCCCCCTCGTCGACCCCGAAACCCTCCGCCTCGGCGAACGCTGCCTCCGCGACGCCGACCCCACCCCCGCCCTGCGCCGCAAACTCGTCGACCAGCTCGACGACCTGGCACGGGCCCTGCGCGTACGGGAGAGCAGCGCGGACACGAACGACACCGCGAGGTGACGCCGGTCAGGGGCGGCTGAGAAAGGCGGGCGGGGGGTGGGGCAATGCCCTTGCCCCCGGGGCCCCGCCTCCCGGCTGACGTTCCCCCTCTCCGCGGAGCGCCCGGGGCACGGGCCCGGAGCGACAATCTGCCCTCGCCGGGACCGGCCCCCCCCGGCCCAGAGCCCGGGGTCCCCGGGATCTGGAACCCGCAAGATCCCCGCTTCGCTCTCCGCCGGGACCGGCCCCGAGGCCCAGAGCCTGAAGGGGGGGTCCCCGGGATGTGGAACCCGCAAGATCCCCGCTTCGCTCTCTGCCGGGACCGCCCCCCCAGGCCCAGAGCCTGAAGGGGGGAGCCCCGGGATCTGGAATCCGCAAGATCCCCGCTTCATTCTCTGCCGGGACCGCCCCCCCAGGCCCAGAGCCTGAAGGGGGGAGCCCCGGGATCTGGAATCCGCAAGATCCCCGCTTCGCTCTCCGCCGGGACCGGCACCCCCGGCCGAGAGCCTGGCGGGGGCGAGCCCCGGACTCTGGAACCCCCGGGATCGCCACCCCCGCCCTCCGTCGGGACCGGCCTCCCGGTCCAGAGCCCAGCGGTCCCCGGACTCTGGAACCCGCAAGATCCCCGCCGGGACCGGCCCCCCCCGGCCCAGAGTCCCGGGGGCGGTCCCCGGAATCCGGAACCCGCAAGATCGGCCCCCTGCCCCCGTCGGGGCCGGCCTCCCGGCCCAGAGGCCGGCGGGGGGCGGTCCCCGGATCCCGGAACCCCCAAGATCGCCGCCCCGCCCCCCGGGGCACCCCTAGCACTCCCCGCACCCCCAACACGTTTTCTCCGCACGGCAGTACCACTTTCGGGTTCCCTTCGCCGCGGTATTCGGGCGAACCCCTCACGCGACGTACAGGCTGGTGCCCCGTACGCGCACCCGAAGGACAGCCCCATGAGTACCCCGCGCACCCCACCGCCCCTCGCCGGAGGCGCCCAAGGAGCCGATGCCCTGGAGCCGTTGCTCGACATCGCGCTCAGCGCCCTCCGCACAGGCGCCACCGCCCGCCGCGGCCCCCTCCCCGCAGGCGGACCCCGAACCGTCGCAGCCCACGTCCGCGCCGCCGCCCACCCCGTACTCCCCGAACACGGCACAGGACCCGAAACCGCGCTGCGCACCCTCATCCACACCCTCACCGAAGGCGCCGCCGACCCCGCGGAACCCCTCTGCGCCGCCCACCTCCACTGCCCGCCCCTCGCCGTCGCCACCGCCGCCGACCTCGCCGCGTCCGCCCTCAACCCCTCCATGGACTCCTGGGACCAGGCCCCCGCCGCGACCGCACTCGAAACCCTCGTCACCCACGCCCTCGCCACCCAGATCCACGACAACGGCGACGCCCTCATTACCACCGGCGGCACCGAAGCCAACCAACTGGCCCTCCTCCTCGCCCGCGAAACCCACGCCAACAGCGGCCCCGTCCGCCTCATCACCGGCGCCAACGCACACCACTCCCTCGCCCGCGCCGCCTGGCTCCTCGGACTCCCCGAACCCGTCACCGTGCCCGCCCCCGCCGGCACCCTCGACCCCGCCGCACTCGACGACGCCCTCACCGAACTCGGCGGCCCCCCGGGCACCCACCTCGTCGCCGCCACCGCGGGCACCACCGACGCAGGCCTCATCGACCCCCTCGACGACATCGCCGACCTCTGCGCCGCCCACGGCGCCCGCCTCCACGTCGACGCCGCCTACGGCGGAGGCCTCCTCTTCAGCGACACCCGCAGAACACAACTGCACGGCATCGACCGCGCCGACACCGTCGCCCTCGACCTCCACAAACTCGGCTGGCAACCCGCCGCCGCAGGCCTCATCGCCGTCCGCGACCCCCACGACCTCGACGCCCTCAACCACCGCGCCGACTACCTCAACGCCGACGACGACACCGACGCCGGACTCCCCGACCTCCTCGGCCGCTCCCTGCGCACCACACGACGCCCCGACGTACTCAAAATCGCCGTCACCCTCAAAGCACTCGGCCGCACCGGACTCGGCCACCTCGTCGACCAAGTCTGCGACCAGGCACAGCAGTTCGCCGAGCTCATCGACGCCCACCCCGCCTTCGAGCTCTACGACACCCCCACGATCAGCACCGTCCTCTTCCGCCCCACCGACGCCACCGACCACCACATCGCCCACGTACGACGACGCCTGCTCACCGAAGGCACCGCCGTCCTCGGCCGCACCGACCTCGACGGCCGCCGATGGCTCAAAGCCACCCTCCTCAACCCCCACACCCGCCCCGGCGACCTCACCGCACTCCTCAAACTCGTCGAGGACATCGAACCCGAAAAGGTTGAAGCCACCCACACGAAAGGAACCACCCCCAGATGACCGACACCCCCGACCACCCCGGACCCCAACCGCCCTCCACCACCCCCGAACACCCCCGAGACCTGGTCGGCATCGGCATCGGCCCCTTCAACCTCTCCCTCGCCGCCCTCGCCCACCCCCTCACCGAACTCGACACCGCCTTCTACGAACAGCACCCCGCCTTCCACTGGCACCCCGGACTCCTCATCGACGGCGCCACCCTCCAAGTCCCCTTCCTCGCCGACCTCGTCACCCTCGCCGACCCCGCGAACCCCTGGTCCTTCCTCAACTACCTCAAGACCCGCGAACGCCTCTACCCCTTCTACTTCGCCGAGCGCTTCCACATCCAACGCGCCGAATACGACGCCTACTGCCGCTGGGTCAGCGAAAACCTCCCCGCACTCCACTTCGGACACCAGATCGACGCCGTCCGCTGGAACCCCGAACGCGACCTCTTCGAAGTCGACTACACCCAACTCGACACCGAAGGCGAAGCCGAAGCCCTGGGCCGCACCCACACCAAGAACATCGCCCTCGGCATCGGCACCGCCCCCCACATCCCCGACCCCCTCAAACCCCTGGCCGAAGCCCCCAACGTCCCCGTCATCCACTCCGCCCACTACCTCGACCATCGCGAACACCTCCTCACCGCCGACCACATCACCGTCATCGGCTCAGGCCAGTCCGGCGCCGAAATCTTCCTCGACCTCCTGCGCGCCCGCCCCACCGGACGCGAAAAAATCCACTGGCTCGCCCGCACCGAAGCGTTCGCCCCCATGGAGTACTCCAAACTCGGCCTCGAACACTTCACCCCCGACTACACCCGCTACTTCCACGCACTCCCCGAAGCCGTACGCGACGGCCTCGTCCCCCACCAATGGCAACTCCACAAAGGCATCGACACCGACACCATCACCGCCATCCACGACGAGCTCTACCGCCGCACCCTCCACGGCGGCTGGCCCGACGCCGTCCTCACCCCCGGCGTCTCCGTACGCACCGCAGGACGCGTCGCCACCACCCGCGTCGAACTCCACCTCGAACACCTGCAACAAGGCACCCGCTCCCGCCTCACCACCGACGCCGTCGTCCTCGCCACCGGCTACCGCGAACGCCCCCTCGACCAACTCCTCGCCGGCCTCGACCCCTACATCCGCAAGGACTCCTCCGCCCGCCCCCGCATCGACGACCAGTACCGCCTCGTCCTCGACCCCTCCGTCACCGGCTCCGTCTACGTACAGAACGCCGAACGCCACACCCACGGCGTCGGCGCCCCCGACCTCGGCCTCGCCGCCTGGCGCAGCGCCACCATCCTCAACAGCCTCACTGGCCGAAACCCCTACCCCCAGCCACAGCGCACCGCCTTCACCAGCTTCGGCCTCCACACCCCCGACCGGCCCACCCACACCACCGGCACCACCGGCCGCATCGGCGAACAGCGCGGAAACCTCGTACGCCTCAAGACATGACAGACACTCCGCCCTAAGACTCCTCCACAGGGCCACCCAATTCCCCGATCCGGGCCGCCACCCGCCCCGACCTCGGACACGACCACACCGCGACACCCCTCACCACCCCGGCCGCCAACGGATGCGCGTCGGGGTGCTCCGGACACTCCGGCCACACCGCGGGCTCCCGCTCCGCACACAGCGCCTCGACCGCCCAGTCCTGCGCCTGATCCGCGAAGTCCGCCACCCGCTCGGCCGCACTCGACCCGAACCGCGGCACAAGCCCCGCACCCGAACCGTCCGGACCGTAGAGCACCACCAACTCACCGACCGCGTCGTCCCACTCCTCCCGGACCTTCATCCGCACCGCACACGTGGCCCTCACATCGCGGAGCACCGGATCGAGCAGCGTCGCAAGTTCCTCATTCATGGGCTGAATTGTCCGGCCCCAAGCGCTCGTACGCCCGCGAATATTCCTTCACAAAAAAGGGCCCACCAGCGAAATAGCCCGCCCCGCACGCTGGTTCGGACCACCATGACCACAGACTCCACCGCCGCCTGGACCGCAGCTTTCCGCTCCGCCGTCATCAGCCCGTACGAAAGCATCGACCTCTTCGGACTCCGCGGCTTCGCAGGACACACCCTCCGCCAGATCATCCGCCTCGACGGCGGCGGCACCGCCCTCCGCATCCGCCTCAGCAACCGCTACGGCAAGGAACCCCTCCACATCGGCGGCGCCCACCTCGCCAGACGCACCGAAGGAAGCGGCATCGACAGCGGCACCGACACCCCCCTCCGCTTCTCCGGCGCCGAAGACCTCACCATCCCCGTCGGCGAGGAAATCGTCAGCGACCCCGTCGAACGCACCGTCACCGCAGGCGACGAACTCGCCCTCACCCTCTGGCTCCCCGACGAAACCGGCCTCTCCACCTACTCCGCCGTCCCCCTCCGCACCGGATACGCCGTCCCCGGCAACGCCCTCACCGCCGACACCCTCGACGGCACCGAAGGACTCGAAGAGCTCACCACCCGCCACTACATCACCGGCGCCGACGTCCTCGCCCCCGCAGGCAACCGCATCGCCGTCGCCTTCGGAGACTCCTGGTTCGAAGGCACCGGCACCACCAACGACACCGACCGCCGCTTCCCCGACCTCCTCAACCAGCGGCTGCGGGACACGGGACACACCGGCTGGGTCGTCAACCAAGGCCTCTCCGCCAACCGGCTCCTCACCGACGAAATCGGCGAACACGCCCTCGCCCGACTGCAACGCGACGCCCTCGACGTCCCCGGCGCCACCCACGCCCTCATCCACTTCGGACTCAACGACCTCGGCATCCCCGGCCAAGAGTCCTACCCCGAACCCGCACCCACCCCCACCGCCGCCGACCTCATCGCCGGCTTCACCGCCCTCGCCGACCGCCTCCACACAGCAGGCCTCACCACCACCATCACCACCATCGGCCCCTACAAGGACACGATCTACGAGGGCTACTCCACCCCCGAAGGCATCGCCGTCGCCCGCGAAGTCAACGACTGGATCCGCAGCGGCAACCACCCCTTCGACTCCCACGCCGACTTCGCCGCCGCCGTCGCGGACCCCGCCGACCCCGACCGGATCCGCGACGACCACGACAGCGGCGACGGCCTCCACGTCAACGACGCCGGAGCACAAGCACTCGCCGACGCCGTCGACCTGGACACCCTGAAGATCTAGGGCCGAAGGCCCCGCACCGAGGGCCTAGAACACCGGCGTGCCGTCCCGGGTCAGCTTCCAGTCCACCGACGCGAACCGACCCGGGTCCACCGTCCCCTTCGCCTTCACCCACCCAATGATCGTGTTCCGGATCTCCTCCGAATTCGCCCACAACTGCTTCGCCTTCGCGATGTGCGGGAAGTTACCGCCACCACTCGCCCGATAATTGTTCACCGCAAGCACGAACTCCGCCTTCGGATCCAGCGCCTTGCCCTCGAACATCACATTCACGACCCGCGAACCCACCGGCTTCGCGATATCGATCTCATACGTCAGACCACTCACCGCGTCATAGTTGTAATCCGGGATGTTGTCCGCGTTCGTCAGCTTCGCCGGATCCACCGGACCACCCGCCGGCGTCTGCACGTAATACCGCGCCGAGAACTCCAGATACTCCTTCACCTGCGCACCCGTGAGCAGCCGCGCCTCCAGGGTGTTCTCGAACGGGTACAAGCCCGCCGCATCCCGAATCGTCACCTCACCGGCAGGAATCTGCGCCGTACGCGAGAAACACGACGCCTGCGACAGCACAGGCAGCGCCGCATACGCGCCACCCTTAAGCGCCTCCGCGACCGTCTCCCGCTGGACGAGGTTGATCAGGTCGATGATCGCGACATCCTTCACCGGACCCTCGGCCGTGCTCATCGCCGCCGTCGACGTACCGATCACCTGGTTGACGTACGCCACGACCTTCTTGTGCTCGTCCGCGAGCAGCCGCGTGACCTTCTTGTCCTCCTCGACCGTGTTCGAGTTCAGCACCTTCGCGCCGACCTTCTCCACCGTCCAGCGACCCTTCGACCACACCAGATCGAAGTCGAACAACGTCAGCCGCTGCCCCCACTTCAACGGCTCCGACAGCACGACCTTCTTCCCCGTCTTCTTGTTCTCCACGAAGTACTCGGGAATCTCCGTGTGCGCATGCCCCACCAGAATCGCGTCGATCCCCGGCACCTGCTCCGCCACCAGACCCGCCGCGTTCTCCACATACGGCAACTGATCCCCGTACGACGACGTACCACTCGAACCCGAATGCGCCGACACGATCACCACATCCGCACCCATCGACCGCAGCCTCGGCACCCACTTCGCCGCCTGCTCCTCAAGACCCGGGAACGTCATCTTCCCCTGCACATTCGCCTTGTCCCAGATCGCGATCCCCGGATTCGTCAACCCCAGAACCGCCACCTTCACATCACGACCGTGCGGCGTACGGAGCCGCTTCATGAAATACGGCGGGAAAGCGGGCTTCTGCGTCTTCGCGTCCAGCGCGTTCGCCCCAAGCAGCGGGAAATCACACTGCTCCTCGAACTTCCGCAACACCGGAATACCGTAATTGAACTCGTGATTGCCGAGCGCCGCCGCGTCGTACCCGATCGCGTTCATCGCCTGCGCCATCGGATGCACCGGACCACGCTTCGCCGTGATCGGATCGACCTTCGCGTAGTAGTACGACAGCTGCGTACCCTGAATCGTGTCGCCCGCGTCGATGAGGAGAGTGTTACCACGGCCCTTCTCCTTACGGACCCGGTTCACCAACGTCGAGATCTTCGCCAGACCCACATCGTTGTGGTCCTTGTCGTCGAACTCCTTGTCCGTGAAGTAATCCCAGTTGAAGACGTTCCCGTGCAGATCCGTCGTCCCGAGCACCGTGAACGAGTACCGCCGCGGGCGACGCGAGGGCTTCCCGGAAACGTGCGCGGACGCGGACGACGGCGCGACCGCCGCACCCGTCACCGCCACCCCCACACCAGTCGCGGCGGACGTGCCCAGGAACTTCCTGCGGTTCAACGGCATCTCTGAACTCCTCGCTACGGCCACAGGGCCACACTCAACTCAACGCACATGGTTAACGCGCGTAGATTCTGTCCCCAGCGCCCACACGGACAACAGACCCCGCAGGTTGCGATCCGATGACTGTCCGGTACGCCCACGCGATGCCAGAGTGACCCCATGGACACAGACCCGCACCCCACCCCGGCCACCCCCTACGGCACCCCCGACGCCCCCCGCCTCGCCGTCCGCGGCGAAGCACACCTCGAAGTCGACCCCGAAATCGCCCGCATCGGCATCACCGTCCAAGCCCGCGGCACCGACCGCCGCGACGCCCTCAACGACCTCACCCACCGCAACACCACCGTCCTCGACCTCATCAAGACCTACGGCCAAGCAGTGGAGAGCATCGAAACCGGCACCTTCTCCATCAGCCCCGAACTCACCAAACACGGCCGCGGCGAACGCATCCGCGCCTACCACGGCCGCGTCCACACCACCGCCGAACTCACCGACTTCACCGCACTCGGCGAACTCACCACCCGCCTCGCCGACCTCGACCTCACCCACGTCGAAGGACCCTGGTGGGCACTCCGCCCCGACTCACCCACCCACCGCCACGCCAGGCAACAAGCCGTCCGCGAAGCCGTCCAACGCGCCCGCGAATACGCCGAAGCACTCGGCACCGGACTCGCGGCCCTCGTCGAACTCGCCGACATCGGCGCCGACAACCCCCCACCCCCCGCCTACGGAGGCTTCGCCGGCGGCATGCGCTCAGCCGCCGCCTACGGAGGAGCCCCCGACCTCACCGAAGCCGCCCCCCTCGACCTCGAACCCCAACGCCAACACGTCTACGCAACCGTCAACGCACGCTTCACCATGACCCCACCGCACCTGTCGTAACGCTCATCGGAGCGGTGCCCCGCACAATTCAACACTTGTCAATAACCCTTCATGCAAAGGTTGTTGAGTAGTCACCCCCGACCAATTCTCTACCCACGGGTAAGGCCTAGGGTCGAACCATGCGCCGAGCGAAAATCGTCTGCACCCTGGGACCCGCAACCGACTCGTACGACCAGATCAAGGCACTGGTCGAAGCCGGAATGGACGTGGCACGCTTCAACCTCAGCCACGGCACCCACGCCGAGCACGAGGAGCGCTACCAGCGCGTGCGAAAGGCCTCCGAAGAGACAGGACGCAGCGTCGGCATCCTCGCCGACCTTCAAGGCCCGAAGATTCGCCTCGGCCGCTTCCGCGAAGGACCCGTACTACTCGAACGCGGCGACGAGTTCACCATCACCGTCGAAAACGGCATCGAAGGCGACCGCCAACTCTGCGGCACCACCTACGACGGCCTCGCCGACGACGTCACCACCGGCGAACGCATCCTCGTCGACGACGGCAAAGTCACCCTCGAAGTCACCGCCGTCGACGGCCCCCGCGTCACCACCACCGTCATCGAAGGCGGCATGGTCTCCGACCACAAAGGCCTCAACCTCCCCGGCGTCGCCGTCTCCGTCCCCGCCCTCTCCGACAAGGACCGGGACGACCTCCGCTGGGCCCTGCGTTCAGGCTTCGACGTCATCGCCCTCTCCTTCGTACGCAGTGGACGCGACATCGAAGACGTCCACCGCATCATGGACGAAGAAGGCCACCGACTCCCCGTCATCGCCAAGGTCGAGAAACCTCAGGCCGTCGACAACATCGAAGACATCGTCGCCGCCTTCGACGGCATCATGGTCGCCCGAGGCGACCTCGGCGTCGAAATGCCCCTCGAACAAGTCCCGATCGTCCAGAAGCGAGCCATCAAACTCGCCAAGCGCAACGCCAAGCCGGTCATCGTCGCCACCCAGATGCTCGACTCCATGATCGACAACTCCCGCCCCACAAGGGCGGAAGCGAGCGACGTCGCCAACGCCGTCATCGACGGCACCGACGCCGTGATGCTCTCCGGCGAGACCAGCGTCGGCAAGTACCCCATCGAGACGGTCAAGACGATGGGCCGCATCGTCGAAGCGGCGGAAGAGGACATCCTCGCGAAGGGCCTCCCCCCGCTCACCGAACGCAACAAGCCCCGCACCCAAGGCGGCGCCGTCGCCCGCGCGGCAGCGGAAATGGGCGACTTCCTCGGCGCGAAGTTCCTGGTCGCCTTCACACAGTCCGGCGACACGGTCCGCCGCCTCTCCCGCTACCGCTCACCCATCCCGCTCCTCGCCTTCACCCCCGACAAGGCGACGCGCTCCCAGCTGAACCTCACGTGGGGCGTGGAAACGCTGCTCGGCCCGCACGTCGACTCCACCGACGCGATGGTCGACCAGGTGGACGAGCTCCTCCTCAAGATCGGCCGCTGCCAGAAGGGCGACACGGTCGTCATCACGGCCGGCTCCCCGCCCGGGGTCCCCGGCTCCACGAACCTGGTCCGCATCCACCACATCGGCGAGGACGACAGCCCGAAGTAGGGGTGGGGCGGGTCAGTGTTTCGGGCCGACGTGGACGTCCATGAGGGCCACGTCGGCTTTGCGGGCGACGGAGATGTTGTACGGGGTGCCGTGGCGGGTGCAGTGCGTCCAGCTGACGCCGAGTGCGTCGAGGGTGCGGGTGAAGAGCTCCCTGATGTCGTCGGAGACGTTGGTGAAGAAATAGCGGGGGTATTCGTAGCGCTTGCGCGCGCCCGCGACGACCCGGGTGGTCCAGTTGGTGATGCGGCAACCGTCGGAGTGGATGAGCCCCCGGACGAACTCCCACGGGTGGGCGTCGACGATCTCCTGTTGCCAGGGTTCCAGGGCGATCTTCCGGTCGTGCTTCTTGCCGGGCCCGTGCTGGGGAAAGAGGCAGGGCCAGTGTTTGCTTGAGGAAGTGACGTACTGGCAGCCGACGCTGCGGACACGACACACCTTGTTGTTCGGACGTACGGCCGAGATGGCTGCGGCGCAGGCTTCGATGAGGCCGGGCCAAGCATCGGCACAGGCAATCCGCAGGGAATGGACGCCGCGCGGCTGGAGGCTGATGCAGCCGTCACCGAGATAGAGCCCCAGCAGGTACGAGTACGCGGCGGGATCGTCGGGAGCATGCGGGCTGCCCGCACATCGAGGACAGGGATCGGCGCGGCCTCGGTCGAGTGGCTCGATGCGCCTCTGCCAGGCTCGGAGGGCAGCTCGCGAGACGCCGGTCTCCTTGCTGACGGAGTTCAGGCTGCGGCCCTGCCCGACCAGAACCATTGCCCGCTTGCGTGCGCTCATGTCGTACATGAGCTCACTGTGCGGGGCTCCGGAATTCGGCACGCAGCAAAAAGCGGATGTTCACGGGAACGGGAACATCCGCTTGCAGCTGCCGACCTTGGAGATTAAGGAAAAGTGCCCCGGGTGGGACTCGAACCCACACTGTAAGGTGTTTGAGACCTTCGTCTGCTGCCAATTGGACTACCGGGGCCCAGCAAATCAAAGGTTTACCCTGACCCGCTGCCCACCCACCATACCGCAGCTAGGTAGGCTCTTGGGAGCTGCACCCCTGCCCTGATCTAGGAGCCCCCGTGACCGCCCCCGAGTCGCCCCAGCCCACCGACGCGTCGGACGACGACAAGTCGCACGTGCCTCCGCTGACGACCCGCGTCGTCATCGCCGAGGACGAGGCCCTGATCCGGCTCGACCTCAAAGAGATGCTCGAGGAAGAGGGCTACAGCGTGGTCGGCGAGGCCGGTGACGGTCAGGCGGCCGTCGAGCTGGCCCGCGAGCACAAGCCGGACCTGGTGATCCTGGACGTGAAGATGCCCGTCCTGGACGGCATCTCCGCGGCGGAGAAGATCGCCGAGGAGTCCATCGCCCCCGTGCTGATGCTGACCGCGTTCTCGCAGCGCGACCTCGTGGAGCGCGCGCGGGACGCCGGCGCGATGGCGTACCTGGTGAAGCCGTTCAGCAAGAGCGATGTCGTGCCGGCGATCGAGATGGCCGTGTCCCGCTTCACGGAGCTGAAGGCGCTGGAGCAGGAGGTCGCGGACCTTTCGCAGCGTCTGGAGACGCGGAAGCTGGTCGACCGGGCGAAGTCGATTCTGCAGACGGAGTACGGTTTGACGGAGCCCGCCGCGTTCCGGTGGATCCAGAAGACGTCGATGGATCGTCGTCTGTCGATGCAGCAGGTGGCGGAGGCGGTCATCGAGGACGCCGAGGAGAAGAAGGCGTCGAAGGGCTGAGCGCCCGGTAGAGGCGTACGACGAGGCCCGCACCCCCGGGCAAGACCGGGGTGCGGGCCTCGTCGTACGAGGGGGGGGCGCCTCAGTCCTCGCCCAGGTACGCCTTCCGCACGGACTCGTCGTGCAGGAGGTCGCCTCCCGTGCCGGAGAGGACGATCTTGCCGACTTCCATGACGTGGCCGTGGTCGGCGAGGGAGAGCGCGGCCTGCGCGTTCTGCTCGACCAGGAGAATCGTCGTGCCGTTGGCCTTGAGCTCGGAGATCGTCGCCATGATCTTCTGCATCATGATCGGCGAGAGGCCCATGGAGGGTTCGTCGAGCATGAGGAGCTTGGGCTGGGACATCAGGGCGCGGCCCATGGCGAGCATCTGCTGTTCGCCGCCGGACAGTGTTCCCGCGGCTTGCTTCTTCCGTTCTCCGAGGATGGGGAAGAGGTCGTAGGCGCGGTTGATGTCCTTTTCGATGCCCGCCTTGTCGGAGCGGAGGTAGGCGCCGAGGCGGAGGTTGTTCTCGATGGTCATGCGGGGGAAGATGTGGCGGCCTTCGGGGGAGTGGGCGAGGCCCTGGGCGACGATTTGGTCGGCGCGGTATTTGCGGAGTGGCTTTCCGTTGAACTTGATGGAGCCGCCGACCGGCTTCAGCAGGCCTGACAGCGTGCGGAGCGTTGTCGTTTTGCCTGCGCCGTTCGTCCCGATCAGGGTGACGACTTCTCCGGCGTCGACTTTGAAGCTGATGCCTTTGACGGCTTCGATTTTGCCGTAGGCGACGCGGAGGTCCTCGACTTCAAGGAGTGCGGTCATTTGTTGTTCTCCTCGAAGGGTTCGCCGAGGTATGCGGCGATGACGCGGTCGTCCTGTTGCACGGTTTCGCTGGTGCCTTCGACGAGTTTTTCGCCTTGGACGAGGACGGCGACGCGGTCGCAGAGGTTGAAGATGAAGCGCATGTCGTGCTCGATGACGAGGACGGCGATGCCCATGTCGCGGATGGCGAAGACGAGTTCTTCGGTGGCGCGGGTTTCTTGGGGGTTCATGCCGGCGGTGGGCTCGTCGAGGAGGAGGAGGCCGGGTTCGCTGGCGAGGGCTCGGGCGATTTCGAGCTTGCGTTGTTCTCCGTAGGGGAGGTTGCGCGAGAGGTGTTCGGCTTTGTCGGCGAGGCCGACGAATTCGAGGAGTTCCATGGCTCGGGCCTTGGAGGCCGCCTCCGCCTTGTGGAAGCCGGGGCCGCGGAGCAGAGCCGACCAGAGGCCTTCCTTCGTCCTGGTGTGGCGTCCTACGAGGACGTTTTCGAGGACGGTCATGTTGGCGAAGAGGCGGATGTTCTGGAAGGTGCGGGCGATGCCTGCCGCGGTGACCTTGAAGGATTTGGCGGGGAGGATGTCGCCTTTGTAGCGGACTTCGCCTTCGGTGGGGATGTAGAGGCCGGTGAGGCAGTTGAAGAAGGTGGTTTTGCCTGCGCCGTTGGGGCCGATGAGGCCGACGATTTCGCCGCTGTCGACGGTGAGGTCGACGGAGCGTACGGCGGTGAGGCCGCCGAAGCGCATGGTGACGCCGCGGGCGTCGAGGATGTGCCGGCCTGTCGGGGTGGCGGGGGTGCGGTCCTCTTGGGTGGTGTCGGTGGTCATGGGTCAGACCCCTGTCTTGCTGAGGGCTGCGGGTGGCGGCGTCTCGCCGGGGCTGAGTTCGGCCTCGTGGAATTCGAGTTGGCGGCGGCGGTTGGGGATGAGGCCTTCGGGGCGGAAGCGCATGAGGAGGACGAGTGCGAGTCCGAAGGCGAAGAGTTGGTAGTCGCCGAGGAATTGGAGTTTGTTGGGGATGAGGTAGAGGAGTGCGGCGCCGACGAGGGGTCCGCTGATGGTGCCCATGCCGCCGAGGACGACGGCTGCCAGGAGGAAGGCGGAGTTGGGTGGTACGGAGTTCGCGAACTGGTATTGCTCCGGCGTCACGGTGTAGGTGACGTGTGCCTGCACCGTACCCGCGAGTCCGGCGAGTGAGGCGCCGAGGGCGAAGGCGATGAGTTTGACGCGGAAGCCGTTGATGCCCATGGCGAGTGCGGCGGTTTCGTCTTCGCGGATGGCGACCCAGGCGCGTCCGATGCGTGAGTTTTCGCTGCGTCGGAAGACGAGGACGACGACGAGGGTGATGAGCAGCATCAGGAAGAAGTAGTTGGCGAAGCGGCCGATGGTCTGGCCGAGGATGCTGTGTTCGACGCCGAAGTCGAAGCCGAGGATTTTGAGGTTGGGGATGGAGGAGATTCCGTTGGATCCGTTGGTGATGTCGGGTCCGGAGGAGCCGTCGGAGTTGTTGGCGGCGAGGCGGAAGATTTCGCCGAATCCGAGGGTGACGATGGCGAGGTAGTCGCCGCGGAGGCGGAGTGTGGGGGCGCCGATGAGGACGCCGAATATGAGGGATGCGCCGGCGCCGACGAGGATGGCTCCCCAGAAGGGGAGGTGGATGTCGAAGGGGGACGAAGGCGATCCGGAGACCATGGATGCGGCGTAGGCGCCGACGCCGAGGAAGGCGACGTATCCGAGGTCGAGGAGTCCTGCGAGTCCGACGACGATGTTGAGGCCGAGGGCGACGGTGGCGAAGATGAGGATGTAGACGCCGATGGTGGCGTATTGGTCGTCGCTTTGGGTGAAGGGGAATGCGGCGGCGGCGAGGAAGGCGCCGGTGAGGGTGACGTTGCGGTGGCGTGCCGTGTACGTGGACACCTGCGCTACGAGGCCGGCTTTGGCGAGTGCGGCGAAGCAGAAGCCGACGGTGAGGAGGAAGCCGATGAAGAGTTCGTCGTATTCGGTGCCGATGCCGTAGGTGAAGACGAGCAGGCCGACGGCGAGGGCCGCGATGATGATCAGGATCTCGAGGTACGAGTTGAGTTTGCGGGCCGGTGCTGGGGTGGTGTCGGCGGTGAAGGCGCCCTTGGCGATGGTGCTGGCGTTGCGGCAGCGGTGTTTGAACTGTTGCCAGGTGCTGTCTTCTTCGTCGACGGGGTAGGTGTGGGGTCGGGTGAAGGGGAGGGCGAGGGCGCCGGTGAGGGCGGTGAGGGTGGCGATGGCTGCGACCCAGCCGCCGGGTTCGAGGTTGGCGAGGCCGCCGAGTGTGTCGCTGATCGCGAAGATCGTGTACCAGGCGGTGGTGAATGCGGCGATGGTCGCGTATTTGAGGGCGGCGTCGGTGCCGGCGGGGGCGAGGGTGCGGAGGCCTTTTACTCCGTAGGAGGCGAGTCCGAGGAGTGTGGTGAGGGCGCCGGCGATGAGGACGAGGACTTGGAGGCCGCCGGGGTAGCCGTAGACGGTGAGGTCACCGGGGAATTTGGCGGTCCAGGTCCAGGCCATGAAGGTGGAGATGATGGTGAGGATGCCGCCGCCGGTGGTGAGGGCGCGGGCGGGGCCGACGGGGATGGGGATGAGCCCGGTGGGGGGCTTTTCCTTGTGCGGCTGGGGGCTGTCGGCCTGGGTGGTGTGTGTGGTCATTGGTGTCACGCCCTGTCCGCGACGCGCTCGCCGAGGAGGCCTTGGGGCCTGACGAGGAGTACGACGATGAGGAGTACGAACGCCCAGACGTCGGCCCAGGACTGACCGCCGAGCTTGTCCATGCCGGGTACGTCGTTGATGTAGGCGGTGGCCATGGATTCGGCGAGTCCGAGGACGAGGCCGCCGATCATGGCGCCGTAGATGTTGCCGATGCCGCCGAGTACGGCTGCGGTGAAGGCTTTGAGGCCGAGGATGAATCCCATGCGGAAGTCGATCTGGCCGTATTTGAGTCCGCGGGCGACGGCGGCGATGCCGGCGAAGGCGGCGCCGATGGCGAAGGCGACGACGATGACGCGGTCGGTGTTGATGCCCATGAGTTTGGCGGTGTCGGGGTCTTGGGCGGTGGCTTGCATGCCGCGTCCGATGCGGGTCTTCATGACGAACCAGCCGAGGGCGACCATGCAGATGGGGGCGGTGATGAGGAGGAAGACGTCGCCGGGTTGCATGGTGACGGAGCCGATGTGGATGGAGCCGCCGGGGAGTTCGGGGAAGGATCGGGCGGATTTGGCTTCGGGGTACCAGGCCCAGACGGCTTGTTGGAGGGCGAGGGAGAGGCCGATGGCGGTGATGAGTGGGGCGAGGCGTGGTGCTCCGCGCAGGGGTCGGTAGGCGAAGCGTTCGGCGCCGATGGCGATGGTGGTGGAGACGAAGATGGCGCCTATGAGCATGAGGGGGAGGGCGGCCCAGACGCTGGTGCCGGCGGGGAGCCAGAGCCAGACGGTGAGGGCGCCGAATCCGCCGGTCATGAAGATCTCGCCGTGGGCGAAGTTGATGAGCTGGACGATGCCGTAGACCATTGTGTAGCCGATGGCGATGAGGCCGTACATGGATCCCAGTAGCAGGCCGTTGACCAGCTGTTGCGGCAGTTCGTGCACCGCAGTCCTCCGAGTCTTTCGTGCGACGGATGCGACGCCGCGCGGGGCGCTTGTCTGCGGCGCCCCGCGCGGGGGTTGTCGTGTGGGCTACGGGCCGGGGGGTCAGTTGCTCCCGGTGTAGGTGCCGGACTCGACGGGCTTCCAGCCGCTCTTGGGGTCGGTGGTCTTGACCTGGTAGACGGTGAGCTGCTTGTTGGTGGCGTCGCCGTATTCGTCGAAGGAGACCTTGCCGGTGACCCCGTCGAAGGAGACGTCCTTCATGGCGTCGATGACCTTGGTGCGGGCGTCGTCGGGGAGTTTGCCGTCGTTGTCGTCGACGACCTTCTTGACGGCTTCGATGATGGCCCAGGCGCTGTCGTAGGAGTAGCCGCCGTAGGCTTCGTAGGCTTCTTTGAAGCCGGCTTTCTTGTAGTTGGCGATGAACTCTTTGGCGGAGGGGAGTTCTTCGACGGGTTGGCCGACGGAGGTGGCGTAGTCGCCGACGCCCTGTTTGCCGGAGAGTTTGATGAAGTCGGCGCTGTAGATGCCGTCGCCGCCGACGAGGGGGGCTTTGGATCCGGCTTGCTTCATCTGCTTGCTGAGGGGTCCGGCCTGGGGGTATTCGCCGCCGTAGTAGACGAGGTCCGCGTCGGAGTTGCGGATCTTGGTGGCGACGGCGCCGAAGTCCTTGGTGTCGGGGTTGATGTGTTCGGTTCCGACGACCTTGCCGCCGAGTTTGGTGAACTCGTCCTTGAAGGTGGCGGCGAGTCCGGCGCCGTAGGTCTTCTTGTCGTCGACGACGAAGACCTTCTTCTTCTTGGCCTTGTTGTACAGGTACTGGGCGGCGAAGGGGCCTTGGATGGCGTCGGTGGTGGCGGTGCGGAAGTAGGACTTGTAGGGGCGTGCCTTCTCGCCGCCGTTCCAGTCCGGGCCCTGGGTGAGGGCGGGGTTGGTGTTGGCGGGGGAGACCTGGACGAGTTTGGCGTCGTCGAAGACCTTCTGCATGGATTCGGCGACGGAGGAGTTCAGGGGGCCGACGGCGCCGAGGACGTCCTTGTCGGCGACGAGTTTGGTGGCGTTGGTCTGGCCGGACGAGGGCTGGCCCTGGTCGTCGAGGGCTTCGATCTTGAACGTGACGCCGTCGACGTACTTCTTGGCGTTGGCCTGTTTGGTGGCGAGGTCGACGGAGTTGCGGATGCCGAGGCCCAGCGCGGAGAGTTCGCCGGTCAGTGGCGCGTCGACGCCGATGACCACGGTGGTGCCGCCACCTGCTTCGTCTCCGTCGTCCTTGTCGTCGCGCGAGCCACAGGCGGTGAGGGTGAGAGCCCCCGCGGTGAGTGCAGCGGTGATGGCTATGAGCGAACGTTGACGCACGATCAGTCCTTTCCCCTGGCACGGCTGTCCCTTGTTGGGATGCCGAGTCGAGCGCGGAACCGAACTGACAGGAATCCGGTGGGCGCGGTGACTGGCCGTGACTCTAAGGGCGCCTTTGTTCTTGGTGGAGTGGTCGGACCAAGGCTGTGACGCTCTTGTTATGCCACGGAGTATTCCGGGCTGGAACGCGGGGGGCGGTTGGGGCTGAATATGGCCTTGTTCGGTGGATCTAGACGTATCCGCATGCTGAGAATCCCCAGGGCAACTTGCAGGACTGTCTTGCGGTTTGACTCATGACAGCGGTGTTCGTGGGCATGCGGCCGTCAGGGCGGCGGAAAGATCATTCGCGTATTCCGGACCCAGGATGTAACTCTGCTTCTCGTTTGCGCGCACATTACGCAGTGTTACTTCCAGGAAAGGGAGTCCCGCATTCCGGGGCACTTCTCCGCATTCGCGAATGTGCATCGTAATGATCAACTTCCGGGGTGATCCCGATTTGACCTCGAAAGGGGCGAGAGGAGACGTGCTGACCGAAAGGGCCGCGGACGGCTGGCCGACCCGCCGGACGGTCGTGGGCGGTCCCGACTCCTGCGCGAACGCGACGGCGAAGGTGAACGTACGGGCCCCGGCACGGGGGCGCGACATGTCGCCCTCGTACGTCACGGAGACGCTCTGTGACGGCCACGGCTGGGGCGGCGGGGGTGGCGGTTCCGGTCGCGTCACGTAGAAGCCGATCGCGGCGGCGCCGATGATCGCGGCGGTGGCGGCGGCGAAGGCGGTGCGGCGGAACCGGAAGGGGCCCGGCCGGGCGCTGCGAGGTGGTGCGGACTCGTGGTCGTAGGTGTCCTCGCCCGGCTCGACCGGTCCGATGGCCATCACGTCCACGGCCCGCCGCTCGGCCCGCCGTCGCGGTGCCGCTCCGCGCACCGTTCACGGGCCTGCCGGGCGAGCAACTCCCGCCCCGCGGACGTGTTTCCACGGCTGCGCTCGGCGCGCGCGGCGTCGAGGATGTCGCGCAGGATGAGGTACTGCCCGTTCGACAGGCCCATCGACTGGTAGTCGCCGTAGGTCCTGTCCCCCGCGTCGTAGATCTTCCGCGCCCACTTGGTGATGATCGTGGTGCACAGGTCGGCGGGGGACGTGGAGCCCTGGGAGGGGCTGCGGGCCGCATCCGGTTCGTCGGATCCGGAACCATTGCATCCGGCGATGGCGGTGAGGGTGGCGAGGACGAGCGCACAGAGCGATATCCGGTGCCTCATGAAGCGACGCTAGACCGAAGCCGCCGCTCCGACAATGCGCAGGCCCTTGATATCCCTCGTCCAGGCCCCTCGTGAAGGGTCAGCCCGCGGCGCTCTCCGCGTCCCGCAGCATGCACGTCAGGCGTGCGGTGCACACCCGCTTGTCGTGCTCGTCGGTGATGGCGATCTCGTACGTCGCCGTGGAGCGGCCCCGGTGCACGGGCGTCGCGACACCGGTGACCAGGCCGGAGCGGGCGCCGCGGTGGTGTGTGCAGTTCAGGTCGACGCCGACGGCCAGTTTGTGCGCGCCGCCGTGGAGCATCGCGCCGACCGAGCCGAGGGTCTCCGCGAGCACCGCGGACGCGCCGCCGTGCAGCAGTCCGTACGGCTGGGTGTTGCCCTCGACCGGCATCGTGCCGACGACGCGCTCCGCCGAGGCCTCCAGGATCTGCACGCCCATGCGGGTGCCGAGGTGCCCGGCCGAGAACAGGGAGGGCAGGTCGACCCCGAGCGACGCGTACTCGTCGAGGACTTCCTGCGGGAACTTCACGCTGTGCTGCTCACCCATGGGCCCGGCTCCGTTCGTTCGTCGTCGCGCTTGTCGACTGAGCGAACGCTCAGTCGACGGCCGATTGTTCCAGGCGGACGACGACGGACTTGCTGGCAGGGGTGTTGCTGGTGTCCGCGGTGGCGTCCAGGGGCACCAGGACGTTGGTCTCGGGGTAGTACGCGGCGGCGCAGCCGCGTGCCGTCGGGTAGTGCACGACGCGGAAGCCGGGGGCGCGGCGCTCCACGCCGTCCTGCCACTCGCTGACGAGGTCGGTGTACGTTCCGTCGGCGAGGCCGAGCTCGGCCGCGTCCTCGGGGTGGACGAGGACGACGCGGCGGCCGTTCTTGATGCCGCGGTAGCGGTCGTCGAGGCCGTAGATCGTGGTGTTGTACTGGTCGTGGGAGCGGATGGTCTGGAGCAGCAGCCGTCCCTTCGGGACGGCCGGGTATTCGACGGGGGCGGCCGTGAAGTTGGCCTTGCCGGTGGCGGTGGGGAAGCGGCGTTCGTCGCGGGGTGCGTGGGGCAGGGCGAAGCCGCCCGGGTGGGCGATCTTCGCGTTGAAGTCGTCGAAGCCGGGGATCACGCGGGCGATGCGGTCGCGGACGGTGGCGTAGTCCTTCTCGAACTCCTCCCACGGTGTGCGGGACGTCTCGCCGAGTACGCGGCGTGCGAGGCGGCACACGATGGCGGGCTCGGAGAGGAGCTGCTTGCTCGCGGGTTCCAGGCGGCCGCGTGAGGCGTGGACCATGCCCATGGAGTCCTCGACGGTCACGACCTGCTCGCCGCTTTTCTGGAGGTCGCGTTCGGTGCGGCCGAGTGTGGGCAGGATCAGGGCGCGCGCGCCGGTGACGACGTGCGAGCGGTTGAGTTTCGTGGAGACGTGCACGGTGAGGCGGGCGCGGCGCATCGCCGCTTCGGTGACGTCGGTGTCGGGGGAGGCGGAGACGAAGTTGCCGCCCATGGCGAAGAAGACCTTCGCGTCGCCGTCTCGCAGGGCGCGGATGGCGCGGACGACGTCGAGGCCGTGGTGGCGGGGCGGCGCGAAGCCGAACTCCTTCTCCAGGGCGTCGAGGAAGGCGGGCGCGGGGCGTTCGAAGATGCCCATGGTGCGGTCGCCCTGCACGTTGGAGTGGCCGCGCACGGGGCAGACGCCGGCGCCGGGGCGGCCGATGTTGCCGCGCAGCAGCAGGAAGTTGACGACTTCGCGGATGGTCGGTACGGAGTGTTTGTGCTGGGTGAGGCCCATCGCCCAGCAGACGACGGTGCGCCGGGAGGCGAGGACCATGCGCAGCGCTTCCTCGATGCGTTCGCGGTCGAGGCCGGTGGCGCGGAGTGTGTCGTCCCAGTCGGCGTCCCGGGTGGCGGTGACGAAGTCCTCGTAGCCGTGGGTGTGCTCGCGGACGAACTCTTCGTCGACGGCGCCCTCGGTCTCCAGGATGAGCTTGTTGAGGAGGCGGAAGAGGGCTTGGTCGCCGCCGAGGCGGATCTGCAGGAAGAGGTCGGTGAGGGCGGTGCCCTTGAGCATGCCCTGTGGGGTCTGCGGGTTCTTGAACCGCTCCATGCCCGCTTCGGGCAGCGGGTTGACCGTGATGATCTTCGCGCCGTTGTTCTTCGCCTTCTCCAGGGCGGAGAGCATGCGCGGGTGGTTCGTGCCCGGGTTCTGCCCGGCGACGATGATCAGGTCTGATTTGTAGAGGTCCTCCAGGAGGACGCTGCCCTTGCCGATGCCGATGGTCTCGGTGAGTGCGGAGCCGGACGACTCGTGGCACATGTTCGAGCAGTCGGGGAGGTTGTTCGTGCCGAGCTCACGGGCGAACAGCTGGTACAGGAACGCGGCTTCGTTGCTGGTCCTGCCGGAGGTGTAGAAGACGGACTCGTCGGGGGAGTCCAGCGCGGCGATCTCCTCCGCGACGATGTCGAAGGCGCGGTCCCAGGACACCGGCTCGTACCGCTCGGCGCCCTCCGCCAGGTACATGGGGTGGGTGAGGCGGCCCTGCTGGCCCAGCCAGTACCCACTGCGGGTGGCGAGGTCCGCGACGGGGTGTGCGGCGAAGAAGTCGGGGGTGACGCGGCGCAGGGTGGCTTCCTCGGCGACGGCCTTCGCGCCGTTCTCGCAGAACTCCGCCTTGTGCCGGTGGTCCGGCTCCGGCCAGGCGCAGCCGGGGCAGTCGAAGCCGTCCTTCTGGTTGACACGGAGCAGGGTGAGCGCGGTGCGGCGCACGCCCATCTGCTGCTGTGCCATGCGCAGCGTGTGACCGATGGCGGGAAGGCCGGCGGCCGCGTGCTGGACCTCGGCGACCTGCGGCGCGTCCTGGACCGGATCGCCCTTGGGCGGCTTGCTTGCCATGGTCGGCTCCCCTTCGAGCACGTACGTGAGCTACGTCTCCGATCCTCCCACGCACCGGTGACAATGCCGGGGGTCGGGGTTCGGTGGAGCCGGAGTGTCAGTGGGGCGTGGCAGGATCGGGGGCGTGGCAGAAACAGCATCGAAGAAGAAGTCCGAGACCGTGGCGGCCAAGGGCGGGCAGGCCGGTGGTGAGCGGCGCCCGCTCCTGATGCTCATGGATGGGCACTCCTTGGCGTACCGGGCGTTCTTCGCGCTGCCCGCGGAGAATTTCACGACCGCGACGGGCCAGCCGACGAACGCGATCTACGGCTTCGCGTCGATGCTGGCGAACACGCTGCGCGACGAGGCGCCCACGCACTTCGCGGTGGCGTTCGACGTGTCGCGCAAGACGTGGCGTTCCACGGAGTTCCCGGAGTACAAGGCGAACCGTTCCAAGACCCCGGACGAGTTCAAGGGGCAGGTCGAGCTGATCGGCGAGATGCTCGACGCGATGCACGCGGTGCGTTTCGCGGTCGACGGCTTCGAGGCGGACGACGTGATCGCCACGCTGGCCACGCAGGCGGAGGCGGCCGGTTTTGACGTGCTGATCGTCACGGGTGACCGTGACTCGTTCCAGCTGATCACCGACCACGTGACGGTGCTGTATCCGACGAAGGGCGTCTCGGAGCTGACGCGCTTCACGCCGGAGAAGGTCCAGGAGAAGTACGGGCTGTCGCCGAGCCAGTATCCCGACTTCGCCGCGCTGCGCGGTGACCCGTCGGACAATCTGCCCGGCATCCCCGGTGTCGGTGAGAAGACCGCCGCGAAGTGGATCAACCAGTTCGGTTCGTTCGCCGACCTCGTCGAGCGTGCCGAGGAGGTCAAGGGCAAGGCGGGGCAGAACTTCCGCGACCACCTGGAGTCGGTCAAGCTGAACCGTCTCCTGACCGAGATGGTGCGTGACGTCGAACTGCCCAAGACGGTCGCGGACTTGGAGCGCGCCCCGTACGACCGTACGGCGCTGGCGATGGTCCTGGACACCCTGGAGATCCGCAACCCGTCGCTGCGGGAGCGGCTGCTCGCCGTCGACCCGGGTGTGGAGGAGGCCGAGCAGGCCCCGGCCGAGCCGGGTGTGGAGCTGGACGGGTCGGTGCTCGGCACGGGTGAGCTGGCGCCGTGGCTGGCGGAGCACGGCAAGGCGGTCCTGGGGCTCGCCACGGTCGACACCTGGCAGCTCGGCACGGGCACGGTCACCGAGGTCGCGCTCGCCGCGGCCGGGGGAGCGGCCGCCTGGTTCGACCCGGCGACGCTGGACGAGGCCGACGAGAACGCGTTCGCCGCGTGGATCGCCGACCCGACCAAGCCGAAGGTCCTGCACAACGCCAAGGCCGTCATGCGGGTCTTTCCCGAGCACGGGTGGACGGTGGCGGGCGTCACCATGGACACGGCTCTCGCCGCGTATCTGGTGAAGCCCGGCCGTCGCTCCTTCGCGCTGGACGCGCTGTCCCTGGAGTACCTGGGCCGTGAGCTGGCGCCCGCCTCCGCGGCCGACGGGCAGCTCGCCTTCGGTACGGAGGAGGACGACCGGGCCGAGGCCGACTCCCTGATGTCGCAGGCCCGCACCATCCTCGACCTCGGTACCGCTTTCGGCGAGAAGCTGACGGAGGTCGGCGCGAGCGATCTCCTCGCGGACATCGAGCTGCCGACGTCCGCGCTCCTCGCCCGCCTGGAGCGGCACGGCATCGCGGCGGACCGCGAGCATCTGCAGGCTATGGAGCAGCAGTTCGCGGGCGCGGTGCAGCAGGCCGTGAAGGAGGCACACGCGGCGGCGGGCCACGAGTTCAACCTGGGCTCGCCCAAGCAGCTCCAGGAGGTCCTCTTCGGCGAGCTGAACCTCCCCAAGACGAAGAAGACGAAGACCGGGTACACCACGGACGCGGACGCGCTGGCGTGGCTCGCGGCGCAGACCGAGAACGAACTGCCGGTCATCATGCTGCGCCACCGCGAGCAGGCGAAGCTGCGCGTCACGGTCGAGGGCCTGATCAAGACGACCGCTGCGGACGGCCGCATCCACACCACGTTCAACCAGACGGTGGCGGCGACGGGCCGGCTCTCCTCCACGGACCCGAACCTGCAGAACATTCCCGTCCGCACGGACGAGGGCCGGGCGATCCGTCGCGGCTTCGTGGTCGGCGAGGGCTTCGAGTCCCTCATGACCGCGGACTACAGCCAGATCGAACTGCGGGTGATGGCGCACCTCTCCGAGGACGAGGGCCTCCTGGAGGCGTTCTCCTCCGGCGAGGACCTGCACACGACCGTCGCCTCCCAGGTGTTCGGTGTGGACGGCTCGGCCGTCGACGCGGAGATGCGGCGCAAGATCAAGGCGATGTCGTACGGCTTGGCGTACGGCTTGTCCGCGTTCGGTCTGTCCCAGCAGCTGAACATCGAGGCGGGCGAGGCACGCGCGCTGATGGACACGTACTTCGAGCGGTTCGGCGGGGTACGTGACTACCTCCGCCGCGCGGTCGACGAGGCCCGCGCCACGGGTTACACGGAGACGATGCTCGGTCGCCGGCGGTACCTGCCCGACCTCAACAGCGACAACCGCCAGCGCCGCGAGATGGCCGAGCGGATGGCTCTGAACGCGCCGATCCAGGGCACGGCGGCGGACATCGTCAAGATCGCGATGCTGAACGTCCACGGGGCCCTCACGGACGCGAAGCTCGACTCCCGCATGCTGCTCCAGGTCCACGACGAAATCGTTCTGGAGATCGCGCCGGGCGAGCGGGCGCGGGTGGAGGAGCTGGTCCGCAGGGAGATGGCGGGCGCGGTGTCGCTTCGAGCGCCGTTGGACGTCTCGGTGGGGGTTGGCCCGGACTGGGAATCCGCGGCGCACTAGCCCTCCCGGGCCGGGGAGCGGGCTGCCCTCCCGGGCGGGGATCCGGGAAGGTGCGGGGCCGCTCCGCGGGGGGTGTGGGTTCGGGTGCGGGGCCGCGGTGGCTGGTCGCGCAGTTCCCCGCGCCCCTGACTCGTCCACCCGGAGGCCACACGCTCCTCCCGCGTCCACTCAGGTGCGCGGGGACGTACCGTGACTCCCAGGTGGTCTGCCCAGGGGCGCGGGGAACTGCGCGACCAGCCACGACGGGCCCGCGGTCATGAACGCACCTCACCCACGTGGCCCCCAAGGAGGCGCCCCCCTCGACCCCCCGGGTCAGGATGACCGCATGGCTTCTCACCTGCGGAACTGCCGCGCAGCCTTCGCCGCGGCGCTCACGACGGCCCTGCTGGCCCCCATACCCGTAACCGCCGCCGAGGCCAGCCGGCCCCAGCAGGGCAGTGCCGCCCTCTGCACGGCGGGCCAGGACCGTGCCCTCGCCGCCCGGATGTCCAAGGACATCCGGGCGGCGCTGTCGTCCAGGGCGGGCAGCGTCTCCGTCGCCGTCCACGACACCCGCACCGGCCTCGCCTGCCACCTCGCGGAGGAGCGGCGCTACGACGCGGCGAGCGTCACCAAGGTCCTGATGATGGAGGCCGCGCTGCGCCGCGCGCAGGAGTGGAGCCGCAACCTCACCGCGTGGGAACGCCGCCGCATCCGTCCCATGATCACCTCGTCGGACAACAACGCGGCGGGCCGGCTCTGGAACGACCTCGGCCACCCCTACCTCTCGCGTTTCCTGCGTCGCGTCGGCACGACGGCCATCACGCTCGGCCCGTACGGACGTTGGGGCCTGACCCGGACCACCGCCGCCGACCAGATGCGGCTCCTCGGCGTGCTGACGGGGGCTGGTCACGCACGTGACGTACTGAAGCGGCGGGCGCGCGCATACGGCCTGCGACAGATGGCCGACGTACGGCGCGACCAGCGCTGGGGAGTACCCGCCGGTATGCCGCGCGGCGTCCGCGCCCACCTCAAGAACGGCTGGCTGCCCCGCGCCACCCTCGGCTGGCGCGTGCACAGCGTCGGTGTGTTCAAGGGCGAAGGACGGACGTACCGGATCGTCGTGCTCAGCCACGGGAACCCGTCGATGGCGTACGGCGTGCGGACCGTCGAGCGCATCGCGCAGGCCGTCCACCGGGGGCTCAACAAGGGGCGTGCTCCGGGGCAGGGGCTGACTCCGGAGAGCGAGATCAGTGAGGTTCCTGACGGCTCGGTGCCGCCGGAGGGGGAGCCCGGGGACCCCGCTGCGTAACAGACCTGTCGCGGCGGCCCGTCCAACCGGTAAAAACCGGGCACGAACGGGTGCCTGGGCGCGTGAAGTTGTCGTAGTGTCGGCTGAGTCGACCCACTGAGAGCACGCGCGTACGAAGGCAAGCGTGTCCGCGCAGGACCGCTGCGCTGCCGCAGATGAAGCGTGCACCGGGGGTGGGGCGACGCGCAACAGTCGTCAATGGGGAGGGGTGGCTCGGTCATGGCGCCGGTAATCGGCAGGCGACTGCGCAGAGGAACGGTGACCGCCGCGGTGGCCGCGGCGGCGGTGGCGGCCCTCGCCGCGTCGCAGGCACCGGGCGTGACGGACGTGGGGCGCGAGG
The DNA here is from genome assembly GCF_056432085.1 of Streptomyces sp. NPDC045678. Taxonomy (NCBI): domain Bacteria; kingdom Bacillati; phylum Actinomycetota; class Actinomycetes; order Kitasatosporales; family Streptomycetaceae; genus Streptomyces; species Streptomyces sp. NPDC045678. The sequence continues at coordinate 1,288,248 of NZ_JBWKJS010000001.1, forward strand.
GGCCGGCGGCAGGCGCGGCCGACACCCCGCCGCCGTCCGGTGATTCCGCGACCGGCGACTCCCCTTACTTCACCGACCTGCCGCCCCTGAAGAGCCCCGTCCCGCCGACCGCCCCGAACGGCGGGGACAAGGAGGACGAGGCGGGCGTTCCCGCCACGGTCCTCGACGCGTACAAGAAGGCCGAGGCGGCCCTCAACAAGGACAAGCCCGGCTGCAACCTGCCCTGGCAACTCCTCGCCGCCATCGGCAAGGTGGAGTCCGGCCAGGCCCGCGGCGGCCGCGTCGACGCGAACGGCACGACGACCAAGCCGATCCTCGGCCCGCCCCTGAACGGCAACGGCTTCGCGAAGATCACCGACACGGACAAGGGCGCGTACGACAACGACACCACGCACGACCGTGCGGTCGGCCCGATGCAGTTCATTCCGTCGACGTGGGCGACCTGGGGCCAGGACGGCAACGGCGACGGCCAGAAGGACCCCAACAACATCTACGACGCGGCGCTCGCCGCGGGCCGCTACCTGTGCGCGGGCGGCCGTGACCTGTCCGTCGAGGCCGACCTGCACAAGGCGATCCTGAGCTACAACCGGTCGACGGAGTACCTGAACACGGTCCTGTCGTGGCTGGAGTACTACCGCAAGGGCACCCACGAGGTTCCCGACGGCCAGGGTGTCCTGCCGGACGACCGCAGCGACACTCGTTTCCCGGGCCTGCGTCCGGACCCGACACCGTCGAACTCGCCGTCGTCCAAGCCGAAGCCGCGGCCGGGCTCCGGCAACGACAAGCCGGGGAACAACGGCGGCAGCTCCAAGCCGAAGCCGCCGGGCAACGGCGGTTCGCAGAAGCCCACGCCCGCGGACGTCGACGAGCTGGCGAACGCCGGGACGGGCGACCTCGTCGCGAAGACGGGCAACGCCTTCAGCGAGCGCGTCGCGGTGCGCGCCCTGAGCAAGTCGGGCGATTTCGTGCCCAAGGTGAAGGTGCGGTTCACCGTGTCCGGCGACACGGACGCCCGCTTCGAGGGAGGCGTGCGGGGCGTCACCGTCACCACGAACTCCCAGGGCAAGGCCACCGCGCCGGTGCTCGAAGCGGGGCAGAAGGCCGGCAAGTTCGTCGTGCAGGCCCGGGTTCCCGGCCGGGCGGCGTCCCGAGTCGACTTCGAGGCGCAGACCGTCGCCCGCGTCGCCGACGCGCTCGCCAGGACCGGCGACAAGCCGCTGGTCTGCGAGCCGGGCAAGGAGTTCGCGGAGCGGGTCGAGGTCAGGGCGACGCACCGGGGCAAGGTCGCGGACGGCGTCGCGGTGACCGCCACGATGATCAAGTCGGCGACGGACGCGTCCGCCAACGACAAGGGCCCGTACTTCAAGGGCGCGGACGGCAAGCCGGTCCGCACCCTGACGGGCCTGAAGACCGGCGCGAACGGCGTGCTGAAGCTCCCGCGGATGTACGCGGACGACGCGGCCGGCACGTACCTCCTGCGCATCGTCACGGAGGGCGGTGCCACGCTGACCGTCGAGCTGAAGGTGACCGCGCCGGAGCCCGACGCGACGCCGTCGCCGTCGGACTCGGCCGGCGCCTCGCCGAGCGCGTCCCCGAGCGCCTCCACGAGCGCTTCTCCCGGCGCCTGATCCGGACGGGCCGCTCGGGCCCGCCCCGCGACTCCACAGGACCGCCCCTCCGCCACCCCGGCGGAGGGGCGGTCCTGTGTTGTGCAACGTGTTCTCATCTCGCCCGTCCGTTGCTACGGTGCCCGGCCTGACGACCTATCAGTTCCGGCCGTACGCCGAATCGGGAGGCCCCGCATGCGCGCTCTCATCGCCGCCGCCGCAGGTCTCGCCGCCGCGCTCGCACTGGTCCTGACCATCACGGCGATCGGCGCCCCACCGGGCGAGACGTCCCCCGAGCCGCTCCTCACCACTGTCCCCAAGCACCCATAGACGTAGGGAGGGCCGCCGCGATGCGCCGCAAGGCCAGCCTCGTCCTGCTCGCCTTCGCCGTGTTCTGCACGGCCATGTCCCCGCTCATGCGCTGGTACGCCTTCCCGCGGCTCGCGAAGATCCCGCCGAGCCAGTACCAGGAGGCCGTCCTGGAGGCGGACGACCCGACCCTCATCGACTACGGCTCCATGAAGGCCAAGAAGATCGACAAGGTCACCATCGTCCAGACCCTCAAGGGCAACGTCGAGGCCTCCGAGAAGATCGAGAAGACGGCGGACCGCGACGTCGTGGTCTGGGACGCCCTCTCCTACGTCCAGGACGCCGACGGCAAGATGGTCTCCAAGATCCCCGAGCGGTACATCTTCGACGCACACAGTCAGGAACCCGTCCACGCCACGGGAGAAGCGGTCGACGGGGACCCCGTCAAACGCGAGGGCATCGAGTTCAAGTGGCCCTTCCTGACCGAGAAGCGGGACTACGAGTACTTCGACGCGCAGGCCCGCATCACCCGCCCCATCCACTACAAGGGCACCCAGAACTTCCGCGGCCTGAAGGTCTACTACTTCGAGCAGACCATCCCCTGGACCGAAGTGCCCTTCCCGAAGACGATGCCCGTCAAAGGCATCACTCCGGAGTCCCTCGCCAAGACGGGCACCACCCGCTGGTACACCACCGTCCGCAAGTTCTGGGTCGAACCCACCACCGGAGCGCCCGTCTACGGAGAGGAGATACAGAACAACGAACTCCGCGGCGGCACCCTCCTCGGCGGCCGCGACAAGGTCACCGTCTTCTCCGGGCACGTGAAGATGCGCGAGGACTACATCAAGGACACCGTCGACCTGGTCACGTCCCAGCGCGTCCTCGTCCTCCTGCTGACCTCGTACCTCCCCTGGGGCCTCCTCGGCCTCGGCATCCTCCTGCTGGCCCTCTCCCTCTGGCTGGAGGCCCGCAGCCGCAGGCCCGGCGACCCGGCCCCCACGGCGGAGAGCGACCCGGAACCGGAGCCCGTCAACGCCTAGGGCCCGTCCCCGGAACGCTGTTCGGAGCCCCGCGCGGCCTGCCGGGCCTTGGTGTAGCGGGTCGGCTCGGCCGTCGCCGGGTCCTCAGGCCACGGATGCTTCGGGTAACGGCCGCGCAGGTCGGCGCGGACCGCGCGATACCCGGACTGCCAGAAGGAGGCCAGGTCGGCGGTGACGGCCGCGGGGCGCCCGGCCGGGGACAGGAGGTGGACGACCACGGGGACCGTGCCGTCCGCGATGCGCGGGGTCTCGGCGAGGCCGAACATCTCCTGCAGCTTGACCGCGAGCACCGGCTGTTCGGGGTCGGAGTAGTCGATCCGGATCCTGGACCCGCTCGGCACCCCCAGGCGCTCGGGGGCGAGTTCGTCGAGGCGCGTCGCCTCGCCCGTCGCCCACGGCAGCAGCCGCGCCAGCGCCTGCCCGGCGTCGATCCTCGCCAGGTCGGTCCGGCGCCGGGCCCTGGAGAGCTCCGGCTCCAGCCACTCGTCCACGCGCGCGTGGAGCGCGTCCTCCGATACGCCGGGCCAGGGCGCCCCGAGGTGCCGGTGCAGGAACGCGAGCCGCTCCCGCAGCTCCCGCGCACCCCGGGACCACTTCAGGAGCCCCGTCCCCTCCTCCCGCAGCCCGGCGAGCAGCGCCTCCCGCACCAGCCGGGGAGCGGACTCCTTCAAGGGGCGCACCGCGAGCTCCACCGCGCCGAGCCGCTCCACGTGCCGCGCCACGACGTCACCGCCGCTCCACGCCACCTCGTCACCCTCGAAGTACAGGGGGGCTGCCGCGTCACGCGCCACGTCCTCGTCGACGTGCCCGGCCAGGAGCACGCGCGCGTGGCCCGCACCCACCGGACGGTCGGCCACGGCCACCGCGAGCCACCGCGCCCCCGACAGCGCGGAGCCCTGCCGGACCTCGGCCCGGGTCCCGCCCGCCATCAGATACGTCCCGCCGCCCACGCTCCGGGCCACCCGCTCCGGAAACGCGAGCGCGGCCACCAGACCGGCCACGTACTCGTCGCTCCCGTCCCCCTTGGCAGGCCCGCCGGAAGCCGACGACGCGAGGCGCCTCGCCTCGGTCCGCCACCGCGACCCGTACGCGTCCTTGCCGGCGCGCGCCGCCCGCCACGCGCCCGCCAGATCGTCGCCGTACTCGCGCGGCGGCTCCTCGCTCAGCAGCGCCACCGCCTCCGCCGCACGCCGGGCACCGACCCGCGGCGCCGCGTCGAGGAGGGCCCGCGCAAGGCGGGGGTGCAGCCCCACCCGCGACATCCGCGTCCCCCGCTCCGTCGCCCGTCCCGTGCCCGCGTCGACCGCACCGACCGCCGCGAGGACCTCACGGGCCGCCGCCATCGCGCCGCCCGGCGGGGGATCGAGGAGCGCGAGCCCGGAGGCGTCGGGATCGCCCCAGCACGCCGCCTGCAACGCGAACGCCGCGAGGTCGGCCACCTTGATCTCCGGCGCGGGAAAACGCGGCAGGCGCCCGTCCTCCGCCTCGGCCCAGCACCGGTACACGGCCCCCGGCGCCTCACGCCCGGCACGCCCCGCCCGCTGCCGCCCCGCCGCCTGCGAGGCTCGCACCGTCGTCAGCGCGCTCAGCCCGCGCGCGTGATCCACCCGCGGCTCCCGCGCCAGCCCCGAATCCACCACCACCCGCACCCCGGGCACCGTCAGCGACGACTCCGCCACCGACGTGGCCAGCACCACGCGCCGGCCCGCCGACCCGGCGAGCACCGCGTCCTGCACCGCCGCGGGCGCCCGCCCGTGCACCTGCAGCACCTCCACACCGCCGAGGCCCGTCAGCTGTCCGGCGACCCGCGCGATCTCACCGACCCCGGGAAGGAAACACAGGACGTCCCCGTCCCGCTCGGCCAGCGCCCGACGCACCACCGACGCCACATGGGACAGCAGCGCGGGATCCACCCGCATCCCGTGCGGCGGCCGCACCGCGCGCGGCGGCGGCGCCCAGACCACTTCTACGGGGTGAGCGGTCCCGCGCGCCTCCACCACGGGCGCGTCGCCGAGGAGCCGGGCCCAGCCCTCCGCGTCGGTCGTCGCGGACGCCGCCACCAGACGCAGCTCGGGCCGCAGCGCCGCCCGCACGTCCACCAGGAACGCCGCCACGGTGTCCGCGTCCAGATGCCGCTCGTGGCACTCGTCGAGGATGACCACGTCGACGCCCGCCAGCTCCTGGTCCCGCTGGAGCCGCTGCAGCAGGACGCCGGTCGTGACGACCTCCACGCGCGTGTGCGGGCCCACCACGCGCTCACCGCGCACGGTGTAGCCGACGCTGTCGCCCACCTTCTCGCCGAGCAGCCACGCCATCCGCCGGGCGGCCGCCCGCGCGGCGATCCGCCTCGGCTCGGCGACGAAGACGCGACGTGACCCCCGCGAGGCATCGAGCAGCCCGGCCAGGTCCAGCGGCACCAGCGTCGTCTTGCCCGTCCCCGGCGGGGCGCACAGCACGGCGCTGCCCGGCCCCTCCAGAGCGGAACGGAGGGCGGGCAGCGCGTCGCGTACCGGCAGGTCCAGCGCTTCGTTACGGAGACCGATCACGTACTCAGTCTCGTACGCAGACGTAGATCGCCGTCCCCGGGATCAGGTTTCCGCGCAGCGGGGACCAGCCGCCCCACTCCTGCGTGTTCCAGGCGGGCCACTCCGGCTCCACGATGTCGACGAGCCGGAACCCGGCGGCCACGACGTCCCGCACCCGGTCGCCGATCGTCCTGTGGTGCTCCACATAGACGGCGTTGCCCTGTTCGTCCTGCTCCACATAGGGAGTGCGGTCGAAATAGGAGGCCGCTACGGAGAGGCCCTCCGGACCCGGCTCGTCCGGGAACGCCCAGCGGATGGGGTGCGTCGCGGAGAAGACGAAGCGGCCGCCGGGCCGCAGCACGCGCCGCACCTCCTTGAGGACGAGCACGGGATCCGCGACGAAAGGCAGCGCTCCATAAGCGGAGCAGGCCAGGTCGAAGGAGTCGTCCTTGAAGGGGAGCACCCCGGCGTCGGCCTGCACCAAGGGAACGTTTCCGCCGATCCGCAGCGCGTGCTGGAGCTGGCGGTGGGAGAGGTCGAGCGCGACCGGCCTCGCGCCCTGCGAGACCAGCCAGCGCGAGCACTGGGCGGCGCCGGCACCGATCTCCAGGACGTCCTTGCCCTTGAGCTCCTCGGGCGGACCGAGCAGCTCCGCCTCCACCTCGTCGAGTCCTTCGGGACCCCACACGAAGCGATCGTCCCCGAGGAACGTGCCGTGCTCGATCTGGTACTCGTCGGCATTCCGGTCCCACCAGCCGCGGTTGGCGCTGCTGCTCTCCGTGACGTTCGCGTCACGCCGGGTGGCCTCGGGTTCGGGCAGCTCGGATTCTTGGATGATCGGCTCCATCGTCGTACTCTTCCGTGTCTTCCGTCGAACCTCGTCGCGAAGGGGGCGCGGTACGGCCCGTGTGGCCTCATGCGACAGGTTTTGTGCCGGGTATGCGGCGATCCGCCCCGGGTGTGCGCCTTCGCGCATTGACCCTGTCCGGCTGCCCCCGTATGCTACAAGTTGCGCTGCGAGCCTGCGCTCCTCAGACATAGCAGGCTGCGCTCGTGTCTGTTGTATGTCCCCTCGGTTCTCGAGGCGCCTTCCGTTCCGCGGAAGTCGCGCTTCCAAGGCTGTCCGGCTTCTACAGAGTGCGAAATCGGCTCCGGCGTTGCAGTACCTACGACTTCAATGTCCGTACCGGAGCCCTAACCCACATGACGAGCAGCACCGAGACCACCGCCACCACCCCGCAGGTAGCGGTCAACGACATCGGTAACGAGGAAGCCTTCCTCGCCGCGATCGACGAGACGATCAAGTACTTCAACGACGGCGACATCGTCGACGGCGTCATCGTGAAGGTCGACCGGGACGAGGTCCTGCTCGACATCGGTTACAAGACCGAAGGCGTCATCCCCAGCCGCGAGCTCTCCATCAAGCACGACGTCGACCCGAACGAGGTCGTCGCCGTCGGTGACGAGATCGAGGCCCTGGTTCTCCAGAAGGAGGACAAGGAAGGCCGTCTGATCCTGTCCAAGAAGCGCGCTCAGTACGAGCGTGCCTGGGGCACGATCGAGAAGATCAAGGAAGAAGACGGCATCGTCACCGGTACCGTCATCGAGGTCGTCAAGGGTGGTCTCATCCTCGACATCGGCCTCCGTGGCTTCCTTCCGGCCTCCCTCGTCGAGATGCGCCGCGTCCGCGACCTCCAGCCCTACGTGGGCAAGGAGCTCGAGGCCAAGATCATCGAGCTGGACAAGAACCGCAACAACGTGGTCCTGTCCCGCCGTGCCTGGCTCGAGCAGACCCAGAGCGAGGTCCGCCAGACCTTCCTCACGACCCTGCAGAAGGGCCAGGTCCGCTCCGGCGTCGTTTCCTCGATCGTCAACTTCGGTGCGTTCGTGGACCTCGGTGGCGTCGACGGTCTCGTCCACGTGTCCGAGCTCTCCTGGAAGCACATCGACCACCCCTCCGAGGTTGTCGAGGTCGGCCAGGAAGTCACCGTCGAGGTTCTCGACGTGGACATGGACCGCGAGCGTGTCTCCCTGTCGCTCAAGGCGACGCAGGAAGACCCGTGGCAGCAGTTCGCCCGCACGCACCAGATCGGGCAGGTTGTTCCCGGTAAGGTCACCAAGCTCGTTCCGTTCGGTGCGTTCGTGCGCGTCGACGAGGGCATCGAGGGCCTGGTCCACATCTCCGAGCTGGCCGAGCGCCACGTGGAGATCCCGGAGCAGGTCGTCCAGGTCAACGACGAGATCTTCGTCAAGGTCATCGACATCGACCTCGAGCGTCGCCGGATCTCGCTGTCGCTGAAGCAGGCCAACGAGTCCTTCGGTGCCGACCCGTCGGCCGTCGAGTTCGACCCGACCCTGTACGGCATGGCCGCGTCCTACGACGACCAGGGCAACTACATCTACCCCGAGGGCTTCGACCCCGAGACGAACGACTGGCTCGAGGGCTTCGAGACCCAGCGTGAGGCTTGGGAGGGCCAGTACGCCGAGGCGCAGCAGCGCTTCGAGCAGCACCAGGCTCAGGTCATCAAGTCCCGCGAGGCGGACGCCCAGGCCGAGGCCGAGGGTGCGGCGGCTCCGGCCGGCGCGGCCCCGTCCGCCGGTACCGGCGGCGGCGGTTCGTACTCCTCGGAGTCGGACGACAACTCCGGCGCCCTTGCTTCCGACGAGGCGCTCGCCGCGCTGCGTGAGAAGCTCGCCGGTGGCCAGAGCTGAGTCTCGCCCCCGGGCGTAGCTGAGTGACGCTGCGGGCCCGCGTTCCCCTTCGGGGGGATGCGGGCCCGTTTCGTTTGCCGTCACGAAGATGCGTGCCGTTACGAAGATGCGTGCCGCTACGAAGCAGTATGCCGTTACGAAGGTGGGTGCCGTTACGGAGTCACCGGGATGTTCGTCAGGCCCCTGCCGCCCGTCACCGTGTTGCCGGCGTAGACCGTGGTCGTGCACGATGTGCTCTGGTTCGTCACGTTGATCGCCAGCTGCTTGTCGCCCGTCGCGCCCGTCAGGGTGGACCTGTTGCCGCGGAAGACCGTGCCGCAGCCCCAGCCGGACTGCTGGGAGTGGGTCTCGTAGCCGTTGTTCGTGGTGTTCTTGCCCGTGTTGTTCTCGACGACGTAGTTGTTCCCCTTCACGTCGATCCACGAGTCGTCGTAGTGGTTGCCGGTCAGGCCCCTGCCGTCGAACGTGTTGCCCGAGACCTTGCCGCCCGTGGTGCCCTCCTTGAGGTCGACCGCCTCGCCGCCCACGTCCGGGCCGATCGTGTTGCCGAGGATCTGAACGCGGTCGCTGTTGTCGGTCAGCGTGTTGGCAGTGCCTACGTAGACGCCCTCTCCCATGCCGCGGTCGTCGTTCCCCGTGTCGTAGATCCGCGAATCCTTGATCACACCGTCGCTGCTCGACTTGCGGAAGTGGACGCCCTCCATGTCGAGGCCGTGGACAGTGACGGTCTCTATGACGACGCCCCGCGCGGAGTCGATCATGATGCCCTTCTGGCCGCCGGTGACGGTGACGCCCTTGACCGTCCAGTACGCGGCGCCGTTCAGGTGGAGGCCGTAGCCGCCGCCCGCCTTGAGCACGGCCTTCGACGAACCGGTCAGCGTGATGCGGGAGTTGGCGCTCGCCGCCATGGAGGTCTTGAAGTTCCCGGAGTACGTTCCGTCGGCGAGGTGGATCGTGTCGCCGGGGGAGGCGTCGCCGAGGGCCGCCTTCAGCTCGGCGGCCGTGGAGACCTCGATGGTCCGCGCCGGCGAGGGTGAGGCGGTCGCAGCGGAGGGCGCGGTCAGGAGCGCCGCGGTGGCTGTTGCGGCGAACAGGGCGGTGAGCAGCGGGCGTCGGGTGCGCATGGGTGTGGCCTTCCCGTCGGCGGGGTGCGGAATACGCTCGTGGGTGTGTTCTCGTACATGAACGTTGGATGTGGCTATGAACGTAGAGTGAGGGCATGTCCGCGTCAAGGTATGGACCAGCTCTTCAACTCCGAGGCTGCGCAAGGACGACTCCGAGGCTGCGCGAGAGCCGACGGGAATGCCCGTGACGCTGCGCGTGTTCTTCACTACGAACACGAGGAGGAGCGGTCACAGTGCTTGATCCGCAGGGTTTGTACGCATGGGAGCCGAAGGGTCTCGCCGTCGTCGACATGGCGCTCGCCCAGGAGTCGGCCGGACTTGTCATGCTCTACCACTTCGACGGATACATCGATGCGGGCGAAACCGGCGACCAGATCGTCGAGCGGCTCACGGAGAGCCTTCCCGGGCAGGTGGTGGCCAGGTTCGACCACGACCGGCTCGTGGACTACCGCGCCCGCCGCCCGCTGCTCACCTTCCGGCGCGACCGCTGGAGCGACTACGAGGTGCCGGCGCTCGAAGTCCGCCTCGTCCAGGACGCCACCGGCGCGCCCTTCCTGCTGCTCTCCGGGCCCGAGCCCGACGTCGAGTGGGAGCGGTTCGCGACGGCCGTCCAGCAGATCGTGGAGCGGCTCGGCGTGCGGCTCTCCGTGAACTTCCACGGCATCCCCATGGGCGTGCCGCACACGCGCCCCGTGGGCCTCACCCCGCACGGCAACCGCACCGACCTGGTGCCCGGCCACCGCAGCCCCTTCGACGAGGCGCAGGTGCCGGGCAGCGCGGCATCCCTCGTGGAGTACCGCCTCCTGGAGGCGGGCCACGACGTGCTGGGTGTCGCCGCGCACGTGCCGCACTACATCGCGCGCTCCGCGTACCCCGACGCCGCCCTCACGGTCCTCGAGGCCATCACGGCCGCGACCGGCCTGGTGCTGCCGAGCGTCGCCCACGGACTGCGCACCGAGGCGCACCGGACGCAGACCGAGATCGACCGGCAGGTCCAGGAGGGCGACGAGGAACTCGTCGCGCTCGTCCAGGGCCTGGAGCATCAGTACGACGCGGCCGCGGGCGCGCAGGAGCGGGGCAACATGCTCGCCGAGCCGCTCGACATCCCGTCGGCGGACGAGATCGGCCGCGACTTCGAACGCTTCCTCGCCGAGCGCGAGGGCGACGCGTAAAGCCGGGGCCCTATGCTTCCGGGCATGCTGAAAGTTGGCCTGACCGGCGGCATCGGTGCCGGCAAGAGCGAGGTGTCGCGGCTGCTCGTCGCGTCCGGAGCCGTGCTGATCGACGCGGACAAGATCGCGCGGGAAGTCGTGGAGCCCGGAACCCCCGGCCTCGCGGCCGTTGTTGAGGCCTTCGGGCCGGAGGTTCTTGCTCCGGACGGCTCGCTGGACCGGCCGAAGCTGGGCGCGGTCGTCTTCGCGGACGCCGAGAGGCTGGCCGCCCTCAACGCGATCGTGCACCCCCTCGTGGGCGCCCGCTCCGCCGAGCTCGAGCAGGCCGCGTCCGGCGACGCCGTCGTCGTCCACGACGTGCCCCTCCTCGCCGAGAACGGCCTCGCACCGCTCTACGACCTCGTGATCGTCGTCGACGCGAGTCCCGCCACCCAGTTGGACCGTCTGGTGCGCTTGCGCGGCATGAGCGAGGAGGACGCCCGCGCGCGGATGGCCGCCCAGGCCACGCGCGAGAAGCGTCTGGAGATCGCGGACATCGTGATCGACAACGACGGCCCGCTGGAAGGCCTCCAGGAGAGGGTCGGCGAGGTCTGGGCAGACCTGGAACGAAGGGCACGCGCGTAGCACCCGCATTGCGGCGGCGCTGATCGGCGGCGAGCGCACCGGTGTCGACCCGACCGGGCTTTCGTCGGCGCGGGCATCGCGCTGGTGGTGCTCGGGGCGGTTCTCGCCGTGACGGTGGGCTGAGGCAGCGAACCGCTGTCACGCCGCACGCGCGTGTGGGGCACGAGTTCACGCCCGAGCGGAATAGGGCGGGGTGCGGCGGGCGTTGACGCGGGGGAGCGAGGGAAGGAGCCCGGCGTGCCCGAAATCACCCCGGAGACCCATGTCATCGACTTCCGGGCGGCTGAGCAGCTTCTTGCCGCCCGGGACCCGCGCGGCGCGGTGAAACTGCTCGACACCGTCATCGCCGCCCACCCCGAGAACACGGCCGCCCGTCTGCTGCGGGCCCGCGCCTTCTTCGCCGCCGCGCAACTGCGCGCCGCCGAGCTGGAGTTCAGCATCGTCCTGGAGCGTGAGCCGGACAACGCGTTCGCGCACTTCGCGCTGGCCCGCACCTACGAACGTGGCGCGCGGCCCGACCAGGCGCGCCGCCACTTCCGGCTCGCGGCCGCCCTCGACCCGCAGCCCGACTATCTGGCGGCGGCCCGCTTCGACGAGCAGTAGGCGCACGTCGACCTCGATCTCGACCTGCCCGGCATCCGGTGGCTACCGGGCGCCGGGCGGTTCGTACGGCGGTACGCTCCTGCCCGGCTGGTAGTGCGGGCCCTGCCGCATCCGGTGTACGACCCACGCCATGTCGGCTGCGATCACGACGAGCAGCGCCCCGCACACCACCGCCCACCCCGTCCGGCCGGCGAGCGCGAAGGTCACGGTGCCGAAGACGGCCCAGGCCAGGCCCCATACGCTGAACCAGAGACGCATCCGCAGGGGACTGCGTGCGGTCACCGGTTCACTGCCTGTACGCATCATGGGAGGTCATCTCCTCCCTTACAGGATAAGGAGGGTGGGAACGTGCTGGAAGCGCTCAGGGCCGAGGAACATCTCGCCGCGTGGCTGAGGGACCTGGAGAGCGCCGGGGAGCCACGGGCCGCCGCGGTGCTTCCGGACGCCGACGCACTCCCTGAGGTGCTCCTCGATCTCGCCGTGCCCCACGAGGACATCAACCCGCTGGTGGCGCTGCGCGGCCGCTTGTGGGCCGATCCGGAAGCGCGCTGGCTGCTCGACCGCTGCACGGACGCCGTCGTGCGCGACATGGGGAAGGTCGGCGGTGGCCGCCTGCCCGTGCTGCCCGAGGCGTGGGGCGAGCTCGGGCGCTGCTTCTTCGTGTACGTGTACGTGGCGGCGCTGGAGCACGTGCGTGCGTACCACCGCGGCCGCGGCATCCCCGACGACGTGTCGCGGCGCACCCTCGCCGACCTCGGGCGCCACCTGGCGGTGCACCGCAGGGCGCGCGGCAGCCGTGGGCTCCTCGTGCCCGACTGGCTCGGCCTGCACTTCCGGGGCGAGCTCTACCAGTTGGGGAGGCTGCAGTTCCAGCGTGCCGTGCTGGGCGGGCGCATGGGCGGCGCGACCGCGGCGGCCGGGCACCGGGCGGGCCCGGGGGACCCCTGCCTGAACGTCCACATCACCGATTTCCGGGGCGCGTTGACGCCCGAGGCGTGCGATCGGTCGATATCCCTGGCCCGGGAGTTCTTCGCCCGCCACTTCCCCGAGGAACGATTCGAGACAGCCGTCTGCCATTCCTGGCTGCTCGACCCACAGCTGCGGACGTACCTTCCCGACGACTCGAACATCGTCCGCTTCCAGCGGCGATTCCGTCCGGCGGGCGGGTACGGGCAGGAGTCGTCGGACGGCGACCCCGTCGCCTTCGTCTTCGGCGACCGGGACCTTCCCGTGGCCGGACTTCCCAGGCGTACCCGGGTGGAGAGGGCCGTCGGCGACCATCTGCGGGCGGGCGGCCACTGGTACACGGGGCATGGCTGGTTCCCGCTGTAGCCGGCGGGACGCCACGGGTGCGGGGAACCGGACGCCCCGCACGCCTCGTTGGGCGGGCATGAGCGTGGAGATGCGTGAGGGATACGAGGGGACAGGACCGGGCGCGATCACGCCGGACGGGTGCGCGGTCGAGTTGTACGCGCGCCTGTCCGTCGGGGACGAGCCCGATGTCATCGAGGCCGCGGTGCCCGCCGGGGCGCACATCCTGGAGCTGGGCTGCGGTGCGGGCCGGGTGACCCGTCCGCTCCTGGAGCGGGGTTTCCGGGTGACGGCCGTGGACGAGTCCGCCGAGATGCTGGAGAAGGTCGCCGTGCTCGACGGCGGGGTGCGGACGGTCCGCAGTCCCATCGAGAAGCTCGACCTGGACGAGAAGTTCCCCGTGGTGATGCTCGCGTCGTTCCTCGTGCACACGGGCGACGCGGCGGTCCGGCGCGGGATGCTGCGCGTCTGCCGTAACCACGTCACGGACCAGGGGTGCGTGCTGATCCAGCGGGAGGGCGCGGACTATCACACGAACCTGCCGAGGGAGCGCGTCGACCCGGGTGGCTACACGGTGCGGATCGTCTCGGCGACGCCGGTCGGCGACGGCGTGAACGAGGTCTACGCGGAGTACGTCTTCCCGGACGCCGAATGGACGCAGACGTTCCGCGCCAGACCCCTCGACAAGGAACAGTTCGAGACGGCGCTCGCGGAGGCGGGCCTGAAGGTCGACGCGTACCTCACGGACGACGGCACGTGGGTGCGGGCCGTCCCGGTGGCGTCCTAGGGCCCGCCGGGGCCTGGCCTCCGCTTCCCGGAGCCGGGCCCTAGCCCTCCGCTCCCCGGAGCCGCTCCATCTCGCGGCGGTCCCGCTTCGTGGGGCGGCCGGTGCCACGGTCGCGGATGCCCGCGGGGGCGACCGCCTCGCGGGGCGGCGGGGGTGGCGAGTTGTCGACGTAGCACTCGACGGCGACGGGTGCGCCGACGCGCTTGCGGATGAGGCGCTTCACGACGACGATCCGCTCCCGGCCGCCGGCGTGCCGTACGCGCACCTCGTCGCCCACGTGCACGCCGTACGCGGGCTTGACGCGCTCCCCGTTGACCCGGACGTGGCCGCCCTTGCACGCGGCGGCGCCCGCCGAGCGGGTCTTGGCCAGGCGGACCGACCAGATCCAGCTGTCGACGCGCACCGAGCCCTCGCCCGCCGGACCGCTGCCCGGGCCGCTGCTCGGGCCGCCGCCCGGACCGCTGCTCGGACCACCGGCCGGTCCGGCGTCCGGACCACTGCCCGGTCCGGCGCTCCGTCCGCCGTCTCCTGAAGTCTCCGAAGCCATGTGTCGACCTTAGTCCGGCTTCGGCGCGGCATGCCCGCCTCCCGGCGAGCCGTCCGGAATCCGCTGACCCCGGCCGCCGATAATTCGGACCGATCGCATCAATTCGGTCCGGACTTCACGGTCCGGACGTGCGGACGTGCCACGCGACTCCCGGGAGTGCTGCCCATGACGTCTTTCGAAGCCACCGTCGACGGCCTGATGGACGGACTCCGCGCCGACCTGGAACGGCTCGCCGCGATCCCCTCGATCGCGTTCCCGGGGTTTCCCGCCGAGCCGGTCGAGGAGGCGCACGACCTGGTGGCCGGGCTGCTGCGCGACGCCGGGGTCCCGCACGTCGAGCGGCTCGACCTGCCGGACACCGCCCCGGTGATCTACGGGGAGATCCCGCCGCCGTCGCCGGACGCCCCGACCGTCCTGCTCTACGGCCACTACGACGTGCAGCCGCCCGGCGACGCGTCGCTCTGGAAGTCCCCGCCCTTCGAGCCGACACCGGTCGAGGGCGGGCTGCGCGCCCGGGGCATCGCGGACGACAAGTCCAACGTCATCGCGCACCTCGGGATGGTGCGGGCGTACGAGGGGCGGCCGCCGGTCGGGATCAAGTTCGTCATCGAGGGCCAGGAGGAGTACGGCAGCTCCTTCGACGACTACCCGCCCACCGACCCGGAGCGGTTCGCCTGCGATGCCATGGTCATCGCCGACCTCGGCAACCTGCGCCCCGGCACCCCCACCCTCACCACCGGACTGCGCGGCGCCGCCGAGGTGACCGTCGAGGTCCGCACCCTCGAGGAGCCGCGCCACAGCGGCGAGTTCGGCGGGGCGGCGCCCGACGCACTGCTCGTCCTCCTGAAGGCCCTCGCCACCCTGCACGACGTTCACGGAGACGTCGCCGTCGAGGGGCTGCGGCGCGAGGAGTGGGCCGGTACCTCGTACACCGAGGAGGAGTTCCGCTCCCTCGCGGGCGTGCGCGAGGGCGTGCCTCTCGTCGGCAGCGGCAGCCTCGGCGAGCGGCTGTGGAGCGGGCCCGCGATCACCGTCATCGGTCTGGACGCGCCGAGCGTGCAGCACGCCGCCTCCGCCGTGGTGCCGTACGCCAGAGCCAAGCTGAACCTCCGCTTCCACCCGAGGCAGGACCCGGGGGAGGCGCAGCGCAGGCTCGTGGAACACCTGCGCTCCCTCAGGCCCTTCGGTGTTCCGCTCACCGTCACGCCCGGCGACACCGGGCCCGGCTTCGAGGCCGCCACCGGTGGTCCCGCCTACCGTGCCGCGCTCGCCGCGCTGCGGGAGGGCTGGGGGCAGGACGCCTCGTACGTGGCGACCGGCGGGTCCATTCCGCTCGTCAACGGGCTCGCCGAGGCGGCATCCGGCGCCGAGGTGCTGCTGTTCGGGGCGCAGGACAGCATGTGCAATCTGCACGCCCCGAACGAGCGCGTCCTCTTCTCGGAGCTGCGCGGCACGGTCATCGCGCTGTGCGCCTTCGTACGGGAGTACGCGGACGGCTTCCGGCAGCAGGGAGAGTCGCGAGGCGGTGCCGCATGAGTACGGCACGGCCACCCCGGGACGAAGAGCCGCCCCGAGACGAAGAGCCGCCCCGAGACGGAGAGTCGGCCTTGGACGGAAAGCCGCCCGAGAAAGCGAAGTTCACCTTCCCCAGCGCCCTGACCGTCCTCGCGATCGTCACCGTCGCCGTCTGGCTGCTCGCCTTCCTCGTCCCCTCGGGACAGTACGACCGCAACAAGTCGGGCGCCCCCGTAGAGGGCACTTACCACCGCGTCGACTCCGGACAGTCCTTCGTCGACCGCCTCAACGACCTCTTCCTGTCGCCCGTCAACGGGCTCTACGGCATCCAGGACGAGAAGACCGCGCTGGTCGCGCCCGACAACACCGGCTCGTTGTACGGCAGCGCCGGGGTCTTCCTCTTCGTCCTCGCCATCGGCGCGTTCATCACCGTCGTCTTCGCGACCGGGGCGCTCGACCGCGGCATCGCACGGCTCGCGCACCGGCTGCGCGAGCGCGGGGCGCTGCTCATCGCCGGTGTCATGGTGGTGTTCTCGCTCCTCGGCACGGTCGAGGGCTTCGCCGAGGAGACGCTCGGCTTCTACGGTCTGATCGTGCCGCTGATGCTCGCCCTCGGGTACGACCGCATGACCGCGGTCGGCGTGATCATCCTCGGCGCGGGCGTCGGAGTGCTCTGCTCGACGGTGAACCCCTTCGCGACGGGCGTCGCCTCGTCCGCCGCGGGCATCTCGCTCGGCGACGGCATCGTGCTCCGCTCCGCCATGTGGATCGTGCTGACCGGCGTCACCGTCGCGTACGTCATCCGCTACGCGCAACGCGTCCGCCGCGACCCCGAGCGCTCCCTCTCCGGCTTCCTGCCCGGCGACCGGGACCGCGAGCGGGCCTCCGACGACGCTTCCGAAGTGCCCGGGCTCACCGGTCTGCACAAGGCGGTGCTCGTCACCACGGGCCTCGTCTTCGCCTTCATGATCTTCTCGGTCGTGCCGTGGTCGAGTGCGCTGACGGGCAAGGCCGACGCGACACCGTACGGCTTCGAACTCGGCTGGTCCTTCCCGCAGCTGGCCGCACTCTTCCTGTGCGCGGCGGTCCTCGTCGGGCTCGTCGCGCGCATGGGGGAGCAGCGGCTCAGCTCGACGATCATCCAGGGCGCCGCCGACTTCGTCTCGCCCGCGCTGGTCATCCTGCTCGCCCGCGGCGTCACGACGATCATGAACAACTCGAAGATCACGGACACCGTGCTCCACTCCATCGAAGGGGTCGTGAAGGGAACGTCCTCCGGACTCTTCGCGGTCATCGTCTTCCTGGTGAACCTGCCGCTCGCCTTCCTGATCCCCTCCACCTCAGGCCACGCCACGCTCGCCATGCCGATCCTCGCCCCGCTCGCCGACTTCGCCGGCGTCTCGCGGGCGGTCGTCGTGACGGCCTGGCAGGCGGCCAGCGGCTGGATGAACCTGTGGGTCCCGACGACGGCCGTCACCATCGGCGGTGTGGCGCTCGCGAAGGTCGGCTACGACAAGTACCTGCGGTTCGTGTGGCCGCTGCTCGCCGTTCTCGCCGTGCTGATCTGCGGGTTCGTGGCGCTGGGGGCGGCGGCGACCTGAGCGGGCGCCGGTCCGGGCCCGATCCGGGGCGGCAGCGGCGCAGGCCATGATCCAGGACGGCACGGGCGTACGTACGGTGGAGGCATGGACGGCCTGAGCGAACTGGACCAGCGGATCACCGAGTGCCGCGCCTGCCCCCGCCTCGTCGCGTGGCGCGAGGAGGTGGCGCGCACCAAGCGCGCGGCGTTCGAGGACTGGGACTACTGGGGGCGGCCCGTGCCCGGCTTCGGGCCGCACGACGCCGCGCTCCTCATCGTCGGCCTCGCGCCCGCCGCGCACGGCGCGAACCGCACCGGCCGGATGTTCACCGGCGACCGCTCGGGCGCGTTCCTCTACCCGGCGCTGTACGACGTCGGGCTCGCCTCCCGCCCCACGGCGGAGAGCGCCGACGACGGCCTGACGCTGTACGGCACCCGCATCACCTCACCCGTGCACTGCGCGCCGCCCGCCAACAAACCCACCACGCAGGAGCGCGACACCTGCCGCTCCTGGCTGGTGAGCGAGCTGAAGCTGCTCGCCCCGACGCTCAGGGCGGTCGTCGTGCTCGGCGGCTTCGGCTGGCAGGCCGCGTTCCCCGCCTTCGCCGCGGCGGGCTGGCAGGTGCCGAGGCCGCGCCCGACGTTCGGGCACGGGGCGCACGTGCGGCTCGCGGCCGACCCGGAGCAGGAGCCGCAGGAGCCGCTCGACGTGTTCGGCTGCTACCACGTCAGCCAGCGCAACACGTTCACCGGACGGCTCACCCCAAAGATGCTGCGGGAGGTGTTGCGCACGGCGGCCTTCGAGGCGGGGCTGCACCCGAACGGCCCAGCACAGTGAGCCGCGCCGGGCCCTGATTCCTACGTTGAGGACGTGGACGAGACTCGCACGGCCAAGCCCTCCGGCGCCGCCTACCGCAACCTGGCGATGGCGACCATCGGGTTCACGCTCACCTTCTGGGCGTGGGACCTGGTGGCCCCGCTCGGCAGCGACTTCAAGGACCGGCTGAACCTGAGCTCCTTCGAGCAGTCGCTCCTGGTCGCCGTCCCGGTGATCGTCGGCTCGCTGGGCCGCGTACCGGTCGGCGCCCTCACCGACCGGTACGGCGCCCGGAAGATGTTCCCCCTCGTCTCGGCGCTCACCATCAGTCCGGTGCTGCTGATCATCCCGGCCAAGCACAGCTTCGGCGCGATGCTCGCGGTCGGCTTCCTGCTCGGCCTCGGCGGGACGACGTTCGCCATCGGCATCCCCCTGGTGAACTCCTGGTTCCCGCCCGCCCGCAGGGGCTTCGCCCTCGGCGTCTTCGGCATGGGCATGGGCGGTGTGGCGCTCTCCGGCTACTTCACCCCGCGCATCGCCAAGCACGGCGAGAACCTGCCGTTCATCATCGTGGCGATCGCCCTCGCCGCCTTCGCGGTGCTCGCCTCGCTCCTCATCACCGACCGCCCCGACCGGCCCGTCCCCACCAGCTCCCTCGGCACCAGGCTCGGGCAGGCGGGACGTCTGAGGGTCACGTGGGAGCTCTCCGCCCTCTACGCGATCGGCTTCGGCGGAATCGTCGCCTTCGGGGTGTACCTGCCCACGTACCTGAAGACCTGGTACGACCTCTCGCCCACCGACGCGGGCACCAAGGCGGCCGGGTTCGCGCTCGTCACCGTGATCTTCCGGCCCATCGGCGGCTGGCTCTCCGACCGGATCCACCCGGCCACGGTCACCACGGTCGCTCTCGCGGTCGTCGCGCTCTTCGCCGTCGTGCAGGCCTTCGACCCGACGCTGAACCCGGTGGGCACGATCTGCTTCCTGCTCATGGCGGCGGGCCTCGGCACCGCGAGCGGCAGCGTCTTCGCGCTCGTCTCCCAGGTCACCCCGCAGGCGCAGGTCGGCTCCGTCACCGGCATCGTGGGCGCGGTGGGCGGTCTCGGCGGGTTCCTGCCGCCGCTGGTCATGGGCGCGATCTACAGCGCCAAGGACTCGTACTCGATCGGCTTCATGCTCCTCTCCGACCTGGCGCTCGCGGGCTGCGTGTACGCCTACGGGCGCATGCGAAACGCGAAGGCGGATTGAGCCGGGGCGCGGTTACCCTGCCCCGATGGCTCTCTATCCGGATATCGAACCCTACGACCACGGCATGCTCGACGTCGGCGACGGCAACCGCGTGTACTGGGAGGCCTGCGGCAACCCGCACGGCAAGCCGGCCGTGGTGCTGCACGGAGGCCCCGGTTCCGGCTGTACGCCCTTGTTCCGCCGGTACTTCGACCCCGACGCGTACCGGATCGTCCTGCTCGACCAGCGCGGCGCCGGCCGCTCCACGCCCCACGCGAGCGACCCGGCGACCGACATGGGCGTCAACACGATCAAGCACCTGACGGCCGACCTGGAGCTGCTGCGGCGTCACTTGGGCATCGGGCGGTGGCTCGTGTGGGGCGTCTCGTTCGGGTCCGTGCTGGGCCTCCGTTACGCGCAGACGTACCCGGACCGCGTCTCGGAACTGGTCCTCACGGGCATCGCCACGGGCAGCCGCGCCGAGGTCGACCTGCTGACGCGGGGGCTCGGCCGGTTCTTCCCCGAGGCGTGGGAGGCGTTCCGCGACGGAGTGCCGGAGGCGGAGCGGGACGGGGACCTGGCCGCCGCCTACAACCGGCTCCTGGAGTCACCCGACCCGGACGTGCGGGCGACCGCGGCGCGGGCCTGGACGGACTGGGAGACGGCGTGCGTACCGGCGCCGCCGCGGTCCGTGCCGCGCTACGAGGACGCGGCCTTCCGGGCCGGTTTCGCGCGTACCGTCACGCACTACTTCGCCCACGACCACTGGCTGGGCGGCGACGAGGTCGTCCTGCGGGACGCGGATTCCCTCCGGGGCATCCCGGGCGTGATGGTGCAGGGCACCCTGGACTTCGGGAATCTCCTCGGCATCCCGTGGCGGCTGCGGCAGGCGTGGCCCGACAGCGAGCTGGTGCTCGTCGATCTGGCGGGCCACAACGCGGGGGCGAGCGGTGTCGCGGAGGCGCTGACGGCGGCGACGGACCGGTTCCGTCGGCGCTGACCCCGAGCGGCGGCCGTCGGAGTGATTTTCGGGTGAACCGTGGTCGTGGCGGCGGGGGTTCGGGGTGCCGCGAGGGCGGGCCGACCGCAGACTCCGGGAAAGCGCCGGGCAGGACCGGCGCCGAGCCACTGGAGCCGCCCGGTGTCCCCGTCGTCCCCCCGCCGCCTCCGTTCGCGTCTTGCTTCCCTCTCTCCTCGCCGCCCCAGCCTGCGGGTGGCTCTCGCCGCGGCGCTGCTTCTGGGCGGGGTGGGGGCAGGCTCCGCCGGCACCGCCTCCGCCGATGCCGTCGCCCCCGCGTTCTGGGTCGACCCGCAGAGCGCCGCCGCCCGTCAGGCCGCGCAGTGGCGGCGGGCAGGGCGGGAGGGCGACGCACGGCTCATCGAACGCATCGCGACGCGGCCCCAGGCGGGCTGGCTGCACAGCGACGGGGCCGGTGCCGTGGTGCGGGAGCACGTCGAGGCGGCGTCCGGGGCGGGACGCACGGCGGTGCTCGTGGCGTACTTCATTCCGCACCGGGACTGCGGCGCGTACTCGTCGGGCGGGGCCCGGGACGCGGCGCACTACCGCCGGTGGATCGACGACTTCGCCTCGGGCCTCGGCGCGCGCGGCGCGTACGTGATCGTCGAACCGGACGCGGTCGCCCATCTGGTGGCGGGCTGCCCGGGCGCGGACGCGGCCGAACGGTACGAGCTGCTCGCCTACGCCGTCCAGCGCCTGAAGCGGCAACCGCACACGAAGGTGTACCTCGACGCGGGCAACGCGGGCTGGATCCCCGACGAACGGCGCCTGATCACCCCGCTGCGCAGTGCGGGCATCGCCCAGGCCGACGGCTTCGCCGTGAACGTCTCCAACTTCCAGACCGACGCGACCAGTTCCGCGTACGCCCACCGTCTCGCCCGAGAACTCGGCGGCGGCAAGCACTTCGTCATCGACACCAGCCGCAACGGAAACGGCCCGTACCGAGGCGCCCAGTCCTGGTGCAACCCGCCCGGCCGCGCCCTCGGCACACCCCCCACCACCAGAACCGGCGACCCCTCCCTCGACGCCTACCTGTGGATCAAACGCCCCGGCGAGTCGGACGGAACGTGCCGGGGCGGCCCACGGGCGGGCCAGTGGTGGCCGGAGTACGCACTGGGCCTGGCAAGTCGGGCGCGGGGGTAGGCCCTAGGGGCGGTCGGGTACGCCGGCGGTGGCGGTGATCTCGACGAGCTGCCCCCGATAGCCGAGGCAGGACGTGCCGAGCAGGGTGGACGTGTGCGGCCCGGCGTGCAGGGCGGAACCGCTCACGACCTCCCACGCCGCGCCGAGCGCCTCGGGCTGGTCACCGACCACGTACACCGTGCTGGCGACCACCTGCGACAGATCGCTGCCCACCGCGCGCAGGGCCTCGTCGAGATTGGCGATGACCTGAGCGGTCTGCCGGGGGATGTCGCCCTCCCCGACGAGGTTCCCCTCGGCATCGAGCGGGACGGAGCCCGCCATGAAGGCGAGCCGGGTGCCGGCCTCGACGACGGCGGCGTGGGCGTAACCGGGAGGCGGGAAGAGGGTGGGGACGACGGTGCGTTCGGGTGCGGTCATGGGACGAGCGTGCGGGGCCGTCGCCGCGTACGCATCCGATTTTCGCCCGGCTGCGAGGCGGCCCGGGGCGGCCTCGTGGTTCGGCCCTCCAGGTGGCTCACCGCACAGCCGCCGGTGAACTTCCCCCGCGTACCCGCAGAGCGGGGCTCCCCGAGCCGTCCGCCCGGGTCGTCCAGATGTCCTGCTTGCGGCCGTTCCCGCCCGGCAGGGCGTACGCGAGGGTGTCGTTGTCCAGCCAGGCCGCCTGGTCGTCGACGCTGTGCTGTTCGGCGAGCGGATGCTCGCGCATGGTGCGCAGGTCGAGGACGTACAGCCGCCACGGGTCCCGCGTCCCCTTTCGTACCCGCTTCTTGAAGGCGATGCGCGTGTTGTCGGGGGAGAGCGAGGGGCACTCGACGTTGGCACGCAGGGTGGTCGCCGACCACTTCGCCATGTCGCCACGGACCAGGTACGTCTTGCCCTTCGTCGACACCGTCGCGTAGAAGCGGTTGTCGTCCTTCGCGAAGGTCACGCCCCAGTAGTTGACGTCGGGGGAGTGGTAGCGGCGGCCGCCGAGGGTGAGGGGGATCTCCTCCATGTTCTTGATGAGGTAACCCGTACGGGTGTCCAGGATCGACGTGCGGGTGGAGAACGACGAGCCCGCGTACGAGTCGCCCGTGGCGAACATCGTCCAGGACAGCATCCGGCCCGACGCCGAGACGCGCGCCCGGTTGGGGATGCCGGTCAGGGCGATCCGGCGCTTCTCGCGGAGCCGGTCGTCCAGGACGACCGCGTACGACTTGGGCGGGATCCCGGACCTGCGTTGCAGGCACAGCCCCGTGCCCGCGGCGGCGTAGAAGCGCTCGCAGGACGGGCCGCCGCCGGTGCGTGCGCCGCCGCCCCCGCCGGAGACCGGGACGCGTGCGACCCGGCCCGCCGTCTCCGTCGTACTGCGGAAGTAGAGCTTGCCGCGGGCCAGGCCGAATTCCGACGTCGCATCGGCTGATGCGGCGCGGTCCGCCGCCTGCAGCGTGTACGTGACGGCGACGCCCGTGAGGACCGCCGCCGCGGCGGCCACGGCGACGACGCGGGAGCGGAGGGAGGGGGACTGTGACTTCACGAGGGGCCTCCGGAAGATGTGTCGGACCGCGGGAGCAGCACCGCCGCCCCGGCGACCGCCACCGTCAGGGCGAGCACCGCGCAGGTCAGCGCGGTCTCGACGCCCCACAACGTCCACGCCGCACCGAACCCGGCCGCGGCGACGAGCCGGGCCAGGGCCTGCCCGGTCTGCAGGACGGCCATGCCGCTCGCCCGCCGCTCCTGGGCGACCACGGGGGCGACCAACGCCATCAACACGCCGTCGGTGGCCGCGTAGAAGATTCCGAGGAGCAGCAGTACGCCGATGAGGAGAGGCCGGCCGTCGGTGGGCGCGAGCAGGAGGACGTAACCGCCGAGCAGCGCGACGTGCCCGGCGAGGAACGGCACGCGGCGCCCGACGCGGTCGGCGAGCCGCCCCGCCGGGACGGCGAGCAACAGGTAGACGGCGGCGGCGCCGAGCGGCAGCAGCGGGAACCACGAGATGGCGAAGTCGAGCCGCCGCTGGAGGAGGAGGTAGAGGAACGCGTCACCGATGGTGGCGCCGCCGAGCAGAGCCGCCGCGCCGAGGACGCGCCGGAAGGCGGGGGCGCGGAGCAGACCCAGGGCGCGAGGACGTGGGGCGGCGGGGTGGTGGCGGTCGGGGGCGGGGCTCGGTGGTCGCGGCGGTCGCGGTGGCGTCTGCGACAAGTGCCCCGGCACGAACGCGACGAGCATCAGCACCCCGAGCAGCCCGAAGCAGAAGCTGACGACGAACACGGCGTCGTACGCGTCCGCCGTCGCCCACAGCAGCGCGAAGGCGGCGAGCGGTCCGAGCAGCGCGCCCGTCGTGTCCATCGCCCGGTGCACACCGAAGGCGCGGCCCAGCGTGTCGGGCGGGCTGCTCAGCGAGATGAGGGCGTCGCGCGGCGCGGTGCGCACGCCCTTGCCGATGCGGTCGGCGGCGAGGGCCGCGCCGATCCCCGCGGTGGCGCCGCCCGCGAGGAGCAGTCCGAGCCGGGAGAGCGCGGAGAGGGCGTAGCCGCCGCCCGCGACCAGCTTGTGCCGGCCGCCGCGGTCGGCGGCGTACCCGCCGGCCAGCCGCACCAGGGCCGTGACTCCGTTGTAGAGCCCGTCGAGGAAGCCGAACTGGAGAGGGGAGAGGCCGAGTTGGAGGACGAAGTAGAGCGGCAGGACGGCGGTGACCATCTCGGAGGAGATGTCCGTGACCAGGCTGACCGCGCCGAGCGCGAGGACGGGTCCCGCGACGCGGCCGCGCCGGGCCCCGGACTGTTCCTGTTCCGAGGCCTTGGCGACCGCGTCGGTGGTGGCCAGATACATGGCGTTCGCGTTCGTCCGGCTCAGCGGCAGCTGTAGGACGGGCTGGTGTCCTTCGTGGACCCGTCCGTGCCGACGAGGTTCCAGGAGAAGCCGGTGTCGGTGAAGTTCAGCTTCACGACACCGAAGGTGTCGGTGAGCCGCTTCTGGCTGTTGGGCTGGACTTCCTCGATGTCGTACGGGTTGGCGCCGCCCATGCCGCCGAGCAGCTCGACGATGCCGTCGGCGTCGGCCTTGCCGTCCGCGTTCTGCGGGGCGAACCGTTCGTAGTGGTGGTCGTGGCCGTTGAGGACCAGCTCGGCCTTGTTGGCCTGGAGCAGCTTCCAGACCGGGCGGCCGACCGGGTCGTTGCCGTGCTCGCCGGAGGAGAAGAGCGGGTGGTGCCAGTACGCGGCGACGCACTTCTTGGAGTTGGCGGCGAGATCGTCCTTGAGCCAGTCGATCTGTTCGTCGTCGTCGAAGTTGTTGGAGTCGAGGGCGATGAAGTGCCAGTTGCCCTGGTCGAAGCTGTAGTAGCTCTCGCCTTCGGGATAGGCGACGGACCCGAAGTAGGACTTGTAGCCCTTGAACGCGCCCGCCGGGTCGTAGCTCTCGTGGTTGCCGGGGACGGGCCGCGTCTTGTTTTTGAAGGCGCCCCAGGTCGTGTCGTAGTACTTCTGGAAGTCCTTCAGGCGCGCGTCGTCGTACTGGTTGTCGCCCATGGTCATCACGAAGGACGGGTTGATCTGCTTGACCAGAGCGGCGGTCTTGGGGTGCTTGCAGCTGCTGCTGCTCGCCGTGCACTGCTCCGCGATGTCACCCGCGGCGACCGCCGTGAACCCGGCGCGGGCCGCGGCGGTGGGAGAGGCGTCGGCCTCCCCGGCGGGGGACCACAGCAGTACGCCGCCGACGAGGGCGAGCGAGGCGCCGGCGGCGATGGGGAGGCCCAGGCGCGCCTTGCGGGAGTTCTTACCGGGGTTCTTACCGGAGTTCTTGCGGGGATTCGTGGCGCGAGGGGTGAGCGGCATGTCCGTCTCCTCGGGTGGCGTGGGGGGGTGCCGAGCCGTCTTCGGGAATCCTGGCGATGCGGCATGTGCGCGTCAATAACTTGGGGTGAATTATTGTTAGGAAAGTTTCCTGCCAGTGTTCATGTGGGGTGGGTGCCCGGGGCGGGTGGGGAGTTCGGGGCGTGTGGGGTGATTCGGGCTGGGGGGGGGGCTTGCGGGAGGTTGCGGTGCTGGTTGCGGCGGCGTTGTCAGTGGCCTCGCCTAGGGTGGCGAGCACGAGTGGCAGGTGCGTGAGCAGGGGCTGAGCGAGGCGGTGGTGAGGATGGGGGCCGAGGTGCCGAAGGGTGGCGACGACGCCGCTCCCGTACGCTCCGGTGCCGCTCTTGTACGTTCCCGTGCCGCTCTCGTGCGTTCCTGTGCCGCCGTCTTCCTTCCGGCGGAGGTGCCGCGGGAGGGGCGGGTCGCCTTCTGGGACCCCGGCCTGAACCGGAACGCGAACCCGCATCCGGACCGGAGCCCGAGCCCGGAGAGCGGGTCCGTCGAGGCCGGCGTCGGCGGGCAGCTGCTGGACGGTTGCGGCGGCGTACGCGGTGACCTGGTCGTCGCCCGCAAGCACGGCAAGGGCGCGCGGAGCCGCACGGTGCCCGCGCTGTTCCTGCCGGTCGCCGAAGCGGTGCCGCTGCTGCTCCGTGCCGAGCGCCCGCACCCCGCGGTGGCCTGCTGGGGCGCCGCCGCCCGGCACGCCCTGCACCTGGCGGCGCGGGGCAGGATGCTGCCCGGCCTGACGCCGGGAGACGTGGACGCGTGGCGGGCGGGCCCGCTGGACGAGGCCGACGTCGTCCACCTGCGTGCCATCGCCGCGGCGCTCCCCGCGGAGGCGCACGCGGTGCCCCTGCCGGGGCGCGGGCCGGGCCCCCTGCTGCTTCCGCAGCCGTTCGCCCTGATCAGAGCCTTCGTGGACGCGGTGCTCGACGCCCTGCCCCGCACACCGGCCGCCCCGCACGCGGTCGGCGCCCCCTTCGCCGCGCGCGAGCCGCAACACCTGCCGGGCGCCCGGGAGTGGGCGGCCGAGGTGGCCGCCGGCATGGACGCGGGGGTACGCGTGTCCCTGCGCCTCGACCTGCGGGCCCACGAGGTGTTCGACGGGGGTGAGACGGAGGGCTCCCGGGGCGGAGCGGGCGACACCGGTGGGGAGGCCGCCGACGTGGCCGTCGCCGATGCGGGGGCCGACCCCGCGGAGCGCCGCGCCGCCGTCGCCAGTCCCGCCGCCGCTGTCGTCCAGGTGCACAGTCTCGCCGACCCGGCGCTCGTCGCGGACGTGCCCGAGCTCTGGGCCGGTACCGATCACTTCGGGCCGCGTGCCCGCGTCGACACACTGCTCGCGCTGCGCCGCGCGGCCCGCGTGTGGCCTCCGCTCGGCAGGCTCCTGGAGCGGCCGCGGCCCGACGTGCTGCCGCTGGGCGAGGAGGAGTTGTACGACCTCCTGGGTGCCGCGGCCGGCCGGCTCGCCGCGGCGGGCGTGGCCGTCCACTGGCCCAGGGAGCTCACCCGCGGCCTCACCGCGACCGCCGTCGTCCGCCCCGCCCCCGGTACCGCGGCCGACAACTTCGACTTCTTCAAGACCGAGGAACTCCTCGAATTCCGCTGGCAGTTGGCCCTCGGCGACCAGGCGGACGACCCGCTGACCGAGGCGGAGCTCGACGTCCTCGCGGAGGCGCACCGCCCGGTCGTCCGGCTCCGGGACCAGTGGGTTCTGGTCGACCCCGAACTCGTCCGCAAGGCGCGCAAGCGGGACCTCGGC
Source organism: Streptomyces sp. NPDC045678 (assembly GCF_056432085.1). Lineage (NCBI taxonomy): Bacteria > Bacillati > Actinomycetota > Actinomycetes > Kitasatosporales > Streptomycetaceae > Streptomyces > Streptomyces sp. NPDC045678. Next base: position 1,315,500 of record NZ_JBWKJS010000001.1, read on the forward strand.
CTGCTCGACCCGGTGGACGCCCTGTCGGTCGCGCTGACCGGCACCGCCGAGGTCGACGGCGAGCAGGTGCCCGCCGTGCCGGTCGGCGCGCTGGCGAGGCTGCGCGAGCGGGTGACGGGAGACCTCGACGTACTGGCGCCGCCGCCGGGCCTGCACGCGACCCTCCGTGACTACCAGCTCAAGGGTCTCGCCTGGCTCGACCGCATGACGTCCCTCGGCCTCGGCGGCTGCCTCGCCGACGACATGGGCCTCGGCAAGACGATCACCGTCATCGCCCTGCACCTGCACCGCGCGCAGGGCGAACACCCGGTCGGCGCGCAGATCGAACACCCGGTCGCCGCGGAGGGCGAACATGCGCTCGGCGCGGAGGGTGAAGACCCGCTCGCCGCGGAGGGCGAAGACCCGCTCGGCGCGCGGGCCGAAGACCGCCGGCCTGTGCGGGACGGCGGTTCCGCGCCGACGCTCGTGGTCTGCCCGGCGTCGCTGCTCGGCAACTGGCAGCGCGAGATCGAGCGGTTCGCGCCCGGCGAGCCGGTCCGCCGCTTCCACGGCACGGGCCGTACTCTCACCGGCCTGACCGGCGGCTTCGTCCTCACCACGTACGGCACGATGCGCACGAGCGCATCCGAACTGGCCGCCCAGAAGTGGGGCCTCGTCGTCGCGGACGAGGCGCAGCACGTCAAGAATCCGTACGCGGCGACGGCGAAGGCGCTGCGCACGATCCCCTCCCCGGCGCGCGTCGCGCTCACCGGTACCCCGGTCGAGAACAACCTGTCCGAGCTGTGGGCGCTGCTCGACTGGACGACGCCGGGCCTGCTCGGCCCCCTGAAGGCGTTCCGGGCCCGCCACGCACGCCTGGTGGAGGGCGGCGACCCCCCAGGGACCGGCGCGGACGACGACGCGCTGGACCGCCTGGCCCGCCTCGTCCGCCCCTTCCTCCTGCGCCGCAAGAAGTCGGATCCGGGTATCGCGCCGGAGCTGCCGCCGAAGACGGAGACCGACCACCCGGTGACCCTCACCCGTGAACAGACCTCGCTGTACGAGGCGGTGGTGCGCGAGACCCTCGCCCGCATCGAGGCGTCGGACGGCATGGCGCGGCGCGGCCTGGTCATGAAGCTGCTGATGGCGCTCAAGCAGATCTGCAACCACCCGGCGCAGTACCTGAAGGACGGCATGCTCACGACCCGGACGGGCCGCCCGCGTTCGGGCAAGCTGGAACTCCTGGACGAGCTCCTCGACACGATCCTCGCCGAGTCGGAGAGCGCGGGCGCGGTCCTGATCTTCACGCAGTACGTGGAGATGGCACGCCTCCTGGAGGCGCACCTGACCGCGCGCGGCATCCCTTCCCAGCTCCTGCACGGCGGCACGCCGGTCGCGCGCCGCGAGGAGATGGTGGACCGCTTCCAGTCGGGCGAGGTCCCGGTTTTCCTGCTCTCCCTGAAGGCTGCGGGCACGGGCCTGAACCTGACCCGGGCGGGCCACGTGATCCACTACGACCGCTGGTGGAACCCGGCAGTCGAGGAGCAGGCCACCGACCGTGCGTACCGCATCGGCCAGACCCAGCCCGTCCAGGTCCACCGCCTGGTCACCGAGGGCACGGTCGAGGACCGTATCGCGGAACTCCTCGCCGCGAAGCAGGCGTTGGCGGACGCGGTGCTCGGCGACGGCGGCGAGGCGGCGCTCACGGAACTGTCCGACGCGGAACTGGCGGACCTGGTCGCACTGAGGAGGGCGGCATGACGCCGCGGGGCAGGCCGGTACGGGGCGGCGGGCTCGGCTGGGCCAGCGGCATGAGCGAGACGAGCCGCATGGGCAGCGGCCGCGTCTTCCCCGCCCTGCCGAAGCATCCCGACCCCGGGGCGCCCTTCGCCACGTCCTGGTGGGGCAACGCGTGGATCGACGCGCTGGAGGAGAGTGCGCTGGACCAGGCGCGGCTGGCCCGTGGCCGTACGTATGCGCGCGACGGCGCGGTCGACACGATCACCGTCGCGCCGGGCCGCATCGTCGCGTACGTCCACGGCAGCCGTCCCCGTCCGTACCGGGCGGAGATCCGCATGCGGACGATGCTTCCCGAGCACTGGGACCGCTTCCTGGACGTGGTCGCCACGGATCCCGCGCGCATCGCCGCGCTGCTCGACCAGGAGATGCCGCACGCGCTGGCCGCCGCGGCGGACCGGGCGGACGTCCCCCTCCTCCCCGGCGCCCGCGAACTGGCCCCCTCCTGCACGTGCCCGGACCGCGGCCACCCCTGCAAACACGCGGCAGCCCTCGCCTACCAAACGGCCCGCCTCCTGGACGCGGACCCCTTCGTACTCCTGCTGCTGCGCGGCGGAGAGGAACAGGACCTGCTGGACGAACTGTCCCGGAGAAACGCTCGGAGAGGAGCGGCGGAGGCGGCGGAGGCGCTTCGGGGGGCGGGGGCCACGGATGAGCCCCGCGAGGCGGGGGCCGCGGGCGAACCCCGCACCGCGGGGGCCGCGGGCGAACCCCGCACCGCGGGGACCGCGAGAGGGCGCCGCTTCGCGTCGGGGACGGCGGGGGAGCGCAGGGGCGCGGAGGCGGCGGAACGGCCCTCGGCGGAGGCTGCCCGCCAGCCGTCCCCCGGTGAACGCCAGCCGCCCTCGGGTGACGGCCCAACCCCTCCGGGCGGACAGCAGCCGCACACGGACAGCGGGCCCGGCCCTGTCGGGAGACAGCAGCTGTACTCGGACGGCGGTTCCGTCGCTCCCGGCGAGCGGCAGTCGCACTTGGACGGCGGCCGGGTTCCTGCGGGCGGGCCGCAGTCGCACTCGGTCAGCGGTCCCGGCCCTGGCGGAGGGCAGCAGTTGTACTCGGGCGGTGGTTCCGTCGCTCCCGGCGAGCGGCAGTCGCACTTGGACGGCGGCCGGGTTCCTGCGGGCGGGCCGCAGTCGCACTCGGTCAGCGGGGCTGACCCGGCGGGCGGGCAGCAGTCGCACTCGGTCAGTGGGCCCGACCCTGTCGGCGGGCAGCGGTTGTACCCGGACGGCGGTCCCGCCGGCCTCGGCGAGCAGCAGTCGCACCCGGACATTGCCCCCGCAGGCGGACAGCAGCCGACCCCGGACAGCGGCCACGCCCTTCCGGACGGACAGCAGCCGACCCCGGGCACCCGCCCCGCCCCTTCCGGCGGCCAGCGGTCGTACCCGGACAATGGCCACGCCCTCCCGGGCGGACAGCAAGCGCCCCGGGACACCGGCCCCGTCCTCCCCGGCGTCCTGGCTCGCGAGGCTCTCGCTACGGCGTATCGCTCACCGTTGCCGGCTCCGCTCGCGCCACCGTCGCATCCGGGCGAGCCCCCGGTCCTTCCCGCCCTCCCCGGCGCCCCGGACCCGACGGCGTTGGAGTTTCTGGTGACGGACGCGGCGCGCAGGGCCCACGCGTTTCTCACGGCGGAGGCGGGTGCGGAGCCGTTCGCGGGGGACGCTTCCCTCTGGCACGACGCGGTCCGCCTCGCGGCCTCGCACCCGGGCCTCACCGGTCGCCGCACTTTCAGCCGTCAGTTCGCCGAGCTGGCCCGGTCGGTGGGGCGCACCCCCGCCGACCTCTCCCGCGCGGCGGCCGCCTGGCGGCAGGGCGGTGAGGAGGGTCTGAGAACGCTGGAGAGTCCCTGGGACCCGCCGGCCGGCCCCTTCGACAGGGCCCGCGGTGCCCTGGTCGCGGCCGACCTGCCGCGGATGACGATCCACCGCAACCGGCTCACCAACGCGCAAGGCACGCTCCAGCTACGCTACGGGACGGACGGCCGCTGGTACCCGTACCGGAGCGAGCCGGGCGGCGACGGCTGGTGGCCCGAGGGGGAGGCGGACGTCGACCCGGTGGGGGCGCTGGCGGGCGTGGCCGAGGCGTAGGTCGGGCCAGGGATCAGCCCCGAGATCACGTCAGGGATCAGGCCCGGGATCAGGCCCGGAGGTGTGACAGAAGCTCGTCCCCCGCCGGGTAGGGGCGCTCCTCCGGCAGCAGCCGAGCCGCCGCTTCCTCGTCCCCGTCCCGTACGAGGCCGTGGATCTCACGCGCACGGTCGGTGACGTCGGTGATCGAGACCGTCCACTCGTCCGCGAAAGAGCGGGATGCCTCGCCGGAGAGGCCCAGTTGAAGGCTGCGGTACGGGAGGGCGTTGAGGTGGAGGTCGCGTTCCGGGTCCCACTGGACGCGGGCGGGCGAGCGGCGCAACTCGCGCTTCCACGCGGCCTCATCGGTGTGGAGGCCGCGCACGTAGTGGGAGAGGCACGCGTTGCGGAGCGCCCAGTCGAAGCCCTCACGGGTGATCTCGACGGCCAGGACGGTCTGTTGGTCCTCCTTGGTCGCCCAGCCGCAGCGGTACATCATCCACAGGAAGGACGGCTTGATCCACGTCATGCGGTCCCGCTTCCAGGCGGCGGGAAACCGCCCGGTGCGGGCCGCGGGGACGCCGAGTGCCGGGGCGTACGCCTGATAGACGGTGATGGTCGTGTCGGTGTGCAGGGCACGGATCCGGTGGTTCATAGAAGATCAGCCTGCAGCCGCAGGTGGCGGCGCGCCAGCGAATTTCACCCGGTCAGGAGGGCGTTGAAATACCTTCGGAGATACTTTCGTACATGCCTTGGGACATGCCTTGGGAGATGTCCTGGGGGTCCTCAGAAGTCGACCCGGGTCCGTTCGTCCAGCCGCGCCACCGAGTCCTGCGCGAACTTCTTCTCGTAGTCGCTGCGGATCTCCTCGATCTGGACGTCCCGCCTGCGCGCCTCGGTCGTCGGGTACAGCAGGATCAGTTCGTACGAACGCTCGCGCTCGATCTTGCCGTTGGAGTCGCGCCACTGCCCGCGCCCGTTCTGGATGGTCAGCCCGTCGGGGAAGCCCGGCGTGACCTCCTTGTCGATGAAGGCCATGAACTGCTTGTCCGTCACGGCGGGCCCGCCGTCGGGGCGTTCGGTGCCGAAGAAGAGCCGCGTCTCGGTGAAGGGCTTGCCACGGGCGACGGTCGACGCGGCGGTCGACGTGGCGGCCTGCGCGTCGGACGACGAGGACGAGGGCGGTGTGGACTTCGCTCCGTCGTCGAGTGAGGCGTAGGCGGCCGGGGCGCCGACGGCCAGCACGGCGGTCGCCACGCCGGCCACGGCGAGGCGGGTGCCGGAGAGGCGGGGGAGGGTGAGGGCCATGGCGGGTTCCCTTTCCGGACAGGGGTTGGGGGACGAGGGGAAGGGGCGGGGGTTTTGGCGGCGCCGACCCCCGCGTACGCGCGTAGCCGAGGCGGGAGTCGTGGATCCTTGACGGCGGCAAACCGTAGCGGAACCGGATGCGTCCGATGCCCTTCTTCCTGCGGTATGGCCTGTTTGGCCCCCTGTTGGTTTAACGCGGGCGTGACACTCGCCCCGTTCCCAGCCGGTAGGCCCTGAGGTCCCGCCAGCCCTTCCCCGGGCCGTCCGTCGCGATCAAGTGGACGGAGCTCACGTGGCTGGTCAGGGGCAGCGACGGGGCGAGCTGCGACTCCAGGGCGTCGTAGGCCGCCGCATAGGTGTCCGGGCCCTCGTCGTTCGCCAGGGTGAGGTGGGGTGCCGGGGGCGGGGTGAAGATGCCGCGGTAGGGGAGCGCCTCCGGCCAGCGGTCCGTGAGGGACCGGGTGAGGGCGCTCACGGGGGTCTCCGGGGTCGGTGCGAGGTACAGGACGCCCGGGTAGCGGCGGAATTCGTCGAACGTGAGGGTGAAAGCGGGGTGGGCGGCGAAGAGGTCCGTCAGGTCGGCGTGGGTGCTTGGGGTGAGGCGGGACTCGTTGAGGAACGGGTAGAGCACCGTCACGTGGGCGGGAAAGCCGGCCCGCACCAAGGGGTTCGCCTCGGGGATGCGGAGGGTGAGGGCCGTGTCGCCGGGGACGTCGGGCCAGCCGTCCGAGTCCGCCGCCCCGGCTTGCGCCGTCCCTGTCTCCGCCGCCCCGCTTTCCTCCGTGCGTTCGCGTGTCTCCGTGCTCACTGCGTGCGGCGCAGGTGTGCCGAGAGGTGGTGCTGCAACGGCTGGTTCACCGCCGCCATGTCGTGGGTGAAGGCGAGCGTGCCGTCGTCGGCCAGCGTGTAGCGGCGGCGGGTCGCCGTGACGTTCTTGGCGGTGGGGGTGAGCGCGACGTCGTGCGTGGAGAGGTCGACCGTGCCGTCGGCCGCGTGGCCGACCGCGATCTCCGCGATGCCGGTGGGCTGGGTGACCAATGCCTCCACCCGGCCGTCGGGCTGCAGCCGCCACCAGCCGCTTTCCCGCGCCGCGGGCCGCAGCGGGGCGTCGTCGGCGTCGAGCAGCCAGGCCCTGGCCTCGTAACGGAGGAAGGGCCGGCCGTCGTGGCTGAACGTCACCTCCTGCGCGTACGTGAAGTCCGCGGGCAGCGTCGGGTACTCGCCCCGGCCCCGCCCGTGCCACCGGCCCAGCAGTCCGAGCACGGGCGCGAGCAGCGCGTGCGGGGCGGGGGCCGCCGCGGTCTCGCCGCTGTGGCTCTCGGGGTACGGGTACGAGGACGGGTGCTCCGGCGCGGGGTCGAACACGGTGGGGCTCCTGGGGGAGGGGCGACAGGTGAGCTGACTCGGCGAAGCTTAGGGCTCCCGCTCCCACGCGACCCACGGACGTCACCCCGACCCCGCACAGACACCCCCCCGCCCCCGGCGACAGGCGCGACCCCACCCTCGGTGACGAGCACCCTCCTGCCTCGGGTGACGGGCCCGGCTCTGCTTCTCGTGACGAGCACCCTCCTGCCTCGGGTGACGGGCCCGACTCTGCTTCCCGTGACGGGCGGCGCCCTGCTTCCCGCGACGGGCCCGGCCCTGCCTCCCATGGGCACGGCCCCGCCTCCCCCGGCAGGCACAGCCCCGCCCCCCCGGCAGGCACAGCCCCGCCTCCCCCCCCACGACCGGCACCGCCCCCTAAGGCTGAATCCGTATCCACACCGGCGCGTGGTCCGACCCCGGCGCCTCCCTCCGTACCGCCGGATCCCCGTCCTCCACCGACGGCAGCGCGCTCGCCGCGGCGCCCGGCGCGCCCGTGCCCGCGCCGCGGACCTGGTCCATCAGGCCACGGCTCACCAGCACGTGGTCGATGAGTTCGCGGCGGCCCGCGTGGATGCGCGAGAAGCGCTGGTCGGCCGGGATCAGTGGCGCGACGTTCCACAGCCGCGTCGCGTCACCCTTGTCCGGGCGGTCGAAGCCCGGCGTGCCGATCTCGGAGCCGGGCGGGCCCAGCAGGATCTGCGTCGTCGCGGCCCCCACCTCGTCGTTGAGGTCCCCGAGCACGGCGACCCCGTGCTCGCGACCGTCGCCCCGCAGCCGCTGATCGGCGACGGCACGGACCGTGGTCGCCTCGGCCGCGCGGCGGTTCAGGGCGTACGCGCCGTACCGCGCGCGTTCGCCCTCGCCGTGCGGGAAGAAGCGCCCGCCGGGGTACGACAGCAGCTTCGACTTGAGGTGGCACACGACCGCGTCGAAGAAGAACGCCCGCGTCGACACCGTCACCGCGAGGACGCCCCGCCCGGCCCGCGCCGTCGTCCGGCCCGAGTCGTCGACCTGCACCGGCCGCACCGGCTCCGGGAAACCGGACTCGTCGGCGACGACGAAGACGGGGAGGCTGGTGAGGAAGCCGACCCGTATCCCCCGGTCGTCCGCGTGCTGCGAGAGCGTGACGTGCCAGGTGCCCTCGAGCAGGCCCGCCAGATCTTCGAGCGCCGCAGGGTCGCCGACCTCCTGCACCCCGAGGACGCTCGGCCTCAGCGTGGTGATCGTCGCCGCGAGCGAGGCCAGCTTCGCCTCGTACGCGGCCTTGTCCTTGGGGCCGAACTGCCCGCCGGGGCGGTAGAGGTTCTCCAGGTTCCACGTGCCGATGATCATCGCCGACTCCTCGTCCCGACTGCCTGGTCCGCGTCCCCTCGGCCGATCGGCGGGTAGGGCCAGCGTGCCCGCGAAACCGTCCCCGCGACAGGGCTGCCGGATGCGCACTCGCACTACCTTGAAAGGATGACGCCGCCTCCCGCGCCCGGACCCGCCGGACTCATCACGCACGGCCCCGACGGCCCCGCCGACCTCGTCATCACCGGCTGCACCGCGCTGACCCACGATCAGCGAGGGGAGATCGTCTTCGTCGAGGACGCCACGATCGTCGTACGGGACGGAATCATCACCTCAGTCACATCAGGCGCTCCCGCAACCGCCACTGCCCCTGCAACCGCAACCGTTCCCACAAACGCCACTACCCCTGCAACCGCAACCGTTCCCACAAACGCCACTGCCCCCGCAACCGCAACCGTCCCCACAAACACCCCCGCAACCGCGACCGTCACGCACATCGACGGCCGCGGCACCGTCGCCCTCCCCGGGCTCATCAACTGCCACACCCACACACCGATGGTCGCCCTGCGCGGTCTCGCCGAGGATCTGCCCGCCCACGCGTGGTTCAACGACTGGATCTGGCCCGTCGAGTCCAACCTCACCGAGCGCGTCGTCGGGCTCGGCGCGCGGCTCGCCTGTGCCGAGATGATCCGCGGCGGCGTCACCACCTTCGCCGACCACTACTTCGCGATGGACGAGGTCGCCGCCGCCACCGACGAGAGCGGCCTGCGCGCCGTCCTCGGCCAGGCCTGCTTCAGCACGCAGGGCCCCGAAGGCCGTGCCGCCTCCCTCGACTTCGCGCTCCGGCAGCGGGGCGCGGCCGACGGGCGCATCACCACCTGCCTCGCCCCGCACGCCCCCTACACCGTCGACGAGGCCGACCTCGCCGCGACCGCCGAACTCGCCCGGCGGCACGGCCTCCTGGTCCACATCCACGCCGCCGAGAACCGCGAGCAGACCGACAACAGTTTGGCCCGCCACGGTCGCACGCCCATCGAGATCCTGGAACGCGCGGGGCTCCTCGACACCGACGTGCTCCTCGCCCACGTCACCGGCCTCGACACCGCCCGCGACCTGCCCGTTCTGCGCAGGGCCGCGGAACGCTCCGGGGGCCGCGTCGCCGTCGCCTCCGCGCCCCGCGGCTATCTGAAGTTCGGCTGGGACACGACACCCCTACGGGCCCTGCGGGAAGCGGGCGTCCCGGTCGGCCTCGCCACGGACGGTGCCGCGTCCAACAACACACTCGACGTGTGGGAGTCCATGACGCTCACCGCGCTCGTCCAGAAGTCCGTGGAGCGCGACCCCACCTGGCTCACCGCCCGCCAGGCCCTGGACCACGCCACCCTGCAGAGCGCGCGGGCCGTCGGACTCGGGGACGAGATCGGCAGCCTCGCCACCGGGCGGCGGGCCGACATCGTCCTCGTCGACATGACGGGCCCGCACACCCAGCCCGTGCACGACCTCGCGGCCACGCTCGTGCACAGCGCGCGCTCCGGCGACGTACGGACGACGATCGTGGCCGGACGGGTCCTGATGCGCGACCGCCGCCTGCTGACCCTCGACGTGCCGGACATCGTCGGCGAGTTGAGCGGGCTGCTGCCCGGACTCGTCGACCGCAGCCATGGGAAACGGATCCAGGAGTACGAGGGGTAGGCGGAGGAAAGAACGGGGCGGGGCGACGGACGGGCCGCGAGATCCGGTGGCGCCCGTCGACGCGTTCCAGGGGTCCGCGCGAACTCCCCGTGACGCTCTGAAAGTTCTCCGGAACTTCTTCGCCCGCGAGCGATGAGTTCCGCGAAGTCCGCCGGTCCACCCTTCGCAGACGTATCGAAGACGTACGCGCCCGAAGGGTGGAGGAGACACACCATGGGACTTCCGGACATCGTCACGCGCGAGGAGTGGCTCACCGAGCGTGAGGAGTTGCTGGCCAAGGAGAAGGCCGCCACCCGCGCACGCGACGCGCTCAACGCCGAACGGCGCGGGCTGCCGATGGTCGAGGTCGACAAGGAGTACTACTTCGACGGCTACGACGGAAAGGCGACCCTGCTCGACCTCTTCGACGGCAGGGACCAACTGATCGTCTACCACTTCATGTTCGCCCCCGAATGGGACGCGGGCTGCCGCAGCTGCTCCGGGTTCCTGGACCAGATCGGGCACCTCGCGCACCTGCGGGCCCGGAACACGAACTTCGTCGCCGTGTCCCGCGCACCGTTCACCAAACTGCTGACGTTCAAGGCACGGATGGGCTGGACCGTGCCCTGGTACTCGACGAACGGCGGCGACTTCAACCACGACTTCCTGGCGTCCTCGCCCGAGGAGCCGCACGATGTGCCCGCGATCAACTGCTTCCTGCGGTACGGCGACCGGATCTTCCACACCTACGCGACGTTCGCCCGCGGCCTGGACGGCATCGGCTCCACCACGAGCCTCCTCGACCTCACCGCGCTGGGCCGGCAGGAGGAGTGGGAGGAGCCCGCGGGGCGCGCCTCGGTGTACGGAGCACCGGCGGGCAGCGCACGGGTCCGGTACCACGACGAGTACGACGACTGAGCGAAAAACCGGGGAGACCCCGGGGAGAACCCTGGGAAATGCCCCGACTCCGTCTCGATTCTGTCACGTCGCGCATCCTTGGGAGCGTCCCACGCGTTCTCTTCGATACGGCGCACGCGACGACAGCGCGCGCAACGGAACGACGACGGGGGACAGGGATCATGATGAACGGACGACTGGTACTGGAACGCTTTCCCGCGGGCGGACCGCGCGGCTCGTGGCCCGCGGAGGAGTTCGCGCGGGACCGGCGGCAGGAGGGCCAGCCCGCCGAGGTCGTCATGGACCTCGCGTCGGACGCCTTCCTGGTGATCGTGCGCGTACCGGCCGAGGTCGCGGAGATGGCCCCGGCCGCCTGAACACGAGTACGAAGGCCGGCCCGGAACCGCCGGGCCCGGCGGCGCGCTCAGGCCGTGAGGGCCCGGGACCACCCCGGCACGGTCCCCGTGACCCGGCACAGCGCCAGATACAGCGGAATCGGCGGGGTATAGGGAACGTCGTCCGCAGGACGGTTGATGAGCACCGGACGACAGTCCGCGTCCCGCACCACCGCTCCCGCCGAGTACGCGACCGGCGCGGGCCACTCCATCGCCACGTCGGAGTCCGCCGGCACGATCCACCACCACCGCGCCCCGTCCTCGTACACACACCCCACCCGGGGCAGCCGGGACATCAGACCGGGGCCCAGTGCCGCGGGCACCGCCACCGCGTCGCAGCCGAGCGGCTCCGTCATCCCCTCGGGCAGATCGAGCCGCAGGGACCGCGGTGCCGGTCGTCTCCCGGCGCGCTGCCGCCGTCGCGACAGACGGACCAACGTGTTCAAGTCCAACGGCCGCACCGTACCCGCGCTCACATGCCCCCCGCCCGTGCCACTGCCACTGCCACGCTCGATCGTTCCGTTCTACGTCTCTACGCGTACGCCGCCGCTGTCGTCGTCACCGACGACGCCGTCCGCCGCAACTCCGCCCACACCGTGCGCCCGATACCGGGCCCCGCGTCGTGGACGCCCCACGCACTGCTCACCGCGTCGACGAGAAGCAATCCCCTCCCGTGCTCATCGTCGGCCCCCCTGTGCACCGGGCGCGGCATCCCTGAACCGCAGCCCTCGTCACGTACGGCTATGCGCAGCTTCTCCGAATCCGCGCAGAGCTCGCAGATGATCCGCCGGCTCGCGGTGTGCACCACGGCATTGGTGACCAGTTCGGAGAGAACGAGTGCCGCCGCGTCGCAGGCGTCGTCGTCGCGCACCGCCCACCCGTCCAGCTGCGTCCGCATCAGGCGTCTGGCCTGTGCGACGGAGCCCGGACGAGGTGCGAGGGCGAAACTGACGCAGACCTCGGCGCCCTCGGGCGACGCCTCGGCGAGATCGCCAGGACGGCCTTCGGTGGCTTCGGTTCGTAACGGCGCGGGCGGAGTCACGCTCTCCACTATCGCCCCGCCCCGAACACCTTGGCAAGACCCACTCTGAAAAGTGCACAGTGGCGTGTTCCTCCGAGACGGCACATGGCACACTGCTCGCTACAGCTCGCGGTGCGGTGTGAGTTGAGGCAACGCGGAGTCAGGTGGAGGTAGGAGACGTGAGCGAACCGCGGTCCGCGCCGACCGTCGGCCAAGTCGTTCTCGGTCGTCGCCTGCAGGACCTGCGTGAGGGCGCGGGTCTGAAACGCGAGGAGGCGGCGAAGATCCTGCGCGTCGCCCCCGCCACCGTCCGGCGGATGGAGACGGCCGAGGTCGCGCTGAAGATCCCGTACCTCCAGCTGCTCCTGAAGTCGTACGGAGTCGCGGACGACGAGGCCGACGCCTTCGTCATGCTCGCCGAAGAGGCCAACAAGCCCGGCTGGTGGCAGCGGTTCCACGACATCCTGCCGAACTGGTTCAGCATGTACGTGAGCCTGGAGGGGGCCGCGAGCCTCATCAGGTCGTACGAACCCCACTTCGTGCCGGGACTCCTGCAGACCGAGGAGTACGCGCGCGCGGTGATGCGCTCCGGCGCCATCGGCCAGACCCGGCCCGCGGACATCGAGCGGTACGTGGCGCTCCGGATGGAGCGTCAGGCGCTGCTCACCCGTGAGGACGCGCCCCGCCTGTGGGTGGTGATGGACGAGACCGCGCTGCGCAGGCCGGTCGGCGACGCGGATCTGATGCGGGACCAGGTCGACCGGCTCCTCGAAGCCGCCGAACTGCCCCATGTCACCCTGCAGGTCGCGACCTTCGCGGCGGGCCCGCATCCCGGCACGTTCGGACCGTTCGTGCTCTTCCGCTTCGCCATGGCGGAGCTGCCCGACATGGTCTACAGCGAGTACCTGACCGGCGCCGTCTACCTCGACGCGCGCACTGAGGTGGCGACCCACCTCGAGGTCATGGACCGCATGGCGGCGCAGGCCGCCACCGCACAACGCACGAAGGAGCTCCTCCGGGACCTCCGCAAGGAGCTGTGACATGGACCGACACCGATCCGGAACGCGCCCTGCCGGTCCGCGTTCACCCGGGGCCCGCGACGACTCGCGCAGTGAGATCAGGGAGTCCCGGATCTACAACGGCATGCCCGCCCGCGACCTCGGCACCGAGGGCTGGCACAAGCCCTGGAGCGGCGGCAACGGCGGCAACTGCCTCGAAGCCATGAAGCTGGCCGATGGACGCGTCGCCGTGCGCCAGTCCGCCGACCCCGACGGTCCCGCGCTCATCTACACCCACGGGGAGATCAACGCGTTCATCCAGGGCGCGAAGGCGGGCGAGGCGGACTTCCTGCTCTCGTAGCCGCACTCTCCCACTGCCGTCTCCTCCCGCAACCGCCGTACGTCTCCGGGTCCCCGCCGCCGCCCCCGCTTGGAGTTCGCATGACCGACTCGTCGTACATCGACACCAGCAAGCCGCACCCCGCGCGGATGTACGACTGGTTCCTCGGGGGCAAGGACAACTACCCCGTGGACGAGGAGATGGGCCGGCAGCTCGTCGCCATGGACGGGCGGGTCCTGACGACGGCGCGGGCCAACCGCGCGTTCATGCAGCGCGCCACGCGCTGGCTCGCCTCCCAGGGCGTACGGCAGTTCCTGGACATCGGCACCGGCATACCGACCGAGCCGAACCTCCACCAGATCGCCCAGAGGGTCGCCCCCGAGTCCCGGATCGTCTACTGCGACAACGATCCCATCGTCCTCGCCCACGCGGAGGCGCTGCTGCGCTCGACCCCGCAAGGCGTCACCGAGTACATCCAGGCGGACTTCCGCCAGCCGGAGACAATCCTGGAAGAGGCCTCGAAGGTCCTCGACCTCGAACGGCCCGTCGCCCTGTGCTTGGTCGCGCTGCTGCACTTCATCGCGGACGAGGACGGCGCGTACGACCTGGTGCACCGGCTGATGCGGGCACTGCCCGCCGGCAGCCACCTGATGCTGTCGCACGGTACGGCCGACTTCACCCCGGACACGGCGAAAGAGGCCGGGGAGCTCTACAAGGCGCGGGGCATGACGCTGGCACTGCGCTCGCAGGCCGAGGTGGAACGCTTCTTCGAGGGGTACGAGCTGGTGGCGCCCGGCGTGGCGGTCCTCGACCGGTGGAAGCCGGAACTGGGCGAGTGGACACCGGAGTCGGGGGACGGCCCCACGCCGGGGTACGGGGCGGTGGCGCGCAAGCCCTGACGCCGCCCCCGGCCGCCGGTTAGGTGAGGGCCAGGATGAAGGCCGCCGTCGCGGCGAGCGACGCGCCGGTGCGGACGTGGTTCCACACGGTCCACTCACGGACGTACGTACGCCAGTACGCGGCGCCTTCCGCGCTGTCCGGGTCCACCTCGGCGAGGGCGTCGTTGCGCGGAATGTTCGCCGCGACGGTCACCCCGAACGAGCCGACGACATAGAGCGCGCTGCCCAGCAGCAGCTCGACCGTGCCCTCGTCGGGCCAGAGCACGAACGTCACGACGGCCAGCACCACGCACAGCCCCGTCGCCCCCAGGAAGACGGCCATGAAGGCGGGAGTGACCGCGGCGACGTTGATGCGGTTCATCGCGGTGATGCCCTGGGCCGGGGGCAGCGCGGCGAGCCCCTTCATCACGAAGGTCGAGAACGCGGCGAAGACGCCGGCGGCGAGGCCGCAGGCGAGCGCCCCCAGCACGGTGAGCACGAAGTACGGTCCGTCGATCATGACAACTCCCGTGGGGACTGGGGCGGTTGTGCCCGGTGGTGGGCGGGGCGAGTGATCCTCCAGGGCGACACCCCGTCCCCACAAGTCAATTGCCGCAGGTCCACGAATGCCATACGCGACGCTCGCGGCCGCATGCGCCGTCGTCTCCCACGGTCCGGACCTCAGGGTTCCTGGTTCGGACTTCAGGGTTCCCGGTTCGGACCTCGGGGTTTCCGCCAGGCGCGCAGCGTCGACTCGACATCGGCGGCGATCCGTCGCCGCGCCTCCCCGCGGGGCACTCCGCCCATCAGCAACTGGTCATAGGGCGTGGCCGTGTGGCGTACCGCCGCCGCGACCGCCGCTGTCACCGCCGCCCTCGACAGGGCCCGCCCCGCCGCGCTCCGCCCCACCCGGCCGCTGCCCCGCACCGACGCGTGCGCGGCGATGGCGTGGGCGCGGTCCCGGGGGCAGCCGGGGAAGAGCCGGTGGATCTCCGCGGCGAACGCCTCCGTGAAGCGGATGTCCTCCGCGGCCCGGCGCGCCGCGTCCCGGATCCGCCGCCGCGCCCTCGCCTCCGCGTCCGCGAGGCAGCGCTCCTCGGCGCGGGCGAGCGCGGCCTCCTCGACGAGGACGCCCTGCCGCTCGTACCGGCCGCGGCGCCGGTGGAAGCGGACGACGACCGCCGAGAGCCCGCTGTCCTCACGGGCCCGACGGGTGAGAGCGGTGTCGCCGCGCGGCAGGTACACGAGGTGCCCGAGGTCGGCACAGTCCAGGCAGCGCGGCTCGCCGCCCTCCAGGGCGAGCAGTGTGAGCGGTCCCGCGCCGCACTCCGCACAGTGCCGCCGCTTCAACGGCTGGACGACAAGGGGGCCGGCGGGGACGGCCGGGGCGGCGGAAGGGTCGGGTCGGGTCGCCATGCCCTGTTCATCCCCGAGACGGTTCCCCGAGAAGCGGCACCGTTCTCCGAGAAGCGGCACCGTTCCCCGAGAAGCCGCGCCTTCGCCCCCGCGCGGCATCATGGGCCCGTGCGACTCGAACCGATCACCTGGGAACGACTGGCCGACACCCTCGCCGACCGCCTGCTCGACCTGAAACCGGCCGACGGGGGCTCCTGGCCGCGCGTCGCCGTCGACGGAGCGCCAGCCGACGGGACGGGCGGCACCGGCGAGCTGGCGGACCGGGTGGCCGACGCGCTGCGGCTGCGGGGGCGGAGCGCCCTCGTGGTCGGCACGGAGGGCTTCCTGCGGCCCGCGTCGCTGCGGTTCGAGTACGGCCACCAGGACGTGGAGGCGTACTACAGCGGGTGGTTCGACACCGGCGCGCTGTGGCGCGAGGTCTTCGGGCCGCTCGACCCCGGCGGCACGGGGCGGATCCTGCCCGACCTGTGGGACCCGGTGGCCGACCGGGCGACCCGCAGCCCGTACGTGCGGCTGCCGCCCGGCGGCGTGCTGTTGCTGCACGGCCCGCTGCTCCTCGGCCACTGGTTCCCGTTCGACCTGACCCTGCACGTGCGGCTCTCGCCCGGCGCCCTTGCGCGGCGCACGCCGCAGGGCGAGCGGTGGACGCTGCCGGCTTTCGAGCGGTACGAGTCGGAGGTCGACCCCACGGCGACGGCTGATGTGGTGGTACGCGCGGACGACCCGCGGCACCCCGCGTGGCGGGGATGAGGGCAGGAGTCCGGATGCGTGCCCGCCGGCCCGCCGCGACAATGGGGAGGGCCGGGACCAGGCGCGCCCTCGCGTCGCCGCTCCGGACACGGCCCGGCAACGGGAGGTAGCGATGACCACCGCCGGAGACATCATGCACCGGGGTGCCCAGTGGATCCCGCGGCACGAGAC
Organism: Streptomyces sp. NPDC045678; assembly: GCF_056432085.1. Taxonomy (NCBI): domain Bacteria; kingdom Bacillati; phylum Actinomycetota; class Actinomycetes; order Kitasatosporales; family Streptomycetaceae; genus Streptomyces; species Streptomyces sp. NPDC045678. The sequence goes on from NZ_JBWKJS010000001.1 coordinate 1,331,845, forward strand.
CCTGGACCGTGCCGCGCAGCTGATGAGTGAACTGGACGTGGGCGCCCTGCCCATCAGCGACGAGAACGAACGGCTCTGCGGGATCCTCACCGACCGCGACATCGTCGTCGGCTGTGTGGCGAAGGGCCACGACCCGTCCCGGATCACCGCGGGCGAGATGGCCAAGGGCACGCCGCGCTGGATCGACTCGAGTGCCGACGTCGACGAGGTCCTGCGGGAGATGCAGGGCCACCGGATCCGCCGGCTGCCGGTGATCGAGAACAAGCGGCTCGTCGGCATGATCAGCGAGGCCGACCTGGCCGTCCACCTCACCGACGAACAGCTCGCGGGCTGGGTCGAGAGCGTGTACGCCAAGGGGTGATGTCGACAGGGCGTGACGTCTACGGGGCGTTACGTCGATGGGGCGTGATGTCGGCGGGGCGTGATGGCGACGGGGCGCGGGCCTCGCCTCAGAGCCAGCCGTTCCTTCGGAAGCCGCGGTACAGCGCCACACAGGCCACCGCGATCAAGGACATGGCCAGCGGGTAGCCGAACCGCCAGTGCAGCTCGGGCATGTGGTCGAAGTTCATGCCGTACATGCCGCAGACCATCGTCGGCACCGCGATGACCGCCGCCCATGCGGTGATCTTCCGCATGTCCTCGTTCTGCGCGACCGTCACCTGGGCCAGATGCGCCTGGAGGATCGAGTTCAGCAACTCGTCGAAGGCGGCGATCTGTTCGGTGGCCCGCTTCAGATGGTCGTCGACGTCCCGGAAGTACGCCTGTATCTCCGGGGCGATGACGCGCATCGGCTGGGTGGCGAGCACCTGGAGCGGACGGCCGAGCGGCACCACCGCCCGCTTCAGTTCGAGCAGTTCGCGCTTGAGCTGATAGATGCGGCCGGGGTCGGTCCGGGCGCCGTCCGGGGCGAACACGTCGGTCTCGACCTGGTCGATGTCCGCCTGCACGGCGTCCGTCGCCGCGAGGTAGTCGTCCACGACGTGGTCCGCCAAGGCGTGCAGCACCGCCGCGGGGCCCTTGGCGAGCTGCTCGGGCGAGGATTCGAGCTCCTCGCGCATCGGGCCGAGCGAGCCGTGCCGTCCGTGCCTGACCGTGATGACGAAGTCCCGGCCGACGAAGACCATGATCTCGCCGGTGTCCACCACCTCGCTGGTCGCGGTCAGTTCGGTGTGTTCCACGTAGCAGACCGTCTTGAAGACGGCGAACAGCGTCTGGTCGTACCGCTCCACCTTCGGGCGCTGGTGGGCGTGGACCGCGTCCTCGACGGCCAGGGGGTGCAGGCCGAAGAGGTCGGCGATGTCGGCGAACTCGTCCTCCGTCGGCTCGTGCAGCCCCAGCCAGACGAAGCCGTCACCGGTCTTGCGGATGCGCTCCACCGACTCGACCAGGTCGCGGCCGGGCGGCTGGCGCACGCCGTCCCGGTACGTCACGCAGTTCACCACCGACGAGCCCAGCGGGGAGCGGGCCGGGTGGCTCAAATCGACACGCGTGCCGCGGCGGGCCAGCCGCGCGACCTTCCGGAGGCCGCCGACCCCGCGCAGGCCGCCGACCTTGCGCAGGTTGGTCACCTTGCGCAGATTGCCTGCCATCGACATGTGGGCTCCTCGCACCGACGATTCGGCGTGCCAGTCTGCCAGTACGGTCCGATGCCACGCCAAGGCCTGGGGGAACGGAGGGCTCCGTTCCGGATTGTCCGGTTCTGCCTCCCGGGAGCAAGCGGGACAACTGGGATGATCGCGGCATGACGCGAATCGACGGTCACCTCCTCGACCCCCGGCAGTACCCAGGTCCCCGTGCGCTCTCCGACCACCGTCAGCTCTCCGACTCCCCCTCGTCCGGGGCGCGATCGTGCTCCGACGCCTTCGCCGCGCTCTTCGACGCCACGACCTTCGGACACGTCGAACGCCTCGGCATCGGGCCGGGCTGGCGCTGCTGGGAGGTCGGGGCGGGCGGCACGTCCGTGATCTCCTGGCTCGCCAAGCGGGTCGGGCCCACGGGACGGGTCCTTGCGACCGACATCGACATCTCCTGGCAGACGCGTGCCGCGCGCTCGCCCCTTGAGGTGCGGATCCACGACATCGCGGCCGATCCGCCGCCCGTCGGCGGCTTCGACCTCGTGCACGCGCGGCTCGTCCTGGCCGACGTGCCCGACCGGGAGCGGGCGCTGGCGTCGATGCTCAGGGCGCTGCGCCCCGGGGGCAGGCTCCTCATCGAGGAGCCCGATCCCGCGCTCCAGCCGCTGGCCTGCCCCGACGAGCACGGTTCCGCCCAGGAGGCGGCGAACCGGCTCCGCCGCGGGGTGCACGCACTCCTCACGGAGCGGGGCACGGACCTCGCGTACGGGCGCCGGCTGCCCCGTCTCCTGCGCGACGCGGGCCTGCGCCAGGTGGCGTCCGACGTGTACTTCCCGCTGGCCTCCCCGGCCGTCGCGGCCCTGGAAACGGAAACGCTCCGGCACCTGCGCCCGGACCTCATCGCGGCGGGCCTGGCCACGCCGGAGGACATCGACCATCACGTGTCGACGGTGGCAACGGGCACGTTGGACCTGGCGACGGCTCCGCTGGTCTCGGCTTGGGGGAGGAAAGCGTAGGGGGCAGGTGCGGGCCCGCGCCCTACGGAGTTACGTCACCGGCGCCGGGTGGTCCGGGGTTTGCCGCCGGGTGGTCCGGGGGTCTGCCATCGGGTGGGTCCGGGGGTCTGCCGCCGGTCAGTTCCACCGCTCGGGCCCCCGCAGCGCATCCCTCCGCCGCCGCCTCGCGCAGCCCCGCCCCGGTCAGGCGTGCGGCCAGGAACGCACCGGTGAAGGCGTCGCCCGCGCCCGTTGAGTCACGGGCCCGTGCGGGGGGTGCGGGAATGCGGCGCGGGACCTCGCCGTTCCGGGCCACCAGCGCTCCCTCCGCGCCCAGTTTGACCACGACGGCCGGGAAGTGGCGGCTCAGCTTCGATGCCGCGTCCGCCGGGTCGGGCAGGCCGGTGAGCAGTTCCGCCTCGTCCCGGCTCGGGAGCAGGACCGCCACCCCGTCCACCGCCGACAGGAACCGTTCCGGCCCTGTTTCCGCCAGGAACCCCGCCGACGCGGGATCCACGCTCACGGGCACCCCCCGCGCGCGGGCCGCCGACAGCGCCGCGCGGGCGGCCGCCCGGCTCGGTTCCGCGAAGAACAGGTAGCCGGAGAGGTGCAGCAGGGCCACGCCGTCGAGGTACCGGGGCGACCAGTCGGCGGGGGAGAGCCGCAGCGCGGCGCCGCTGTCCGTGAGGAACGTCCGTTCCGCCGCGGCGCCCCCGTCCACCAGACAGATCACCGTCCCCGTCGGCGCCCCGGCGTCGACGACGAGCCGGGACCGCACCCCCGCGCGCGTGAGAGCCGCTTCGTGCCAAGCCGCCGAGTCGGCACCCACCCGGCCGATGAGCCGTACGTCGGGACACCCCCGATGCGCGGCCCAGCACGCCACGTTGGCGCCCGCGCCGCCCGGCACGGTACGGATGGCCGCCGCCGTGTCGGTGCCCGGTGCGAGCGGGGAACGGTGGCGGGCCACGATGTCGGTGACGACGTCCCCGACGACCAGCAGCGCGCCCGGGACCGCGCCGGCGGCCCGAACGCTCAACGCCCCGCCCAGGCCACCGCCACCCGCCCCGCGAGCCGCACGTTGCCGCGGACCGCGGCGAGGTTGGCCTCCAGCGACGCGCCCCCGGTGCGCCGCACCAACTCACCCAGCAGGAACGGCGTGATCGCCTGACCCGTGATGCCCTGCTCCTCGCACGCCGCCAGCGCCTCGGCCAGCACGCGCGCGTGGAGCGCGGGATCGAGCTGTTCGGCGCGCGGCACCGGGTTGGCCACGATGAGTGCCGAGTCGGGGCCGCCGAGCGCGTCCTGGGCCCGTATCACCTCGGCTACCTCGCCGGGCGTGCGCAGCGTCCAGTCCACCGGATGGCCGGAGTCCGCGAGGTAGAAGCCCGGGAAGCGGTCGGTCCCGTACCCCGCCACGGCGACGCCCAGCGTCTCGAGACGCTCCAGCGTCGCCCCGACGTCCAGGACCGACTTCACGCCCGCGCACACCACCGCGATCCTCGTGCGGGCCAGCAGCCCCAGATCGGCCGACTCGTCCTGAGCCTGCGTCCACTGCCGGTGCACGCCGCCGAGCCCGCCCGTGGCGAACACCCGCAGGCCCGCGCGTGCGGCGAGCAGCGCCGTCGCCGACACCGTCGTTGCGCCGCTCGCGGACGTCGCGACGGCGAGGGGCAGATCGCGGTGGCCCAGCTTGCGGATGCCGTCCTCGTCGGCGACGCGCTGCACCTGGTCCTTGGTCAGGCCGACGCGCGGGACGCCGTCCAGTACGGCGATCGTCGCGGGTACGGCACCCTCGTCCCGTACGACCGCTTCGAGCTCCTCGGCCACCTGGAGATTGCGCGGCCGCGGCAGGCCGTGCGCGATGATCGTGGACTCCAGGGCCACCACGGGGCGCTGCTCCGCGACCGCCGTCCGTACCTCTTCGGACACCACCAGCACGGGCCTGCCTCCTGCCTGTCGGGTCTCCCCCTCATCCCTGGCGGGCGGTGCCTCCCGTCAAACCCCCGCTGCCCAGGGGCCTCCCGCCCCCGGGCTAGGGTGACCGGCCATGACCACGAATGAGCAGACCGTTTCGTCTTTTGCCGTGCACATTCCGGATGTTGAGCTGGACATCGAGCCGCTCGACCCGGCGCAGATCGTCTCCGGCGACCCGGTCGTGACCGGCAAGGTGCTGTGGGAGTCCGCCGACGGCAAGCAGCTGCGCGGCATCTGGCAGATCACGCCGGGCGTGGTCACCGACACCGAGGCGAACGAACTCTTCGTGGTCGTCAGCGGCCGCGCCACCGTCGCGGTCGAGGGCGGCGACACCCTGGAGGTCGGCCCGGGCGACGCGGCCGTGCTGCGCCAGGGCGACCGCACCACCTGGACGGTGCACGAGACGCTGCGCAAGGCGTACCACATCACGCTGCCGTGAGCCCGTCGCACGCCCGACCCGCTCCGCGCCCCCGCGCTCACGCCTTCTTGAGTGCCCGCCGCATGGCGAGCGCGGCCATCGGCAGCAGCACGCAGACGCCGACCAGGTTGAGCCAGCCGTAACTGGCCCGCGCGACGATCAGACCCGCGGCGGCGCCACCGATGCCCGCCGCCGCGTTCATCGTCAGGTCCGAGAGCCCCTGCACGGCCGCCCGCGCGGGCGGCGGAACCGAGTCGGTGAGCAGCGCCGAGCCGGAGACCAGCCCCGCGGACCAGCCGAGGCCGAGCAGGAAGAGCCCGGCGGCGGTCTGGCCGTGGCTGGGCCCCGCCGTGCCGGCGAGCAGCGCGGCACAGCACAGCAGCCCCACCGCGAGCCCGATCACGGAGAGCCTGCCGAACCGGTCGGCGAGCCACCCCATCACCGGCGAGAACGCGTACATGCCCGCGATGTGGCCGCTGATGACCAGACCGACCAGCTGCAGGCTCGCCCCGTGGTGCCCGAGGTCGACCGGCGTCATCACCATGATCGAGACCATCACGGTGTGGGAGGCGGCCACCGTCACCAGGGCGAGACGCGCCATCGGTGAGGCGACCACCGCCGCGATGCCGGCCTTCAGCGATCGGCTCTGCGCGGTCCCGCTCTCCCGGGGCGCCAGCGCGCGGGCCGTGAGCAGCGGATCGGGCCGCAGCAGCACCGCCACCACCGCGGCGGCGGCGACGAAGATCCCGGCGGCGAAGAGGAAGGGCCCGGCCTCCTCGGGGATCGAGGTGTCGGTGAAGACCCGGCTCGCGGGTGCGGAGATGTTGGGTCCAAGGACGGAACCGATCGTCGTGGCCCAGATGACGTGGGAGATGGCACGTCCGCGCCGGTCGGGCTCCACGAGGTCGGCCGCGGCGAAACGTGCCTGCAGCGTCGCCAGCGAGCCCGCGCCGAACGCCGCCATACCGAGCAGCAGCAGTGCGAAGCTCTCGACGACCGAGGCGAGTACGACGAGACCCGCGCCCAGCGCGCCGATCACATAGGCGAGGACGAGCCCGGCGCGCCGGCCGCGCGTGTTCATCAGTGCGGCGAGCGGCAGCGAGAGGACGGCCGTGCCCGCCACCGAGGCCGTCGGCGCGAGTCCGGACAGCGCCTCCGTCCCGCTCACGTCGGTGGCCAGCATCGGGGCCAGGGCGATGCCGATCGGCACCCCCAGGCCTCCCAGGATCTGACTGGCGATCAGTACCGCGTTCGTACGGCGGCGCAGGGCTGCGAGCGCTTCCGGGCCGGGTATGTCAGGGGCGTCGACGGTCGAAGTCACTGACGCAGTGTGCCAGGGCGTTCGCACGCCCGAAACAGAGAATTGTCGGCCAGGCCCTCGCCTGTTTGGCCGGGCTCCCGTCGGCTCGCGCAGGTTCCGGTCAGAACATCCGGTCAGAACAGCGGCTGGGGAAGCACCCCTTCCAGGGCGAGCAGCTGCCGCTTGGTCTCCAGGCCGCCTCCGAAGCCCCCGATTCCGCCGTCGCTCTCCACCACACGGTGGCACGGCACCACGACCGGCACCGGATTGGCGCCCATTGCGAGGCCCACGGCCTGGGCCGCGCCCGGACTGCCGACGCGGCGGGCCAGGTCCCCATAGCCCACCACCGCGCCGTACGGCACGCCGGAGGCGAGTTCGCGCAGCACCTGGCGGTTGAAGCCGGTGACCAGGGACCAGTCGAGCGGCAGCTCGAAGTCGTGCCGCTCGCCCGCGAAGTACTCCCGGAGCTGGCCCGTCGGCCCGGCGAGCAGGGGCGAGTCCGGCGCGTGGACCGGCTCGGCGCCCAAGCGGGAGCCGAGCCGGTCCAGGGTCTTCTCGCGCACCGCCTCCGTGGCGTGGAAGCCCACGGTGATCAGTCCGTCGCCGGTCGCGGCGAGCAGCAGCGGACCGATGTCGCTGTCGACGACGGTCCACACGGCGGCCGTACGCCGGTCCTGCGCAGTGGCGTTCATACCGATACCGTACGACCGCCCACTGACAACGCCGTCGGTCGGCGACGGACGGTGCCGTCAGTCGCCGCGCAGCGCCTTGCGCACGACGTCCGGCGTGTTGGTGATGATCCCGTCCACGCCGAAGCCCGCCGCCCGCTTGGCGTTCGGGGCGTCGTTCACGGTCCACGTGAAGATTTCCAGGGGCTTGCCGTGCGGGCCCTTGAGGGCGTGGATCGCGGAGACGTACGCGGCCGAGATGGACGTGTGCGTCGAGTTGATCTGGTCGGCGAAGCGCGCGTACGCGGGCAGCTCGGCGACCGACGGGGTGCCGAGGAAACCGGTCTTCACGTCGGGCCGCAGCTTGTGCACTGTCTTCACGCTGTCCGCACTGAAGCTCTGGATGACCAGCTTGCTCTTCACGTGGTGCTTGTCGAGCCAGCCCTCGTTGCGCAGGATCCGCAGACCCTGCTTCTCGATGCCCGGGTACAGCTCGGGCTTCTTGAACTCGAAGACCAGCTTCTGGTGGTTGTGCGACACCCGCCGCATGTACTGCTTCAGGGTCGGGACGCGCTGGCCCGCGTACTTCTTGCTGAACCAGCTGCCCGCGTCGAGCCTGGCTATCTCGGCCGCCGTGAAGTCCTTGACCTTCCAGGGGGCACGGTCGGGGTAGAGCTCCTCGACGTTCGTCGTCCGCTTCAGGGTGTCGTCGTGCACGATCACCAGCTCGCCGTCCTTGGTGCGCTGGACGTCGTTCTCGACCCAGCGGAATCCCATGTCGCGGGCCTTGTCGATGGCCGCGAAGGTGTTCTCCGGGGCGTAGGCCGACGCGCCGCGGTGGGCGACGACCAGCGGCTGGTCGTGTCGGACGGTGTTCGGTGCCGGGGTCTGCGCGGTGGCGGTGGCGGTGGGGAGGACGAGTGCACCGGCTCCCAGGAGGGCAGCGGTGGTGGCGGCAGCACGTGCGTACACGGGTACTCCTCGCGTCGTGTGATCGCGGACCGCTCGAGAGTGACAGTCCACGGCCAACGGGAGACAGGTGCAGGATGGCCACAGGTTGAACGGAGTCGTCAAAGACAAGGACCCCGCGCGTGGGGTTGGCGATTCTTTGCCGGAAAATCGTTCGTACGTTCCGGGCTGAGCTTTACTCTCAGCCTCAGTCGACGGTCTTTCAGATGGCCGCCGGACGGGGGTGCATGGGGCGTATTCAGGGCATTTGGGCACAACAGGTGGAAGGGCTACCGCGCATGCAGGGCACGGTCGACGGGTTCAGCTACGGAGTCGTCACGCCGGTGGTGGCCTACCTCATGGCGTGTATGGGAGGGGCGCTCGGGCTGCGCTGCACGACCAGATCGCTCCTCGTCGAGCACTCCTGGCGGCCCGGCTGGCTGGCACTCGGCTCGGCCGCGATCGGCTCCGGGATCTGGACCATGCACTTCGTGGCGATGATGGGCTTCACCGTCCAGGAAGCCCCGATCCACTACGACAAGCCGCTGACCTTCGCGAGTCTCGCCGTCGCCATCGTCATGGTCGGCATCGGGATCTTCATCGTCGGCTACCGCGGCGCGACGGGCACGGCCCTCTTCACCGGCGGGACGATCACCGGACTCGGCGTCGCCACGATGCACTACCTGGGAATGGCCGGTATGCGTCTTCGCGGGACGCTGGAGTACAACACCCTGACCGTCGCCGCGTCCGTGGTGATCGCCATGGTCGCCGCGACCGCCGCGCTCTGGGCGGCCGGACAGGTCAGGGGAATCCTGTGGAGCCTCGGCGCCAGCCTCGTCATGGGACTGGCCGTGAGCGGCATGCACTACATGGGCATGGCGGGCCTCAGCGTCCATCTGCACGGCTCGGGCGCCGCCCCGCCCGGTGACTCGCCCGCCGAGATCCTCGCGCCCATGATGATCGGACCGCTCGCCTTCCTGCTCCTCGCGGGCGTCATCGTGATGTTCGACCCGCTCATGGTGATGGGCGGACAGGCGGACGTCAGGAACCCCGCGAACGGCAACCGCGTCCGGCAGGCCTACCCCGTCCCGCGCTCCGGCGACCGGCACGTGCCCGTCTCCCGCCGCAGGACCCGCCCCCGCTCCCGCACCCGCCCCGGCTCCCGCACCCCGCAGAACTGGTGAACCCGGCCGCCCCCGGCCGCACCCCGCGGGACCGAACCGGAGCGCCGCCGGACGGCCGGTCCCGCCCCGTTGTCAGTGCGGGGTCGTACGGTGGATTCCATGCGGCCCGTATCCAAGATCGAACGCACGGTGGCACCTTTCGAGGTCGTCAGTCCGTACCAGCCCAGCGGCGACCAGCCGACCGCCATCGCCGACCTTGAGCGGCGCATCCGCGCAGGTGAGAAGGATGTCGTCCTGCTCGGCGCGACCGGCACCGGCAAGTCGGCCACCACCGCGTGGATGATCGAGAAGCTCCAGCGCCCCACCCTCGTGATGGCGCCGAACAAGACACTGGCCGCCCAGCTGGCGAACGAGTTCCGCGAGCTCCTGCCGAACAACGCCGTCGAGTACTTCGTCTCGTACTACGACTACTACCAGCCGGAGGCGTACGTTCCGCAGTCGGACACGTACATCGAGAAGGACTCCTCGATCAACGAGGAGGTGGAGCGCCTGCGCCACTCCGCCACGAACTCGCTGCTGACCCGCCGCGACGTGGTCGTGGTCGCCTCCGTCTCCTGCATCTACGGCCTCGGCACCCCGCAGGAGTACGTGGACCGCATGGTCCCCCTCAAGGTCGGCGAGGAGATCGACCGCGACCAGCTCCTGCGCCGCTTCGTCGACATCCAGTACACGCGCAACGACCTGGCCTTCACCCGTGGCACCTTCCGCGTCCGCGGCGACACCATCGAGATCTTCCCGGTCTACGAAGAGCTGGCCGTGCGCATCGAGATGTTCGGGGACGAGATCGAGGCGCTCTCCACCCTGCACCCGCTCACCGGCGAGGTCATCAGCGACGACGACCACCTGTACGTCTTCCCGGCCTCGCACTACGTAGCGGGTCCCGAGCGCCTGGAGAAGGCCGTCACCGGCATCGAGAAGGAGCTCACCGAGCGCCTCGCCGAGCTGGAGAAGCAGGGCAAGATGCTGGAGGCCCAGCGCCTGCGCATGCGCACGACGTACGACCTGGAGATGCTCCGCCAGATCGGCTCCTGCTCCGGCGTCGAGAACTACTCGATGCACTTCGACGACCGCGCCCCGGGCACCGCCCCCAACACCCTCCTGGACTACTTCCCGGAGGACTTCCTCCTGGTCCTCGACGAGTCGCACGTCACGGTCCCGCAGATCGGCGCGATGTACGAGGGCGACGCCTCCCGCAAGCGCACCCTCGTCGACCACGGCTTCCGGCTGCCCTCGGCGCTGGACAACCGCCCCCTGAAGTGGGAGGAGTTCCTCGGCCGCATCGGCCAGACGGTCTACCTCTCGGCGACCCCGGGGAAGTACGAGCTCTCGCGCGGCGACGGCTTCGTGGAGCAGATCATCCGCCCCACCGGCCTCGTCGACCCCGAGGTCGTCGTCAAGCCCACCGAGGGCCAGATCGACGACCTCGTGCACGAGATCCGCACGCGCACCGAGAAGGACGAGCGCGTCCTGGTCACCACGCTCACCAAGAAGATGGCCGAGGACCTCACGGACTACTTCCTGGAGCTCGGCATCCAGGTCCGCTACCTGCACAGCGACGTCGACACCCTGCGCCGCGTGGAGCTCCTGCGCGAACTGCGGGCGGGGGAGTACGACGTCCTGGTCGGCATCAACCTCCTCCGCGAGGGACTCGACCTGCCCGAGGTCTCCCTCGTGGCGATCCTCGACGCCGACAAGGAGGGCTTCCTGCGCTCCGGCACCTCCCTGATCCAGACCATCGGCCGCGCGGCGCGCAACGTGTCCGGCCAGGTCCACATGTACGCCGACAAGATCACTCCGGCGATGGAGAAGGCCATCGACGAGACCAACCGGCGCCGCGAGAAGCAGATCGCGTACAACAAGGAGAGGGGCATCGACCCGCAGCCCCTCCGCAAGAAGATCAACGACATCGTGTCGCAGATCGCCCGCGAGGAAGTCGACACCGAGCAGCTCCTCGGCTCCGACTACCGCAAGGCGAAGGCCGGCAAGGCCCCGGTGCCCTCGCTCGGCGGCGAGGCGGCCAAGGCCGGCAAGGCCGCGGCGCCCGCCAAGGGCAAGGCGAAGGGCAAGAAGGGCGCGGAGACCGTCCCGACCGACCGCCCCGCGGCCGAACTGGCCGAGCAGATCGACGAGATGACCGAGCGGATGCGCGCGGCCGCCGCCGACCTGCAGTTCGAGATCGCGGCCCGGCTGCGCGACGAGGTGTCGGAGATGAAGAAGGAACTGCGGCAGATGCGGGAGGCCGGCCAGGCCTGAGGCCGTGACGGCAGGGTCTGGAGAGCACGCCTGGGGCCCGGGAAACGGCGTACTGCCCGGTCTGTTGCAAGACCGCCACAAAGTATGGCCCGGAGTGCTGCTTCGCAGGTCGGAGTGCATAAGGTGCTGGGCAACCGCAAGAGGCGGTTGCCCAGGCAGTTCGAGAGGGGACAGCGCGTGACGGTCAATATGACCAAGGGTCAGGCCATCAGCCTGCAGAAGGACGACGGGGGCGCCCTGTCCGCGGTGCGCATGGGCCTCGGGTGGCAGGCCGCTCCGCGCCGCGGTCTGTTCGGCTCGCGGACCCGTGAGGTCGATCTGGACGCCTCGGCGGTGCTGTTCGCGGACAAGCAGCCGGTGGACGTCGTGTTCTTCCGCCACCTGGTCAGCGACGACGGCTCGGTGCGGCACACCGGCGACAACCTCGTGGGCGGCGTCGGCGCGGGCGGGGACGACGAGGCGATCCTCGTCGACCTCCAGCGCGTCCCCGTCCACATCGACCAGATCGTCTTCACGGTGAACTCGTTCACCGGCCAGACCTTCCAGGAGGTGCAGAACGCGTTCTGCCGCCTGGTCGACGAGACCAACGGCCAGGAGCTCGCGCGCTACACCCTGGACGGCGGCGGCCAGTACACCGCGCAGATCATGGCGAAGGTCCACCGGGCGGGCGAGGGCTGGCAGATGACGGCCATCGGCACTCCGGCCAACGGCCGCACCTTCCAGGACCTGATGCCGTCGATCCTGCCGCACCTGTGAAGCACCACGAGCGGTAACCGGCACCAGAGCAGTACCCGGCGCCACAAGCACCACCGGCACCGCGAGCACCATCCGTACGTACGAGGGGGAACGAACGCGATGACGGCCGAGCTGGTGCGGGGACAGAACCACCCGCTTCCCGGGACCCGCCTGGAAATCCGCGTGTCGGCGGGCCGGCCCGTCGTCGCGGGCGCCACGCTGGGCGACGACCGGGGCCGGGTCCACGGCGTGGAGTGGGTGGCCCACCCCGGTTCGCCCACCCTCCCGGGCCTGGAGGTGTCCAAGCAGGCGGCCGCCGACCACCGCCTCGCCGTCGACCTCGGCGCCCTCCAGGACACCGTGCACCGCGTCAGCGTCCTGCTCGCGCTGCCCGTCGGCGTCGAGGGCCCGGCCACGTTCCGTGCCCTCGCCGCGCCCTTCGTCGCGGTCACCGGACTCGACGGCACCGAGATCGCCAGCTACACCATCACCGATCTGGACGCCGAGTCCGCCGTCGTCGCCCTGGAGCTCTACCGCCGCCGGGGCGCCTGGAAGGTCCGCGCCGTCGGCCAGGGGTACGCGGGCGGCCTGGCCGACATGCTCACCGACCAGGGCCTGCCCCAGGCCCGCGAGCTGGCCGCCGCGATCAACGAAGCGGTCGCCCGGGGCCTGGCCCGCTCCGTGGCCGCCCCGCCGCCCCGCCCCGCCGACGGAACCCGGGTGCGCACCGCCTCCCAGGGCCAGGACGGCCACCCCGCCCCGACGCCCGAGGGCCGGCCCGACGTCGCACAGGGCCGCCCCGCGCGGCAGCCGGGCGACGACACCCCCCTCGCCCCCGCCGACCAGCCGAGCGGCGGCCCCGTCGACTACGCGCACCCGGGGCGCCAGACCACCGCGCCCCCGCCGCCCCCGCCCACCGTGCCCCCGGCCCGCCCCGGAGAGCACGCCCAGCCGGTCGCGGGCGACGCCACCGGCTGGTCCATGGAGGAGCGGCTCTACAACCAGGTGTGGGGCATGTTCGAGGACCTGGCCCGCACCACGGCGGCGTACCGCAGCGCCGTCGACTTCGCCGACTCCCGCATGGAGCAGGAGCTGGACAAGGTCCTCTCCGACCCGCGCGGCCGCATCGGCGGCGCCGGCGACGCGGCACGCGAGAGCGCCCGCGCCAAACACGCCGACCTCGTCGCCCGGGCCAGGGCCGCCCTCGACCGCGACCTGGCCCAGCTCGCCGCGGAGGCCGACGTCGTCGAGCCCGCCCTGCCCCCGGCGTACGCCTCGTGGAGCAGCCCCGCCTGGCACGCCTACCGCGCGCCGATGGAGATCCCCATGGCGCTGCGCCTCGGCGATCTCCACCTGCCCGAGCGCGTCGACCTGCGGATCCCGATGCTCGTCCGGCTGCCCCTGGAGCGCGGCCTGTGGATCGACAGCGGCAAGGCCCTCACCAACTCCTTCACCGACCCCGCCGAGCTGCGCAGGCTGGCCATGGACACCGCCGTCGCACACGCGGCGCGGCTCCTCGCGGCCTATCCGGCGGGCGAGTTCCAGGTGCACGTCATCGACGCGGCGGGCGCCGCCGCCCCTTCGCTCGCCCCGCTCGTGGAGGCCGGTGTGCTCGCCGGGCCCCCGGCCACCGGGGCGGCGGGCGTCGCGGACGTCCTCGGCGGGCTAACCCAGCGCGTGGACCTGGTCCAGATGGCCGTCCGCGGCGGCGCCGCCGACGCGCTGCCGCCGGACCTGGACATCGCCGAGCAGCTCCTGATCGTCAACGACTTCCCGCACGGCTTTGACGACCGCGCCGTGACCCAGCTGCGCTACCTCGCGGACGAGGGCCCGGCCGTCGGCGTCCACCTCATGATGGTGGCCGACCGCGAGGACGCCGCCGCGTACGGCCCGCTGCTCGACCCGCTGTGGCGTGCGCTGCTGCGGCTGACGCCGGTGCCCGACGACCATCTCGCCGACCCCTGGGTCGGGCACACGTGGACGTACGACCCGCCGGTGATCCCGCCGGACAGCCAGGTCCTGAGGCAGCTCCTCGACCGGATCGCCACGGCCCGACGCAACGGCGGGCGTTGACGTCAAAGCGACTTTTGTACCGCCCTGACCAGGGCTTTTGGGTCTTGTTTGCCGTCCCCTTTACCAATGCTTGGTGTTTCGCGTACGCTTCTATCTGCGGAGGGGAGTACTCCCGGCTGCGACGTACCCGTCAATACGGACCGCCATCGGTCCCGGGGCGTCGGCCCGACACATGGCGGCAACCGCCTCGGGTGGAAGAGACCTCCGGCAGCGACGACGCTGATCAGTAGCCGTACGACGCCGGAGGCGCAGTGGACGTTTCAATGACCCTGTGGGTGACGACCGTTCTCGGTCTGTGTGCCCTGATCGCGGTCGACTTCTTCATCGGGCGCAAGCCTCATGACGTGTCGATCAAGGAAGCCGGAATCTGGACGATCGTCTGGATCGTCCTCGCGGCGCTCTTCGGACTCGGCCTGCTGATCGCGGGCGAGAGCCAGGCGTCCGGCGAGTTCTTCGCCGGCTTCATCACCGAGAAGTCCCTCTCCGTGGACAACCTCTTCGTCTTCATCCTGATCATGGCGAAGTTCTCGGTCCCCTCCCACCTGCAACAGCGCGTGCTGCTGTTCGGCGTGCTGATCGCCCTGGTCCTGCGAGCGATCTTCATCGCCGCCGGCGCCGCGGTCATCGCCAACTTCTCGTGGGTCTTCTACATCTTCGGCGCGTTCCTGATCTACACCGCCTGGAAGCTCATCCAGGAGGCCCGCGCCGACGAGGAGGAAGAGGACTGGGAGGAGAACCGCCTCCTGAAGTCCATCGAGAAGAAGTTCGGCGTCTCGGACCGGTACGAGGGCACGAAGCTGTTCGTCAGGAAGAACGGCAAGAAGATCATGACGCCGCTCATGGTCGTCATGCTCGCCATCGGCACCACCGACGTGCTCTTCGCGATGGACTCCATCCCGGCGATCTTCGGCCTCACCCAGGACCCGTACATCGTCTTCACCGCCAACGCCTTCGCCCTGATGGGCCTCCGCCAGCTGTACTTCCTCATCGGCGGACTCCTCAGGAGGCTGGTCCACCTCAGCTACGGCCTGTCGGTGATCCTCGGCTTCATCGGCGTGAAGCTCGTCCTGCACGCCCTGCACGAGAACGGGGTGCACGTCCCCGAGATCTCCATCCCCGTCTCGCTGGGTGTCATCTGCGGCGTCCTGGTGATCACCACGATCACCAGCCTCATCGCCTCCAAGAAGCAGGAGCGGCAGGCTGCCGCCGAGGCCGGGGACGACGCCCGCAAGGACAGCGTCGAGGCCTGACGGCACCCCTCCCGCCCGGCACCGGGCGGGAGGCACCGAGTAGCGGCACCAGAGCGCCCGGGGCAGCATCGAGTCATGGTCACTCGGCTCCGGGCGCTCGGCACGCAGTGGACGGCCGTGGTGCCGGTCCTCGCCATCGTTCTCCTCGCCCTCACCTGGGGGCGGGACCTGCCCGGCGTGGTGGTCGCCGTGGTCACGCTGATCCTCGCCGGGGCGGTGCTCGCCGCCGTCCACCACGCCGAGGTCATCGCGCACCGCGTCGGCGAGCCCTTCGGCTCACTCGTCCTCGCCGTCGCCGTCACGATCATCGAGGTGGCGCTGATCGTCACCCTCATGGCCGACGGCGGCGACAAGAGTTCCACCCTCGCGCGGGACACCGTCTTCGCCGCCGTGATGATCACCTGCAACGGCATCGTCGGGCTCTGCCTCCTGGTGGGGGCGCTCCGCCACCGCGTCGCCGTCTTCAATCCCGAGGGCACCGGCGCCGCCCTCGCCACCGTCGCGACGCTGGCCACGCTCTGCCTGGTCCTGCCGACGTTCACCACCACCAAGCAGGGCCCCGAGTTCTCCACGGCCCAGCTCACCTTCGCCGCGATCGCCTCGATCGTCCTCTACGGCATCTTCGTGACCACCCAGACCGTGCGGCACCGCGAATACTTCCTGCCCCTCACCGAAGAGGGCGAGGTCATCGACACCGACAGCCACGCCGGGGGCCCCTCCTCCAAGGCGGCGCTGCTGAGCCTGGCACTGCTCGGGCTCGCGCTGATCGGAGTGGTCGGCCTGGCCAAGGGCGTGTCCCCGACGATCGAGTCGGGTGTGGAGAGCGCCGGCATGCCGCACGCCGTCGTCGGTGTGATCATCGCGCTGCTCGTGCTCCTCCCGGAGACCATCGCCGCCGTGCGCGCCGCCCGCCGCGACCGTGTCCAGACGAGCCTGAACCTCGCCCTCGGCTCGGCGATGGCCAGCATCGGCCTTACCATCCCGGCCGTCGCCGTCGCCTCCGTATGGCTGTCGGGACCGCTCGTGCTGGGACTGAGCCCCACCCACATGGTGCTGCTCGCGCTCACCGTGATCGTCGGAACGCTCACGGTCGTGCCCGGACGCGCCACGCCGCTGCAGGGCGGCGTCCATCTGGTGCTGTTCGCGGCGTTCCTGGAGCTCGCCGTCACCCCGTAGCGGCAGCCGGATCGGGGACCGTGGCGGGACGGGTCTCCGGCAGCAGCGCGAAGCAGCCGAGGCTCAGCAGCGCGATGCCCGTCAGATACGCGGCCACACCCCACGGCGTCCCGTCCCCCTGCGCCGCCGCCGTCGCCACGATCGGGGTGAGCGCGCCGCCCACCACCCCTCCGAGGTTGTAGCCGACCGCGGCCCCCGTGCACCGCATCCGGGGCTCGTACAGCTCCGGCAGATACGCGCCGATCACCGCGAACATCATGATGAACGCGAGCATCGCCACCAGGAACCCGGTGAACATCAGAAGCGGCTGGCCGGTCGAGAGCAGCGCGATCATCGGGAACATCCACAGGGCCGTCGCGGCGCACCCGAGCAGGCACAGCGGCCGCCGCCCGTAACGGTCGCCGAGCACGGCGACCACCGGTGTCAGGGCGCCCTTCACCACCACCACGGCCATGATGCAGCCGAGCATGACGGTGCGGCTCACGCCGAGTTCCTCCACGCCGTACGAGAGGGACCAGGTCGTCACGGCGTAGAACACCGCGTATCCGACCGCGAGCGCGCCCGCCGTGAGCAGGACGAGGCGCCAGTGGTCGCGCACCACTTCGGCGAGCGGCACGCGCGCGTGCTCGCGCAATCCCAGGAAGTCCGGGCTCTCGGCGAGCGAGCTGCGCAGCGCGAGGCCCACCGCCACGAGCAGCCCCGCGATCCAGAACGGCACCCGCCACCCCCAGGCCGCGAACTGCGCCTCGGTGAGCGTGGCGGACAGGGCCAGCATGATGCCGTTGGCGAGCAGGAACCCGACCGAGGGGCCGACCTGCGGGAAGCTCGCCCACAGCCCGCGCCGCTCGGCCGGCGCGTGCTCCGCGGTCAGCAGCACGGCGCCGCCCCACTCGCCCCCGAGCCCGAGCCCCTGCAGGAAGCGCAGGACCAGGAGCAGCGCGGGTGCGGCGATCCCGATCGACCCGTACGTGGGGACGCAGCCGACGGCGACCGTGGCGACGCCGGTGAGGAGCAGCGACGCGATGAGGACGGGCCGCCGTCCGTGCCGGTCCCCGATGTGCCCGAAGAGGACGGACCCCAGCGGGCGCGCGACGAACCCCACTCCGAAGGTCGCGAAGGCGGCGAGGGTTCCGGCGAGCGGCGAGAAGGTGGGGAAGAACAGCGGTCCCAGGACCAGTGCGGCCGCCGTCCCGTAGATGAAGAAGTCGTAGAACTCGATGGCGGTCCCGGCGAGCGAGGCGGCCGCGAGGCGCGGCAGTGAGGGTGGTGCGGTTCGGTGCATGCCGCGACAGCTACCCACAGTGACCACTTGTAACGCATGGCGACCGCGCCGGTCTCAGTAGGTCACCGTGATGCGCCGCGCCGGGCCGTCGACACGGACGGTTCCTCCATAGGGGATGACGAGTTGCGGGTCGTCGGGTACTCGACGGGTTCGAGGCCGAACTCCTCGCGGAGCCGTGCCAGTCCCAGCTCGTAGGGGAGCGGGAAAAGCGCGGGCAGCCCGCTGGACGGGGAGAGCACGGCGATGCGGTCACCCGGCGAGGGCTTGGGCGGGTACACGGGGTCGACGATCATGCGGGGAGCGCAGGCGGGCCCTACGGAGAGCGCATCCACAAGTGCGGCGTTCCCGCGCGCGGGAGGCGTGATAGACCTCCCTTATGACGCGCAGCCTCGCCACCGCCCCGATCATGATCCTGAACGGCCCGAACCTGAACCTCCTCGGCCGCCGCCAGCCCGAGATCTACGGCACGGACACCCTCGCCGACGTCGAGGCGCTGTGTGCCAAGGCGGCCGCCGCGCACGGCGGGACCGTGGACGCGCGGCAGAGCAACCACGAGGGCGAGCTGGTCGACTGGATCCACGAGGCGCGCGAGCACCACGCGGGCATCGTCATCAACCCCGCGGCGTACTCCCACACGTCCGTCGCGATCCTGGACGCCCTCAACACCTGCGACGGCATGCCTGTGTTGGAGGTGCACATCTCCAACATCCACCAGCGCGAGGCGTTCCGGCACCACAGCTACGTCTCGCAGCGCGCCGACGGCGTCATCGCGGGATGCGGTGTGCAGGGGTACGCGTTCGCGGTGGAGCGGGTGGCGGCGCTGGTGGCCGCCCGCCAGGCGTGACGCGTACCCCTCCGGCTCACCAGCCCCGCGCGCGCCACTCGGCGAGGTGCGGGCGCTCGGCGCCGAGCGTCGTGTCGCCGCCGTGGCCGGGGTAGACCCACGTCTCGTCCGGCAGCGTCCCGAAGATCTTCGTCTCCACGTCGTCGATGAGGCTGGCGAAGGCCTTTGGGTCCTTCCACGTGTTGCCGACGCCGCCCGGGAAGAGACAGTCGCCGGTGAACACGTGCGGGTGGCCGTGCGGGTCGTCGTAGACCAGCGCGATCGAGCCCGGGGTGTGGCCCACCAGGTGCCGCGCGGTCAGTGCGACGCGGCCGACCGTGACCGTGTCGCCGTCGTCGACCAGGACGTCCGTCGGGACGGGGATGCCCGTGGCGTCCTCGCGGCCCGCGTACGTCCGCGCCCGTGTCGCCCCGACGACGGCCGCGAGGGCCTGCCAGTGGTCGCCGTGCTGATGCGTGGTGACGACGGACGCGATGCCGTCGTCACCGATCAGCGTCAGCAGCGTCTCGGCGTCGTTCGCCGCGTCGATCAGCAGCTGCTCGCCGGTGGCCCGGCAGCGCAACAGGTAGGCGTTGTTGTCCATCGGCCCGACCGCGACCTTCGAAATCATCAGGTCCGGCAGCTCGTGCACATCCGCGGGCCCGCCGACCTTCACCGCTCCGCTGTACGTCATGTGCGCCAGCCTATAGCGGGGGCAAGGCGGGCAGGAGGCCGCCTTCGGCCGTGAGTGCGGTGCCGTCGCGGCGGCCCGCGAGCCAGCCGACCACGTCGGGCGCGGACCCGGAGACGGTGACTTCGGGACTGCCCTCCCGGCCGGTGCTCCACGCGTGCGTGCCGTCCGTGACCAGTACGGGCGGGACGTCGGGGTTCCCCGAGAAGCGTGCCGTCAGGAACGCGATCTCCCGCTGCACGAACTCCGCCGGCAGATCCTCGAGGTCGTACCCGATCGCGAGGTCGACGTGGTGCAGCTCGACCTCGACCCAGCGCCGGAAGGGCACTCGCGCCGCCGAGTCCGTGACGCCGTTGCGGAGCTCCACGGTGCGGGACCAGTCGGCGGGCCGCTCGCCCTCGGCCAGGAAGCGGGCGCCGCTCTCGCGCACGTCCTCCAGCTGCGCGGTCAGCGGCCGCGGGGCGTCCCGCTCGATGTCCGCGTCCCGGGCCTGCGCGCTCTCGTACATCGGTCGTCCGGCGAGGACGTTGACCAGCGCGTCCGCGTTCCGTGCGAGGTGGGCGAGGACGTGGCCGCGGCTCCAGCCGGGGAGCCGTGACGGCGCGGCAGTCGAATCGTTGTTCAGTTTCGCCGCTGCGCTGAGCAGCCGGTCGGTCGCGTCACGTACAGACGCCAGGTCGCGCACATGATCAATCATGCGGTCGACGATAGCTGCGCCACACGTTCGGGTGAAGAGCTCTCGGACAGCCGCAAATCGAATACGCGTGCTATATGGTCGATGGTGGCATCGGGCATTCTTGAAGGTCCGGGTTTGTTGTGCATGTGGAACCAGGGAAGCGGCCCGGCGTTGTCAGTGGCTCGCCCTAGTCTGTGAACGACGGGGGTTCTGCCCCCTGTCTCTTCTCTCTAGAAAGGTGCGGACCGGCGTGGCCGACCGTCTCATCGTCCGTGGCGCGCGCGAGCACAATCTCAAGAACGTCTCGCTCGACCTCCCGCGCGACTCACTCATCGTTTTCACCGGACTCTCCGGGTCGGGCAAGTCCTCGCTCGCGTTCGACACGATCTTCGCCGAGGGCCAGCGGCGGTACGTGGAGTCCCTCTCCTCGTACGCCCGGCAGTTCCTCGGCCAGATGGACAAGCCGGACGTCGACTTCATCGAGGGCCTCTCGCCCGCGGTCTCCATCGACCAGAAGTCGACCTCGCGCAACCCGCGCTCCACGGTCGGCACCATCACCGAGGTGTACGACTACCTGCGCCTGCTCTTCGCGCGCATCGGCAAGCCGCACTGTCCCGAGTGCGGCCGCCCGATCTCCCGGCAGTCGCCGCAGGCCATCGTCGACAAGGTCCTCGAGCTGCCCGAGGGCAGCCGCTTCCAGGTCCTCTCCCCGCTGGTGCGCGAGCGCAAGGGCGAGTTCGTCGACCTCTTCGCCGACCTCCAGACGAAGGGGTACTCCCGCGCGCGGGTCGACGGACAGACGATCCAGCTCTCCGAGCCGCCCACGCTCAAGAAGCAGGAGAAGCACACCATCGAGGTCGTCGTCGACCGCCTCACGGTGAAGGACTCCGCCAAGCGCCGCCTGACCGACTCCGTGGAGACGGCCCTCGGCCTCTCCGGCGGCATGGTCGTGCTCGACTTCGTCGACCTCCCCGAGGACGACCCCGAGCGCGAGCGGATGTACTCGGAACACCTCTACTGCCCGTACGACGACCTGTCCTTCGAAGAGCTGGAGCCCCGCTCCTTCTCCTTCAACTCGCCCTTCGGCGCCTGCCCGGACTGCACCGGCATCGGCACGCGCATGGAGGTCGACCCCGAGCTGATCGTCCCGGACGAGGACAAGTCCCTCGACGAGGGCGCCATCCACCCCTGGTCGCACGGCCACACCAAGGAATACTTCGGCAGGCTCGTCGGAGCGCTCGCCGACGCCCTCGGCTTCTCCACCGACATGCCCTGGGCCGGACTCCCGCAGCGCGCCAAGAAGGCCCTGCTCAACGGCCACAAGACACAGATCGAGGTCCGCTACCGCAACCGGTACGGCCGCGAGCGGGTCTACACCACCGCCTTCGAAGGCGCCGTCCCCTTCGTCAAGCGCCGCCACAGCGAGGCCGAGAGCGACGCCAGCCGCGAGCGCTTCGAGGGGTACATGCGCGAGGTGCCCTGCCCCACCTGTGAGGGCACCCGCCTCAAGCCGATCGTCCTGGCCGTCACGGTCATGGGGAAGTCCATCGCCGAGGTCTCCGCGATGTCCATCAGCGACTGCGCGGACTTCCTCGCCGAACTGAAGCTGGGCGCCCGCGACAAGAAGATCGCCGAGCGGGTCCTCAAGGAGGTCAACGAACGCCTGCGCTTCCTGGTCGACGTCGGCCTGGACTACCTCTCGCTGAACCGCGCCGCGGGCACCCTCTCCGGAGGCGAGGCCCAGCGCATCCGTCTGGCCACCCAGATCGGCTCCGGCCTGGTCGGTGTCCTCTACGTCCTGGACGAGCCGTCGATCGGCCTCCACCAGCGCGACAACCACCGCCTGATCGAGACCCTCGTCCGCCTGCGCGACATGGGCAACACCCTCATCGTCGTCGAGCACGACGAGGACACGATCAAGGTCGCCGACTGGGTCGTCGACATCGGCCCCGGCGCGGGCGAGCACGGCGGCAAGGTCGTGCACAGCGGCTCCATGAAGGAGCTGCTCGCCAACGACAAGTCGATCACCGGGCAGTACCTGTCGGGCAAGAAGGCCATCCCGGTGCCGGACGTGCGCCGCCCGGCCGACCCCTCCCGGCAGCTCACGGTGCACGGCGCTCGCGAGAACAACCTCCAGGACATCGACGTCTCCTTCCCGCTCGGCGTCCTGACCGCGGTCACGGGTGTCTCGGGCTCCGGCAAGTCGACGCTCGTGAACGACATCCTGTACACGCACCTGGCCCGCGAGCTGAACGGCGCCCGGTCCGTCCCGGGCCGCCACACGCGCGTTGACGGCGACGACCAGGTCGACAAGGTCGTGCACGTCGACCAGTCGCCCATCGGCCGCACCCCGCGGTCGAACCCGGCGACGTACACGGGAGTCTTCGACCACGTCCGCAGGCTCTTCGCGGAGACCACGGAGGCGAAGGTCCGGGGCTATCTGCCCGGCCGCTTCTCCTTCAACGTCAAGGGCGGCCGCTGCGAGAACTGCTCCGGCGACGGCACGATCAAGATCGAGATGAACTTCCTCCCGGACGTGTACGTGCCGTGCGAGGTGTGCCACGGCGCGCGCTACAACCGCGAGACGCTGGACGTGCACTACAAGGGCAAGTCCATCGCCGAGGTCCTCGACATGCCGATCGAGGAGGCGCTCGACTTCTTCGAGGCCGTCCCCGCCATCGCCCGTCACCTGAGGACGCTCCACGACGTCGGCCTCGGGTACGTACGCCTCGGGCAGTCGGCGCCCACGCTCTCCGGAGGCGAGGCCCAGCGCGTGAAGCTGGCCTCCGAACTCCAGAAGCGGTCGACGGGCCGGACCGTGTACGTCCTGGACGAGCCGACCACCGGTCTGCACTTCGAGGACATCAGCAAGCTGATCACGGTCCTCTCCGGCCTTGTCGACAAGGGCAACACGGTCATCGTCATCGAGCACAACCTCGACGTGATCAAGACGGCCGACTGGGTCGTCGACATGGGCCCCGAGGGAGGCAACGGCGGCGGTCTGGTCGTCGCCGAAGGTACGCCCGAGGAGGTCGCGGGCGTCCCGGCCAGCCACACCGGCAAGTTCCTGCGGGACATCATCTCGGCGGACCGGATCAGTGACGCGGTGCCCGCGCGGGGGCGCGGGGCGGCGAAGAAGGCTCCCGCGAAGAAGTCCGCCGCCAAGAAGTCGACCGCCAAGAAGGTGGTGGCGGCGAGCGCCACGGCCACGCGGAAGACGGCCACGGCGAGGACGGGTACCGGCTCGGCTTCCGGCGCGGCCGCGAAGAAGGCAGCCGCTGCAAAGCCGGCCGCCACCGCCAAGAAGACCGTCGCCAAGAAGACCGTCGCCAAGAAGGCCACGGCCGAGAAGACCGCCTCCACGAAGAAGGCCGTCGCGAAGAAGACGACCCGGGCCCGCAAGGCCTGACCGGCGTCGGACCGCGGCCGGCAGCGCTCCGCCCTCCGCGGGCCGCATCCGGCCGGCGCCCCTGTACGACGCGCCCCGCCCCTCACCAGGGGCGGGGCGCGTCGTCGTACGCGGGGGAGGGGCGGCCCGAACACACCTTGTCCGGCGCCCCGGTTCCATGGTCGGCTTGCCCCATGCCGGTACGCAGCGAACGCGCAGGCCCCGTCACCACCATCGTGCTGTCCCGCCCCGCCGCGCGGAACGCCGTCGACGGGCCCACCGCCCGTGCGCTCGCCGACGCCTTCCGCGACTTCGACGCCGACCCGCACTCCTCCGTCGCCGTGCTGTGGGGAGAGGGCGGCACCTTCTGCGCGGGCGCGGACCTGAAGGCCATCGGCACCCCCGACGGCAACGAGGTGACCAAGGACGGGGACGGTCCCATGGGTCCGACCCGGATGCGCCTGACGAAGCCGGTGATCGCGGCGATCTCCGGCCACGCCGTCGCGGGCGGCCTCGAACTCGCCCTCTGGTGCGACCTGCGCGTCGCCGACGAGGACGCCGTCCTCGGGGTGTTCTGCCGGCGCTGGGGCGTCCCGCTCATCGACGGCGGGACGGTGCGGCTGCCCCGGCTGATCGGCGAGGGACGCGCCCTGGACCTGATCCTGACCGGCCGCCCGGTGGGCGCCGCGGAGGCGCTCGGCATGGGCCTGGTCAACCGGACCGTGCCCACGGGCACCTCGCGCGCGGCGGCCGAGCGCCTCGCCGCCGAGATCGCCGCGTTCCCGCAGACCTGCATGCGGCGCGACCGGCTCTCCCTCCTCGAACAGAGCGGTCTGCCCGAGGAGGAGGCGATGGCCGGCGAGCTGGCGCACGGCCTGCACTCCCTGGCCGAGGCGGCACAAGGAGCGGCACGGTTCGCGGCGGGGGCGGGGCGGCACGGGGCGTTCAACGGGCGCCGGGCCCAGGGGACAGGGCGGTCCTGAGCCCAGGGACAGGGCCCGAGTCCCGAGTCCCGAGTCCCGAGTCCAGGGACGGGGTCGCGTTCAGCGCTCCGCGACCGGCTCCAGGAACTGCATGTCCAGCTGGATCTTCACGGCATCGCCGAGCAGTCCCGGGGCGAAGTCGAGTCCGAAGTCGCCGCGGCGGATCTCGCCCGACGCCTCGAACCCGGCGTGCCTGCGCTCCTGGCCGGCGAAGCCCTCGACGCCGCCGAACTCCACATCCAGCGTCACCGGCCTGGTCACGTCGCCGATGGTCAGCGCGCCCTCCATGACCCACTCCCCGTCCGCACCCGCGATCCGCGTCGAACGGAACGTCATCGAGGGCCGCTTCTCGACGGCGAGCAGATCCGAGGAGACCACGTGCGCGTCCCGGTCCTTGTTGCCCGTGTCGATCGAGGCGAGGGCGATGGTGGCCGTCACCGAGGAGTCCTCGGCACGCCCGCCCACCACCAACTCGGCCCGTACGTCGGCGAAACGGCCGCGCACCTTGGAGATGCCGAGGTGGCGGATGGAGAAGTTGACGGCGGAGTGCAGGGGATCGATCTCCCAGACTCCGGCGGCCAGCGGCAGGGCGGGAGCGGACGAGGAGGGGGACGTGTCGGTCGTTTCGATAGTCATGCGTCCACCCTGCGCCGCGGTCCGGCCGCGAGGGAGGCCGAGCCGAGGCTGGTAGTGACAGGGCCACGATCCGCGGCCCCGACCGTTGATACGTTCGCACCGTGAGCGGGAACGAGTCGTGAGCGAGAACGAGCTGGGCGTCTTTCTGCGGGCGCGACGGGAAGCCGTCACGCCCACCGAGGTCGGCCTGCCGACCGGCCCCCGCCGCCGCACCCCCGGCCTGCGGCGCTCCGAGGTCGCCGCCCTCGCAGGCATCAGCGTCGAGTACCTCACCCGGCTCGAACAGGGCAGGGACCGCCACCCGTCCGCCCAGGTGCTCGGCGCGCTCGCCGACGCGCTCCGCCTGCGCGTCGAGGAGCGCGTCCACCTGCGCCGCCTGGAGAAGGAGAGCGGCGTGGACCCCTGCTGCCCGGCCGCCGTCGCCCCGGCCGAGTCGGTCCGGCCCACCGTGCGCGCCATCCTGGACAGCATGGAGCCCACGCCTGCCGTCCTGCTGAACCGTCTCGCGGACGTGCTGGCCTGCACGACCGGGTACCGGCGGATCGCGGAACCCCTCGGCATCCTGGACGGCGCGCGCCCCAACCTGGCCCGGTACGTCTTCACCGACGAGCGGGCCCGCGCCGCCCACCCCGAGTGGGACCGGCTCGCCGACGACCTGGTCGGACACCTGAAGACCGATTCGATGCTCGACGACTCCCATGTGCGGGGCTTCATCGACGAGTTGACCGTCGACGCGGGCGCGCCCTTCGCCGACCGGCTCACCGGCGCGCCCGTGCTGCCCCGCCGCAGCGGTGCCCAGCGGATGATCCACCCCGACGCGGGCCCGCTCCGCCTCGAGTACGAGACGCTGGCACTGCCCGACGCCGACCCGCAGCGTCTGATCGTCTACGTACCGGCCGACGACGCCACCGCGGCCGCCCTTGACCGGCTCAACGGCCGCAGACCCGGCGGCCTGCACGTCGTCAACGGCTGACGGCACACCGACCGGCGACGGTCAGGCCAGTTCCGCCGCGTACGGAGGCTCCGCGCCCGCCCGGGAACACGTGAGCGCCGCCGCGCGCGCCGCGAACCGCAGCACGTCGGTCCAGCCCTCTGCACCGAGACCGGCGAGCGCCCCGTCCGACAGCGCGTCCCGCGCGCGAAGGCCGTGCAGCAGCGCCGCGTTGACGGTGTCGCCCGCGCCGATCGTGTCGACGACGTCGACCTTCTCGCCGGGCACGCGCAGCTCCGTACCGTCCCGCGTGTACAGCGACAGACCGTCCCCGCCGTGGGTGACCACCACGGCCGCGGGCCCGGCGGCCAGCCATTCGCGCGGGGTGCCGCCCAGCCAGTCGGCGTCCTCCCGCGACAGCTTGAGCAGCGTCACCGACGGCAGCCAGCTCTTGAAGCGCGTGCGGTAGGCGTCCGCGTCGGGGATCAGACCCGCGCGTACGTTCGGGTCGAGCGCCGTGAAGACGCCGCTCGCCGCCGCCCGCCGCATCAGTTCCTCGTACGCGCTCGCGCCCGGC
Organism: Streptomyces sp. NPDC045678; assembly: GCF_056432085.1. Classification (NCBI taxonomy): domain Bacteria; kingdom Bacillati; phylum Actinomycetota; class Actinomycetes; order Kitasatosporales; family Streptomycetaceae; genus Streptomyces; species Streptomyces sp. NPDC045678. Next base: position 1,358,380 of record NZ_JBWKJS010000001.1, read on the forward strand.
TCCAGGACGAGCGAGCAGGTGCCGAACGACATCGCCCGTACCCCGTGGGGGAGCAGGTCGGGCGCTTCGAAGAGCCGGTCGGCCGTGCCCTCGACGTAGAAGGAGTAGCCGGCCGAGCCGTCGGCGCCGATCGAGGCGACGGCGAGCGTCGTCGGCTCCGGGCCGCGCCGCACGGGCGTCACGTCGACACCGGCCGCCCGCAGCCCGTCCAGCAGCGCCTCGCCGAACGGGTCGCGGGAGACCCGCGAGCAGAAGGCCACGGGGGAGCCGAGCCGGCCGAGCGCCACGGCGGTGTTGTACGGGCCGCCGCCGAGGCGCGGCGCGAGCGCGGGCAGCCCCGCGCCTCCTGCCCCGCCGGCCTGCCGGTCACCGTCCGGCTCCCCGCCCGCGTCCTGCGGTACGAGGTCGATCAGGGCCTCTCCTGCGACGACAATCACGGGTCATTCCTCTCGGGCACCGTCCGGGTGGGCTCGCCGCGCCCAGGCTAGGCCGTGTGCGGCGCGGTGTGCGGAACCGGGCAGGACTCGGGCGCGGTCGTGCCCGATCCGGTCGGAACGTGGTGCACCGGTATGGTCTGATCCGTCACCGATGCCCTCCTGACCTGTGGAGACACCATGTCCGGCACCCCTCACGCCCGCCGCACCGTGCTGCGGGCCGCCGCTCTCGTCCCGGCCGTCGGACTCGGGCTCACCGCCTGTTCCTCCGGCGACGGGTCGAACCGGTCTGCGCCGACCGCGCCGGTGGACCTCGGGAAGGCGGACGACGTGAAGGTGGGCGCCTCGAAGCTGTACAAGGACAGCAATGTCGTGGTCAGCCGGATCTCCGACGACGAGTACAAGGCGTACAGCACGATCTGCACCCACGCGCGCTGCCCCATCCAGAACCTGGAGGGGCACAAGCTGATCTGCCAGTGTCACGGCAGTGAGTTCGACGCCACCAACGGCAAGGTGCTGCACGAGCCGGCCAACGAGCCGCTCCCCGAAGTGCCGGTGAAGGTGGCGAACGGCAAGATCATCGCGGGTCCGGCGAAGAAGGCGTAAGCCCCGCTGCCCGCGCGGGTCCGGTTCACTCCCAGTCCCACGCGATCCCCAGGATCCCCGCCCGCACCTGCGGCTCGACCACGTGCACCGACCGGTGGTTGCCGCTCAGCGTCAGCTCCTGCCGGCCGCCGCGCGGGGCCGCCGCCGAGTGCTGGGTGAAGCGGTGGCAGCGTACGGGCAGGGCCGTCTCGTCGTACCGGATCTGCAGCGCGTACTGCCCGCCCCCATAGGTGAAGCCGCGCATGTACTCGGTGGCGGCTCCGGCCGTGCCGTCCTCGAAGCCGTAACCGAACAGATGCGTGTCGCCCGCGCGCAGCCGGGCGTCGAAGAGCAGCTCGGCGACCAGCACCCCCGTGCCCTTGTGCCAGCGCACCCTGCCCGTGCGGCAGTTCTCCAGGGCGAGCACCCGTACGCGGTCGGGGGCGCAGCCGGGATCACCGTGGTGGATGGCCACGTAGCGGTCCACGCCGTCCCGGTGGGCGCGCACGACGTGCTGCGACTCGCGGCCGAGCAGCTCGCGTTGCGCGCCGATCCGCACCCGTTCGTGGTGGCCGATGGTGTGCAGCCCCCCGTCGAGCGGCGAGCCGAGGTCGGTCAGGAGGGACCGCAGCACGTCGGACGCCTCCACGAGCGAACGGTACGAGCGGGCGGCGGGCCGGGACTGGTCCGCGCGCTCCGCCGGCCGCACGAGCAGCCTGATCAGTGACTCCTCCGGGAGCTGGAGGATCTCCTCCAGGGCGCGTACGGCGCGCAGGGACTCGGGACGCTGCGGTCTGCGGGCGCCCTGCTGCCAGTAACTGAGGCTCGTCACGCCGACGTTGACGCCGTGCCGGACCAGATGGTGGCGTATGCGCTGCAGGGGCAGCCGCCGCGCGGCGATGGCGGTGCGCAGCGCGAGGTGGAAGGGGCCGGTGCGCAGGGCGGCCTCCAGGTCCGCGGGCGCCTCGGGCCCGGGTTCCGCCGCGAGTGGTGTGCCGTGCCGCAAAACGGGCTCCTCCTGTGAACGTTCACATCTGCCGTTCCGGCGTTCGCGCCGGTGGGGGCGGGCTGCCAGGTGGACGCACGGCCCGCGTTCACATCCGTACGCCGCCGTTCACGTCCCAAGTAATTCCGCATTGAAGCGTGTTGACCTGCACCCGACAACACTTGATGCTCAATCGCAGCGTCCGGACGCGCTCCTCCACACCCCACCCGCACGGGAGGAACGCGATGCGCTCACCACACAGCAGGAGCGGCGGCGCCGGCAGACAGAGATGTCTTTCCGCGCTCGCCGTCATCACGGCGGCCCTGTTCGCCGCGCCGGTGGCCACGGCCACGGCAGCACCGCTCCACCCCGCCCCCGCCACGTCGGCCGCGCCCGAGGCCCGCACGGCGAGCGGCACCACCACCGGTTCCGACAGCGTCACCGGCATCGGCGGCAACGGCGCCGCCGGCCCGTCCGTCCTCGCCGCCAAACGGCTGAACATCACCATGCAGGCCCAGCAGAAGACCAACTGGTGCTGGGCCGCGGGCGGCAACACCATCGCGACCTACCTGGGCCGCAACTACAGCCAGAACCAGTTCTGCAACGCCGCCTTCGGGCGCAGCCAGAACACCGAGTGCCCCAACAACCAGGCCACCCTCGGCAATGTGCAGAACGGCCTGCGCTGGGCGGGCATCAACTCCGGCTCGTACGTCACCGGCTGGCTGCGCTATCCGACCGTGAAGGCCGAGATCGACGCGGGCCGCCCGGTCGAGACCCGCATCCAGTGGTCCAACGGCGGCGGCCACATGCACGTCCTCTACGGCTACGACGACGCGAGCAGCTGGGTCTACTGGGGCGATCCCTGGCCCTCCAGCGACCGCTACAACTGGGCCTCGCACGCTTGGTACGTCGACAACGACACCTTCTCCTGGACCCACTCGCTCTACCGGATCGGGGCGTGAGAGCGATGACCCGTCACCTTTCCCGCCCGCTGCCGGGCCACTTGGTCAGGGCCGCGCTCGCGGGCACCGCCGCCACCCTGCTCCTGGGCCTCGCCGCCCCGGCGGCCTCCGCCGACGCCGCTCCCGCCGCGCCCTCCGCCGCGTCCAGGGACGCCGCGCACCGGGCGGCCGAGGCGCCGAAGAACCTCGACACGCTCTCCCGTTTCTTCGCCAGGGAGGGAGCGGTCGCCAAGGCCGCGGCCGACCCGCGCGTCGAGGGCGAGACCGTGCCCGTGTACTACCTCTCGCCGGACTTCGTCGCGGGCAAGAAGGGCGCTCCTGTCGCCCGCCTGGAGTTCCTCGCCAGCAAGGCGGTCTCCTCCGACGGCCAGGAGGCGTCCCTCTGGACCGTCCGGCAGGGCGGGGCCTGGCAGGTCGTGAACATCGCCACCGGGGACGACGAGACCCACTACGCGCGCGTGGGCGCGAAAAAGGCGCCTCAAGGCACCGTTTTCCACGAGCCGCAGATCAACGCCTGGTACGTCCTTGACGGTCGGGACGACGCCCACGCGCGCGTGCTGCCCCTCGACAAGGACGCGATACGTGCCGTGGGCGCGAAGGGCACCTCGGTCACCGCCTACCGCGAGCGCGTGCGGAAGGCGTACGCCGACAAGCTGCCGGGCTCCGCGTACGAGAAGTCGGGCAAGGCGGGCGGCTACGAGGAGCCCGCGCCGGCACCGAAGACGGACGACGGCGCCCCGGTCACGGTCGCCTCGTCGCTGGCGGGCGCGGGGGCCCTGGCCGCCCTCGGCCTCTCCGGAGCGGCACTCGTCCGGCGCCGCGGCGCCCGGCAGCGGGGCTGACCCAAGGGAGCGGCGGCCGGGACGCCGGCCGCCGCTCCGTACCCCGACGGACCGAACCGCGGGACCCTGTCAGCGCAGCGCGCTCCCGGCCCGCCACTGCTTCCAGTCCACGTTCCAGTCGCCGTACCCGTTGCCCGTCGCCACGGTCTCCTTGGAGCCGACGACCCGCACGATGTCGCCGGGGATCACCTCTTCGTAGAAGCGCCGCGCGGTCCCGTCGGTGGCCAGGCCTATGCAGCCGTGCGTGACGTTGCTCTCCCCGGCGGTGGCGTTCGCGTTCGGGTTCTCGTGCAGGTACGTACCCGAAGTCGTCAGGTGCACCGCGTAGTTGTAGTAGTCCTTGTAGGCCTTTCCGTAGCCCACGGTCCGGGAGTCCATGAGGACGCGGGACTGCTTGTCGAGGACGACCATCGTGCCGTTCCAGGTGTCCATGCCCGGGGCGCCCGCGGTCACCTTCACCTCGCGCGCCCTGCCGTCCTTCACCACCTTCATGGTGTGCGTCCGCACGTCCACGGTGGCGACGAGCGAACGGCCCACCTCGAACGTCCGGGTGGTCCGGGAGCCCGCCCGGACGGTGACCTTCGTACCGGGCCTCCACGGCTCGCGCGGCCGGTAGTCGACGCGCTGGCCGTCGTGCAGGTTGCGGTCCTTCACCCAGCTCCACGACCCCGTCACGCCGGGGTCCGTCGCCACCTTCAGGCGCCGCTCGACCGCGGCCCGTTCCGCCGCGGGCACCGGACGGCCGAAGGTGAGCGATATCGGCATGCCTACGCCGACGGTCTGGCCGTCCGAGACGTTGACCCGCACGTTCTTGAGGGCGGCGGGATCCGGAGCGGGCCTCTTCGTGGGTTCCTGCCGCGCGGCCGCCCGGTCCGCCGAGGTCGGCGCGGGCTTCGGGTCGGACGCCCGTCCCTCGTCCGCCCCGCCCTGCGCGGAGCAGCCCGCGAGCGCCAGCGAACAGAGCACCGCGGCCCCCCACGCGCGCGCGGCGCGTCTCGTCGTCATTCCTGTGGTCATCGTTCCCCCTGGGCTGTGTTTCGATATACGCGACCTGTACGCACGGGAGAGGCGACGGGTTGCACGCGAAGTGCGGGAGTTTCCAGAACATGTGATCCGGCGGCGCCGGACGGGGGCGCGGGGCATGACGGAGGACGAGTTCGACGCGTTCTACGCCGCTGCCTTCCCGCGCCTTGTCGGCCAGTTGTACGCGCTGACCGGTGATCACGGCGAGGCGCAGGACGTCGTCCAGGAGGCGTTCGTACGGGCCTGGGACCGCCGCCGGAGCTTCCTCGCCGACGAGGCCCCCGAGGCCTGGATCCGCACCGTCGCCATGCGCCTCGCCGTGAGCCGCTGGCGCCGGGCCCGGCGCTGGGTCGACCTGGTGCGGAGGAACCCGCCCGCCGACCGCGTCCCCGGCCCGGGCCCCGAACACACCGCCCTGGTGCAGGCGCTGCGCACCCTCCCGGAGGCGCAGCGCACCGCCGTCGTCCTGCACCACCTGTGCGACCTGAGCGTCGAGCAGGTAGCCTCCGAGACCGGCTCGCCCGTCGGGACGGTCAAGGCCCGCCTCTCGCGCGGCCGGGCGGCGCTCGCCGCGCGGTTGTCCGCCGAGCCGGACGGACGGGACTCGCTCGGCGCACGCGACGACGACGGCGGCGACGGGCGGAGCGCGAAGGAGAGTGGCCGTGTCCGATGACCTGACCTCCGCACTCCACGACCTGGCCGCCGACCGCGCGACCCCGCCCCCCGTACCCGGCTCCGAGATCCGCCGCCGGGCCGTGGTGCGCGGACGCCGCCGCCGCGCCGCGGCCGCCGGAGTGACCCTCGCCACGGCGGCCGTCGCCGTCACCGTCGTCGCCGGACTCCTGACCGGCTCCGACGACGATCCGCGTCCGCACAGGAAACCGGCCCCGGTCGCCACGGACAGCGCCCGCGGCCCCGTCGCCACCGTCGACCTGTCCCGGCACCGCATGACGCTCGACGGCCGGGACCTGCCGGTCTCCGCGGGCACCGCGGCGCACCCGACCCCCACCGGCCGGATGACGGTCGTCGCCACGTACCCCGAGAAGCGCATGACCGCAGGGAACGTGGGCCTCGACAAGTACGACCTGACGCTGCCCTGGGTCGTCGAACTGCGCACCCCCGACGGCGGCACCAACTACGTCGTCGCCCTGACCTACAACGAGAAGGCGCCGGGCAACATGGACGTCACCAAGGGCTGGATCGGCCTGCGCACGGCCGACGCCCGCACGTTCCACGCCGCCGTCGAACCCGGCGACGTGATCACCGTCCGCACCGGTCGCCCCGCTCGCTGACCCGTACTGTCAGCGCCCGCCAGTAGGCTGTCCGACATGGCCGACCCTTCCAGCTACCGCCCCAAGCCGGGACAGATCCCCGACGCCCCGGGGGTCTACAAATTCCGCGACGAGCACCGCCGGGTGATCTACGTCGGGAAGGCCAAGAGCCTGCGCCAGCGCCTGGCGAGCTACTTCCAGGACCTGGCTGGGCTCCACCCGCGGACCCGCTCCATGGTGACGACGGCCGCCTCCGTCGAGTGGACGGTCGTCAGCAACGAGGTCGAGGCGCTCCAGCTGGAGTACTCCTGGATCAAGGAGTTCGACCCCCGGTTCAACGTCAAGTACCGCGACGACAAGAGCTATCCGTACCTCGCGGTGACGATGAACGAGCAGTTCCCGCGCGTGCAGGTGATGCGCGGCGCCAAGAAGAAGGGCGTGCGCTACTTCGGTCCCTACGGCCACGCGTGGGCGATCCGCGACACCGTCGACCTGCTCCTGCGCGCCTTCCCGGTCCGTACGTGCTCCGCGGGCGTGTTCAAGAACGCCACCCGCACCGGCCGTCCCTGCCTCCTCGGCTACATCGGCAAGTGCTCGGCGCCCTGCGTGGAGCGCGTCACGCCCGAGGACCACCGCCAACTCGCCGAGGACTTCTGCGACTTCATGGCGGGTCGCACAGGCACGTACATCCGCCGTCTGGAGCGGCAGATGACGGAAGCGGCCGAGGAGATGGAGTACGAGCGGGCGGGACGCCTGCGCGACGACATCGAGGCCCTCAAGAAGGCCATGGAGAAGAGCGCCGTCGTCCTCGCCGACGCCACCGACGCCGACCTCATCGCCCTCGCCGAGGACGAGCTGGAGGCCGCCGTGCAGATCTTCCACGTCCGCGGCGGGCGCGTGCGCGGCCAGCGCGGCTGGGTCACCGACAAGGTCGAGGCGGTCACCAGCGGCGACCTCGTCGAGCACGCGCTCCAGCAGCTGTACGGGGAGGAGCGCGGCGACGCCGTGCCCAAGGAGGTGCTCGTACCCGCGCTGCCCGACCCCATAGAGCCGGTCCAGGAGTGGCTGACCGGGCGCCGCGGCGCGAACGTCTCGCTGCGCATCCCGCAGCGCGGCGACAAGAAGGCCCTCATGGAGACCGTCGCGCGGAACGCGCAGCAGTCCCTCGTCCTGCACAAGACCAAGCGCGCCTCCGACCTCACCACGCGCTCGCGCGCCCTGGAGGAGATCGCCACCGCCCTGGAGCTGGACAGTGTTCCGCTGCGCATCGAGTGCTACGACATCTCGCACCTCCAGGGCGACGACGTCGTGGCGTCGATGGTCGTCTTCGAGGACGGCCTCGCCAGGAAGAGCGAGTACCGCCGCTTCCAGATAAAGGGCTTCGAGGGCCAGGACGACGTCCGCTCCATGCACGAGGTGATCACGCGCCGCTTCAAGCGCTACCTCGCGGAGAAGGAGAAGAGCGGGGAGTGGGTCGACGAGGAGACGGGTGAGGTCGCCGACCTCGGGCCCACCGAGGAGGACGGCCGCCCCAAGCGGTTCGCCTACCCTCCGCAGCTCGTCGTGGTCGACGGCGGCCAGCCGCAGGTCGCCGCCGCCAAGCGGGCCCTGGACGAGCTCGGCATCGACGACATCGCGGTGTGCGGCCTCGCCAAACGCCTGGAGGAGGTCTGGGTCCCCGAGGAGGACGACCCGGTCGTCCTGCCGCGCACCAGTGAGGGTCTGTATCTCCTCCAGCGGGTACGTGACGAGGCGCACCGCTTCGCGATCACCTACCAGCGGACCAAGCGGGCCAAGCGCTTCAAGGCCGGACCGCTCGACGAGGTGCGCGGCCTCGGCGACGCCCGGAAACGTACGGTGATCAAGCACTTCGGTTCGGTGAAGCGGCTGCGGTCCGCGACAATCGACCAGATCTGCGAGGTTCCGGGAGTGGGCCGCAAGACGGCCGAGGCCATCGCGGTGGCCCTCGCCCAGGCGGCACCCGCGGCCCCCGCGGTCAACATGACCACCGGAGAGATCCTGGACGAAGACGAGCCGCTCGCCGTAGCCGAAGACGAGCCGCTCGCCGTAGCCGAAGAGGAGCCGCTCGCCGTAGCCGAAGAGGAGCCGCTCGCCGACGGGCCGATTACCGACGAGCCGCTCGCCGCGGCCGACGAGGACCGGGAGCCGACCGCCGAGGCCGGGCCCGGGGAGAATGAGAGCGGGGAGCCCGTGACCGCGGGCACCCCGGAAGATCGACGGGGGCAGAAGACATGACCGAGCACGACGAAGGTGGAGAGCAAGTGAGTGCGGGCACGCCCATGGAGACGCCGGCCGTCCCGGACGCCGCGATTCCCGAGCTGGTGATCATCTCGGGCATGTCCGGCGCCGGACGCAGCACCGCGGCGAAGTGCCTGGAGGACCTCGGCTGGTTCGTGGTCGACAACCTGCCGCCCGCGCTGATCCCCACGATGGTGGAGCTCGGCGCCCGCTCGCAGGGCAACGTCGCCCGCATCGCGGTCGTCGTCGACGTGCGGGGCAGGCGCTTCTTCGACAACCTCCGCGAGTCCCTCGCGGAGCTGGAGTCGAAGAACGTCACCCGGCGCATCGTCTTCCTCGAGTCCTCCGACGAGGCCCTGGTCCGCCGCTTCGAATCGGTCCGCCGCCCGCACCCGCTGCAGGGCGACGGCCGCATCGTCGACGGCATCGCCGCCGAGCGCGACCTGCTGCGCGAGCTGCGCGGCGACGCCGACCTGGTCATCGACACCTCCAGCCTGAACGTGCACGAGCTGCGCGCCAAGATGGACGCCTCGTTCGCGGGCGAGGAGGAGCCCGAGCTGCGGGCCACCGTCATGTCCTTCGGCTTCAAGTACGGCCTGCCGGTCGACGCCGACCTGGTCGTGGACATGCGCTTCCTGCCGAACCCCCACTGGGTCCCCGAGCTGCGCCAGTACACCGGCCTCAACGAGGAGGTGGCGGCGTACGTCTTCAACCAGCCCGGCGCCAAGGAGTTCCTCGACAGGTACGCGGAGATGCTCCAGCTCATCGCCGCGGGCTACCGCCGCGAGGGCAAGCGCTACGTGACGATCGCGGTCGGCTGCACCGGCGGCAAGCACCGCTCCGTCGCCATGTCGGAGAAGCTCGCGGCGCGCCTGGTGTCCGAGGGCGTGGAGACGGTCATCGTCCACCGGGACATGGGGCGCGAATGAACCCGAACCGCCGGAGCGTCCGCCTGAGCCGACTGGGCCGCAAGCGGGGCACCCAGCCGAAGGTGGTCGCCCTCGGCGGGGGCATGGGCCTGTCCGCCTCGCTCGCCGCGCTGCGCCGCATCACCGGCGCCGGTGACCTCACCGCCGTCGTCACGGTCGCCGACGACGGCGGCTCCAGCGGCCGGCTCCGCGACGAGCTCGGCGTGCTGCCGCCCGGCGACCTGCGCAAGGCACTCGCCGCGCTCTGCGGCGACGACGACTGGGGCCAGACCTGGTCCCGCGTCATCCAGCACCGCTTCCAGTCCAAGGGCGAGCTGCACGAACACGCGGTCGGCAATCTGCTGATCGTCGCCCTGTGGGAGCAGCTCGGCGACCACGTGCAGGCGCTCGACCTGGTCGGCAGACTGCTCGGCGCGCAGGGCCGCGTGCTGCCCATGTCGGCCGTGCCACTGGAGCTCCAGGCCCTGGTCAGGGGCCACGACCCGGAGCGCCCCGACGACGTGGACACCGTGCGCGGGCAGGCCACGGTCGCCCTCACGCCCGGCGAGGTCCAGTCCGTGCACGTCGTCCCGCACGACCCGCCGGCGGTCCCCGAAGCGGTCGCCGCCGTGCTCGACGCGGACTGGGTGGTCCTCGGCCCCGGCTCCTGGTTCTCCTCGGTGATCCCGCATCTGCTGGTCCCCGAACTGCTCGACGCGCTCACCCAGACGAAGGCCCGCAAGGTCCTCTCGCTCAACCTCGCGCCGCAACCGGGAGAAACCGAAGGGTTCTCTCCGCAGCGTCATTTGGAGGTTTTGGCCCGACACGCCCCTAAACTCGCCCTGGACGTGGTGCTGGCCGACGAGGCCGCCGTGCCCGACCGTGAGTCACTGACCGATGCCGCCAAGCGGCTCGGTGCCACGGTCGAGCTGGCGCCGGTGGCCCGGCCCGACGGGACTCCGAGGCACGACCCGGAGCTCCTGGCAGCCGCGTACGACCGTATTTTTCGGATGCATGGAAGGATCGGCCCATGGCGATGACGGCAGCGGTGAAGGACGAGATCTCCCGGCTCCCCGTCACCCGGACCTGCTGCAGAAAAGCAGAGGTCTCGGCGATCCTGCGATTCGCGGGCGGCCTTCACCTGGTGAGCGGCCGCATCGTGATCGAGGCGGAGCTGGACACCGCGATGGCCGCCCGGCGGCTCAAGCGGGACATCCTGGAGATCTTCGGGCACAGCTCCGAGCTGATCGTGATGGCCCCCGGCGGCCTCAGGCGCGGCTCGCGCTACGTGGTCCGGGTCGTCGCGGGCGGCGACCAGCTGGCCCGCCAGACGGGTCTCGTCGACGGCCGCGGCCGTCCCATCCGGGGCCTGCCGCCGCAGGTGGTCTCGGGGGCCACCTGCGACGCGGAGGCGGCCTGGCGCGGCGCGTTCCTCGCCCACGGCTCGCTGACCGAGCCCGGCCGCTCCTCCTCCCTGGAGGTGACCTGCCCGGGCCCGGAGGCCGCGCTCGCGCTGGTCGGCGCCGCGCGCAGGCTGCAGATCGCGAGCAAGGCCCGCGAGGTGCGGGGAGTGGACCGCGTGGTCGTACGCGACGGAGACGCGATCGGCGCGCTGCTCACCCGTTTGGGGGCACACGAATCGGTACTCGCCTGGGAGGAGCGGCGGATGCGCCGCGAGGTGCGGGCCACCGCCAACCGCCTGGCCAACTTCGACGACGCGAATCTGCGCCGCTCGGCCCGTGCGGCCGTCGCCGCGGGCGCCCGCGTGCAGCGCGCCCTGGAGATCCTCGGCGACGAGGTGCCGGAGCACCTCGCGGCCGCCGGACGCCTGCGCATGGAGCACAAGCAGGCCTCCCTGGAGGAGCTGGGCGCGCTCGCGGACCCGGTGCTGACGAAGGACGCCGTCGCGGGCCGCATCCGCCGCCTGCTCGCCATGGCCGACAAGCGCGCCCAGGACCTGGGCATTCCGGGCACGGAGTCCAACCTGAGCGAGGAGCTCGCGGACAACATGGCGGTCTGACCCGCCGCTCCCGTACGTCCCGTCAGCCGCCGGTGTCCCACAGGACACCGGCGGCTTTCGCGCGCCTTCACCCGCTGTATTGACATGATCATGCACTGTCACGAGCCTGGCATCCCGCACATCTGTGTCGGACAACCGCAAGGGGGGCTCATGAGACGAAGAGCGAAGGCGAGATCCGTTCTCGCCACCGGCGCACTGCTCATCGGCGGTCTCGCCGCCGCACCGACCGCCCAGGCGAACGGCCCGGGCAAGGCCCCGGCCGCCGACGACCCGGCGGCTCTGCGGGTCTACCAGGCAGACGTCACCAAGAAGCAGATCCCGATCCTCGTCGAGGCCGGCCAGGACGCCCACGAACTGGCAGGACAGACACCCGAGAGCGGCACCGGCCGCGTCGAGCTCTACCTGACCGAGGGCCAGGCCGAGGCCATCGAGCGCAAGGGCGTCGAGCTCAGCGAACACAAGGTGTCGGCGGCGGCGCAGAAGCGGCTCAGGGCCGCGGGGGACGGCGTCTACCGCCCGTACAGCGGAAAGGGCGGTCTCCAGGAGGAGATCGTGAAGACCGGGCAGGCGAACCCCGGCATCACCAAGGTCGTCTCCATCGGCAAGACCCTTCAGGGCAAGGACATCCTCGCCCTGAAGCTCTCCAAGAACGCCAAGAAGGCCAAGGACGGCTCCAAGCCCTCCACGCTGTACATGTCCAACCAGCACGCGCGCGAGTGGATCACCCCCGAGATGACCCGCCGCCTGATGCACCACTACCTGGACAACTACGGCAAGGACAAGCGCATCACCAAGCTCGTGGACTCCACCGAGCTGTGGTTCGTGCTCTCCGCCAACCCCGACGGCTACGACTACACGCACGCCGCCGGCGGCAACCGCCAGTGGCGCAAGAACCTGCGCGACATCGACGGCGACGGCAAGATCGCGCCGGGCGACGGCGTCGACCTCAACCGCAACTTCGCCTACAAGTGGGGCTACGACAACGAGGGCTCGTCCCCGGAGCCGTCCTCCGAGACCTACCGCGGCACGGGCCCGATGTCCGAGCCCGAGACCAAGGCGCTCGACCGCTTCCAGAAGCGCATCGGCTTCACGTACGGCATCAACTACCACTCGGCAGCCGAACTGCTGCTCTACGGAGTGGGCTGGCAGGTCGCCACGCCGACCCCGGACGACGTGCTCTACCGGGCACTGAACGGCACCCCGGAGAAGCCCGCCGTCCCCGGCTACCACCCGCAGGTCTCCTCCGAGCTGTACACCACCAACGGCGAGGCCGACGGCCACGCGGGCAACATCAACGGCATCTCGATGTTCACCCCGGAGATGTCCACCTGCCAGACCGCGTCGAACGTGGACCCCAATGACGCGTGGAAGCCCGAGGACTGCGCCTCGATCTTCACCTTCCCGGACGACGAGAAGCTGATCCAGCAGGAGTTCGCCAAGAACGTCCCGTTCGCGCTCGCCGTCGCCGAGACCGCACTCCACCCCGACCAGCCGGTCTCCGTCACCGGCATCGAGGCCCCCGACTTCACCCCCGACTCCTTCACCACCTCCTACGCCCGCGGCGGCGACCAGGAAGTCGCCGTCACCGCACGCAAGTCGGTGCGCGGCAAGGAGCTCAACTACCGCGTCAACGGCGGCCGCACGCACGACGAGAACCTCAAGGCCTGGAAGGGCGGCGAGACCTACGGCGGCGAGGACAACCTCCACTTCGACGAGTACCGGGCCGAGATCGAGAACGCGCGCGTCGGCGACAAGGTGGAGGTGTGGTTCACCGGGCGCGCCAAGAAGGGCCGCACCCAGAGCGAGCACTTCACCTACACCGTCGCCGAACGCCCGAAGGCGAACACCGTCGTCGTCGCCGAGGAGGGCGCGACGGCCACCCAGACCCAGAAGTACGTCGACGCCATCAAGGCCAACGGACGCACCGCCGCCGTCTGGGACGTCGCCAAGCAGGGCGTCCCGCACCCCCTCGGCGTCCTGTCGCACTTCTCCGCCGTCGTCCACTACACCGGCGACCCCGTCCCCGGCGCGCCCACCCAACTCGCCCTGCGCGACTACCTCAACGAGGGCGGCAAGCTCATCGAGTCCGGCGAGCGCACCGGCGGCAACGTCGACCTCGGCGAAGCCCTCACCGACGACTTCGCGCAGTACTACCTCGGCGCCTACCAGCGGCTCAACGCGGCCGGCGTCACCAGCTTCAAGGGCAGCGGCGCACTCGCCGGGGTGACCACGCCGCTCGCCGCAGCCGACACCAACCCGCTCGACAAGGCGGGCCGCTTCGCCGTCACCTCCGAGACGCTGCCCGCCGAGCGGTTCCCGCAGTTCAAGAGCGCGGCCGCGGGCTCCTACCCCGGCCTCACCAACCCGTACGCACCCTTCGAGGGCCAGGGCATGGCCTCGGCCACCCACGCCGACCAGGACTGGAAGCGGCTCACCCGCACCATCGACCTGACCGGCGTCACGGCGGCCGACGCGCCCGAACTGCGCCTCGCCCTCAACTGGAACCTGGAACCCGGCTACGACCACGGCCTCCTGGAGGCGCACACCACCGGAGCCGACGACTGGACCACGCTGCCCGACAAGAACGGCAACTCGTCCGCCGCCGTCCCCGCCGAGTGCGAGGCCGGCTTCTTCGTCAACGGCCACCCGTTCCTGCGCCACTACCTCACGGTCGGCGCGGGCGGCTGCACGGCGTCCGGCACCAGCGGCGCCTGGAACAGCTTCACCGGCTCATCCGGCGGCTGGAAGCCCGTCGCCTTCGACCTCAGCCCCTACGCGGGCAAGAAGATCGAGGTGGCGCTCAGCTCCGTCACCGACCCCTCCACCGGCGGCCGCGGCCTCTTCGCCGACAACGCACAAATCATCATCAACGGCAATGCCACGGAGACCGAGGGATTCGAGTCCTCGCTCGGCTCCTGGAGCGTCGCGCCGCCCCCGGCCGGAAGCCCCAATATCACAGGCGACTGGGCGCGGACCGGCGAGCTCTTCCGCTCCTTCGCGGCGGTCACAGCGCGTGACAGCGTGCTCCTCGGCTTCGGCTTCGAGCACGTGCCCACGAACGCCGAAAGGGCCGCTCTTATGGGCGCCTCCCTGGCACATCTGCGCAGCTGACACTGCGTAATCGGGACCAAGGTCCCGGTGGCCCGTACCCCTACTGAGGGGTACGGGCCTTTGTGCCGCCAACGGCCCCTCTCGATGTCACCTCAGAGGCCTCAGAGAGGTAGGGTCGGAGGCGGTCGGGGACATCCCATACAACTCGCCGGCGTCTAAAACCGGCGTACCAACGAGGAGATCGGTTTCGTGACGATCCGCGTAGGCATCAACGGCTTTGGCCGCATCGGTCGCAACTACTTCCGCGCGCTGCTGGAGCAGGGTGCGGACATCGAGATCGTGGCTGTCAACGACCTGGGTGACACCGCGACCACGGCGCACCTGTTGAAGTACGACACCATCCTGGGCCGCCTCAAGGCCGAGGTGTCGCACACCGAGGACACCATCACCGTCGACGGTCACACCATCAAGGTGCTGTCCGAGCGCAACCCCGCCGACATCCCGTGGGGCCAGCTCGGCGTCGACGTGGTCGTCGAGTCCACCGGTATCTTCACCAAGAAGGCCGACGCCGAGAAGCACATCGCCGGTGGCGCCAAGAAGGTCCTCATCTCGGCTCCGGCCAAGGACGAGGACATCACGATCGTGATGGGCGTCAACCAGGACAAGTACGACGCGGCCAACCACCACGTCATCTCCAACGCCTCCTGCACCACCAACTGTGTGGCGCCGATGGCGAAGGTTCTCGACGAGAACTTCGGCATCGTCAAGGGCCTGATGACCACGGTCCACGCGTACACCAACGACCAGCGCATCCTGGACTTCCCGCACTCGGACCTGCGCCGCGCCCGCGCCGCCGCCGAGAACATCATTCCGACCACGACCGGTGCCGCGAAGGCCACCGCCCTGGTCCTGCCCCAGCTCAAGGGCAAGCTCGACGGCATCGCGATGCGCGTCCCGGTCCCGACCGGCTCCGCCACCGACCTGGTCGTCGAGCTGCAGCGCGAGGTCACCAAGGACGAGGTCAACGCCGCGTTCAAGAAGGCCGCCGACGACGGCGACCTGAAGGGCATCCTCTACTACACCGAGGACCCGATCGTGTCGTCCGACATCGTCAGCGACCCGGCGTCCTGCACCTTCGACTCCTCCCTGACCATGGTCCAGGAGGGCAAGACGGTGAAGATCCTCGGCTGGTACGACAACGAGTGGGGCTACTCGAACCGCCTCGTCGACCTCACCGTCTTCGTCGGCGGTCAGCTCTAGTCACCAGAGCAGGCACCTAGATGTGAGCACAGGGTCCGGACCGCGCAACGTCGCGCGCTCCGGGCCCTGTTGCGCGTCAGCCCACCCAAGGAGTCCAGTTCATGAAGACGATCGACGAACTTCTCGCCGAAGGAGTCGACGGCAAGCGGGTCTTCGTCCGCGCCGACCTCAACGTGCCGCTCGACGGCGCCACCATCACCGACGACGGCCGCATCCGCGCCGTCCTGCCGACCGTCAAGGCCCTCGCCGACGCGGGCGCCAAGGTGGTCGTGGCCTCGCACCTGGGCCGCCCCAAGGGCGCCCCGGACCCGGCCTTCTCGCTGCTGCCCGCCGCCGAGCGGCTCGGTGAACTCCTCGGCGGGCCCGTCGCGTTCGCGCAGGACACCGTCGGCCCCGCCGCGCACGACGCGGTGAACGGCCTGCAGCCCGGCCAGGTCGCCGTCGTCGAGAACCTCCGCTTCAACGCCGGCGAGACATCCAAGGACGACGCCGAGCGCGGCGAGTTCGCCGATCAGCTGGCCGCCCTTGCCGATGTCTACGTGGGCGACGGCTTCGGCGCCGTGCACCGCAAGCACGCGTCCGTGTACGACCTGCCGGCGAAGCTCCCGCACTACGCGGGCTACCTCATCGCCACCGAGGTCGGCGTCCTCAAGAAGCTCACCGAGGACGTGAAGCGCCCGTACACCGTCATCCTCGGCGGCGCCAAGGTCTCCGACAAGCTCGCCGTCATCGACGAGCTGCTCGGCAAGGCCGACCGGCTCCTCATCGGCGGCGGCATGGCGTACACCTTCCTCAAGGCCAAGGGGTACGAGGTCGGCATCTCCCTCCTCCAGGAGGACCAGATCGCGACCGTCACGGAGTACATGGAGCGAGCCGAGAAGAACGGCGTCGAGCTCGTCCTCCCCGTCGACGTCCTGGTCGCCACGGACTTCCCCGACCTGAAGACGAAGGCCCCGGCCACGTTCGAGACCGTGGACGCCGACGGCATCCCCTCGAACATGGAGGGCCTGGACATCGGCCCCAAGACCCGTGAGCTCTTCGCCTCCAAGATCGCGGACGCCGAGACCGTATTCTGGAACGGCCCGGTCGGCGTCGCCGAGCACCCCGACTACGCGAACGGCACCGCCGCTGTCGCCCGGGCCCTGCTCAACTGCGACGGCTTCACCGTGGTGGGCGGCGGCGACTCCGCCGCGGCCGTCCGTAACCTGGGCTTCGACGAAAACGCATTCGGCCACATCTCGACCGGCGGCGGCGCCTCCCTCGAATACCTCGAGGGCAAGACGCTCCCCGGCCTCGCCGCACTGGAGAACTGACACCTGATGACTACGCGTACCCCGCTGATGGCGGGCAACTGGAAGATGAACCTCAACCACCTCGAGGCCATCGCCCACGTCCAGAAGCTCGCCTTCGCCCTGGCGGACAAGGACTACGAGGCCTGTGAGGTCGCCGTCCTGCCGCCCTTCACCGACCTGCGCTCCGTGCAGACCCTGGTCGACGGCGACAAGCTCAAGATCAAGTACGGCGCCCAGGACATCTCGGCGCAGGACTCCGGTGCCTACACCGGCGAGATCTCGGGCCCGATGCTGTCGAAGCTGAAGTGCACCTACGTCGCCGTGGGCCACTCCGAGCGCCGCCAGTACCACAACGAGACCGACGAGATCTGCAACGCCAAGGTGAAGGCCGCGTACAAGCACGGTCTGACCCCGATCCTCTGCATCGGCGAGGGCCTGGACATCCGCAAGGCCGGCCAGCAGGTCCAGTACACGCTGAACCAGCTCGACGGCGGCCTGAAGGACATCCCGGCCGAGCAGGCCGAGTCCATCGTCATCGCCTACGAGCCGGTCTGGGCCATCGGCACCGGCGAGGTCGCGACCCCCGAGGACGCGCAGGAGGTCTGCGGCGCGATCCGCCGCCGCCTCGCCGAGCTGTACTCGCAGGAGCTCGCCGACAAGGTCCGCATCCAGTACGGCGGCTCCGTGAAGGCGAAGAACGTCGCCGACATCATGGCGCAGCCCGACGTGGACGGCGCCCTCGTCGGCGGCGCGGCGCTGGACTCGGACGAGTTCGTCAAGATCGTTCGCTTCGGCGACCAGTGAGTATGCGCTAGCGGCGTTACGTCGTACCCTGACGGGGGTCGAAGCTCGAAGCCTTCGGCCCCCGTCGTCGATTCAGATCCGAGGAAGTTGGTCCAGCCGTGGTTATGGGGTTCTCGATCGCCCTCATCGTCTTCAGCGCTCTGCTGATGTTGCTGGTGCTGATGCACAAGGGCAAGGGCGGCGGTCTTTCCGACATGTTCGGTGGCGGCATGCAGTCGTCCGTCGGCGGTTCCTCCGTCGCCGAGCGCAACCTCGACCGCATCACGGTCGTGGTCGGTCTGCTGTGGTTCGCGTGCATTGTCGCGCTCGGCCTTCTCATGAAGGCGAACAACTAGCGTCAGCCACTGGTCGCTTGTCCGGTGCGCGCCCGCGTGCGCGGCTTATCATGGGGCTTGCGTCCGGGGGTGGGGTGTAACTCCCAACACTGGACGCGCGTTGGGCCTTACGTAAACTGAGGCGCCCGCAGCAGCACCATCACGCAGGGAGTTACGACCGTGGCAAGTGGCAACGCGATCCGAGGAAGTCGGGTCGGGGCGGGGCCGATGGGCGAGGCCGAGCGCGGTGAGTCCGCGCCGCGACTGCGCATCTCCTTCTGGTGCTCCAACGGGCACGAGACGCAGCCGAGCTTCGCCAGCGACGCGCAGGTCCCCGATACGTGGGACTGTCCCCGCTGCGGCTTTCCGGCAGGTCAGGACCGGGACAACCCGCCGGACCCGCCGCGCACCGAGCCGTACAAGACGCACCTGGCGTATGTACGCGAGCGGCGCAGCGACGCGGACGGGGAGGCCATCCTCGCGGAAGCGCTCGCCAAACTGCGGGGCGAGATCTAGCACTTGAATACGACAAAGGAACCGGCCGGACGCCGAAAAGTGTCCGGCCGGTTTCTTGTCGCGGCACGTTTCCGGTACGTGTGCGGACAGACAGTTTCGGACATCTCATCCCGCTCCCTGATCGATTAGGTTGGAGGGTGCAGCGGGGCAATTAACGTACGCACGTACGAGAGAAGGCTGAAGTCCGAGATGAACGCAGAAAGCCGCGCCAGGCTCGACCGGATTCCCGAGTGGACGGCGCTCACCGAGCACCGTGACCAGCTGGGGGAGGTGCAGCTGCGAGAGCTCTTCGCCGCGGACCCGGCGCGCGGCACGGCGTACACCCTCCAGGTCGGCGACCTGCACATCGACTACTCCAAGCACCTAGTCACCGACGAGACGCTGACGCTCCTGCGCGAGCTGGCGGCCGCGACCGACGTCTTCGGACTGCGGGACGCCATGTTCCGCGGCGAGAAGATCAACACCACCGAGGACCGCGCCGTCCTGCACACGGCGCTGCGCGCCCCGCGGGACGCCGTCATCGAGGTCGACGGCGAGAACGTGGTGCCCGCCGTGCACGCCGTCCTCGACAAAATGGGCGCCTTCTCGGAGAAGGTCCGCTCCGGCGAGTGGACCGGTCACACCGGCAAGCGCATCAAGAACGTCGTCAACATCGGCATCGGCGGCTCCGACCTCGGTCCGGCGATGGCGTACGAGGCGCTGCGCTCCTTCACCGACCGCGGCCTCACCGTCCGCTTCGTGTCGAACGTGGACGGCGCCGACCTGCACGAGGCCGTGCGGGACCTGGACGCCGCCGAGACGCTGTTCATCATCGCGTCGAAGACGTTCACCACCATCGAGACGATCACCAACGCCACCTCGGCCCGCGACTGGCTGCTCACCGAGCTGAAGGCCTCCCCGGACGCTGTCGCCAAGCACTTCGTGGCCCTGTCGACCAACGCCGAGAAGGTCTCCGACTTCGGCATCGACACGGACAACATGTTCGAGTTCTGGGACTGGGTCGGCGGCCGCTACTCGTACGACTCGGCGATCGGCCTCTCCCTGATGATCGCCATCGGGCCCGACCGCTTCCGCGAGATGCTCGACGGCTTCCACCTCGTCGACGAGCACTTCCGCACGGCGCCCGCCGAGTCCAACGTGCCGCTCCTCATGGGCCTGTTGGGCATCTGGTACGGCAACTTCCACGACGCGCAGTCGCACGCCGTCCTGCCGTACTCGCACTACCTCTCCAAGTTCACCGCGTACCTCCAGCAGCTGGACATGGAGTCCAACGGCAAGTACGTCGACCGGGACGGCAAGGAGGTCGACTGGCAGACGGGCCCGGTCGTCTGGGGCACGCCCGGTACCAACGGCCAGCACGCCTACTACCAACTCATCCACCAGGGCACGAAGTTGATCCCGGCGGACTTCATCGGCTTCGCCGAGCCGGTCGCCGACCTGCTGCCCGGTCTGGTCGCCCAGCACGACCTGCTGATGGCCAACTTCTTCGCGCAGACCCAGGCGCTGGCGTTCGGCAAGACGCCGGACGAGGTGCGCGCCGAGGGCGTCGCGGAGGAGCTCGTCCCGCACAAGACGTTCAAGGGCAACCACCCCACGACGACGATCCTCGCCAAGGGGCTGACCCCCTCGGTCCTCGGCCAGCTCATCGCGCTCTACGAGCACAAGGTGTTCGTGCAGGGCGCCGTGTGGAACATCGACTCCTTCGACCAGTGGGGCGTCGAGCTCGGCAAGGTCCTCGCCAAGCGCGTCGAGCCCGCGCTGACGGAGGGCGCCGAGGTGCCGGACCTGGACGGGTCGACGACGGCGCTGGTCGCCAAGTACCGGGATCTGCGCGGCCGTTGAGCAACGCCACTTGTTAATCGGATGCGGGCGGACCGCCCGGCGGGTGACACTGCTTCGGCTCTGTCACCCGCCGGGAGGGACCCCGTCATGGACCAGCTGCACGCCGCGCTCGCCGATCCCGAGAGACTCAGGCTGTACGCGCGGATCGTCCTCGACGACCTGCCGCCCCGCGAGGCCGACTCCGCCGTCGCCCGCAAGCACCTGGGACGCCTCCTCGCCACCGGCCTCGTGGAGCGGCTGCCCGACGGCTCACTGCGGGCCGACCCCGCCGTCTTCCGGCGCTCTCCCGACCCCGTCGACGCGCACGCCCACCCCACGGTGCCGCGCCGCCTCACCGGCTTCTTCGCGCACGGCCGCCTCACGGCCATCCCGGTCCGTCCCGTCGTGCGCCACGAACTCCTCGTCCACCTCACGGACACCCTCTTCGACGCCGACCGCGCCTACAGCGAGGGCGAGGTCAACGACGCGTTCCGCACCGTCCACGACGACACGGCGGCGCTGCGCAGGTACTGCGTCACCGACGGCCTCCTCGTCCGCGAACAGGACGGCAGCAGCTACCGGCGCGTCCTCGTCGACGCCTGAGGGCCCCGCACCGACCGGTGCGGGGCCCTCAGGGTCGTAGCGCGGCGGACCGCCGGGACCGCTACGCGACGGCCGGCGGATACAGCTCCGGCGGGAGCTGGGAGGCCGCCGCGGCGTCCAGGAGCCACAGCGTCCGGGAGCGGCCGTAGGCACCGGCCGCGGGGGCCTGCACCTCGCCGGCGCCGGACAGGGCGATCGCCGCGGCGTTCGCCTTGTCCTCGCCCGCAGCGAGCAGCCACACCTCGCGGGCCGCCCGGATCGCCGGGAGCGTGAGCGTGACGCGGGTCGGCGGGGGCTTCGGCGCGCCGTGCACACCGACCACCGAGCGCTCCGTCTCACGCACCGCGGGAAGCTCCGGGAAGAGCGACGCGACGTGCGTGTCCGGGCCGACGCCGAGCATCAGGACGTCGAACGTCGGCACCGGGCCGTGGTCCTCGGGGCCCGCGGCCGCGGTGAGCTCGGCGGCGTAGATCTCCGCCGCCGCGTCCACCTCGTACGCACCGTCCGAGGCCGGCATCGGGTGCACCCGGGCCGGGTTGAGGGGCACCGAGTCGAGCAGTGCCTCCTTGGCCTGGGTGTAGTTGCGCTCCGGGTCGCCGTCGGGCAGGAAGCGCTCGTCGCCCCACCACAGGTCCAGACGCGACCAGTCGATCGCGTCCTTCGCGGGGGACGCGGCGAGCGCCGCCAGTACGCCGTTTCCGTTGCGGCCGCCGGTGAGGACCACCGACGCGTGGCCGCGGGCGGCCTGCGCGTCGACGATCTTCGTGATGAGGCGGGCCGCCGCGGCCTGCGCCATCAGCTCCTTGTCGCGGTGGACGACGAGCTGCGGGGCCGCGGTCACTTGGCCGCCGCCTTCTTCGCGGCGGTCTTCTTGGCCGGGGCCTTCTTCGGCTCGGGAGCGGCCGTGGAGTCACCGGATTCGCCGGAGTCACCGGAGTTCCGGGGGGCCTCGTCGGCCGTCTCGGTCACCCGCCCGGTGGGCGTCTGCGCCAGCCGGTCCACGCCGTACTTCAGCGCCGACGCGTAGGTGTCGTCCGGGTCGAGGCGACGCAGCTCCTCCGCGATCAGCTCCGCCGTCTCGCGGCGCTTGAGCGCCACGGCCCGGTTGGGCTGGCCCTCGATGTGGAGCGTGGCGAGCGAGCCGTCGGCCCGGTCGAGCACGATGGGGCCGCAGTCGGTCTCCATGCGCACACCGGTCAGGCCGGGGCCGGGCGACAGCGCCCGCTTCACCGGGACGTCGAGCCGGTCCGCGAGCCACATGGCGAGCAGCTCGCAGCTCGGATTGAACTCCTCGCCGTCCACCTGCACCGACTGCACCTTGCAGGCGATCTGGTCCAGGGCCGCGGCCAGCATCGAGCGCCACGGCGTGATGCGGGTCCACGACAGGTCCGTGTCGCCGGGGTGGTAGGCCTCGGCGCGCGCGGTCAGCTCGCCGATCGGGTCCTCGGCCGCGTACGTGTCCGTGACACGCCGCTGGGCCAGGGCGCCGAGCGGGTCGTTGGCCGGGTCCAGCGGGGCGTTGACCGGCCACCAGACGACCACGGGGGCGTCGGGGAGCAGCAGCGGCAGCACGACCGACTGGGCGTGGTCGATGACCTCGCCGTACAGCCGCAGGACCACCGTCTCGCCGGTGCCCGCCTCCACGCCGACCCGTACCTCGGCGTCCAGGCGCGAGGTGGTGCGGTCACGGGGCGAGCGGGCGGCCCGCTTGATGACCACGAGGGTGCGCGAGGGGTGCTCGCGGGACGCGTCGTTGGCGGCCTTCAGGGAGTCGTAGGCGTTTTCCTCGTCGGTGACGATGACGAGGGTGAGGACCATGCCCACGGCCGGAGTGCCGATCGCGCGGCGGCCCTGCACCAGCGCCTTGTTGATCTTGCTGGACGTGGTGTCCGTAAGGTCGATCTTCATGGCCGACGCCAGCTCCGTCCGTCTCGTGCGAGCATTTCGTCCGCCTCGGTCGGGCCCCAGGTGCCGGCCGGGTACTGCGCGGGCTTGCCGTGCTTGTCCCAGTACTCCTCGATCGGGTCGAGGATGTTCCAGGACAGCTCGACCTCCTCCGTGCGCGGGAAGAGGTTGGCGTCGCCGAGCAGGACGTCCAGGATCAGACGCTCGTACGCCTCCGGGCTGGACTCGGTGAAGGACTCGCCGTACGCGAAGTCCATCGAGACGTCCCGGATCTCCATGGAGGTGCCGGGCACCTTGGAGCCGAACCGGACCGTGATGCCCTCGTCGGGCTGGACGCGGATGACGATCGCGTTCTGCCCGAGCTCCTCGGTGGCGGTGTGGTCGAAGGGGGAGTGGGGCGCGCGCTGGAAGACGACCGCGATCTCCGTGACGCGGCGGCCCAGGCGCTTGCCGGTGCGCAGGTAGAAGGGCACGCCCGCCCAGCGGCGGTTGTCCACCTCCAGCTTGATCGCGGCGTAGGTGTCGGTCTTCGACTTGGCGTCGATGCCGTCTTCCTGGAGGTAGCCGACGGCCTTCTCGCCGCCCTGCCAGCCCGCGGCGTACTGGCCGCGGACCGTGTTCCTGCCGAGGTCCTTCGGCAGCCGGACGGCGCCGAGCACCTTCGCCTTCTCGGCGACCAGCGCGTCGGCGTCGAAGGAGGCGGGCTCCTCCATCGCGGTCAGCGCCATCAGCTGGAGCAGGTGGTTCTGGATGACGTCACGGGCGGCACCGATGCCGTCGTAGTAGCCCGCGCGGCCGCCGATGCCGATGTCCTCGGCCATCGTGATCTGGACGTGGTCGACGTACGACCGGTTCCAGATCGGCTCGAACATCTGGTTGGCGAAGCGGAGCGCCAGGATGTTCTGGACGGTCTCCTTGCCGAGGTAGTGGTCGATCCGGAACACCTGGTCCGGGGCGAACACCTCGTGCACGATCGCGTTGAGGTCCTGGGCCGACGCCAGGTCGTGCCCGAACGGCTTCTCGATGACCGCACGGCGCCAGCAGCCCTTCGGGGCGTCCGCGAGCTCGTGCTTCTTCAGCTGCTGGACGACCTGCGGGAAGAACTTCGGCGGCACCGAGAGGTAGAACGCGAAGTTGCCGCCGGTGCCCTGCGCCTTGTCCAGCTCCTGGATGGTCGCCTTGAGCTGCTCGAAGGCGTCGTCGTCGTCGAAGTTGCCCTGGACGAAGCGCATGCCCTGGATGAGCTGCTGCCAGACCTCCTCGCGGAACGGCGTCCGCGAGTGCTGCTTGACCGCGTCGTGGACGACCTGGGCGAAGTCCTCGTCCTCCCAGTCGCGGCGGGCGAAGCCGATGAGCGAGAAACCTGGTGGCAGCAGACCCCGGTTGGCGAGGTCGTAGACAGCAGGCATCAACTTTTTACGGGACAAATCGCCCGTGACACCAAAAATGACCAGGCCCGACGGCCCCGCGATACGCGGGAGCCGTCGGTCTGCGGCGTCACGCAGCGGATTGCTGCTTGACAAAGTGGGTCAGCCCTTCGCGGGAGCGAGGCGCTGGAGCTCGGCCTCGGTGGACTTGAGCAGGTCGGTCCAGGACGCCTCGAACTTCTCGACGCCCTCGTCCTCCAGGAGCTGCACGACTTCGTCGTAGCCGATGCCGAGCTTCTCCACGGCGGCGATCTCGGCACGCGCCTGGTCGTACGTGCCCGCGACGGTGTTGCCCGTGATCTGACCGTGGTCGGCCGTGGCCTCCAGGGTCGCCTCCGGCATCGTGTTCACGGTGTTGGGCGCGACGAGGTCGTCGACGTACAGGGTGTCCTTGTACGCCGGGTCCTTGACGCCGGTCGAGGCCCACAGCGGACGCTGCTTGTTGGCCTGCGCCTTGTCCAGGGCGGCCCAGCGGTCCGAGGAGAAGACCTCCTCGTACGCCTCGTACGCCAGGCGGGCGTTGGCGAGGGCGGCCTTGCCCTTGAGCGACTTGGCCTCGTCCGTGCCGATGCCGTCCAGGCGCTTGTCGATCTCGGTGTCCACGCGGGACACGAAGAAGGACGCCACTGAGTGGATCTTGGAGAGATCCAGGCCGCGCTCCTTGGCCTTCTCCAGGCCCGCGAGGTACGCGTCCATGACCAGGCGGTAACGCTCCAGGGAGAAGATCAGCGTGACGTTGACGCTGATGCCGAGGCCGATGACCTCGGTGATCGCGGGCAGGCCCGCCTTCGTCGCGGGAATCTTGATGAGCGTGTTCGGGCGGTCCACCAGCCACGCGAGCTGCTTGGCCTCGGCGACCGTCGACTTGGTGTTGTGGGCGAGCCGCGGGTCGACCTCGATCGACACCCGGCCGTCCTGGCCACCGGTGGCGTCGAAGACCGGGCGCAGGATGTCGGCGGCGTCACGGACGTCCGCCGTCGTGATCATGCGGATGGCCTCTTCGACGCTGACCCCGCGGGCGGCGAGGTCCGAGAGCTGCTGGTCGTAACCGTCGCCCTGCGAGATCGCCTTCTGGAAGATCGAGGGGTTGGTCGTGACGCCCACGACGTGCTGCTGGTCGATCAGCTCGGCGAGGTTGCCGGACGTGATCCGCTTGCGCGACAGGTCGTCCAGCCAGATCGCGACGCCTTCTTCTGAAAGGCGCTTGAGTGCGTCTGTCATGGAATTACATCTCCTACTTGGTCGTATATGGGCGTCAGCGCTGAGCGGCGGCGATCGATTCCCGCGCCGCCTCGGCCACCGCGTCAGCGGTGAAACCGAACTCGCGGAAGAGCACCTTGGCGTCCGCGGAAGCACCGAAGTGCTCCAGCGAGACGATGCGTCCGGCGTCACCCACGAAGCGGTGCCAGGTCAGGCCGATGCCCGCCTCGACCGCCACGCGCGCCTTCACCGACGGCGGCAGCACCGAGTCCCGGTACCCCTGGTCCTGCTCCTCGAACCACTCGACCGACGGCATCGAGACGACGCGCGTCGGGACACCCGCGGCCTGCAGCTGCTCGCGCGCCTCGACGGCGAGCTGGACCTCGGAGCCGGTGCCGATCAGCACGACCTCGGGCGAGCCGCCCTCGGCCTCGAACAGGACGTAGCCACCCTTGGCGGCGTCCTCGTTGCGCTCGTACGTCGGCACGCCCTGGCGGGTCAGCGCGAGGCCGTGCGGGGCGCCCTTGCCGAACTCCTTGGTGTAGCGCTTGAGGATCTCGCGCCACGCGATGGCGGTCTCGTTCGCGTCGGCCGGGCGCACGACGTTCAGGCCCGGGATGGCGCGCAGCGAGGCCAGGTGCTCGACCGGCTGGTGGGTCGGGCCGTCCTCGCCGAGGCCGATGGAGTCGTGCGTCCACACGTACGTCACCGGCAGGTGCATCAGTGCGGACAGACGCACGGCGTTGCGCATGTAGTCGGAGAACACCAGGAAGGTGCCGCCGTAGATGCGCGTGTTGCCGTGCAGCGCGATGCCGTTCATCTCCGCGGCCATGGAGTGCTCGCGGATGCCGAAGTGGATCGTGCGGCCGTACGGGTCGGCTCCCGGCAGCGGGTTGCCCTTCGGCAGGAACGAGGAGTTCTTGTCGATGGTGGTGTTGTTCGAGCCCGCCAGGTCGGCGGAGCCGCCCCACAGCTCGGGGATGACCGCGCCGAGCGCCTGCAGGACCTTGCCGGACGCGGCACGCGTGGCGACGCCCTTGCCGGTCTCGAACTCCGGGAGCTTCTCCTCCCAGCCCTCGGGCAGCTCGCCCGCGGTGATGCGGTCGAACTCGGCCGCGCGCGCGGAGTCACCGCTGCGCCACGAGGCGAAGCTCTTCTCCCACTCGGCCTTGGCCTCGCGGCCGCGGTCGAGCGCCTTGCGGGTGTGCGCGAGGACCTCGTCGGAGACCTCGAAGGTCTGCTCCGGGTCGAAGCCGAGGACGCGCTTGGTGGCGGCCACTTCCTCGTCGCCGAGCGCCGAGCCGTGTGCGGCCTCGGTGTTCTGCGCGTTCGGGGCGGGCCAGGCGATGATCGAGCGCATCGCGATGAAGGAGGGGCGCTCGGTCTCGGCCTTGGCGGCCTGGATCGCGGCGTAGAGCGCGGCGGGGTCGAGGTCGCCGTCCTCCTTGGGCGCCACACGCTGGACGTGCCAGCCGTACGCCTCGTACCGCTTGAGGGTGTCCTCGGAAACGGCGGTCTCGGTGTCGCCCTCGATCGAGATGTGGTTGTCGTCCCACAGCAGGATCAGGTTGCCGAGCTTCTGGTGTCCGGCCAGCGACGAGGCCTCGCCGGAGATGCCTTCCTGGAGGCAGCCGTCACCGGCGATGGCGTACACGTAGTGGTCGAACGGGGACGAGCCGTCGGTCGTCTCCGGGTCGAACAGACCGCGCTCGTAGCGGGCGGCCATCGCCATGCCCACGGCGTTGGCAACGCCCTGGCCCAGCGGGCCCGTGGTCGTCTCCACGCCCACCGTGTGGCCGTACTCCGGGTGGCCCGGGGTCTTCGAGCCCCAGGTGCGGAAGGCCTTCAGGTCATCCAGCTCCAGGCCGAAACCGGCCAGGTACAGCTGGATGTAGAGGGTCAGGGACGAGTGGCCCGCAGAGAGGACGAACCGGTCGCGGCCGGTCCAGTCGGCGTCCGCCGGGTCGTGGCGCATCACCTTCTGGAAAAGGGTGTACGCGGCGGGCGCGAGGCTCATGGCCGTACCGGGATGGCCGTTGCCGACCTTCTGTACGGAATCCATGGCCAGGACGCGGGCGGTGTCAACGGCCCGCTGGTCCAGTTCGGTCCACTCGAGGTCTGTGGTGGTCGGCTTGGTGCTCACCCTGAGTCAGGGCTCCTCTCCACATGTCGAATGCCGGCGGCGTAGATCCCACCGGCCGTTGTCGAGCCTACCGCTGCTAGAACGCTCATTTTTTCGAGTCATTCCAGACTGCCGCGACATGCGGGGATGCGCCTCCCGAAAAGAAAGTGAAGACATTCCGCAAGTGAATACGGGCTCGCTCATATGTCCGCTCAAAAGGCCACGGGTATCGCCCATTTGTCCGCTCAATGAACGCACGGTTCCGCTCATGTGGCGACCCGGGCCGCCCGGGACGCCGTTGGGCCCCGCGGTCCAACACGACCCCACCCCCGCGAAGGGCGAGGTATGGGCAACGTCTACAGTGGCGTGGTACGCGCGGGCTTTACCGGATCTTCATGTCAGAAGGTGCTGGTCGGCCTGCTGGGATGTCTCTGTCAGGGGTGTGCGTGACGGCCGTTGAATCCCGTCCAGCGGGGGTTTCCGGGACGGACCTTAGCCCGAGCCATCGGCCGTTCGGGGCTCGTGTCAAGGCGTTCGTGGCGCTGACCAAGCCGCGGATCATCGAGCTTCTGCTCATCACCACCGTTCCGGTGATGTTCCTCGCCGAGCAAGGGGTGCCCGACCTGTGGCTGGTCTTCGTGACCTGCCTGGGCGGCTACCTCTCCGCGGGGGGCGCGAACGCCCTCAACATGTACATCGACCGCGACATCGACGCGCTGATGGACCGCACGTCGCAGCGGCCGCTCGTGACCGGCATGGTCAGCCCCCGCGAGTGCCTCGTCTTCGGCATCACCCTGGCGGTCGTCTCGACGCTGCTGTTCGGCTACGCCGTGAACTGGCTCTCCGCCTGGCTCTCGCTCGGCGCCCTGCTCTTCTACGTGGTCGTCTACACGATGATCCTGAAGCGCCGGACCTCGCAGAACATCGTCTGGGGCGGCATCGCCGGCTGCCTGCCGGTCCTCATCGGCTGGTCCTCGGTCACCAACTCCATGTCGTGGGCGCCGATCGTCCTCTTCCTGGTGATGTTCTTCTGGACGCCCCCGCACTACTGGCCGCTCTCCATGAAGGTCAAGGACGACTACGCGCGCGTCGGCGTGCCGATGCTGCCGGTCATCGCCTCCAACAAGGTGGTCGCCCGCCAGATCGTCCTCTACAGCTGGGTCATGGTCGCCGTCTCGCTGCTGCTCCAGCCCCTCGGCTACACCGGCTGGTTCTACACCGCGGTGGCGCTGGTGACCGGCGGCTGGTGGCTGTGGGAGGCGCACGGGCTCCAGAACCGCGCCAAGGCCGAGGTGACGGGCGGCAAGCTCAAGGAGATGCGGCTCTTCCACTGGTCGATCACGTACGTGTCGCTGCTCTTCGTGGCCGTGGCGGTGGACCCCTTCCTGCGCTAGTCGCTCCGCGGTGAGGCGCCTTACGGGGCATGCCCAGCGCGTGGCAGATGCCACGTCGTCCGTCTGTCGCCAAGTGGGCTACCCGTCGGTAGCATCCTGCCCATGGCAGAGATCCAGCAGGTTGAGGACAGCAAGCAGGCCGCTCGTGCCGAGCGGAAGGCCGCCCGGCTCGCCAAGGAGATCGGTGCCTTCGCGCAGGCCCACGGCGGCGCCGAGGGGCAGATCGCGTACATCGGGCACGAGGGCACCCGGATCGTCCTCGTGGGCGCGGACGGCGGCTGGGGCGACCTGGTCGCGCCCACCTACGCCGTCGCGCAGAGCGCCGTGGAGAAGGCCGGAATCACCGTCCACGAGGAGTTCGCGGGGGAATTCGCCGCCAAGGTGAAGACCGGCCCCTACGAGTGGAAGCGGATGGCGGGCATCCAGATCGGCGGCCCGAGCAACGGCTGAGGCCGATGAAGGCCGAAAGCAACACCTGACACCCGGGTCACCCGTTAGGACCGTAGAAGCCAGGTCCACCGATCGGGAGTCCGGATGATCGAAACGCCGTCCCTGGTGGATCAGTACTGCCATGGCGTCCTCCGCACGGAGCTGGGCCTCGGCACCTTCGAGGCCCACCTCGGCCGGGGCGGGGGACCGCCCGCCCCCGGCACCACCTTCTTCGACACCCAGACCGGTTTCGCGGTGCGCCGCTGGTGCCCGCCGCTGCTCGGCATCGAGCCGCACTGCCCGCCGGCCCGCTATCTCGCCCGCCGCCGCGAACTGGGCGTCCTGGAGTCGGGGCGGCGCCTGCTGCGCGGCAGCGGCATCACCACGTACCTCGTCGACACGGGCCTTCCCGGGGACCTGACGGGCCCCGGCGAGATGGCCTCCACCGGCGACGCCGACGCCCGCGAGATCGTCCGCCTGGAATTACTGGCCGAGCAGGTCGCGGACACCTCGGGCACCGCCGACACGTTCCTCGCCAACCTCGCCGAATCCGTGCACGCGGCCGCCGCCGGAGCCGTCGCCTTCACCTCGGTCGCGGGCGTACGGCACCCGCTGGCCCTCGCCCCGGAACCGCCCGGACCCGGCGAGGTGCGGGGCGCGGTGGGGCGCTGGCTGGCGGACCGGCAGGTCGGCGGGGCGCTCGCCGATCCCGTACTGCTGCGGCACCTGCTGTGGATCGCGGTGGCCTCGGGGCGGCCGCTCCAACTGCATGCGGGGGCCGGGGACCCGCAGACGTACTTCGGCGAGTTCGCGCGGGCCACCGCGGGGCTCGGCACGGATCTGGTGCTGCTGCACGGCTATCCGTACCACCGCAGCGCCGCGCACCTGGCGGCCGTCTTCCCGCACGTGTACGCGGATCTGGGCCCCGCGCTGGTGCGCACCGGGGCCCGCGCGGCCGCCGTGCTCGCCGAGATCCTGGAACTCGCGCCCTTCGGCAAGCTGCTGTTCTCCAGCGGCGCCCACGGGCTGCCCGAGCTGCACGTCGTCGGGGCACATCTGTTCAGGGAGGCCCTCGGCCGGGTGCTGGGCACCTGGGTCGCGGAGGGCGCCTGGTCGCTCACCGACGCGCAGCGCGTGGCGGGTCTCATCGCCGCGGGCAACGCGCGGCGGGTGTACGGGCTGCCGGACGGGTTCTCAGACGGCCGAGAGCCGTGAGTCGTCGGCCTGGGCGGGCAGATCGGCCGTGGTGAGCGGACGCTCCCGCAGCGAGAGCAGGACGCGGATCACGGCGATCCACACCACGCACGAGCCGAGCATGTGCAGGCCGACGAGGAGCTCCGGCAGGTCCGTGAAGTACTGGACGTAACCGATCGCGCCCTGCGACAGCAGGATCAGGAACAGCTGGCGGGTGCGGGTCAGCGGG
Source organism: Streptomyces sp. NPDC045678 (assembly GCF_056432085.1). Classification (NCBI taxonomy): domain Bacteria; kingdom Bacillati; phylum Actinomycetota; class Actinomycetes; order Kitasatosporales; family Streptomycetaceae; genus Streptomyces; species Streptomyces sp. NPDC045678. The sequence goes on from NZ_JBWKJS010000001.1 coordinate 1,389,230, forward strand.
CCCCGGGGCGCGTCGACGGCCTTCAGGACGAACCACAGGGCGAACGTCAGCGTCACCACGACCCACGCGATGACGGCGTGCAGCTTGCTGACCGCCTCCCAGTCGACGCCCATCCGCGGCACGTCACTGGAGTCGCCCGCGTGCGGCCCCGCGCCCGTCACGACGGTGCCCGCCACGATCAGCACGGCGGAGACCGCGACCAGGACCCACACGAGCTGCGTTACGGGCTTGCCGACCAGCGGGCGCGGTTCGGCGTCGCCCTCCTGGACCCGCTGCCACATGACGACGGCGACCGCGATCAGGGCGGAGGAGAGCAGGAAGTGTGCCGCGACCGTGTACGGGTTCAGGCCGACGAGTACGACGATGCCGCCGAGCACCGCGTTGCCCATGACCAGCCAGAACTGGATCCAGCCGAGCCGGGTGAGGCTGCGCCGCATCGGCTTCTGCGAGCGGGCCGCGATGATCGCCCAGCCGACGGCCGCGCACAGCACGTACGTCAGCATGCGGTTGCCGAACTCGACGACTCCGTGGAAGCCCATCTCGTGGGTCGCGGTCAGCGAGTCGTCCGTGCACTTGGGCCAGGTCGGGCAGCCGAGGCCCGAGCCGGTCAGGCGGACGGCGCCACCCGTCACCACGATGAGGACCGTCATGACGAGGGAGATCAGGGCCGCCTGCTGGACGGTCCGCTGCGTGGGGGTCCAGCGCTCGGCGATGAAGGCGAGCGGGTTCCGCACGGCTTGAGCGATGTCGGCTCGGGTCACGTTTGGCACGCGCCCCATCGTAGGGGGCCGCTTGTGCACGGCTTCACGAGGGGGACGTTTCCACGCCGGCCTACTCCCAGCGGAAGAACTTCGCCGCCGCGCCGAGCCCGAGCACCGCCCACACCGCGAGGATCCCGAGGTCCCCCCACGGCATGGCCGCGCCGTGCTGCAGGACGTCGCGCAGGCCGTCCGAGAGCGCCGAGATGGGAAGCAGCCCGAGCAGCGTCCGCGCCGCGTCGGGGAACTTGTCGAGGGGGACGATCACGCCGCCGCCCATGAGCAGGAGCAGGAAGACCAGGTTCGCGGCGGCCAGGGTCGCCTCCGCCTTGAGCGTGCCCGCCATCAGCAGGCCGAGCCCGGAGAACGCCGCCGTGCCGAGCACGAGGAGCAGCAGGACGGCGAACGGGTTGCCGTGCGGCGACCAGCCGAGCGCGAACGCGATGACCGTGACGAGGACGACCTGCAGGACCTCGGTGACCAGCACCGAGAGCGTCTTCGCCGTCATCAGCCCCCAGCGCGGCAGCGGCGAGGCGCCGAGCCGCTTGAGCACCCCGTAGCGGCGCTCGAAGCCCGTCGCGATGGCCTGCCCGGTGAACGCCGTCGACATCACGGCGAGCGCGAGGATGCCGGGCGCGAGGAAGTCGACGGCCTCGCCCTTGCCCGTGTCGACGATGTCGACCGCGCTGAACAGCACCAGGAGCAGGGTCGGAATGATGACCGTGAGGAGCAGCTGCTCGCCGTTGCGCAGCAGCATCTTCGTCTCAAGAACCGCCTGCGCCGCGATCATGCGGGAGAGCGGGGCGGCGCCCGGCTTCGGCGTGTACGTACCGGCGGCGCTCATCCGCGCAGCTCCTTACCCGTGAGCTCGAGGAAGACGTCTTCCAGGGTGTGGCGTTCGACCGAGATGCGGTCCGGCATGACTCCGTGCTGGGCGCACCACGAGGTGACCGTGGCGAGCAGCTGCGGGTCGACCGTGCCGCTCACGCGGTAGGAGCCGGGGGTGAGTTCGGCGGCGGCGGAGTCCGGGGGCAGGGCCTTGAGGAGCGAGCCGACGTCGAGGCCGGGGCGGCCGGTGAAGCGCAGGGTGTTCTCGGCGCCGCCGCGGCACAGCTCGTCCGGGCTGCCCTGGGCGATGACCTTGCCCGCGTCGACGATGGCGACGTCGTCGGAGAGCTCCTCGGCCTCGTCCATGTGGTGTGTCGTGAGGATGACGGAGACCCCGTCGCGGCGCAGGTCGCGCACGAGCTCCCAGGTCGCCCGGCGGGCCTGTGGGTCGAGGCCCGCGGTCGGCTCGTCGAGGAAGACCAGCTCGGGCCTGCCGACTACGGCCATGGCGAGCGCCAGACGCTGCTGCTGGCCGCCGGAGAGGCGCCGGTAGGTGGTGCGGCCGCAGGTGCCGAGGCCGAGCCGCTCGATCAGCGCGTCGACGTCCAGCGGGTGGGCGTGGAGCTTGGCCACGTGGCGGAGCATCTCGTCGGCGCGGGCGCCGGAGTAGACGCCGCCGGACTGGAGCATCACGCCGACGCGGGGCCGCAGCGCGTCCGCCTCGCGGACCGGGTCGAGGCCGAGGACGCGGACGGTGCCGGAGTCCGGCTTCCGGTAGCCCTCGCACGTCTCGATCGTGGTGGTCTTGCCCGCGCCGTTGGGGCCGAGAACGGCGGTGATGCCGGCCTCCGCCGTCAGGTCGAGACCGTCCACCGCGGTCTTGGGGCCGTACCGTTTGACCAGATTTTCGACCTGTACGACAGGCTCGTTTCGCATGGTGAGCCAGTCTAGGGACGGACCGGAGGTCCTGGCTGCGCGGGGCGGTTCGTCGCCATCCACCGCTCCGCGTACGCCACGGCGTCCGCCACCGGGAAGAGCCGTGACTCGGCGGCGCCGACGAAGCCGCGTACGACCTCGGTGTCCTGCTCGAAGGCTTCGCCGAGCTCGGCGAAGTCCCCCTCGTCGATCGACCGCTCCCGCACGGTCTTCCAGACGCGCCCCCGGGATGTCATCGCGGCGAACGAGGTCTCCTCCTCGGGGCCGGGGACGCGGTACTCGGCCAGGTGGAACGAGGTGCACGAGCCGTAGCCCGCGCCGAGGAGGAGGACGCGGGCGCCCGCCTTCTCCAGGCGGGCCAGGGGGCTGCGCTCGCCGAGCCGGCAGTCGCGTGCGTGCCCGGCGGTGATCGTGGCGGCGGCGGGGCCGAGCGCCGCGAACGACGTCTGCGGGTGGGCGCTGCGCAGGGCGCCGGGCCAGGTGCGGACGGTCTCCGGGACGACGCCGACGCCGTAGCTGGCGGAGGTCAGCGGGTCGTACGCCGGGATCGACGCGCGGAGCTCCGGCCACCACTCCTCGGGCACGGGAGGGTTCTGCCACACCGAGGGCTCGGAGTTGTCGCCGGTGTGCGTGGGGACCACGAGCGTGCCGTCGGGGCCCAGGGCGTCCAGGAGCGCCTGGACGAGGGCGACGGCTCCGCCGCTCACCCAGCCGAGCGCGCTGAGCGAGGTGTGGGCGAGGAGGGTCTCGCCGGGGCGCACGCCGAGCCGGAGCAGCTCGCGCGCGAGGGACTCGCGCGTGCACAAAGGGCCGGTGGGAGGGGGTGTCGGCATGGTCAGGCAGTCTCCTGGACCGACCGGCCGAGCGCCACCCAATTGATCGATCAGTGATCGTTTCCGCAGGTCAGCTTAGGTTTACCTAAGTGATGCAGCGCACCGTCCGGTGATCAGGACGCGGGTTGTCAGGCTCTGAGGAATTACGCAACAATGGCGTTGTGAAAAACGTTGGCGAGGCTCCGCAGGAGGAACTCGCGACAGGTGAGCGTTCGACGCGCAACCGTGTCGCGCGGTCCATCCTGGACCACGGCCCGTCCACCGTCGCCGATCTCGCGAAGCGCCTCGGCCTCACCCAGGCGGCCGTCCGCAGGCACCTGGACGCCCTCGCCCACGAGAACGTGGTCGAGCCCCGCGAACAGCGGGTCTACGGCGCCAGAACCCGGGGCCGTCCCGCCAAGGTCTTCGCGCTGACCGACTGCGGGCGCGACGCCTTCGACCAGTCGTACGACAAGCTGGCCGCGGAAGCGCTCCGGTGGATCACCGAGCACCACGGTGAAGAGGCCGTCGTCGCGTTCGCCCGGGCGAGGATCACCGCCCAGGCCGAGACGTACAGGCAGGCGATCGACGCCGCGCCCCCCGAACAGCGCACCGAGGCTCTGGCGAAGGCGTTGACCGCCGACGGGTACGCTGCTACGGCGCGCAGCGCACCGGTCGGCGAACAGCTCTGCCAGCACCACTGCCCGGTCGCCCATGTCGCCGAACAGTTTCCGCAGCTCTGCGAGGCCGAGACGGAGATGTTCTCCGAACTCCTCGGCACGCATGTGCAGCGCCTCGCCACCATCGCCCACGGAGACGGCGTCTGCACGACGTTCATTCCGCGCAGCGGCGGCAGCGGCAGCACCACCACCAGGCAGACCACCACACCAGCATCAGCAAGCACGGCCGGGAGGAACCCCGCATGACGCTCCCCACCACGGAGACTGCCCACCCCGAACTCGAGGGTCTGGGCAACTACGAATACGGCTGGGCCGACTCCGACGTCGCCGGTGCCTCTGCCAAGCGCGGCATCAACGAGGACGTCGTCCGCGACATCTCCGCGAAGAAGAACGAGCCGGAGTGGATGACCAAGCTCCGCCTCAAGGGCCTGCGCCTCTTCGACAAGAAGCCCATGCCCAACTGGGGCTCGGACCTCTCCGGCATCGACTTCGACAACATCAAGTACTTCGTGCGCTCCACGGAGAAGCAGGCGGAGTCCTGGGAGGACCTGCCCGAGGACATCAAGAACACGTACGACAAGCTCGGCATCCCCGAGGCGGAGAAGCAGCGCCTCGTCGCCGGTGTCGCGGCCCAGTACGAGTCCGAGGTCGTCTACCACCAGATCCGCGAGGACCTGGAGGAGCAGGGCGTCATCTTCCTGGACACCGACACGGCGCTGAAGGAGCACCCGGAGCTCTTCAAGGAGTACTTCGGCACCGTCATCCCCGTCGGTGACAACAAGTTCGCCTCGTTGAACAGCGCCGTATGGTCCGGTGGCTCGTTCATCTACGTCCCCAAGGGCGTGCACGTCGAGATCCCGCTCCAGGCCTACTTCCGCATCAACACGGAGAACATGGGCCAGTTCGAGCGGACCCTGATCATCGTCGACGAGGACGCGTACGTTCACTACGTCGAGGGCTGCACCGCGCCGATCTACAAGTCGGACTCGCTGCACTCCGCCGTCGTCGAGATCATCGTCAAGAAGGGCGGCCGCTGCCGCTACACGACGATCCAGAACTGGTCGAACAACGTCTACAACCTGGTCACCAAGCGCGCCGTGGCGTACGAGGGCGCGACCATGGAGTGGATCGACGGCAACATCGGCTCCAAGGTGACGATGAAGTACCCCGCCGTCTACCTCATGGGCGAGCACGCCAAGGGCGAGACGCTGTCCATCGCCTTCGCGGGCGAGGGCCAGCACCAGGACGCCGGCTCCAAGATGGTCCACATGGCGCCGAACACGTCCTCCAACATCGTCTCCAAGTCGGTGGCGCGCGGCGGCGGTCGTACGTCGTACCGCGGCCTCGTCGAGATCGGTGAGGGCGCCGCCGGATCGAAGTCGAACGTGCTCTGCGACGCACTGCTCGTCGACACGATCTCGCGCTCGGACACCTACCCCTACGTCGACGTCCGCGAGGACGACGTCTCCATGGGACACGAGGCCACCGTCTCCAAGGTCTCCGACGACCAGCTCTTCTACCTGATGAGCCGCGGCATGACGGAGTTCGAGGCCATGGCGATGATCGTGCGCGGCTTCGTCGAGCCGATCGCCAAGGAGCTGCCCATGGAGTACGCCCTGGAGCTGAACCGGCTGATCGAGCTGCAGATGGAGGGTTCGGTCGGTTAATTCCGGCGACCATCCTCCGCAGCGACTGACTTCTTACGCAGAGAGAGAGCACGACGACAGCCATGGCTGAGGCTCAGAACATCCCGGTCGGTTCGACGACCGCCGGATCCATCGCGGTGGCCGCCGAGTCCACCGTCGCCACCCGCATGAGCGCGCCCCCGTCCTACGACGTGGACAGCTTCCCGGTCCCGCACGGCCGCGAGGAGGAGTGGCGGTTCACGCCGCTGGAGCGCCTGCGCGGGCTGCACGACGGCACGGCGGTCGCCGACGGCGGGATCCGCGTCGAGGTGAGCGCCCCCGAGGGCGTCACCCAGGAGACCGTCGGCCGCGACGACGCCCGCGTCGGCAAGGCGGGCAAGCCCGTCGACCGCGTCGCCGCCCAGGCCTACTCGTCCTTCGAGAAGGCCTCGGTCGTGACCGTCCCCAAGGACACGGTGCTCACCGAGCCCATCCGCATCGCCGTGCACGGCGAGGGCGGCACCGCCTTCGCGCACCAGGTCGTCGAGCTCGGAGCGTTCGCCGAGGCCCTCGTCGTCATCGACCACACCGGTGACGCCGTGCTCGCCGCCAACGTCGACTTCGTCGTCGGCGACGGCGCCAAGCTCACCGTCGTCTCCGTCCAGGACTGGGACGACACCGCGGTGCACGTCGCCCAGCACAACGCGCTGGTCGGCCGTGACGCGTCCTTCAAGTCCGTGGTCGTCACCTTCGGCGGCGACCTGGTCCGCCTCCACCCTCGCGTGAACTACGCGGGCACCGGCGGCGAGGCCGAGCTCTTCGGTCTGTACATCACCGACGCCGGCCAGCACCAGGAGCACCGCCTCCTGGTCGACCACAACACCCCGCACTGCAAGTCGAACGTCGTCTACAAGGGCGCGCTCCAGGGCGACGACGCCCACGCGGTGTGGATCGGTGACGTCCTCATCGAGGCCGCGGCCGAGGGCACGGACACGTACGAGATGAACCGCAACCTGGTTCTGACCGACGGCGCCCGGGTCGACTCGGTGCCGAACCTCGAGATCGAGACCGGCGAGATCGTCGGCGCGGGCCACGCCTCCGCGACCGGCCGCTTCGACGACGAGCAGCTCTTCTACCTGCAGTCGCGCGGCATCCCGGAGGAGGAGGCGCGCCGCCTCGTCGTCCGCGGCTTCTTCGCCGAGCTGGTCCAGCAGATCGGCCTGCCCGACGTCGAAGAGCGCCTCATCGCGAAGATCGAAGAGGAGCTGGAGGCGTCGGTCGCATGAGTCTCGACCAAGCCCGCTTCGTTCGGGCCTGCGGACTGAGTGAGCTGGAAGAGGACACCCCGAAGCGGGTGGAACTCGACGGCACGCCGGTCTCGGTCGTCCACACCGAGGGCGAGGTGTACGCGATCCACGACATCTGCTCGCACGCGAACGTCTCCCTCTCCGAGGGCGAAGTGGAGGACTGCCAGATCGAGTGCTGGCTGCACGGCTCCAGCTTCGACCTCCGCACCGGCAAGCCGTCCGGCCTTCCCGCGACGCGCCCCGTCCCCGTATACCCCGTAAAGATCGAAGGGGGCGATGTACTCGTTGACGTACACGCCTCCCTTTCCCAGGAGTCCTGAGGCACCCATGGCAACGCTTGAAATCAAGGACCTGCACGTCACCGTCGAGGCCGACAACGCCACGAAGGAGATCCTCAAGGGCGTCGACCTGACCGTGAAGCAGGGCGAGACCCACGCCATCATGGGCCCGAACGGCTCCGGCAAGTCGACGCTCGCCTACTCGGTCGCGGGTCACCCCAAGTACACGATCACCCAGGGCAGCGTGACCCTCGACGGCGAGGACGTCCTCGAGATGTCCGTCGACGAGCGCGCCCGCGCCGGCATGTTCCTGGCCATGCAGTACCCGGTCGAGGTCCCCGGCGTCTCGGTCTCCAACTTCCTGCGCACGTCGGCGACGGCGATCCGCGGCGAGGCCCCCAAGCTGCGCACCTGGGTGAAGGAGGTCAAGTCCGCGATGGAGCAGCTCCAGATGGACCCGGCCTTCGCCGAGCGCAACGTGAACGAGGGCTTCTCCGGCGGTGAGAAGAAGCGCCACGAGATCCTCCAGATGGAGCTCCTCAAGCCGAAGATCGCGATCCTCGACGAGACGGACTCCGGCCTGGACGTCGACGCGCTGCGCCAGGTCTCGGACGGCGTCAACCGCGTCCGCGAGACCGGCGAGGTCGGCACCCTGCTGATCACGCACTACACGCGCATCCTGCGCTACATCAAGCCCGACTTCGTGCACGTCTTCGCCAACGGCCGCATCGCCGAGTCCGGCGGCGCCGAGCTCGCCGACAAGCTGGAGGCCGAGGGCTACGAGGCCTACACGAAGGGTGGCGCATCCGCGTGACACAGCTGCCGGGCCTCCTCGACACCGAGGCGATCCGCAAGGACTTCCCGATCCTGGATCGCACGATCCACGACGGCAAGAAGCTCGTGTACCTGGACAACGCGGCGACCTCGCAGACTCCGCGCCAGGTCCTCGACGTACTGAACGAGTACTACGAGCAGCACAACGCCAACGTTCACCGCGGCGTGCACGTCCTCGCCGAGGAGGCCACGGCGCTGTACGAGGGCGCCCGTGACAAGGTCGCGGAGTTCATCAACGCGCCGAGCCGGGACGAGGTGATCTTCACCAAGAACGCCTCGGAGTCGCTCAACCTCGTGGCCAACATGCTGGGCTGGGCCGACGAGCCCTACCGCGTGGACCACGAGACCGAGATCGTCATCACGGAGATGGAGCACCACTCCAACATCGTCCCGTGGCAGCTGCTCTCGCAGCGCACGGGCGCGAAGCTGAAGTGGTTCGGCCTCACCGACGACGGCCGCCTCGACCTCTCCAACATCGAAGAGGTCATCACCGAGAAGACGAAGATCGTCTCCTTCGTGCTCGTCTCGAACATCCTGGGCACGCACAACCCGGTCGAGGCCATCGTGCGCCGCGCCCAGGAGGTCGGCGCGCTCGTCCTCATCGACGCCTCGCAGGCCGCCCCGCACATGCCGCTGGACGTGCAGGCGCTGCAGGCCGACTTCGTGGCCTTCACCGGCCACAAGATGTGCGGCCCGACGGGCATCGGCGTGCTGTGGGGCCGCCAGGAGCTCCTGGAGGACCTGCCCCCGTTCCTCGGCGGCGGCGAGATGATCGAGACCGTGTCGATGAACTCGTCGACGTACGCGCCCGCGCCGCACAAGTTCGAGGCCGGCACGCCGCCGGTCTCCCAGGCCGTCGGCCTGGGCGCGGCCGTGGACTACCTCTCGGCCATCGGCATGGACAAGATCGCCGCGCACGAGCACGCGATCACCGAGTACGCGGTCAAGCGCCTCCTTGAGGTCCCCGACCTCCGGATCATCGGCCCGACGACGGCCGAGGAGCGCGGCGCCGCGATCTCCTTCACGCTCGGCGACATCCACCCGCACGACGTGGGCCAGGTCCTCGACGAGCAGGGCATCGCGGTGCGCGTGGGCCACCACTGCGCCCGTCCCGTCTGCCTCCGGTACGGAATTCCTGCGACCACGCGAGCGTCGTTCTATCTGTACTCCACGCCCGGCGAGATCGACGCTCTCGTAGACGGCCTGGAGCACGTACGGAACTTCTTCGGCTGAGGGGCTGGCTGGGAACGTGAAGCTGGATTCGATGTACCAGGAAGTCATCCTGGACCACTACAAGCACCCGCACGGGCGTGGTCTGCGCGATGGCGACGCCGAGGTGCACCACGTCAACCCGACGTGCGGCGACGAGATCACGCTGCGCGTCAAGTACGACGGGTCGACGATCGCCGACGTGTCGTACGAGGGCCAGGGCTGCTCCATCAGCCAGGCCAGCGCGTCCGTCCTGAACGACCTGCTGGTCGGCAAGGAGCTCGCCGAGGCGCGGCAGATCCAGGAGGTCTTCCTGGAACTGATGCAGTCCAAGGGCAAGCTGGAGCCGGACGACGCGATGGAGGAGGTCCTGGAGGACGCGGTCGCGTTCGCCGGGGTCTCCAAGTACCCGGCGCGCGTGAAGTGTGCTCTGCTGAGCTGGATGGCGTGGAAGGACGCGACGGCCCAGGCGCTGGGCACCGATGCCGCCGACGTCGCTGAGAGGAAGACCGCATGAGCGAGAACGAGACCCTGACCACGAAGCCCGCTTCCGAGGAAGAGGTCCGCGAGGCGCTGTACGACGTCGTCGACCCCGAACTGGGCATCGACGTCGTCAACCTCGGCCTGATCTACGGCGTGCACATCGACGACGCCAACATCGCCACGATCGACATGACGCTCACGTCCGCGGCCTGCCCGCTGACCGACGTCATCGAGGACCAGGCGAAGTCGGCGACGGAGGGCATCGTCAACGAGCTCCGGATCAACTGGGTCTGGATGCCGCCGTGGGGCCCCGACAAGATCACGGACGATGGGCGCGAGCAGCTTCGGGCGCTCGGGTTCAACGTCTGAGGTGGTCTGAGACCGCACTGTTTCGAGGCCCCCTGGAGGATTCTCCGGGGGGCCTCGGCACGTTCAGCGGCGCAGCGCACGGACGAACGTCCGGAAGGCGCTGATCCGTTCCTCGCCGCGCAGTCCCCGCAGCGCGGCGAGGAACCCGATGAGCACGGCGAGGACAAAGACGAGCGGGACGAGGACCATGAAGATCAGGTCGGTCGACGGCATGAGGGCCCTTTCGACGGCACTTGAGGACTGGACTGACGGCGTGCTGGCCTGTCGTGCCGATCGAAGCCCCGAGCGGTGCTGCGCGGTGTGGTTCCGCCCCCTCGGAACCTTCATCTGTGCAGGTCAAACTCCATGAACCGGAATTCCGGAGCGGTCCGGGTCAGCTCCGGAAGCCACGGTCGGCGGCGCGGGCCCGGTCCTCCCGGAAGGGCTTGAACCAGTCGTCGGGAGCGAGATTCGCCATCCCGAAGTGCTGGTTGACGTCGTCGTCGGGGTTCTCGATGCCTTCCATCCAGGGCTCATAGAGCATCAGTACGTCGTGATCCTCGAAGAGCGCGTCCTTGCACGTCCACCAGTCGTAGTCATCGGGGTGGGCCGGTAGTCCTTCGGCGCATTCCTCGGCGAGAGCCGGTGTGTCCTCGGTGATGGCCGACGCGTGCTCCAGTGCCAGATGCAGGGCCATCTGCTCGCCCGTACAACGCGGCAGAGGGAGACGGTTGCCGGTGATGTCGTCCGCGAGGTCGTCGAAGCAGCGGATCATCTCCCGGCGCCAATGGGTTCCCTGCTCCCAGGTCTGGGCCGGCAGTAGGTCGAAGCAGCCGATGAAGGATTCCTCGGCGGTGACCGGGCGGTCCTCGATCTGCTTCAGGCCGTCCCGGGCCATGTCCGCCTCGATCTCCAGTGCGGCTTTCAGCACGGCCAGTGTGCGTGGAGTCGGCTGCCAAGGGGTGCCGTCTTCGTACTCCTCGTCCGGGCGGTCCAGATGCCCCTCCGGCGGCTGGACGTCGGCGAGAACCGGCTGTCGGAAGTACGCGACGGAGAGCGGATCGCCGAGCTTCGCCGCCCGCCGGTAGCACTTGTGCGCCTTCTCGTACTTGTGGCAGCGCTGGTAGAGGTTTCCCAGCAGCCGGAGGGACAGCAGGTCGCCGTGGTCGGCGGCGCGGCGGTACCAGTGCTTGGCGGATTTGGCCTGTCCGTTCCACTTGCCCTCCTGTTCGGCCTCGTCGAACAGCTTCTGCAGCGAATCGGACACCCGGCGCATGCGGTCCTGCGGTGATTCATCCGGCGAGTAGAACTTGCCGCGCCATTCGTTGAGCAGCCCGAGGGCCCGCATGGCGACGAAGTCTCCGGCTTCCGCGGCGATGACGTAGAGCCTCTCGGCCTCCTCCCGGCGTCCTTGGGTGAAGAAGACCTGAGCGAGGTTCGTGGTCGCCTCCCGGTGCCCCTGCTCCGCCGCCTTGAGGTAGAGCCTCTCCGCCTCATCGAAGTCCTGTTCCTGGTACGCGAGCAAGCCGAAGCGGAAGAAGGCGTCCGGGACTTCCGCTTCGAGCGCCAGGGCCCAGAGCCGCTCGGCCTCGTCGTGCTCTCCGCGCCCCTCGCGCAGGCTCGCGAGTTTGGCGCCCGCCTCCGGGAAGCCTGCATCGAAGGCCCGGCGCCACCATTTCTCGGCCTTCTGCGAGCGGCCCCTCCGTGAGTACCGCACACCGAGGTTGAGCATGCCTTTGGCGTTGCCCGCCTTGGCGAGGCGCAGCCACCATGCCGCCGCGGCATCCTCCTTGCCCTGGTCCAGGAGGATCGAGCCGACGTACAGCATGGAGCCGTGGTGGCCGTCGTCCGCGGCCGTCAGGAAGGAACGCAGCGCGAGGTCGATCCGGTCGGCGCGGTAGCAGGAGACGCCCACGCTGTAGCGCTCCTCCTTGGACGAGGCATGGGCGACGGCCGCCTCTCTGACCTCGTCCGGCACCGCCGGGGCGGTATCGCTGAGGGAGAGCATGTCGACGAGGTAGTCGAAGGGCCGCCACAGCTCTTCCCCGACGGGCAGCAGGAGCCGACTGACGCCGATCGGGTCCTGGCTCGCCCAGGCCAGCGCTTCGTCGAGCGGCTCCGGTGCGAGCAGGGCGTCCGATTCCCCGGCGAGATATCCGGTGTGCAGCGATGTGATCAGGCCGGTCGGGAGCGGGCCGCCCAGACCCGACCGTGCGAGGTCGACAGCGGCGGACACGAGGGCGTGACCACGCGGATTGCCGCCGACGTAACGGGAGTTGCGCCAGCGGTCCCACAGGTGTGGGCCCGCCGACAGGTACTCGGCGATGCCGTGCCGTTCATGGTGGCGCAGGGCGTCGACCAGGCGCGGATCGGTCTGCTCCTGGGTGCGTTCCAGTTCCGGTGCGCTCCACACCCGGGGCAGACCGATCGTCTCGGCGGCCTTGAGGACGGGGTCGCCGAAGTCGAGCCGGGTGTAGGCGTCGCCGCCCTTGGCGGTACGGGTCGGGCGGGGCCTGCGGCTGTTGTACTCGGCGAGGCGCATGGTCGCCAGGAGGACGGACCGACAGTCGACGAGACGTCGCAGCACGTCGGCGTCGAGCCTGCCGGACCCCAGGAAGTGCTCCAGCTCGTCCAGCCAGATCACGCACTGTCCGCCCTGCTCGGCCAGGGTGCGGGCGGTCTCGACGCAGGCGTCGAAGGAGCTTTCCGGGGGTGGGCAGAGGAGAGGGAGGTCCGGTAATACGCGCTGCATGGCCTCGAAGGCCGTACGGGTCTTCCCCGCCGTCGAATCGCCCGTGAGCAGCACCATGCCTCCGGTGCGGGACGCCGCGCGCAGAGCGTTGTCCACGACCGGGTCGATGTCTCGCGCTACGTACGGGGGCACCGGGGCGAGCCCGTCGTTCTTCCGGGCCTGGCGGACGCCGAGCAGGATCGGGTCCGCGGCCCGGACGAGCCGTTCGTCCCGGGGTGCTGGGGCCGTCCTGCGGGCAGGCGGCGCCGTGGGTTCGCAGGCGCGGTACAGGGCCTCCCACCGGCGGGGGTCGATCTGGGTGCGCGAGGCATTCGACAGCTCGCCGACGATGCTCAGGAGCGTCTGCAGCGACGCCCAAGTGGCGGGCCGGGACCTGCCGTTCTGCCAGCTGCTCAGCACGGTCCGGGAGAGGGTGACGCGGTGCCGGGCGCGGCTGGCCGCCACGATGCGGTCGAGTGTCAGACCCGACTCGCGTATGAGCCGGCGGACTGCCGCTCCGAACTCCGGATGCTGCGCATGAGCCATGGAGGGGTCCCCACTTCGACGACGTGGTCCCCATTCTGCACCGGCTTTTGTGTACGAGTGTACGCATCGATATGTACACTCGTACGCATGGGATACGCACTGCTGGCCGCGGCCATCGCGGCGGAGGTGGCCGGGACCACGGCCATGAAGTACAGCGAGGGGTTCAGCAGGCTGGTTCCGTCGCTGATCACCGTCGCGGGGTACCTGCTTGCCTTCACGCTGCTCGCGCAGACCCTGAAGACCCTGTCCGTCGGCACGGCCTATGCGATCTGGGCCGGCATCGGGACCGCCGCGGTGGCCGCCATCGGCATGCTCTTCCTGGGGGAGTCGGCCAACCTGGTCAAGGTCGCGGGCATCGCGCTCGTCATCGCGGGCGTCGTCGTGCTCAATCTGGGCGGGGCCCACTGATGGGGCGTCGTTACGATCCCGAGCGGCGGCAGCGGATCATCGACGCCGCGATCCGCGTCGTCGGGGAGAAGGGGATCGGCGGGCTCAGTCACCGCTCGGTCGCCGCCGAGGCCGACGTGCCGCTCGGGTCGACCACGTACCACTTCAAGACGCTCGACGAGCTGCTCATAGCCGCGCTGCGGCAGAGCAACGAGGGCTTCGCGAAGGTGATGGCCGCCAGTGACGTGTTCGAGGATCCGGCGGCCGACCTCTCCGATCTCGCCCGCGGGCTCGCGCGGGTCCTCGGCGAGTGGTTCGCGGGGGAGCGGGCCGGGGTCGAGCTGGAGTACGAACTCTATCTCGCCGCCGTGCGACGGCCCGCGCTGCGGCCCGTGGCCGCCGAATGGTGCGCGGGGCTCACCGACGTCATCGAGCTCCGCACCGACCCGGTCACCGCGCGCGCCCTCGTCGCGCTGATGGACGGAATCAGTCTGCACGTGCTTCTCACGGGCGGCGAGTACGACGAGGAGTATGCGCGGCAGATGCTCGGGCGGCTGCTTGTGTAGATGCGTGAAGGAATCGCTATTTGCTGACAAAGATCATTGCGTGCGCCGAGTTCCCGCTGGTAGCGTCCCGCGTGCATTGACCAAGCAATTGCGAGAACTTGGGGGAACGAGTTCATGAGCATGCGTCATAAAGGTATTTCCGTCGTGATTGCCTGCGCCTTGACCGGGGTGGCGGGAAGTGCGGCGTACGCGGCTTCGGAGCCGGCGGAGGCGACGCAGCGGCAGGCCGTCGGCGCGGACGAGATCTGTGCCGTCCTCGGGATCGGCAGCGGGGCGGCAGGCCTTGCCAAAGCGCTGGCCAAGGGGGCATCGTGGGTAGGGATCGGAGCCAGCGTCGGTTGCTACGCGTACACGAAGGCCAAGGAAGCGACGCCTGCGCAGAAGCGTGCGGCCATGATCAAGTCGTACAAGAAGTACCAGGCGATGAGTGACCTGAAGAAGCTCGACGCCCTCGGCTATTACTGCCGGAAGCAGGGCGGCGGCGGTGGTGGCGGGACCGATGTCGCCCCGGTGAATTCCACGTCGACGGTGGGGGTGATGGCAGGATGGCGGACCATCAAAATGAAGGGCGTCAAGTACTCGTGCACCGCGACAAGGGACTGAAGGGACGTCGCACCCCTGGACGGACTCCGGGAAATGGCGAGCGCTTTCTGATCTCCCTGGCTTTGGTCGCCGTGAGCCTGCTCTGGATGACACGGGAAATGGCCCAGTGGGCCGTGGCGCTGTGTGCCGTCGGTGCCGTGGCCGGGGTGGCGGGAATGGTCTATTTCGGGCTGCGTTATATGCGGGAACGCACGCAGTCGGAATGAGCAATTAGCGCGTACGCGTAATTCTCCGGCCGCAAGGTCCCGCTCCGGCACGCACATCTCAGCCGGAGCGGGACGCGAGGCCCCTGACCGTCCGCAGCGCCTCCTCGACGCTCGCCGTGACGTCCGTGATCGGGTACTGCACGTCCCGTACGGTCCGGTCGGCGTCGAGCACCAGCGTCAGCCGCTTCAGGCGGCTCACGCCCGCCGCGCGGAACGTCGGCAGGCGCAGGGCCGCCGTCAGGGCCAGGTCCGCGTCCGAGAGGAGCGGAAAGCGCAGGCCCTCCTTCTCCGCGAACTCCCGCTGCTCGTCCGGGCGTTGGGACGACACCCCGTGCACCGTGGCGCCCGCCGCGGTGAACTCCGCCAGCTGGTCGCGGAACGAGCAGGACTCCAGCGTGCAGCCGCGCGCCCCGGGGATCCGCGCCCAGCCGGGCGGGTAGGTGTCCTTGCGGGCGTACGCGCCGGGAAAGCAGTACAGGACCGTGTACGGGGTGTCCGCGGACACCGGGTCGCGCGGCTCCCCGTCGTGTCCCACGAGCCGCAGCTCCGGCAGGCGCGTGCCGCGCAGCGCGTGCACCCGCTGCGCCTCCCGTGAGGTCTCCGCCGCCGTCGCCATCGTCTCTCCGTCTCCCATCACCCAGGTGTCCCCCCAGTCCTGGAGGGCGACCAGGACGGGCAGCAGCGCGCGGCCGCGCGGCGTCAGGTGGTACTCGTGGCGCACCGGACGGTCCTGATAGGGGACGCGCGTGACGACGTCCGCCTCCACCAGAAGCTTCAGCCGCTCGCTCAACACCTTGCGGGACACGCCCAGTTCGCGCTGCATCTCGTCGAAGCGGCGCACCCCCCGCGCCGCGTCGCGCACGATCAGCAGGGTCCACCAGTCGCCGACGACGTCCAGCGCCTGCGCGATCGCGCAGTGGTCGTCGTCGAGCCGGGTCCGTTGCGCCATGACGCACATGCTGACATAGTCCGTTCCCAAAAGGAACTGACTCGGAGGGGTCGGCTCCATGATCTGCCGGGGGGCGACGTGCGTGATGTGCCGAGGACGGTGTGGCTGCTCGCCGCCGGTCAGTTCTTCAACATGGTCGTCGCCTTCACCTTCGTCTACTTCTTCGTCTATCTGACGGACGAACGCGGCCTCCCCGTCGCCCAGGCCGGACTGATCAGCGGCATCGGCGGCGTCGGCATGGTCGCGGGCAACTTCACCGGCGGCTGGTTCGGCGACCGCTCGGGCCACCGGCGCGTCCTGCTCGTCGGATCGCTGATCAGCGGTGCGGGCGTACTGGCACTGCCGTTCCTGCCCGTCGCGCTGCTGTACGTCGTGCCGCCGCTGAGCCAGTACGCGGGCGGCTGCGTGCGCGCCGCCACCGGCGCCCTCGTCGCCGTGTCCGTCCCCGAGGGGGCGCGCCGTCAGGGGTTCGCCGTCCACCGGTTCGCGGGCAACGCGGGCTTCACCGTCGGGCCACCGCTCGGCGCGCTCCTCATCGCCCACACCTCGTACACCTGGCTCTTCGTCATCGACGGAATCGGCACTCTGGTCTTCGCCGCGTACGCCGCGCGGATCCTGCCCGCCCGCGCCGCCGCGCGCTCCGGACCGGACCGCGCGGACACCGGAGAAGGACCGCGGAAGGGTGTCTTCGCGGCCCTTCGCGAGCGCCCCACCGTCCTCGTCCTGCTCGTCGCCGTCCTCCTCACCGACCTCGTCTACCGGCAGCAGTACTCGACCCTCCCCGTCGACCTCGACCGGCACGGCCTCGGCACCGGCGTCTACGGCTGGCTCCTCGCGATCAACGGCGGCGTCATCCTGCTCCTCGAACTCCCCGCCACCCTCGCCATGCGCGACCGGGCGCCGCTGCGCATCATCGGCTCCGGCCTGCTGCTCGTCGGCGCGGGCTGCGCCGTGCTCGCCCTCGGCACCGGGCTCGGCACCGCCGTGACCATGATGCTGCTGCTCACCGCGGGGGAGATCCTCTACAAGACACCGGCCACCGCGTACGTCGCCGATCACGCCCCGGCACACGTGCAGGGCCGCTTCCAGAGCCTGTACTCGGGCGTCTCGGTCAGCGGCGTCGTGCTCTCGGCACCGCTCGGCGGGGCGCTCTACTCCGTGGCGCCAGGCCTGCTGTGGCCGGTCTGCGCGGCGCTCGCGGGGGCGGCGGGATGCCTGGTCCTCGCGGCGGGGCGGGGCCGGTCGCGGCAGCCCTCCGCAGCGGTGGCCGCAGCCGTGGCCGCGGGCGGCCCGGACCTTGAGACCGGTTCGCCCACGCGGCACACCTCCGGTTAGGTTTCACCCATGACCGACACGAACGCTTCCCGCACCACCGGCGCCGTCGCCGCAGGCCTCGCCACCGTCACCGCCGACGGCACCGTTCTCGACACCTGGTTCCCCGCCCCCGAGCTCGTCGCCGAGCCGGGTCCCGCCGGCAGCGAGCGGCTGACCGCCGAGCGCGCCGTGGAGCTGCTCGGTGAGGGCGCCGCGAAGGCCATCGGGCCGGACGCCCGCCGTGGCGTGGAGATCATCGCTGTCCGTACGGTCATCGCGTCCCTCGACGACAAGCCGCTGGACGCCCACGACGTCTACCTGCGCCTGCACCTGCTCTCGCACCGCCTGGTCAAGCCGCATGGCGTGAACCTCGACGGCCAGTTCGCCTTCCTCGCCAACGTCGCCTGGACCTCGCTCGGCCCGGTCGCCGTCGACGACGTCGAGAAGGTGCGCCTCAACGCCCGTGCCGAGGGCCTCCACCTCGCCGTGACGTCCATCGACAAGTTCCCCCGCATGACGGACTACGTCACGCCGAAGGGCGTCCGCATCGCCGACGCCGACCGCGTGCGGCTCGGCGCGCACCTCGCCGAGGGCACCACGGTCATGCACGAGGGCTTCGTGAACTTCAACGCGGGAACCCTCGGCACCTCCATGGTCGAGGGCCGCATCTCCGCCGGTGTCGTCGTCGGCAACGGCTCGGACATCGGCGGCGGTGCCTCCACCATGGGCACGCTCTCCGGCGGCGGCAACGTGCGCATCGTCATCGGCGAGCGCTGCCTCGTCGGCGCCGAGGCGGGCGTCGGCATCGCGCTGGGCGACGAGTGCGTCGTCGAGGCCGGTCTGTACGTCACCGCGGGCACGCGCGTGACCATGCCCGACGGACAGATCGTCAAGGCCCGCGAGCTCTCCGGCGCCTCCCACATCCTCTTCCGCCGCAACTCGGTCACCGGCGCCGTCGAGGCCCGCCCGAACAACGCGGTGTGGGGCGGCCTGAACGACGTGCTGCACAGCCACAACTGACCGACGCCGCCGCTCAACAGGGGAACGACATGAACAGAACGGGTGTACGGGCGCTGGCCCTCGGCACCGCCGCGGTGCTCGGCCTGGTGGCCGGGTGCGGGCAGAGCGTGGGGCAGCCCCGCGACGACGCCCGCGGCGGCGCGCACCAGGTGAGCCGCGCGGCGACCGGCGACCACAGCTCCCCGCTGCGCAAGAGCGACATCCCCTGGAGCGGCAGCCCGAGCCCGTTCGACGCGCAGGTCAAGCTCGCCGACGGGCGCCGCGTGGCCATGCACTACATGCGCGGCAAGGGCCTGTTCGTGCAGGACTACAGCCCCGCGGCCAAGGGCTGGTCCAAGTCGGCCGTCGTGTACAGGACGAAGACCGACGCCTGCCAGGGCATCACGCTCAAGGCCAAGGACGGCACGGTCGCGGCCTTCGGCGACTTCGGCGTGTACTGCGCGGACGGCGAGCCGCCGACCGAGTCGGTCGCCGCGGTGGCCGTGGGCCCGCTGACCAAGTGGGACAAGCACCTCACGACGGACTTCGACGGCTGGGAGAAGATCGTCGTCGCCCCCGGAGGCAAGAAGGTCACGTTCAGCCGGGGCAGCGACACGCTGCGCTGGACCAAGGCCGGAGGGTTTCCGGCAGCGGGCTGAGTGAGGCATGCCGGAGCGGTCGTCCCTTTGGGGGCGGCCGCTTTCTTTTGTCGTGCGGGTTGTTTCGTGCGGGGTTTTCTCTTCGAGAGGCATAGCGGGAGCCGCCTGGACCCGTCCTCATCCATGCGGGAGGGCAACAGGCCCACCAGGGAGCGAAGGTGACGATGGATGCCCATGAGCAGGACAGTTTCCGGGAATTCGTGGCGACCAGATCGTCGGCGCTGCTGAAGACCGCCGTACTGCTCAGCGGGGGCGACCGGCACGCGGGCGAGGACCTGCTGCAGAACGCGCTCGTCAAGGCGGCCGGGCGGTGGCAGCGGATCGACGAGCCGGAGGCGTACGTACGCCGGATCCTGTACCGGCAGCAGGTCAGCCGGTGGCGGCTGAAGTGGCCGCGGCGCGAACTGGCCGTCGCCGAACCGCCGGAGCGTGCCGCGTCGGGGGACGGCACGGCCGCGGCGGAGCTGCGCATCGTGATGCGCGGGGCCCTCGCCAAGCTCACCGCTCGGCAGCGCACCGTACTCGTCCTGCGCTACTACGAGGACCTGCCGGAGGCGGAGGTCGCCGCCGTGCTCGGCTGCTCCGTCGGCACCGTGCGCAGCACCGCGCACCGCTCGCTCGCCCGGCTGCGCGGCCTCGCGCCCGAGCTCGCGCACCTCGACCGCTTCGACACCACGGAGCGGGCCGTTTCTCCTGAATCCGCCGACTCATCCGACTCATCCGACTCCCGTGACTTCTCGCCCATGGAGGTAACACCGTGAACGTGGCAGAACTGGTGCGCGAGTCGCTGCGGGAGCAGGCGGACCAAGGGCCGCCCGTGCCGGGGGACTTCGCCGACCGCGTGCTCGCCGTGCGCCGGCGGCGCAGGACCCGGGCGATCGTGGGCACCTCGCTGGCCGTGGTGACGGCCGCCGTCGTGGGCGTGGCGGTGCCGGCCATCGACTCGGACTCCGAGGAGCGGGGCCCGCGCCCGGCCGGCGAGCTGCGGACCGGCGACGTCATCGCGCACCCCGGCCAGACGCCACCGCGGGAGCTGATCGCCGCGGGCGGGACGGCGCTCGCCGCGTACAGCACGAGCAAGCGCGTCAAGCAGCCCGACGGTGACGCCGTCTTCACCCGCACCTACTCGCTGCTCGACCAGAAGACCGGCACCTACCGCGAGGATTCCCGCTGGTCGTGGCTGGCCGTCGCGCCCGGCATGCGGACCGCCGCCGTCCTGGAGCGCGGTCTGCCCACGAAGCGGATCGGCCTGCTGAACCTGATCACGGGCAAGGTCGAACGCTGGCTCCCGGTGGACCACGGGGTCGGAGGCGTCGCGTTCTCGCCCGACGGCAGGAAGCTCGTCGCGACGACGTACGCGGACGACCCGGACCGGCTCGACAAGGACCGGCCGATGAGCGACGGCAAGCACGAGGAGCCGGGGCCCGCCGACCCGAGCAGGACCGGCTTCTACGTCCTCGACGTGGCCTCGGGGGGCGGCGGTTGGAGCGAGGTGAAGACCAAGAGCGGCGGCTTCGGCATGTCGGACATCAACACCAGGCAGGACTTCGGCTTCAGCGAGGACGGCTCACTGGTCCGCTCGGGTCTCATCCGCGCACCCGGCCGGCAGTACTACGACTTCCAGGGGCGGAAGACGAAGACGCCCGAGCGGGAGAGGCACCTGTCGTGGTTCGTCGAGGCGCGGCTCTCCCCGAACGGGAAGCTCGCCGCAGGTGACTTCGCGGGCGGCGCCAAGACCACCGCCACCGAGATCCTCGATCCCCTCACCGGCGAGCGGGTCGCCAAGCTGCCCGGTCAGGAGCTGCTCGCCTGGGCCGACGACAAGCGGCTCATCGCCTGGGACATCGCACCCGGCACCAGCGAGTACCGCAACCGGCTCGTCCTCGTCACCATCGGGAGCAAGAAGACCGTCCCGCTCAGCGGCTACCGCTCGTCGAAGGCCGACGGCGTCGGGCGCTGGACGCCGATCTTCGCCGAACGCCGACCGATCTGATGGCGGAGGCGCGCTCCTTCAGCCACGACTCGACCGGCGCCAGGCGGAGTTGGCGCGGTTCACCGGAGATCCGCAGGGTTACGGAGATCAGCGGGGATAGCGTCGCCCGGTGCGGGTACTCGGCCATCCCAGCCAGAAGGGAGGCGGACCCCGTGACCGGGACCATGGGCGAGCAGCCGACGCGCGATCACGCGCAGCACTCGGTGGGAGAGCTCGTCGAGCGTGCCACCGCGCAGCTCTCGGAACTCGTACGCCAGGAAATGCGGCTCGCCGGACAGGAGATGGCAGCCAAGGGCAAACGCGCGGGCCGTGGCGGAGGGCTCCTCGGAGCGGCCGGCGCGGTCTCGTACGTCGGACTCATGGCGCTCGCCGCCACGGCGGTCGCGGCACTCGCGCTGACTCTGCCCGTCTGGGGCGCGGCCCTCATCGTCACCGGCGTGCTCTTCGTCGTGGCCGGGGTGCTCGCCGTGCTGGGCCGGAAGCAGCTGGCCCGCGCGGTGCCCCCCGTGCCGCAGGAGGCGATGGACAGCGTCAAGGCGGATGTCGACGAGATCAAGGAAAGGGCGCACCGATGACGGACACCCCCAAGGACGCCGAGAACGCGAAGGACGCCGCGAAGAAGGACACGGGCGCCAAGGGGCCCGACGAACTGCGCCGGCAGATCCAGGAGACCCGCGGCAACCTCGGCGAGACCGTCGAGGAACTCGCGGCGAAGGCGGATGTGAAGGCCCGCGCCCGGGAACGGGCCGCGGCGGTGAAGGACCACGTACAAGGGACGGCGGCACAGGTGAAGGACAAGGTGACGGAACAGGCGGCGCGCGCCAAGGGCAGGGCCACGGACGAGGCCGGACAGGCGAAGAGCGCCACGGCGGAGGGCGCGGCCCGCGCCAAGGGCAAGGCGGTCGAGGGCGCCGCACGGGCCAAGGGCCTGGCGGCGGAAGGCGCAGGACGCGCCAAGGGCATCGCGGCCGAGGGTGCCGGGCGCGCCAAGGGCGCCGTGCTGGAGGGCAAGGCGCGCGCGGAACAGCACCCTGCCGTGCTCCAGGCCGAGGAGAAGGTGGCCGAGGCCGCGCGCCGCGTGCAGGACGGCGCGCCCGAGCCCGTGCGGGCCGCGGCGAGCGGCGTCGCACGGATCGGCGGCCGCCACCCGCGGACGGTCGCCGCGGCCGGGGCGGGCGTCCTGGTGGCCTGGCTGCTGCTCCGCCGCGGGAAGCGGAACGGCCGCTGATGAGCGGGACGACGATCCTCTACAAGCCGCTCGGCATGGCCTTCGGCATGCTGGGCGGCGCGGTCGCGGGCGCGGTCTTCCGCCGTACCTGGAAGGCCGTGGCGGGCGAGGACGACGCGCCGGACGCGCACGACGAGGAACGCTCCTGGAACGAGATCCTCGTCGCCGCCGCGCTCCAGGGCGCCATCTTCGCCGTGGTCAAGGCCGCGGTGGACCGTGGCGGCGCGGTCGGCGTGCGGCGTATGACGGGCCGCTGGCCGGGCTGACGGCCATGCCCGTCCGGCAGGACCGGCGCGAGCGCCGACGGGCCGGACCGGCACAGAGGCCACGGCACGACGCACGAAACTGAACACGACGGCGGCGACGGCGCCGACCGGGAGGAGCGGCGCGGCACTCCGGTGACGGGCTCCTCGTCCGGCATCGGCGCCGCCGTCGCCCGCCGCCTGGCGGTGTCCGCGCCGTCGTCAACTCCGCCCGCGGCGGCGGCCGATCAGCCCCGGCAGGACCGCGTTGACGGGGCAGGACGCCCGGAGGAAGCTTCGGGCCATGGCCACGACGCAGCAGCATCCGTACGCGCGGTACGTCGCGATCGGCGACAGTCAGACGGAGGGCCTCGGGGACGGCGACGAAGTGCGCGGCTACCGCGGCTGGGCCGACCGGCTCGCCGAGATCCTCGCCGCCGGGCACCCGGACTTCACCTACGCCAACCTCGCCGTGCGCGGCCGTCGGACGGCGCTGATCAAGGCGGAGCAGCTCGGCCCCGCCCTCGCGCTGAAGCCGGATCTCGTGACCGTCATGGCGGGCATGAACGACCTGGTGCGGCCGGGCTACGACGCGGCGCGCGTCGCCGCGGACACCGAGGAGATGTTCACCGAGCTCACCGCGGCGGGCGCGCGCGTGGCCACCGTCACCTTCCCCGACATCGGGCGCGTCTCGCCGCTCGCACGGCGCGCGCTGCCCCGCGTCCTGGACCTCAACGCCCGGATCCGCGCGGCCGCCGACCGGCACGGCGTGATCGTCTTCGACACGTTCCCGCACCGCATCACCACCGATCCGCGGCTGTGGAGCCGCGACCGCATGCACGCGAGCCCGCTCGGCCACGCCCGGATCGCCGCGGGCATGGCGGAAGCCCTCGGCCTCGCCGGGCACGAGAGCTGGCTGAGCCCGCTGCCGCCGCTGGCCCCCGTGTCGGTGCTCGGGGCGGTGACGGCGGAGGCGCGCTGGTTCGCCGGGTTCATGGGCCCCTGGCTGTGGCGCCGCGTGCGGGGACGCTCATCGGGTGACGGCCGGGAGGCGAAACGTCCGGCGCTGGAGGCGGTGACGGCGGCACATCACGAACGGGCTTGACCTCGACCTTGGTTGAGGTCGGAGGGTGGTGCGTGCACCGAGCGGTCACCCGCTCCGGCATTCGACCTCGACCGATACGGACGGATCACGCCATGCCCGCGATCACCACCCTCAGCACCGGCAGCCTCCCCGACCCGGCCCGCGCCGACGGAGGCCTCACCTTCATCAGCACGTGGAGCACCGGCTCACCGGAGCGGCTGCGGGCCACCCTGGACGCCCTCACGAAGGCCTGGGAGACCCGCCCCTGGCCGCACGAAGGGCTCCTCTCGTACACGGTGTACGCCGGCTCCGACGGGTCGACCCTCCTGCATTACTCGCAGTGGCGGGACGAAGAGGCGTACCAGGACTTCTTCGCGAGCGTCGGCAACGGCAGGGACGCCAGGAACTCCGAGATCGACGCGGCCGTGCCGGGCATCGAGCGGCTCGGCCTCAACAAGACGCGGCTTTACCGCAGTTGGACCGAAGGCCGGACAGGTGAGGCCCGTGAGCCCGGCACGGTGGCGATCACCCTGACCGACTTCGAAAGCCCCGACCCCGAGGGGCAGCGCGCCTGGGCGGACGGGGCGGTCGCAGCCCTGGACGGGGGCACCGCCGACACCCCCGGCCCCTGCGCCGCGCACTTCCACCTCACCCTGGACGGCAAGCGCGTCGTCACCTACACGGAGGGCGGCGGAGCGGGCGCCCGGTACCGCTTCGCGTACGGCTTCGTACCGAGCAAGGCGTAGATTCTCCCCGCCCCGCACCGCCGACCGCCCCGCTCTCCTGGACAGCCCCTGGAGGCGGCGGGACGGTGGAGCCATGAGCGGGGACGGGAGGGCCGGCCGGGGCAGGCCGCGCAGGCGCAGGCCCGGCAAGGCGGAAGCCGTCGGCAGCGCCGCCGCGACGGGCGGGAACGGCGGCACGGGCATGGCCTTCGAGATCGTCCGGGAACTGGAGGTCGAGGGCTCCCCGGCCAGGCTCTGGGGCGCCCTCACCACCGGCACCGGCGGCTGGCTGTGGCCCATGAAGTACGAACCCCGCGAGGGCGGCGCCGCCCCCTCCGGCGGCACCGTCACCCGCTGGGACCCGCCCCACCGCCTCACCGCCCGCGTCGAGGACCCGGACGGCATACCCGGCCAGAGCCTCGACGAGCTCGACCACGTCATCGAGGCGCGCGACGGCGGCCGCCGCTCCTGGCTGCGCCACGTGCACAGCGGCATCTTCACCGGCGACTGGGACACGCAGTACGACGGCGCCGTGCAGCACACCGACTTCCACCTGCACACCCTGGGCCAGTACATGGCGTACTTCGAGGGCCGCCCCGTCGCCTACTCGTCCCTGCACGGCCCGCGCGCCTCCGCCGCCCCGGACGCCTTCGTCAGGCTGGCCAGGGCGCTCGGCCTGCCCGACGACGCCACGGACGGCGCGCGCGTACGGGTGCAGGCCGCGGGCGGGGAGCTGGACGCGGTGATCGACTTCCGCAGCCGGTACTTCATCGGCCTGCGCGCCGACGAGACGCTGCACCGCTTCTACGGCCGCAACCACTTCGGCGCCCCGGTCGGCGTCAGCGTCCACGACTTCGGCGCGCACGCCGACGCCAAGGGCACCGAACTGGCCTGGCAGGACTGGCTGGACCACCTCTACGGCTGAGGCGGCCCGGCCGGCCCGCCCCGCATCAGGGCCTGAAGCGCAGCACCTGCGGGTCGTGGTCGCTGTTCTGCTCCGCGAACTCCGCGTTGATGTGCACGCTGTCGAAGCTGACGTCGTCCGCGTCACCCACCCCCGGGCTGGTCAGGATCTGGTCGAGGACCTGCGAGTTGCCCTGGTAGACGTACGAGTAGCGCTCGCTCCTCGGCAGCGACCCGACCGCCGAACGCAGCGCGCCGCCGTCCTCAAGGGCCTTGGTGGCGGCCGAGAACTCGAAGTCGTTGATGTCGCCGAGCACGACGACGTCGGCGTTCCGCTGGACCTTGCGGATGTCCTTCACGAAGCCGTTCACCGCCTGCGCCTGCAGCAGCCGCTTGGCCTCGGAGGAGCGCACCGGCGGCTGGTGGTGCGAGGTCAGCCCCTCGTCGCCGCCCTTGGACCCGAAGTGGTTGGCGATCACGAAGACGGTGCGGCCACGGAAGGTGAACTCACCGGCCAGCGGCTTGCGGCTGTCCGCCCACGCCGCGTTGCCCGGGTCGACGCGCCCGGGGGAGTGGCTCAGCGCGGCGCGGCCGCCCTCGCGCACCACCTCGGTGGGCGTCGTCGCGTCGCCGGGCGCGCGCTCGGTGAACGAGACCCGCTCCGGGTTGTAGAGGAAGACCTGGCGGATGTTGCCGCCGGGCTCGCCGCCGTCCTTGTTGTTCTGCGGGTCGACGGACCGCCACGCGTAGCGCGGCCCGCCCGCCGCGACGATCGCGTCCGTGAACTTCTTCAGCGTCGCCTCCGCGGAGACCGTGCCGTCGTTCTTCGCCCCGTTGTCGTCCTGGATCTCCTCCAGGGCCACGATGTCGGGCGAGGAGAGGTTCGCGACGACCGCGCCCGCCAGCGCGTCGAACTTCTTCTGCGGGTCGGTCGGGTCGAGGTTCTCGACGTTGTACGTGGCCACGGCGAGCTCGCCCTTGGCCTGCCGCCGCGTCTTCTCCCGCTTGAGGCCCTTGTCGACGACGTCGCCGAGCTCGCGCGCCACCAGGGTGTAGCCGCCGAACTGGTTGAAGTCCAGGGGGCCCGCGGCGCCGCCGCGCAGCACGTCACCGACGTTCGCCTTCGGGAACGGCTGCTCGGAGACCGGGGCGAGCTGCTGGATCTGGAGCCGCCCGCCGTTCTGCGCGCCGTACGAGCCGTAGACGGTGCCGCCGCGCCGGTTCGGGTTCTCGTGCTTCTTCACCGTTACCCAGAGCTCGTTGTACGCGTCGGTCGCACCGACCACGCGGGAGCCGCCGATCCGTACGTTCATGCCCTCCAGCGACTCGTAGAGGTCGAGGGCGTACGAGCGCGGCTTCAGCGGCAGCGCGTTGATGCTGCCGCCCTGCGCGGGGTCGCCCGCAGGCGCGTAACGACCGGGCACGGACTTGGCGGTGACCGCGACCGGGGCGGGCAGCGCGTTGCCGGAGGACTCCACGGTCACCGTCGGCTTGGTGATCTGCGTCAGGGACTGGTTGCCGGATCCCGCGCCCCCGGGAACGTACTCGCCGACCGTGCCCGAGACCCGTACCGCGTCACCCGTCCTGACCGTGAGCGGCGCGGAGCCGGTGAAGACGAAGACGCCCTCGCTGGTGGCCGCGTCGTCATCGGCCGCGCCCTTGGCGGACTGGATCCAGAAGCCCTTCGAGCCGTAGCCGCGCACGCCCGTCACGATGCCGGGCACATCGCTGACCTGCTGCCCCACCAGGGGCGACGTACGGGTGGTGCCCTGGATGTCGTGGATGCGGACCCCGTCGGCCGAGGCCGGGGACGAGGCGGCGGCGAGCAGTCCCGCCGCCAGGGCGGCGGCGACTACGGCACCGACTGCGGCGGAACCCGGCAGGCGGGGCGACGATATGTGAGGCATCTGGGAACTCCGGATGAGGGTGAGGGAACGAAGCTGCGGCGCAGGGCCGATCGGGCGCTCTACGCGCGTCAATCTCTTGTGTGACCAGGGGAGTTGTCAAGGTTCTCCGGGTGTTCCCGCGCTGTACGTTTCCTGACAGGGACATGAACCGGGCGGCATGGTCCCAAATCCGTCTAGGCTTGCCCACTGCAGAGCCCGCCCCTCCGGAGGAGAACCAGCCGATGTCCGTAAGCCCCGCCACCCTGCCGCCGGTGCTGCTGCACTCCGAAGCGGAACTCGCGCGGGCCGCGCTCGCCACGCCGCTGCTCTCCCGCGCCGTGCGCCTCGCCCGCTGGGCGGGACCCGAGACCCGCGTCGGCGCGGGCGGCGAGCTCGTCGACGCGCAGCTTCCCGCTGCCGCGGCCGAGCTGGGCCTCGCGGCGGACGACCCGGACGCGGCCGCGTACGCGAGCGAGGCGTGGCGGGTCGCGGTGGACACCGGTCTCCTCGACGTCACGGACGCCGAGGAGGACGGTGCGGAGGGCACCGTCACCCAGGGCGAGGACCTCGCGCTGCTCTCCGAGGGCAGCCCGCAGGACGTCCTCGGCATCTGGCTCGGCGCCCTCGACACCGTGTACGCGGACGCGACCGTGCCCGACATGGAGAACCTCCTCGACGTCCTCGAGGAGAACGGCGAGGTCGACTTCGACGAGCTCGGCTGGGACCCGCAGGTCGAGGCCGACTTCCTCGACGGCGTCCTCGGCAACCTCTACCTGCTCACCGTCGGCGACGCCGCGGGCGGCGAGAGCCCGGTGCCGCTGCCCGCGCTCGCCGCCTCGATGATCGTCCCCGACGACATGGGCGAGCCCACGGACGACGTCCTGGAACAGGTGTCGGACGCGATGATGAAGCTCGACGACCAGTTCCGGCTCTTCGAGCCGCTCGGCCTCGTCGAGTACCAGCCGGTCGATGAAGCGCTCATGGCCGACATCGACGACGAGACGGCTCCGCCGGAGCCCGCACCCGTCGACGACGAGGACGTCAGCCGCTACGGCATGGTCCGGCTCACCCCGCTCGGCCTGTACGGCGTCCGCGCCCGCATGCTGGAGGCCGGCGTCGACGCGCCCGCGGTCGGCGACCTCGCGGACAAGGGTGCGGACGTGTTGCTCGACGGCACCTCCGGCTTCCCGCAGCACGCCGCGCAGGCGGAGATCGAGCAGTGGCTCGGCCGGCACGAACCGCTGGCCGCCGCACGGGAGTTGCTGGCCGCGGCCCGCGGTGCCGACGAGGGCGCGCCGCTGCGCAGGCTCCGCTGCCAGCAGGCGCTCTCCCTGGTCGGTGACGAGGCGGAGCCCGCGCTGCGCGACGTCCTCGACGACCCGGAGCTCGGCGGCCTCGCCCGGGTGTGGCTCGCCGAGCACGGTGCCACGGACGTGCCCGCGCCGTCGGAGGCGCTCATCTTCTGGCTGACCATCGACACGCTCGCCGCGCAGCTCTCCGCCGAGGGCAACTCGGACGAGCTGCAGGGCCTGGTCGAGGGCCTCGCCCAGCAGCACAGCGGCTTCTTCGCCACGGCGTGGCGCGTCGAGCACCCCGCCACGGCCGACGTCCTGGAGGCGATGGGCCGCCTGCACCCCGACAAGAAGGTGGCGAAGGAGGCCCGCAAGGCGGCGTTCAAGGCGCGGAACCTCTGACCCGAGCGCACGAACGGCAGCACCCCGGGCGGGCCCGAAGGTCCGGGCCCACCCGGGATCCGCTCACCTCAACACTCGTACCGCGTCGTGTGCTTGAACGACGACGCCGCGCCGTCGAACCCGTACGTCCCCCGGTACGCCGGAGGATTCTGGTACTCGCCCACGATCGTGATCGTGTTCGCGCACGACCCCTGCCCGGCGCGCTTCGCGTCGAGCCGCATCGTCTCGCCGATCGAGCCGCCCGTGATGTCCCACGGCGCGCCGCAGATGCCGGACGTGATCTGCCCGCCCGTCACCACGTGCGGATAGGTGTTGGGGTTGTACTTGACCTCGATGGCGAACGTGACCGCGCCCGCGTGGAGCGTCAGCCTGCACTCCGCCGACAGGGCCTCGGCCGACACCTCGGCCATCGGTGCGGCGAACGCCTCGTCGCGCGTCTTGACCTCGGCGCCCTGCGGATTGTGGAAGCGGTGCTCCGACGTCCGCGACGGGCCGCCCTTCTGCCTACGTGCCTGAGTGGTCATGGAAAACCCTCCTCCCGTCCTGACCGTCAGGCCAGCAGCTCGGCGATCTCCACGCGCAGCAGCGCGCGGACGTTCTCGATGTGGTTGACGATGGTCGCGACCGACGAACCGGCGAACAGCAGACCCACCGCGACGTCGTCCTGCGACGTGACCAGCGAACCGGAGTCGCCGCCCGCGGAGATGTTCGTCGTGACGATCTGGTCCTTGAAGCGGGCCGTGCCCGCCGTGCCGTAGTTCACGTCGACCGTCGCGTCGACCGCGATGATCCGGCCGAAGCTGATGTTCGTCGTCCTGCCGGACTTCTTCACCAGGTCACCGACGGCCACGTTGGCCTTGCGCCGCCAGGCCCGCGGGGCGCCGCTGAAGTACTGCTCGCGCGTCGCGTCCTGGAAGTCGACCGCGCCGAGCGCCGCGTCCACGATGTTGTTGTGCCGCTCCAGCGGGATCTGCGGGGCGAACTGGATCGTGATGAACCGCTCCAGGGTCGCGATGCGGTCGGCGGGGTCCTGACCGCCGTCGAAGACGCCGGGCTGCACGATCGCGCTGCCCGGCTGCGCCCGGTTGGAGTCGGCGAGCACGTGGTTGTTGGACAGGATGTAGAACTTCGCCGGTGTCCCGAGACCGGCGCCGGGCGGGTCGACGGAGGCGCCGGGCAGGAAGTCGTAGACCACGCTGCCGAGCGTGCCCGCGGTCACCCGGACGTTGCCGACCGAGAAGCCCGAGGGGCACGGGCGCATCCGGCGCTTCAGGAGCTGCGGCTCGAACGCGCCGCGTCCCGCGAGCTCTTCGAGCTGCGGCTGCCCGAGGCCCGCGAGCTGCTCGCTGACGCTGCCGTCAGGACCGTACGTCACCGAGGCGCGGTCGTCGGCGCGCCGACCGCCCGCGCGGCCCTGCTGGCGCTGCGCCGCGATGTGGCCCACCGCGACGACGTCGGTCGGGGTGCCGTCGTCCATCTGGCGCGGGACGACGTCCCGCTCCGGGAGCATGGACTCCGGGACCTTCTGGGTGACGAACACGACGACGGCGGGCTCGCCCGTGGGCTCCCCGTCGGTCCACTTCACACCGTGGCCGAAGCCGACCACGTTGGCGAGCGGCTGCTGGGGCCGCAGGAAGTCGGACATCGCCTGCTGGCGGGAGCTGTCGCTCAGCTGACCGCCGGTCGGTCCTCGCATCAGTTCGGGCTGGCTCACCACGCCAGACCACCTCTTCCCCTTCGAAGGGTGGGAGTTCCGGTCCGCCGGGCGCCGCTCTCGCTACGCCCCGCCGTTCTGGGCGTCGACCTCGCCGATGGCGAGTACGCGTACGGGGACGCCTTCGAGCGTGTCCGGAACCACGTCTGCGTCACGGAGCCGGTCACGGGGCACCAGATGGGTGACAAAGACGACGATCACGTCCTGACTCGAGTGTTCGTCCCTGCCGGTGCCGACTCCGGTGACATTGGCCAGCCTCATCAGCCGGCCCTCATGGAGGCTGCGTGCCTGATGTGCGTCCACTCGGCTCGCCTCCCCGTGCGGGTGGTGCAGCACTGCACGTAGGTGATGTCTATTGCGGTGTGCATCGCGGGTCAAGGTGTTCTGCGGTGATTCTTGGCTTTACGTATGATCCGCGCCCGTTGACCTTGTTTACGGAACCTCGTCACGTACGCCCTCCACGCGCCTTCCGCGCGCCTCTCGTACGCCTCACGTACGCAGGTGCGAGGCGCCGTTGAGGTCGAGCACCGCGCCCGACGCCCACTCGGCGACCGGGGACGCCAGCCACAGCACGGCCGCCGCGATCTCCTCCGCCGTGCCCGCACGCCCGAACGGGCTCTGCGCGCGGATCGCCTCGCCCTCCGCCCCGCTCAGCCGGTGCGCCACCCGCTCCGTCCCGAAGAACCCGGGCGCCACCGACGCCACCGCGATCCCGTGCGGCGCGAGGGAGACGGCGAGGGACTGGCCGAGCGCGTGGACCGCGGCCTTCGTCGCGCCGTACGCCGGGTGATCCGGCTCGCCGCGGAACGCCCCGCGCGAGCCGATGTTCACGATCCGGCCGCCCGTGCCCTGGTCGATCATGCGGCGGGCGGCGAGGTGGCTGAGGTTCGCCGTGGCGAGCAGGTTCACAAAGACGTGCCGCTGCCACAGGGCCGCCCACTCCTCGTACGGCGTGTCGGCGAGGGGGTGCGGGAGGTTCACGGCGGCGTTGTTGACCAGGACGTCGATGCCGCCGAGCGCCCCGGCCGCACGTTCCGCGATGTCCGCCGCGCCCGCCGGATCCGACAGATCGCCGCCCACCAGCACGTGCCCCTCGCCCTCCAGCGAGTCGAGCGTCGCCCGCGCGTCGTCCTCGCGCGAGCCGTAGTGCACCGCGACCCGGTCGCCGTTCCCGGCGAAGGCGCGGGCGACGGCACGGCCGAGGCCCCGGGAGGCGCCGCTGACCAGGACGCGACGGCCGGTGTCTGACAGGTGCGCGGGCAGGTTCACGGAAGGGGGCCCTTCGACGTCGGACGGTGTTCAACCGCTGTTTATACGCGAGCGGGACGGTGACGCCGACAGCAGCCCGGTCGTACGCAGTCACCTTCGCGCCCCAGGAGAAACGATGTCGCTCACCCGCAGGGATTTCGCCAGACGCTCCGCGATCACCGGTGCGGGGGTCGCCCTGGCCGGCAGCGTCGGCGCACTCGCCACGGCCCCCGGAGCCCTCGCCGCGACGGAGACCGAGGAGGTCGACGGCGCCCCGGACAGTGCGGACGCCGCACGCCACGGCCACCACGGCCCCGGCTACGGCCCCCTGCTCCCCGACCCCGAGGGCCTCCTCGCCCTGCCCGCCGGATTCTCGTACCGCGTCCTCACGCACAGCGGGAAGACCAAGCTGGAGAGCGGCGAGTTCACGCCCTCCAACCACGACGGCACCGCCACCTTCCGCGGCCCGCGCGGCACCACGCTCCTCGTCAACAACCACGAGCTGGGCGGCCCCCGCCGCAAGTGGAAGCACCCCGTACCGCTCGCCGACGGCCTCGTCTACGACCCCGCGGCGGCCGGCGGCTGCACCGTCGTCGAGGTACGCCCCGACGGGCGCGTCGCCGAGTGGGTCGGCATAGCCGGCACCGCCACCAACTGCGCGGGCGGCAGCACCCCGTGGGGCACCTGGCTCACCTGCGAGGAGACCGAGGACCGGGCGGGCCGGAACGGCATGACCAAGGACCACGGCTACGTCTTCGAGGTCGACCCCCTGGACAGGCGCGCCAACCGCGCTCCCAAGCCCATCAAAGCGCTGGGCCGCTACGCCCACGAGGCCGTCGTCGTCGACCCCAAGCGCGGCCACCTCTACCTCACCGAGGACGCCTCGGGGCCGAACGGCCTCCTCTACCGCTGGACCCCGCCGCACGGCTTCGCGCACGGCCGCGGCAAACTGCGCACCCTCGCCGACGACGCGGGCGTCCTGAAGGCCCCCAAGTGCTACGACTCCGGCGGCCGCTTCGTCGACGACCTGTCCCGCGCCACGAAGATCGGCACGGTCTACGGCGTGGACTGGGTCGAGGTCCCCGACCGCGACGCGCGGACCGTGCCCGTGCGCGAGCAGTTCGATGACGGCGACATCACACGCGCCCGCAAGCTCGAAGGCATGTGGTGGGGCGACGGCGGCGTCTACGTCGTCGCGTCCTTCGCCCGCGGCGAGAGCCCCGTCCCGCACGACGGGCAGGTGTGGTTCTACCACCCGGGCCGCCGCACCCTCACCCTGAAGGTGCTCCTCGGCGTGAACCGGGACCCCGGCAAGGACGACGCCTTCGACGGCCCCGACAACATCACCGTCTCGCCCTACGGCGGCCTCGTCATCGCCGAGGACGGCGACGGCGTCCAGCACCTCTTCGGCGCGACGGAGAGCGGCCGCACGTACCCGATCGCCCGCAACGAACTCAACGCGGGCACGGCGGAGAAGCCGGAGTACAGCGAGTTCACCGGAGTCACGTTCTCCCCCGACGGCCGGACGCTCTACGCCAACATCCAGACGCCCGGCATCATGCTCGCGATCACCGGCCCGTGGAAGCGGCAGCGGCACTGACCGGTGATGGGGGGTTCGGGCGGACGCGGCGGGGCCGTCATGGCGCGTTGACCGCCCGCAGGGACGACGTACCGATCCTGGCGTACCAGCCGTTCCCGTCGGCGGCGAGCCAGGTGACGGCCTCGTCCACGGGCCACTCCTTCAGCGTCCTTCCCGTACGCAGACTCAGCGCCCGGCACACCTGCCCCGCCGTGACGTAGGCCGTGCCGCCCCCGATGGCGGGCGGGCAGGCGGCGACGGCGTCGAACGACGTCCGCCACAACGGCCGCCCGCCGTCGGTGAGATCGAGCGCCTGCAAGGTCCTGGCGTCCAGCCAGTTCAGCAGGACCCCGTCCCGGGCGACGGGCCCTCGTCTGCCGCCGCCGGGCAGCGGCGGCCACCCGGTGTCGAGTCCGGCGGTCGGGTGGCTCCACAGCCGCTTGCCGCTCCCGGGGTCGAACCCGACCAGGTCCTCCCCGGCGGCGAGCACCAGACCGGTGCCGGCCGCGTGCCCGAGCGCCGTGGCGCCGTTCCCCGCGGTCAGCCGCAGCGGCTCCTTGCGCAGCGGGTCACCCGTGCGGACGTCGATGAGGTGCAGTTCGTCGGCTTCGCTCAGCACGGCGAAGCGGTCGCCGTCGCCGTTGCTGTTGCTCGGCGCGGGCAGGGTGACCGGGGCTGTGCGCGCCCGGCCGTCCTTGCCGAGCCCCTCGTACGTCCACGGCTCGCGGCCCGTGACCGCGTCGAGGCAGACCACGCGCGGGTCCAGCGCGTCGGTGTCCGGCACGAGGAGCAGCCTGCCGCCCGAGACCGCGGGCGCCCGCCAGTCCCGCGTGTCCTCCTTGGCCCGCGTGCGGGGCGAACCTCCCGAGGGCAGCGTGCGGGTGTGCAGCACGCGGTCGTCGGATGACCCGCCGCCGGTGTCCAGCGTGAGCAGCCGCCCGGCCGCGACGGCGAACCACTTCACGGTGCCGGGCCACGGCCGCTCCGGCGGCCAGGGGTCGCCGGACGCCAACGCGTAGGCGGTGTCCATCAGTTCGGGTGCGATCAGCAGGCCGCTCTCCACACCCCAGAGCGGTTCGCGGGCGACCGTCACGGGAGCCTTTCCGTGCTGCCAGCGGCTGGTGCCCTCCCCGGCTTCGACGGCGCGGACCACGCCCTGCGAGGCGGCGAACTCCGTGCTCGCCCCGTGCACCAGCACCGTGTCCCCGGCGAGCAGAGCGGTCAGGACGCCGCCCCCGCCGCCCTCCGCGCCGGTCAGCTCCCAGCGCTGCCGGCCCGGCCGCTTCGACCCTTTCCGCAGCACGGGGCCGTCCTGCTCCGAGTCCACGGCCGGAGACCCGGGCGCGCGGGCGACGGCCCACACGGCGAGTCCGGCGAGCCCGGCGCCGCCGGTGGCGAGGAGGGCGCGGCGCGTGAGGGGGCGCGGGCGTGCGGTGCCGGGGGCGGCGGGTGTCGCCGGAGCCGGGGCGGAGGGGGAGGTGAGGGAGTCGAGCGCGGGCCGTGTGCGGACGCCGGCGGTCGCTCCGCCCCCTTGCCCCGCACCCGCGATCACCGACCTCAGCGGCTCCTCCCGCCACCACAGCGGCGCGTCCGGAGCCGAGGTCAGGGCCAGCACCCTCGCCACAGGGGGGCGTTGCCGAGGGTCCTTGTGCAGGCAGTCGGCGACGAGCGCGCGCAGGCCCGCCGCCTCCGGGACGTCGGCGAGGTGGGGCTCCTCGTGCGTGGCGCGGTAGAGCAGCACGGCGACGGGCGCTGCCCCGAAGGGCTGCTCGCCGGTCGCGGCGAAGGCGAGGACCGCGCCGAGGGCGAACACGTCGGCGGGGGGCCCGACGGCGCCGTCGCCGACGATCTGCTCCGGGGCCATGAACCCGGGCGTGCCGATCATCGCTCCCGCCTCGGTGAGCCCGGGGTCCCCGGTGGCGCGCGCGATGCCGAAGTCGATGACGCGCGGGCCGTCGGCGGTCAGCAGCACGTTGGACGGCTTGAGGTCGCGGTGCACGATGCCCGCGGCGTGGATGCTCGTCAGGGCCTCGGCGAGACACGCCCCGAGCGACCGTACGGCGGCGGCGCCCAGCGGTCCGCCCGCCGCCACGGCGTGGCGCAGGGTGACACCCGGCAGGAACGCCGTCGCGAGCCAGGGCACGGGGGAGTCGGGGTCCGCGTCGAGCACGGCGGCGGTGTGCGCCCCTGTGACAGCACGCGCGGCGGTCGCCTCGCGCCGAAAACGCTCACGGTAACGCGGGTCGGCGGCGAGGTGCTCGTGAACGGTCTTGACGGCAACGAGCCGCCCACCCGGACTGCGCCCCAGATAAACCCGCCCCATACCCCCCGAACCAAGCCGCCGCAGCACACGGTGCCCGCCGAGGCGACGGGGGTCGCCGGGGAGCAGGGGGGTGCCGGGGCGGAGGGGGTCGTCGGGGAGCAGGGGAGTACCGAGGCGGTGGGGGTCACCGGGAGACGGGGGAGCGTCGGGTCGACGGGGGTTGTCGGGAGGCTGGGGGGTGCCGGAGTGACGGGGGTCGTCGGGAGGCTGGGGGCTGCTGGCGTGACGGGGGTCGCCAGGAGGCAGGGGGGTGCCGGGCGGGAAGGGGTCCCGGGAGGCCCCGGGCGTCTCGGTCACGGGGCCACGTCACGGGGACGCGAAATCTCTTCGCTCCACTCACCGTGGGCGGCA
This sequence comes from Streptomyces sp. NPDC045678, assembly GCF_056432085.1. Classification (NCBI taxonomy): domain Bacteria; kingdom Bacillati; phylum Actinomycetota; class Actinomycetes; order Kitasatosporales; family Streptomycetaceae; genus Streptomyces; species Streptomyces sp. NPDC045678. The sequence goes on from NZ_JBWKJS010000001.1 coordinate 1,425,258, forward strand.
GGGGCTCCCGGTCCGCCTCCGGTTGCCCCGACGCCGACGCCGAAGCCGACGCCGGCTTCGACTTCCGTCCCCGCATGGGCTTCGGCACCGGCACCGGCTTCGGTTCCGGCCCTGGCACGGGTTCCGGCCCCGTCCCCACCCCCGGCCTCGGTCAGGGCTCCGGCCCCAGCCCTGGCCCCAGCCAGGGCATTGGCGCGGGCTGCGGCCCCGGCCCCGGCGCCGAAGGTGACCTGAGGGACGGGTGTGTGTGGGGGCTTCGGTGGGAGCAGGGGGTCGTGGTCGCAGCCGTGCAGGTGGCCGGGATCGGGGGTGTGCGTGGTGGGGCGTTCTGGGGTGGGGGGCGTCATGGCCGGGGCCTCGGGCCGCGCAGTGTGTGCAGCGTGCGGCCCGCGCAGACGTGGAACAGGCCGTCGCGCGCCGCCGCCAGGTTCATGCCGGACGCGGAGGCGACGGGCGCCGCCCACACCGAGTCGCCCGTCCGCGCGTCCAGCGCGTACACCCCCCACGACCCCGCCGCCCCGCCCGGCTCCGGACCGGAGACCAGCACCAGGCCGCCCGAAGCCGGTGGCGGCGCGCCGTCCTCGATCCAGCGGAACCCGGGCCGCGACCAGCGTGTCCTGCCCGTACGGGCATCCAGCGCCCCGACGCCGTCCGCCAAGGACGCGGACACCACGCCGCCCGTGGCCCGCGCCGCGACCGCCGCCACCGTGCCCGCGGGCCGGTCCCACACCGTGCGGCGGGACGCCAGGTCGACCGCCTCGATCCGTTCCTCCGACGCGAAGAAGCCGACGCCCTCGGCGCCCGGGTGGGCCTGGGGCCGGCGCGCACCGTTCTCGACCACCCGCTCCACGGCGCCGTCGGACGCCTTCAGCACGACCAGTGGATCGTCTCCCGCGTACCGGTCCGTACCAGGGGCGCCCGACGTCTCGGACGCGGCGGCCACGGCGACGCGGCCACCCGCGCCGTCCACACCGATCACACCCGCCGCGCGCCCCTCGTGGAACCAGAGCTCACGCCCCGTACGCGCGTCGAAGCCGTACGCGCGCCAGGGCCGGTCCCACGTGCTGCGCCGCTCCCACCGCGTGCCGTACGGCGTGGAGGTGAACAGGCAGGCCACATCGCCCGACACGGTGAACAGGCCGTCGCCGCCCTCCAGTTCACTGGCCGGCGCGTCAAGGGGCCGGGGCGGGCGGTGTCTGTTGCGGGACAGGACGCCCGAGGTCCACGCCTCCCGGCCGCCCGCCACGCGCAGGGCGATCAGCTCGGGATCCGACAGGCCCTCCCGCAGTACGTAGACGAGGCCGCCGTGCGTGTCGACGCTCCGCAGGTTCTCCTGCGGATAGGTCCAGCGGACCGTGTTCGTCTCCGCGTCGAGGCGGGTCAGGCCCTTGTCGTCGAGTACGTAGAGGTCCTTGCCGTCGCGCAACAGGGCGCCGCCGTACTCGACTTCGCCGATGTCCCGGGTCCAGACCACCTCACCGGCCGGCGGCCTGGTCTCCTCGCGCCGCCCCGCGCCGGACGAGCCGCCGTCGCCGCCGCCCTCGTTGAGGACGACGGCCGCCGTGGTGCTCCCCACGGCCGCGAGCACCGCACCGCCCCATCCGAAGAGCCGACGCCGGGAGGTCCGGCGCGGAGGCGGCGCCTCCACCACGCCCCCATCCGTGCCGTCGTCCTTCAGCCCCTTCTCCGCACCCTTCTCGGCCCGGTAATCCTGTTTCTCCTCCGCCTCCACCCCCGCGCTCAACAGCGCCGCCACGTCTGCCTCCTGGCGGCGGATCAGGTCGGCCACCGGGTTCCGTTCCCACCACGGCTCGTCCGCCGCGCGCTCGGCGCACCAGGACAGCGCCTCGGCGACCGTGGGGCGGGCCGCCGGGTCCCCGGCCAGGCAGCGGGCGAGGAAGTCCCGCCACTCCGGGGTCGGCACGCCCACGAGGTCGGGCTCCTCGTGCAGCGTGCGGCGGAGGACCTCGGGGGCGCTGCCCGAGCCGAAGGGGCCGCGCCCCGTCGCCGCCACCACGAGGACCGCGCCGAGCGCGAACACGTCGGTGGCGGGCCCGGGGCGGCCGCCCCGCGTCAGCTGTTCGGGGGCGATGAAGCCGGGGGAGCCGATGGCCTCGCCCTCGGCCGTGAGGCTCTCGTCGGCGGCGCTCTTGGCGATGCCGAAGTCGATGATCCTCGGGCCGTCGCGCGTGACGACGACATTGGACGGCTTCACGTCGCGGTGCACGATCCCCGCGGCATGCACCGCCGCGAGGGCCTCGGCGAGCGCGGCACCCAGCGCGGCGAGCTCGCCGGGACCGAGCGGACCGTGCGCGGCCGCCGCCTCGGACAGGCCGGGGCCGGCACAGAACTCGACGGCCAGCCAGGGCTGTTCGGCGTCCGGGTCCGCGTCGAGCACGGCGGCGGTGTACGGACCGGTGACCGCACGCACGGCGGCCGTCTCACGGCGGAAGCGCTCCCGGAACTCCGGCTCCACGGCGAGGTGCGCGTGGACCGTCTTGACGGCGACCGGCCGCCCGGACGCGGACCGCGCGAGGTGGACGCGGCCCATGCCGCCCTCGCCGAGCAGCGCGACGATCCTGTACCCGCCGACCTCCACGGACGCTCCCTCCGTTGCCCCCGACGGTCTGTGCGACGCCTGTGGGCATCGTACGGTTGCGCCCGCCGTGAGATCGGAGGAGCGGGAGAGGGCGGCGGGGGACAGCGGAGGCGGGGGAAAAACCTTTGGCGTTTTGCCAGTGGGCCCTCCTAAAGTGATGCACGTCCAGGTGCGAAGGCAGGACCTACTTCCACTCCTAATGGGGAGGCCGCGGGTTCGATTCCCGCCGCCGGCACTCACGCGCCGGTGTAGCTCAGTGGCAGAGCACCATCGTCGGTTCCGCCGAAATGAACTCTGGACACCACAACTTCATGGTTTTCCTGCACCTCCCGGTGCGCCGGCAGCGGCTCCTTCCTTTCCAGAATCACGCCGCCGCCACCTTGATCTCGGGAGGCAGCAGCTGGTGTGTGCCCGGTGCGCAGGCAACGGTTACTTCCTGGATCGGACGGCTGCGGGTTCGAGTCCCGTCATCGACTTCGGGTCGGTGTAGCTCAATTGGGTAGAGCATCTGGCATAAGTCCGTCGCCGACTTCGAACTCGGGCACACTCCTGCCGCCTGTCTCCCCCTCACTTCCGCACTCCTTGCGCGTAACGAAAGACGCAACGAATTCGGGGGAATTCTCATGGCGCGTTTCAACACCAAGTCCGTCAAGGCGCGGGTCACTTCCGCGGTGAAGTCGACCGGCCGCACCACCCGTACGCACGAGGGCGGCCGCGGATATCTGCGTGACGCCCGGTCCGAGCTCTTCCTGCTCTCCGTCGCGAACTTCGTCTCCCAGCAGACCTTCTACGAGACCGGCGACCGCCGGGACGACCGGTTCGCCGGACTCGTGCGGCGCCTCGCCGTCGAGGACCCGGAGTGGACCGCGGGCCTGCTCGGCTGGCTGCGCGGCGACGGCAACATGCGCACGGCCTCGATCGTCGGCGCCGCCGAGTACGTCAAGGCGCGCCTCGCCGCCGGTGCCACCGGCGTCCCCACGAGCCGCCAGGTCGTCGCGTCCGTGCTGCGCCGCCCCGACGAGCCCGGCGAGTTCCTCGGCTACTGGACGTCGACGTACGGCCGGGCGATCCCGAAGCCCGTCAAGCGCGGCATCGCCGACGCCGTACGCCGCCTCTACACCGAGAAGTCCCTGCTCAAGTACGACACGGCGGGCAAGGGCTACCGCTTCGGCGACATCCTCAACCTCGTGCACGCGTCGCCGGACCCGGCCAAGCCGTGGCAGGGCGACCTGTTCCGGTACGCGCTCGACCGTCGCCACCACCCGGAGACCGCGGTGCCGCCCGAGGGCGCGCGCGTCCTCACCGCGCACCGCGACCTGATGGCGCTGCCCGTCGGGGAGCGTCGCGCGGTGGTCACCGGCGAGGGCGGCGCCGAGCGGCTCGCCGCCGCGGGCATCACCTGGGAGGCGCTCGCCGGCTGGCTGCAGGGGCCCATGGACAAGGCGGCCTGGGAGGCCGTGATCCCGTCGATGGGCGCCATGGCGCTCGTCCGCAACCTGCGGAACTTCGACGAGGCGGGCGTGTCGGACGAGGTGGCGGCGACCGTCGCCGCGCGGCTCGCCGACCCGGCAGCCGTCGCGAAGTCGCGGCAGTTCCCCTTCCGCTACCTCGCCGCGTACCAGCACGCGCCGTCGCTGCGCTGGTCGTACCCGCTGGAGCAGGCGCTCGGCCACTCGCTCGCGAACGTACCGTCGCTGCCGGGCCGGACGCTGATCCTGGTCGACCGCTCGGGCTCGATGTGGTCGCCGCTGTCGGACCGCTCGCAGCTCAACCGGGCCGACGCGGCCGCGATCTTCGGCACGGCGCTCGCACTGCGGGCCGCCGACGCGGACCTGGTCCAGTTCGGCACCGGCAGCCGGCCGGTGACGTACGGCGCGGGGGAGTCCGTCCTGAAGATCCTCGACCGTTTCGGTGACCTCGGAGGCACGAACACCACCGAGGCGGTGCGCCGCTCCTACAAGAAGCACGACCGGGTGCTGATCGTCACCGACGAGCAGGCGACGTACCACTACCAGGGCGACCCGACCGAGCAGGTCCCGGCGGACGTCCCCGTCTACACCTGGAACCTCGCGGGGTACCGCGCGGGCCACGGCGCGTCGGGCGAGGGCAACCGGCACGTCTTCGGCGGCCTCTCGGACGCGGCGTTCCGGATGGTGCAGCTGCTCGAGGCGGGGGAGAGCGCCGACTGGCCGTGGACCGTCGGCTGAGTCCCCCGTTCGGGTCGTATCCGCACCGTCGTCGAGGACGCACACACCGTGACTTGTGTGTCTGTTCCATACCGATGTGAGGGCAGTGTCAGTACAGAGCATGGTGCCGCGGGCTCCCGAAGGCCCATACTGCGAATATGACGAGGCCCCCCGGCTCGCGCCGACACCTGCCGAACAGTCCCTTCAACGTGCCTGCCCCGCCCGCTCCACCCGTGGAGCACTTCGAGGTGGGTGACAGGGTCTCCCACGACCAGTACGGCCTGGGGAGGATCGTGGGCGTCGAGGGAGAGGACGCGGTCGTCATCGACTTCGCGGGCCGCCAGGGGCGGTTCCTGAGTCCTTATCCGAAGCTGGCCAAGCTCTGACGCCGACGCTGTTGCTGCCGACGTTGTCGATGTAGATGTTGTGATCCGAACCGCTTGAGGGGCGGCGGGCCGCTGGTGCGGACCGCCGCCCCTCAGCGTGTTTCCGGACGGCGTCTCGGAGTCTCAGAGCGCCTGCGCCGCCGGCTTCACCATGCCGCGCACCGTGCGGGACTTGACGAACTGCCCCATACCGGTCATTTCCCACTCGCCGGTGAACTGCTTGATCAGCTTCGCCATCATGACGCCCGTCTGCGCCTCGGCGTTGGTGAGGTCGAAGCGGACCAGCTCTTCGCCCGACGCCGCGTCGATCAGGCGGCAGTACGCCTTCGCGACCTCCGTGAACTTCTGGCCGGAGAACGAGTTCACCGTGAAGACCAGGCCCGTGACGTCCTGCGGGAGACGGCCGAGGTCGACGACGATCACCTCGTCGTCACCGCCGCCCTCACCCGTGAGGTTGTCGCCGGAGTGCTTGATCGCGCCGTTCACGATCGACAGCTTGCCGAAGTAGCAGCTGTCGACGTGGTTGCGCTGCGGGCCGTACGCGATCACGGACGCGTCGAGGTCGATGTCCTTGCCGCGGAACGCGGGCTCCCAGCCGAGGCCCATCTTGACCTGTGAGAGCAGCGGACGGCCGCCCTTGACCAGGGACACCGTCTGGTTCTTCTGGAGGCTGACGCGGCCCTTGTCCAGGTTGATCTTTCCGGCGCCGGGCGCGGGCGCGGCGGGGGCGGCCGGAGCGGCGGGCGCGGCCTGGCGCGGGTCGGCGACCGGCGGGGGCGGGCCCTGCACCGGCTGTCCCACCGGGGGAGCCGGCGGGGCGGGCGGAGCCACGGGCGCGGCGGCCGGGGCCGGGGCGGGCTCCTCCACCGAGACGCCGAAGTCCGTCGCGATGCCCGCGAGACCGTTGGAGTACCCCTGGCCGACCGCGCGGGCCTTCCACGCGCCGTTGCGCAGGTAGATCTCGACGATCACGAGGGCGGTCTCGGTACCGAGCTGCGGGGGCGTGAAGGTGGCGAGCACCGAGCCGTCGTCGGCGTTGCGGATCGTGGCGGTCGGTTCGATGCCCTGGAAGGTCTGGCCCGCCGCGTCGGGGCTCGCGGTCACGACGATCTTCTCGATGCCGGGCGGTACGGCGGCCGTGTCGACGGTGACCTTGTCGGGGGTCGTGCCGCCGCCCGACTGGTAGGTCACGCCGGGCCCGGAGGGCTGGTTGAAGAAGATGAAGTCGTCGTCGGAGCGCACCTTGCCGTCGGCGGTGAGCAGCAGGCCCGATACGTCGAGCCGCACCGGAGCGGCGACGTCCACCGCCACGCGGGCGGCGGTCAGCGGGATGTTCGAGCCGGGGGTCATAGCTGTCATGCCAGGGGTAACGAACGATCCCGCTTTGCCGTTCCCTTACCCGACGAAGGTTTTTCCGAGCGTCTTCCGGCCCTGCGCGCGGTGGGTCTCAGCCGCGGTTGCGCGGGTGCGCGCGGGCGGCGCGTTCGTTGCCGCGCTTGTAGTTCCCGGTCCATCGGGCCATCACCAGCTGCGGGTCGCCGCCCGCCACCTCGCCGAGGAACTCCTCGGCGCGGCCGCCGCGCAGTGTTCCCGCGGCCCGCCCGCCATGGGTGATCAGGACGGTCCCGTCGGCGCGCTCTTCGTACGTGAATCCATGAGGTCTCGGCATGGCCGGGAGCGTAGGTCCCGGCCCGCCCGCGCGGTACCGAATTACGGCACGACCACGATCTTCCGTCCCACCCCGGCGGCGAACCGGTCGAGCGCCTCCGGGTACTCCGTGAGCGGCAGCCGGTCGCTGATGAAGACGTCGGGGTCGAGGACGCCGGCCGCGAAGAGCTCCGCCGCCCGCTCGTAGCTGTGCAGGACCGCCATCGAACCGGTGATGGTGATCTCCTGGTTGTAGATGCGGTACGGGTCGATCTTCACGCGAGTGGCGTAGTCGGCGACGCCGAACTGAAGGAACGTGCCCGCCTTGGCGACCCGTTCGAGACCGTCCTGGATCGCGGCCGCGTTGCCGGTCGCGTCGATGACGACGTCCCAGCCCTGTGGACGGTCCAGCTCGTCCGCGCCGGCCGCCGACCCCGAGACGCCGAGGCGCTGCGCGGTCGCGAGCCGGTCCGCGTTCAGGTCCACCACGTCCACGCTCGCCGCGCCGGTGCGCTTGGCGAGCTCCAGCATCATCAGGCCCATCGTCCCGGAGCCGTAGATCAGGACGTGTGCGCCGAGCCGGGCGCGCAGCACGTCGTAGCCGCGCACCGCGCAGGACAGCGGCTCGATCAGAGCGGCGTCCTGGGTGCGGACGTGGTCGGGAAGCCGTACGCAGTTGGCGGCGGGCGCGAGCGCGTACCGGGCGGCGCCGCCCGCGGTGGTCACGCCGATCGCGGCCCACCGTTCACAGAGGTTGCCCCGGCCGTCCCGGCAGTAGCGGCACTCGTGGCAGTGCAGGGAGGGGTCCACGGCGACCCGGTCGCCGACGGCGAGCGTCCGGACGTCGCTGCCGAGCGCGACGACCTCCCCGGCGAACTCGTGGCCCGGCACGACCGGCAGGGTCGGCGCGAACTCCCCCTGGAGGATGTGCAGATCGGTTCCGCACAGGCCGCACGCGGCGACCTCGACGACGACGTCACGGGGGCCGGGCGTCGGGTCCGGCACTTCCCCGACGACGGCCTTGCCGACGGACTCGATGATGGCGGCCTTCACTTGACGGCTCCCAACGACAGGCCCTGGACCAGCTTGTCCTGGGCGGCGAACCCCGCGGCGAGCACCGGCAGGGAGATCACGAGCGACGCGGCGCACACCTTCGCCAGGAACAGGCCCTGGCTGGTGATGAAGCCGGTCAGGAAGACGGGCGCGGTCTGGGCGACGACGCCCGTCAGGACCCGCGCGAAGAGCAGCTCGTTCCAGCTGAAGATGAAGCAGATCAGGGAGGTCGCGGCGATCCCGGGGAGCGCGATGGGCGCCACCACGCGCGTGAGGATCGTGGGCAGCCGCGCCCCGTCGATCTGCGCGGCCTCGATGACGGGCTTCGGCACCTCGGCGAGGAACGACTGCATCATCCACACCGCGATCGGCAGGTTCATCGAGGTGTAGAGCAGGACGAGCAGCCAGATGTTGTCCAGCATGCCGGTGTTCTTGGCGAAGAGGTAGATCGGCAGGAGACCCGCCACGACCGGCAGCATCTTCGTCGACAGGAAGAAGAAGAGCACGTCCGTCCACTTCTTCACGGGCCTCAGGGACAGGGCGTACGCGGCCGGCAGCGCCAGGACGAGGACCAGCAGGGTCGAAGCGAGTGACGCGACCGTCGAGTTGATCAGGGACGGCCAGGGACTGGCGCCGCCGCCCGTCCCGAAGAAGTCCCGGTAGCCGTCGAGGGTGAGCGGGGCGGCGAGCGAGGGCGGGTTGGTCGCGGCGTCCTCCTCCGAGTGGAAGGAGGTCAGGACCATCCAGGCGATGGGCAGGAAGAACAGGATCCCGGCGAGCCAGGCGGTGAGCCCCAGGCCAATTCCTTTGCCACGCGAGTGCTTCATCAGCGGGACGCCTCCTCACGGAACAGGGACGAGACGACCCGCAGGGCGAAGGTCGCGATGATGATCGAGCCGATGACGACGAGCACGCCCGCCGCGGAGGCCAGACCGTTCTCGTGGGCCTGGTAGAAGCTCTGGTAGACGGTGTACGGCAGGTTCGCCGTGCCGAGGCCGCCCGAGGTGATGGTGAAGACGGCGTCGAAGTTCTGCACGATGTAGATCGAGCCGAGCAGCGCGCCCAGTTCGAGATAGCGGCGCAGGTGCGGCAGCGTCAGATGACGGAAGACCTGCCAGTTGCTCGCGCCGTCCATACGGGCCGCCTCGATCAGCTCGGAGTCACGGCTCTGCAGCCCCGCGAGCAGGATCAGCATCATGAAGGGCGTCCACTGCCACACGAGGGACGCCTCGATGGCGAGGAGCGGCGTGTTGGAGATCCAGTCGGGCTGGGTCGCGGAGTCCCCGCCGACCCAGTGCAGCAGCCCGTTGAAGAGCCCGTACTCCGGGTTGTAGAGCACGTGCTTCCACAGCAGCGCCGCGGCCACGGGGACCAGCAGGAACGGCGCGATGAGGAGCGTACGGACAATCCCGCGCCCCTTGAACCGCCGGTTCAGGAGCAGCGCCAGAGCGAGCCCGAGTACCAGGCTCGCGAGCACCACGGTGGCGGTCAGGAGGATCGTGGTCAGCACGGACTTGCGCAGGTCGGGGTCGGTCAGGACCTCGGAGTAGTTGCCGAACCCGGTGAAGCCGCGGGCGTCGGGGTAGAGGGCGTTCCAGTCGAAGAAGGAGATCACCAGGGTCGCCACGAAGGGCAGCTGGGTCACGGCGATCATGAAGATGAGCGCGGGCAGCAGGGGCGCCCTGGTGGCCCAGGCGCGCAGCCGTCCCGGTGCGCCCGGCGCTCCTGACGTCCCTGGCCTGCCGTCGTCGGGCACGCGCGTGTGCCCTGCTGCGGTGGTGCTCGCGGTGGCGGTCATCGTCCCTCGTACTCCTCGGAGATCTTCTCGGCGAGGTCCTGCGATGTCTTGAGGGCCGACTCGACGGACTGGCGTCCGGCGATGGCCGCGCTGATCTCCTGGGAGACCTTGGTGCCGAGGTCGGTGAACTCGGGGATGCCCACGAACTGGATGCCGGGCGCCGGGCGGGGCTGCACGCCGGGGTCGCGGGGCCTGGCCCCTTCGATGGCGGCGCGGGTGACGTCCTGGAAGGCGGCGGCCTCCTTGCGGTACGCGGGGTTGGCGTAGGTCGACGCGCGCTTGCCCGCGGGGACGTTGGACCAGCCGATCTTCTCGCCGACGAGCTTCTCGTACTCCTTGCCGGAGGCCCAGGAGATGAACTTCCAGGCCTTGTCCGGGTTGCGCGAGGCCTTCTGCATGCCCCAGGCCCAGGTGTAGAGCCATCCGGAGTTCTCGGTCCTGGCCACGGGGGCGGGTACGTAGCCGATCTTGCCCTTCACCGGGGACTTGGCGGACTCCAGCGATCCGGCGGCGGCCGTGGCGTCGTACCACATGGCCGTCTTGCCCTGGGTGAGGTTGTTGAGGCACTCGGCATAGCCGGACTGCGCCGCTCCGGACTCGCCGTGCTCGCGGACGAGGTCTACGTAGAAGCGGGTTGCCTTTTCGAACTCGGGGGAGTCCAGGCGGGCCTGCCAGTCCTTGTCGAACCAGGTGCCCCCGAAGGTGTTCACGACGGTCGTCAGCGGCGCCATCACCTCGCCCCAGCCGGGCAGTCCGCGCAGACAGATGCCCTTCATTCCCGGCTCCTTGCCGTCCACGCGGGCGGTGAGGTCCGCAACCTGCTGCCAGGTGGGGTGCTTCGGCATGGTCAGACCGGCCTTCTCGAAGACGTCCTTGCGGTACATCAGGAAGGACGACTCTCCGTAGAAGGGCTGTCCGTAGAGCTTGCCGTCGCTGCCGGTGAGCGACTGGCGCATGGGCGGCAGGATGTCCTTCTCGTCGTACGTCCTGTCCTCGCGCGCGTACGAACCGACCTCGTGCAGCCAGCCGTTCCTGGCGTAGATCGGTATCTCGTAGTTGCTGAGCGTCGCGACGTCGTACTGGCCCGCCTGGTTGGCGAAGTCCTGGCTGATCTTGTCGCGGACGTCGTTCTCCGGCAGGACGGTGAAGTTCACCTTGATGCCGGTCTCGTCGGTGAAGTGGGCGGCGGTGAGCTTGCGCAACTCCACCATCTGCGGGTTGTTCACCATGAGGACGTTGATGGAGTCGCCTGAACCTGCCCCGCCGGCGCCGGCCCAGCAGCCGGCGAGCAGCGGGACGAGCAGCGCCCCTGCGGCGGCCGCGGCGAGCGTGCGCGGCCTCCGTCGGCTCGGGGTTCGCATGAAAGCTCCTGGACGTAGAGGGTCGTTGAGGGGAATGGGGGGTGTTTCGGGGCGTGCGGGAGCCCGGATCGGCGTACGGGGGAGGGGAGGGGGGGGGAAGTTGCGACGGCGGGACCTGGGACGGGGGGCGTCAGACGCGGAGGACCTGGGGGCCCAGGAGGGAGTACCGGTGAGCTTCGGACGCGGGCAGCCTGCTGCTCGTGACGATCGTGTCGAGGTCGCCGATCCCCGCGAACCGGCAGAAGCTCGTCGCCCCGAACTTGGTGTGCACGCCCATGAACACCGTGCGCCGCGACGCCCTGATGGCCTGCGCCTTCACCTCGCTGACGGCGGGATCGGGGGTCGTCAGGCCGTGTTCGCGGGAGATGCCGTTGGCGCCGATGTACGCCAGGTCGATGACGAACCCGGCCAGCATGCGGGTCGTCCAGTGGTCGACGGTGGCGAGCGTGCCGGGCCGCACCCGGCCGCCGAGCAGCAGCACGGTGACGTTCTCGGCCTCGGCGAGGGACCCGGCGGTGGCCAGTGAGGCGGTGACGACGGTGAGCGGGCGGCCCGCCGCGGCTCCGGGCAGCGCCTCGGCGATCAGCTGCGGGGTGAAGCCCTCGTCGACGAAGACGGTCTCGGCGTCGCCGAGGAGTTCGGCTGCGGCTGCGGCGATGCGCCGCTTCTCCGGGACGTGCATGGTCGTGCGGAAGGCGAGGGTGGTCTCGAAGCCCGCGCTCTCCACGGGGTAGGCGCCGCCGTGGGTGCGGCGGACCAGGCCGTGGTCCTCCAGGGCCCGCAGGTCGCGGCGGACGGTCTCCTTGGCGACGCCGAGCTCACCGGCGAGGGCCGTCACGTCGACGGAGCCGGCGTGCCGGGCCGCGTTGACGATCCGCCGCTGACGTTCCTCGGCGGTCATCGGCGTCACCTTCTTCCCCTGGGTCTGCGGTCTGCGCGGTGCCCGTTCGGGCCCTGTGGGGAAGTTCTACAGCGCGGACGAGGGGGGTTACCAGGCTCCGAGCGGGCACGATGCTGCCCGTATCTGCCCGCTTGGCGGGGCGGGGGCCAGTGGGGCGGGGTGCGGGCGTGCCCGTTCGGGGGGTCCCGGTTGCCCGTTCGGTGCCCGAACGGGTCGGTGGGTCGGTGGGCCGTACGGTCGCCGCGTCAGTACGGCCACACGGGCGGGTTCGTACAGAAGTGACCGCCCAGGTGTGTGTGGTCCGGGTTCGCGGGGTCCAGCTCGCCCTGCTCGGCGATCAGCTTCGGCGCGTACCGCTCGGAGTCGTCCTGCGGGTCGTAACCGAGCGCCCGCGCGGAGGAGAGGTCCCACCACAGGCGGGTGTTGGCCGACGAGCCGTACACCACGGTGTGCCCCACGTCCTCGGCGGTGAGGGCCGCGTGGAAGAGCCGCGCCCCGTCGTCGGGGCTCATCCAGACCGACAGCATCCGCACGCTCGTCGGCTCGGGGAAGCACGACCCGATGCGGACCGACACGGTCTCGATGCCGTGCTTGTCCCAGTAGAACTGGGCCAGGTCCTCGCCGAAGGACTTCGACAGGCCGTAGAAGGTGTCGGGGCGGCGCGGGGTGTCGACCGGGATCAGCGGGTCGTCGCCCCGGGGGCGCGGGGTGAAGCCCACGGCGTGGTTGGAGGAGGCGAACACGATTCGCCGGACGCCCTCCTCGCGGGCCGCCTCGTACAGGTTGTACGTGCCCTCGATGTTGGCCTTCAGGATCTTGTCGAAGGTGGACTCCAGGGAGATGCCCGCGAGGTGGAGGACCGCGTCGGTCCCGCGCACGGCGTCGCGCAGGGCGTCCCGGTCGCCGAGGTCGGCCGTGCGGGCCCGCGGCTCGTCGTCGACGGGGCGGACGTCCAGCAGGCGCAGGTCGTAGCCGTACGCGGGCAGCAGGCCGCGCATCAGGGTGCCGAGGCCGCCGGCCGCGCCGGTGAGCAGGACGGTGCGGGGAGCGGGCATGCGGGTCTCCTCGGGCGGCGTACTCATGCGCGTACAGGGTTCACATTCATGGACGAGTGGCAGGTTAAGGATCTCCGTAGAGCCGCGTCAAGAGGGTCGCGGAGGTGGTGAATGCGCCCGCGCGCGGGAAGTTCACCCGCTTGACCGGCCCCGAGACGGCGCCTTAGCGTGGTGGCGTTCAGAAATATGGACGTGAATCAGAAACGTGCACGCCTAGGGAGAGTCCGTGACGTCAGCTTCCCTCGCTTCCCGACTCCGCGTCCCCAGCGGGCCGCTGTTCTTCCCGGTCACCGCGTACGGACCCGACGGCTCTCTCGACCTGGAGACCTTCCGCGCCCATGTGCGCGGCGGCATCGAGGCCGGTGCGGCGGCCGTGTTCGCGTGCTGCGGTACCGGTGAGTTCCACGCCCTGACCCCCGAGGAGTTCCAGGAGTGCGTCGCCGCCGCGGTCGACGAGACGGCGGGCCGGGTGCCGGTGGTCGCGGGCGCCGGATACGGCACCGCGCTCGCCGTGCGGTACGCGCGCCTCGCGGAGGAGGCGGGCGCCGACGGGCTGCTCGCCATGCCCCCTTACCTCGTCGTCGCCGAGCAGGAGGGGCTCCTCCGGCACTACACGGAGCTGGCCGCCGCCACGTCCCTGGACGTCATCGTCTACCAGCGCGACAACGCCGTCCTCACCCCGGAGACGGTCGTCGAACTCGCCCGCGCCGACGGGATCATCGGCCTCAAGGACGGCCTCGGCGACATGGACCTGATGCAGCGCACGGTCAGCGCCGTCCGCACCGAAGTGCCGGGCGACTTCCTGTACTTCAACGGTCTGCCGACCGCCGAGCTGACCGGCCTCGCCTACCGCGGCATCGGCGTGACCCTCTACTCCTCGGCCGTCTTCTGCTTCGCACCGGACATCGCGCTCGCCTTCCACCGCGCGTTCAACGCCGGTACGCCGGAGGGGGACGCCCTGGTGAACCGCCTCGTCGACGGCTTCTACCGGCCCTTCGTGGAGCTGCGGGCCCTCGGCCGCGGGTACGCGGTCTCCCTCGTCAAGGCGGGCGTGCGGCTCGGCGGCCTGGACGTCGGGCCCGTGCGGCCGCCGCTGCACGAGCCGGCCGGCGAACACGTCAAGCGTCTCGCCGAACTCGTCGAACGGGGCCGGGAGCTGCTCGGCACCACGCACCCGGGGGCGGGCGCGTGAGGGCCGCCGCGTTCCTCTATCCGTGGGACGTGGTCGGCGACCCCGACGCGCCCGCACGCCTCGCCGACCTCGGCATCCGCCAGGTCACCCTCGCCTCCGCCTACCACTCCACGCGCGCGCTGACCCCGCGCCACCCGCGCCACCGCATCGTCACGGCCGCGCACGCCGCGGTGCTCTACCCGCCGGGCGACCACTGGCAGGGCCGCGAGCTGCGGCCGTACGCGGCCGGGGACTGGGCGCCGGGCGACGCCTACGGAGAGGCGGCCCGGACCCTGCGCGACGCCGGCCTCGACGTGCACAGCTGGGTGGTCCTCGCCCACAACTCCCGCCTGGGCGCCGACCACCCGGCGACGTCGGTGGTCAACGCCTACGGAGACCGCTATCCCTGGGCGCCCTGCATCGCGCGGCCCGCCACGCGCGCGTACCTGGCCGACCTCGCCGCGGAAGCCGCCGTACGCCCCGGGGAGGAGACACGCGGCACCGAACTGGAGTCCTGCGGCTGGTACGGCCTCGCCCACCTGCACGCCCACGACAAGATCGGCGGCGTCACCCTCGGTGAGGCCGGGCAGTACCTGATGTCGCTCTGCTTCTGCGGCTCCTGCCGGGAGGGGTACGCGGGACAGGGCCTCGATCCCGACGAGCTGGCCGGCGCCGTGCGCCGCGCCCTGGAGCCGGTGTGGCGCGGCGGTGACGAGGGCGACGGCTGGCCGGCCGTGGAGAAGCTCATCGGCGCGGACCGGGCGGCGGCCACGCGCGCGTGGCGCGAGGAAACCGCCCGCACTCTCCAGGAGACCGTCGTCGCCGCCGTCCGCGCGGCGGCCCCCACAGGATTCCAGGTACTGCTCCACGCCGACCCGGTGCCCTACCACTGCGGTGCCAACGCGGGCGTCGACCCCGGGCACATCCTCTCCGTGGCCGACGGCGTGG
This sequence comes from Streptomyces sp. NPDC045678, assembly GCF_056432085.1. Classification (NCBI taxonomy): domain Bacteria; kingdom Bacillati; phylum Actinomycetota; class Actinomycetes; order Kitasatosporales; family Streptomycetaceae; genus Streptomyces; species Streptomyces sp. NPDC045678. Next base: position 1,440,363 of record NZ_JBWKJS010000001.1, read on the forward strand.
TCGTGCCCTGCACCGGCGGCGCGCACCTCCTGGCGCCGTTCGCCGCGCGGACCGGAGCCGGGGCGGTCCTCGCGGCCAACCTCACCGTGGTGAGCGGCATGGGCGGCAGCCCCGCGACCCTCGCCGCCGACGCGGCACGGGCGGCCGAGCTGGGCGCCACGGAACTGCGGCTCTACCACGCGGGTTTGGCGTCGGACGCCGACCTCGCACACGTCGCGAAGGCCCTGTCGCACGGGGAGTGATCACCGATACGATCCGCGCACCACTACCGTCACTCCCGTATCACGGGACAGAGGGGGAAGAGTGCGCAACAAGGGGATATCCGCGCTGGTCTGCGCCGGAGTGATGGCGGGCGCCGCGGCGCTGGGCGCCGCGCCGTCCGCGGCCGCGCAGGCGCCGACGGCAGCTCACAAGGAGGCCGCGGCGACCGGCGGGGAAGCCGCGGCCTCCGACGCCCGTGACCGCATCCGCGAGCGCCTGGAGCGAATACCGGGCATGACGGTCGTCTCCGTGGCGGACAAGGAGGGCCACCCCCTCTACACGCTCACGTACAAGCAGCCCGTCGACCACCGCAGGCCGCACGGCGCCTCCTTCACGCAGCGCGCCACGCTCTGGCACAAGGCCACGGACAAGCCGACCGTCCTGTACACCGGCGGCTACACCCTCGCCGGCGGCACCACCGCCCTCACCAAGCTGATCGACGCCAACCAGGTCAGCGTCGAGCACCGCTACTTCGCCGAGTCGCGGCCCAAGGGCGCCGCGGGCGACGACTGGTCCAAGATGACCGTCGAGCAGGAGGCCGCCGACGAGCACCGCCTCACCCGCGCCCTGCGCGGCATCGAGAAGGGCAAGTGGCTGGGCACCGGCGCCAGCAAGGGCGGCATGACCGCGACGTACCACGAGCGCTTCTACCCCCAGGACCTCGACGCGGTCGTCGCGTTCGTCGCGCCCGACGACGCGGACAACCGAGACGACTCCGGCTACGAACGCTTCTTCAGGACGGTGGGCACCAAGGAGTGCAGGGACGCGCTGAACGCCGTGCAGCGCGAGATGCTCGTACGCCGTGACGCGCTGCTGCCCCGCTTCGAGAAGGAGGCGGCGGCCGAGGGCCACACCTTCGACGAGACCCTCGGCACCACCGACCGCGCCTACGAGTTCGCGGTCCTCGACCAGGTGTGGAACTTCTGGCAGTCCGGCACCGCCGCCGACTGCCCGACCGTGCCCGACGCGAAGCGGGCCACCGACGACGAGCTCTACTCGTGGTCGAAGGAGCACGGCTTCAGCGTCTACCACGACCAGGAACTCGGCACCAACGGCACGGGCCCCTACTACCGCCAGGCAGCCACCCAACTCGGCTGGGCCGACCTCGGGTTCCACCACCTCAAGGACGTCCGCCACCACCCGGACATCTATCAGCCCAACTCGGTGCTGCCCGCCGCCATGCGCGGCACGTACGACAACGGGACCATCGCGGACGTCGACCGCTGGGTGAAGAAGCGCGGACAGCGCATGATGTTCGTCTACGGCGAGAACGACCCCTGGAGCGCCGAGAAGTTCACCCCGAGCCGCCACGACTCGTACCGCTACGTGGTCCCCGGCGCCAACCACGGCGCCTCGATCGCGAAGCTGCCCGCGGCCGAACAGGCGGAGGCCGTCGCGACCATCAAGCGCTGGGCGAACGTGAAGTAGCCCGAGCTTGGGGCCTCAGCAGGGGAGCGGCGATCAGCAGTCGGGCCGCCGCGAGGACCGGGAGCAGGACCGCGATGTCGACGGTCTCCACCAGGGCCGCGCCCGTCGCGATGCCGAGGGCGGTCGGGGCGAACATCAACGTGTTGGCCGTGGCCGCCACCCGGCCGAGCAGGGCGTCCGGTGTTTCGCGCTGTACCGCCGTCAGGCCCGCGATCAGGACGCACGGCAGCCCGGCGCCGTTCGCGAGGCTTCCGGCGAGGGCCGCCGCGTCGTTCGGGACCGCCGAGAGCACCGCCGCCACGGCGGTCAGGGCGATGCCCGCGCCGCCGAAGCGGCGCGTCCCGAACCGGCGGATCAGCGCCCCCGACGCCACGCCCACCGCGACGGAGCCGGCGCCCTGGGCGACGTACAGCACGCCGGTGAAGGAGGGGGAGCGGCCGAGGTTGTCGACGACGGCGTAGACCGTCGCGCCGCTGATGCCGGAGGTCAGCATCGTCAGGCCGCCCGCCACCACGAGGGGGCGCAGGCGCGCGTGCTCCCAGAGGTAGCGGGCTCCGTCCGCTGTTCTCGCGCGCAGGGGCGTGCGGTGGGGCGTGGGTGCGTTCTCCTCGACCCGTAGCAGTGCGAACAGGCCCGCCGCGAGCACGAACGTCATCGCGTCCAGGAGAGCCACCCGGGCGCCCCCGTACGCGGCGAACAGGGCCGCCCCGGCGAGCGGGGCCACCAGCTTCATGCCCTCGTTCGCGGACATCCGCAGGCCGTTGAAGTCGCCGAGGAGCTCCTTGTCGAGTGCCGTCGCGGCCAGGGCCGCCTCCGCCGCGTCGGTGACGACGCCGCACGCGCCGTACACCACGAGGACCGCGAACAGGACCCACAGGCGGGCCCGCGTGTCCACCGTGAACAGGGACAGGAGCAGTACGCCCAGTGCCAGGTTCGCGGCCACGAGGAGCGGTCTGCGGCGCGTGCGGTCGGCGAGGGTGCCCAGGAGAGGGCCGATGAGAGTGGGCGCCCACAGTGCGAGCTGGCACAGGGCGGCGAGTCCGTCCGAACCCGTCAGCTCCTTCACCCAGATCCCGGAGGCCAGCCACAGCGCGGAGGTCCCGAAGCCGGAGACCAGCACGGCGCCCAGGTAGAGGCCCGCGTTGCGGTCCCGCAGGACGCGTCCGATCGAAGTTTCCATGCCTGGTGATGGTGGTGACTAAGGCCCCCCGCCGGGTATGGGGTGATTTCCCTGGAGGTGGCGATGAGTTCGGGGTGCGGGGGCGGTCCACAAGGGGAGACGCACCGTATTCGCCTCCTCAGAAGGACACCCCATGGCCGACATGTTCGACTTCGGGCCGCAGGCCCGCCTCGTGGCGCGCGTCGCCGAACGCATCAGCGACGAGCGGCTCGCGGCGCCCACCCCCTGCCCCGAGTACGCCGTGCGCAACGTACTGGGCCATGTACTGGGCCTCTCCCACGCCTTCGACCGGGCGGCGCACAAGGACTTCGTGCCCGAGCTCGACCGTGATCCGGGCAGCACGCTGCCGGACATCGGTCCTGGCTGGCGCGGCGACCTGCCGAAGGCCCTCGCCACCCTCGCCGACGCCTGGCGCGACCCGGCGGCCTGGGAGGGCATGACCCGCGCGGGCGGCATCGACCTGCCGGGCGAGGTCGCCGGACTCGTCGCCCTCGACGAACTCGTCGTGCACGGCTGGGACCTGGCCCGCGCCACCGGCCAGGAGTACGCCCCCGACGAGGCGAGCCTGCGGGCCGCCGAGGCGCTCCTCACGCCTGCCGAGGGCGGGGACGGGGAGGACGAGGGGTTCTTCGGGGCGCCCGTCCCCGTCGCCGACGACGCGCCTCTCCTCGACCGGGTGATCGGCCTGAGCGGGCGCGACCCCCACTGGGAGGCGCGGTCCTGACCGGGTAGGGATCCAGGACCAGGCAGGGATCAGGCCAGGTATGGATCAGGTAAAGGGTCGGCCCGTGGTCTCCCCACGGTCGGGTTGATGCGCGTAGACAGTCCTTGACCTGCCCGAACCCTGATGCGGAGACGCAACACATGCGCAAGTCCCTACGTGTGGCCGGCCTGGCCACTGCCTGCACCGTCGCCGGCGCCGCCCTCTACACCACCGGCGCCGCGAGTGCCGACCAGGCCCGGCCGCGGCCCACCAAGGAGCCCCACAACATAGGTCTGCTCGTCGGCGAGATCGACGAGTACTACGGCGCGACCAAGGGCGCGGACGGCGTCTGGAAGTCCTCGCCCGACAGTCCGTATGCCAAGGACCTGGCCCGCATCCAGGCCACGGCGAAGAAGGACATCAGGAAGGCCGCACGGCACCCGCACCGCGGCCACGGCAAGAAGCCGGCCATCGTCCTCGACGTCGACGACACCGCCCTGCTCAGCTTCGACTACGAGAAGTCCACCAACTACACGTACAACAACGACAGCTGGGACGCGTACGTCAAGGCGGCCAAGCGCCCCGCCGTGTTCGGCATGCCCGAGCTCGTGGCGTACGCGAAGCGCCACGGCGTCGAGGTCTTCTTCCTCACCGGCCTCGCCGAGTCGCAGCGCGACGGCGCCGTCACCAACCTCGCCGGGGCGGGCTACAAGACGCCGCTCGACCGCACGCACGTGTTCACCAAGAACAAGCCGAACCCCCCGGCCTACCTGAGCCACTGCGCCACGCCCGACGCCTGGAAGTGCGACACCGTCCAGTTCAAGGAAGGCACGCGCAAGCACATCGAGTCCACCGGCTACAACATCATCGGCAGCTTCGGCGACCAGGTCTCCGACCTCGCCGGCGGCTACGCGGACCGGACGTACAAGCTCCCGAACCCGACGTACTTCGTGGGCTGACGGAGGAGCGAGCGCGGCGGTCGCGGTAGTCGCGGCGGTCGAGGGTCGCACAGCGAGATAGGTGAGCGAGATAGGTTGCGATCCTGACTAGGTCGGCATACGGTCTAGGTAGTTCAGCCGCTCAGGTAGGGGGACCCCATGACCATCTCGCCGGACTTCTCGACCGCCTCGACGGCCGTCACCGCCGTGCTCGCCGCGTATCTGCTCCTCGGCGAGCCGTGGGCCGGACGGCGGATGTACGGCTCGCTGGCCCGCCGCAGGGACAGCGACCCCCGCGCCCTGGTCCGCTATTACAGCCTCGTGCTCGCCCTGTGGTGCGCCCTCGCCGCCCTCGCCGTCGCGGCCCTGCTGCTCTCGCCCGGCATCGGCGCCGCCGACGTCGGCCTCGCGGTGCCGGACCGGCCCGTGTACGCCGTCACCGGCATACTCCTCGCCGGCGCGTTCGCCGTGGCCTCCGGGCGGAACTTCCACGACCTCGCCAAGCGGGGCAAGAACGTGCCGGGGCTCGCCTCCATCGAGGCGATGCTGCCCCGCACCGCCGTGGAGCGCAGGCTCGCGATCGCCGTCGCCGTGACCGACGGCATCGGCTCCGAACTCGTCTACCGCGGCCTCCTCATCGCCTTCGGCGTCGGAGTGCTCGGCCTCGGCCTTTCCGTGGCGGCGGTCCTCTCGGTCCTCGTCTACGCCGTCGCAGGGTTCTACCAGGGCCGCCGGGGCGTCCTCGCCTTCGCGCTCCTCGGCGTGATGTTCACCGGCCTCTACCTCGCCACGGGCAGCCTGCTGCTCCCCGTCGCCGTGCACGTCATCCTCTCCGTACGCGATCTGACGCTGCCCGCGCCGGAGAAGCTGCGTGCCGCACCCGAACCCGCTGCCTGACAGCGCCGCCCGAAAGAGAGACGCACGTGACGACCGACCGCCGCGCCAGCTGGTTCAAGGGCGTCCTCGACCTGCTCGTCCTCGCCGCCCTCACCGACGGCGAGAGCTACGGCTACGAGATCGCCAAGCGGCTCGGAGCCGCGGGCTTCGGCCAGATCAAGGGCGGCACGCTCTACCCCGTGCTCAACCGCCTGGAGGAGGCGGACCTGGTGGCCGCGGAGTTCCGCGCCACCGAGAAGGGGCCCGGGCGGCGCTACTACCGGCTCACCGACGCCGGGCGCGAGACCCTCGGCGAACAGGGCGGGCTGTGGCTCGCCTTCGACGGATCCGTACGCGACGCCCTCGCGAGGGCGGGAGTGGAACCACGATGAACACGCACCACACGCACCACACGTACGACACGCAGTACGCGCGGGACGGTTACCTCGTCGACCTCGCCGAGCGGCTCCGGGCGCGGGGCCTGCCCGCCGACCGCGTCGAGGCGACCGTCACGGACCTCGCCGCACACCTCGACGAGTCCGGGGCCGAGGACGCGGAGGCCGAGTTCGGGCCCGCCGACGAGTTCGCCGCCCACCTGGTGCCCGTCACGGGGGAGCGGGCACCAGGGGCGCCGGGCAAGCCGAATGAGCCGGACGAGCCGGACGAGACGGTGGAGACCTGGCGCTGGACCGCCGACACCTACGTCGACGAGGAACTCCTCAACCGCTTCGGCGACGAGGGCTGGGAGGTCGAACGCGTCGACGCCGTCGGCCGCTTCGTCAGCCACCGGGACCTGGCGCAGCCGCAGCGCTGGGAGTACCGGCGCGAGCTCATCACGCGCGGGCGCGAGAACCTCGACGAGCGGCTCGCCCCCGACGGCTGGGAGGCCTGCGGGACGTGGGTGATCTACGCCTGGTTCAAGCGGCCACGCGCGGCGAGCCTCGGGCCCGCGGCCCGGGTGGAGTCGCCGCCGCCCGTGCCGGAGCGCTCCCGCTTCTTCAGCCGCAAGTTCTCCGCCCTCCTCGCGGTGCTCGCCCTCGCGGTGGTTGTCGGAAGCGTCTCCGTGGCCGTCGACGACGGCGAGACGAGCTCCGGTCTCGGGTTCGTGGTGGGGCTGCTCGCCGGAGCGGCCGCGGCCGTGGGTGTGGTGTGGGCCCTGCAGATGTGGCGCGGGCGCCGCCCCTGACCCGGGGGCGGGTCGGGGGCGGCGCCCGGAGACGTCAGGCACGCCGACAGGCGTCAGGACTTCAGCCCTGCCGCCATCATCGCCTTCGCGATCGGCGCCGCCAGACCGTTGCCGCTGACCTCGTCGCGCGCCGCGCTCGACGACTCGATCATCACCGCGACCGCCACCTCCTTGCCGTCGCTGCCCTTGGCGTACGACGTGAACCAGGCGTACGGCGTCTTGCTGTTGTTCTCGCCGTGCTGCGCCGTACCGGTCTTGCCGCCCACCGTCGCGCCGCTGATCCTCGCGTTCGTGCCGGTGCCCTTCTCGACGACCGTCCGCATCGCGGACTGCAGGCCCTCGGCGGTCGACGTGTCCATCACGCGCTGGGACGGGCCGTCGTCGTACTTCTCCAGGACGTCACCGCCGGAGTCGCTGATCTGCGACACCATGTGCGGCTTGGCCAGCACGCCGCCGTTGGCGATGGCCGCCGTGACCATCGACATCTGCAGCGGCGTCGCCGTGACGTCGAACTGGCCGATGCCGCTGAGCGCCGTCTGCGCCTTGTCCATGCCGGACGGGTAGACGCTCTTGGCCGCGCGCACCGGCACGTCCAGCTTGTCCGTGTCAAAGCCCATCTTGTCCGCCATCGCCCTGACCTTGTCCTGGCCCAGGTCGACGGCCATCTTCGCGAAGACGTTGTTGCAGGAGTACTGCAGCGCCGTCCGGATGTCCGCGTTCTCGCAGGGGGCCGACCGGTTCTCGTTCTTGAGGACCGTCCGTGTGCCGGGCAGCGTGTACGGGTTCGGGCTGCTGGTCCGCTCGTCCACCGAGCCGTACAGACCGTCCTCCAGTGCCGCCGCCGCGACGACCAGCTTGAAGGTGGAGCCGGGCGGGAGCGGCTGCCGCATCGCGCGGTTGACCATCGGCTTCTCCTTGTCGGTGGTCAGCTCCTTCCACGCCTTGGAGTCCGAGGAGCCGCTGATCCTCGACGGGTCGTACGACGGGGTCGAGACCATGCCGAGGATCTTGCCGGTCTTGGGGTCGATGGCCACGGCGGCGCCCTTGGTGTCACCGAGCGCCTTGTACCCGGCCTTCTGCACCGCCGGGTCGATCGTCGTGACCACGTCACCGGGGGCGGCCCGCTTGTTGGTGAGGGCGTCGAGGGGGTTCTTCAGACGGTTGTCGGTGCCGTCGAGCAGGTCCTTGTAGATGCCTTCGAGCTGAGTGGCGCCGTACACCTGCGAGCTGTACCCCGTGATGGGCGAGTAGAGATCGCCGTTCTTGTAGGTGCGCTTGTACGCGAGGTCTCCTCCTGCCGTCCGTTCGGAGCCGGTGATGGCCTCACCGCCCACGATGATGTCGCCCAGCGGATTCGCGTACTGCGCCATCACGTTCCGCCGGTTGTGCTTGTCGTCCGCGAGCGCCGTCGAGTCGTGGAACTGCACCCATGTCGCCCGCAGCAGCAGGGCGAGCACGAGCAGCAGTGAGAAGACCGAGGCGCGCCTGATCGTCTTGTTCATCCCGTGGGAGGACGAGCGGAGGGGAGGGTTTCGTTCCCTTCTGGCGTGCTTGAGACCGTTTTCTCATCCAGTCCTCATGTGGTGGCCCGGCGAGGTCAGCCGGTCTTCATGAACCCCGCCTCGTACGCCGCGATCACCGCCTGCGTACGGTCCCGCGCCCCCGTCTTGGCGAGGACGGACGCCACGTGCGTCTTCACGGTCGCCGCGCCCACGCCCATCCGCCCGGCGATCTCCGCGTTGGTCAGGCCCGCCGCCATCAGCCGCAGCACCTCGCTCTCGCGGCCGGTGAGCCGCGCCACCCAGGCGGGCGGGGCGGGCTCGGCGCGGCCGTACTCGGCGGCCAGGGCGCGGACCGCCGCGGGGAACAGCAGCGAGTCGCTGCGCGCGACGAGCCGGACCGCCTGGACGAGCTCGTCCGCGTCCGCCCGCTTGAGGAGGAACCCGGCGGCTCCCGCGCGCAGCGCCTCGTACACGTACGCGTCGTTCTCGAAGGTCGTCACGACGACGACGCGCGGCGGGCCGGACATCGTCCGCAGGATCTGTTCGGTGGCACGGATGCCGTCGACCTCCGGCATGCGGACGTCCATCAGGACCACGTCGGGCTTCAGATCCCGTACGACGGAGACGGCCTCGGCGCCCGTGGCCGCCTCGCCGACCACGTCGATGCCCGGCTCGGCCGAGAGGATCGCGCGCAGGGCGGTGCGGACCATGCGTTCGTCGTCGGCGAGGACGACCCTGATGTCGTTCGCGGTCATTGCTGCCCTTTCAGGGGGAGTCGTACGTCCAGTCGCCACGTGCCGTCGTGGGGGCCCGCGTCCGCCGTGCCGCCGAGCAGCCGGGCGCGGTCGGCGATGCCGCGCAGGCCGTGGCCGCCGCCGGGCCGGGAGGCGGCGGAGCGGGACGGCAGCGGGTTCTGCGCGGTGACGGTCAGGTCGGTGCCGTCCACGGCGATGCGCAGGGTGACGGAGGTGGCGTCGTCGCCGTGCCGCAGCGCGTTGCTCAGGGCCTCCTGGACGATGCGGTAGGCCTCGCGGGAGACCTGCGGCGGCAGCGCGTCGGGGTCCGTGTCGACCGCGGCGGACACGGACAGGCCGCCCGCCCGGGTGCGGCGGAGCAGATCGTCGAGGTCGGCGGCGAGCGTGGGCGCGGGGGCCGTCGGACGGGCGCCGGTGCCCTCGCCGGTCTCCCGCAACACGCCGAGCACGGCGTCCAGTTCGCCGACGGTGCGGCGCGTGGTGTCCTCGATGGCGGCGAGCGCCTCGCGCACGAACTCGACGTCGTGGTCCAGGACCCGGCGGGCCGCGCTCGCCTGGAGCGTGACGGCGCTCAGGGCGTGGCCGACCGAGTCGTGCAGCTCGCGCGCGAGGCGGTTGCGCACGGCGAGATCGGCGGCGCGCCGTTCGGCGGCCGCGAGCCGGTCGGCGGGCGTCGGCCCGAGCAGGTCGGGCGCCCGGCGCGCGAGGAGCCGGCCGGCCGCGGCGGCGCACCCGGCGAGCGCGGCGAGCGAGAGAAGGCCGGCGACGGGGGAGAGCGCGAGCCACCAGGGTTCGTCGAAGAACGGGGGCCCGCCGGTGCTGTCGTCCCGCAGCGCGGGGACGAACGGCAGCGCGACGAGGAACGCCGCGAACGGCGGGAGGGCGAGCGACATGCCGCTGATGACCCCGCCGAGGCCGAGGTGCAGCGTGAACCAGGCGGCGGTACGTCCGCGCGCCGCCCGGGTCCGTGCGGGCCCGTCGGCGAGCGACTCGTCCGGCACCGCGCACAGCGCCCGGACGGCGGCCACCGACATCGGCCGGGTCAGCGGGAACAGCGCGGTGATCGCGGCGAGCGGCAGTCCCACCGCGAACGCGCTGAGCTGGGCGCCGAGCGAGCCGAAGAACGTCTTGTCGCCGAAGAGCGGTCCGACGACGACGGAGCCGACGAAGACGTACGGCATGGCGAGGGCGCCGCCGAGGATCAGGTGGACCCACCGGCGGCGTGTCCGACGCCCGAAGAGGGCGATGGCGAGTGACGTCACGCCGTGGACCCCGCCCGTCGCGCCAGGTGGCCGGTTCCGGCCGCGGCCACGAGCAACCCGGTGATCATCTGCACAGCGTAGGTCAGAACCGTCGGGCCGGAGGGGCCCGCGGCGAGGTCGTCCCCCGGCCCGGCGAGCGAGCCGGCGAGCAGCCACGCACCCCAGCAGCCCGCCGCCCCCGAGCCCGCCCGGGCCAGGGCGAGCGGCACCTTCACGGGGAGGGCGGGGAGCCGCCGGAAGGCGAGCACGAGGGCGCCGCCCACGGCGACGAGGCAGACCACGGCCAGGGACTCCAGTACGGAGAAGCCGGCCGTACGCTCCTCGGCCCGCCCCTCGTCGAGGCCCACGGTGGACCCTGTGGCCCACCGGGCGTGCAGGGCGGCGGGGAAGAGCGCGAGCAGCGCGACGACGACCACGGCGATCCGCGTCCACCGATCGCCGACGGACGACGGACCGTCCCCGAACCGCCCGCTCCAGACGGGACGGAGGACGCGTCGGGGCCGGCCGAGGGCGGGCGCCGTGGGTCCGGTGGGCGGGGCGGCCGGGGACAGGATCTGCGACATGCCTCAACGCTCCAGCCCGAACAGCCCCCGCACCTCCTGCGCCACGACGATCCACCTCCGCCGCGCGGCGGAGGTGGATCGTCGTGGCGCAGGACGGACCCGTCGAGTCTCAGCCGCCGTGCAGGACGAGGACGACCTCGTCGATTTCCTTGCCGCGGGCCGGGGCGTAGCCGCGGTCCTGGGCGGAGATCCGGAAACCGCACTTCTCCAGGACCCTTATCGACGCCGCGTTGTCCGCCGCCGCGCGGGCGTAGAGGGGGCGCTCCCGCTCCAGTTCGAGGAGCCCGCGCAGGGCCGCCGTGGCGAGGCCCCGGCCCCAGTACGCCCGGTCGATCCAGTACGTGACCTCCCGCTCGCCCGGCGCCCCGTACACCCCCGCGTTGCCCACCACGTCCCCGTCCGCGAGGACCGTGCGGATCGCGACGTCGGCGGAGCCCCGCATCTTCGTCCAGTGCGCCTCGAAGGCGTCGTGATCGGCGGGGTCCTCCGGGGTGAACGCGGCCATGTGGGTCGACTCGGGGTCGTTCATCTGCCGGAAGAAGACGGGCAGATCACTGTCGTGGACTTCACGCAGGCTGACATCCATGCGTCAGAGCCTACGAGTTGCCAGTGTCAGCCGGTCCCGCGCGTCGAAGAGCGCGTCCTTCACCATCTGTTCGTGCGCGGGCGTGAGCCGCGCCACGGGCACGGAGCAGCTGATCGCGTCGCGTGCGGGCGTGCGGTAGGGGATGGCCACGCCGAAGCAGCGGAGCCCGAGCGTGTTCTCCTCGCGGTCCACCGCGAAGCCCTGCTCGCGCACCGCGCGCAGCTCCTCGATGAGCTTCTCGCGGTCGGTGATGGTGTGCTCGGTGAGCGCGGGCAGCGTCTCCGGGAGCATCTTGCGGACCTGCTCGTCGGTGTGCGTGGCGAGCAGCGCCTTGCCGAGCGACGTGGAGTGCGCGGGCAGGCGGCGGCCGACGCGCGTGAAGGGACGCAGGTAGTGCTGGGACTGGCGGGTGGCGAGGTAGACGACGTTCGTGCCGTCGAGCCGCGCGAGGTGGATGGTCTCCGTGGTGTCGTCGGAGAGCCGGTCGAGGGTCGGGCGTGCGGCGGCCACGACCTCGTCGCCGTCGATGTACGACGTGCCGACGAGCAGGGCCCGCACCCCGATCCCGTACCGCGTACCGGTCGCGTCCGTCTCCACCCAGCCGAGCTCCACCAGGGTGCGGAGCAGCATGTAGAGGCTCGACTTGGGGTATCCGACGGCCTCCTGGACCGCGGCCAGGGAGTGCATTCCGGGACGGCCCGCGAAGTACTCGAGCAATTCCACCGTCCGCACCGCGGACTTGACCTGCGCGCCACCTCCGGTCTCGCCAGCCGACATCGCCCTTGACCCCTTTGAACGCCGAGAAATAGTCTCCGAAGTCCCCGCCATTCATCAACGAAGACAGCGTTCAGCATATCGAACGGCCCTGGTGAGTGGCATACCTCTGGAAAGGGAATCCGCGGTGGCAGCAGCACCAGTCTGGAGTGTCGACCCCCGAACCGGGAAGCAGCGCGAGCAGGTTGCGGTGGAGGCCACAGCCGAAGAGGTCGACGTCGCGGTCCGCGCCGCGGACGCCGCCGCGGCCGCCCTCGCCGACCGCACGGTCCGCGCCGCCTTCCTGCGCACCGCGGCGGACCTCCTCGAGGAGGCGAAGGACCACCTCGTGGAGGCCGCGGACGCCGAGACCGCACTCGGCCCCGTCCGGCTCACCGGCGAACTCGCCCGCACCTGCTACCAGTTGCGCGCCTTCGCGGACATCGTCGACGAGGGCGCCTTCCTCGGCATCGTCATCGACCACCCGGACGCCTCGGCGACCCCGCCCATCCCCGACCTGCGCCGCTACAAGATCCCGCTCGGCGTCGTCGCGGTCTACTCCGCGTCCAACTTCCCCTTCGCCTTCTCCGTGCCCGGCGGCGACACCGCGAGCGCCCTCGCCGCGGGCTGCCCCGTCGTGGTCAAGGCCCACCCCGACCACCCCGGCACCTCCGAGCTGGTCGCCTCCGTGCTGCGCAGGGCCGCCGCCCGGCACGACATCCCCGAAGGCGTCCTCGGCCTGGTGCACGGCTTCGACGCGGGCGTCGAACTCGTCAAGCACCCGCTGGTCGCCGGCGCCGGCTTCACCGGCTCCATCCGCGGCGGACGCGCCCTCTTCGACGCGGCCGCCGCCCGGCCCGTGCCGATCCCCTTCCACGGCGAGCTCGGCTCCCTCAACCCCGTCGTCGTCACCGAGGCCGCGGCCGCCGAGCGCGGCGAGCAGATCGGCACCGGCCTCGCGGGCTCCATGACGCTCGGCGTCGGCCAGTTCTGCGTCAAGCCCGGCCTGGTCCTCGCCCCCGAGGGCGCGGGCGGCGACCGGCTCGTGAAGTCCCTGACAGAGGCGGTCAGCAACACCGAGTCGGGGGTGCTCCTCGACCACCGCATGCGGGACAACTTCGTCGCCGGGGTGCGCGAGCGCGCCGGGCTGCCCGACGTGGACGCGCCGGTCACCCCTGGCGCGGGCGGCGAGCACACCGTCAGCGCGGGCTTCCTCACCGTCCCGGCCGCGCGCCTCGCCGCCGAAGGGGCGCACGACCTGCTCCTGGAGGAGTGCTTCGGCCCCGTCACCGTCGTCGCGCGCTACGTCGACGACGCGGAGATCACCGCCGTCCTCTCCCGGCTGCCCGGCAACCTCACCGCCACCGTGCAGCTGTCCTCGGACGAGGCGGCGGGGGAGAGCGGCCGGGGCGCTGAGCTGCTCGCCGAGCTCACCCCGCTCGCCGGACGCGTCCTCGTCGACGGCTGGCCGACCGGCGTCGCCGTCGCCCCCGCCCAGCACCACGGCGGCCCCTACCCCGCGACCACGTCGACCTCGACGTCCGTGGGCGGCACGGCCGTCGAGCGGTGGCTGCGGCCCGTCGCGTACCAGAACACGCCGGAGGCGCTGCTCCCGCCCGAGCTGCGCGACGCCAATCCGCTGGGACTGCCCCGGCGCTACGACGGGCGCCTGCAACACTGAGGCCATGGACCTCACCCTGCCCGAACTCCCCTTCCCGCTGCGCAGCTACGGCCCCGACGGCCACTGGTCGCACGAGGACGGTGTGCTCACCGGCTGGGCGGGAGCCCGCCAGGACCGCTTCGTGCCCCCGACGGGCGAGGCGCTGGAGCCCGCCTCCGACGCGCCTCGCCTGCTCGGGGCGCCGGAGGGCGACTTCCAGCTGATCGCCCGCGTCACGGTCGGCTTCGCCGCCGCCTTCGACGCGGGCGTGCTGTACCTGCACGTGGGCGAGCGGGAGTGGGCCAAGCTCTGCCTGGAGCGCTCCCCGGACGAGCCCACGATCTGCACGGTCGTCACCCGCGGCCACTCCGACGACGCCAACGCGTTCGTCGTGGACGGCAGCAGCGCCTGGCTGCGCATCAGCCGTACGGGCTCGGCGTTCGCGTTCCACGCGTCGACGGACGGCGAGCGGTGGACGTTCGTGCGGATCTTCTCGCTCGGCGACGAGGCGGCGGCGGGCGCCGCGCTGGTCGGCTTCATGGCACAGTCGCCCGTCGGGGAGGGCTGCGTGGTGACGTACGACCACATCGAGTTCCGGCCGAACTGGCCGAAGGGGCTGCGGGACGGCTCGTAGGCCCGGGAGCGGTACCGGGAATGCGGTGCTTCGCCCGTACGTTGTCGCCAGGAGCGGAGGCCACCTCCGCACCGACCTGACGTACGACCTGAAGAGAGCCACACACATGCGCGTCGAGATCTGGAGCGACATCGCCTGCCCCTGGTGCTACGTGGGCAAGGCCCGCTTCGAGAAGGCGCTCGACGCCTTCCCGCACCGTGACGGCGTCGAGGTCGTGCACCGCTCCTTCGAGCTGGACCCGGGGCGCGCCAAGGGCGACACCGGGCTCGTCCTGCCGATGCTCATGCAGAAGTACGGCATGAGCGAGGAACAGGCCCGCGAGGGCGAGCGGCGGCTCGGGGAGAACGCGGCCGCCGAGGGACTCGACTACCGCACGGAGGGGCGCGACCACGGCAACACCTTCGACATGCACCGCCTGCTGCACTTCGCCAAGGAGCAGGGCAGGCAGGACGAGCTGATCGGGCTGCTCTACCGCGCGAACTTCGCCGAGGAGCGCTCCGTCTTCGCGGACGACGCGCGCGTCGTGGAGCTCGCCGTCGAGGCGGGCCTGGACGAGGGCGAGGTGCGGGCCGTCCTCGCCGACCCTGAGCGGTACGCCGACGACGTCCGCGCCGACGAGCGCGAGGCCGCCGAGCTGGGCGCGAACGGTGTGCCGTTCTTCGTCCTCGACCGCAAGTACGGCATCTCCGGCGCCCAGCCCGCCGAGGTCTTCACGCAGGCCCTGGAGCAGGCGTGGGGCGAGCGCGCGCCGCTCACCACCCTCGCGGCGGCCGACGGCGGCGACGCGTGCGGGCCCGACGGATGCGCGGTTCCGCGGGCCTGACACGCCGCATAGGTTGATCCCCATGGAGTCCATGGGGATCAACACCGGTACGGAATTCGCTCCCACGTCGACGTATCTGAACACCGCGAGCTGCGGGCTGTTGCCGCGCCGCGCCATCGACGCGATACGCACGCTCGCCGTCGAGAACGGCGAAGGACGGCCGGGCGGCGCCGGTGACTTCGAGGTGGTGGACGCCGCGCGGGCCGCCTTCGCCAGGATCGTCGGCGTGGCCAAGGGCCGGGTGGCGGTCGGCGGGTCCGTCGCCGTGCACGCCGGGCTGATCGCCGCGTCCCTGCCCCCGGGCGCCGAAGTCCTCGTGCCCGAGGGTGAGTTCGCGTCCATCGTGAACCCCTTCATGCTGCGCGGCGACCTCAAGATGCGGTACGCGCCGCTGGACGAGCTCGCCGCGGCCGTCACGCCCACGACGGCGCTCGTCTCCTTCTCGGCCGTCCAGTCCGCCGACGGACGCACCGTCGACCTGCCCGCCGTGCGCGCGGCGGCCGCCGCCCACGGCGCGCGCACCCTCCTCGACGCGACGCAGGCCGCGGGCTGGCTGCCGCTGGACGCCGACGCGTACGACTACACCCTCACCGGCGCCTTCAAATGGCTGCTGTGCCCGCGCGGCGTGTCCTTCCTGACCGTGCGCGAGGACGCCCAGGAGTCCCTCGCCCCGCTGCACGGCGGCTGGCTCGCCGCGTCCGACACCTGGGACGCCACGTACGGACCGCTCACCGAACTCGCCCCCGACGCCCGCCGGTTCGACGAACCCTCCGCCTTCCTCTCCTACCACGGGGCCGCCGCGGCGCTCGCCCTCGTCGAGGAGACCGGCGTCGACGCGATCCACGCCCACGACACGGCGCTCGCCGCCCGCTACCGCGCGGGACTCGCCGCGCTGGGCCACACCCCCGTGCCGGGCGCCTCGCCCATCGTCTCCGTGCCCGGACTCGCCGACCGGGCACCGGAGTTGACCCGGGCGGGCATTCTGACGTCGGCACGGGCGGGGCACCTGAGGGCAGCGTTCCACCTGTACAACACCGAGGCGGACGTGGACCGTCTTCTCGACGTGCTGTCGGGCTGAAGCCTGGCGCGGCGGGCCGCGGGGGGCCAGGCTTGGCAGTACCACGTGGCCGCGTGGCCGCGCGAGGTGGTGGTGCCGGTGGAGCCGTCCTCCGAGAGGCCGGGCACGCCGGACCCGCCGTCCGGCGCGGGCAGGACGCCCGGTGACGCCGAACTGCACCGGCGGCTCGTCTACGGCGAGGAGGCGGCGCTCGCCGACGCCTACGCCGCCTACGGCGTGCTCGTCCGCCGCGTCGCCACCCGCGTCACCCGCGACCACACCGCCGCCGAGGACGTCACCCAGGAGGTCTTCGCCCACTTGTGGACCAGGCCCTACGCGTTCGACGCACGCCGCGGCAGCCTGCGCGGCTGGCTGTCGATGCTCGCCCACCGGCGCGCCGTGGACTGGGTGCGCGGCGAGGAACGCCACCGCAAGGCCGTCCACGCCGACGAGACGTCCCTGCGGACGGTCCCGGCGCCAGGCCCCTCCCCGGACGAGGCGATCCTGGAACAGGAACGCTCCCTGCTCCTGCACTCCGCCCTCGCCCGGCTCCCGCTGCCCCAGCAGCAGGTGGTGCACCTCGCCTACTTCGCCGGCCGCACCTACCGGCAGGCCGCCGTCGAACTCGGCATCCCCGAAGGCACCGCGAAGACCCGCCTGCGAACGGCCCTGCGCACCCTGGCCGAGACCCTCGCGGACCCACCCCTGCGAGGTGAACACCCATGACCACCCCCCACGAAGCGGCACGTGAACTCCTCGGTGCCTGGGCCCTCGACGCCCTCATGCCCGGCGACGAGGCCACTGTCGTACGGCACTTGGGGGAGTGCGAGCACTGCGCCGCCGAAGCGGCGCGGCTGCGGGCCACCGTGCGGCACCTGGACGGCCCCGTCCCGCCCGGCCCCGGCCCCGCGCCCGGCGCGGACCACGGCACGCACGGGCTCTCCCTCGCTCTGCGCAGCCGCGCCCCCGCCCTGCGCACCGCCCCGCACGCCGCGCCCTACGCCGCCGCGGTGGCCGGACTCAAGGCGCTCCTCGGCGAGCTGGACGAGCACGGGCCGTGGGGGACGCCCGTCGTCCACGACTGGGACGTGCACGACACGGTCGCGCACCTGATCGCCGCGGACGAACCCCTGGCCTGGCACGTCGACAGGAACCGGCGGGCCCCCGCCCGGCCCACGGCCCCCGCGGACCCACCGACCCCGTGGCGCGTCGAGTGGGCGGCGCGCACCCGCGAGGTCATCCTCCGCGAACGGGCCCGTACCCCCGCCCAGACCGTCTCCACGTGGCGCAACCAGGCCGCCGGGCTCCTCTCGTCCCGCGCCGCCCACGACCCGGAACTCGCCGCCCGCACCGTGCTGCTCGCCGGCGGACGGCTCCCCGTCACCGACCACTTCCTGGCCCGCGCCTTCGAGGCGTGGGTGCACGCGTACGACATCGGCGCCGCCCTCAACCTGCCCGTCCCCCCGCCGCCCGCCCCGCACCTGTGGCAGCTGGTCCGCTTCGCCGTCCGCATCCTCGGCCCGGCCCTCGGTCCCGAGGCTCCGCCCGTCGCCCTGACGGTCTCCGGCGAAGGCGGCGAAACGGAGTGGGTCCTGGGCAGCGGGGACGACCCGGTACGCGCGCAACTCGTCCTGGACCCGGTCGACTTCTGCCTTCTGGTGGGCGGCCGCCGCGCCCCCGAGCACGTCCCGCGCGGCACATCGGGCGACGAGTCGGCGGCTCAGCGGGTCCTGAGCCGGGCGGCGTCGCTGTCCTGGCTGTAGCGCGGCCCGCGGCCGAAGCGCGTCGTGGCTGTACCGCGTCCCGGCCGTTGCGCGGGCGCTCCGACGGCGCTCAGTCCCGCCCCTTCCGCTCCGGGCAGTCCTCCGTCTCCTTGCACAGGTTCGTCTCCACCTTCGCGAGGAGCCGCGCCAGGTCCGCGCGTTCCGTGTCGTCCAGGCCCGCCAGCGTGTGGCCCTCCAGCTCGCCCCACGCGCGTTCCACCTGCGTGAGCAGGCCGCAGCTCGCCGCGCTCGCCTCGACCAGGACCGCGCGGCGGTCGGCCGGGTCGGGGCGGCGGCGTACGTGACCGGCCTGTTCCAGGCGCTGCAGCATCTTCGTGACCGTCGAGGGGTCGAGGTCGACCGCCTTGATCAGCTCGGACTGTCGTACCGCGCCCGCCTCCCACAGGTGCATCATCACGAACTCCTGGCCGGGGTAGAGGCCGAGACCCTTCAGCACCTTGCCCGCGGCGATGCGGTGCAGCCGGGCGACCCGGCTGACGGCGAGACTGACGGGTCCCGCGTCGGCGACACCGGAGGCCCCGGGCGTACAGACGGGGTCGCCCGGAGGTGCCTGGACGGTGTCGGCCTTCATCACGTGCTCCTGTTTGTCGATCGTGAGACGTCTGCCAAAAGATTACCTTGGTCGGCCAATAAATGGGTTACAGTGCTCTCGGCGCGAATGATTGGCCGACCACATATTTCCGTCGTATCTCAGTCCGGGAGTCCTGATGACCACCGCGTTCGACCCGATCGACCTGTCCGGCACCCCGCTCCGCAACCGCATCGCCATGGCCCCCATGACCCGCAGCCGCGCCGGTGAGGGCGGTGTCGCCACCGATCTGACCGCGGAGTACTACGCGCAGCGTGCCTCCGCGGGCCTCATCGTCACCGAGGGCATCCAGCCTTCCGTGGTCGGCCAGGGATACCCGGACACACCGGGCCTGCACAGCGCCGAGCAGATCGCCGCCTGGCGCAAGGTCACCGACGCCGTGCACGCCGCCGGGGGCACGATCTTCGCCCAGCTCATGCACGCGGGCCGCGTCGGCCACCCCGTCCTCCTGCCCGACGGACTGATCAACGTCGCCCCCTCGCCGGTCGCGGCCGACGGGCAGGTGTACACCGCCGAGGGCCCCAAGGACTTCGTCACCCCGCGCGAGCTGACCGACGCCGAGATCCGCGCCACCATCGCCGACTTCGCCACCGCCGCCCGCAACGCGATCGACGCGGGCTTCGACGGCGTGGAGCTGCACGGCGCCAACGGCTACCTGATCCACCAGTTCCTCGCCCCCGGCTCCAACCGCCGCACCGACGCGTGGGGCGGCTCGCCCGAGAACCGCATCCGGTTCGCCGTCGAGGTCACCGCCGCCGTCGCCGAGGAGATCGGCGCCTCCCGCACCGCCTTGCGCGTCTCGCCCGGCAACCCCGCCAACGGCATCTCCGAGCCCGACCCCGAGCCCGTGTACACCGCGCTCGCGAAGGAGCTCGCCGCGCTCGACCTCGCGTACCTGCACATCATGGAGGTCGGCGACGTCCGCGAGCTCACCGTACGGCTGCGGCAGGACTTCGGCGGCACGCTCGTCCTGAACCCGCACAGCGAAGGCCCCACCGGCCCCGACGCGCTCGCCCTGATCGAGGACGGCACCGCGGACATCGTCACGTTCGGCGCACTGTTCCTCGCCAACCCCGATCTGCCGGCCCGCCTGAAGGCCGGCGGCCCGTACAACACCCCGGACCGCGCGACCTACTACGGCGGCGACGGGAAGGGCTACACGGACTACGCCCCCCTGGCGCAGTAGCCGTAAAACGGTGAACGGCCCGGCTCCCAGGAAAGGGAACCGGGCCGCACACACCTGCCTACGAGGTCACTTCACCGGGGTGAAGTCCCGCGCCCCGATGTACTCGGGCCGGCGCACCGGCGCCGCGAACGGCTCCACCGCCGTGTTCTCCACGCTGTTGAACACGATGAAGACGTTGCTGCGCGGGTACGGGGTGATGTTGTCCCCCGAGCCGTGCATGGCGTTGCAGTCGAACCACGTCGCCGAGCCGGCCTCGCCCGTGAAGAGGCGGATGCCGTAGTCGGACGCGAGGTGCGTGAGCGTCTCGTCCGACGGGATGCCCGCGTCCTGCATCTGCAGCGACCGCTTGTAGTTGTCCTTCGGCGTGGCGCCCGCACAGCCGAGGAACGTCTTGTGCGACCCCGGCATGATCATGAGACCACCGTTGGTGTCGTAGTTCTTCGTCAGCGCGATGGACACCGAGACGGTCCGCATGTTCGGCAGGCCGTCCTCCGCGTGCCAGGTCTCGAAGTCCGAGTGCCAGTAGAACCCCGAGGCACCGAAGCCCGGCTTCACGTTGATCCGCGACTGGTGGACGTACACGTCCGAGCCGAGGATCTGCCGCGCCCTGCCGACGACCCGCGGGTCCGCCGCCAGCCTGGCGAAGACCTCGCTGATCTTGTGCACCTCGAAGATCGACCGGATCTCCTGGGAACGCGGTTCGACGATGGAGCGATCGTTCTCGCGCATCACCGGATCGTTGATGAGCCGCTCCAGCTCGGCGTGGTACACGTCCACTTCGTCAGGGGTGATCAACTGGTCGATCGCCAGGAAACCGTCCCGCTCGAACCCGGCCAGATCCCCGGCCGTAATCGGCCCCGCTGCACCCGGCTCGGACCACACGACGGGGTCCTTGCGCTCGATCAGCACCTCTTCGGCGCCTCGGGTCGGGTACAGGTCACTGGTGCGTTCGGGTGCGGTGGTCATGGTGTTGCCTGCCTCTCCTCTCGTACGGCCCTGTTCGGGATGTAGGTGGTGTCAGTCCGCTTCCGGCTCCGTGAGCAGCGGGTACACGCCGTTCTCGTCGTGGTCCTCACGACCCGTGACGGGCGGGTTGAAGACACAGATGCAGTGGAAGTCCTCCTTGATCCGCATCGTGTGCTTCTCGTGCCCGTCGAGCAGGTACATGGTGCCCGGCGTGATCGTGTACTTCTCGCCGGTCGTGTCGTCGGTCAGCTCCGCCTCACCCTTGGTGCAGACGACGGCCTCGATGTGGTTCGCGTACCACATCGACGTCTCCGTACCCGCGTACAGGATGGTCTCGTGGACGGAGAAGCCCACCCGCTCCTTGGCGAGGACGATGCGCTTGCTCTCCCAGGTGCCCGAAGCGGCCTTCACATGCCGGTCGGTGCCTTCTATGTCCTTGAACGAACGGACGATCACGGTGAGTTGGTTCCTTTTCTCTTACGGTGCCGGGGGCTCGGTGAGGCGCTCGCTCAGGCGGACTCGCGTACCGCGCGGGCCAGCGTGCGCAGCCCCTCGTCCAGCTCGTCGGGGGTGATCGTCAGCGCCGGAAGGAGCTTGACGACCTCGCCCTCGGGGCCGGAGGTCTCGATGAGCAGGCCCAGTTCGAAGGCCCGCTTCGCCACGGCGCTCGCGCGGTCCTTGTCGTGGAACTCGACGCCCCAGACCATGCCGCGGCCGCGCCACTCCTTGATGGCCGGACGGTTCTCCTCGACGATCGAGGTCAGCGCCTGCTCGATCTGCTCGCCGCGGGCGCGGGTCTGCTTCTCCATCGCCGGGCCGTCGGTCCAGTAGGTCTCCAGGGCGGCGGCGGCCGTCACGAACGCGGGGTTGTTGCCGCGGAACGTGCCGTTGTGCTCGCCCGGCTCCCAGACGTCGAGCTCCGGCTTGAACAGGCAGAGCGACATGGGCATGCCGTAACCGCTGATGGACTTCGACACCGTCACGATGTCCGGCGTGATGCCCGCCTCCTCGAAGGAGAAGAACGCGCCGGTGCGGCCGCAGCCCATCTGGATGTCGTCGACGATGAGCAGCATGTCCCAGCGCTCGCACACGTCGGCGAGCTTGCGCAGCCACTCGGCGCGGGCGACGTTGATGCCGCCCTCGCCCTGCACCGTCTCGACGATCACGGCGGCGGGGGTGTTCAGGCCCGAGCCGGAGTCCTCCAGGAGGCGCTCGAACCAGATGAAGTCGGGGGTCCGGCCGTCGAGGTAGTTGTCGAACGGCATCGGGGTGCCGTGCACCAGCGGGATGCCGGCGCCGGCGCGCTTGAACGCGTTGCCGGTCACGGCGAGAGAGCCGAGCGACATGCCGTGGAAGGCGTTCGTGAACGACACGATCGACTCGCGGCCCTTGACCTTGCGGGCCAGCTTCAGCGCCGACTCCACGGCGTTGGTGCCCGTCGGGCCCGGGAACATGACCTTGTACGGCAGGTCGCGCGGGCGCAGGATGACGTTCTGGAAGGTCTCGAGGAAGGCGCGCTTCGCGGTCGTCGACATGTCGAGACCGTGCGTGACGCCGTCCCGCTCGATGTAGTCGATGAGGGCGCGTTTCAGGACCGGGTTGTTGTGGCCGTAATTGAGCGATCCGGCTCCGGCGAAGAAGTCGAGGTACTCGTGGCCGTCCTCGTCGTACATGCGGCTGCCCTGCGCGCGGTCGAAGACCGTAGGCCAACCGCGGCAGTAGCTGCGCACCTCCGACTCCAGGGTCTCGAAGACGCTCAGGTCGGGCTGGGTGATGGTCACAGCAGATCTCCTGGGAGATGGAAAGGCGTGGGAGGTGGGGGGAGTTACGGGTGGTGCTGACGGTGCGAATGGTGCGTGTCTCGCGGGCATCGCTTGGGGGGAGCGAGGGCGGATCAGTGGTCGAGCGGACCGATGCGGTACAGCACCTCGGGCTCGTGGCCGTCGTCGGGGAAGAGCCCCGCGTCGAACAGGACCTTCCGCTCGACCGACGCGCCGTGTCGCCGCGCGAAGGAGAGGAAGAGCCGCTCGGACGCGGTGTTCGAGGGCGCGATCGTCGTCTCGATCCTGGTCAGCGCTCGGCCCGCGGCGACCCTGGCGGTCAGTCCTTCGAGCAGGGCGCCGGCGAGGCCGCGGCCACGCTGACCGTGGTCGACGGCCACCTGCCAGACCATCAGGACGTCAGGGTGCTCGGGCCGGATGTAGCCGGTGATGAACCCGACCGTCTCCCCGTCGGCGTCCCGGGCCACGAGGGACGTGGCCGCGAAGTCACGACACCACAGCAGATAGCTGTAGGACGAGTTCAGGTCGAGCACCTTCGAGTCGCGGGCGATCCGCCAGATCGCGGCGCCGTCGGCGACATCGGGACTGTCGAGTCGCAGTCCCTCCGGCAGTTTTTGGAATTTCGCTCGCAGGTCGGTCGGTAGATCGGCTTGTGCAGCGGTCATGCGGATTGAATTTACCGAGCAATTTCTCGAATTGCATCGGGGGGAGGGGTTACACAAGGGCGCCTCATGTGTTATCAGGCGTGGGTGCGCGCCCGCATGAGGCCGTGTCCATTTGGGATACTTTGACCCGCATAATCCGCACGAAACGGACGCGTTGTGGAGTACGTCACACACATGCAATCGCTCTTGCGTGCGTCCGAATTGCGGGGTTTGATGCTGTCGAAATCTTAGTGTTTAGGTCCCGGGAAAGCGGGCAGAAGAATACGGGAAGCTGTGCTTCTCAGTTTATAAATAATTCGTGAGAACGTGCGCGGGAATTCAAAGTGACGCAAAGGAGCGGAGGCGTGGATTCACGATCCGGTGACTCCGTCGACACGCTCCCTGAGCAAGTCGGCGTGGCCGTTGTGCCGCGCGTACTCCTCGATCAGGTGAACCAGGATCCAGCGCAGACTCACGGCCTCCTCGCCGCCCACGACGGCCGCTTCCTCGGCGCCGAGGCGCCCCGTGTCGTCCGGCGAACGACCCGCGCAGATCTGCCGGTTCACCGCGATCTTCCGCTCCCACACGGCGAGGACCTCGGCGAACGTCCGAGACCGGTCCAGCGTGAAACCGCTGCGGTCTCCGTAGAGCGGCGGCACGTCACGCCGCGCGAAGACCCGCTGGATCCAGTTCCGTTCCATCTCGGCGAGGTGCTGCACCAGACCGAACAGCGAGAGCGCGGACGGCTCGACGGCCGTCCGCAGCGCCTGCTCGTCGTCGAGCCCCGCGCACTTCACCGCCAAGGTGGCGCGGTGCAGGTCCAGCCAGCTCGTGAGCATCGTGGGCTCGTCGGCGGTCAGGGGTGGGATGGTGCGGCCGTCCGGGAGCGTGGTCATGTCATGCACGGTGCCACGGGACGGCGGACGGCCGCAGGTGTTTCGTACGGACGGCCCGGCGGGACGGAAGCGCCGTCAGGCCGTCGTGAAGACGTCCGTCACCGCCCGACGGGCGCCCTCCAGGTCCACCGCGACGCCCGTCTCGCCCAGCGCGGCGCCCAGCGCGGCCAGCGACGCGTGCACGACACCCCGGGTCGCGTCGGGCCCGTAGTGGTTGACCCTGATCATCTCCTTGGCGAGCGCCCCGCCCCCGGCGACCAGCGGAAGCACCGGATCGGCGGCGAGCGCCCTGGCGACCAGCGCGGACGCGTCGACACCCGCCGGCGTCCGCAGCGTCGTGGCGACCGGCGCCGCGTCCACCGCGTCGTGCACGTACGGTTCGAGACCCCCGCCCAGCGCGATCGCCCCCGCACGGACCGCCGCCGCGGCCGCGGCGTGCCGTGCCATGAGCGCCTCGAGACCCTCCGCCTCGATGCGCTCCACACACGCCTCGAGCGCCAGCATCTCCAGCTGGGCGGGCGCGTGCAGCAGCGCCTTCCTGCCGCCGTCGATCCACCGCTCCTTCCAGTCCAGGAGGGAGAGGTACGAGCGGCGCGGCGCCTGCGGATTCGCGGCGATGCGCTCCCACGCCCGCTCGCTCACGGACACCGCGGAGACCCCCGCGGGACCGCCCATCGCCTTCTGCGCGCCGATCACGCACAGGTCCACGCCCCACGCGTCCGGCAGCAGCGGCTCTGCGGCCACCGAGGCGACCGCGTCCAGCATGAACAGCGCACCGTGCTCCCGCACGACCGCGCCGATCTCCGCGACGGGATTGGTGTTCCCGGTCGCCGCCTCCGCGTGCACGAGCGACACGAAGTCGATCTCAGGGTGCTCGGCGAACGCCGCACGCACCTGCTCGGCCGTGACCGCGGTGTTGAACGGCACGGCGAGATCGATGACGGTCGCCCCGCAGTCGCGCAGCCAGTTGCCGAACGTCTGGCCGTACGGACCGGTGATGACGTTCAGCGCGGTCGTGCCCGGCCGCGCCGCGCCCCGGATGCACCCCTCCAGGGGCAGCAGCGCCTCGCCCTGCATGATCACGACGTCCTGCTCGGTGGCGAGCAGTCCGGCCACGCGCGCCTCGATGGCGGCGAAGTGCTGGGCGCTCAGCGGCGCCAGGTCCAGAAAGGGGTGCGTCACAGTACTGCTCACGTCACTGCTCACTTCGCTCACGAGTTCGTTCGGGATGCCGTGCCGAGCCTACCGACCGGCCCCGTACCGGGCGTTCCGAGTGCCTCCTAAGCTGCTGCCATGAGCGATCACGCGGTGCTGCACGTGAAGGGTCGGGTGCTCGTCGGGCCCGACGACGTTCGGGACGAGCTGTGGGTGGTCGGGGGGAGGGTGACCTACGACCGCCCCGTCGGCACCGCCGCCGACGACGTCCGCACGATCGAGGGCTGGACCCTGCCCGGCCTGGTCGACGCGCACTGTCACGTCGGCCTCGACGCGCACGGACCCGTCGACGCGGACACCGCGGAGAAGCAGGCCCTCACCGACCGCGAGATCGGCGCCCTCCTCCTGCGCGACGCGGGCTCGCCCTCCGACACCCGCTGGACCGACGACCGCGAGGACCTCCCGAAGATCATCCGCGCGGGCCGCCACATCGCGCGCACGCGCCGCTACATCCGCAACTACGCCCACGAGATCGAGCCGGAGGACCTCGTGGAGTACGTCGGACGGGAGGCCCGGCGCGGTGACGGCTGGGTCAAGCTCGTCGGTGACTGGATCGACCGCGAGGCCGGTGACCTGACCGCGTGCTGGCCCCGCGGGGCGGTCGAGGCGGCGATCGCCGAGGCGCACCGCCTGGGCGCCCGTGTCACCGCCCACTGCTTCGCCGAGGACTCGCTGCGCGATCTGGTCGAGGCGGGCATCGACTGCATCGAGCACGCGACGGGCCTCACGGAGGACACGATCCCGCTCTTCGCGGAGCGCGGCGTCGCGATCGTCCCCACGCTCGTCAACATCGCCACGTTCCCGGACCTCGCCGCGGGCGGCGAGAAGAAGTTCCCGCGCTGGTCGGACCACATGCGCCGACTCCACGCGCGCCGCTACGACACGGTGCGGGCCGCGTACGACGCGGGCATCCCCGTCTTCGCGGGCACCGACGCGGGCGGCTCGCTTCCGCACGGCCTGGTGGCGGCGGAGATCGTCGAGCTGACCCGCGCGGGCATCCCGGCGCTGGACGCGCTCTCGGCGACGACCTGGGGTGCGCGGGAGTGGCTCGGCCGCCCGGGGCTCACGGAGGGCGCGCCGGCGGACCTGGTGGTGTACGAGGCGGACCCGCGGGACGACGTGCGCGTGCTGGCGGCTCCGCGGAGGGTCGTGCTCAACGGGCTGGTGGTGGGCTGAGGTCCTGGGGTGGGGGGCTGAGGTCCTGGGGGGGCTGAGGTCCCGGGGCGGTGGGTGACGGGTTGCGGGTGGCGGGTTACGGGCGGCGGGTTGACCTGGGCGTTACGCGGGGGTGGTGGGGCTCGTTGGGTGTGGCTCGTGGGGGGCGCGGGGGGCGGTCGGGGTGCGTCGTCCGCCTGATGCGGGGGTGTCGGCTGTCGCTCTCTGGGAACGTCTGTGCCGCGGGATTCGAATGAATGGACGGAATCGTCCCGTTGGAGTGAACTGACGTCAGGTTGCTGACCGTTCACTCTGTGTGCGTAAAGATTCCCGCGTCGCCCTTCGTCGATGTCGGGCGACGCCATCGATGCGCACGTGATGTCCCCATGTGGCGTGCGCGTTCGGTGGCCCGTTTCTCTCGTGAGGTCCCACCACCGTGAACAGCCACAGCTCTATCCGCACGTCCACGTCCGCGCCCACGTCCGTGTCCACCTCCCTCTCCGTCTCCACCGTCACTTTCGGCAGAGCCTTCCGTGCGCACGGGCGGCGCCTCTCCGTCGTCGCCGTGGCCACCGCGCTCGCCGCGGGTCCCGCGGCGCTCGCCGGTGCCGGGTCCGCGCAGGCCACGGGCGGCGACAGCCACAAGGGCGGGCGGGCCGACGCCGTCGTGCTGCGCACCGGGCTGAACGTCTCCCTGCTCAACAAGACCGTGAACGTCCCGCTCAAGGTCGCCCTCAACGAAGTGCGGGCCCCCGCGAGCGCCGAGAAGACCGCGCTGACCGCCCGGCTGGACGGCGTCGACGGCGGACGGCCCTTCAGCGTGCTGCGTGCGGACGTCGCCACGGCGAAGGCGACGGTGCGGGGCGGCACGGCGCAGGGCTACAGCAACATCGCGCACGCCAAGGTGCACGTGCCCGGACTCCCTCTCCTCTCCCTCGTCGAGGTCGAGCAGGTCACTTCCAAGGCCGTCTGCGCGGAAGGCGAACGGCCCGTTGCCGAATCGAATCTGCTGGGCGCGGTCACCGTGCTCGGCAAGAAGGTCACGCTGACGGCGAAGGGCACGACGGAGGTGAAGGTGCCGGGGGTCGGCGAGGTCACCCTCGCCCTCTCCAAGACGCACACGACGTCGCGTACGGCGGCGGCGTCGGCGCTCGAACTCACGGTCTCCGTGAACCCGTTGAAGCTGAACGTCGCCGAGGTCACGGGCACGGTGACGCTGGCCGGGGCGGGGTGTGAGACGCCGGTGGGCGTGGCGCCGCCGAAGGAGGCGGGGGAGAAGCCGCAGGGCAAGCCGGAGAAGCCGGTCCGGCCGAAGACGGAGGCCAACCTCGCGGAGACGGGGGGCAACTCGATGACGCCGTACGTGGCGGGCGGGGCCGTGGTGCTCCTGGTGGCGGGCGGCGGAGCGGTGACGCTGGCGCGACGCAGCAGGGGGTAGTTCTGGCGGGGCGCCGGGGGCGCCGGGGGCGCCGGGGGCGCTGGGGGGCGCCGGGGGTGCCCGGGGGTGCTGGGGTGCCCGGGGGTGCTGGGGGTGCCCGGGGGGCTTGGGGCGACGTGGCGCGCTGGTTCTGGTGGGGGCGCCCTGGGGGGGTGATGGGGCGGCGTAGCGGGCTGGTTCTCGCGGGGCGCCCAGGGTTCGGTGGTGGGGCGGGGCCGCGGGGGTATGTGCGTACTCGCCATCCCTGCGCCACGCCGGACACTCCCGACCGCCCCGGTCCCCTCGGTGCTCCGTGCGCACATACCCCCACGTCCCCTCCGGTCCGTCTCGCGGCTGCGGCCCGGCGGGGTCCTCCACCCTCGCGTGCCGGAGCGGGGTAACCGGTCGGCCCCTACCCTCGCGAAACGTCGCGGGGTAAACGGGTGGGTGGGCGGGTGTGCATCCGCCGCGAAGCGGCGGGGTTGGTGCTCTTGCCCTGGCGGGGCGTCGCGGGGTGAACGGGTGGGTGGGCGGGTGTGTATCCGCCGCGGAGCGGCCGGGTTGGTGTTCCTGCCTCGGCGGGGCGTCGCGGGGTGAACGGGTGGGTGGTGGGGTGAGTGTTCCGCCGCGGAGCGGTGGGGTGGTGCTCCTACCGCGGGGAGGGTGACGCCAGCACCGAGGCCAGCACGGCGAGGAACCGGGACGACGTCCCCCGGTCCCTGACGGCAAGTCGTATCCAGTCAGGCCCCAGGCCAGGAAACGTATCGCCACGCCGCACAGCGAACCCCCGCCCCCGAAGCCGCTCCCGCACCCCGGCCGCCCCCGGCACCCGTACCAACAGGAAGGGCCCCTCCGCGGGCCCCACCGCACGCACCCCGAAGGGGGCCAACTCGGCGATCCCGGCGAGGAGATGCGCGCGGTCCGAGGCGACCCGGTGCGCCGCGTGCCCCGCCTCCGCCAGCGCCCGGGGCGCCACGCACGCCCGCGCCGCCACGAGCGCGGGCGTCGACACCGGCCACAGCGGCTGCGCCTGCGCGAGGGCGGCGATCGTGTCGGGGGCGGCGAGGACGTAACCGATCCGCAGCCCCGCGAGGCCCCACGTCTTCGTGAGA
The DNA here is from genome assembly GCF_056432085.1 of Streptomyces sp. NPDC045678. Lineage (NCBI taxonomy): Bacteria > Bacillati > Actinomycetota > Actinomycetes > Kitasatosporales > Streptomycetaceae > Streptomyces > Streptomyces sp. NPDC045678. The sequence goes on from NZ_JBWKJS010000001.1 coordinate 1,469,275, forward strand.
CTGCGCAGGACCACCAGGCCGGGCACGTCCGTACGGCCCGCCAACGCCTCCCGCTCACCCGGCACCGCGTCCATGAACGCCTCGTCGACCACCAACGTCCGCCCAGGACGCGCCAGTTCGGCGACCGACGCCGCAGGATGGAGGACGGACGTCGGGTTCGTGGGGTTGCCGACGACCACCAGGTCGGCTTCCTCCGGCACCGCCGCCGGGTCGAGCCGGAAGCCGTCCTCCTCGCGCAGCAGCACCCGGCCCACCTCGTGCCCCGCGTCCCGCAGCGCCGCCTCGGGCTCCGTGAACTGGGGGTGGACGACGTAGGGGTGACGGACCTTCAGGGCGCGGGCCAGCAGGACGAACGCCTCCGCCGCACCCGCCGTGAGCAGCACGCGGTCCGGGGTGAGGCCATGACGCGCCGCCACCGCCTCGCGCGCCTCCCGGCCGTCCGGATACGCCGCCAGATCGTCGAGGGACGCGGCGATCAGCTGCTTGAGCCACACCGGGGGAGTGTCGGAACGTACGTTGACGGCGAGATCGGTGAGGTCCGCGCCGTCGTCGCGTACCTCGGCGTCCCCGTGGTGGCGCAGGTCGAAGGGCGCTGCAGAGAGCCGCGGGCGTGCCGCGACCGCGCACGTCGCCCTCGCCGGACGGCCCGCGGGCGCCGACTTCCGCTTGGGCACGAGAAGTTCACCACCGCCCCGCAGAGCCGCCGCCTCCGCCACGGAAGGCGTACCCACGGCGGCACGGGACCGCGCGGTCGGGTTCGGCACCGTCACGTCCGACAGCTCCGCCGCCGTGTACGTCACGAGCGGCACCCCGAGCCGCGCCGCCGCCCCGACGATCCCCGGCTCCGCGCCCTTCACGTCGACCGTCGCCAGCTCCGCGACCGCCCCCTCGGAGAGGCCCGCCTCGCGGACCGTGTCCCGGACGAGGCCGAGCACCTCCTCCACCGGCGCGTCCTCGCAGGCGCCGACGCCGACGACGAGCACGACGTCCTCCATGGAGTGGGTCCTTTCGTGTGGGGTGGGGGCGGTGGATGTGCGGAGCAGGGGGTCAATCGGCTAGCAAGGGGCCATGGCGGTGTTCGTGGCGCTCGGCGCCTTCCTCATGACCCTGGTGGGCGGCTGGACGGCCCAGCGGGTCACCGACCGGCGCCACCTCGTCCTGGGCCTCGCGGGCGGCCTGATGCTCGGTGTCGTCGGCCTGGACCTGCTGCCGGAGGCGCTGGACGCCGCCGGGCAGCCCGTCTTCGGCGTACCGGCTGCCCTGCTCCTGTTCGTGGCCGGCTTCCTCGTCGCCCATCTGGTGGAACGGCTCCTCGCGGGCCGCAGGGCCGCCCACGGCGCCGACGAGCACGAGGGCGGGCGGGTGCCCGAGGTGGGGCTCACGGCCGCCGCGGCGATGGTCGGGCACAGCGTGATGGACGGCGTCGCGATCGGCGCGGCGTTCCAGGTGGGCGGCGGCATGGGCGTGGCCGTGGCGCTGGCCGTCGTCGCCCACGACTTCGCGGACGGCTTCAACACGTACACGCTCACGAGCCTGTACGGGAACGCCCGCCGCAAGGCGCTCGCGATGCTGTTCGCGGACGCGGTGGCCCCCGTGGTCGGTGCCGCGTCGACCCTGCTCTTCACCATTCCGGAGCAACTGCTCGGCAGCTATCTGGGTTTCTTCGGCGGCGCGCTGCTCTATCTCGCGGCGGCGGAGATCCTGCCCGAGGCGCACCACGACCACCCGGCCCGCTCCACCCTGCTGTGCACGGTGGCGGGCGCGGCGTTCATCTGGCTGGTGGTGGGCATCGCGGGCTGAGCCACCGCCCGTGGTCACGGCGTGCACCGCTCGACGAACCGGCGCGCGACGGCCGGCTCCGCGGCCCAGTGCGTGTGCAGATAGCTGGCGTGCACGTTGCCCTGTACGAAGCCTTCGACGCGCCGCTCGGGCCGGTGCAGGCCCCACGCGGGGACGGGTCCTGCCCCCGGCTCCATGACGGTGCGGTGGAACTCGTGGCCCCGCATGCGCGTGCCCGCGGGCGCGAGGACGCTGTCCGACACGGCGACCGCCTCGCGGTACCCGAGCGTCAGCCGTTCCGACATCCGCGCCCCGGCGTCAAGGACCCCGCACATCGGCTTCCCGTCCAGCTCGCGGGAGAGGTAGAGCAGCCCCGCGCACTCGGCCGCGACGGGGGCCCCGGAGCGGGCGAGCTCGGCCACGGCCTTCCGCAGCACCTCGTTGGCGGACAGCTCCGGCGCGTACACCTCGGGGAACCCGCCCCCGATGACCAACCCGGCGGTCCCGTCCGGCAGTTGCTCGTCGTGGAGGGGGTCGAACGGTACGACCTCCGCCCCGGCGGCGGTGAGCAGCTCCGCGTGCTCGGCGTAGGAGAACGTGAAGGCGGCCCCACCGGCGACGGCGACGACGGGGCGCCGCCCATCGGGCCCGGCCGGGGAGTATCCAGCCTGTCCGGCGATCGAGGGCGAACTCGGCGAAGCCGGTGACTCGCCGAGCCCCGTCGCAGGGTCCCACGCCTCACCCGGCGGCAGGGGCGGCGCGCTGCGGGCCAGTGCGAGCAGGGCGTCCAGATCGCACCCCTCCCGCACCCGCGAAGCCAGCGCCGCCACCGACTCCACCGCGTCGGCCTGCCGCTCGGCGACCGGCACGAGCCCCAAGTGCCGGGAAGGCGCATGGACTTGGGAAGCGCGGCGCAGCGCGCCGAGTACCGGAACCCCCGCCTCGTCCAGCGCCTCCCGCAGCAGCGCCTCGTGCCGGTCCGAGCCCACCTTGTTCAGGACGACGCCCGCGACCCGCACCTCGGGGTCCCACGACGCGAAGCCGTGCACCAGCGCCGCCACCGACCGCGACTGCGACGACGCGTCGACGACCAGGACGACCGGCGCCCGCAGCAGCTTCGCGACATGGGCGGTGGAGGCCAGCTCGCCCTGGCCCGCCGCACCGTCGTACATCCCCATCACACCCTCGACCACGGCGATGTCGCACCCGGCCGCGCCGTGCGCGAACAGCGGCGCGACGAGGTCGGGTCCGCACAGGTACGCGTCGAGGTTGCGCCCCGGCCGCCCCGTCGCCAGCGCGTGGTAGCCGGGGTCGATGTAGTCGGGCCCGACCTTGTGCGGGGAGACGGTGAGCCCGGCCGCCGTGAACGCGGCCATCAGGCCCGTCGCGACGGTCGTCTTGCCGCTGCCCGACGACGGCGCCGCGATGACGAGGCGAGCTACCACTCGATGCCCCTCTGACCCTTCTGCCCGGCGTCCATCGGGTGCTTGATCTTCGACATGTCGGTCACGAGGTCGGCGCAGTCGATCAGCTTCTGCGGCGCGTTGCGGCCCGTGATGACGACGTGCTGCGTCCCGGGGCGGTCGCGCAGGACCTGCACGACCTCGTCGGTGTCGATCCAGCCCCAGTGCATGGGGTACGCGAACTCGTCGAGGACGTACAGCTTGTACGTCTCCTCCGCGAGGTCACGCTTCACCTGCTCCCAGCCCTCGCGGGCCTTGTCCTCGTTGGTCAACTCGCCCTCGGCGGGGGCGCGCTGGATCCACGACCAGCCCTCGCCCATCTTGTGCCAGGCGACCGTGCCGCCCTCACCCGTGGCACCGAGGACCTTCAGCGCGTTCTCCTCGCCGACCTTCCACTTCGCCGACTTCACGAACTGGAAGACGCCGATCGGCCACCCCTGATTCCAGGCCCGCAGCGCGAGCCCGAACGCGGCGGTCGACTTGCCCTTGCCGACGCCCGTGTGGACGAAGACGAGCGGACGGTTGCGGCGCTGGCGCGTCGTGAGACCGTCGTCCGGCACGACGCTCGGCTGTCCCTGCGGCATTAAGCGGCCCTCCTCGAAGGCGAGTTCATTCCCTGTACGTCCTTGACGAGGCCGGCGATCGAGTCCGCCCGCAGCTCGTCGAGGGTCACGACCGTCCCGCCGAGCTCGCCCGCGAGCTGTCCCGCGAGGCCGAGCCGTACGTAGCCCGACTCGCAGTCCACGACGACCGAGGCGACGCCTTCGGCCGCGAACAGCCGGGCCGCACGGCCCGCGCGGGCCACCGGCTCCACGCCCCCGGTCGCCCGCCCGTCCGTCACCACGACCACCAGCGGACGCCGCGCGGCGTCCCGCAGCCGCTCGACGCGCAGCACGTCGTGCGCCTTCAGCAGCCCCGCGGCCAGCGGGGTGCGCCCGCCGGTCGGCAGCGATTCGAGGCGGGCCGCCGCCGCGTCCACCGACGACGTCGGCGGCAGCGCGACCTCCGCGTCCTTGCCGCGGAACGTCACGAGCCCCACCTTGTCGCGCCGCTGGTAGGCGTCGAGGAGGAGCGAGAGCACGGCGCCCTTGACGGCGCTCATCCGCTGCCGCGCCGCCATCGATCCGGAGGCGTCCACGACGAACAGCACGAGGTTGCCCTCGCGGCCCTCCCGCGTGGCCTGCCGCAGATCGTCACGGCGTACGACGAGACCGGCGCCGGAGCGCCCGCGCGCCTTCTGGTGCGGGGCCGCGGCCTGCACGGTGGCCGCAAGGTGCAGCTTGGTCAGGGCGCCCCGGGGGCGCCGCGAACCCGTGGTGCGGCCGTGCTCGGTGCGGGCGCGCGAGCGCCGTCCGGCGGCGCCCTCACCGATGCCGGGCACGCTCAGCATCTTGGTGCGGAACGGCTCGGCGGCGCGCACGGCCTGCTGCTCGCCGGGGCCCGAGGGGGCGCCTGCCGCGGGGGCCGGCTCCTGCGGGGCCGGGGAGTCGTCGGCGCCCGCGGTGTCCGGGGCGTCCGCGGGGTTCGGCGCGTCAGGGCCCTGGTTCTGCGAGGGCAGCTCGGGGGAGTCGGGGCCGTCGCCGGCCGGGGGCTGTCCGCCGCCCCCGTCGGGGCCGTCGCCGTCGGGGCCGCCCCCTTCGGGGCCGTCGTCACCCTCCGGAGGCTCGGGCTCCTCGTCCTCGCGCGCGTCCTCCAGCACCTCGTCCAGCTTGTCCTCGTCGAGCCCGGGCGCGTCGAAGGGGTTGCGGCGCCTGCGGTGCGGCAGCGCGAGCAGCGCGGCCTGCCGCACGTCCTCGCTCAGGATGTCGGTGCGGCCCGCCCACGCGGCCAGTGCCGTCGCCGTGCGCGCCATCACGATGTCCGCACGCATCCCGTCGACCTCGAACGCCGCGCAGGTCGCCGCGATCTGCCGCAACGCGCCGTCGCCGAGGACGACGTGGGGGAGCAGGGCGCGGGCCGCCACGACCCGGTCGCGCAGCGCCGACTCGTCCTTCGACCAGCGGCCCGCGAAGCCCTCGGGGTCGTCGTCGTACGCGAGCCGTCGCCGTACGACCTCGACGCGCTGGTCCGTCTCCCGGGACGCGGCCACCTCGACGGTGAGACCGAACCGGTCGAGCAACTGCGGCCGCAGTTCGCCCTCTTCGGGGTTCATCGTGCCGACGAGCAGGAACCGCGCGGCGTGCCGCACGGACACGCCCTCGCGCTCGACGTACGAGGCGCCCATCGCGGCCGCGTCCAGCAGCAGGTCGACCAGGTGGTCGTGGAGGAGATTGACCTCGTCCACGTACAGGATGCCGCGGTGCGCGTCGGCGAGCAGTCCGGGCTCGAAGGCCTTCACGCCCTCCGCCAGGGCCCGTTCGATGTCGAGGGCGCCGACGAGCCGGTCCTCGGAGGCACCGACCGGCAGCTCCACCATGCGTGCGGGGCGCGCGGCGGCGCCGGCCGACTCGTGGGGCCCGTCGGGGCAGTTGGGGTCGGCGGCCGCCGGGTCGCACGAGAAGCGGCACCCGGCGACGACCGGCACCTCCGGCAGCAGCGCGGAGAGCGCGCGCACGGCGGTGGACTTGGCGGTGCCCTTCTCTCCCCGCACGAGCACGCCTCCCACGGCGGGCGATACGGCGTTCAGCAAGAGCGCGAGCCGCAGGTCGTCCTGCCCGACGAGGGCGGTGAACGGATACGGGGTACTCACAGAGCCTCCTTGGTGCGTTCTGGTGCTGCCGGCGGCGCTCCGGGCGCGATGAACGGCAGGCCTGCGGGCGGGCCCTGCTCGATCAGGTTCCACAGCGCGTCCGTGTCCGCGTGTTCTTCGATCAGGTCGCCCAGCAGGTCGAGCTGCTCCTCGCGCAGCGCGCCGAAGCTGGTGTCGGGGGCGGGCACGAAGCGGCGTCCCGCCGCGCGGGCGACCTCGGTGAGGAACCGGCGCCGGAACGCGTCGCTCTCCAGCGACCCGTGCCAGTGCGTGCCCCACACCTCGCCGACCCGGCAGCCGTCCAGGAAGGGTTCGCCGCCCGCGACCTCGGCGACGCCGTGGTGGATCTCGTACCCCTCGACGGGCTCGCCGAGTGCCTCGCCCACCGGGCGGGCGAGGGTCTTCTCGCGGGCGAACCGCACCCGCACCGGCAGCAGCCCGAGCCCGTCGACGGAGCCGGCCCGCGACTCGACCTCGTCCTCGATGTGCTCGCCGAGGACCTGGAAGCCGCCGCAGATGCCGAGCACGGGGCGTCCCTCGGCGGCGCGGCGCGCGAGGGCGTCCGCGAGGCCGCGCTCGCGCAGCCACCGCAGGGCCCCCACGGTGCCGCGGGTGCCCGGCACCACCACGAGGTCGGCGTCGACGAGTTCCTCGGCGCGGTCCACGAACCGCACGACGACACCGGGCTCCGCGGCCAGCGCGTCCACGTCCGTGAAGTTGGACATCAGGGGCACGGCGCACACGGCGACCCGCAGGACGTCCTCGCCGACCGGCGGCGCCACCACGGACTCCCGCACGGCGCCCCGCAGGGACACCCGCAGGCCGTCCTCCTCGTCGATGCCCAGCCCGTGCTGGAACGGCAGCACGCCGTACGTGCGCCGCCCGGTGAGGCCGAGCAGCATGTCGAGCCCGGGTTCGAGGAGCGAGACGTCGCCGCGGAACTTGTTGACGAGGTACCCGGCGACCAGCTCCTGGTCGGCCGCGCTCAGCAGCGCCGTCGTCCCGAAGAAGGAGGCGAATACCCCGCCCCGGTCGATGTCCCCGACCACGAGCACGGGGAAGCGGGCGGCGCGCGCGATGCCCATGTTCACGATGTCGGTGCGCCGCAGATTGATCTCGGCGGGGCTGCCCGCGCCCTCACAGATCACGGCGTCGTACGTGCTCCGGAGCTCCTCCAGACAGCCCACGACGGTGTCGAGCAGCGCCGCCTGACGTCCCCCGTGGTAGCCGCGCGCGCTCATCTCGCCCACGGGCTTGCCCATGAGGACGACCTGGCTGGAGCGGTCGCCGCCCGGCTTGAGCAGCACGGGGTTCATCAGCGCGCTCGGCTCGACGCGGGCGGCCTGCGCCTGCATGGCCTGCGCCCGCCCGATCTCGGCGCCCTCGCGGGTCACGAACGAGTTGAGGGACATGTTCTGCGCCTTGAACGGCGCGACGGACACTCCCTTGCGGGTCAGCCACCGGCAGATGCCGGCGGTGACGACGCTCTTCCCGGCGTCCGACGTGGTTCCGGCGACGAGCAGTCCACCGCTCACGAAGCTCTCCTTGACCTCAGTCGGGCGACGCCCGCGACGACCGCGACGCCGAGAGCGAGCCGGCTCACCCGCCGGGACAGCTTCACCGCCCGCTCGATGTCCCTCACCTGTACGTCGCGCCCGTACGCGTTGAGTACGGGCCGGTGCTCGACCCGTCCCGCGTACGAGAGGGTCCCCCCGAGGCGTACGCCCAAAGCCCCCGCGAAGGCGGCCTCGACGGGACCGGCGTTGGGGCTCGGGTGTTTCGCGGCGTCGGAACGCCAGGCGCGCACCGCTCCCGAGGGCGCGTCGCCCGCGACCACGGCCAGCGCGGCGGTGAGCCGCGCCCCCGGCCAGCCGAGGACGTCGTCGAGCCGCGCGGACGCCCACCCGTAGCGCCGGTAGCGCGCCGACTTGTGGCCGACCATCGCGTCGAGGGTGTTCACGGCGCGGAAGGCGACAAGTCCCGGCACGCCACCGACGGCGCCCCACACGAGCGCTCCCACCACGGCGTCCGAGGTGTTCTCTGCGACGGACTCCACGACGGCCCGCGCGATCCCGTCGGCGTCCAGGGCCTGCGGGTCCCGCCCGCACAGATGGGGCAGCCGCTCCCTGGCCACCTCGATGTCACCGGCCTCAAGCGCCCCGCCGACGGCCCGTGCCTCGCGTCCCAGCGAGGTTCCGCCGAGCACGGCCCAGGTCGCGGCCGCGGTGAGCGCCACGGTTCCGGCACGTCCCGCGGCGGAGCGGCGTGCGAGGGCGGAGGCCAGAGCGGCGGCGCCTGCCGCGCCCCCGGCGCACACCGCGGCGTGCAGGGCGCCCCACCCGCGGTGGTCCCGCCACAGCACCTGCTCGACGGCGCCCGCCGCCCGTCCGAACGCGGCGACCGGGTGGCCCCGGCGGGGATCGCCGAGCAGCAGGTCACCGAGGAATCCGGCGGCGGCGCCGTACGCGAAATCGCGATCGGCACTCATGGCGTTGTGTGTCCTCACTCAGGGTGTCCGCGCCCTGGTTCGACGTGAATCGGCGGCGAGAGTTCCTGGCTCCCGGGGAGTGACCCCCGGTGACAGTGGCGGGACCGCGCCGGATTCGCACCGGCTTCCTCTTCTGCCTCCGTAGTTGGCCCGGGCAGTCCACCACGCCCCGCGAATGCCCGTCAACTCGCTGTTGACCTGCGGCGGGAGAGTGTGTTGGGACCCACATGCGGGCCCGCACGACCCGCACGCAGGAGGGGGGGGGGGGGGGTTGGCGCCCCCCCCCCCCCCCCCCGAAAAACCGACCTCTGGGGGAGGCAGTTGTCACCTTTCTGCGGCAGCCAAACAGAGCCCATCCCACACCGCAACCGCGAACCACACGAAGAAG
>NZ_JBWKJS010000002.1:0-557678 GCF_056432085.1 Streptomyces sp. NPDC045678
TCTCACGCCACCTTCGTGCCGGACACCACCTGGCCAATAAGCGGGCGCCCGCCAGGCTCATCCCGGGTTCGATGGGAAGCACCCGGTTTCGATGTCACCTAATCAATAACGGCACTTCGTCAGTGGTTCGCTTGCGCTCGTCTTCTTGATCCCTACCTGACGCCTTCACGGCGCCTTTTCCACATCGCTCACCACAGTCGCGTTACCGCTTCCGCAGCATGTGGCGGTTTGAAGCCTCCCCCCGCAGGGCGGCTCCGAAGGGCCATACCTTCATCTCTTGCACAGCATCGATTTCACGAGCTCTCCTACATAGAGCTCCCTTCTTCGTTCGTGGCGCACCCCGTCTCTGAACCCTCGATCTGAAGGCTTCGGAGGCGGGCTCTCAACGGCCGCGTCTACGGCGCAGAAACGACGACCCTAATCGCGTCCCGCACCCGCACCCGACCGACGCCGACCTGGTCGGCGGCCCGCTGGAGGTCCTGCTGCTGAGCATGCACGGGCGGCGGGCCGAGAAAGTCGAGGACGGCGTGCCCCTGACCACCGAACTCGGGCCGCGGCCCGGCGGCCGCGCTCCACCTTGAAACGCACCTTCGACGCTCCCCTCGAGACCCCAGGCCGCACAGTGCGGCAGGTGCACGTCTAAAAACCCGTCGCAAACAACCTGATCGACGCAGGCCAGCGGGGCTCGTACTCTCTCGAGGTGCCCGTACCCCGAAACATCGACTCCTGGCAGCAGGTGGAGTCCCGCCAGGACTTCACCGCTTACCTTCAACTGCTGTCGGCCGACTGCGAGACCGCGTGCACCGGGCAGAATCCTGGCACACCCGCAGCAGGACGTTGGACCAACCAGTCGGTCGACGGCTTCCTCTGGGCCTGGGCCCGGCTTCTGGAAAGCCGGCTCGACGGTACCGACCCGCTGCACGAACAGACTCCCGGCCAGCCCGGATGGCAGGGACTGGCCTTCCAACTGGACCAGGCTCGCACTTCCCCGCCCGGATTCGCCTCGCCTCCCGCCGACGTGGTCACCGAATGGGACGAGGTGAACAGCCCACACGACCTGAGGATGTATATCGCGGCGCTCGCCACCGACTTCGCTTGCGACCAGCGGGCATACGAGGTCAAGCGCAGCCGCGGCGACTGGGCCGGCGACGGAGGCAGTTGGGCACACAGCCTCCTGTACAACGTGCTCGATGCCTGGGCCGCGTGGCTGGGCAGCACGAGCCTTGGCGCCGAACTGGAACCAGTCACCTGGCGGTCAGTCGCCCTGCAACTCTCAGCAGCGCGGGTCTACGAATAGCCCCTGACGGAGCGGATGACTTGGTCACGGCTGAAGTGGCCGCAAGGCGCCGGCGACGACAGTGATCACCATCCTGCGGACGGCGGCGATCTGCGGCGGGGCGCTGGTCCGGTCGGCGAACAGTAGGTGCCCAGCCCCGACGAGAGTGGGGGCGAGTGCGTCGATGTCGGCGTCACCGGCCAGGCGGCCCAACTCCCGCTCGTCGGTGAGGTACGCGGCGATCATGGCGGTGCCTTGCACGGCCAGTGGGATGCCGGTCAGACCGGCCTCGCGCAGCCGGGCGCGGAGGCCGTCGCGGAAGGTGATGAGCGCGACGATTGCCACCGTGACCGGCCCGAACAGGTCCTGCAGTGCGTCGGTGAGGTTGTCCACCACGCTTCCGGTGCCGGCGGCCGCGCGCAGAGTCGTGGTGCGGTCCTCGATGCCGCGGACGCGGTCGAGGACCAGTTCCGCCAGGAAAGCGTCGAAGTCGGTGAAGTGCCGGTGCAGCACGCCCTTGGCGCAGTCCGCCTCCTCCGTGACCGCCCGGCTGGTCAACGCGTCGGGCCCGTCCCGGAGCAACACGCGCTCGGCGGCTTCGAACAACTGGCCGCGCACATTGTGGATGTGCACCCCTGTCGGCATTGTCTCCCTTTCCGCGCCGCCCCGCCTTAACAGGTGGGCAACCGCCCACTAGTGTGGGCGCATGCCCACTTTATCGCAGGGACAGCCGGACGAGTCCGTACCCGAGCCCCACCGCCACCGGCAGACGGCCGAGTCGTTCGGCGTGGACTCCGAACGCTACGACCGCGCCCGACCGCCGTATCCGCAGGCCCTGGTGGACAGGGTCATCGCGGCGAGCCCCGGTCGGTACGTCCTCGATGTCGGAGCCGGGACCGGCATCGAAGCCCGGCAGTTCCAGGCGGCCGGCTGCACAGTGCTCGGTGTCGAGCCCGACGAGCGGATGGCCGCCTTCGCGCGACGCAGCCGTGTCGAGGTCGAGGTCACCAGGTTCGAGGACTGGCAACCGGCCGGGCGACAGTTCGATGCGGTCATCGCAGGCACCGCCTGGCACTGGGTCGACCCCGTCGTCGGCGCGGCCAAGGCGGCCCAGGTGCTCCGGCCCGAAGGCCGACTCGCCCCCTTCCATCACGTACCCCAGCTCCCGGCCGAGTTGATCAACGCCCTCACTGAAGCACTCCAACGGGTCGCTCCTGAGTCCCCGTTCAACCCCGGCCTACTGAGGGGATCGGCCGTGGATGCCTACCAGCCACTCTTCGCGAAGATCGCCGACGGGATCCGGCAGACCGGCAGCTTCAGCGAGCCGGAACAGTGGCGCTTCACCTGGGAGCGCACCTACTCCCGAGAGGAGTGGCTCGACCAACTCCCCACTTTCGGCGGCCTCACCCAACTCCCCGCAGACGAAATGGCCGAGATCCTGGAGAGCGCCGGGAACGCGATCGACATGCTCGGCGGCCACGCCACCATGCCCTACACATCCGTCGTGGTCACCTCGACCCGCCTTCCTGCAGCCTGATCTGCGACCAACGTCGGGGTGTCGTCGGGCACCCCGCGAAAGTACGTCTCGCCCACGGTTCGTGAGAGAGCTGGCTGTAATTCGACCGCTTCTCCCCTGGGCAGGTGCCATCCGACACGGAGGCGCCGACGCCTCGTGGCCTTTCCAGTCGCAGCGGGTGACCGGTTGGACCACCAGCCACCCACTGCGCGAAGGCTTTTCATCTTTCCGCACCCTGCGCGGATGGCGACCTGCTCGGTAACAGCCGCCTTGGGCATCGTGCTGGACGCCCGGGCGATCAAGCGGGGTACCTTCACCATGGGATTGCGACGGCAGACCGCAAAGACGCTGTCCGACGATTCGAGCACCGCTCCAACCTGGGTGACGCCGTCGCTGTGGGGGCTGGACACCGGGCTTATATGGACAACGTTCCGTATGTCCTGCGCTTCGTGGGTACTCCTGATCAGCGCTCTGCTCAACCTCGTGCCCCAGTGGGGTGGACTCGTCTACGGCGTGTTCTTCGGGATTCCATTGATCATCGCAACGGTGATCGGGGATCCCACCGCGATCGGGCGGCCTCGCAAGGACTCGCTGACACGGCTGATGCAAAGCGCGGGCATCATCATTTTGACGTTGTTGCCGTTCGGGTTGATATGGAGTCGCTATGGGGTCGCTTGACACAAGGCGTTGGCGAGCTGTTGTCGTGCCACTGTCGTTCTCGGCCCTGCTGGTCACCGCCGCCTGCAGTGACCAGCAGGGAACACCGTCGGCCGCCCCGTCGCACTCGGGCTCACCGTCACCTTCCACCTCGCGTCTCAGCAAGGCAGTTTGCGACGATGATGTGGTTCCAGTCTCTCGGCCGCCGGCGAAGCTGTCGCGGGAAGGGCTCAAAGTAGTCGGATCAGGCCGCGTCTGGTTCATAGCGCCGCGGACCGACAGCTGGAGTGACCTTCTGGAACGTCAAGGTGCGGACCGCCGAGGGAAGTTTCCCCTGTGGGTGGACCAGAAATCCCTTCCCCAGGTTTCGGTGAAAGGGATTCGTGGAACTGCCGGGGCTGGGCGGGCACATATGACGCCCACATCGGAGGGCGTTCCCGGCCCTCTGCCGATGAGCTTGGAGCTGCCTGGTCCGGGCTGCTGGCAGGTGACCGTCAAGGGAGGCGGCGGGAGCACGGCCCGCATCCTTTTGAACGCGGCGTGACGAATTCGTCTGTCGCCATGAAGGGGCCGGCCGCATGATCGCGGCCGGCCCCTCCCCCTTCACTCTCGTCTCACTCTCGTCGCCGTACGACTTCTCTCCACTTGTCGTCCAATCGGCGCGTCAGCCCCTGTCTGTCGAGATGCCTCAACAACGGCAGGGAAACCCGCCTGGTCGTGTCGAGCGCTCTGGTTGCCGCTGCAACTGTGAACGGCTGTTCCAAACGGCTCAGTTGAACGAGAGCTTGTTTCTGCGGGAACGGCGGCCTTCTCGTACGGATGACCAAGCCCCGACCCAGGCCCCGGCGCCGGCGCCGGCGCCGGCGCCCCGGAAGCATCCGGCTCCCGACGCTCGTTCCACATCTCGCCCGGTTCCCTCTCAATGCTCGCGGAGTGAACAGCGGGCATCGCACGTCAAACGTCTGGATCATGTAACGGAGTCCATAGGGAATACAACCTTCGTCCACAAGGCCTGTCTCCTCCTACGTCACAGACGTTCCCAACAGGAGGACCCGTGCCCCGCCGCACCCTCATCAGCGCCATTGCCGTCGCCGCGCTGACCGCCCCCCTCGCCGTCTCCGTCACCGCGAGCACCGCGGCCGCGGCCCCTCAGCCGCCCCGCACCCCGATCACCGACTTCAACCATGACGGATACGCCGACCTCGCCGTCGCCGCGCCGCACGGCACCGTCGACGGCGTCGAGAACGCGGGCTACCTCTCCATCGTGTACGGCACCGCCTCCGGGCCCGGCACCGAACGCCACCAGCGCATCAGCCGCGCCACCCCGGGCGTCCCCGGCGAGCTCCAGGGCACGTTCGCCTTCGGTTACCAGACGGCCCCCGCCGACCTCGACGCCGACGGCTACACCGACCTGCTCGTGTCCGGTGGCGACGACAACGGCAACAAAGCGACCGTTCTGTGGGGCTCAGCCACCGGGCTGACCGGCGCGGACACCCTCCTGCCCCACGAGAACTCCGAGTTCGCCACGGGCGACTTCAACGGCGACGGCAAGCGCGACCTGGTCGTCAACGACGTGCCGAGCGACGACCCCGACGTCTCCGGGATGACCGTCGAGTACGGCCCGTTCACCCGTGCCGGCAAGCCCGCGTCCAAGGACAGCGTCGTCACGAGCGACGGGCCCTCCGGCCTCCGGTCCTTCATCACCGGCGACCTGACCGGCGATGGCGTCGACGACATCGTCAGCACGCACGGCTTCGAGGAGATGACGCACGACGCCCGCTTCTTCAAGGGCGGCCGCGGCGGCGTCAGCCACAGCTCAACCAAGCTCGGCACGGCCTACAGCGGCACCGTCGGTGATGTCGACGGCGACGGGTACGGCGACCTGATCACCCGCGACATCGGCAGCGTCACCGAGGTCATCGACTCCCACCCGGGCAGCATCACGATCCAGTACGGCAGCTCGGCAGGACCGACCGACGCGCGCAAGAAGGTCATCACCCAGGCCACCGCGGGCGTCCCCGGCGCCAGCGAGGACGACGACGCGTTCGGTGCCTCCCTCAGCGCGAGCGACGTGGACGGCGACGGCAGGGCCGAGGTCGCCGCCGGAATACCCGGCGAGAGCCTGGACGCGGCTACCGGCACCGGCGCGGTCGTCCTGCTCAAGGGCGCGTCCAAGGCCGACGGCGGCATGACCGGCAAGGGCGCCGTCGCCTACAACCAGACCACCGCCGGAATACCCGGCGTCGCCGAGAGCGGCGACGACTTCGGCCGCCAGGTGCTCCTCACCGACCTGAACAAGGACGGCCGCGCCGACCTGACCGCCACGGCCCCCGGCGAGGACAGCACTGTCACCGACTCGGGCGCCCTGTGGAACCTCTACGGCTCCACGGGCGGCCTGACCACCACCGGCGCAAGCACGCTCACGCCGGCGAAGCTCGGCGACCCCGAGAACGGCGCCAAGTTCGGCCAGCGGCTCGCCGGCTGACCACCGCACCAGGAGACCGAACGCCGCAGCGCCTCCGCTACGCTCCTCGACCCGGTGAAGCTAGCCTTCAGCGTGGTCGCCAACGGGCTGGGGACCCACCTCGCACCGCCGTCCCCGCTGCTCGGCCACCTCCGCTGAGACTCACGATCACGGAGCTGCCTCCACCAGGCCTGGCGCTCGTCGGCAGCCGGATACACGATCCGCAGGAGGGTCAGCTCGCCCGTGCCCGTTGTGCGGAACACGACGGGCACGGGCGAAGCGCTGCCGGACGGCAGGTACAACGTGTGGAGGGGTGTGCGTGAAGGTGCGGACGACGAACTGGTCCTCGTGGCGCAGCGGAGAGACCATCCGTGTCACCGGCCCCGGATATCTCCTCCTCGACGCCGATCGCTGGACGCTCGACATCGGCTGACTCATCGGAGTTCTCACCCACGGTGCCCTGCAGCCTCGGGCCGTTAACTGCTTCTAGCAGCGGAGCCCCACCTCCACTTTGCAACGGTAGAAGCAAGCAGCCATCTGCTACACGGCGATGGCCTTTCACCCGCCAGCCGACCCGCGGGCCGCGAAGTGGGCCATGGCCCACTGGGTCGCTGGCCAGATCGTGAATGGGTGGAGCTGTCCGGTTCTCTTTGCAGCATCGCAGTTCAAAGGATGTAGACCCGTAGAGAGCGGATCACCCCCCGTTGGGCGCGACAGCGCGTTGCACCGAAGTCCGATGCCGGGTGTCGCGCACGGCTACCGTCGGTACATGGACGACGCGACAACACCTGAGCTGATGCCCCAGCCCCGGCCGGACTACCCGCCGAAAACACCGCCACCCCCGAAGAAGCCGCCGAATCCCCCGCCGCCGGACCCACCGACGAAGAAGGCTGCCGCCCGGCCGAGGACGAGTGTCGTCATCCGTGACAGGCGTGTCGGCAACTGGCCTTTGGAGAACGCCCCCTGGACACCCAGGAAGGCCGCCGAGCTGGTCGTGCGCCAGGTAGGAACGTGGGGCCTGCTGGACGACAAAGCCGACCGGGCGAAGGCGCTCGCCCACGTGACACGGGCACTTGCGGAGTCGGCGCTCACCGACGGGGGCAAGCGCATCACGGTGCACGTGACCGACCGCCGCGACCACGTCCTCGTCATGGCGGTCTCCCACATCGAGGACACCCCCGAGCCGGACCAACGTGCCCTCGTCGAAAAGCTCGTCCCCTACGGGATCACCGAGTGTGGCACGGACGCCGCCGGCGACGAACCCGGAGCACGGCGATGGGCAATCGTGGCCCTGTGACGGCCTCTTCCGCGGCAGATGCCGAGTAGCACCTACGGAGACCTACGGACTCGCGTGTCGTCCGGGAAGCACAGTCTTGGCCGGCTCCGCACGATGTGGACCAGAACCCGTTCGTACCTCCACAGCCAACGTGATGCACGGCGGCCCGTACTGGGCACGGCCCATCCCGCACTGCCCAAAGGGCCACTTCGCCGTGTCAGCCCGCCCATCCGTCCCGGTGAGGCCTCGACCGGGCGACGCGGGCGAGATCACACAATGACCCGCGTACTGCCTCGATCGCCTTCTAGGGTCGTCCATATGATGATCGACGACACTGGGGCCGCCGCCGGCTTGCTCTTCGAGTCCCTCCGTGCGGACGCCCTTACCAGCCCGGACCAGCTGCGCGAGCTGTACCCGCAGCCGAACCCGAACTCGGTCCGCAAGGAGATCGACCGGCTGACCGAGGAGGCCCGGGCGCTGATCGGCTGTTCCTCCCTGGTATTCGTCGGGAGCGCGGACGACGAGGGCCGGGCGGACGTGACGCCGCGTGGCGGCCCGGCCGGGTTCGTCTCGGTACTGGACGAGCGGACCCTGGTGATCCCCGACGCGACCGGCAACAAACGGCTCGACACCATGCACAACGTGCTACACACCGGACGCGTCGGACTCCTCTTCCTCATCCCCGGCCGCCCGACCACGCTGCGCGTCAACGGCCGCGCCTGCATCTCGGCGCGCCCGGAGTTGCTCGCCCAACTCACTCCCATCGGCAAACCGCCGGTCACGGCGCTTGTGGTGCAGGTCGAGCAGGTCTATCCGCACTGCCCGAAGTCGCTGATGCGCGCCAACGCCTGGAAACCGGAGCGGTGGGTGCCCGCTGACGCCCAGCCGACCAGTGCCGAGGTGACGCTGGCTCAGCTGAACCTGCCGGGCTTGACCGTCGACCAGATCGAGGAGGCCGAACGGGAGTCGCTGCGCCTGCGTTACGAATGAATTCGGACTGAGTCCCTCCTCGACGACCGGGCTCTCCACGGGGCACGGAGGGGTTCTGCGCCATCCGCAGGAGTTGCGGCATGGGACTCCGAGGTCGGTGCCGCCGCTCGGTGCCCGGCTGGGACTCCGCCGTCGAGGCCAAGCCCATGCCGACGATCAGAGCCGGCTCGGCGTGCGCGACGGCAACGGCAACGGCAACGGCAACGGTGACATCCGTCAGGGCCGGTAGCGCGACGTCCAGCTCAGCGGCGGGCAAGACTGCCCCGAGGTGGTGGACCACCGCGATCCAGCGTAGGCCGTATGTCGTGGCCCTCACTCTGCCGGGGGCGGCTTGCGGGCACGGTGTCCTTCGTCAGCAGCGTGTTGCCGGACCAGCAGAGTCGGTAGAGGTCGACCTGGTCCAACAGGTCGCGGCCGGAACGGTAGAACTCGCAGCGGGCGCCGGGCGGCCGGGATGCGGAACGGGCGTAGTCGGAGGGGTAGGGGTAGGCGCGGGCCGGCAGCAGCGGGGCGAGTTCGGCGCGCGACCGGCCGAGGGTCAACTCGTCGAACCGGGAGGGCGGCAGCACGCTCGTCGTCAGTTGCCAGGCCAGGAAGAAGGCGGATGGCACGAAGAAGAGTGCTGCGACGATAGGTGCCACGAAGGCGACGGCGGAACGGCGACGGGCATCGCTCCGTACGGAGGCGAGCCGCATGGCGGACTCCGGTACGACGGTGCCCGGGGGCGTGTTCGGGTGGGGAGCGGTCTCCGACGGCGGCGCGGCGGACCGTCGGGTTTCGACCGGCGCTCCGGGCGCTGTACGTGGTCCCGGCGTCGGCGTCCCGGGACGGGCGGTGGCCTGGTGCGGGAGGACAGCGGTGACGTGAAATCCGCCTTCGTCCAGCGCGGCCCGCAGGGAGCCGCCGAGGACCGTCACCCGCTCCCGAAGCCCTGTCAGTCCCCGGCCGCCGGCGCCACGTGCCGGGCTTTCGCCCGTGTGCGCCGGTCCGCCGATCGACGGGGCGACATTCACAATGCTCAAGCGGGTACGGTCGGTCTCGTGGGTGATCCGTACCCCGATCGCGCAGTCCGGCGCGTGCTTCACCGCGTTCGTGAGTGCCTCTTGCACCACCCGGTACATTCCGCGTTCGGCCAGGGGAGACATCGGGGGCCCCGCCCCGCGCCGCTCCCAACGCACAGGCACCCCGGAAGCGGCCGCCCGTTGGAGGAGGTCCTCGACAGTGTCGTTGACGGGCAGGCCCGCCCCCGTGTCCGTGCCGGGCGGGTCGTGCAGGACGGCGACGGTCTCTCGCAGTTGTTCCACCGCGTCCGCGATCGTCCCGCGTAATTCGGCGAGGTCGGCGCGGTCGCGGTCGGTGAGGTCGGGCGAGAGTTCCAGGACTCCGGCGCGCAGGGCGACCAGGCTCAGGGCGTGGCCGAGGGAGTCGTGCATGTCGGCGGCGATGTCCGCGCGTTCGGTCAGCCGCACCCGCTCCGCGACCAGATGCTGGCGCTCTTCCAGGCTCTGGGCAAGCCGCCAGCCTTCCCGCACGAGTTCGCGTCGGCCACGCCAGTGCCGTCCGGCCAGCCAGGGCAGCAGCAGGGCGGCGGGCAGCACGGTCAGCGCGTAGAACCACCACACGGGCTGCGCTCGCAGGACCGCGCACGTCGCGAGATCGGCCGCTACGCACCCGGCGAGCACCAGGAGCGGGCGCCGTGCCCCGGCGACCCGGGCCCCGAGCAGCAGGCTCAGCACGGCCAGTGACAGGACGTGGGCGTTGCCGGGGGTCGCGGAATCGGCCAGGCCCAGCGCGCACAGCCCGTTGACCAGCACGACGCCGGCGCCGGGCGGCACACCCCCTCCGCTCACTGGAACGGCTCACGGAACGGGAGCGTGAGGTGCTGGCGGGACTCGGGACAGGGCTGTCCAATGCGGAGATCGGGAGCCAGTTGCACCTCGTCGAGGGCACGATGAAGGCATACGTCAGCGCGGTGCTGGCAAAGCTGGGGGCACGCAACCGGGTGGAGGCGGCCATCTCCGCGTACGAGGCAGGCCTGGTCCCGCCAGGCCCCCGCTGACCCGGTGTCGGCATCCCTGGTACAGGGTTGCCCCTGTCAGGGACGGCGCGTAGTCGCCAATCGCAGGGGTGGCGGCTGCGCCAGATGGTGCAACGGCGGGTCATATCAGCGGGATGGCGCGGCAGGTGGAGGCGTGCGCGCCGGCCTCTCCCCCGCGCCCACCACTTCGGTCTACCGGGTCCCGATCCCCGGCGCTGCGAGCCGGTGACCTCCCCGTGAACGGAGGGAGCCGGTCGGCGGCACAGGTCGCGAGAGCGGGTCGCCGTGTGCGCGGGACCGACGGTCATGGTCACGGTCGACTCGGCCCGAGTGGGGGCGACGTAGAAGGTGCGTCTTTGTACTCGGCGGGCCCCGGCGGGTAGCGGGGTTTACACCTCATCCGGGTGAGAGAGCGCTCGCTTCAGCGCGTCGATAGGGGTGGGCGGGCACGCTACACAGACTCTTCTCAACTCGCCTCTCACGAACGGAGACATGTGCGTCCTCGGCACTGCCTCGTAGTCACCCTCCGAACGCAACCAGGTGGCGCTGGAGATCCTTGTCACGCTGCGCGGCATCTCCGTAAGCCGAGCAGCGCACTGCTCATGGCGACGCTGCTTGCGCTGTCCCTGGTCACTGTGCCCGCCTCGGCGGTCCAGGCGGTCCAGGCGGTCCAGGCGGCCCCGGCGGCATGCATGAATGGCCAAAAGGATTCCCGGGGCCGCTCGTCAGTGGACAGAGGCGAAGTCGCGTGGGAGGACGAGTCGGTGTTCGATGACGCACGCCGCCATGCCCACAGGGTGTGGTCGCAACGGGGCCTCGATCGGGTGAAGTTCCCCGCGGACGACGCCGGCCGGATCGCTGATCTGGAATGGTCGGATGTGAACGCGACTCGTCCGCCGTGGAAAGGCGTCCTGGGGCGTTGGAAGGGCATGGGCGGCACCGACCTGTTGAAGCTCAACAAGGCCTACCTCGGGCCGGGGAAGCGGTACGGGGACCGCGGATCGCGGCGCATGATCGCCGCACACGAGCTCGGTCACGCCCTTGGGTTCTGTCACAAGAACCCGTCGAGGTACCGCTCGTTGATGGCTCCGAACTCGTTCGACATGCCCTCCAACGGCGCCCCGACTGCGCGGGACCGTAGGAACTACCACGCGTTGTGGGGCTGAAAGGCAGATCCATGAACCGTCTTCAGCGTCGGCTCGCGCTCGCCGCAGCCGGACTGGCCGTTTTGGTCGGCGCGTCCTGGGGCGTCTACCGCACTACCGCTGTGTCGGAGGCGACGAGTGCGGGCGAGGCGGTGACGCTTTACGACGTGCGGGACGCCCGGCAGGTCGCCGGGACCGCAGACGACGTGTTCGCCGGCACGGTCGTGAACCGTGGTGGTCGGCGAGACATCGCCGGCATCCTCTCCGACCTCTACGAAGTGCGGGTCGAGCAGCGCTTCAAGGGCGGCCTACGGGGCACGGTCACCGTCAGCCACGAGCAGGGGGCACCACCACTCACTGCGGGTCGGGCCTATGTCTTCGCGACAGGGCGCGTGCCGGATGAACGCACCCACGCTGTTCTGCTGGAAACCACCCCGGCCCCGTACACCAGCCTGACCGCGCCGGCCAGGTCCCACGGCCCGGGCTCAGGCACCGCGGGCCGGACCGTGGCCGAGCACTGGGCCTGGGCTGTCGACCACGAGACCGACGTCACCAGCGGCTGATCACCAGCGTCCGGGACTGACCACTTGGCGCCAGGTAGCGAGAGCCTTCGGGCCGCTGCCCCGGGTCAACTTGACCGCCAGGTCACGGGACGCCCCACCACTGAGGCGCGCTCTCGGTGTCGGTGGACGGGGAACGAGTCGGCTGCTACGGACCTGTCTGTCCCCGGGTGGGACGGCGGGCCGACAGCGGACTGTCGACCGGTGCCGTAACGCATGCTTCGGCACCGACGCGCCGTCTCAGAAGGGCATGCGGCCTCGGGCGCGGCGTCCGGCGGAACCACTGCGGCCCACCGCCTTGGAGCTGCTCCGGAAGGGCTCGCTGATGATCCGGCCCAGGACGCCGGGAGCCTTGCCGCCTGCGCGCGACCCGGCCCCCAAGGTGCGCTGGGTACCGCGTTCGGGGTGTCGGGAGAGACGGGGCACGAGGAAGGCGAGGACGGCCAGTACGACACAGACCGCCACGATGCCGACAATCACCACGATGGGCTCCCTGGGTTGAGGTGTCTCCATCGCGTTCCCCACGGATGCGGGCCCATGCGCGCGGCCCTCCGGCCGACCACCAGGAGGTAGAGTCGGCTGGCTGCTCAGCCCGCGCCGGACCGGGCACCGCGGCCCTGAGACATTCGCGTTGTGTACCGGCCCGGAGAACCATGACCAGTACGCAGGAACCCACCGAGCTGAATGCACCGACGCCCGATGAGGCGGGTGGGCCCGACGTCGGGGCCCGTGTCGCACGGGTACGACGACGCCTGGAGCGGCTGATCGGGATCGCGGCGACGGAGGGCAACTCTCTCATACCCTTGCGCAACGGGGACGAGATTTTCGCGGCCATGCTCGCGGGGATCCGCCGTGCCGAGCACACGGTGGACATGATGACGTTCGTCTACTGGAAGGGCGACATCGCCCTGCGGTTCGCCGAGACGCTTGCCGAGCGGGCGCGCGCCGGGGTGCGGGTGCGGCTCCTCCTGGACGGGTTCGGCAGCCGGTTGATCGAGACCGAGCAGCTGGCCGCGATGGAGCAGGCCGGGGTGCAGGTGGCGTGGTTCCGAAAGCCGCTGTACCTCTCACCGCTCAAGCAGAACCACCGCTGTCATCGCAAGGTTCTGGTCGTCGACGAGGAGACCGCGTTCACCGGCGGGGTGGGCATCGCCGAGGAATGGTGCGGCGATGCCCGCAACGAGCACGAGTGGCGCGACACGCACGTAGAGGTGCGCGGGCCCGCGGTGGACGGTCTCGCGGCGGCGTTCGCTCAGAACTGGGCCGAGTGCCATGACGAACTCTTCGACGAGAGAGACCGGTTCATCGACCACCGTCCGCAGGGCGGCGCCATCGTGCAGGTCGTGCGCGGCTCTGCGAGCTTCGGCTGGCAGGACATGCAGACGCTGCTCCGCGTGATGCTGGAGTCGGCCGAGGAACGCTTCCGGCTGTCCACCGCCTACTTCTCCCCCGACGCGTACTTCATCGAACTCCTCTGTGCCACCGCGCGGCGCGGCGTCGAGGTGGAGATCGTGCTCCCCGGCCCGCACACCGACAAGCGGGTGTGCCAGCTGGCGGGCCAGCACCACTACGAGGAACTCACCGCGTGCGGGGTCAAGATCTACCAGTACCAGCCGACGATGATGCACGCCAAAATCATCACCGTCGACGGCGTCGCCGCGCTGATCGGCTCCACGAACTTCAACCGCCGCTCCCTCGACCACGACGAGGAAGTCATGCTCGCCGTCCTGGACCAGGAGTTCACGGCCACCCTGGATGAACACTTCGACGCCGACACCGCAGTCAGTGAACTGATCCAGCAGGACCGCTGGAAGAAACGCTCCGCTGTCCAGCGAATCCGAGAAGTGGCCGTCCAGCCCATCCGCCGCTTCCTGTGACGTGCTGGTCCGCCGACGTGCTGGTCCGCCGACGCGCTGGTCCGCCCAGGTATCGGTACGCACCTGCACGCTGCCACCGGTGCAGGTCACGCTGTCGGAAAGCGGTGGGAGGGCTGCTGTCCTACCCGCACCGAAAGAACCCAGCCTTCTCGCTATGGGCCGGCGAGAGGTGCGGGATCTCTCCGGAGACGCCTGTCGGGCAGCCCCAGGCGGGTCCGCCCGACGGAATGGTGCAGTGTGTGACACCCTGCCGGAGCTCCGGGTGAGGGTGGCGCCTGTGGTGTGTGTGGCTGGGCGGCCTGCTTACAGATGCTCAGCGATGGCTGAGCCCACCGCTCAGTCGATGCCGTCGACGATGCGGAAGTCGCGTTCGACGCCGTCGGGCAGGGCCAGAAGCGCCTTCTGGTACGCCTCGCTCTCGTATGCCGCGACGGCCTGTTCAAAGCTGTCGAACTCGATCAGAACGACACGTTGCGTGATGCCTGCCTCGTGGGCGACGACGCGACCGCCACGGGACGGGATCCGGGACAGGGTGCGCCCGCCCCAGCCTGGACAGCCGGACCGGCCAGCTCGTCGTAGGCGGTCAGCCCCTCAGAGTCGGATATCGCGGGGTAGACACTGACCCAGTAACCCTTAGCCATGGAAATCTCCTGTGTTTGTTCGGCCGGACACGTCCGACTTTGAATTGACACGCAGATCGATCGATCCCGGCGACGGGTACTGCGGTCAGTTGAATCGCCATAAGCGCAGGTTAGGGCTTGATCTGCGGTCGAGGGAAAGACCGGTACGGGATAGGCTCAGAACGGATCGTTATCAATCGGCAGGGAGGATACGTGGCGCCGGATACGGTGAGTCTGCGGTACTTCCTGGTGCTGGCGCAGGAGTTGAACTTCACCCGCGCGGCCACACGGATCGGTATCGCACAGCCCGCGCTCAGCGCCCGGATGCGCCGATTGGAGGCGGAACTCGGTACGACCCTGATGGTCCGCAACACGCGTAGCGTCGTATTGACTGCGGCCGGTGCGGCTTTGGCGGAGTCCGCGCCGCCCGCGTTGGCGGCGCTGGACCGGGCATGGGACACCGCCCGGAGCGCGGCGGCCGGTGAACTGGGCACGCTGCGCATCGGATACAGCCTCAGCACCGGGGCCGAGACGGTACCGGCCTTGGTGGACAGGCTGATTCGCGGCAACAGCGGACTCGAGGTCGGCGCGGTCCCGATGGCGACACCGGAGATCTCCCCCGCGGTCGCCGACGGCCGCATCGACGCCGGGATCACCCGCGGTGAACAGCCGGGCCGTGGCGTGCGTCGTTTCCTGCTGCGGAGTGCGCGCATCGGGGTCCAGCTGGCGCAGCACCATCCGCTGGCCGAACACCCGGAGATCGAAATCGCCGACGCCGCCGCGTATCCGCTGCGACTCCCGGACCGTACCGCCAACCCCGTGATCCACGATCAGCTGTCCGCACTGTTCCGGGACACCCGACCGCACCCCCGGTTCCATACGCCCGCAGTCTCTTTCGACATGTCGCAACGCGACCTGCGCGACGGCGTCACCCTCGCCCCGGCCGGAGAAGCCGCGGCCACGGCACAACCGGCCGGGCTCACCTGGCGACCGCTCCGGGCCGCGCCCAGCCTGACGATCCACCTGGTCCTCCCCCGCGAGCAGTCGCCGCTGCACCACCGCATCCGTGCCGTCGCCAAAACCCTGGCGCGCGAGCTGCACTGGCTGCCGGACTGACGCGCAAGAGGTCAAGCGATACGGACGCCTGCGGTGGCGAGGCCGAAGACCTTGCGCTCGGCGGACTTCGCGGTGATGACGACGGCGGTCTTGCTGAATGTCCGACACGACCTACGGCCTCACCACGCCGGTGGATCAGCCTCCGATGATGGCCCCGGGGCCGGTCCGAGTCGTACACCGCGGCGACGTCCGCGAGGGCGCCAGGCGACCGCCCCACCGGTGGGACTGGTTCCGCTCTCAGCCGCTCACCAGATCGTGGTATTCAGCCGCCAGTCCGCCACCCGCCGCCTCGGCCAACTGGGCCACGACCGGGTGCACCAGCAGCGCGGCCACGCTGCCCGCCAGAGCCGGCAGGTTGGTCGCGAACCAGCGCCGGACATATGCCATCGTCGTCAAGTCCGTCTGCGGGGCGGTTACGGCCCCCTCCAGCTCGTCCAGAAGCTCGCCCGCGCGGTCGGTGGCCGGGCTCGCCGGGGGAATCTCCGCCCGCACGTTGGTGAAAGCGTCGTGCAGAGCGGCTAGTTGGGCCTCGGTCACGGTGGTCGTGGTCTTTGCGGCGCCCATTCCGGCGCCGACGACGCGGTTGCCGTCCCCGACCACTGCTTGACCGGAGATGTCACGGGCCCGAAGAGAGCGGGCCCCGGTCGGCTTGTCGGACATGATGTCTCCTTGGTGTTTGTGCGGAAGCCGGCCGGCCGGTCAACCGGTGGGATTCACTGTTGTTTCCGACGGCGAGTCTTGCGTGTAGGCGTGAATGTCCATGCCGATCGAATGGCCGTCGTGGGTCACGTCCAGTTCAGCCATGTAGGAGCCCGGGGCCTGAGGACGGAAGGTGACGATCAGGGTGCAGCGGAACTGTCGGTCACCGGTGGGCGTACACCCTCGGCGCTCCAAGGTGAAGGAGGGCGGCTGAGTTTCCGGCGTGACGGAGAAGGTGACGCTTTCGTCGCTGTCGCAGTCGTAACCGTCGTACAAGAGGGTGCGACTGTCCTCGCTCCCCACGGGCACGGGTTGGAAATTCGTTGAGCTGACTCCCACCAATCGACAACTGGACTGCCGTCGGCTCTCGGGTAGCGAGGAGACGGGGCGGGACGGTTTGTCCGGTTGGTCGTTGCGGGGCGCCCGGGAAACGTCGCGCCGCTCGTCCTCCCGCCGTGGCGGCTTCCCGGACGACCTGCCTGCTCCCGGGCGCGAGGGTTCGAACGTACCGGGGCGATCGGGTGAGGTGGCGACGCCGGAAGCGTAACGGGGAGTGTCCGCGGGGCCCGCAGCAGGCGTGCTGCCGCTGCCCGACACGAGCAGTCCCGTCAGCAGCCCTCCGGCTCCCAGAACCAGTACCCCGATCCCGGCCTCCAGCCGACCGCTCAGCCCTCCGTCGGAAACAACCGACGGACCGGCCCCGCCGTCCTGTGCGCCCTCTGGCGATGGTCGGTCCGTACCGCTGATGCCCTGGCCGGCAGCCACGCCCGCAGCCGCCGAAGCCAGCGACGCGGCCGCACCGACCAGGCCAAGCGCCTTACGCCGTACGTCCTCCTCCCTCGTGAAGTACGCGACGTCCTCGGTGGCATCGATCCTGGCCGCGGCTGCTCCCCCGAGCGCCAGCACCTCTTTCCAAGCACCCCAGCACAAGCTGCGGCCCAGTACAGGCGCGGCAGCCCTCGCCAAATCCCGTACGGCCGTGTCATCACCCTGTCGTGCGGCCTCCGCGAGAGCGCGCCGCAGCAGCCCCGATCCTGCGGCGACCTCCCGCCGGCCAGGGCGTTGACCGATCCAGGCGGCGAGTTCGGTGGTGGCGTCGGCCGCGCCCCGCAGGGTGCCGACCCTTTCGGCGGTCAGGACGGCGAGTCGTCCCCGGGCGCGATAGCCGCCGCGCTCACGGGTGACCAGGCGCAACTGCTGCAGTTCCGCCCAGGCCCCCGGCACAGGGGTGCCCGCACCAATCGCTCCGACAAGTGCCGCGGGCACGGGAAGAGGCTGGAAGGCACACAGGGCACCGAGCAGACCGGCTGCCCCCTCGCCGAGCCGCCCGGCGAGACCCGCGGCCACCGCGGCCTCGTCCGCTGTGAAGGCCACAGCAGTACTGCTGCCGGCTTCCAACAGAGCCGCTGACGTGACCAGGGCGCGCGGTTGCCCGTCCACCTCGGCGGCGAAGCGGGCTGCCTCGCGTGCCTCCGCGTCGCTGAGGGGACGGTTCAGCTCCCGTTCGAGCAGAGCGAGCGACGCGCTCGCCGACAGTCCGCCGAGCCGACAGGCGCGGGTATCGGTTCCCGTCTCCGTCGGGCTGTGCTCGGTGGAGGAGACCAGCAAGTCGCAGCCGGGCAGTGCGACTCGCAGTGCGGCGAACCCGTCGGGGGCAGGATCCGCGAAGTCGTCGATGACAACCAGGGCCTCTACGGGGGCCATGAGCCGCTTCAGCCGTGCCGAGCCCGGTTTGTAGTCCTCGGTGTCGTAACAGGCCTGGAAGATCTGCTGGAGAATGTCCTCGGTGTCCGAGCCACCGGTCTGGATGAAGATCACCGAGCCGTCCGGCTCGCGGTCCGCGGCGACGCGGCTCAGCAGGGCCGTTCTCCCGCTGCCCGGCGGGCCGTGCACCTGGACGCCGTATCCCTCGGCGAGCCGATTGTTGATGCGGGTGAGTTCCTCGTCACGGCCGAGCAGCACGGGGGCCCGCGGCGGCCGGACCCAGTCCGCCGGCCGTGGGCGGCGCCGGACGCGTGGTGGTCCCTCGGCGCTCGGCGCGACGGATGATCCGGAGTCGAGCACGACGATGTGGTTCACGACGTTGACGTCGTTGTTGTCGCCGACGACCAACTGCCCGCTGATGTCCCCCGCTTGGACGCTTGTACCCAACTGCCGCCCCGTCCCCCGTATTGGCCCCTGGGACAGACAGCAGTACAACAGGCCGTGACGCCATTAAGCCCTGTGGCGCAATTTGGAGGATTATTGCTCGATTTACTGCTCTTTTTAGCTGAAGGTCGACCGCTTTGTAGAGGCGGGATCGCGTTCGAGTTTCAGACCACGAAACCCGGCATGGCACGGAAATGCCGCCCTACGCTGTCGGTCATGGGCGCTCAACCCGCCGTTCACTGTCGTCGACCCTTCCGGCCAGGCGCTGGTCGTGCCGCAGCATGACCAGGACGGTCACGCGACCCTTTCAGGCGGCAGAGCCCGCTCCCTGGGGCGGATCAGCTTCGGTTGGCGCGTCGCAGCAGACCGGCGAGGCTGCTGACGGTGTGCGTGTTCGTGGACGCCGGCCCGCACCGCTGAGGTCGGGCATCGGCGGGAAAACGGTCCTGCTGGAGGTCGAGAGGCCCCCGGTGCAGCTCTTCTTCACCGACTACGGCCTCGCGATCTCTTCACGCTTCGACCTCACACGGGTCGAGGCAGACTTCTTCGACCAGCACTGCCCCTACGACCAGTGCTACGCCATCACCCACCTGGTGAACTGGCTGGCCCTCGCTCTCTACGGATACACACTGGAAGAACGCAGAACCTTTGTGAATACGTGCGCCCAAGGGGTGCCTGCGGAGGGGTTCCCGCGTCGGTCGCAGTGCCCCTTGTCCGTTACGCACCCGCCGCCGCGGTGATGGGCAACTTCTCCCACCGTCCGTGACCACGACGGCGCCTCCGGAGCCGTCACCCTCGCTACCGGTTTCAGTGCAACAGTCCATCAAGGGTGACCGATGACGAGTTGAGCCGCCGTGCCACGATCCCCGACGGCCCAGCATCCCGCGCTGGGCAGGCAGTTGACTCCAAGGAGGCGGGTGCGGTCGAACGGCGTCCAGGATGTTCCGCTGTCGTTGCTCACGTCGCTGCCGTTGGGGCCGACCGCTACAGCGGTGTGCCCGCCGCCGGGAACCCAGGCCACGCTGTTGCGGAACCCGCTGGGAGCGTCACCGAGCGACCAGGACGAGCCGCCGTCGGCAGTGGAGGCCGCCGCACCCGAATCGACCCCGCTGTCCGGGTCGAAATCGCCACCGACGGCCACGCCGTGCCGGGGGTCCCGGAAGGACAGCGAGGCGATGCTCGTTGTCTCGCCGGGAATCGGGGTGTCGGCAGCACTCCACGTCTTGCCGCCGTCGCCGGTATGGAACACCTGAGGGTTGTGGCTGGTCCCTCCGCGGGTGCCGGTCGTCCCGAACCAGGCGTTGCGCCGGTCGTGCGCGACCATGCACGTGCCGGTCGCCAGGGCACCGTCGTCGGGTGTCGCGGCAGGCATTCCGTCGGCGGGTGCCGGGCGCCACGTCCGGCCGCCGTCCTCGGTGGCCAGAATGGGGAACTTGCCGCCGACGGGGTCACTGACCGCAAGGCCGTGGCGGTCGTCGAAGAACGCCATGCAGTCGTAGAAGGCGTCCGGAACCGAGTTGCGGAACACCAGTTGCCAGGTGATCCCACCGTCAGCGGTGCGATAGATCCGCGAGGGTTCATCGCCGTTGGGAAGTGCCAGGACGAGGGCGTGATCACGGTCGAACGCCTCGACGTCCCGGAACCTGTCGACGGCCCCGCCCGGCGGGGTGACGTTCCGCCAGGAACGTCCACCGTCCACCGTCCGCACCACGGTCCCGTCGTTGGTGGCACCTCGGAATCCGCCACCCGCGGCCCACACCACCTCCCGGTCCACCACGTCGAGCGTGATCAGCGCGTTACTCGTGGCGGTCGGCGTGAAACGCCAGGACGGCAGGCCAGCCTGTCGAGCCGCCGGAACGGACCCGGCAGCCATCCCGGGAGCGATCAGAGCAACCACGAGTCCGACCACCACGAGCATCCGGGCCGCGATCCCACGAACACCAAGTCCCATTCCAAGAAGACTGGTTCGCCGTAGTGGGATCGCCCACCCCTGCAACAGGCCATTCCTGACGAGCGTTTGGGGCACTGCCAGCGCCCCTTGGACCGTTTCCTGCAAGGCCCAAGGGGACGTTAAGTCCGATCTACCTCGGTTCGTGATCGCTCGATCGTGATACTGAGCGTCACGCTGGCCGCCTATGTGCCTGTCGGAGGCAGCAGGGGCAGGGTAGGAGGCAGGGGTGACAGCGCAGTGGCCCGGGCCGGCCGGTCCCCCTCTTCAGGGTGCATGGGAATGTCCAGCCCAGCCTGGTGTTCCGGTGATCGTTCAGTTCTGGTGGACTTCGTTGCGGCCCGGGCCGCCGGAGAGCTTGTCTGTGCCTGCGCCGCCCCACAGGACGTCGTCGCCGCTGTTGCCCCACAGCGTGTCGTCGCCCGCCTCGCCGTACAGCTTGTCGTTGCCCTTGCCGCCGTAGAGGACGTCAGCGCCGGCCTGGCCGTGCAGCACGTCGTTGCCGTCCTCGCCGTGCAGGTTGTTCGCCTCGCCGGTGCCGGTCAGGGAGTCGTTGCCGGTGCCACCGAAGCAGTCCTGGCTGCAGTGGGTGAGGGTGTCGTTCCCGGCGTCGCCCCACGGGCCGAAGCCCATCGGGCCGCCACCGCCGTCGAGGCGGTCGTCGCCCTCTCCGCCGTGCAGGAGCGCGGACGCCGACGCCTTGATGACGTCGTTGCCCTTGCCGCCGTAGATCCCGGCCCACGCCTGGCTGTCGGGCGCGAGGGTCGCGGTGTCGTTCATGTCGCCGAGGTCGATGTCGTAGCTGTCGGAGTCGTCCGAGTTCTCCGGGATCTTGACCGCGCACCGCACGGCGGTGCGGTCGCCCTCCTCGGGGTACACACACTCGTCCCACTCCACCGCGTCGGCGGAGATGGAGATGTCGTACCGGTCGTGGAAGGTGAGGACGTAGTAGGAGTCGTGCTCACCGCGGTGGTCGATCTCTTCGTCGACCGTCACCTGGTTCTGCTGACCGGCTGCCGCCTTGTACCAGAGCTCGCCGTCCGCGACGACGACGGAAGCGGTGGACGCAGCCGCCGAGGGAGAGGCGGAGTGGACGCCAGGCAGGGTGGCGGACGGGGCGGCCTGGGCCGTCGATGCTGCTAAGGCAGCCGTGCCGAGCATCAGGGTGAGGGTGGCGGTGGCGGCGATGGTCCGGTGAATGCGCATGCGGAAGTGACCCTTCAGTCTGTACGTGTGCGGTGGTGCTTACGGTCAACCGGTTAGACAGGGGGCCACAGAACGGAGTTGTCCGTCGGCTCATGAACAAGGGCGGACGTTGTGGCGACCGGTATGTGGACAGGAGCTCCCTCGAGATGGCACACAGAAAACCTTCCTAAAAACCTTCCTGTGCCGACCCGATATGGTGCGGCTCATGCGGAACGCCTTTGCTCACCAGGGCCTCTCACCATCTGTACGGCTGTACTTCTGAGAGGAGTTGTTCTGCATGGTGCGTCGCGTGCGTGGCGTTCGACTACTGCTGCTGACCGCCCTGATGCTGGTCGCGAGCTCGGTGCTCTCGTCCGCTCCGGCCTTCGCCGTCATCGGCGGATCGAAGAGCACCTACGGCCCGTGGGCGGTGCGCATGCTCGTGGACGGCAAACCGGCGTGCACCGGGACAGCGGTCGCACGCCAGTGGATCCTCACCGCCTCACACTGCTTCTACGAGCAAGCACAACCGGTCGCCGACAAGCGAATCTCCTTCCGGGTGGGCCACCTCGACATGCGCAGGGGCACCACGGTCCGCCCGCTGAAGGGCAAGCGCGTGGGCAGCTCGCACGCCGACATGATGCTGGTCAAGGTCCCGCCGATGAACGTCCGCACGGCGCGGCTGTCCACGGTCGGCGTCCACCGCGGCCAAGCTGTACGGCAGTACGGATGGGGTGCCACCTGCACCACGGACGAGAGCGCCTGCCAGTCACCCGTCCTCAAGCAGTCGGACCTGAAGGTCGTACGGGCGGATGACCCGTTGTGCGCGGGCCACACCGCCCCGGGCGGCCCCGACTTCTGCATGAAGAAGGTGTCCGGGATTCCCGCCGGAGGCGACTCCGGAGGCCCGGTGATGACCGTCGGCCCGCGTGGCACCGAAACACTCATCGGTGTCTTCAACGGTTCCGACCGAGAGAAGAGCGCCGAAGCCGGGGAGGTCTCCCAGCAACTCTCCTGGATCCGTTCAGTTATTCGGCGATAGCGCCGGTACGGGGGCGGGCATGCGGCGTCGGCACAGCGCCGGCGCCACATGCCACGTCGTCGAGGCCGGGAGCGCACGTACGAAAGCGGCGGCATCGGCACCGTCGCCGACCTGGAAAGCTGACGCCATTACACCTTGCGGCCGTCACACCTTGCGGCCGTTACGGCTTGCGGCCCACCGCCCCATACGCGTCGACCGCCGTCGCGTCTTCCGTGTCCGGGCGCCAGCGGGTGACCTGGGCGACGCCCGGATCCAGCACGTCCAGGCCCTCGAAGAAGCCGCCGACCTCCTCGACGCTGCGTACGTAGTAGGGGATCGCGCCACTCTTGTTGTACTCGTTCGACGCCGCGATCATGCCTTCGCTGGTGGCTGTGGAGTCGCTGATGACCAGGAAACTCCCGGACGGCAGCCCCGCCATGAGGCGCGACACCAGGTCCCGGGCGTGGTCGTGGTCGGCGACGTGGCCGAGCGTGTTCAGGATGATCAGGGCGACCGGGCGGGACAGGTCGAGGGTCTTCGCCGCCTCGGCCAGGATCGCCTCGGGCTCGTAGAGGTTCGCGTCGATGTACGCCGTCTCGCCCTCGGGCGTACTGGTCAGCAGGGCCCGCGCGTGGGCGAGGACCAGCGGGTCGTTGTCGACGTAGACGATGCGCGAGTCCGGGGCGGCCCGCTGCGCCACCTCGTGCGTGTTGTCCGCCGTCGGCAGCCCCGTGCCGATGTCCAAGAACTGCCGCACGCCCTGCTCCGTGGCCAGGTGGCGTACCGCGCGGCCCAGGAAGAGGCGGCTCGTGCGCGCCACGTCGACCAGGCCGGGGAAGATCTCCTTGATGTGGTCCCCGAGCTCCCGGTCCTTCTCGTAGTTGTCCTTGCCGCCCACGAAGTAGTTCCAGAAACGCGCGGAGTGCGGCGTGCTGGTGTCGATGCGCGCGCGTATGTCAGCGGCTGAGCCGGACTGGGGGTCATGGTCTGACACGGGAGCCTCCTGGACGATCAAGTGTTCAACGATCAAGCGACAATGTAGACCGCCCCGAGCACAGACGGGCGCCCACCCCCACCTCAAACGTCGACAACCAACTCCCGCGCCCTCAGCCCCGCTTGCGCGCAGGACGCGGCGCGCCTCCTCGCTCAGCGCGGGCGGCCGCGTCCGGCGGAACTCGTCGAGGCCGATGGCCATCTCCCAGGCCGCGTACACCACCCACCGCCCTTACCCCCCTCGACCACGACCGAGTTGCTCATCACCGTGGTTGCTGCCGGGTGTGAGCCGATCCGGTGGCAGGGGTTTCTCCCAGGGCAGCCGGTAGTCGGACACCAGGGGCTGGGCCGGGGCGTGTGCCCAGGCGTGTGTTCGGCCTGACGGGAGCACGCACCGCCCGGATCACCAGGACGGGCGTACGAGGTCCGGGGTCAGGGCGGCCAGGTCGGGGGCGCCGAGGAGGGAGAGGGCCAGTTCGGTCTCCCGGTGCAGGGCGGTCAGGGCGGCGGTGACCCCTTCGGCGCCGCCCGCGGCCAGGCTCCAGACGTAGGGGCGCCCGATCGCCACGGCGTCCGCGCCGAGCGCCAGCGCCTTCACCACGTCGGTGCCGCGGCGGATGCCTCCGTCGATGAGGACCGGGACCCGGCCTGCCACGGCCTCGGCGACGGCGGGCAGGGTGACGAGCGGGGCGATCGCGGTGTCCAGGTTGCGGCCCCCGTGGTTGGACATCCAGACGCCGATTCCGGTCTCCGCGGCCCGGCGGGCGTCGTCGGGGCGCACGATGCCCTTGGCCAGGACCGGCAGCCCGGAGACCGAGCGCAGCCATTCGAGGTCGGACCAGTCGACGGCAGGGTCGATCCTCGGGTCGTGGATGCCGTGGTGCGTGGGGGCGGCCGCCATTCGCGGTTGCGCGGTGTGGCCGGTCAGGTTGGCGGGTGTGCCGTGGGAGGGGAGGGCGAATCCGTTGCGCAGGTCCCTCTCCCGAAGACCGGTCACCGGGGTGTCGACGGTGACAACGCAGGCGGTGGCGCCGACCGCACGGGCCCGGAGCACCAGGTCCTCGGTGAGGGCCCGGTCCCTCTGCACGTAGAGCTGGAACCACCACGGTCCGGTGGCGGCGGCGCCGATCTCCTCCAGCGTCAGCGTGGAGAAGGTGCTCACCGTGGTGAGGGTTCCCGCGGCGGCGGCGCCCCGCACGGTCGCCGCTTCCGCGTCGGGGTGGAACAGGCCGTGCGATGCGGTCGGCGCGAGGAGGACGGGGGCGGGGAGTTCCGTGCCGTAGAGGGTGCTGCGCATGTCCACGCCCGCGGTGCCGGTGAGGACCCGGGGCAGCAGAGCCAGCCGCTCGTACGCCTCGGCGTTCCAGCGTACGGTCCGTTCGTCCGCCGCGCCGCCCTGCAAGTAGTCGTAGGCGGGGGCGGGCAGTACGTCGCGGGCCGCGTCGTGGAAGTCGGCCAGGGTGATGCGCTGGGGATGCGGCGGAGCGGCGGGGCGCGGCAGCGAGGTCGTCACAGTGCTCCCTGGTCGGCGGCGTGCACGCGCAGGTGGAAGGTGAGGCGGTTGATCGCCTCTCGGGCGGCGGCCAGCGCCTCGTCGGCGCTCGGCGCGATCGCGCGGGCGTGGGCGACCCGGGAGGTGGAGGACTGCAGGGTGTCGACGGCGGCGTCCGGCGGGACCAGCAACTGCACCTCGGTCACCCCGGGTATCGCGCGGGCCTCGTCCAGGCCCGTGGTGTCGGCGAGCACTCCGGGGGCGGGCAGCGCGGCGAACCAGATCGCCGAACTGCGGGGAGTACGCGGTGCGGCGAGGGCGGCGCGGATGGCGGGCAGGACCTTCTCGCCGAGGGTGTGGCGGATGAGGCAGTCGGCGATGTCGACGCCGGTCACGTCGTGGGCGAGGGCCGGGATCTCGTCGCCGCCCATGCGGACGTGCGTCTCGATCACCTGCGGTCCGCTCTCGGTGAGGACGACTTCCGTGTGGGTGGCGCCGGACCTGATGCCGAGGGCGTCGAGGATCCGTTCCACGTAGTGGTGGACCTGCTTCTCCTGGGCGGGGGTGAGGGGTGCGGGGCTGACGTGGCCCAGTTCGACGAAGTTCAGCGGGTCGGAGTACTTGCGGGTGATCGCGACGATCTGGTGGTCGCCGTCCTCGGAGAACGCCTCGACGCTGAACTGCGGGCCCTCGTGGAACTGTTCCACCAGGACCGGCGTGCCGTCTACGTCCCCGAGTCCGCCGCCGGCCCGTGTGAAGGCGTCGGCGGCCTCCTCGGCGTCACGGGCCAGGGTGATGCCCTTGCTGAAGGAGCCGCTGCCCGGTTTTACGATGCAGGGAGTGTCGTGCGCGGCGAGGAACGCCCGCAGTTCCTCCACGTCGGAGACCTGGGCGCAGGCCGTGGTGTCGATGCCGGCTTCGCGCAGCCGGGCCCGCATGGCGTGTTTGTCGTAGACCAGAGCAGTGGTCCGCGGGGAGTGCGCGGCGAGGCCCAGCGCCTGGCCGACGAGTGCGCACTTGTCCTGGTCCCGCTCGCCGAAGGCCACGATCCGGGTGAACGGGTGCCGGGCGTGCACGGCCTCGGCGAACGCGATCCATTCGTCGTCCGGCGCGTCGGGGCTCACCCCGATGACCCGGGTGTGTTCCGTCGTCTCACGGAGTTTGGAGAGGTAGTCCAGTCGGCAGATGACGGTGGTGCGGGTGCCGGCCCGGGCGCGGCGCAGCCGGGTGGGCAGGTCTCGGCCGCTGCCGATGACCAGGACGTGCTCGGACATGTTGGTCGACCTCGCTGGGAGTGGCTGGGAGTTGGCGTACGGCGGTGGTCAGAGACGGGTGAGCCAGCCGTGGGGATCTGCCGTCCGGCCGTGGACCGCGTCCTGGAACGCCTGGCGCAGTTGCCGCGTGAGCGGTCCGCTGCCCGCTTCGGTGACGGGGCGGTCGTCGACCGAGGCGATGGGGACGATCTCGGCGGCGGTACCGGTGAGGAACGCCTCGTCGGCTACGTAGAGCTCGCTGCGGGTCAGGCTCTGCTCCCGCACCTCGTGGCCGAGGTCGCGGGCGAGGGTGATGACAGTGTCCCTGGTGATGCCGGGCAGGATGTTGTCGCTGACCGGCGGGGTGGTGATCACTCCGTCGCGTACCGCGAAGACGTTGGCGGCGGACGCCTCGGCCACGTGGCCGCCGGGGGTGAGCATGAGGGCGTCGTCGTAGCCCGCGCGGATCGCGGCGACCTTGGCGAGCGCGGAGTTGACGTACGCGCCGGTGGCCTTGGCCAGCGGCGGCACCGCGTGCACGCCGTTGCGCTGCCAGCTGCTGACCATCAGCCGGCAGCCCTCCTGCTCGGCCTTCTCCCCCAGGTACGAGCCCCAGGGCCAGGCCGCGATGGCGACCCTGGCGCTGTCCAGGCGCGGAGCGACGCCCATGGTGCCGTATTCGAGGTAGACGAGGGGCCGCAGGTAGCCGCTCTCCAGGCCGGTGCGGCGCAGCAGTTCGAGGCACGCCTCGGTGAGTTCGTCGACGCTGTGGCCGGGGTTCATCAGGTAGACGCGCGCCGAGTCGTGCAGCCGCTGGAGGTGTTCGCGCAACCGGAAGACGGCCGGGCCCCGCTCCGTCGGGTAGGCGCGGATGCCCTCGTAGACACCCCAGCCGTAGTGCAGGCTGGGCGTGAGGACGTGTACCTGTGCCTGGTCCCAGGGGACGAACTTGCCGTCCATCCAGATGTCGCTGGTGGGCGTGAGCTTCATCGTGCGGCTCCGTGAAGGGTGGATGAGGGCGGGAGGGTACGGGAGGGGACCGGGGTGGCCGGGCTGCCGACGTGCTCGAGCCGGCGTTCGATGCTGCGGGACTGGAGGCCCAGTACCTCCTGAAAGACTTCGGCGTCCGGCCCGTGGAAGGCGAACCAGCCCCAGCGGGGCCGCAGCGCGCAGCCGCGCTGGAATTTGGCCTCGTAGGTGGCGAGCCCGTAGTGGATGCGGCGGATGCCGTTCTCCAGCGCCCAGCGGGTGGTCTCGTGGTAGGTGAGGGCGAGGTAGCAGCCGGAGGCCTCGGGGGCGAAGCCCACGGTGCGCAGGAAGAGGGTGTCGCCCGCCCTGAGGTACAGCGCGAAACCGAGCATGCGGTCCTCGTGGACGGCGCCGAGGACGACGCACGACTCGCCGATCTCCTCGCGCAGGGCGTCGAAGTCGCGGCGGACACGCTCGTGTCCGCCGGGCAGTCCGTACTTCGCCCGGTGGGCCACCTGGAGGGCGGTCACCGTGTCGTCGAGGGCTTCGGGGCCGGTGGTGGCCACGGTGTGGAAGCCGCTGTTCTCGTAGGCGGTGACCTCTTTGCGCAGTCCTCTTCGGCGGCGGCTGCTGAGCCCGGCCACGTACTGCTCCCAGTCGTCGGCGCTCAACTCGTGCACGGCGTCGGCGCCGAGGAGCGTCGCGTGGTAGCCGGCACGGGTGGCGGCGGCGTCCACCCCCTCTGCCTCGGGCTCACCCACGTAGAGCAACGCCGTGCTGCGGCAGCCGAGTTGGTTTGAGATCTGCTGAAGGAGGGCGGGGAGCGCCGCCATGACCGACCTGCGCTGCTCCGGGGAGCGCCCGTGGGTGTGGGCCACGCCGTGATGGTTGCCGAAGGTGGCGAGGGCCAGGGAGGGGTAGTGGTCGGTGCGGCCCTCGGGCAGGGATGCCGTGAGGCGGTCCCACTGTTCGCGCTCGGCCTCGTCGAGGAGTTCGGGCTCGGCCATGGGTGAGGCGGTGCCTGCCAGCCTCGGGGCGTCGTAGAAGAGCAGCCCGCCGGGCTTGTGGGTGACCAGCAGCGTGGCCAGGGCCACCGGTCGTCCCTCTTCGAGCACTTCCAGGCAGTGCGTCTCGTGGAGGTCGGTCCGCGCGGTGAAGCGCAGCCAGCGGACGTCGTCCCAGATCAGGTCGTGAGCGCCCTCCCCCGTGCCGTCCTGCCCGGTGCCGTCCTGCCCCGTGGCGTCGTGGTGTGCCGGGTGATGGCCGGGCGGGAGCAGCCGGGCCGTGAACGAACCGTGGTGGGCGGTGGCCGCCGTCGTGGTCATCGCGCCCCTCCTTCGGTGCGGCCTACGGTGGCGGGGACCGGCGCGGTCGGGTCGGTGTCGTCCCAGCCGAAGCCCGCGTCGACCAGTTGTGCGGTGGCGTCGAGTCTGCTGTCCAGGACGGCGGGGTCGGGGTCGGTGATCACCCAGGTGGCGAGGAAGTCGCCGGACTTGCGCAGCCGGTAGCGCTCCCCGCTCCAGTCGTCGCCGATCCGGGTGTTGAGGACGAAGTCCGTGGTGCCGGGCGGCGGTTCGGGCAGCCGCAGGACCCGGCCGTGCTTCGGCGGGATGCCGCAGAAGGCGGCGCGGGGGGCGGTGCGCGCGTGGTTCCGTACGGCGTCGAGTGCGACGGGCAGCCCGCACTCGACGCGGGCCCACAGCTCTCGCGGGTCGGTGCCGAGGATGTGGCGGAGCATGGCGGGGATCGGCCCGCCGCCGATCCGTGCGGCCACTTCGCACAGCACGATCCGGCCGCTGTCGGTGACGAAGAACTCCGCGTGCGCGCAGAGGGTGTCCGGCGAGGGCAGCGCGTCGATCAGTCGCCACGTCTCTCGGACCAGGCGCTCGTGGAGCGGATCGGCGGGGTCGAGGTTGCGCGAGCCGAGCGGGGCGTCCTCCCAGTGGGTCAGGCACCCGGCGCCGGTGTACCGGGAGGCGACGGCCGCGACGGGCTCGCCCTCGGCCCGGAAGACGTCCACGTGGTGCAGGGTGCCGTCGATGAACTCCTCGACCTCGTACGAGCCGCCCGCCACCTGCTCGGCGAGTGCGTCCGCCTCGCCGGGTGCGTCGAGCACGTGCACGCCCGTCGATCCGGAGCCGCTCCTCGGCTTGACCACGACCCGGCCGGGGCGGGCGGCCATGAAGTCCGTGATGTCGCCCACGGTCGCGACGGGTGCGAAGGCGGGGACGGGCAGGCCCGCTGCGCTCGCGTACTGCTTCATCAGGACCTTGTCGCGGTAGGCGGCGGCCGCGGTGCTGTCGAGGCCGGGCAGGGCCAGCTCGCGGCGCAGCAGGGCGGCGCGCTCGACGTCGGCCTCTGCCAGCGCCAGTACGGCACGGGGACGGTGTCTGCGGGCGGCCTCACGGGCGGCGGTGAGCACGGCGTCGTCGTCGGTGTAGTCGGGGACGGTGACGACCTCCGTGAAGCCCTCGCCCACGGGGGCGCCGTCGGCGGTGACCGCGACGAGCCTGCCCGTCTCCTCCGGCAGCCACTGGGCGAACGGGAGCCCTGCCTGGCGGGGGCTGATCAGGACGAGGATCACGCGGACGCCTCCTCGGTCCCGGGGAGGCCGAGCCGCGCGGCGAGCTCGTCCAGGGCGGCGGCGGTGCCCGCGTCCAGGGGGATGCCGTGGGTCTCCCGGTGCCGCTCGTGGGCGCGTTGCGGGTCACCGGGAGCCAGCACGGGCCGGTCCGTCGCGGCGGTCGCGGTGCGCACCGTGGTCAGCAGATCCGTCAGTCCGGTGGCGAAGCTGTCCGCGCCGGTGAACGCGGCCGGGTCGAGGGCGAGTACGAGATGTCCGATGCCGCGGCTCGCTCCGGCGCCGCCCTCACCGACCTGGGAGAGCCGCCAGTCGGGTGCGGTGCCGGTGAGTACGGCGCCGAGCAGGGTGACGGCCATGGCCAGGCCCTGCCCCTTGTATCCGCCGAGCGGCGAGAGCGCGTACGCCTCCTCGGGGTGCGTGGTGGGCCGCCCCGCGCTGTCGGTGGCCCAGCCGTCGTCCAGGCCGCGGCCTTCGGTCCTGCGCTGCTTCACCTCGCCGAAGCAGACCTGGCTGGTGGCCATGTCCAGGGCGAATTCCTCGTCGCCGCCGCCCGCGGTGACGCTGATGGGGTTGGTGCCGAACAGCGGCTCGACGCCCCCGTACGGTGCCACCCGGGAGGCGGCCGAGGTGACGGCGATGCCCACCAGGCCCGTTCGGGCCAGGGTGCGCGTGTAGACCGACGCGGCCCCGAAGTGGTTGGAGTTGCGCACGCCGACGGCGGCCACCCCGTACCGGGCGGCCCGCTCCGCCGCGAGCCGTGCGGCCGTCAGTCCGGCGAGGACACCGAGCGAGCCGTCGGCGTCCAGGAGCAGCCCGGCGCCCCTGTCCCGCACGACGGTCGGCTCCGCCGCCGCGCGGGCCACTTTGGTGGACAGCTCGGTGAGGTACTGCGGGAGCAGGCGCAGGCCGTGCGTGTCGATGCCGCGCAGCGAGGTGGTGACCAGTGCGTCGGCCACCTGGTCGGCCTGCTCCGGGGGCAGGTCCGCCGCGATGAGTGCCTCGCGGGCGAGTTTTCGTGCCCCTCGTGCGTGGATGGTGCGGCCCGTGGCGGGCGGCGCGGGCTCGGCTCGGGGTGTCCCGGCCGGGGCTTCGGTGGTCAACGGGTGCTCCTGTGCACGAAGTGATGGGGACCGAGCCCCGGCAGGTCCAGGGGCCGGCCGGAGACGTCGAAACGGTGCTTGCGGTAGAAGCCGAGGGCCGCGTCGGGGACGTGGCCCCAGACCGTTTCGGCGCCGTCCAGGGCCGCGACGGTCAGGGCGGTGCGCAGGAGCGCACTGCCCGCACCCGTGCCGCGGACCTCGTCGAGGGTGGCCATGCCGTACAGGCGCCGGGCGCGGCCGGGGCGCGGGTCCGGCAGGCCGTGGCCGGCCGGTGGGTCCTCGGCGTACAGGGAGGCGGCGCCCACCGCGCGGCCCTGGAGCAGCGCCGCGAGGTGCCGGGTAGCGGGGTGTTCGTCCTGCGGGTGTTCGTCCTGCGGGTGTTCGTCACGCAGGTGGCCGGCGCCCGGCGTGGCCGGTGCGGAGCCCGGTACTTGGCGGCGTACGAGGTGCGCACGCTCGGCCGGGACGTGGTGCACGTACCAGCCGTGGGCCGTGGCGTCCGGGAGGTATCCGGAGCCCGGCCGGTCGGGCAGCGCGACGTGGCCGGTGGCGTCGAGGCCGAGCCCGTGTCCGGTGTCCACCGCGAGCAGGTCGACCACGTCGACGTCGAGGTGGTCGACCAGAGTGCCGAGGTGGGCGGTGGCGGAGACGCCCGCGGCGGACTCGGGCATGCAGCCGAGCATGGTGATCAGGCCGCGTTCCCGTGCGGCCCGCAGCATGGCCAGGGCCGGGGTGAGGCCGCCCGCCTTCATCGGCTTGACGTTGATGCCGTGGAACGCGTCCGTGCAGGCGTCCAGGTCGGCCGGGGAGGTGATGCTCTCGTCGGCGATGACGGGGATCGGGCTGATCTCCTTGAGGCCGCGGGCGTCGTCCCAGGCCGCGCGGGGGTAGGGCTGTTCGATCAGCCGCACCCCCAGGTCGTGCAGATGGGGCAGGGCGGGGACGAGCCGGTCCGGATCCCAGCCGCAGTTGCCGTCGATGAGGAAGGGGGCGTCGGTCCGGCGGCGCAGTTCGCGCAGGATGCCGAGGTCGCCGGGGTCCGCGAGCTTGACCTTGTACGCGCACCAGCCCGGCCGCTCGCGCAGTTTCCCGGCCATCGCCTCGGGGGTGTCGAGGCCGATGCTGTAACTGGAGCGCAGGTTCCGCGGCGGGTCCAGGCCCAGGGACTTCCACAGCGGGACGCCGAGCAGGCGGGCCCGCAGGTCGTGGAGGGCCGAATCGAGTGCCGCGAGCACGAACGGTGAGTCGGGCAGCTCGGCGGCCAGCCGCCGCCAGACGGTGTCGGCGTCGCCGTCCGGCCCGCGGACGTCGAGCGTGGTCAGCAGGGGCGCCGTTCGCCGCAGGTCGGCGTGCATCCGCTCCAGGCCGGAGTTGTAGTGGTCCGTCATGAAACAGGACGCTTCGCCGTAGCCGGACACGCCGTCCTGCTCCGCCTCGACGATGACCGTGCGCGTGATCGGGATGGCCTCCCGCGCGGAGCGCCAGAGGTGACGTTGGGTCAGGCTGGCCTCGTGCGCGGTGACCCTCACCGGCCACCCGCCCGTGGCGGCTCGGACGCTTCGGAATCCGGCTGGCCGGGGAACCAGGAGCCCAGCGCGGGGCGGAGGTCGTCGAACCACTCCGCCTTCGGGTCGTACCGCGCGAAGAACTGCCGCCCCACGAGCCGGGCATCACGGGCCTGGAGCAGCCGCAGCGAGAAGACCCGCTCCCCCGCGACGGTGGTCACCGAGTCCAGCAGGACCTTCCCCGGCGAGGCCGACATCACCGGGCCCCGGGCGGAGCGGGCAAGCCCGGAGACGCCGCGGATGGCGTTGTTGTAGATGTCCAGCGCCTCGGCGAGCGGCACACCGAAGTAGCTGCGGGCGCCGGTGTCCCGCTCGACGAACATGTAGTACGGCACCACGCCGAGCTCCACGAGCTGCTGCCACATCCGCGACCAGGCGTCCGCGCGGTCGTTGACGTGAGCGATCAGCGGTGCTTGCGCGCGGATCACCGCACCGGTCGACCGGACACGGGCGATGGCCTCCCGCACCACCGGGGTCTCCAGCTCCCTGGGGTGGGAGAAGTGCGCCATCACCGCGACGTGCCGGCCGGCCGCGACACAGCGTTCGAGCAGCCGCAGCAGATCGTCCGCGTCGGCGTCGGTGGTGAAGCGGGCCGGCCAGTAGGAGAGCGCCTTGGTCCCGAAGCGCAGCGTGCGCACGCTCTCCATGGCCGGGTCGAGCAGCGGCTCGATCCAGCGCTTCAGCACCGCGGTCTTCATGATCATGGGGTCGCCGCCGGTGAAGAGGACGTCGGTGACCTCGCGGTGGTTCGCCAGGTAGCCGGTGAGGTCCTCGGGTGAGCGCAGCGCCTGCCGGAGTTCGGCCACCCCGACGAACTGGGCCCAGCGGAAGCAGTAACCGCAGTACGCGTGGCAGGTCTGGCCCTGTGAGGGGAAGACCAGCAGGGTCTCGTCGTACTTGTGCTGGAGCCCGTCGAGCCTGCGTCCGTCCAGGGTCGGCACATTGGCCTCGAGCTGGTCGCCGGGATGAGGGTTGAGCAGTTCCTGGGCGTCGGCGGCGGCCTTGCGCACGACCTCGCGCGGCGCCTGACTGTCATGCAGGGCCGCGATGTTGTCGAAGACGTCCGGCGGGAGCATGTCGCGATGCGGGAAGGTGAGCCGGAAGATCGGGTCGTCGGGCGCCGCCGACCAGTCGATGAGCTGGTCGGCGACGTACTCGTTCACCTTGAAGGGCAGGACGGAGGAGACGACCCGCAGGTCGCGCAGGTACTCCTCGGACATCCCGCGGTCGCGAGCGAGCGCCGCCAGGCGTTCGTGGGAGTAGGTTTTCACACGGA
The DNA here is from genome assembly GCF_056432085.1 of Streptomyces sp. NPDC045678. Lineage (NCBI taxonomy): Bacteria > Bacillati > Actinomycetota > Actinomycetes > Kitasatosporales > Streptomycetaceae > Streptomyces > Streptomyces sp. NPDC045678. The sequence continues at coordinate 33,769 of NZ_JBWKJS010000002.1, forward strand.
ATCCTCATGGGTCCTCGGTGGCGGGGCATCCGCCACCGGTCGCGTGCCGGGGCAGCGTCAGTGGGCGACGCGTGCCAGGGCGCGTCAGTGGGCGATGTGGGAGCGGGACCAGTCGAAGTCCACCTGGTCGGCCACGCCCATCTGCTCCACCAGCTTGTGCAGTCCGGTGTAGTCGCGGACCAGCCGCGCACGGCCCGCGTCCGCCTGGCAGTCCGCGAGCATCTCGTGCCCGCCTTCGATGCCGACGAGGTCGACGATCCGGTGCCAGGTCGAGTAGTCGTTGGCCACGAAGGCGTCGAGACCCTCCATCAGCATGTCCAGGAAGTACCTGCGCTGGCGGGCGTCGAGGTGGTGGTAGACCATCTCGGCGAGCACGTGCGAGATGGACGCGTGACAGTACTCGTCGCGGTTGTGCAGCTTCGCGGTCGTGCTGTTGATCGGCTGGATCGTCGTGTCCTCGGCGAGCAGGTCGAGGTACGCGTTGATGGAGATCTCCGAGACCGTCGCGAAGGCCAGCGTCGTCAGGGACTTCTCCCAGCGCTCTCCCGCCCGGTCCCGCAGTTCCTGGTGGACGCGCGCGGTGTGGGAGAGCGGCAGCGCGTTGTCCGGCATGGCGTGCCCCCGCTTCCTGCGGGTCACCGCGCTCGCGTTGAGGTGCATGAGCGTGTGGTACTGCTCATCGACCATCGCCTGGGCCAGCGACAGGTTGAGCGCCTCCCCGGTGAGGCCCGGGTACTCCCCCTCCATGACCAGCGCGAACGCGGGGTTGGCCACCTTCTGCTCGGCCATGACGGTGTGCCGGTTGTACGCGATCCACGCCCAGCTCAGCAGTTCGGCCCGCTTCTCCGGGTCCAGGCCGCGGAAGGTCGGGTGGTCACGGAAGGGCAGGATCCGCTCGGGGTAGTCCGCGCGTGACAGGTCGAACAGTTCGTCGAGGTCGGGCTCGTCCCGCTTGACGGTGGCACGGCGGTGCCAGTTGCCGACGAGTCGGCGGATCACCGCGTTCTCCACCGGGTCGTTCGGATCGAAGGTGGGGATGCCCTCGGGGAGCGGGGGGCCCGGGATCTCCTGCCCGACCGCGTCATCGGGGCCGCCTTCAAGGATCGGGGTGTCGCTGTTCATCACAGTCCTCACGGGGGGCGGTGCCGACCGGCACCGCGGGTGGTCGGGGCTCCGCCTTCCGGCGGCGCCGGGGGCCCACTGCTTGGTTCAGGACTCCTGGAGCCAGTAGCGCGTCAGGTGGCGTCGCGCGTCGCTGTAGGAGGAGCGGGCGTGCAGCATCCGCTGGTTGTCCCAGACGAGGATCGAGTCCTCCGGAATGAGGACGGACACTTTGTTGTCCCGGAAGAACGTCTCGGCCCGCACGGCCAGTTCGCGTCCCAGGGAACCCAACGGCAGTTCGTCGGCGGGTACGTCGGCGTCGACCGGAGGGTCGTAGTGGCCGGCTGTCAGCAGGTTGTAGCTGAACCGGACGATGTCACGGCCCTCGGGAGTGCTCTCCACCACGGGGCGGCTCACGCCGGCGGTGCCGGTGCCGCCGGTGTTGTGGCCCACCCAGTCGATGGCTTCGCCCTGCACCGTCCGGCGCTCCTCCTCGCTGAGGGAGGCGATGAAGGCGTACGCGTCGGCGAGTTCGGTCTGTCCGCTGCCGCACCGGGCCTGGACCCGGCAGTGGAGAGCGAGGTAACGGGGCGGCGGGTTCCAACCGGGTGCCTCGGTGTGCACGAGGATGGTGTTGGTGCTCTTGGAGTAGCGCCGGCCTTCGAAGCCGGGGGCGGCCTTCACCTGATAACGCAGCTGACCGTCGTACTGCGGTATGAGGGCGCCGAGATCCTGTAGGGCCGCGGCGGCCTCTTCGTCGGTGGTGATGCCGTCGAGCAGGGTGTAGCCCTGGTCGAGGAGTTCCTGGGTGCGCGGGGTGACGGCAGTCGTCATGGTCTGTGTTGCTCCGTGTCGGTTCCTGGGATGGGGAGGCATGGGCCGGGCGCGGCGGCGCGCAAAGCCGCCGCCGCGCGGGGGGCGGGCTCCACTGAGTAATGGATGTGCGGCGCACGGCCGAGGGGCGTGCTCGGTGAACACGTCCCGAGGCGTTGCGGGTGCCGGGCGACTCGGCGTCGGCCGGGGGAAGACCGCTGCGGCCGGGGACGCGGCGGCACGTCACCGTGATCGGCGTGGGCCGACGTCCGTGCGCGCCTCTCGCTCATGCGGGGTGTCGCGGTAACGGGCCGAGGCGTGGTCGCGTACGACGAGGGGCGCCGCGCTCACCCGGCCCGCGAGGCGGGGGTGGAGGGAGCGCCCGGGCTCAACTGCCCCAGGTCACATCGGCGCTGTGCATCACGTCTGGGGTGAGCTGGGACAGGTCGCCCGCCGGCACGGTGGCGGTGGACGTGCTTTCGGAACGTACCTGGGCGAAGGCCTGAGCACTGCCCGGGGAGACTGCCTGAGCCATGAGGAGGGCGCCGAGCGCGATGCAGCCGGCTGCGACGGTCCTGAAAGTCGGGGTGAGTCTCACGGAACGGCCTTTCGGTGAATTGCGTTCTGCTTATTCGGTGAACTTCCGGAATCCGCTCGGAGTGCTTTTGGCTCTCCCGCCTCGCCGGTGCCCCTACTCTGGCAACTCGTCGTCCCCTTCGGAAGGGGGATCCGGTGGACGGAACATGTTGTGTCCTATCCCGTCCACGGGTGACGGGGACGCCATGCGGTCCCAGAACTCCGGAATCAGCACCACTCCGCAGGACGCCATCCGGAAGGGCGCCAAGGGGAAATGCGCGGCGAGTGATCGCGAACACAGGGCCGCGGCCCTCAGTTCCGCGACGGCCAGGCTCGGCGCGGTCAGGAAAAGGCCGACCACGGGCCCGCCGGGCCCGTCCGGGTCCACGCTGACGTGCTCCAGGCCGTCTCCCGGTTCGGCGCAGGAGGTCACGGCAGCCCCCGTCCCCGTCGGCAGCGGCATATCAGCGGGCCCGTCCAGACGGACATGCACGAGATACATGGCTCCCCCTCCCCCGTCACCTTTGTTCCTGTGCTCGGCCGATGTTCCTTTGCTCGGCCGATGTTCCTTTGCTCGGCCGATGTTCCTGTGCGCGGCCGATGTTCCTGTGCTCGGCCCACGGCGGTCCCGGCCGCGAACGGCCCCGCGCACCCGCCGGTCGTCCGCACGCCCGGGCGGCGCCCTTTGCGTTCACTCGACGGCAGGCGGCCCGGTCCGTACCGGCGCGGACCACGACGTCAGCGTAGGTGAGGCACGTGGTCCTCACAGAACAGCCCGATTCACCGGCAGTTGACACCCAGGCCGTCCGTCCGTCATACGACGCACTATTGATACACCACCCGCAAAGCTGCGGTGCCATTTCCCCGGGCCGCCGTCGGACGGTTCCGCGGCTGGCCGATGAATGCAGTGGCCGATACCGTCCAGGCCGAAGGGGTTGCTGGGGACCGTTCCCCGATCGCATGGTGTTCCAGCGTGCGACGCCACGAATTCCACGGAGAACCGGGAATTCAGGGCGGGTCGATGCCGTCACCCTCTACCGATCCCCTTGACGCGACTCGTGACTTCGCAGCCCGTAGAGAGCTGAACGACCGGTGGAGACGTAGCCTTTATGACGAATGCCTTGACCTCAGCGGCGCCCGTCCGCCCCTCGCCCCTGGCGTTCCGCGTCTTCCTCGGCGGGCAGAGCGTCTCGCTGATCGGCGACGGCCTCGCGATCCTCGCGATTCCCCTGCTCGTCCTCGAGGTCAGCGGATCCCCGTACGCGGCGGTGACGGCCGCCATCCCGCGGACCGTCGGCTATCTGCTGGTCGGCCTGCCCGCCGGTGCGCTGGTGGACCGGCTGAACCCCCGTAACGTCATGCTGACCATGGACGTCGTACGGTTCGGGGTCTTCCTCTCTCTCGCCGTGCTCGCGGCGACCTCGCAGCTCGCCGTCCCGGTGATCCTCGCCCTCGCGTTCGTCGCGGCGGGGGCCGGCGTGTTCTTCGAGACGGCGCTGACCGTGGCGGTGCGGGACCTGGTCGAGGAGGAACGTCTGGTCCGTACGAACTCGCTCCTGGAGGCCGCGAACCAGAGCGCGCAGATCGTCGGCCCGGGGCTGGTCGGCGTCCTGTCGGCACTCTGGGGCCTCCAGGTCGCCCTCCTGGTCAACGCCTGCACCTTCGCGGTGTCCTTCGTCTCCGTCCTGCACGTACTGCGCGGCAAGGGCCGGGCGAGCCGGCCCCCGTCCCCGCCGCTGCGTGAGGCCCTTCGCGGGGTGCGGGGCGACCTGGTCGAGGGCTTCCGCTGTCTGCGGTCCCTGCGTGTCGTGCTCGTGGTGACCTGCTTGCAGGCAAGCGCCAATCTCTTCCTCGCCGTCGGCTACCTCCTGGTCTTCTACCTGCGCGACACCCTCCACCTCGGCGCCTCCGAGGCGAGTGCCGTCGTCGCGGCGGGCGGCGTGGGCGGGGTGCTCGGCACCGCGGTGGCCCTCCGGCTCGGCCGCAGGATGCGGCACGAGACCCTCATCGCACTCAGCGCGGCCTGTCTGGGGACCACACTGGCGTCCCTGGGGGTGGCGACCTCCCTGGTCCCGCTGCTGGTGCTGAATTTGCTGCTCGGGGGTTCCACGGTGACAGCGGTGGTACTCATTCGCACGCTGCGCCAACGCCTGGTGCCACGAGCCCTGTTGGGCCGGGTCACCGCCACGGCCAAGGTGGCCGCGTTGGCGGCGAGCCCGGTCGGAGCCCTCGCGGGCGGTGCGCTCACCACGCTCAATGACGGCGATCCCCGCCCGGTGTTCCTGGCAGCGGGTCTCCTCAGCGTCCTGACGACCGCGGCCGCCTGGGCCCTGGGTCTGCGGACCGGGTCACACGCTCCGTCCGGCACGGAACAGGGCCCCACCGCGCCTGGGGCATCCGGGGCGTCCGGGGCGCCCGCCACACCTGTACCGGAGGCCGACGGCACCGCCAAGGCGCCCTGACCGACGCCGTCACCTCACACTCCCCCCCCCCCCCCCCCCCGCGACAGGCGCCTCCGCCCCACGAACGGGGTGGTGGTCCCCGAGACCGTCACCCCGAAACTCCTGCTCCCCGCCGCCGTGACGCCCCGTTCGCCCGCCTGCGCCACCGGCCAAGGGCTGACCCGAGGCTCGGCACGCCACCACCCGTCCACGCGGCGCCTGCCGAAGGCCAAGCCGTCGTAAAGAACGTCGTAAAGAACGTCGTAAAGAATCCGCCTTCGCGGGCAGGCTTGATGACAGGCCCCTCAGCCCCGCACTTGGCACGACATCACGAGCACGAGCGGGCCGCGGGCCGCGCGCCCGCGGCCCGCGAAGTCGTCGCGGGCCGCCGACGGTTCGGCATCCGTCATGGTCAGCCCGGCCCTCCGTGGCAACGGACAGAGCCAGTACGTCCCGGACGACCTGTCGGCCGAACGGCGGAAGCCGACTTCACGAGGCCGGTCCTGCACGGTGGCAGCCGGGTTCGGCAGCCCCGTACGGATGGGTTCGTGGGCCGAAAGGCGACCTTGACAAGATCACGCCCGCATCGGAAGTTCATTCCATGCCCCATGCATCCACCAGAAATCGTCACACCGTGTCCGCAGGACCACCCAAAGGCTGATCGCCCCGGTTGCCCCGACCGTCGCGGAGACCACCGCACCCCCCTCCTCCACGCCTTGCCGGACACGTTCACCGATCGGGAGAAACACCTCATGCTGGCCGCACTCGGACTCGACACGGACACCGAACGCGTCTACCGCGCCATGCTGGACCATCGTGACGACGGGATATCCGCACTGTCCCAGCGACTCGCACTGCCGGAGGACCGGTTACGCAACTGCCTCGACCGGCTCCATTCCCTCGCACTCGTCCGGCCGTCCGCCAAGGCCGACAGCGCCTTCCGGGTACTGGGCCCGGAACAGGCCATGAAGCTGCTGCTCGCCCGCCAGCAGGCCGAACTCGCCGCCCACCAGGAGCGTCTGGAGACCGCTAGGGTCGCGGCCGCGCAACTCGTCGCGGAGTGCGCCTCCCTGTACAGACCCTCGGCCGGCCTCCACACCGAGGAGCTGACCGGCGCGGAGGAGATACGCGACCGGCTCGCCCGACTCGCCTCCGACGTCCGCCACGAGATCATGACCCTCGCTCCGGGCGGCGCCCATTCGGAGAGCGACCTGAAGGCCAGCCGCAAGCCGAACGCGACCCTGCTGGACCGCGGTGTCACCGTACGGACCATCTACCTCGACAGCATCCGCAACCACCAGCCCACGCTCCGGCACGTCCAGTGGCTCCACGAGCGCGGCGGCCACGTCCGCACCGCTCCCAGCCTGCCGATCCGCATGATCATCGCAGACCGGACCGAGGCCGTCCTCCCCCTGGACCCCGCGGACGCGAGCTTCGGCGCCGTGGTCCTCACGGGGCAGGGCGTCATCACGGCCCTGTGCGAGCTGTTCGACAGCACCTGGCAGGCCGCGAACCCCTTGGTGCCCACGGTGGAACGGGACAACGACGGCCTCACCCCGCAGCACCGCGAGGCCCTCCGGCTGCTCGCCCGGGGGCTGAAGGACGATGCGATCGCCAAGCGCCTCGGCGTCTCCACCCGCACCGCCCGCCGCTTCGCGGCCGAACTCATGGACGCACTCCAGGCGCGCAGCCGCTTCGAGGCGGGCGTCCACGCGGTCCAGAACGGATGGCTCCCCGCGCACCGCACCTGACGGCCCGCCGGCGGGCGCGCCACCGTTCGGCTGCCGGACATCAACCGAGGGGCGACCGGCGACTCGAGTCACCGCCCCTCCTCCCCCCACCTCTCTCCCTCGTCAACGCCCTTCATCGCCCCAGCAGTTCAGCCGAGCGGGCAAGGACGACGTCGATCTCCTGCAGACCGACCCGGTCCACGGCGGCAACGACAACGCCTATGAGTGCGGAACCATGTCCGCGGGTGGTCATAGTCGTAGCCCTTGTCGCCGTACAGCGTGGCGGGACGACGGCGACGCGGTTCACGGCGGAAGGGGACGAGCCGTGCGGCACAGTCCGGAACAGCTCCCACAGCTCTACGGAACCAGCCCCTCAACCAAGGCCATGGAGGGCAGCTCCCGCCACCGGTGCAGGAGTCACCGGTCTCTCAGCAGCCGCCCGGGGCGCCCCGAAACGCGCCAGGTAGTGCCACACCTTTTTGACCGCCTGGGGGTCGTAGCAACCCGCACGTGCGCCCTCTCCGACGATCCGAGGATCGAGCACGCCGTCGACCGCGATCTGCGTGCCCACGTCGACGTATTCCTGGCCGCGGCAGCCAGGGTGACGTCGGAGTTCTTCGACCCCGAGCCGGAAGCCGGGGTGCCACTCCACCGGGCAGCCGAGGCGCAGGGCCGCGGCCTCGACGGTCGTGCCTCGGTAGCAGGGATCAAGGACCAGCGCCTCGACATGGCAGCGCAGCCGGACCGGCCCGTGCACCTGTGCCTCGATGTAGTCGTCGAGCTCGTCCTGACGATCGGCGAGGGCAAGCTCGACGAGCCCCATGCGGGCCGCGACACCGAAATCCGAAGGTTCAAGGAAACTGTCCGGGTAGCAGAACGTGGTCCGCGCCAGCGTCTCGGCAGCCAGCCGGAAGTGGGCGGAACCGAACCTGGGCGCCCCACCGACCGGCTTGCGGCGGAAGTTCAACGCTCCGTAGACGGGCCGCTCATGAGCGGCCGCTTCGTCGTACGCCCCGTCGAAGATCCGGCTCTCCCAGCGCCACCGGTCGCCGCCCGGATGCGCGGTCAGTCCGCCGTTGCTGGTCCCCGTGACGAACTGCGAGCGGTAGACGCCGTCCTCGGCCATGGCATCCAGGATCGGCTCGCCGTGCAGCAGACGGTCCGGGTGGAAGTTGAGGGTCACCCGCAGCGTCGGGTCCATCAGAGGGCCCGACGCCAGTTCCGCTACATGCCGAAGGGCCCGTTCCTGCGATGTCCGGAAGGCTGCGGAGCTCATCCGCACAGTGTCACCCAACTTGATCAACCGGTGCACGTGGTTTGTTCACCGACAGCCCGTCCCGGCGTCACGAAGCGTTGATCACCAATCGAGGTGATCTGTCAGCGTGCTTGGTGGACGTAGAACCGGCGGCCGTCCTTCCGCGTACCGTGCTGCCCTGGACGTGATGCTGTTCGCCGTGGTGCGAGTAGGGGTAGCGGTCTGCGATGCGGCCAGGGTCGTGGGGATGCGCTCGGCGAGGCCCGGGTTCGCGCCGCCCCTGGGAGGGGCACTACTGACCCAGCGCTCGATGTGACCGGCGGCGGAACGTCTACTTCGCCCTGGCCGACTGCGAACAAGGCGATCCGCTTGGTGACGTGAGGGAAGCTTCCCCACTCCGAGGAGAGGCCGACGCAGTACGGGCAGTTGGCGGCGGCTTCGCGCCGGCACGCGCCCAAGCTCCGACGGCACAGGGCGCCGCGCGAGCGCTCTTGTCCGCCTCGACCAGCCGAAAACTGATCGAGGCAGAGGTTGAAACGCAAGGACGAGGAATGCGCGGCGGCTGGAGTTGATGCCGAGCCTGAAGCCGCGGGCAGCGGCCTGCCCTGCGCCGTCAGTCCGTCGCGGTGCGGCGGGCGTAGGCACGGGCGGCGCGGGCTCGGTCGCCGCAGCGGGTGGAGCACCACTGGCGGCGCCCGTGCTTGAGCAGGAAGCGGGTGCAGGGCGGGGAGGCGCAGGCGGTCAGGCGTGCGGCGTCGGGAGAGGTGAGCAGGTCGGCGGCATCGGCGGCGATGACGGCCAAGGCGTGCTCGACGATCGCGGTGGTGGGGTGGGGTGCGGCGCGGCGCGGCCCGGTCTTCTCGTCCCACACCAGCAGAGACGCGGTGGGTACGCGGGTCATCGCGTCGTTGATCGCCGCGACGGCGGCGGGCAGGGCGGATTGCTTGGCGATCCGGGAGGCCAGCAGTGACCTGACCTGCTCGCGCAGAGAGCGCAGCTGCGTCGCGCACACCTCGGCGAGGCCGACGTCGGCCGGGGCGAGGTCGCGCCGCACCAACCACTGTTCGGCCCGCGCCGGGGTGCCCAGGAGGTCGGCCGTATGCCCGCCGGGCAGTGCGACGGCGCTGTTGGCAAGGGCCAGGGAGGGGTGCTCCGCCTCGCCCGGCGCCGACGGCAGGGCGGCTTCTTCCCACACGAACTCTTCCATGCTTCTCATGGTACGGGTTGCCTCCATCCGTGAGACATGCGTACAGTCCATCTCACGGTTAACACGCACTCTATCCGTGAGGTGTTCCTTTCATGTCTTCCCAGACCCTGCAGACCGCCCCGTTCCCGGTCCGTGTCTTCGGCGGCCCGACCGCCCTCTTCGACTACGGCGGCCTGCGCTTTCTCACCGACCCGACCTTCGACGGCCCCGGCGACCACCCTGCGCCGGGCGGTTTCCTGACCAAGACGGCGGCGGCCGGCGGCAGCCCGGTCGACCTCGGCCCCGTCGACGTCGTCCTGCTCTCGCACGATGAACACGCCGACAACCTCGACACCTCCGGCCGGGCCCTGCTCGCCGACGTCCCGCTGACGCTCACCACCCCCGGCGGCGGGGAGCGTCTCGGCCGGGCGGCCACCGGCCTCGCCGACTGGCAGGCGATCGAGCTCGAGCGCCGCGACGGCGGGCCCGGCACGGTCACCGTGACCGGCGTGCCCGCCATCCACGGCCCCGGCCCGCGCGAGGAGGTCGAGCCGATCACCGGCCAGGTCGTCGGATTCGTCCTGACCGGCGATGACCTGCCCACCGTCTACGTCAGCGGCGACAACGCATCGCTCGACGCGGTCGGGGAGATCGCCGAGCGCTTCGCCCCGGTGGACACGGCCCTCCTCTTCGCCGGAGCGCCCCGCTTCACCGAACTCTTCGACGGCGAGGTGCTCGTCCTGGACAGCGCCCAGGCCGCCCGGGCCGCGAAGATCCTCGACGCCGGCCGCGTGGTCCCCGTCCACTACGACAGCTGGGCCCACTTCACCGAGGGCAGCGACGAGCTCGTCGCCGCCTTTGCCGCCGCCGGTCTCGCCGACCGCGTCGACTTCGGCGTCCGCGGCTGACCCCACGTACGCCGGACACGTAGGTCGAACACGTACGCCGGACGCGTACGCCGGGCAGGGCCGGGCGTCGGCCAACGGCACCCGCCGCAGGTGCCGGCCGACGCCCGGCTTCCCCCCTTACCTCCCGCGTCACCGAAGGACCGCACGACCATGACCGATCCGATCCGCGGCACCCGCCACGGCTCCGCACCCGCCGCCCTGTCCGTCCTGGACTCCGCCATGACCGGCACCGGCCAGACCGCCGCGGAGGCGTTGGCCGGCAGCATCGAACTGGCTCGGCTCGCCGACCGGCGCGGCTTCACCCGCTACTGGACGAACGAGCACCACGCCATGCCCGGCGTCTCCACCTCCAGCCCGCCCGTCCTGCTGGCCCGGCTCACCGCTGAGACCAGCAGACTGCGGCTCGGCGCGGGAGGGATCATGCTGCCCAATCACCCACCACTGGTCGTCGCCGAACAGTTCGGCCTGTTGGACGCCCTCGCCCCCGGCCGCATCGACCTGGGCCTGGGCCGCGCCCCGGGCACCGATCACGCCACGGCCGCCGCCCTGCGCCGCGGCGCGAGCGACACCGAGGACTTCCCCCAACAGGTGGCCGAGCTGCTGCACTTCCTCGGCGACGACTTCCCCGCCCAGCACCCCTACGCCGACCGCGTGTGCGCCGTTCCCGGACCCGCCCAGGACCGGCTCAACGGCGTCACCCCGCCCACCGGCCGCCTGCCGGTGTGGCTGCTCGGCTCCTCCGGCTACTCCGCGCGGCTCGCCGCCGGGCTCGGCCTGCCCTTCGCCTTCGCCGCGCACTTCAACCCGCGCGACGTGGTGGCCGCCCTACGTCTGTACCGCGAACGGTTCACTCCGTCCGAGACCCTGAGTGAGCCATACGCGCTCGTCAGCTTCACCGTCGCGGCATCCGACGACGCGAGGGAGGCCCGCCGCCAAGCCGGCACCCTCGCTCACGCCATGCTCCGCATGTTCCAGCGCAAGTCCTACCTGCTGCCCTCCCCCAAAGAAGTGGACGCCTACTCCTACGACGCGCAGGAACGCCAGGCAGTCGACAGCTGGCTGACCCACGTCCCGCACGGCACCCCGGAACAGGTCATCGCCCACCTCAACCAGGTCCAGCGGGATTCCGGCGCCGACGAGCTCATGATCGGCGGTGTCGGGCACTCCGTCCGGGCCCGGCTGCGTTCCGTCGAGCTCATCGCCGACGCCTACGGCATGCCGGACGGCCCGCACCGAAGCGGGACGGACGGGCCTGCGCCCACCGAAGCAGACCACGCCTGAAGCTCCTCACACGATCTCAGCGTGGGCAGGCCCCGTCAGCTCGTGGTCGTGGGCCGTGCGGGGTCCGCCTGTTGGGTGGCGGACCAGGAGGCGAGGAGGCGTAGGGCCTCTTCGTCGGGTGAGCCGGGCTCCGCGGTGTAGATGGTGAGGGTGAGGCCGGGTTCGGCGGCCATCTCCAGCCCCTCGTAAGCGAGGGTGAGGTCGCCGACGGCGTGGTGGTGGAAGCGTTTGGTGCCGGTGCCGTGGTGGCGGACGTTGTGGGCGCCCCAGCGGGTGCGGAAGTCGTCGCTGCGGGTGGACAGTTCACCGACGAGGTCGTGCAGACCCTTGTCGTGGGGGTTGCGGCCGGCTTCGGTGCGCAGGATCGACACGGCGACGTCGGCGGCCTGGCCCCAGTCCGGGTAGAAACGGCGGGAGGCCGGGTCGAGGAAGTTGAAGCGGGCCAGGTTGGCCTGGTTGTGGGGAGTGGCGTAGACGTCGTCGTAGAAGGCGCGGGCGAGCTGGTTGGTGGCGAGCAGGTCCATGCGTCCGTTGCGTACGAAGGCCGGGCCCGCGGTGATGGCGTCCAGCACCCATCGCAGGCTGCGGTGGGCCTTCCACTGCGGGCTTCGGCGCCGGGGGCGGGTGAGGGCGTCGGAGCCGTCGGCGGCGTGGGCGAGGTTGAGCAGGTGGGCGCGTTCGGCGTCGTCGAGTCGCAGGGCGCGGGCGAGGGCCTCCAGGACGGCCGGGGAGGCGCCGGCGAGGTTGCCGCGTTCGAGTTTGGAGTAGTACTCCACGCTCATGTCGGCCAGGGCCGCGACCTCGCTGCGGCGCAGTCCGGGGACCCGGCGACGGCTGCCTGAGGGCAGACCCGCCTGCTCGGGGGTGATCTTCGCTCGCCGCGAGGTCAGGAACTCGCGGACCTCTGCTTGGTTGTCCACGTCTTCGACGGTACGTCCCGCCTCGGCCCGCAGCGATGTACTGGCAGTACACCCCTTGACCGTGCCTCGCTCCGCCAGCCGAAAGCGGGTTCCCTGGATGACGTGGTGCTTTCCGTTCGGCCCAGGGAGCCGACGGCCGGGCGGCAGCTACCAGGCTCCGCACTCGGCGACGGCCGGCCCCCGACACGTTGCCTCGGCACTCATCAGCGCTCTTCAGCGCTCATCAGCACGCAAAGGAATCCCTCTCATGCGCGGCGCAATGATCTACGCCCCCGGCGACATCCGCTTCGAGACTCTCGAGGATCCGAAGATCCTGCACCCCACCGATGCGATCATCCGCACCGCGGTGACCTGCGTGTGCGGCTCGGAGCTGTGGCCCTACCGCGGCACCGAGCCGACCGACGCCCCGCATCCGATGGGTCCCGGGGCCCGGGGCCCGGCCGTCCGCCCGCCCGCCGGTCACCTCACCGCCCCGGAGCGACACAGCATGCCTGGCCCACACCGACCACGACTGACCGACCCTCTCCGACCCGCCACCTGACCGCCGCCCCTCTTCGCAAGGAGTAGTTCTCCTCATGTCCGCTCCCGCCGCTCGCGCGCCGGGCAAGCTGCCCTTCGTCGTGTGGGTACTCGCCGCCGGCACCTTCCTGATGGGCACCACCGAGTTCGTCATCGCCGGGATCCTCCCGGACATCGCCCCCGACCTCGGCGTCGGCGTCTCCCACGCCGGACTGCTGATCACGGCCTTCGCCGTCGGCATGATCGTGGGTGGCCCGACCATGGCCCTGGCCACCCTGCGGCTGCCTCAGCGGCTCACCCTCATCCTCGCCCTCGCCGTCTTCGCCGCCGGGCACGTCGTGGCCGCCCTCACCAGCTCCTTCACCGTCGTCCTGGCCGCCCGGTTCCTCACCGCGCTGGCCACCGGCGCGTTCTGGGCCGTCGGATTCGTCATCGCCACCGCGGCGGCCGGGCCCGCGAACGCCACCCGCGCCGTCAGCGTGATGATGGGCGGCCTGACTCTCGCGAACGTCGTCGGCGTCCCCGCCGGGTCGCTGGCCGGGCACGTCACCGGCTGGCGCGGACTGTTCTGGGCCCTGGCCGCGCTCGCCGCACTGGCCGCCGTCGTGATCGGCCGTTTCATCCCCCGCACGGCGCAGCGGCAACGAGTTTCCGTACGGGACGAGCTCCGGGCGCTACGGCAGGGCCGCCTGTGGCTGGCCCTGGCCGCGGCCGTGCTGATCATGGGCGGCGTGCTGGCCGTCTACACCTACATCACCCCCCTGCTGACCGACCGTGCCGGCGTCCCCGAGGACGCCGTGCCGCTTGTACTGATCGCATTCGGAGCCGGCGCGCTGGGCGGCACCGCGGTCGGCGGCCGGTTCGGCGACCATCGGCCGATGGCCACGACGATCCCGGCCGCCGCGGTGACCGCACTCGTCCTGCTCGCCCTCATCCCGCTGTCCGACACCCCGACCGGCGCCGTCGCCCTGATCTTCCTCATGGCACTGGCCGGATTCACGGTCAACCCGGTCGTCACCGCCCTCACCGTCCGTTTCGCCGGCGACGCCCCCACCCTGGCCTCCGCTCTGACCACGTCCGCGTACAACACCGGCATCGCCGCCGGCTCCGCGCTCGCCGGTCAAGCCCTGGGCTCCTCCCTCGGCACTACCGGACCCGCCTTGGTCGGCGCCGTCCTCGCAGGCCTGACCCTGCTGCCGCTGACCGCCCTGGCCCTCACGACCCGACGTACGACAACGCGCGCCGTCATCGCCCACCGCGCTCCCGACAAGGCCGTCCCGGCGGCACGTACGAGCACGGACGCGGAATCGGCGCGTACCTGAACCGACCCGACCACCGCCCCCCACTTACTTGGAGCCGTCCATGTCCCACCAATCCGCCCCCGAGGAACTGACGAACATCGCTCCCAAGCTCGTCGAGGTCACCAACGACGTCCTCTTCGGTGACGTCTGGACCCGTCCCGGCCTCTCCCCCCGCGACCGGAGCCTGGTCACCGTCAGTACGCTCGCCGCCCTCTACCGCGGCGAACAACTCGACCACCACCTGGGCGTCGCCCTGGACAACGGACTGAGCGTCGAGGAGTTGTCCGAAGCCATCACCCACCTCGCCTTCTACGCGGGCTGGCCCAACGCCATGACCGCGATCAACAAGCTCAAGAAGATCGCCGACCAACGCGACCTCGCCTGACCCTGCCGTCCCCTACTCCTCAACACCCCCTCGCCCCTCAACACCCCCCACTTCTCAACACCCCATCTGTAAAGGACAAAGTCATGGAGCACATCACCTCGACCCCGACGGCCAAGGCGCCGGCCGAGCGGTTCACCGGCGACGTCTACCTCAACATGATCGAAGCCCCCGCCGAACCCGCCCGCCTGGCCACTGCCCTGGTCCGCTTCACCCCCGGCGCCCGCACCAACTGGCACTCCCACGCCAACGGGCAGACCCTCTACATCACCGACGGCGTCGGCCTGGTAGGCACCCGCGACGGCCACGTCGTGCGGGTCAGCGCCGGACAGGTCATCAAGTGCCCGGCGGGTGAGGAGCACTGGCACGGTGGCACCGACAGCACGCTCATGGCCCACATCGCCATGGTCGTCGGCAATGCCGACGGAGACGGCACCACCTGGCTGGGACCCGTCACCGACGCCGAATTCGCGCAGGCCCTGGCCTCATCAGCAACGAGCTGACAGCCCGGGAGCCCACACAGACACGGCGTTCTCCCAGTTGGCCCAGCCCGGAGCGCGCACGACGTACGCGCCCCCGGTTCACCACTATGCGCCCCGCCGTAGAAGTGCACTCCCCCACCGCCAGGCGCTTCTTCCTTGAAACGCTCGGTCCCACACGGGGCGAGGGGTACGGAGGGGCGGGCATGCGTGGGCGGGAAGTGTGGACACAACGGAGGCTGTGGATCGGCGTCGGCTGTGCGGCGTTGGGCGTGCTGGCCTTCACGCTCCGTCTGGTCGGCGGAGGGCACGGTGAGCAAGTGCAGTACGACGGCCCCGCGTTCGTCGTATCCGTCGTCGGCGTCATGGTGTCCGTCGCGGCACTGCTCGTGGACGTCCTGCGGCGCACCGACACACCCCCGGAACCCGGCGCCGTGCTGCGGCAGACCGCTGATGCGCTCGCCGAGGCGGTACGGATCCAGTGGACGCAGGAGGCTCGGCTGCGGCGGCTGCAGGACCCGGAGCCGCTGAACGTCCGCTGGCAGTGGGCCGACAGGCTGCTCGCGGACGACACACGGAACATCCGGCGTGGTCGCCCGGTACCGGGGCCCCGGCCCGACGACAACAGTCTGGCGTCGATCGCCACGGCCTTCGAGGAGGTGCCGTCCAGGCGCCTGGTCGTACTCGGAAGCCCCGGTTCGGGCAAGAGTGTGCTCGCCGTGTGCTGCACGCTCGATCTGCTGAGGATGCGTACGTCCGGGGCGGCGGTGCCCGTGATCTTCCCCGTGGCGGCCTGGGACCCGGGCACCACTCCGCTGCGTACCTGGCTCCTCGAGCGGCTCGTGGCGGAGTACCGGCCGCTGGCGGCCACCACCGACGGCACCTCTCTGGCCGGGGCACTGCTCGACGCCGGGCTGATCGCGCCCGTCCTCGACGGCTTCGACGAACTGCCCCCGGCGTTGTACGGCACCGCGATGCGCAGGCTCAACGCCGAGTTGGACGACGGCATGCCGGTGCTCGTCACCTCACGGACCACGGCCTGGCACTCCACGGTCGCGTGCAGCGACGTGTTGACAGGTGCGGAGGTCCTCGAGCTGCTGCCGCTGGATTTCGCCGAGGCGAAGTCCTATCTGGAGCGCACCGCGCGTCCGTTACGCGGTCCTTGCGGTAGCCGCACGACGGTGTGGACCCAGGTGCTCGATTCCCTGCAGGAGGACTCGCGCACCGAGGCAGCCGCCGCTCCGCTCCTGCAGATTCTGAGCAACCCGCTCATGGTGGCCCTGGCCCGCACCGTGTACGGCGACGCGTCCCGCGATCCCCAAGAGCTCCTCCACGACCGGCGTTTCCGGACGACGGCCGGGATCGAGAAGCACCTTCTCGACGCGTTCGTACCGGCCGCGTTCGTCGACGGAGGCGCCGACTCACGGTGGCGCTCCGCGGACGCCGAGCGCTGGCTGTCCTGGCTGGCCCTCGAGTTGCAGCGGCGGGACTCCAAGCGGCTCGCCTGGTGGGAGCTGTATCTCTGTGTGCCGCGGGCGCTGCGCCTTGCGGCGCCCGCCCTGCTCGCGCAGGCGCTCACGTTCGTGCTGGCCATCCCCATCCTGCTCTCCAGCGTCGGAGGTGACGTCTTCGTCTTCGACGACAAGCCGTCGCTGGCAGCCAATCTGGTCGGCAACCTGGTCGGATTCGCCGGTGGACTGGCGCTGCTCCTGCCCGTGTCGGTGGCGCGGCGCGAAGGGCGCACGGCCCTGCCCCGGCAGCTCACCGTCTGCATGGCGACGGCCGCCGCGGCCACCCTCGGGTACGGCCTCACGGGTGGCTCCGTGCAGTTCGGGCTGCAGTTCGGCACGGTCACCGACGGCTGGGCGGCCGAGTTGTTCGGGGGCGCGGTCTTCGGCGTACTCATCGCCTTGTACTTCGGGGTCGCGGGGCTCGCCCGCCATGCGGTGCCACTAGGGCTGCCTTGGGCGGGCAGCCCTTCCGGTCGGCTCGCGGCGCAGGCCGGGAGTGGCCTCCTCGCCCTCGCGGGGCTCTTCTTCGTCAAGCCACGGCTGCTCGGGCACGACCTCGGCACATGGCCGATGGTGGCCGGCGCCCTGTGCTTCGCCGCGGCCCTGTGCCTGTGGGCGGCGGCAGGACGACAGGGAGTGCGGACAGGCGTTTCCCCTGCCGGCGAGGACCGTATCGCCCGGCGTTTCATGACCGGGCTTCTGCACGGCTGGGCTGTGTGCCTGCTCGTCGGAGTGGCGGCAGGCGGCACGGTGGGCGCCGTCGCCTGCGCGTTCTCCGCGGTGGAGACCTCGCAGGCGACCGACCTGGACGGCAAACGGCTCGGGAAGTGGTCGCACCAGGAAACACCTGACGGTGTCCGCACCGTCGAGTCCTCGACGGAGATCGCTGTCATCCTGGTGTACCCACGCGCGGGCGTCCGGCCCACGGCATACCCGCACGGCAGCCGTCCGCCGAGCTGCGGCCGGAAGTGCGAGTCGTTCGACACCCGGGTGACCTTCCGCGTTGCCGAGGGCGACCTGCGGATCCTCGTCGCCGGCGATACCGCGGCCAATGCGGTGAACATGCTGCCGGAGCTGCCCGAGCAGTCCCGGATCTGGCTCGCTGAGACCGCCGCCCGGCACCCGCTCGATCGGTTCCTGCTCCCCGGTGCCATGGGCGGAGTCCTGATCGCGCTGATCGGCGGCCCCGCTTCGGGTCTCTACCGTGCGCTCAGTACTCCCTCCGATCTCATCCGGGCGGCCAATCCGCAAGTCACCTTGCGCACGGACCGCGTGGCGTCGCTGTCCCGGTCCGGCGTCGTGGCGGTCATGACCGGCGGGGTGTGTGTCGTCCTGGCCTGGGCGTTCGCATCGAAGGGCGGGCTCGACCATGTCGCGGCGCAGATGTGGGTGCCGATGGGTACCGCCGCACTCGCGCTCACCGCGTGGGGGCAACTGGCGGTCGCCCGTGTCTGGCTGGCTCTGACGGGGCGGCTGCCCTGGCGGATCATGACGTTCCTCGACGAAGCGCACCGCCGGGGAGTGCTGCGACAGTCCGGCGCGCACTACGAGTTCCGTCATCTGCGCATGCAACAGCGACTCGCCTCGTCCGCCGAGGCGTCCCAGGAAGACCCTCGGGCTAGGGTGCCGACGGCGTGACGGTCCAGGCCGCGCTGCGAGGCAGAGATGACCGCCTGCCCACGGATGGTGGGATGCGGCGCTCGGCCCGGGGGCGTCGCGGGCGGTTACCGGTCCGGCGCATGCAACGCTGACGTCAGTTCCGAGCTTCCACGTTCGTCCGAAGTCGGTTCCCAGGCTGATCCGTGTCGGATCAGAACAGCTGGAGACCTGCCGTCCCAAGAGCTGATGCAACAGGCTGTAAGGGATGTCCCGTAACTGCGGGCCCTGCCTGGCGGGGGCCCGCTCCGTGGCCGGGTGGTCAGCAGAAATCGAGCGGGATGTCCTCGTCCACGCAGTACTTCATGACGTCGATCAGCCGGCGGACGTCCTCGATGCGTCGTTGGAGAATGGGGTCGTCGGCGGTGTGCGGCCGCTCACCGAAGATTGCTTCCAGTCGGGGCAGCATGGCCGCGCACTGAGCGGCTGTGAGGTCGCCGTCGTCATCTGGGTGGTCAAGTAGCGGTGTCAGCGTGGTCGTGACGCTGCTCCACGGGCGGTTTCCGCCGAAGCCAACCATCTCGCAGAGGCGGAGCCCCTCAGTTTGCGCCAGCCACTCCCTGAACAGGTTGAACCCGTAGTACGACCACGAGATATCTGGGCCGGCTACTTCGTCATCTGCAGGGCAGAGCATGAGCCCCATCCTGACCTCCTTGCCGCTCGGCGATCATGATCAGTTGTGGGGCTGGAGCCCTCGTGGGGTGCTCTATCCCACCCTCGGCCCCTGCCTCATTTCCGTCGACGGTTGCGGAGTCGCTGGACTCTTGGAATGAGGTAGGCCACAAGGGAGGCGGTGAATACGACCGCGACGACACTCCGAAGCATGAACCAGGCCGGGCCCTCGAGATCAACGATCCCCGCGAGCAAGTTCAGGGCAGCCGCGATACCGAAACTACTCCATGCCCAGCGCCTGGCTCTGTCCTCCCTCATGGAGGACTGCGGCTGAACATCCATCAAGGTCTCCAACGGAGAGTGCCCGGGCGGCAGCAGCGGCTCGGAGACCATGTGCCGAGCCGGCTCCCGCCCATGCCGATGAAGGCCGGTTTCAGGGCTGGGCGGCATCCCGGTTGGGCCCCCGCGGAGGCGGGGAGAGGGTGGTGGTTCCGTCGACGATGTCGCGGGCCAGGTCGACCAGCCGCAGATGGTGGTGGCGGGCATGGGCGCGCAGGAGGTTGAAGGAGGTGTCGGGGTCGGTCCCGTGACGGGCGGTCAGGAAACCTTTGGCCTGTTCGATGTTGGTGCGGCTGTCCAGCGCCGTCTGGAGCTGGGCTCGAACGGTGCGGTGCTGGTCAAGAGTGGTCTGCTGGAGCAGGGAAATGGCGGTGGCATCGGCCAGGGCCCTGGCCAGGTCCCGGTCGGCCTCCGACAGCGGGTCGGGGACGCGGCGGAAGAGGTTCAGCACGCCGATGACTTCTCCGCGCAGGCGGACAGGGGTGGCGTGGACGGAGGTGTAGCCGGAGCGGCCCGCGCGGGTGTCGAAGCGCGGCCAGCGCGGTGAGGGGGCGGGTTTGATGGTGTGATCAACTGCGGCCGCCTCGTGGAAGGCGGTGAAACACGGGCCCTCGCTGGCGTCGAGCTCGAAGAGTTCGACCAGGCGCACGCGTTCGGAAGAGGACGCGACCAGCTGAAGGGGCCCCTTGGGCACGGCCAGCATGACGCCGGCATCGCCGATGTCGAGGAGGTCCATGCAGTGTTCGGCGACCCGGTAGAGGAACTCCGCGGGGTCGAAATCCTCGACCAGGGTGTCGGCCAGATCGATCAACGCGGCGGTGATCCGCGCCTCGCGCGGCAGGCGAGGCGGCCCGTTCATCGAGGACGGGCTCGAGGGCAAAGGGGAATGGGACATGACGGCCTCCGGTCGAGGAAAGATCAGCGACCGAGGCCGGAAGCACGCTACGGGGGCTGGGTGTCATACCACCCGCCGAGGGCTGACCTACCACCAAAACTACTCCCCCGCAGGCACGCAGACCAGCTTCTCCCCCCCATCCCCGCAGCAGGCCGCACGTGTCCGATCGACACAAGAGGGCACGGCGGCCTCCGCCTATTGACCATCCCTGTGTGCGCCAGGAGGACATGCGGACGCTGCTCCGCGACCTCCCGATGCAGGGGGAGATGGGCACCTCGGCGCCGGCCAGACAGCAGGGGGTCCGTGCCCCGTATCTCAGCAGAGCTTGCGACAGGGGAATTCCGGTAGACACAGCTGTATGACCGTCATCGACCTGCGACCGGCCACTGCCGCGGACAGCGAGTACTGCTTCCAGCTGCACAGGGCAGCCATGGGTGCTTACGTCACATCCGTCTGGGGCTGGGACGAACAGACCCAACGCGACTTCCATGCCCACGCGTTCTCCCCGGCCCGATGGCAGATCATCACGGCCGACGGCACGGACGTCGGCATGCTGCACGTCGAGCACCGACCGACGGAGATCTACCTGGCACGGATCGAGCTCCACCCGGACCACCAGGGACGCGGCATCGGCGCCCGGCTCGTCCGCGGCCTCCTGCACCAGGCCCGTCGGCAGGGCCGGGACCTGACCTTGGACGTCCTCGTCGTCAATGAGCGGGCCCAGGCCCTCTACCGGCGGCTTGGCCTGCACGAAGAAGCTCGGCACGGCGAGAACAACATCAAGGTCAGGATGTCCACCGGGCTGCCTCGGCCCAGCACGTAACCTCCGTGTGCCGGCTCCCACCGACTGACCTGACCTGGAACGTCGGCGGCACACCGCGGCTCTCCCCCTCGCGCCGGCGCGCCCGTACCGACCTCAGTAAGGCGCCGGCCCGCGCCCGGAATCCTGCGCGTCGGGCAGCCGCTTGTCACCTTTCCCTCTCGTGCTCCGTCGTGGCAGTGACAGCAACTTGAGAGCCTCTGAGGAGATGGTGATGGCAGCACGTTCGATCACGACGGAGCCCCGGATGGTTCCGCGCATGTCCGAGGACCCCGCGGAGCTTGTTCCCGAGCTGGCGGAGGTGTCGGCAGCGTTGTTCAAGGTCACCGGCAACGGTTCGGTACCGCGCTCCACGATCGGTCTGGTTCAGTTGCGCGCCGGTCAGATCGTCGGCAGCACCTACCTGACCGTTCTGCACACGGGATTCTTGCGCAAGGCCGGGGAGTCCGAAGAGCGGATCACCTCGGTGGCGTCCTGGCAGGACTCGCCGTACTTCACCAGTGCCGAGCGTGCGGCGCTGGCGCTCGTGGAGGCGGTGCTTCAGCCATCCATGGACGGCGAGAGGGTCTCCGACGAGCTGTACGCGCAGGCGACCGAGCATTACGGGGACAAGGCGCTCGCCACCCTGATGTTCGCCATCGGTCAGGTCAGCTTCTTCATCTCGGTGGCGCTCATCGCCAAGCCGGTGCCAGGACGGTCATTCACCGATCCCTGGAAGTGACGCCTAGCGGATGAGGTCGGGGTCCGGGGTCGGGCGTACGGCGTTCGGGGGGGGCGGGTTTCGGGGGCGCGGGACGTGCCCGCCAGGCCGGCCCGGCCCCTGGCCGGCCCGCCCCTCTATCCGTCACGGGATACGCGCCACCGCCGCGTAGATCCCGCAGTCCTCCGTGTCCGGCTGCGCCGTGCCGTTGAACCATTCGGTGGCCGTCACCAGGCCGGGTTCGCGAAGGTCGAGCCCGTCGAAGAATCGGGCGACCCCGGCGCGGGTACGGAAGCCGAGCTGGATGCCGCCCTTCGCGTACTCCGCGGTGACCTGCGCCGACAGCTCCGGGAAGAGGTCGGAAGAGGCGTGCGACAGGACCAGGTGGCTGCCTGAGGGCATGGCGTCGACCAACGTGCGCACGATCCCGTGCGGGTCCTCGTCGTCGGGCAGGAAATGCATGAGCGCGATGAGGGAGAGCGCGATCGGCCGGTCGAAGTCCAGCAGGGTGCGGGCATGGTCGAGTATCTCCAGCGGCTGGCGGACGTCCGCCTGGATGTAGTCCGTCTTTCCCTCGGGTCGGCTGACCAGCAGGGCTTCGGCGTGCCGCAGCACGATGGGGTCGTTGTCGGTGTAGACGACCCGTGCCGACGGCACGATCTCCTGGACGATCTGGTGCAGGTTCGGAGCGGTGGGGATTCCGGTGCCGATGTCGAGGAACTGGTCCACGCCCTGACTCGCGAGCCAGGCCGTGGCGCGGTGCATGAAGGCACGGTTCTGCCGTGCGGCGTCCTTCGCCTCGGGCGGCAGCTTATCGCCCACGGCCTCGTCGACGGGGTAGTTGTCCTTGCCGCCGAGCAGCCAGTCGTAGACACGGGCGGGGTGCGGGTTGCTGGTGTCGATCGTCGGCTTGGGTGCACCTGGGGTCATGGCCTACTCCGTTGCTGCTGCGAGACGCTTGGCGCGCCGCAGTCTGCCACAGCAACATCATTTCGCAGGCGCGATGTTGAGGTGGGCGGCATGCGCGAGGCTGTCCCCCCTTCACTCACCCGCCCATCCGCCCCTCCGCCCCCCCGGGCGCCCCAGCCTCCGGGCGCCGGCTCGGCTACGTATGCTCGGGGCGAATGCTGACATCAGCGGTCCAAGCAACTGGGCCCCAGAGGCAGAGTCACAACCCGGGAGGCGTAGTGAAGATCGTGCTGCCAGGCGGGACCGGTCAGGTGGGCGGCGTGCTGCGTCGGTCGCTCGCCGCTGCGGGTCACGAGGTCGTGGTCCTGACCAGACGTCCGGGGCGGGACGGCGAAGTCCCCTGGGACGGCCGGACGCTCGGTCCTTGGGCGGAGGTGGTCGACGGCAGTGACGTGGTGATCAACCTTGCGGGACGTAGCGTCAGCTGCCGCTACACCGACGACAACCTCCGCGCCATGATGGACTCGCGCGTCGACTCCGCGCGCGTCGTGGGCGAGGCGATCGCCGCGGCCCGCAAACCGCCCCGGGTCTGGCTCCAGATGAGTACCGCCACCATCTACGCCCACCGTTTCGACGCGCCGAACGACGAGGTCGGCGGCACGATCGGCGGAGACGAGCCCGGAGTCCCCGGTTATTGGGCCTACAGCGTCGAGATCGCGCGGAACTGGGAGCGGGAACAGGAGCGGGCCGCGACGCCGGACACGCGCAAGGTGGCCCTGCGGTCGGCGATGGTGATGAGCCCGGACCGCGGCGGCGTCTTCGACTACCTGCTGTGGCTGGCGCGGCTCGGCCTCGGCGGATCGGTCGCGGGCGGCGCGCAGTACGTGTCCTGGATCCACGACCGTGACTTCGTCCGTGCCGTGGAGTTCCTGATCGAGCGGGAGGTCATCAGTGGGGCGGTCAATCTCGCGGCCCCCGGCCCGCTGCCGCAACGGGAGTTCATGCGGGCGCTGCGCGGCGCCTGGGGCATGCCGGTCGGGCTGCCCGCGACGCGGTGGATGGCCGAGATCGGCGCCTTTGCCCTCCGCTCCGACACGGAACTCCTTCTGAAGAGCCGACGGGTGGTGCCCGGGCGGCTGAGGGAGGCCGGGTTCGTCTTCGACCACGGCGCCTGGCCGCAGGCGGCAGCCGATCTCGTACGACGGACACGTCGGGAACGGTCCCGCTCACGACGGACGGCGGCACACTCCTGACCGCCCCGCAGCTTCGGATCGGCCCCCTTCGTCGTCTGGTTGGATACGGCCGCCCACCTGAATGACGTCGGTCAAGCGACAGGCACTGGGCCGAGCTGCGGTGCTGACGCCTTCCGCGTGGCCGGGGACCACACGCCGAACCACTGCTCGGCACCGAACTCCCGGAACCGTTCCACCTCTGCGAACCCCAGCTTCGCCGCGAGGCGCATCGAACGGTCGTTGGCCGTCTGGGTGCACAGCACCACCGGCTCTCCGGGAAGCGCGGCGGCGAACCAGTCCAGTGCCGCGGCGCACGCCTCGGCGGCATACCCGCGCCCCCACGCGTCCGGCAGGAGCATGTAGCCGAGCTCGGCCTCTTCGGTGTCCGGGCGGACGTGCCCGGGACGCTCCGCGTCGCGTCGATCGAGCATGACCGTGCCGATCGGCGCCCCGTCGAGCTCGATCACGAAGACGCCGGGGCGACGCCCTGGTATCTCCGGCACGGCGCGTTCGAGTTCGTCGCGCGGTCGGGGCCCGCCGAGGTACGTGCGCACCTCCGACGACGCGAACAGCTCGATGAACGCTGCACGGTCCCGCGCCCGGGACTCACGAAGTACGAGCCGTTCGGTCCTTATCGGAGCGCGTGGCCAGGCGACGGGTCCGAGTTCAGCCATGGCGGGCAACTTATCGCACGCCCGCCTCCAGGGCCCCGCCCCTGAACGTCACGCCGTCTTGATCCGAGCTCAGGGCGCCCTGAACCACGTTCCGAGCGCGTCGTGCAGGCCA
The DNA here is from genome assembly GCF_056432085.1 of Streptomyces sp. NPDC045678. Lineage (NCBI taxonomy): Bacteria > Bacillati > Actinomycetota > Actinomycetes > Kitasatosporales > Streptomycetaceae > Streptomyces > Streptomyces sp. NPDC045678. The sequence continues at coordinate 58,121 of NZ_JBWKJS010000002.1, forward strand.
TCGTCGGTGGTGCCTTGCCAGGCCACGTAGCAGTCGGGCCGGAGAAGCAGTGCGGTGTCGAGTTCCGTTTCCGGGACGGTCACGGTCTCGACGTGTGGTGCCCAGACGCCCGCGTCGAGGGTGCCGGTGGGGTCCAGGAGGAGTGGGCGGCCGGTGCGCGTGTGTTCGCGGAGGCCCGGCAGGTCCGGCGCCCATCGGCCGACGAGCGGGCCGGTCGCCGGGCCCATCTCGTAGGTGATGTCCGCGCCGGACAGCAGTCCCGCGATGTGCCGCCGTGCGGTCGGCTGGGTGAGCAGCTCGCCGAACAGTTCACGCAGTGCCGTCACGTCGGTGCCCGGGCGGGTGAGCAGCGACTGGGCCTGGGTGTGCATGGCGACCCGCCGCGCGGCGGGGAGCCGTTCCGACTCGTACGTGTCCATGAGCCCCTTCGGTGCGTGCCCGCGCGACTCCGCGGCCAGCTTCCAGCCCAGGTTCACCGCGTCCTGAAGGCCCAGGTTGAGTCCCGGGCCGCCGATCGCCGAGTGCACGTGCGCGGCGTCGCCGAGAAGGAACACACGGCCCGCGCGGTACCGCGATGCGATTCTGGTGTTGCCGCCGAACAGCCGTCTCATCACGTGCGGCCCCGGTCCGGTCGGCGGGTCGAGCGATACGGCGTCCACGCCGAGCACACGGGAGACGCTGGCTCTGAGCTCGTCGAGCGAAGCCTCGCCTTCGGCCGGCTGACCCCATTCCACCGTGGTGATCAGCGGAGCTCCCTCCGGGAGCGGCCCCCAGGCGATGAGGCCGCGTTCGGTGCGCAGGTGCTGGAACGGCGGTACGACACCGAAGCCGGGTACGACCAGACCACCACCGGTACCGATCATGTCCGGGGGCACGCTCACGTGACCGCTGCGCGATACCGAGTCGTCCGAGGTCACGCCGGGGAACTCGATCCCGCTGAGTTTGCGGACCGTGCTGCGTCCACCGTCGGCACCGACCAAGAACGCCGCTTCGACCGGCTCCCGCCCGCGCAGCTCCACCGTCACCGACCTCTCACATTGCGTCAGGCCGGTGACCTCGCACCCGTAGCGGACTTCGACCCCCAGTTCTGCCGCTCGCTCGGCGAGCATGTGCTGGATCCGGCGCTGCGGCACCAGCAACGTGTACAGCGGGTTGTCCGGCAGGTCCGCCAAGCCGAGCGGGAACGCTCCGAACACGAAACCGGGTGTCGGCTGGGGCGTTGCCCCGGGTGCGGCCAGCCGCTCGTACAGTCCGCGCCGGTCGAGCATGCGGACGACCTGGCCGACCAGGCCGTTCGCGCGTTGCTCGCCGGTCGGCTCGGTGAGGCGTTCCAGGACGAGCGGACGCGCGCCGGCCAGGGCGAGTTCGCAGGCCAGCATCAGACCGTTCGGTCCGGCGCCCGCGACGACGACGTCGATCATGGATGGAGTCCTTTCCGCGCAGGTGGGCAAGGGGCATCGGCCCGGCGGCCCGCGCCGGGCTTCCTGCTGTGCTGTGGGGCGCTAGGGGGTGGGCAGGCCCGCCGCCAGGCGGGCGAGCGCGTCCGCGAGCAAGGGGCCCAGCGGTGCCGGCGGATCGGCGCGGAGGTGGTGCGCCATGGCGGTGTTGACCGCGGCCATCACCGTGGAGGCGACAAGGTGCGGATACAGGTCCTGGTTCGGGTCGGTATTCGTGCGGTCCCCGATGGCCACGGCGATCTCGGCCTCGGCGACGGCTCCGGCCCGCAGCATCTCGCCCTGCAGCGCCGGTGCGGAGAGGACCAGGCGCACGCCCGCCGTCCACGTCTGCGCATCCGGAACAGGGTGCGCGGCCGCCGCGGCGTCCGGTTCGAACTGCTTGAGCACCGCGCGAGTGATCGCGTCCCACAACGGTTCCGCCGGATGTTCGCGCAGCGCTTTTGCGACGCCCAGGCAGCGGTCGAGGTGGCGGGCGACGATCGCTTCGCCCTTACTGGAGAAGTAGTTGTTGAACGTGCGCGGTGAGACGCCGACGGCCCCGGCGATGTCCTCCACCCGCACGTTGTCGAACCCGTGCTCGACCGCCAGCCTCAGTGCCGCCCAGCTCAGCGCGGAGCGCGTCTCGGCCTTCTTCCGTTCTCGAAGCCCCATGGATCCAAGGTACCTAAAGTTGCGCGCCACGCAAACATGCGTGGCGCGCAATATTTTTAGGTCCAGTCGTCCGTCACAGCAGTCAGTCAGGAACCGTGGGCGGAGCGCGACCCCGACCAGCCGGTCGCGGCCACCACCTCCCGCGCGATGTCGGAGACCGATCGCCCGTCCGTCACCACGCGTACCGCCCCCGCAGGGGCCCGCTCATCCAGGATTCGCGCCTTGCGGGCGCTTCCTTCCAGTTCCTGCTCGAGCTCCGAGCCGAGTTCTCGTCCCACCAGGCGCTCGCGGGCGGTGGCGTCGGAGGCGGTGAGCAGGACCCGTACGAGTCTCGCTTCGGCGCCCACCGCGCGCTCGAACATGCCCGTCGTCTCCGGCAGGACACTCATGGTGTTCGTGTAGATCAGGCGTCGGTAGCCGCAGCGGGCGTAGTTCGCCCACACCGCTGTCAGATTGCGTTCGGTGATCTCCGAGCGGTGCGGGTCTCCCTGCGGGGCTGGATGCACCTGTCCCATGAAGTCACCGTCGATGATCGCGTGCGCGACCGCCTCGGAACGCAGCAACGCCGAAACCTCCCACCCCACCGTCGTCTTGCCGACACCAGCACGTCCTCCGATGAGCAGTACCTCCGCATGATCCATGTGGGCAGCGTGCCAGCGGACGACCACCCCACGCGATCCGATATCGCTCTTCGGTTGGACAGGAAAGCCATCCGCCCGCCGGCTCCGGAGGACATGCACGTATCGTGCAGACGAAAACGGCGTACGACGTCACTTGGAGGGTCGCCATGATCGGTGTCGAGGAGCTGGAGGCCGCGGCGGCCAGGATCGCCGGTCACGTGGTGCGGACGCCCACACTGCCCAGTCCGGGGCTGAGCGCACTGCTCGGGGTCCCGGTCACCGTCAAGCTCGAACTGCTGCAGCGCAGTGGCTCGTTCAAGGCGCGAGGTGCCGTCGCGAAGCTGCTGACGCTGACCGGTGAACAGCGCGCGGCCGGTGTGGTGGCGGTGTCCGGCGGCAATCACGGTGTCGCCGTGGCGGAGATGTCGGCCGCGCTGGGCGTACGGGCCACGGTGGTCATGCCGCGGGCCGCACCCGCACGCTCCGTGGCGCAGGCCCGTGCCGCCGGAGCCGACGTTCGGCTGACCCCCACCATGGCCGAGGCGTTCGCCCTCATGGAACGGCTGGAGGCCGAGGGGCTCACGCTCCTGCATCCGTTCGCCGACCCGGTGGTGATCGCCGGGCAGGGCACCGTGGGGCTCGAACTCGCGCAGGACGCCGGTGAGTTGACGGATGTGCTGGTGTCCATCGGCGGGGGCGGACTGATCGCCGGTGTGGCGGCGGCACTGCGGGTGCGGCGGCCGGGTGTACGGGTGTGGGGTGTGGAGACCGTCGGCGCCGACGCGATGTCACAGGCGCTGACCCACGGCGGGCCGGTACAGGTGGACGTGGACTCGCGGATCACCACACTCGGTGCGCCCACGGTGTCGCCGCTGACCTACACCATGGTGCGCGACTTGGTCGACGAGGTACTGGTCGTACCGGAGGCGGACGCCTTCGCCGGCGTCCGAGAGCTGGCAGAACACGCCAAGGTGTGGGCCGAGCCCGCGGCCGGCTGTCTCCTCCCGGCAGCCCGCCGTGTCCTCGCCAAGACCGGGGACGAGACGCGCCTCGGGCTTGTGATCTGTGGTGGCAACGCGTCGGTGGACGACGTGATGGCGTACGCGGGCTAGGGCCTGTCCGTGGCCGCTCTCTCCATGAACTGACGCGGGCGTCCCGGAATCGGCTCCTCCCTCTCCCCCACCGGTACAGTCCCCGTATGGGGTGGGACAGGCGGAACGGCGGGGCGCGGCCGTGCGGCTGGTGCGGGACGCCGGTGGAGCAGACGAGCCGTTGGCGCAGGCGTCGTTACTGTTGCCGTAGCCACCGCCGGAAGGCCAGTGCCCTGTCCCGGGCGTTCGACTTGCTCGACTGGCTGACCGGCGGCTGAGCTCGGCCATCTCGTCGGCGGGGCGTCACCAGTCGATGTGTGCCTCGATCCAGCGGTCCAGCTCCTCCGTGTCGTCCTCACGCGGCAGCTCGGGGGCCAGGCCGAGGGGAGAAGCGGCGAGTTGCAGATGGGTGAGGTAGCCGTACGGGCCGTTGTCCGCGTGGGGTCCCACGATCACGGCGTGCGTGGCGGTGCGCCAGATCCGGTGCGGCATCGGCGGGCCCGTCACCACGGCCGCGTCACTCGTGACCGTCCGCTCCGGGGCGGCCCCGAGGTGGGCCGTGACGGCCTCCGCGGCCCGGTCGAGCGCCTCGACGCACTCCTCTAGTGAGGACGGGCGTCGAACGGTCCACCCCGGCGCCCGGCCCCAGTCATCCACGAGTTCGCCCAGCCACGGCATGTTGGCGAGGTCCTCGTCGTCCGGGTCGGCGGGGTACAGCTCCCCGAACACGAGGAAGCTCCGCGCTTTCGCATCTCCGAACGGGGAGTCGCCCTCGGTGCACAACGGGTGCCCGAAGCCCGTGCGGTAGGAGTCCGTCAGGCATTCGTGCTCCCAACTCCAGTCACGGGCACGCAGAACGGCGTCGAGCGCGTCGAAGTCGTCCGCGGGCGCCGGTTGTTCCGACAGGGCCAGGAATTCTCCCACGGCGGCCGGGGTCAGGGGGCAGTGGGCCAGTGCGTGCACGGGAGCGGGGCCGAGAGCGGGAGCGGGGGTCGGCGTCGGCGTGGGTGGTGGGGTGGACATGGCGCTCAGGCTAGGCCACGCGGGTGGGGACCCGTCGACTGCTGTGCGATCAGGGGAGGCGGGCAGGGCGGCGTCACGCGACGGCACGGTGACCCCGCTCTCGTGGACCGCGCGTCCACGCCGCCGCGCGGGCCTGGGCCGGCCATCGCTCCATCGGGGCTTGCGCCGTAGCCCGGCTGGCTCTCTCCAGCGCGCCGGGTTCCTCAGGCTCCGGCTTGCATGAGGCATAGACGCGGCACCCAGCGACCCGACCGGTCCGGCCGCGTCCGGAACGAGGACGAGCCATGCGTGTCATATCCGCCGTCGCCACCGCCGCTCTGACCACGGCCACCGCGTTCACCGTCGCCGTGCCGTCGGCGACCGCGGGTGACCAGCCTTCGTTCTCCGCCACCCCCGACCCGGCCAAGCCCGGGGACGACGTGGTCCTGTCGGTGTCGGGCGGCTGCGAGGCCGAGTCGGCGACCGCCGACTCCGACGCCTTCGAGTCCCAGGTGACCCTGTCGACCGGCTCGGCCGGGATCTACACCGGTACGGCGAAGATCCGTCCCAGCGCGCAGGCCGGCTCGTACGACGTGGATGTGGACTGCGAGGGCGGCATGTCGAGTTACTCACTCGACGTCGCCGGATCGGTGATGCCCTCCCCGCCGCACCCGATGCCGACACGCGGCTCCCACGCGGGTGTCGGCGGCTCCAGCGGCAGCGGTTCGGACTGGGCGACCATCGGTCTCGGCGCGGGTCTGGTCGCGACCGTGTGGGGCGCGGTGTGGGTCAAGGCACGGCGGCCCGAGGACGGGCAGCGGCGCTAGCGGGGATCACTCGCGTCCACCGCGTCCACCGCATCTACCGCCGCCTTGCGGGCGGCGGGGCACGGCGGAGGCCCCCGGTACGGGTGTCGTGCGCACCGATACCGGGGGCCCCGTCGACGAGACCCGTCAGGAGCGGGGCAGTGAGGTGTTGGTGATCGGCAGCTTCCGTTCCGCGCCCTTTACGTAGAGGTCCCGCGGAGCCGTACGGAGGCTGAACGCATTGTCGTCGCGCGAGACCCGCACGGACAGTACGAAGAATCCGTCGCCCTCGGCCGTCGTCTTCACATGGGACTGGTTCTCCCAGTAGGTCTGCAGGAAGACCTCCGTGCCGCCCGGGTCGACACCCTTGGGGAGCTCGACCATGCCCTGGACGGTGAGGATGTCCCCCGCCTTCACCTTCGTCTTGTTGACCTTGTAGCTGAGCGAGCTCGGCTTGGCGGCGGCGTACACGGTGGTGTCCGCGAAGTAGCCGTCCTGCGGCGTGTCGAGGTCGCCGTCCTCGTCGTACTGGGCCGTGATCTGTACGTCCTGCTCGACGTTGAGCAGGCTGCTGCCGCTGACGTGGTCGATCTCGACATTGGGCAGGGTGAACTTTCCGTCGGCGTCGCTCACCGGCTTGCCCAGGTCTCGGGGTTCGTAGTAGTGGGGGTCGATCGGGTCGCCCCACGGGTTCCAGGTCGTGAAGCGGACGACCTCCTGGAGCGTGACCGGAATGCCGGGCGCGGGCGTACCGTCGGCCTTGGTGACGGTGCCGGTCACGTTGACCTTGCGGTTGTCGTAGTCGGTCTTGACCGGATCGGTACTCACCTTCAGGACGTACGCGTCGCCGGGCGCGGGGGATCTGGACTCGGCGGTGGCGGTGGGGATGGACAGCGCGCCTGCGACGAGGAGCAGCGCGGCGGTTGCGGCCAGCCGCGTCGGCAGGATGTTTCGGGGCATGTTCGTCAACTCCAGTGGTGGGTTTGCGGGAGGGGTGCGGCTGTTGCCGTGGCGGCACCGGTTCCGTCGCGGAGCAGTCGGAGCAGTCGGACCAGTTGTGTGACGCACCGGGTTCGACAGGTCGACCGGGAACGGAGTTGTCCGCCCTGCGGTCGCCGTTACACGGCTGTGGCAAGGGGGTGATTTATCCGGATTACGACTTCAACTCGCCCTTGGCCGCAGAACACCGCCCGTTCATCGAGGAGTGGGCGCAGCGGGTGCCGGTGTCGTTTCACTGCTGCGCCGGGCAGCACGAAGGCCCGCAACCGGTCGGTGCGGGCCTCCGGCCCGGATCAGGCCGCCTGGCCTTGGGTTCGCTGCTCCGAGGTCGTCCGCGCAGGGCGAGCGGCCATCAGTAGCGCGGCCAGCGCGATGGGGGCGACCGCATGTTCGCAGGAGCGCCGCCACCCGATCACGGTGTTCACAGGTCGGCCGCACAACGGAACCGTCGTGACGCAGCGAGAGGCACAGCGCCTGACCACCGCGCTCAGGGCCCTGTTCGTCGGCCTCAGCCAGGGCGTCACCCTCGGCCTGGCCCCCGGAGGCGGACGAGCAGTACTTCGCCGATAACGCCCGCGCTCTTGGCCTCCGGGATGCCCCTCACGGGCGAGCACGACCCTCGTCCGGTCCGGCGCGTATGACCCCTTCCTGGGCCTCTTACTCCCGTCCGGCACACATAGAAGTCGGACGGGTGAACCTGTCCCCCGCACCGAACTGCCACTGCCGTGAGCTGCGTCGATCCCGGCATGAACAGCCGTGATCTTCATCTGACGGAGCCGGGCACGGCCCGGATCACCATCCATTCCGGTGACGAGCACACCGTGACCGTGCTTGCCTACGCGATCGCCGCGCACCTGAACGCGACCGGCCCCTCAGAGCCGTACGCGGTCTCGGGAGAGGGTGGCATCGCGGTCACCCTGTATGCCTCCACGCGCGCCACCGGCGGGCCGTCGGCGGCCTGGTTCGGGCAGGGGGGACGCTGACAGTGACAGTGACGTGAGTGCCGCCGTCAGGTGGTCGACGCGGAGGTGATGGTCAGCGCGCGGACCAGGGCGTCTTCGGTCTCCTCGCTGAAGAACCCCGTGATGCCGCGCAGGAGTTGGAGTGCGGTGCGTACGCCTCCGGGGAGCGGGAAGGGCATGCCTGCGGTCGGCACGACGTGCTTCTCGGGGGCGGTGCGTGCCGCCTCCAGGTGGGCCTGGGCCAGGCTCAGATCGCCACTGCCCGCGTGCTGGACCGCGCAGGTCAGGTCGTGCGCGGCGCTGCGTGAAAGGTCGAGGAGTGCCTGGATGGCGGACGCCGCCGTGTCGTCCTGGAAGGCGGGGACTTCCCTGTCGTCGGGGAGGGCGGGCGCCCGGGTGTGGTCGCGTACCGCGGCACTCAGATGGCCGCCGGCCCGGTCGAGGATCTTCACGATGGCGGACAGCCGGCCCGCCTCAAGGATTGCCTGAGATGCCATGCCGAATCCTTTCATCACCTCGTTCGTCGACTCCGTGACTCCAGCGTTATCACCGGGCTCCGTGCGGTGCGAACCTCCCTGCGGGGGCGCACTGCACGCGCAGAGGGAAGCTCCGCTGCGCGCGGTGAGGAGTTGAGGCACACGGCGGCGCACATCCGCGCTTCCGTACGATCACGCCATGACTGCTGATGCCCCGCTCACCCGTGAGTCGTTCCGGCGCCTACATCCGATCAACCTGCCCCGGCCGATGTCTCAGTTGCCGGATCGCGTCTGGACCGACGAGGAGTGGGACCGGATCCGGCGCGGATACCGAGCCCGGGACATGGACGAGAAGTGGAACGTCTTCGTGGAGGGCGATGTCCTTTTCATGCACCGGAGTTGGACCGGTTACGGCATCTATGAGGCGACCTTCGCCTCTGATCGCGGGAGGCGGATCACCTCCGCTGTGGCCGAGGGCGACAGGGAGCGCTCTCGCACCATGGGCGACGAGTACGACTGCCTGATGCTGGAGCTGCTCATCAGCACGATCGTCCTCGGGGAGCCCGCCACCGACCTCCGGGCCCGCCTCACCGAGTTGACTGCCAGGGCGTCGGGCAGGAGTGACCTCGATTCGGGTGTGGTGGAGCACAGCGCTCTGGGGTTGCGCTCCGGATCGTAGGGCCGACGGCCCCGGGCCGGCACTGTCCTGGCCCGGCCTCGCCGCCCCATGCCCCCGGCAGGCCCGCGGCCGGCTCATGCGATTATGCGGTCGGCTTTCTCGATCAACCGGCGCTCCGTCAACGAGCCGACCGGGGGGACGGACGAGCTGTCGGGCCATGGCCATTGAGCGAACACGGGAGCATGCGGTGGGTGGGGTTGGGGGGCAGGACGGGTCCTCGGTGTCCGATGAGGAGTGGGAGCGGTTCCTGCGGGAGTCGGTCAAGGGTGCGGCCGGGGCTCCGGTGGAGCCGTCGGCGCGCGCCCGTGGGGTGGAGCAGCGGCTCAGGGCGGGGGCCGGTCAGGCGGAAGGCCGGCGTACGTACTCGCCTGCACGGCCCCGGCGCAGGACGGGCTGGTACGTGACGGGGCTGGTGGCTGCCGTTGCCCTGCTGGGCGTAAGCCTCTTCCCGCAGCAGGTGTTCGACCTCTTTGACAGCGACGATGGTGGGCGGAACGAGGCGCCGCTCGCAGCCGAGTCGGAGAGACCGCGTGACGCTCCGGGCGCCGAACCGGCGCAGCGCGCCACCTGGGCCGAGCCCTTCCGGGGTTCGCCCGCCGCGCGCTGGGCCGACGGAGCGTCGGGGATCACTGTGCCTGCCGCCAAGGCGACCGGTTGGATGGACGCCGCGCAGGTCGGACGGGCGCTGGAGCAGAGCCGGCGCTTCCTGGTGGCTGCCGGGCTCGACCGGGGCGTGCTGCGCGGCGAGCGGCCGACGAAGGCGATCGGGCTGCTGAATCCGCACCAGGACGACGTCCAGGAGTACCTGCGTTCCGCCCTGTCGTCGAAGACGCCCACGCCCACCACCGACCCGCTGCTGCTGTTCAGCCGCTTCCGGCCGCAGCAGGCCCAACTGGTCGGCGACGTGGTCAAGACGCGCGGTCGGCTCTCCTACCGGGAGGGCGAGCGCGGGGCGCTCGAAGTGACGGCGGACGTCACCTTCGTGTACCCGGTGGCGCCCGCGGGCGAGCGGGGGCGGGACGCCGACATCGTCCGTACGATCGTGCGGCGCGAGGTGGTGATGAGCTGGGACGACCCGGACAAGATCATCACCGAACCGGGCACGATGTCCCTCGTCTCCTACACGCTCGACCTGACCAACGGCGGCTGCTCCGAGCCGACCGGCTACTTCGCACCGCCGTTCGACACCGCCGACAAGCAGCACGCCGACGAGGACCACCGGGTCGATCCGTACGACCGCAGCAAGCCCGTCGACAGCGGCGACACGCAAGCCGGTGGCAAGAGCTGCGCCACGGCCACGCGCTCCTAGCGCGTGCGGGATTGGTCGTACGAGTACTGGGTCCGTACTCGTCTCGTCAGCGCGTGGCCCGGTCCGTGCGTACAGGGCCGCCCAGCACCGGGCGACGAGTGCCCGGGCCCGGGTGCCGGGCCAGGGCTGGGTCTTCGGACACATGACGGCTGCCCAGGACCCTGACCTGCGGCTACGTGAGAGCGCCGCGTAGAATTCCGGGTGAGTACGCGGATATCCCCACCCGGACCGCCGCCGGTGCCCACGTCCCTGCCGACCGCGAGGGAAGACGGGCCGACTCCTGCCCTTCTGCCATCGCCGTCCGGGTTTCCGGTCGGCCCTGCCCCGGAATCGCACTGTCTTGAGCACCGACGAAATCGTTGACGCACCACCTGTCTCCGCGCCTGCTGCCCCCGTACCCGTTGTCCCTCTCGCCCGGTCCGGCCGCCCGCGCTCCGGCTTCCGCGCCCGTCTCGCCGGTCGTGCGCCCGCCCCGCCCTCGCCCGGCGCCGCGCTGCACAACATCAGCGCCGCTACTGCCGTGCTGCTGGTTCTGGTGGCGATAGGTTCCGTCATCCACGAGCCCGTGCTGATACCCCCGCTGGCCGCGTCCGCGGCGATCATTCACTGCGCACCCGGGCTGCCGCTCGCTCAGCCTCGCAGTGTGATCGCCGGCCATCTGCTGTGCGCCGCCGTCGGTTACGCGGTCGTCGCCGCGTCGGGCAGTTCGCCGTGGGCGGCGGCCCTCGCCGCCGGGACCGGTCTCGCCGTGATGACCGTGGCCCGCACCCAGCACTCCCCCGCGTGCGCGACCGCCGTCGTCATCGTCCTGAACACACCGCGCCCCACCACCTTCGTACCCCTTCTCGTGGGGTCCGCGGGCCTGCTCGTCCTCGCGGGCTGGGCCGCCTCGTACGCCCGTCCCCGGACGCCGCGCTACCCCGCCTACTGGTGGTGAGCCCCACCGGTGGTGACCCCGCGGATAATCACGTGCCCCCGCCTGCCGGGCTCGTTATCCTCGGCCACATGAACGTCACAGGCCCACGCACCAACGCGACCGCGCGAGCGACCAGCTCGCCGGTTGCCGCCGCCTGACGTCTTTCCCACCCTCCATCGGCGACCGGAAACGGCCCGCCGATGGCGACTCGTGGCTCATGTCTCGTGACTCGTGGCGGACCCGTTGTCCGGTGCCTCCCCGCTCTACCGGCGAAGGAGCCACCTCATGAACACCGATCACGTCGTCCGCACGTTCGTCGACTACTTCCGGGAGCGCGGACACCACCGGATCACCGGATCGACCCTGCTGCCGCCGCCCGGCGACCCCGTACTGTTCACCACCTCGGGCATGCACCCCCTCACCCCGTATCTGGAGGGGCGCCCGCACCCTCTCGGCAACCGGCTCGTCAACGTGCAGCGCTGTCTGCGCACCACCGACCTCGAAGAAGTCGGCGACCCCACGCATCTCACCGTCTTCGAGATGCTCGGCACCTGGTCGCTCGGCGACTACGAGGGGCCGCAGAGTCTGCGCTGGGGGTACGAGCTCCTGACCGAGGGGCTGGGTGTCGATCCGCGCATGATGCATGCCACCGTCTTCGGCGGCGACGACCGCACCGGCCCCGACACCGCTTCCCTGGAGGTGTGGGAGGAGCTCGGGGTTCCGGTGGAGTTGACGGTCGAGGACAACTGGTGGTCCAACGGGCCGACCGGGCCGTGCGGTCCCGATTCGGAGATCTTCCTCTGGACCGGGGGCGGGAGCGGGACAGGGAGCGGGACAGGGGCCGGGAACGATGGCGGTCCGCCGCGGTCGACGCCCTCCCAGGACGACCGTTGGGTGGAGATGTGGAACCACGTCACCATGCGCTACCGGAAGCTCGACGACGGCTCCCTCGTTCCGCTCCCCCAGCGCAACGTCGACACCGGACTCGGTCTGGAGCGGCTGGTCGCCGCCCTGCAGGGCAAGTCATCGGTGTTCGAGAGCGATGTCTTCGAGCCCTGGCGTCTGCTCGTACCGGAACTGTGGCCGCTGGACGAAACGTCGCTGCGGCTCGTCTGCGATCACCTGCGTTCCGCTGTCGTGGTCATCGGCGACGGGGTGCGGCCGAGCAATACCGACCGCGGGTACGTGCTGCGCCGCCTGGTGCGGCGCCTGCTCACCGTCCTCTGGCACGACGAGCCCGGGTCACGCAGTCTCGGGGATCTGCCCGATGCTGTGGTGCAGCACACTCTGGACCGCTTCCGTCAGGACGTGGACACCGTCGACGTACGCGTGATCCTGCTCGACGAGGAGCAGCGGTTCCGTCGGCTCCTGGAGCGAGGGCGAAGGATCCTGGCCCAGCCCCGGTTCCGCGGGCCGCTGGACGAGGAGCGCTTGCGCTACCTCCACGACACGCACGGTCTGCCCCGCGACCTCGTCCTCGGCCTGCGGCCCGAGTGATCAGACCGCCGCGTCCGCGATCAGCTTGAGAGCGAGAGCCTCCGTTTCGGCATCGGCCTTCTCCGGGCTGCCGGTGTCGAACGGCGGGTCCGGGTCGTACTCGACCGCCAGCTGCACCGCCTCCGCCACCTTGGTGCTCGAGAGACGGGCCGCGAGGTGGAGGCCCATGTCGATGCCCGCGGAGACACCCGCAGCCGTGATGATCTTCCCCGCCTCGACGAAGCGCCCCGGCTTGTACGTCGCGCCGACCTTCTCCAGATACGGCCGCGACGCCCAGTACGTCGTCGCGGGGAGGCCGCGGAGCAGGCCCGCCGCCCCCAGGATCAGCGACCCCGTGCACACCGATGTCGTCCAGACCGAGCGGCGGTGGACACGGCGGATCCACTCGTGGGACTTCGTGTCGCCCATCATCGCCGTCGTCCCCCGGTCCCCTCCCCCTGGGACCAGCAGGACATCGGCACCGTGTACGTCCCGCATCGCGCGCTCCGCCACCAGGCTCAGCTCCCCCGTGTCCGTACGGACCGGGCCCACCTCGCGGGCGACCATCGTCACCCGCACGCCCGGGACCCGGCAGAGCACCTCGTACGGTCCCACCGCGTCCAGCGCCGTGCAGCCGTCGTAGAGCAGGACCGCGACCTCGAGCCGGCCTCCCCCGGACACCGCCCGCGCCGGTCCTGCGCCCACTCCGACCGCTGCCGCGGCTCCCACGCCGACCGCTCCCGACACCGCGCCCCGCAGCACCCCTCGCCGACTCGGCCGCACCCGCCGGTCACCGTCCCTGTCTTCTCCGCCCAATCCGCCCATGATCTCCAACGCCCGCCTTCAGTAGGGAAGTTGACACCTCGTCCACCTCAGTAGTCGTACGCCATGGCCCCCGAGTTCCACCCGCTTTCCCGGCCCTTGCCTTCCGGGTAGAGGAGGCCGCCGCGATCGAGGTGCCGACCCTGCGGCACGGCATCTGCATCACCCACGCCGAGGCCGTCAACCAGGACCTCCTCGACTTCGTCGGCGCTGCCTGGTCCCGGCCGACACACCCCTGTCACCTAGACTCGACAGATGGCTAAGTACTTCGACGTGCACCCCGACAACCCCCAGCGCCGCAGCATCAGCAGCGTCGTCGACGGGATCCGCTCCGGTGCGCTCGTCGCGTATCCGACGGATTCCTGTTACGCGCTGGGGTGTCAGCTCGGCAGCCGTGACGGCATGGACCGCATCCGGTCGATCCGTCAGCTCGACGACCGGCATCACTTCACCCTGATGTGCGAGAGCTTCGCGCAGATGGGGCAGTTCGTTCATCTCGACAACGACGTGTTCCGCGCCATCAAGGCCGCCACGCCCGGCAGCTACACCTTCATCCTGCCCGCCACCAAAGAGGTGCCGCGCCAGATGATGCACCCGAAGAAGAAGACGGTCGGCGTGCGCATCCCCGACCACACGGTCACCCAGGCCCTCCTCGCCGAGCTCGGCGAGCCGCTGCTGTCCAGCACGCTGCTCCTGCCCGACCAGGAGGAGCCGCTGACCCAGGGCTGGGACATCAAGGAACGTCTCGACCACCTCGTGGACTCGGTCATCGACTCCGGCGACTGCGGTACGGAGCCGACCACCGTCATCGACTTCTCCGACGGCGAGGCGGAGATCGTGCGGCGCGGCGCGGGCGACACGTCCCGCTTCGAGTAGCCCCGGCGGCGGAGGGCGCTGCGCTCAGTCCACCGGCGTGCAGCACCCGTCCCTCCGCAGCAGGTGGCCCACCTTCCGCCAGTACGCCTCCCCCTCGTCCCGCCGTCGCCGCTCGAAAGCCGAGGTCAGGTCCGCGGTCCGGTAGAGGGTTCCGGCCCGGAGCACCGACACCGTCCGCACCATCGTGTCGAAGTCCGTGAACGGGTCGCCGTCCACCACGGTCAGGTCGGCGACCTTTCCCTGTTCGACCGTGCCCAGGTCCCGGTCGAGGCCGAACACCCGGGCCGGCCGTACGGTCGCGGTGCGCAGCGCCTCCGCCGGGGTCAGGCCGCCCAGGTGCAGGGCGCGCAGGCCCAGGTGGAGGGCGAGGCCCACCGGGACGATGGGCTGGTCCGTGCCGAGGGCCACCTCGCCTCCCTTCGACAGGATGCGGCGGTAGATGTCGGTTTCCCGGCGGAGTGTCGCCAGTTGCGCGTCGCTCGGCGGTACGGCCGCCCCCGCCCTCACCGCCGCCGCGTCCCACGGCGGCATCACCGCGGTGACGCGTGGGTCGTCCGCGAGTGCCGGGTCGGCGCCGAGCAGGGGCGCCGAGGTGAACGGTGTGGCGATGAGGGAGAACGCCGCGCCCCGGGCGCTGTAGATCTCGATGACGTCGTCCCACGCACGGCCGGTGGCCGTGATGGCGTGCCCGGACTCCGCGCGCTGGGTGGCCTGCAAATGGGACGTCAGGTCCTGGCCGAGTTGAATTCCGGGTGAGAGGAGGTGGCCGCCCGTGCGTACTCCGAGCCTCTCGTGCGCGAAGTGCGCCGCCTCCTCCATCACCCAGCCCGGCGCCCGCACATAGGTTTTGACGAAGTCCCAGTCGAGTGCCGCTCCGCGTCGCAGCGAGCGTCCCAGTGCCGCCCGGCTCCGGTGGGCGCGTCCCATGCTGTACGCGACGCGGGCGCCGTCCAGCAGCTCACCGGTCGTGAGCAGACGGGGGCCCGCGAGTTCTCCCGCGTACACCGCCTCGCGGATGCGGGCCTGTTCGTAGGCGAAGCCGCCCAGTGAGACGGCCGTGGTGATGCCGTACGTCAGCTGGCCCGCTGTCTGGCGCCCGCCGTAGGTCGTCTGCCAGGGGTGCGTGTGGGTGTCCCACAGGCCGGGGACGACCGTGCGGTGCGAGGCGTCGACGCGGCGGTCCGCGGGACGGGCGGGGCCTGCGGGGCGGTGGGGTCGTACGGAGGCGATGCGGCCGCCGCGGACCACGATGTCGACGTCGTCCCGCACCTCGTCCCCGGTGCCGTCCCACAGCCGTCCCGCTTGGACGACGACGTCCGCGGGCGTGGGCCTGCGCCGGTCCACCGGTACCCGCACCGTGCGCGGCCGCTCCCCGCCCGCACCGATGCCGATGAGGCGCAGTCTCCCGCTCGACAGGTAGAGCAGCGACTTCGAGTCTCCCGCCCACGACGGATGGTCGGCCGGTTCGTCGGAGAGCACCCGCAGTGCCCCGCGCGGTGTGCCGTCGGGCCGCACGGGCAGCAGGCACAGCGCCGATTCGACGATCACGGCGAGCCAGCGGCCGTCCGGTGACCAGACGGGTCCTGAGTCGTACCGGTCGGAGAGCGAGGCGTGCGGGGCCACGGCGTGCAGGCGGTCCGCTCCGGTGTTCGCGTCGACGACGCGGATCAGGTTGTAGCCCTCGCGGAAGCGGTTGTTGATGCGGTTCCGGTCGCAGAGCGCGATGTACCGGCCGTCGGGCGACCAGCTGGGCCGGCCCGGGAGGCCTCCGCCGCCGAGGGGCGTGACCAGCGCACGTTCGGTGCCGGACGCGAGGTCGCGTACGACGAGGCGGCCGGTCATGTCCAGGCAGGCGAGCCGGTCGCCGTCGGGTGAGAGGGCGGGGTGGGTGCGGCCTCCGGTCGCCAGTGCGGTCTCGGCGCCGGTGGCGAGGTCGTGGCGGTAGGCGCCGAGCAGTCCGTCGCGGTCGTCGGCGTAGATCAGGGACTTGCCGTCCCGTGCCCAGGTCGGGGCGAGCAGGTAGCCGGTGGCCGGTGCGCGGTGCAGCCGACGGGGTGCCTTGCCGCCCGACGTGTTCGCCAGCCAGAGCGAGTTGAGCGCGGCGAAGGCGACCCGGCGGCCGTCCGGCGAGAGGGCGGGCAGGTGGATGCCGCGCGTGGGCCGGGCCCGCCCGAGGCCCAGGTCGTACTCCTTGACCCGGTAGTGCGGGCGTTCCACCGGCAGGGTGGCGTCGAAGGGGATCACTTCCGGGGCGCCCGGAAGCAGACCTCTGTCAGAGCCCTCCGGTCCGGCGGGGCTGTCGGGGCTGTCGGGGCTGTCGGGGCTGTCGGGACGTACGAGCGTGAAACGGCCGTCCACCGTGAGCAGGAGCCTCCCCTCCTCTGCCCAGCGCGGCGGCACGGGAGCCAGGTCGCCGTCGAGCGCGACGGGCCTCCCGTCGACGACCAGCGTGCAGGACCCCTGGGGCGCGGCCGTGGTCCGCAGGTAGGCGAGGCGTGCTCCGTCCGGGGCGAGCGCGGGCGTCATGACCTGCGCCTTCGCGGTCTCGGTGTGGGTGACGGTGACGGGACCCGCTCCGCCGGCGGGGACGGACGCGATGGTGCGGGCCTCCAACGTGGTGCCGGTCTGTGTCGCGACCGGTGTGCCGCGGACGAAGAGGAGCCGCCCGCCGTCCGGTGACCACGTGGGGTCGAAGTCCTCCCACGGGCCGTCCTGCAGAGGGCCGTCCTGACCCGGGCGGCCGGTCACGCGGACGATGTCGCCGCTCGCGAGATCCAGGACGTGGATGCGGTACGAGCCGCCGCGCACCGGGTCGCCGCCCCGCTCCGACGCGAAGGCGATCCGTGAGCCGTCCGGCGCCCAGGCGGGGCCCCGGTCGTCCCAAGGCCCCTCCGTACGCTGTCGCAGCCCCGATCCGTCGGGGCGCATCGTCCAGATGTGGAATCCGCCGTCCTGGTAGGCGCAGAACGCGACCGACGACCCGTCCGGCGCGTACACGGGGCGGTTCGGCTCCAGTCCCGCCGGGGTCAGCGGCACCGCCTCGCCGCCGGTGCGGGGCAGGGACCACAGGGTGGCCTGCGCCTCGACGATCAGCCGGTCCGCGCCCGGTGCGAGCGTCGCCGCGCCGTTCGTCACGCGCGTGAACGAGAGGGGGACCGTGGCGCGCGGCCGGGCCGGCGCCGGGGCCGCGGTCCCGAGGGCGGCGACGGCCCCGGAGGCGCCCGCGGCGACGAACAGTTGACGTCGGGACAGAGGCAACACGGTGTTGTGCCGGTCACAGTCCATGACACAGAACACTCGCCCATCGGCACCGCCGTGGACAACACCCATCGACGCCAACACGCCGGTGTCCTGCCCCGCTGTTGCCCTGACGCGTCACTGCCCTACGTGGGGAACTCGCCGAGCCAGTCGCGCTTGAGGAAGTGCTTCGGCAGGTACGGCGACGTGTCGTCGACGGGGAAGTCCGAGTCGTACGCCAGGCATGCCAGCGCGAGCGGGCCGAGGGCGATGCGGCTGTACAGCGCGGTGGTTCCGGCGCCCGACCTGTCGTTCCAGTACCGCTCGTGGTGGGCGAGCGACTCGGTGAGGGCCTCGGCGAAGGCGGCACGGTCGCCCGCGATCAGGCGGTGCATCAGGGCGGCCGGCTGGTAGTCGATGAGGTTGAGGAAGTCGCTGGGGGTGCGGGTCGCGACGTGCGGGTGGGACGTCTCCATGGTGGCGATGAGGTGCTGGACGATGTCGTCCATGGGCTGCCTGAGCCGGAACGCCCGCAGTGTCCGGATCCAGTGGAAGACGTACTCGTCGGCGGGGGCGGCCCGGCGCAGGTCGTCCAGCGGCACGTCGCAGAGCGCCGTCAGCCGGTCCTGGTCCCTGCAGACGGCGGCGAGGTAGAAGGCGTCGAGCCAGGCGCGGGCGTCCGCGCCCGGTACGGGGCCGGTGGCGGGCAGGCGCAGGGTGCGGTCGGCGATGCGGCACTCGACGGTGCCGCCGGTGGTGGCGGTCGTGCGGAACAGCGCCGAGCCGGTCTGCGTCGCCCACACCCATGCCTCCCAGGTCTCCAGGCGCGCGCCGTCGGGATCGGCGGCGAAGCGGACGTCGCTCAGCCGCTTCGTTGCGGCGAAGGTGTGGGCGACGCCTGCCTCGCTCTGTGCGAGACGGACGATGCCCGCGGCCGCGGCGGCGGGGTCGAGATCGGCCGCGTCGGCTTCCGCTCCGACCGGCTCACCGCCAGGAACCCCAGCGGCAGCGGTCCGCGGCTCCGCGGGGGCGGACGCGCTCTCCGCGTGCAGCTTCTTCATCAGCTCCATCAGTTCGGGCGGCGGCACCACGGAGAAGGAGCGGGTCTCGTGGTCGATGGCGGTGAGCGAGGTCATCCGCCCCTCGTGCCACCAGTACAGCCGGGGCGAGAGTGCGCCGGGACCGTCCTCGTAGGCGCCGAGCGCGTACGCGCCGAGGTCGTTGACCGCGTCCACCACGGTGCCGTCCTCGATGGGGTGGAACGCCAGCAGGTTGCGGCTGGGCAGGACGACGAGCGCGCCGGCCTCCGGCAGGTCCCTGCCGGTGGTCGCGCGGGCCAGTTCGGGGAGCACGAGTGCTTTGCTCGCCACGAAGTGGGAGTCGCCGTAGACGGTCCACAGCCGCGCGCCCTGCGGTCCTGTCACCTCGTCGTGCTCGACGAGTTCGCGGATCAGGTTGTTGCGAGCGGCCACCCAGAGCTGATCCAGTCCGGCGCGCGCCACGTCGTGGTCGGTGAGGATGCGCACGGAGGTGGAGGTGTCGAGGGCGAGCGCCAGGAGCAGGCCTTCGGCGACCGGGCGTGCGTAACGGAAACTGTTCGCCGTCTCGCCCGCGAAGGCGTCGTCGGGCAGCAGCCGCAGGACGGTCCCTTCGAGCAGTTCCTGCGCGCTCTCCCCGCCCCGCGATCCGTTCTCCAGCGTCGTGAAGTGCTGTTCGACCAGGCGGGGCCAGTGCTCCTCGGCCGTGGCGCGGCACTGGTGCGCCAGGTTCGGGAGCGGACTGCGGCGTCCGTCGCCCCACAGCACGGCAGCGCCCTCGATCCGCGGGCGTATCCCGTGGCGGGTGAGGAGGTGGTCGGCTGTCAGGGTCCGCAGGCGTTCGGCCTGCGGGAAGGTCAGCATCGGCAGGTGGGGATCTGGTGCGTGGTGTTCGTTCACCCGGTGACTCTACGAAGGGCGGGCCCGGCGCGTCACAAAGGGGGTTGGGCAGGTGAACGGTGAGGAACGGAGCGTGGCCGTGGGACGCGAGCGGATGCGGGGGATGCGGGGGATGCGGGGAGGCGAGCAGAGGGGGCGGGGAGGCGACGTACGCCCTGGAGCTGATGCGTCCCGCGCGCGTACTCCCAGAGTCTGGCGGCGCGCGGTACCAGGGTCCGACGCGGCATCAACTGCTGCCGCACTAGCCTCCTTTGGCATGACAACTTCACGAAGCGCCGCGCGCGGACGCGCCCTTGCCACCGCCCTCGCCCTCTCTCTCGCCGTCCCCCTCGCGGGTGGCGCGACCGCCTTCGCGGCGGCGGACGGCTTCGGCCACGCCTCGGCGAGCGCCATGTCGCCGAGCGACAGGTCGACGGTGTCACTCCGGCTTCCGCGCCCCACCGGCCCGTACGCCGTCGGACGCGACACCCTGCACCTCGTCGACAAGAGCCGCCCCGACCCGTGGGTGCCGTCGGCGGGCGCACGTGAGCTGATGACGTCCGTGTACTACCCCGGACGGCACGGGGGCGGGCACCCCACCGCCTACACGTCGGAGGAGGAGGCGCGGCTCCTGCTGGAGTGGTGGAAGAAGGAGGACCTGCTCCCACCCGCCGTGTACGCCGGCACCCGTACCTACGCCCGCACCGGACTGCGGCCCGCGCCGGGACGGTTCCCGCTGATCGTGCTCTCCCCCGGGTTCACCGCTCCCCGTTCCACGCTGACGCACCTCGCCGAGGACCTGGCGAGCCGGGGCTTCGTCGTGGCCACCGTCGACCACGCCTACGAGTCCCTGGGTACGGCGTTTCCCGGCGGGCGCATTCTGACCTGTCAGGCCTGCGCCCCCGTCGACGAGCCGGGCGGTGGCGAGCTCGCCACCCAGGGGCGGGCCAAGGACATCTCGTACGTCATCGACCGGCTGACCGGCGGCAAGAACGCCTGGCGGCACGCCCGCATGATCGACGAGAAACGGATCGGCGCGGGCGGGCACTCCATCGGCGGGGCCGGCACGCTCGCCGCCATGACCACCGACCGCCGCGTGCGGGCCGGCATGAACATGGACGGTCACTTCTACACCCGCCCCACCGGGCTCGGCGGCCGCCCGTTCCTGATGATCGGCGCCGAGACCATCCATACGCCCGGCGTCGAGGACGGCAAGAACTGGGACGAGACCTGGGAGGGGATGAACGGCTGGAAGCGGTGGCTCACCGTCAAGGGCTCGGGGCACTTCACGTTCACCGACGTCCCCGTCCTCGCCGCGCAGGCGGGTGCGGTCGATCCCGAGGTGCCGCTGTCCGGTGAGCGTTCCGAACAGATCACCCGGGCCTACATCGGCGCGTTCTACGAGCAGCACCTGCGCGGCATCCCGCAGCCGCTGCTCGACGGGCCGACGCCGGGGAATCCCGAGGTGACGTTCCAGCGACGCTGACCGGCCCGCCGCTAGCATGTAATGCATGAGCGAGACAGCTGACCCTTACTCCGACCCTTACGAGCTGCGCGTGGAAGTGCCGTCCGTCGAGGCCTTCCGCCGTCTGCGCACCGACGCCGGCCTTTCCGACAGGGCACCCGAAGCCGTCGCGCTCGCCCTGCCGAACACCTGGCACGGCGTGGTGCTCCACCACGAGGGCGAGCCGATCGGCATGGGCCGGATCATCGGCGACGGCGGCACCGCGTTCCAGGTCGTCGACATCTGCGTCCACCCCGCTCACCAGGGGCGGGGGCTCGGCAGGCGCATCATGGCCGCGCTCACCGACGAACTGGAACGGCGCGCTCCCGCGACCGCGTACGTCTCGTTGATCGCCGACGGCCCCGCGCGCTTCCTGTACGAGAAGTTCGGCTTCGCCGACACCGCGACGCACGACTCGATCGGCATGTACCGCTCGATGCCGGCGCGCTGACGAAGGCGAGGTTGGTCCGCACCAACTCCTTGACGGGGCACGGGAGTCTGCCTTAAATCAAGTACTGAACGAAGTGAACGCGACGGATCGTGCGCCGCGTTCACTTCTCGACACTTGTTTGTCATGCGCATGGCTCAATGATGCGCATGACTTATTGATCCGCCCGTCATACGCCCACCCGCACGCACCCCACACCCCCCACGCGAAGCGATGTGATGACCGTGCCCACCTCTCTCAGTCGCCGCACCACACTCGGCGCGCTCGCCCTGGTCTGCGGCGCCGCAAGCCTCGGCGCACTGCCCACCGCCTCGGCAAAGAACGCGCCCCCGGCCGCCGCCCGCTCCGCCGCCGCTCCGGCGGCCGCCACGTTCACCGACGACTTCAACGGACCCGCCGGCGCGGCGGTCGACGGCAGCAAGTGGCAGATCGAGACCGGCGACAACGTCAACAACCACGAGCGGCAGTACTACACGTCGGGCAACAAGAACGCGGCCCTCGACGGCCGGGGCAACCTGGTCATCACCGCCCGCAAGGAGAACCCCGGCAACTACCAGTGCTGGTACGGCCGTTGCGAGTACACCTCGGCCCGGCTCAACACCTCCGGCAAGTTCACGAGCGCGTACGGGCACGTCGAGGCGCGGATGAAGGTGCCGCGCGGCCAGGGCATGTGGCCCGCGTTCTGGATGCTCGGCGCCGACATCGGCAATGTGGGCTGGCCCAACAGCGGCGAGATCGACGTGATGGAGAACGTCGGCTTCGAGCCGTCCACCGTCCACGGCACGCTGCACGGCCCCGGCTACTCGGGATCGGGCGGGATCGGCGCGGGATACACGCTGCCCGGCGGCGAGGCGTTCGCGGACAAGTTCCACACCTTCGCGGTGGACTGGTCGCCGAACAAGGTCACCTGGTCCGTGGACGGCAACATCTACCAGACCCGCACCCCGGCCGACCTCAACGGCAACAGGTGGGTCTTCGACAAGCCCTTCTTCCTCATCCTGAACCTCGCGGTCGGCGGGTACTGGCCCGGCGACCCCGACGGCAGCACGACCTTCCCCAAACAGCTGGTCGTCGACTACGTCCGCGTGACCGGCGGAAACGTGGCTCCGACCGGCAGCTGAGGCACACAGCGGCACGTCTTTCCGGCCCGAGCGGGGCCGGGAAGGCGGCCGCCCCCTGAGAGCGGTGACCCAGGCCACTTGGAGGGCTCCGCGGCTGTGAAGCCCCTCATAGGGGCCACGTCACATGCTAAGGACGGTAGTAGCCGCCCCGGGGCGTCCCCCCGGGCCTGGCCTCCGCGGGGCACGGTCGCCACCAGGGCTTCTTCGTAACGCGGTAGTACGTCACATGATTGCGCCCGACCCCGGGCGCCGCTAACCCTGGCTGAGTCTTCGGGACGCCCGGGACCACACATCAGGCACCAACGCCTGCTCGGTCCGGCGCCCCTCTCGTCCCCACCCAGGAGTTGCACCCGCATGTCCCTGACGCGCACCGCTCGCACCCGCAAGTTCTCCATCGCCGGCATCGCCACCGCGGGAGCGGCCGCCGCCGCCCTGACCCTCGTCCCCTCCCCCGCCCACGCCGCGGAGCCCGCGCAGGCCGCCGCTGCCGCGCCGCACGCCGCCGCGGGCGACAAGAAGTACCCCGAGAACCTCGACGGCTGGATCCGCGAGTCCCTCGACATCATGAAGTCCAAGGGCATCCCCGGCTCCTACGAGGGCCTGCACCGCAACATCATGCGTGAGTCCTCGGGCAACCCGAACGCGCAGAACGGCTGGGACGTGAACGCCCAGAACGGCACCCCGTCCAAGGGCCTGCTGCAGGTCATCCAGCCGACCTTCGACGCGTACCACGTCGCCGGCACCCCCAACAACCTGACCGACCCGGTCGCCAACATCACCGCGGCCGCCAACTACGCCGCCGACAAGTACGGCTCCATCGACAACGTCGACTCCGCGTACTGAGTCCCGGACCACTGAGTTTCCCGGACACCTGATTCGCGAGGAGAGGCAGCGCATGCCGCACGAGAGCCAGAACGAGCACCCGGCACACCCGGCGGACGGCCCCTCGGTGCCCGCCTACGGGCCCGCCCGGGTCCGCGGCTCGCGGCGCAAGCCCCGCAAGAAGGCCCTGCGGTACATCACGTGGGGCGCCCTGGGCCTGGTGCTCGCCGGTGGCGGAGGCGTCGCCTACGCCTGGCAGCACCTCAACGGCAACATCAAGGGCACGGACGTCGACGCGGCCCTCGGCCAGGACAGGCCCGCGGAGCAGCGGGACGGCTCGATGAACATCCTCCTGCTCGGATCCGACTCGCGGGCAGGGACCCACGGCCGGTACGGCACCGGTGTGAGCGGGGCCCGTGCCGACACGGCGATGGTCCTGCACGTCGACAAGACCCACCAGAAGGCCTCGGTCGTCAGCATCCCGCGCGACACGATGGTCGAGCGGCCCCGATGTGCGACGTCCCACGGCGCCGCCGCAGGCGCCCAGCAGGCCATGTTCAACTCGTCGTACCAGGTGGGAGGGCCCGCCTGCACCGTGAAGACGGTCGAGCAGATGTCGGGCCTGCGCATGGACCACTACCTCGAAGTCGACTTCAAGGGGTTCCAGAAGCTCATCGACGAGCTCGGCGGTGTGGACATCACCACCCACAAGGCCATCAAGGACCCCAACAGCGGTCTCTCGCTGACCGCGGGCAAGCACACGCTGAAGGGCGAGGACGCCCTGGCGCTCGTCCGCACCAGGCACGGTGTGGGTGACGGCAGCGACCTGGGCCGGATCCAGCTCCAGCAGGCCTTCATCAAGGCCCTGATCCACCGCGCCAACACCGTCGACCCGCTCGGCAGCCCCGCCAAGTCCTACGGCCTCGCGGACACCGCGACCAAGACGGTCAGCGCCGACTCCGGCCTCGCGTCGGCCGACAAGCTGCTCGGCCTGGCCAAGGAGCTGAAGGGCATCAGCCCCGGCGACACCGACATGGTGACGATGCCGGTCACGTACGACGCACAGGACGCGGGCCGGGTCCTGCCGCTCGACAAGGCGTCGCACCGGGTCTGGAACGCGCTGCGCCAGGACGAGCCGATACCGAAGTCCGCGACCGAGGAGTCGGTGGGCGACCGGACGGACTCGCCGGTCACGGCAGGTTCCTGAACCTCCACCTCATGTAGAGGGTCGGACTCCACTCGATACGGTCAGCAGACCGGGTTCGACAGAATCCGTGCACATTCTGTGCGCGATTTCTGTTATCGAGGCGGTCGCAGGGCGTCTCCCCTGTGTCGGAGGAGACAGGCCCCCCACGAAGAGAGTGGACACAGCGTGAGCAGCGAACGCCAAGTCGCGATGATCAGGGCAGCGCAGGACGGGAACCAGCGGGCGCAGGACGCGCTGGTGGCGGAGTACCTGCCGCTGGTCTACAACATCGTCGGACGGGCCCTGAACGGCCATGCGGACGTGGACGACGTGGTGCAGGAGACCATGCTCCGCGTCCTCGGCGGCCTGGACGGTCTGCGCGGCCCGGAGACCTTCCGCAGCTGGCTGGTCGCCATCACCATGAACCAGATACGCGGGCACTGGCGCGAGCGCGCCTCGGGTGCGATACCCGCCGGCGGCGGTCTCGCCGACGCGTACGACGTGGTGGACCCGGGCGCGGACTTCGTCGATCTGACCATCACGCGGCTCGGGCTCTCGGGGCAGCGCAGGGAGACCGCGGAGGCGACGCGCTGGCTGGACGAGGACGACCGGGCGCTGTTGTCGCTGTGGTGGCTGGAGTCCGCGGGCGAGCTCACGCGGCCGGAGGTCGCCGAGGCACTGGAGCTGTCCCCGCAGCACGCCGCGGTACGGGTGCAGCGCATGAAGGCCCAGCTGGAGACCGCGCGCGTGGTCGTACGCGCCCTGTCGGCCACCCCTCCGTGCGGAGGCCTCCAGCAGATCACCGCCGGCTGGGACGGGATCCCGTCGGCCCTGTGGCGCAAGCGGCTGGCCCGCCACGCCCGGGACTGCTCGGCCTGCGAGGGCCACTGGTCGAACCTGGTGCCCGCCGAGGGGCTGCTGGTGGGGCTGGGGCTCGTGCCGGTGGGCTCCGCGCTGGCGGGCCTGGTCGTGCCGCCCGATCTCGTCGAGGTCGGCTCGGCGTCCGCGGCGTACGGCGACGGTTCGTCCGCGCCGGTCTCCGCTCGGGCGCAGGCCCGCCGTGATCGCGCCAGACGTCGGCGTCGTACGACGGGAGTGGCCGCCGCGGTCGTGGCACTCGGCATCGGAGGCGCCGCGGTGCACCTCCTCACGGGCCCGGACGCGGACGAGAGCACGCCGTCCACCGCCGCCGCACCGGCCTCGCCCTCCACCCCGTCGGCCTCGGAGAGCGCCTCCCCCTCCGCCTCTCCCAAGCGCTCCGCGTCCCCCAGCGCCAAGCCGAAGCCGAGCAGGACGAAGAAGAAGGCGAAGCCCTCGCCGAGCCGCACCCCGGCCAAGCCGAAGCCGAAGCCCAGGCCCGAGACGCCCGATCCCGGGCCGGCGCCGCAGAAGCCGAGCGGCACGGCCGAGCAGGTCGTCGCCCTGGTGAACACCGAGCGTGCGAAGGCCGGCTGCGGTCCCGTCCGCTCCAACGGCAAGCTCGCCACGGCGGCGACCAAGCACTCCGCCGACATGGCGGCCCGTGACTACTTCGACCACACGAGCCCCGACGGCACGGACCCCGGAGACCGCATCACCGCGGCCGGCTACCGCTGGAGCACGTACGGCGAGAACATCGCCCGCGGCCAGCAGAGCCCGGCGGCGGTGATGGACTCCTGGATGAAGAGCCCCGGTCACAAGGCCAACATCCTCAACTGCGACTTCAAGGAGCTGGGCGTGGGCATCCACAACGGCTCCGGGGGCCCGTGGTGGACACAGGCCTTCGGCACGGCGCTCTGACAGCGGGGGCCGCGCGACGGCACCGGTGATTTCGCCGATGTCCGTACACCGTCATCAGCGCCACGGTGGGACCGCCAACGAAACGGCGGTCTCCACCAGGGCGCTCTCCTCTCTCCGCATGCCGCCCCCGCATGCTGCCCCGCGTGGTTCCCGCCACGACCGAGAGGACCCCTCCGTGCAGCTGCACGCCTTCTCCCGCCCCGTGGTGCGGGCCTGTCTCGCCGCCGCGGTCGCCACCGCGGGACTCCTCGGCACCGGCCTCGCGCCGGGAGCCCAGGCCGCCGCGGACAACCCCTACGAGCGCGGCCCCGACCCGACCGTGTCCAGCATCGAAGCACCGCGCGGCTCCTACGCCGTCTCGCAGACCACCGTCTCCTCACTCGGGGTCTCCGGGTTCGGCGGCGGCACCGTCTACTACCCGACGTCGACCTCCGACGGCACGTTCGGCGCGGTGGTCATCTCCCCGGGCTTCACCGCCTACCAGTCGAGCATCGCGTGGCTCGGGCCGCGGCTCGCCTCGCAGGGCTTCGTGGTCTTCACCATCGACACCCTCACCACCGTCGACCAGCCCGCCAGCCGGGGACGCCAGCTCCTCGCCGCCCTGGACTACCTGACCAAGTCGAGTTCGGTGCGCAACCGGGTCGACGCGTCCCGGCTCGGCGTGATGGGCCACTCGATGGGCGGCGGCGGCACGCTGGAGGCGGCCAAGAGCCGTACGTCGCTCAAGGCCGCGATCCCGCTGACCGGCTGGAACCTCGACACGACCTGGCCGGAGCTGCGGACGCCGACGCTGGTCGTGGGCGCGGACGGCGACACCGTCGCCCCGGTCTCCGGGCACTCCGAGCCGTTCTACCAGTCGCTGCCGGGCTCCCTGGACAAGGCGTACCTGGAGCTCAACAACGCGACCCACTTCACGCCGAACACGTCCAACACGACGATCGCGAAGTACAGCATTTCCTGGCTGAAGCGGTTCATCGACAGCGACACCCGCTACGAGCAGTTCCTCTGTCCGCTGCCGAAGCCGAGTCTCACGATCGAGGAGTACCGGGGCAACTGCCCGCACACCTCCTGACCCTGCCTCCCCGCGGGCGTCACGACGACCGCCGTCCGGTGCCGGGCGGCGGTCGTCCTGTGCCCGTGCACACCGTGGCGCGGGCGGCACTGGTGGCGTGCCCAGAGCCGCGGACGTGGGGCTTCCGGGTCGTGTTACGCGAAAGTAACGTGCGGGCGTGACCCTTCAGATGCCGCCCGAACTGTTCGGCCGCCGCGTGGAGATCGCTGCCGTGGAGTCCCTGGTGGGGCGCGTACGGGCCGGTCACGGCGGTGTGCTCGTGCTGACCGCGCCGCCCGGCCTCGGCCGTACCGCGCTGGTGGCGTACGCGCGGGGGATCTGCGGCCCGCTCCCGTCGGTGCAGCCGACCGTGCCGACCCGGTTCGTGGCCGAGGGCGCGGGGCCGCGGCTTGTCTGCGTCGACGACGTGCACCGTTGGGACCCCGCGTCCCGGGCCGCTCTCGCCGCGGACCTCCGCCGGATGCCCGGTCCGTCCCCTGTCGCCGTACTGCTCACTCTCGCGGAACACCGCGTCGGCGCCGACGAGCTCGCGGGCCTTGCGACGCTGCGGCTGGGACCGCTCGACGACGGAGCGGCCGCCGCGCTGCTCGACCGGCTCACCCTGGGCACCGCCGACCCGGTCGTCGGCGCCTGGCTGGTCCGCGAGGCCGCGGGGAACCCGCGCCTGCTCACCGCGCTCGTCGCCGCCCTCACCCCCGGCCAGCTGACCGGCCGCACCCCGCTGCCCGATCCCCTGCCCGGCGGCGAGGACCTCCTCGGCGACCACGCACTGCGCGTCGACGAGCTGCCCGACCCCGCACGCGACCTGCTGCTCCTCGCCGCGGCGGCCGGGGAGCACGAACCCGACGGCGCGGGCGCGGACCTCGCCCTGGTGCTGCGGGCCGGCGGCGTCCCCGCGGGGCTCACTCCCGCCGAAGCGGCCGGGATCGTCGTCAAGGCGGGCGGACGGCTGCATTTCACCCACCCTCTGCTGCGCAGGGCGGTGCTCCGACATGCCCCGCTCGCCCGCCGCAGAGCCGCTCACGTCCGCCTCGCCCGCGCCTGCCGCGACCGTCTCCCCCGCCTGATCCAGCTCGCCTGCGCGGCGGACGACCACAACACGCGGCTCGCCGCGTCGCTCGCCGACGCGGCGGCCGCGCACCAACCCCACGCCGAGCGCTCCGCCGCCCTCGCCCGCGCCGCGGCGCTCACCGCCGACACGGAGGCGCGTACCGACCGGCTCGCCGCGGCGGCGGAAGCGGCCCGCCTCGCCGGGGATCCCGTACGGGCCCGTGCGCTGCTGGCGCGGGCCGGCGACATCCCCGCGCACGGTGGGGTCCACCGGGTGCGCGGGCTGCTCGCCCTCGCCGACGGTCCGGCCGACGACGCCAGGGAGTCCCTGCTCACCGCCGCGGCGCTGCTCCCGCCCGCACGGGCGCGCCGTGCGCTCATCGGGGCGGCGGAGGCGGCGTGGGCGATGGGCGACGCGGCCGCCTACCTGGAGGCGATGAGGCGGTTGCCCGCGTGCGACGACGACCCGATGCTGGAGGCGTACCGCGCGGGGATGTGCGCGGTCCTCGAGGGCCGCACCGCCGAGGGCCACGCCCTGCTGCGCCGCTGCCTGGACGGTCTGCGCGGGGCGGGGCAGCCGGGAGAGGCCTGTGGGGCAGGCGTGCCCGGCGGGTTGTTGCGCGCCGGGGCGGCCGCCCTCGTGGTCGGCGAGGTCGAGACCGCCTGCGAGGCCGGGGCGCGGGCGCTCGCTGCCGTACGCGCCTACGGTCCCGAGGTCCTGCTGCCGCGCGCCCTGGAGCACCTGGCCTACGGAGAGCTGCGGGCGGGACGCCACACCGGCGCCCGTGCGCACGCTCTCGAAGGACTCAGGGCAGCGCATCGGATCGGTCAGCCCAACGTCGCCGTGTCGCTGCACGCCGTCCTCGCGCTCGCCGCGTCCGTGGAAGGGGATGCCGACGCCTGCGCCTCGCACGCGGCGGCCGTGGCGGCGGGCGCCGGGCCGCACGGTCTCACGCAGGCCGCCACCCTCGCCGTATGGGCCGTGGCCCGTACGGAACTCGCCGCGGGGCGTCCCGCCGACGCGGCGGCGCGGCTGGCCCCGCTGGTCGCCCCCGGGCCGCGGCGCGGTCACTTCGCCGTGCGCATGCTGGCCGTCCCCTGCTTCGTGGAGGCGGCCGTCCAAGTGGGGCGTGCGGCGGAGGCCCGGCGGGCCACCGAGGAGTTCACCCGCTGGACCGGGGCGACCGCCGACCGGCTCGCGTCGGCCCAGCTCGCGCGCTGCCGGGCCCTGTTGTCACCGGCCCAGCAGGCGGCCGCAGCCTACGAGAGCGCGGTCGCACACCACGACCGCCTGCCGGGCGAGTTCGAACGCGGCCGTACGCAGCTCCTGTACGGGCAGTGGCTGCGGCGCCGTCGCCGTACCCGCGAGGCGCGCGGGCCGCTGCGTGACGCGCTGGTCTGCTTCGAGCGGTGCGGGGCACGGGCCTGGGCGGACCGCAGCCGCGCCGAACTGCGTGCGGCGGGCGAGGCGGTCGCCGGGGAGCCGAGCCCCGGCCCGCTGGCGACGCTGACCCCGCAGCAGCAGCGCATCGCCCGGCATGTCGCGGAGGGCGCCACCAACCGGGAGGTCGCGGTGCGCCTCTCGGTGAGCCACCGCACCGTCGACCATCACCTGCGCAACGTGTTCGCTGCGCTCGGCGTACGGTCCCGCGTCGAGCTGTCGCGGCTGCTCGCCGGGGAGGGAGGGAGCGGCGTCGTCACCGTCGGGTGAGGGACCCCACGGTCCTCCTCGCCGACGAGGAGACCAGTGCCCTCGACGGGACCGGCGGTGAGACGAAGACGATTTGTGGCGGGAACGATCGGCGCGCTGTCCGGGATCGCGGGGGACGCACAGGGCCGTGCCGCCTGGATATCGGGGTGGAACCATCAGGATCGGAGTCGCAGTACGTAGGCTTCTGGTCGGTCGGCATGACCGGCCCGGTCCCGGGCAGCGAGGCGGGGCCGCGCCCGTTCCGCGTGGCCCCGCCTCCTCGATCACCTGATCTCGCGGTCAGCGATCCTGAGCCAGGGCGTACAGCTCACCCAGCAGACTTCCCTCCGTCGCGACGAGTTCCTCGAAAGAGCCCTGTTCCCGTACGGCCCCCTGGTCGAGGACGACGACGCGATCCGCCATGCGTACGTTGTCCAGGCGGTGCGTCACCACCACGGTGATCCGGCCGGGGGCCATGGCCCGCAGCTCCTGGAAGACCGTGTGCTCGCCACGGGCGTCCATCTCGCTGGTCGGCTCGTCCAGGACGAGCACACCGGGATCGCGGTACATGGCCCTGGCGCAGGCAAGGCGCTGCCACTGTCCCCCGGAGAGTTCGTGGCCGCCCCACACCGACCGCGCGAGGAGCGTGTCGAGGCCGCCGGGCAGGTCGCGCAGCGGCTTGGTCATGCCGACCCGTTCCACCGCGTCCCAGATGCGCGCGTCCCCGTACTCGCGGGGCTGGCCGAGGGTGATGTTCTCCCGGGCGGCGAGGGGCCAGTGCCCGTTCTTCTGCGGGACCAGGCCCACGTGCCGCCAGACCGACTCCGCGTCCGCGGTGGTCAGATCGGTGTCGTCCCACAGCACCTTGCCGTCGGTGGGCACGGTCAGGCCGGTGAGCATGCGGATCAGTGTCGACTTTCCGGCGCCGTTCTCCCCGACGAGTGCGACGACCTCACCCCGGTGGAGCGTGAGGGTGATGGGCCGCACGGCCGAGGTGTCCTTGCCCGGATAGGTGTACGAGGCGCCCTGGAGCCGGATCCGTTGCGGGGGTCCGGCCTGCGCGGTGCCGCGGGCCGTGGTCATGGCGCGGACCTCGTCGACGAAGTCGTGGTAGTCGGAGAGGTAGAGGCCGTGGTGGAACATCACCGTGCTGTATCTGATGATCGAGTTCAGGGCGCGGCCCGCTGTCTGGGAGGCGACCACCGCCGTACCCGCGATGGCCGTCGACATGGCGCCCGCGAGCACCAGCGCGGCCAGGGAGGCCCACATGCCGAGGGTGAACAGGCCGCCGAGCGAAGCCGCCAGCAGGGTGATCAGCAGATAGGGGCGGGCTCCCTCCAGTTCACGGCCTTCGACGCGGTCGCACATGGCGCGGTACCAGAAGTGCAGGTAGCCGCGCATCGTGTTGGCCCGCAGCTCGTCGGCGAGCTCGGCCGTGGTCAGCCACCAGCGCATCATCCCGCGCACGGTGCGGGCGGAGACCGTCCGGTCGTGGACGCGGTAGTCGACCCGTGCCGCGATCACGCCGCCCATACCGCGGGGCACGACGGAGAGCAGCAGCACGCCGAGCAGCAGCGGGTGCAGGGAGGTGAGCACGGTCGCCGCGGACAGGAGCTGGATGAGGCCGTTCGTGAGGGTCTTGGCGTCGTCGGCGAGGTCGACGGCGCGCATGGCGCCGATCTCCGCGGCCTTGCTCCGGTCCCCGAAGCCCTTCGCGTCGTACGCGGCGAGCTCGGCCCGCATGTGCAGGTCGACGAGGGTGAGGTCGACGGCCGAGGCGATCTTCGGGTTGAGCCTCCGGGTCGCCCAGTCGGCGAGGATCCACATCGCGGCGCCGGTGGCCATGGCGACCACGGCGACGGTCAGCGCGGGCCACGCGTGCGTGAGGCCTTCGCGTGGGTCGGAGCCCATCAGTTGCGGCAGGGCCCGTGCGACGGCGGCGAGCATCACCGCGGTGCCGAGGCCGGAGAACAGCTGGCACACGATGACCGTGAGGGCCATGCGGCGGTCGACCGTCCAGGCCAGTCGGGCGGTCTGGAGCAGCGCCGCGGGGATGCGGCGGGCCATGTCGCGCAGGGTCGCGTCGTCCATGGCGTGCCGGTGCGTGCGGCCGTCGTAGTCGAGCTCAGGTGGTTCGGACGGCTGCGGAACCGCCGTGCGGGCGGCGGGGACGGAGGCGCCGGGGTTGCCCGGCGCGCTCTTCGCAGCGGCCCCGGACGACGTCCCGGCCGCTGCTTTCGTGGTCCTCTTCCTCATGCCCCCCACCCCGCTGACGGTCGTGATGCGGATGCGAACAGGGCGCGGCGTACGTCGACGGGCCGCCGGAACGCGGTGGCCGCGACGGCCTGGGCGGGAGGATTCTCGAACACGGGGCGAAGGGCGGTCAGCACGCGGACGGGATTCACGGGTTCTCCTCGGTGGCGGTGAATGAAAACGACACCGCCACAACGCTGCTGATCCCGATGCCGATACGGGCAGTGGCGGGCGACTGGCCGAGTACGAGTTCGACACCGCGGCCGCGGAAGAGCCCGCGGAAATAGTGCCGGGTCCACGACGCGGCAAGGCGCCAGGAACCCCCCTGGGTGCCCCTCTGGTGGATTTGAACGGAATCGGAGCAGGGGGGATTGACTCTTTGGCAGTTCGAGCCCCACAGGGCCGCATGGAGGGCCTCTCGCCCCTCCAATGGGGCGCACCTTCGGTATCCTGGACAGCGTCCCGGCAGTCGCGGTCCCGAGGCTCGTGAGCCTCTGGGCCTGATTCGCGCTGCCCTGCCCCGTCTCCGCCAGCCGTCCGGCCGCTCCGGCACCACGTGGTGCCGGAGCGCGGTCTGCCATGCCCGAAAGAGAGCATCCGTGACCACTTACGACGACACTCGCCTCGCCACCGACTCGTACGACGCCAACGCGATCACCGTTCTCGACGGCCTGGACGCCGTGCGCAAACGGCCCGGGATGTACATCGGCTCCACGGGCGAGCGGGGGCTGCACCACCTGGTGCAGGAGCTCGTGGACAACTCCGTGGACGAGGCACTCGCGGGGGTGGCCGACCGGATCGACGTGACGATCCTGGACGACGGCGGCGTGCGGGTGGTCGACAACGGCCGTGGCATTCCGGTGGGGATGCATCCGGTGGAGAAGCGGCCGGCCGTCGAGGTCGTGCTGACCGTGCTGCACGCGGGCGGAAAGTTCGGCGGCGGCGGGTACGCGGTCTCCGGCGGTCTGCACGGCGTGGGCCTGTCCGTGGTCAACGCCCTGTCGACCCGGCTGACGGCGGAGATCTGGACCGACGGCCACCGGTGGACGCAGGATTACAGGGACGGCGCTCCCGTCGCCCCGTTGGCCCGCCACGAGGCCACATCGAGGACCGGCACCTCGCTGACGTTCTGGGCGGACGGCGACATCTTCGAGACCACCGCGTACTCCTTCGAGACGCTGGCCAGGCGCTTTCAGGAGATGGCCTTCCTCAACCGCGGCCTCACCCTGACCCTCACCGACGAACGGCCCTCCGCGCGGGCGACGGCCGCGGTGGACGAAGCCGACTCGACCCCGGCCGCAAAGACGGTCTCGTACCGCTATGACGGCGGCATCACCGACTTCGTCGCCCACCTCAACGCCCGCAAGGGCGAGCCGGTCCATCCGTCGGTCGTCACCCTCGCCGCCGAGGACCCGGAACGGCTGCTTTCGGTCGAGGTCGCCCTGCAGTGGAACGGCCAGTACACCGACAGCGTGTACTCGTACGCCAATGCCATCCACACCCACGAGGGCGGCACCCACGAGGAGGGCTTCCGCGCGGCCCTGACCACCGTGGTCAACCGTTACGCGCGGGAGAAGAAGCTGCTGCGGGAGAAGGACGCGAACCTCTCCGGCGAGGACATCCGCGAGGGCCTGACCGCGATCATCTCGGTCAAGTTGGGCGAGCCGCAGTTCGAGGGCCAGACCAAGACCAAGCTGGGCAACTCCGAAGCGCGCACCTTCGTGCAGAAGGTCGTCCACGAGCATCTGACCGACTGGTTCGACCGGAACCCGAACGACTCCGCGGACATCGTGCGCAAGGCGGTCCAGGCGGCGACGGCCCGGGTAGCGGCCCGCAGGGCGCGCGACCTGACCCGCCGCAAGGGACTCCTCGAGACGGCGGCGCTGCCGGGCAAGCTGTCCGACTGCCAGTCGAACGACCCGGCACTGTCGGAGATCTTCATCGTCGAGGGAGACTCCGCCGGCGGCTCGGCCAAGTCCGGCCGCAATCCGCAGTACCAGGCGATCCTGCCCATCCGCGGCAAGATCCTCAACGTGGAGAAGGCGCGGATCGACAAGATCCTGCACAACCAGGAGATCCAGGCGATCATCTCCGCGTTCGGCACGGGCGTGCACGAGGACTTCGACATCGCCGGGCTCCGCTATCACAAGATCATTCTCATGGCGGACGCCGACGTCGACGGCCAGCACATCAACACCCTGCTGCTGACCTTCCTGTTCCGCTTCATGCGCCCGCTGATCGAGGACGGGCACGTCTACCTCTCCCGTCCGCCGCTGTACAAGGTCAAGTGGAGCCGGGACCACGTCGAGTACGCCTACTCCGACCGCGAACGCAATGTGCTCCTCGAGCAGGGCAGGCAGGCGGGCCGCCGGGTGAGGGACGACTCCATCCAGCGCTTCAAGGGTCTGGGCGAGATGAACGCGGAGGAGCTGCGCGTCACCACCATGGACCCCGACCACCGGGTTCTGGGGCAGGTCACCCTCGACGACGCGGCCGTCGCCGACGACCTCTTCTCCGTCCTGATGGGCGAGGACGTCGACGCACGCCGTCACTTCATCCAGCGCAACGCCAAGGACGTCCGCTTCCTCGACATCTGACCCCGGCACCGGCCGATCGCCCCGGGTCGGGCCGCCCGCCGACCCGGGAGCCGGCCCCCACAACTGCCCTGTCACTCAACCCTGTTGCCCAGGAGAGCACTCCGTGAGCACACTCCCCGTCCCGGCTGCCGGCAGCCGCCCTCAGGACGGCTCCGACTACACCGCACGGCACCTGATGGTGCTGGAAGGACTCGAAGCCGTACGCAAACGTCCCGGCATGTACATCGGATCCAGCGACAGCCGCGGTCTGATGCACTGTCTCTGGGAGATCATCGACAACGCCGTCGACGAGGCCCTGGCCGGTGTCTGCGACCACATCGAGGTCGTCCTGCACGACGACGGCTCCGTGGAGGTCGCCGACAACGGCCGCGGCATCCCCGTGGACACCGAACCCCGCACGGGCCTGTCCGGTGTCGAGATCGCCTACACCAAACTGCACGCCGGCGGAAAGTTCGGCGGCGGCTCCTACGCGGCCTCCGGTGGCCTGCACGGCGTCGGCGCCTCCGTCGTCAACGCCCTGTCCGCCCGTCTCGACATCGAGGTCGACCGGCACGGCCGCACCCACGCCATCAGCTTCCGGCGCGGGACGCCCGGCACCTTCAACGGCCCCGGGCCCGACGCCCCGTTCGCCCCCGCCCAGGGCCTGCGCCGGACCACCAGGATCCCCGACACTCGCAGCGGCACGCGCGTGCGCTACTGGGCGGACCGTCAGATCTTCCTCAAGGACGCCGAACTCTCCCTGGAGGACCTGCACCAGCGCGCCCGCCAGACCGCCTTCCTGGTCCCTGGCCTGACCATCGTGGTGCGGGACGAGGCCGGTCTCGGCGACGGCGGATCGAAGGGCGAGGAGTCCTTCCGCTTCAACGGCGGCATCAGCGAGTTCTGCGCGTACCTGGCGCAGGACAAGGCGGTCTGCGGCGTCCTCCGCTTCTCCGGCCAGGGCACCTTCAAGGAGACCGTCCCCGTCCTGGACGAACGCGGAGAGATGACACCCTCCGAGGTCGTACGGGAACTCGGGGTGGACGTGGCGATGTGCTGGGGGGCCGGGTACGACACGACGGTCAGGTCCTTCGTCAACATCATCGCCACCCCCAAGGGCGGCACCCACGTCTCGGGTTTCGAACAGGCCGTCACCAGGACGCTGAACGAGGTGTTGCGCGCGAAGAAGCTGCTGCGCGTCGCCGAGGACGACATCGTCAAGGACGACGCCGTGGAAGGCCTCACGGCGGTCGTCACGGTCCGTCTCGCCGAGCCGCAGTTCGAGGGCCAGACCAAAGAGGTCCTCGGCACCTCCGCGGCCCGCCGCATCGTCAACAGCGTGATCAGCGAGGCGCTCAAGGCGTTCCTGACCTCGACCAAGAGGGACGCGGGCCAGCAGGCCCGCGCCGTCATGGACAAGGCCGTCGCCGCCGCCCGCACGCGCATCGCGGCACGCCGGCACAAGGAGACGCAGCGGCGGAAGACGGCTCTGGAGTCCTCGTCGCTGCCCGCGAAGCTCGCCGACTGCCGCAGCGACGACGTGGACCGCAGCGAGCTCTTCATCGTCGAGGGAGACTCCGCGCTCGGCACCGCCAAGCTCGCCCGGAACTCCGAGTTCCAGGCCCTGTTGCCGATCCGCGGCAAGATCCTCAACGTTCAGAAGGCGTCCGTGGCGGACATGCTGAAGAACGCCGAGTGCGGGGCGATCATCCAGGTCATAGGAGCCGGCTCCGGGCGGTCCTTCGATCTGGACTCGGCACGGTACGGCAAGATCATCATGATGACCGACGCCGACGTCGACGGCTCTCACATCCGCGTCCTGCTCCTGACCCTGTTCCACCGCTACATGCGGCCCATGGTCGCGGCCGGCCGCGTCTTCGCCGCGGTGCCGCCGCTGCACCGCGTCGAGCTGAGCCAGCCCAAGAAGGGGCAGGACCAGTACGTCTACACATACTCGGACCGTGAACTGCGCGACGTACTCCTCGAGTTCCGGAGCAAGAACATCCGGTACAAGGACACCATCCAGCGCTACAAGGGCCTGGGCGAGATGGACGCCGACCAGCTCGCCGAGACGACGATGGACCCGCGCCACCGCACCCTGCGCCGGATCAACCTCACCGACCTGGAGACCGCCGAGCAGGTCTTCGACCTCCTGATGGGCAACGACGTGGCTCCCCGGAAGGAGTTCATCGCCGACTCCGCCGCCACGCTCGATCGGTCGAGGATCGACGTCTGAGGTCCAAAAGAGGACCGGGTTCGCGGGGCGTACGAGGTCCCTAGGATCGGCGCATGGGACGCTCGACGCCGATAGAACCGTTGTCACAACCGCTCACGGACGAGGTCGTGGCCGTGCGGCCCCGGCGCGCGTCCGATCTGCAGGCCATCGAGGCAGCCAGCCATGATCCCGATACGGTCCGTTGGCTGGACGACCCGCCCATGGACGAAGCCGCTCGCAGTACGAGCCTGTCCCGGGTCGAAGAGGCGTGGCGTACGGGTCGAGCGGCACCCTTGGTGATCGCGGACGCCCTGACGGACGAACCGGTCGGGATCATCAACCTGCAGTTCCGGGACGATGAGGTGGCGACCGTCGCGTACAGCGTCTTTCCGTCCCGGCGCGGCCACGGCATCGCGCCGAGGGCCGTCCGACTGCTCGCGGGGTGGGCTCTGGGCGAACTCGGGTTGAGGCAGCTCCTGCTGGAAGCCGCGGAGGACAACACCGCGTCGGTCAGGGTCGCCGAGAAGTGCGAGTTCCGGCGGGTCGGCAGTCGGGTCGAGGAGAACGGGGACGGTTCGCGCACGCTGGTCGTGTTCGCTTGCACGGGCGGCTGATCCGCGGGCGGTCGTGCCGGGGCCGAACCTGCCGTGAGGGGCCGGTCCGATTGTGGCGCCCGGCCCCTTCGTGCCCGGGGGCTGCGGGCCCCGCGGGCTACCTCGCCAGCTTCGCCGGCTCGTCGAGTCGGGTCAGCTTGTGTGGGTTGGCCACCGCGTGGATGCGCGTGATCCGGCCGTCCTCCACCACGAGGCTCACCGCGGCCAGCCGGCCGTCGACCTCGACGCGGCCCGCGGGCGCGCCGTTGAGCCACACGGTCGAGACCGTACGGTCCGGCTGGGCGAGCAGCGCCGCCACGAGTTCCGCCCCGTGCACGGGCGCCGCCGCGGCCGCCGTCACTCCGCCGCCGTCGGCGATCAGGACCACGTCCGGCGCCAGGATGTCCATCAGGTCCTGCACCTGCCCGGTGCGCAGCGCGGCCAGGAACTGTTCCACGACCGTCTGCTGTTCCGTCCGGCTCACCTGCGTCCGGGGCCGACGCGCCGCCACGTGCTCGCGTGCGCGCCGCGCGATCTGCCGCACCGCGGCCGCGGACTTGCCGACGGCCTCGGCGATCTCGTCGTACGGCGTCTCGAAGACCTCGCGGAGCACGAACACGGCCCGCTCGGTGGGCCCGAGCGTCTCGAGCACCGTGAGGAGCGCGATCGAGACGCTCTCCGCGAGCTCGACGTCCTCGGCGACGTCGGGGCTGGTCAAAAGCGGTTCCGGCAGCCACTCGCCGACGTAGTCGATCCGGCTGCGTGCCAACGTCCGCAGCCGGTTGAGCGACTGCCGCGTGACGATCCGCACGAGGTACGCCCGCGGATCACGCACCTGCGCACGGTCGACGTCCGCCCACCGCAGCCAGGATTCCTACAGCACGTCCTCCGCGTCGGCCGCCGACCCCAGCATCTCGTAGGCGACGGTGAACAGCAGGCTGCGGTGGACGACGTAGGGGTCCTCGCTCATGCCGTCGGCGCCGGACCGGACGTCTCGGGGCGCTGGGCCAGCGTAATCTCGCAGGCGTCGGAGAAGCCCTGCGAGGAGACGCCGTTGGCGACGTTGACCCTGGTCGCGAAGTTCACGTAGGCGATCACCGTGGTGAGCTCCACCATCGCGGCAGGACCGAGCCGGTCCAGCAGGCTCGCGTACTGTTCGTCGGTGACGGTCATGGGTGTAGTGGTCATGGCCTCTGCATACTCCATCACGTCCCGCTCCAGCGGCGTGAAGACGTCCGAGGTCCGCCAGCGCGGCACCTGGCTCGCCTTGGCGAGGTCCAGCTTCTCGTTCTGCGCGAGGAAGTAGCCGACGTCGAGGCACCAGCTGCAGCCGACCTGTGCCGCGACGGCCATGTGCGCGAACGACTTGAGACTCGCGTCCGCCGCGGCCCACGCGCCCACCTTGCCGCCGAACTCCAGGCTGTCCTGCGCGACGTGAGGGCTGTGCCACACCACCTCGACGTTCTCGGGAACGGTACCGAACTGCTCGATCATGCCGGTCTTGAGCTCGACGGGGAGCTCGGCCTTCGGGAGACGAAGCGTCACGGTGATCTCCTTGTATGTGTCTTACGTTGTCTCACGTGTCTCACGTGCTTCACGTGTTCTCCGTGGCCCTGGTGGGCTGTTCGACATGAAGACACCGGCGCTTCCCCGGTGTGACAACCGGGCGCGAAATTCTCGCGTTACCGCACGAACTTCCACGTGACGCCGTTGATCACCCCGACATCGAGGGGCGCCAGACGGCCGAACGCGGTCTGGCTGAGGTCGATGTGCGTCGAGGCGCAGGACGGGCACTTGTCCCGGACCGGCACGGTGATCGTCCTGCCCTGGTAGGTGACTTGCACCGAAATCCCGCGGCAGAGCGGGTCGTTGTTGGGGTTCGCCGTGGTCCACCAGGCGGCCGACACGGCGACCAGGTCCTGTGTCGACGCGTCGATGGGGGTGCCGCAGGCGCCGTACCCCTTGTCGTTGTAGTACGTGGACTTCCCGGACATCGGCTGGCCGATGGGTATGTCGGCGTGGGCCGTTCCGGTACCGACCGCGACACCGACCACCGCCGCGGCCACGACACCGCTCCACCGTCTGAGCCTCATGATGTGCCACCCCACTCCCGTCACGGGCGCTCACACGGCGAGAGCGCTCTCATGCGGCGAGAGCCTGCGAGCAGCGGCCTCGGGACCGCAAGGTTCCCGGGCCGTGGGTGGCGTCAACCCGCCCCGAGCCGGATGACCTTGCCGATCTCGCGCCTCTACGGCTGACGTGGCGCGGAAGGACGGAACCCCGCCCCGCATCCGCCCGCCGGCGCGCAGCCGTGAACGGCGTGATGGCGGTGCCAGGTGGAGGGAGCGGGGGGAGGGAGCGGGGGGGAGAGGGCGGGTGAAGCCGATGCCGTCAGAACGTGTCGACCCGTGCGCGCTCGCTCGCCTTGTCCGACAGGAACGCCGCCAGCGCCCGCCCTTCCTCCGCGACCTCCGCGCGCTCCGCACGCGAGAAGCGCCGCACAGGGGTCGCCACCACGGTGCCCTCCTCCACGGTCCACGTCGCCGCGACCCGCCCGTCGACCAGGACCACCCGCTCCCCGGCGACCGACAGTCCGCGATGGGCGTCGTCGATGATCCGGCCGCGCTCCTGGTAGCCGAGGATCGCGTTGTCGAACGCGGGCAGGAAGCGGACCGGCGCCGGAGTGTCGGGGTCCGGGCGGGGCGCGTCAGGGAGGTCGAGCAGCTCGCGGCCGCGCTCGTCGCGGAAGGAGACGAGTTCCGGGCGGGCGGCGGCGACCGCGGCAGGGAGCCCGGCGAGACCGCTCCAGGCGCGCAGATCGGCCGTGGCGGCGGGGCCGAACGCGGCCAGGTAGCGGCGCAGGAGTGCTTGGCCGACGGGATCGGAGCCGTCCGGCGAGGCGGCGTTCGCGGAGGAGGTGTGCGGGGAGGCGGAGGCGGCGGCCGGGTCGGGTTCCGGTTCCCTCCCCAGCCACGCGGCGAGCGGGAGGTTTCGTACGCCGCCCTTCGTCCGCCACAGGCCACGCGGCGGCAGCTGCACCATGGGCACCAGCGCGGCGATCAGCATCTCCCCCAGCGCACGCGGCGGCACCCCCGGCCAGCGGTCGGCGACCGCCCGCGTCAGCTCGGCCATGGTGCGCGGTTCACCGTCGGCCATCGTCTCCCGGCCCGCCGCGGCGAGTTCGTCGAGATCCACGCCGTCGAGTTCGCGACGGTAGACGCCGAGCACCTTCTGGCGCAGCATCGCGTCATGCCGGGTACGCCAGGCCAGGACGTCGTCGGCGGTGACGAGGTGGACCGTACGGCGCATGAGGTGCGTACGGACCACGCGCCGCTCGACGAGCAGGTCGGAGAGGTCGCCCGCCGCGAAGCCGCGCAGTCGCGACCAGAGTCCGACGAACGGCTCCTGCGGCTCCTGCGCCTGGAGCCCGCAGAGATGGGCGACCGCGTCGAGGGCCGGCAGGTCGGCGCGGTCGAGGAGCAGTTGCCGGGCGAGCGTGGCGCGGTTCAGGGCCCGGGTGTCGAGGACGGTCACCGGGCCACCGCCGGGTGCTCGTCGCCCGGACGGTCGGCGGGCCCGAAGGCCGGTGGGGTCGGGGTGACGTTCGCGGACATGCGGCTGCTCCTGGGTGCTCGGTCTCTGCGCGGTGCGGCGACGGGACGCGGCGCGCAGCGCTCCGACGTCCCCCGCCGAGCACCAAGGTCGCAGACAACGCGGTCAGCTTCTGTCCTCTACTGCTCCCCCCTTCGGGACTTCCCCTCAGATCGCGATCGACTGCTGGAGCCAGCGGCTGACGCGGTACGGCAGCCACCAGGCGTACGGGCCGATGTCCAGGACGAGCTGTTCGGCGCGGAAGTCGTCCAGGACCGCCTTCGGGACGGTGTCGGCGAGGGCGCCGTGGTCGAGGTGGTCGATGGCCGTCTCGTACTCGGGTTCGTCGGCGGTGAAGCGGCGCAGCTCGCCCCACCGGCGGTCGCGGATCTGGATGAAGCCTGGGCCTTTGCGCCACAGGCATTTGCACAGGTAGTGGCCGCGCCGCCAGGTGTTCAGCGCTTCGTCGGCGCCGTCCGGGCCGAGGAGCACGGTGGGCGGCTGGAGGTGGCTGAGCATGCGCCACCTGTCCCCCGAGTCCGGGTCGAGCCGCAGGTTCCACTCGACCATGACGGCTCGCGCGGTCAGGTCCCGTACGAGGCCGAGTCCGTGCAGGGCCGCTGCCGGGTCCGCGGTGGCCGTGAGGTCGACGGGGTCGGGCAGGCGTACCCGGCGCGCACCGAGCTGCCAGAGGCGTTCGGCCTGGCCGCGGGGCGGTCCGGGCAGCGGCACCTCGCCGAGGAACATGCCGGGCAGCGCGCATGCGGCGGGGTCGTAGTCGCGCCAGGCGAGCAGGGTCGGCGTGGCGAGGGTCGCGGTCACTGTGCTCCTCCGGATCGGGCGGGCTCGGGCACGGACGCGGACTCGGACACGGACGCGAGTGCCGTCTCCTCCGCGTGGATGTGCCGCATGAAGTCGAGGCGGAGCAGGTCCTCGTTGACCGCGGCCGGTGCGATGTGGACGTACTGGCCCGCGTCGGCGAAGACGATGCCGAGGGCGGTCCAGGAGTCGAGGAGTTCCTGGACCCTGGCCTCGTCGAGGGTCATGTCGGAGACACGCGCGGCGGCCTTCCGCAGGAGGGCCTGGACGCTGTGCGGCTGGTCCAGGAGGCGGAAGACGACCAGCTCGAAGGGGTCGGTGAGCTCCATGGCGCGCCAGGCGAAGGTGCGTCGGCGGCTGACGAGGACGATGCGGTCGCCGTGGTCGTCATGGGTGAGGCGGGCGTCGGTGTGGTGTTTGCGCCAGTCGGCGAGTGCCTCGTTGAGTGCCTTCACGGTGGGCTCGCCGATGCCGCGGGCCGGGGCCTCGAAGACGTACGCCATTCCGTACAGCTCTTCTTCGGGCAGGTCGTAGGTGAAGCGGTAGTGGCCCTCGGGACGCAGGCCGGTGAAGCCGAGTTCGGGGCGCTCGAAGTAGGGGCTGAAGCGTTCGATGGCGATGCGGGCGGAGAGGTCGACCGGTGGGTCGAGGTGTTCGAGTGCGGGGATCTGCGCGATGACGGGGTCGTAGTCCTCGGCGCTCTCGCCGGGGAAGCCGTGGAGGTAGTTCCAGGCGACGGAGAGGCCCGTCTCGGCGCCGTCGCGGAGCATCCGGACGTTCTGGCAGCCGCTCACGCCCTTGTCCATCAGGTCGAGGACCCTGCTGTTGAGGCTCTCGATGCCGGGCTGGACGTAGATGAGTCCCGCTTCGGCGAGGGTGCGCAGCTGGCTGCGCTTCATGTTGGCCTTGATCTCGATGTGCAGGCGCAGGTCGTAGCCGCTCTCGATGATGCGGGGCAGCACGGTGGTGAGGTAGCGCATGTCGAGGATGTTGTCGACGACGTACATGTCCAGGACCCGGTGGCGGCGGGCCAGGTCCATGATCTCGTCGTAGAAGGTGTCCGGGCTCTTGGAGCGGAACTCCATGAACGAGCCGTTGAGTCCGCAGAACGTGCAGTGGTGCTTCTCTCCCCACCAGCAGCCGCGTGCGCCCTCGACGACGAGCTTGGGCTCCACCCAGTTGCGGGCCACGGACGCGGCGAGGCGTTCGAAGTAGCCGCTGTAGTCGGGCGGCAGGATCGCGGCGGGCGGCAGCGGCCGGGTGGCCATGGAGTTGACGACGCTCCTGCCGTCGGCGTCGCGGTGGCAGAGGCCCGGGATGTCGTCGAGAGGGGTCTTCTCGGTGAGGGCGGTGAGGAGCGCGGGGAAGGCGGCCTCGCCCTCGCCCCGTACGACGTGGTCCACGAAGTCGAAGTTGCGGTGCACGGCGGCGCCCTGTTCGCCGTCGCAGTTGGCGCCGCCCATGACGGTCACGAGGTGGGGGGCGAGCTCCTTGACGCGGCGGGCGCAGGCGAGGGCGGCGGTGTTCTGCTGGAAGGTGGAGGTGAATCCGACGACGTCGGGTTCGCTCGCCACGACCTGGCGGGCGATCATCTCGACGAACTCGGGGACGATCCGGTGCAGCGCGCGCGTCATCTTCATCCGCGCGGCCTTCAGCTTGCCGGTCATGACGCTGGTGAACTCGTCGTCCCGCCACTCCGGGTCGTCGTAGAGGGCCGAGGAGAACACCCAGTCGCCGCAGCCCATGAAGTAGGAGGAGAGCGCGTAGTACTCGTAGTCGTCACCGGTGAACTCGGTGCGTTCGGTGATCCAGTCGGTGAAGGCGAGGTTGGCGTGCAGCACCTCGGCGGT
Organism: Streptomyces sp. NPDC045678; assembly: GCF_056432085.1. Classification (NCBI taxonomy): domain Bacteria; kingdom Bacillati; phylum Actinomycetota; class Actinomycetes; order Kitasatosporales; family Streptomycetaceae; genus Streptomyces; species Streptomyces sp. NPDC045678. Next base: position 101,985 of record NZ_JBWKJS010000002.1, read on the forward strand.
GGCGCCGGGGACGCGTTCGTCCACGCTTCGTTTGAGGATGCCCAGGGCGAGCGACGGAAGGTCGATGGGCGACCAGGGCATGTTGACCAGCAGTACGCGCACGGGCGCTCCTCCGGGGGTGTGGGCCGGCCGGCCCCCGGGGTGTGCCCGGGAGCCGGCCGGTGGGGATCAGTCCTCGACGGTGTCTTCGCCGTCCTCGGCGTTGCGGAACGGGACGGTGACCGTGATGCCGACGCTCGGCCTCCGGTTCGTCTCGTCCTCCGCGAGCGGGTCGTTGTGGATGACGTCCTTCTGCATGGCTCTCTCCTCTCGGTAGGTCGCGCTGATTCAGTGCTGGACGGTGTGGTGCATCGACCCGTCACCTTGCGGAGCGGGGCGTCTGGGTGGGCGGAGCTCCCGGTCGAGGAAGAGCACCGCGCGGCGCAGTACGGTCATGTGGTCGCCGCCGTCGTAGCCGTCGTGCCCGGAGTCCAGCCACAGGGACTCGTGCCGGGCACCGGCGGCGTCGAGGGCGCCGAGGTAGGAACGGACCTGCTGCGCCGGGCACTTGGTGTCGTGCGTGGCGGCGACGACGAGCAGCGGGTCCCGTACGCGGGCGGCGTACCGGATCGGTGAGCTGTGCGCGTACCGTGCGGGCACCTGGCCGGGTGTGCCGCCGAACAGCCGCTCGTCCAGGGCGCGCAGGGCCACGGTGCCCGCGGCGTGGGCGGCGGCGTAGTCGGCGACGGGCTTCACGGCGACGCCCGCCCGCCACAGGCCGGGCCGTGTGCCGAGGGCGAGCAGGACGAGGTAGCCGCCCCACGAGGTGCCCCACAGGCCGGTCGCGTCCGGGCGGATCAGGCCGCGCGCGGTGAGGTCGGCGTGGACGGCGGCGAGGTCGGCGACCTGGGTGTGGCCGACGCCGTCGCGGTACGCGCGCTGCCAGCGGGGCCCGTAGCCCGTGGAGCCGCGGTAGTTGACCCGGGCGACGGCGAAGCCGGAGGCGACGAGCGAGTGCACGGTGCCGTCGTAGGCGTCCCTGTCGTGGTCGGCGGGGCCGCCGTGCACGAGGAACACGGCGGGGTGCGGACCCGCGCCGTCCTCGGGAAGGCTCAGCAAGGTGTGCACGGGGCCGTCGGGTCCGGGGGTGTGGATGTCCCGCACGGTGCCGGGGACGTGGCCGGCGACGGTGCCGAGCGGTGGCAGGGGTGTACCGGCGCTGGAGGTCATCGTCGGCGGGTGCGTGGTGTCGGTCCAGAGGGTGTGGAGGCCGCCGCCGGGGCGCGGGGCGGCGTCCAGGAGGGTGCCGGGCGGGGTCGGCACGGGGGTGAGGGTGCGGGTCCCGAGGTGGGCGCGGTGGAGTCGGGAGCGGCCGTGGCGGTCCTGGCGGATCAGGACGGAGCGGCCGTCCGGGTACCAGCGGGCGGTGATCTGGGTGTCGAAGGCGCACCAGTCGTGGGTGACGGCGCCGCCCGCGGGGGTCCAGGTGGCGAGCAGGTAGCGGTCCTCGTGCTCGCGGACGAGGAGGAGCGTGGGGCGTGGCCCCGTGGGTGCGAAGCCGAGGGCCCAGAGTCTGCCGTGCGGGCCGTCGCCGGGCAGGACGGCGACGACGGTGCCGTCGGGGGTGAGGAGGCTGACGGCCGCGGGTGAGTCCGCGGTGCGGGTGAGGGCCAGCAGGTCGCCGCTCGGGGCGAGTCCGGCGAGGGCGGCGGGTCCTTCGACGCGCGTCACCTCGCGGCCGGGGCCGCCGCGCGTGCCGACGCGGATCGTGGTGCTGTCGTCGAGGCCGATGCCGATGGTGGCGATGGGGCCGCCGATGACGGCGAGGCCGCGGGCGGTGCCGTCCGGGACGCCGGTGAGGCCCAGCCGGTCGGGCCCGCCGGTGAAGGCCTGGTGGCGCCATTGGCCGACGCCGCGGGCGTCCTCGTCGAACCACCACACGCGTGCGTCCCGGTCGATGGCTCCGTGCAGGGTGCCGCCGGGCCGGTCGGTGACCCGGCGGGAGCGGCGGGTCGCGGCGTCCCAGGTGCAGATCTCGCAGCGCCCTTCGGCGTCGGCGGTGAACACCATGCGGCGCGGGTCGGCGGCGCACACCTCGGGCAGTGCGGCGCGGTAGACCTGGAAGCGGCTCACGCGGTGGCCTCCGCGAGGGCGGCGCGCCGTGTGGTGTGCACGGCGAGCAGGGTGAGCAGGGCGGCGCAGCCCAGTGCGGGTGCCGCGGTGCCGATCCGGTCCGCGCACAGTCCCGCGAGGACGGGGGCGAGGGCGGCGGTGCCGCCGGACGCCGTCGCGAGGACCGCGCCGACGCGCGCCTGTACCGAGGGTTCCGTCACGAGGAGGGCGCGCGCCTGGAGGACGACCGCGGGCAGCGGCACGAGCAGGCAGACCGCGCCGAGCAGCAGGCCGTACGTCCAGGGCCCGGCGGCGGTGGCGAGGGCTGCGGTGAGCGGTACGAGCAGCCAGGTCACGGCGGTGAGGACCCGGGCGGCGCCGACCCGTACGGCGACCCGGGGCGCGGCGAGCGACCCGGCGAGACCGGCGGCGCCGGAGACCGCGAGGACGGCGCCGAGCGGGAGGGCGCCGGAGCCGGAGCGTTCCAGTGCGAAGACGGCTGCGTAGTAGAGCGCGACAGCGACGCCGTTGACGAGGGCGATCCACACCAGGACGAGGCGGAGCAGCGGTTCGCGCCGCACGAGGCGCAGCCCGGCGGCGGCCTCACGGAGCAGCCCTCCCCCGGTGGGCTCCGCCGGGGCCTTCAGCTCGGCCCGCATGCCGCGTACGCAGCAGGCGGCGACGGCGTACGAGAGGGCGTCGGCCAGGAAGGGCAGCGCACGCGAGAGCTGGTAGGCGGCGCCGCCGACGGCGGGCCCGAGGATGAGGGCGCCCTGGTCGGCGGCGGCGAGCCGGGCGAGGGCGCGGGGCTGGTCGTCGGGCGGGCAGACCAGGGCGACCGTGCCGCGCGAGGCGGCGTCGTGGGTGGCGGTGGCGAAGCGCTCCACGAGGACGGCGCCCAGCAGGTGCGCGAGCGTGAGATGTCCGAGGGCGAGCACCAGGGCGACCGAGCCCATGGCGAGCGCGGAGACGGCGGCGGACCAGAACATGATCGTCTTGCGGGCGCCGCGGTCGGCGGGGACGGCGGCGAGCGGTCCCAGCAGGATCCCGGCGGCCAGCGAAAGGCCGGCGACGAGCCCCGCGGTCTGCGCGGAGTGACCGAGCGAGAGGAGCAGCAGCGGGAGTACGACACCGGAGGCCTGGGTGCCGAGCGCGTCGGTCGCGTTGGCCCACCAGAAGAGCCGGAAGTCGCGGGCGGAGGTGCCTGCGGAAGTGAGGGGTAACGACTCCACGCAATTCCTCCATGAACATGAAGCAGCCGTGAAGAGATGTGAAGAAAGTGGGATGGGAGTGAAACGAGAGCGGGATCGTAGCCAGCGCTCGGAGCGGGCTACAAGGTGCGCGATCCGCTGTCCGAAAAGCGCGGCGGACGGAGCGCAGGGCGGACTCTCGGCACCAGCACAAGGGGAGGTACGAGTTCCGTCAGGACGCACGTGACGGGTGGGACCCGAGCGTCACCTGTGACGTGAGGGACGCCATGCCGGACACGTACATCCATGTGCGACAGAGGGGAATTACGTACGCAGACGCCTCCACCGCCGGGACCCGAAGCAGGTGTTGCCGGAGCCGGCCCGTCCGGACAATGGCCGGTTCGCGACGATCCCGCCGGGCACCGCCCGGATCGCGGACGCGTGTCCCATCGGCAACAGTGGGCACGAGGAGGGACGGATGACCGTACGGCCGGGGTGAGGACGAGTGATGGAACCGAGTGGCCAGGGCTGGGTGCAGCTGGCCGAGTTCGCCGTGGCCTTCGGCCTGTCCGCCGCGATCGGCCTGGAGCGTGAGATCCGCCAGAAGGCCGCGGGCCTGCGGACCTACACCACCGTCGGCGTGGGCGCCGCGCTGTTCACCCTGGTCAGCAAATACGGGTTCACCGACGTGCTGCAGTCCGGCACCGTCACCCTCGACCCGTCCCGGGTGGCCGCGCAGATCGTCTCCGGTCTCGGCTTCATCGGCGCCGGGGTCATCTTCGTACAGCGGGGATCCGTGCAGGGCCTGACCACGGCCGCGACCATCTGGCTGACGGCCGCCGTGGGCTCGGCGGCGGCGGCAGGACTGCCCCTGCTGGCGGCGCTCGCCACCGCGTCGTACTTCCTCGTCGCGTACGCCGTCCGCCCCCTGGCCCGCCGGCTCTCACTGCTGCGCTCGGTACCCGTCCACTACCGCATCACGTACCTGCAACGCCCGGGCCTGCTGCAGGACCTGTTCGCGGAGTGCGCACGCGCCGGTTTCGACATCGCCGAGGTGCGCACGCTCAGCGCCTCCGTCCCCAAGGGCGCCTACGGCGACGAGACGGAGCACACGGTCGAGGTGCTCCTGGCCGTGGTGGGAGGCGACGACGGCGACACGCTGACGGCGCGGTTCGTGGCGGTGGACGGGGTGGTGGCGTGCGCTCGGCCCGGTTACGGGGACGAGTGAGCGGCGCCGACGACCGGCCCCGCACCCACCCGCACCACGCAGACACCCACCACCCTCACGCGGGTGCGTCGAGCACTGCGTTCACCAGCCGGCGCGCGTACGCCGCGTCGTGTCCGGAGGGGCGGAACAGGATGCGGTACATCATCGGCGCGACGACGTGGTCCAGCACCGTCTCCACGCCGGGTGCGGTCTCCCCGCGGTCCGCCGCACGGGCGAGGATGACGTCGACCTGATCGGCCGCGTAGGCGGAGCACTGGCCCGCGTTGCTGCCGTCGGGGTCGCCGAGCAGGGCGTCACGGATGTACGCGCGGCCCGCGGGCGAACCCATCTCGTCGAGGAACTGCTCGGCCCAGGCCTGCAGATCGCTCCTGAGGTCCCCGAGATCCTCCGGCGGCGCCTCGGGACGCAGCCGTTCGACCGCCACGTCCGACAGGAGCGCCTGCAGATCGCCCCAACGACGGTAGACCGTCGAAGGGGTGACCTCGGCGCGGGCCGCGATCAGGGGAACGGTCAGCGCGTCGCGGCCCACCTCGTCCGCGAGCTCACGTACGGCGGTGTGCACCGCTTCCTGGACGCGGGCACTGCGCCCGCCGGGGCGCGCCATCGGTCTACGACTCACGGCATCACCTTAAAGCGCGTCGCCGCGCCGGCCCGCCGGGACGTGCACCGGAGCGTATCCGGGCGCGGGCACCGACTCCTCGTACGCCTGCCCCACCCGCAGGACCATGGCCTCGTCGAGCGGCCGCCCGAGCAGCTGCATGCCGATGGGCATCCCCGCGGCGTCGCGGCCGGCCGGGACGGACAGCGCCGGAACACCGGTGATGTCCGCGGGCGCGGACAGGCGGACGTACGCGTCGGAGACGCTCTCGCTCGTGCCGTCGGGCCACACGACGACCTCCTGGTCCGTACGGACAGCCGTCACGGGAACGGTCGGCGCGGCGACCACGTCGACCTCGTCCAGCATGCGCAGCCACGCCTGCCGCATGAGGGTGCGGGCCCGCTGGGCGCGCAGATAGTCACCGGCGGACATGAGCGCGCCGGCCTCCAGCAGGACGCGGACGTCGGCGCCGTACCGTTCGGGCGCCGAGCGCAGTGTCCGCTCGTGGTAGGCGGTGGCTTCGGGGACCATCAGGCCCCACTGGGTGGCCTGGACGTAGCGGGTCATCGGGATCTCGACCTCGACGAGCGTCGCGCCGAGGGCCTCGAGCTGCTTGACGGCGCCGCGCACGGCCGTCTCGACCTCGGGGTCGACGTGCTCGAAGTAGTAGTTGCGCGGCACCCCGACCCGTACTCCCGTCAGGTCCGCGCCCGGCAGCGGCCGGTAGTCCACGGAGGACGGGGTGGGCAGGCTGGCGGGGTCGCGGGGGTCGTGGCCCGCGAGGACCGACATCACCAGCGCGGCGTCCTCGACGGTACGCGTCAAGGGGCCCACGTGGTCCAGCGACCAGGACAGGGACGTCACACCGTGCCGGGGGACGAGGCCGTACGTGGGCTTGAGGCCGACGACGCCGTTCAACGCGGCCGGAACGCGGATGGACCCCCCGGTGTCGGTCCCCAGGGCGAAGGTCGCCGCGGCGGCCGCGACGGCGACGGCCGAACCGCCGCTGGAGCCGCCCGCCACGCGGTCCGGGTCCCAGGCGTTGCTGGTCTGGGGCGTGGTGAGCCCGTAGGCGAACTCGTGGGTGTGGGTCTTGCCGACGAGAGCGGCGCCGGCCGCGGCCAGGCGTGCGGCGACCGTGCTGTCCGCGTCGGCCGCGGGGTGGTCGGCGCGGACGCGGGAGCTCGCGGTGGTCGCGACCCCGGCGACGTCGATCAGGTCTTTCAGCGCTACGGGGATTCCGTGCAGAGGGCTGTGCGTGGGGGCGGCGGTGGTGCCGTCGGGGGCGGCTGCCATCGCGCGTTCGGCCACGCGTGCCGACTCTCGGGCCCGCTCCGCCGTCACCGTGACGTAGGCCTGGAGGGAGGGTTCCGTCCGGGCGATCCGGTCGAGCACCGAGTCCACCAGCTCGACGGGGGACAGTCGCCGCGTCCGGATCTCCTCGGCGGCGGCGGCAAGGGTCAACTCATACGGCTGCATCGCGGGTCTCCACTCCCTGGGTCTCCTCCGCCGCGCGGTGCGCGGCGGGCGGGGTGTCGGCGAAGTCCAGCTCCCGCAGGACGGCGACGACCGAGTGGATGTGGTCGGCCGTCGCTGCGACCGCCTGGGTGCGGTCGCTCGCCAGCGGAAGTCCGGAACGCGCCGCCCATCGGGCGGCTTCCGGCGGGGTGAGGGGCGGTTCGGTGTCGGGCATGGGGGTCCTTTTCAGGGGTGTCGGGGCGAGGGGCCGGCTGCTTCATCGCGTGGCGCTCAGTCTCGACTCGCTAAAAGCTAACTGTTTGCGTTAGCCCCAACGTAGGACCTACGCTCACTTAACGCAAACGCTTAGCCTTAACCAGGGAGTACGCATGCAGACGCAGACCACGACTCCGACCCCGGGCCGGGCCCCGCTCCGAGGCCAAACCCCCTACTGGACCGTCGGCGACATCACCGTCCACCGCGTCGACGAGATCCCCCTGCCGCCCGAGACCGGCCCCTGGCTGCTCCCGGCCGCAACGCCCGACGCGGTCACCCAACACCCCTGGCTGCGACCGGACTTCGCCGACGAGGCGGGCACCCTGCACCTCGACAGCCACACCTTCGCGCTCACGGTGGGCACGCTCCGCGTTCTCGTCGACACCGGCATCGGAAACGGCAAGACGCGGGCGAACCCGGCCTGGCACGACCTCCGCACCGACTACCTGCAACGCCTCACCGACGCCGGTTTCCCGCCGGACTCGGTCGACCTGGTCGTCCTCACCCACCTGCACACCGACCACGTCGGCTGGAACACCCGCGAACAGGACGGCATCTGGCGCCCCACCTTCCCGCGTGCCCGCTACGTCACCTCCCGCGCCGAGCGGGAGTTCTGGGCCGGTTACGACATGGACGCACCGCGACAGCAGATGTTCCGCGACTCCGTGCATCCGGTCGAGGAGGCGGGGCTGCTCGACCCGGTCGACGTCCCGGCCCGGGGCACCGAACTCGCCCCCGGCCTACGCCTCGTACCCACCCCTGGTCACACCCCCGGTCACATCGCCGTCCAAGTGAGCAGCAACGGCCAATCAGCCCTGATCACGGGCGACCTGCTCCACCACCCCGTACAACTCCCCCACCCTCACGTCGGAAGCTGCGTGGACATCGACCCCGAGCAGGCCGAAGCCACACGGAGCGATCTGCTCGCCTCGCTCGCCGACACGGAGACGCTGCTCCTCGGCACCCACTTCCCCGACCCGACGGCCGGCCACGTGGTGTCCGACGGGGATGCGTACCGCCTGGCGCCGGTCCCGCCGACGCGCGCCGCAGCCTCCCCGCGGCCCTAGCGCCGCGGGACCGCGATCAGGCCGGGCGGCGGGCGAAGGAGGCCAGGCGCTCGGCGAACTCGGCGACGAGTCCGCGCAGTTCCTCGGGGCGTTCGACGACGAACGGCCGGTCGAGCGACGCGAGGAGAGGAGGCAGCCAGTCGAGGCGCTCCGCCCGCACTTCGGCGCGCAGCCACGGCTCACGACCGACCCGCCCCTCGCTCTCGTCCTCCGCGCCGACGGGAGCGCACTCCTCCAGGCTCGCGACGCTGACGGGAAGGCGGGCGCGGACCTGCTCGACCGTGCCCTGGATCCGCAACGTCACCTCGTACCGGTACGCGGCCGTGGCGAACCCGGTCAGCACGCGGTCCGCCGGGTCGAACCCGTCCGGTGCCTCGAACGAGCGGCCCACCAGAGGACGCGCCGTCGTGATGCGGTCGAGCCGGAAGGTCCGGTCCTCGTCGATATCCGGGTCCTTGCCCGTGACGTACCACCGGCCCGCATGGGCGACGATCCCGTACGGATGCAGGGTGCGGTCGCCGCGCAGCCCCTTGCGGTCCGTGTACCGGAGCGCGACCGGCCGGCGATGGCGTACCGCGTCGGCCAGCGTGAGAAGCACCTCCGAGTCAGGTACGCGGAACGCGCCCGGCTCGTCCGTGAAGGCCAGGGAGTCCAGGACCGTGTCGAGCCGGCGGGCGACGCGGGCGGGCAGCACACGCCGGATCTTGGCCGCCGCCGTCTCACCGGCCGTGCCCCCGGGGGTGAGGCCCGCCCGGCGTCCGGCGACCAGCCCGAGCAGTACGGCGAGCGCCTCGTCGTCGCCGAACATCAGCGGGGGCAACGCCGTGCCGGGGGCGAGCCGGTAGCCGCCGTAGCGGCCGCGCACGGACTCGACCGGCACGTCGAGGTCGATCAGCTGGTCCACGTAGCGCCGTACGGTCCGCCCGTCGACGCCGAGCCGTTCGGCCAGTTCGGCGACCGTGCGGGTGCCGCCGGACTGCAGCAGTTCCAGGAGCGTGAGCACGCGGCCGACCGGTCGAGACATATCTGCACCCTAGCGCCAATACAGGACCGATTCTGTCCACTATTCGTTCTAGCGTGCAGAGCACATGGACCGCAGCGCAGCACGTCACGACGCGGTGCGGCACCACTCAACGGCCGAGGAGCAGAGCAGCATGCACGCCACAGCGACCACCGACTTCGTATCCGTCCGCATCATCACCGGCGATGTCGCACGTCTCGTCGACTTCTACGAGAAGGCCATCGGCACCGCGGCCACCTGGGCCACCGAGGACTTCGCCGAGCTCAGGACCCCGACCGCGACGCTGGCGATCGCGAGCACGCGCACGGTTCCGCTCTTCGCCCCCGGCTCCGCACGCCCGGCCGACAACCACAGCGTGATCATCGAGTTCCTCGTCGACGACGTCGATCAGCTGCACACCGCCCTGACCAGCTGGGTTCCCGACTTCGTCAACGGGCCGACCACCATGCCCTGGGGCAACCGCTCCCTGCTCCTCCGGGACCCCGACGGCAACCTCGTCAACTTCTTCACCCCCCGCCGCGCGCGTGCACGTGGACTAGGGGCCTAAGGGCTAGGGGCCTAGTGAGCTAGTGGACCAGCCCGTCCATCGGTGTCGCGGCCGCGTCGTACGGGAGCGTGGAGACGGCGTCGGCGTAACCCCGTTCCAGGGCCTGCCGTTGGCGGACCGTGTGCGGGGTCGTGGGGTGCGTGTCCAGGCGCGCCATGCGTTCCTCGTGGCCCCGGTTGATCTCCGCCGCCGTCGCACGCCAGTCGGCGTCGTCCGGTGCGCGGACCAGCTCCACGCAGGCCGGAGCCGTACCTTCCGCCAGCGCGGCCGCCGCGCGGTCGTGGCCGTCGAGAAGCAGCCAGCCGTCCAGGAAGGACACCCACCACAGCAGCACGGGCGCGAGGTTTCCCTCGCGGACGTGCTTGCGGAGGGCCTTGACACGCGCGGCGTCCGGCGCCGGGAGCGGGCGCAGCGGCAGGATGCCGTGCCAGCCTCCCCCGCAGAGCAGCTCGATGGTGGCGTCGGGCCAGTCCTGGACGAGGTCGCAGTCCCAGATGCCGGGAGCGAACGTCGTGCGCGGGGACAGCCGCCAGCGTCCGGGCCGGAGCGGGCCGTACTGCGCCGTGTCCTCCAGCCGACGTGCGTACCGGTGGGTCCAGTCGCCGCCGCCCCGCATCGTCGCGGCGGACAGGGGCGGCAGCGGGGAGCGGTGGCCGGGCCGGCGGTGCAGGTGGAGGTCGTGACAGCAACCGTCGCCCTCCGACCGGGCCCGGATCAGTGGCCGTTCGCCCTGCATCAGTGTCCAGCGGCGGCTCGCCACGCGCTCGAAGCGGAGCGACGGGGGCGGGGACTGCGACGGGGGCGGGGGCGTGCCGTGTGCGCTCCCAGGTACGGCCAGGACGAGCCCGCCTCCCGGCAGTGGTTCCCTCGTCGCCCTGTTCATGGGACCAGTGTCGTGACGAGGGACCGCGTCGGGCAAGCACGTTGTGCAGCACCTCAGCCGGAGCTCCCGCTCTGCCGACGGTGTCGGGCAAGGGCGTCCCCGACGCGGGCGAGCCACGCGTCCACGGGCCCTGCCGTGAGTACCCCGCTGCCCGCACCGGCCACCTGCCCCGCGGCCGGCAGCAGGCGTGACCGTACCCGCTCCAATACCGTCCGGTCCCCCGCCCGCAAGGCTGCCTCCGCCTCCACGCAGCACAGCGCCTCGTAGAGCAGGTCCGGCGGCGGTTCGGGCAGGGCACGCAGTGCCGCTCGCGCCCGGGCGTGGCGCCCCGTCTCCGCGAGGGCCAGCGCCTCGGCCCAAGGGCGGTGCGGGCCCCAGTCCAGCGCGAGGTCGACGTCGGGCGGCAGCAGGTGGGCCAGCCGCAGGGCGACCAGCGCCAGCGGCAGCAGCCCCGTGCGCATCCCCGGCATCCCTGCCTCGTCCAGGTGCGCGGCGGCGACACGCATCGCGGCCTCGGCACGTGCCACGTCCCCGGACGCGGCCTGCCGCAGGGCGTCGTACCACCGTGTGAAGACGCCGACCAACGGCAGTTCGTGACGCTCCGAGAGACGCGTCGCGGCGGCCGCGTGCGCGTCGGCCCCCGGGAAGTCGCCAAGCCCGGCGCGTGCCTGAAGGCGGATGAGGTGGCCGAGCACTTCGAACGTCATCAAGCCGTGTCGCGCGGCGAGTTCGACGAGTTCGGCGCCGATGGCGTCGCGCCGCGGGGCCAGGCCGGCGCGGGTGAAGGACTGCATGTACGTCCCGTTGAGCGCGAACGCGAGCAGCGCGGGGTCGTCGAGGTGCCGGGCGAGCCGTTCCGCCTCGCGCGCGGCCTGGGGTCCGCGCGGTGTCCTGGCGCCGCGCGTCTCCACCGCGACGGTGGCGAGGAGACGGCAGCGGGTCGCGTCGGACGCGTCCTGCGGCAGGTGCGCGAGGGTCCGCTCCGCGGCCGCGACGATCCGCCGGGCGAGCTCCGGGTCGTCGCCGCGCGTCCAGATCGCCGGCACGTCGAAGGCGCCGATCACGCGCGCGGTCAGTTCCGCGTCGCCGTACTCCTCGGCCGCCTCGACCACCCCCATGCGGTGCCGCCGGGAGGCCTCCAGTCCCTCGGCTCCCGTCACGGCGAGGTTCCGGATGAGGCCGACGGTCGACTCCAGACGGGCACGGGCGCCGGCCTCGACGGTGCGGTCGTACGACGCCGCCGTCTCGCTCCAGAGCCGGGACGCCGACCGGGGAGGCGTCGTGGTCGCCGTCGTTGTTCCGGTCGGCTCAGGAACCGATGTTCCCGTCGGCTCATGGGCCGTTGTCCCCGTCGGCTCGTTCGGCGGTCTTCCCGGGTCCAGAGCCGCGTCCTGCGCGAGGATGTCCGCCTCCAGGCGGCGCAGGCCGGGGCCCGGGTCGAGGCCCAGCTCATCGGCGAGCGTGGCCCGGGCGCGGCGCAGTGTCGCGAGCGCGTCGGCCTGCCGACCGGTCCGGTACAGCGCGAGGGACAGCAGCCGCCAGGCGTCCTCACGCCACGGATGGCGGGCCACGTGCGCGTCGAGGTCGGGCACGACATCAGCGGCCCCGCCGCACGCCAGCGCCGCCTCGGCGCGCCGCTCGACGGCCAGCGCGCGCAGTTCGGCGAGCCGGGAACGCTCCGTCCGCGCCCACTCCTCGTCCGTGAAATCGGCGTAGGCAGGACCTCGCCACCACCCCAGCGCCTCGTCGAGGCGGCGCAGCGCCTGCGGCGCCGGCACCTGCCGGGCCTCGCTCACGGCGGTTTCGAACCGCCAGGCGTCGACGGCGTCCGGTGCGGCCCGCAGCGCGTAGCCCGGGCCCTCGGTGACGAGGAGGCGGGCGGGTGCGCGGGGCGGCCGGTCGGGTTCCAGGGCCTTGCGCAGTGCGGCGACGAACGTCCGGACCGTCCCGAGTGCGCGCTCCGGCGGGTCGTCCCACAGGTCGTCGATGAGGCGCGTGACGGGGACGACCTGGCGGCGGGCGACGACCAGACGGGCCAGGACCGCACGCTGTCGCGGCCCGGCCAGGGCGAGCGGGCCGTCGGAGTTCCAGGCCGTCACGGGGCCGAGGACCCCGAACCGGACCGGCCCCAACGATTCCGGGCCCCATGATCCCGGCCCCCACTGTGCCGGTCCCCCTGGTCCCGGCCGCCCCGTTCCCTTCACCACTCCACCCGTCCCGCCCGTTCCCGTCCCGCTCACTGATCGGTTGCTGATTCGGCGGCGGCAGGCTGAAGGCGTCCACCACCTGCGGCCTTGCCCCATCCTCCCGGAGAGCTCACCATGACACCGACCGTCCCCGGCTTCGATCACCAGCACGTCCCTGTCGCGGACGGCGTACGTCTCCACGTCGCCGTCGGCGGTTCCGGCAGCCCCGTCGTGCTGCTGCACGGCTTCCCGCAGACGCACCTGATGTGGCGGCACGTGGCGGCCGACCTCGCCGAGGAGCACACCGTGATCTGCCCCGATCTGCGCGGGTACGGCGCCAGCGACAAACCGGCCGACCTCGACGGGGCAACGTACGCCAAGCGCACGATGGCAGCCGACGTGGTCGCGCTGGCCCGTGCCCTCGGCCACGAGCGGTTCGCCCTGGCCGGGCACGACCGCGGCGCCCTCGTCGCCGTACGGGCCGGGCTCGACCACCCGGAAGCGGTCACGCACCTCTTGTCCCTCGACGTGCTGCCGACGCTCGACATGTGGGAGGTCATGCACGGCACCACGGCCGCCGTCGGCTTCCACCTGTACCTGATGGCCCAACCGCCGGGTCTGCCGGAGGAGTTGATCGGCGCCGCCCCGGACGCGTTCTTCGGCCACTTCCTGGACATCTGGACGCGCGATCCCGCGGCGATCCCCGCCGACGTACGCGCCGCCTACCTCCGGGCTTCCCGCGAGGCCGTGCCGTCCATCGTCGCCGACTACCGCGCCTCCGCCCACATCGACGTCCGGCACGACCGGGCCGACCGGGACGCGGGCAACCGGCTCGCCATGCCGGTGTCCGTGCTCCAGCAGGACTGGGGCGCGGCACTCGGCTTCGACGCCGCCGCGCTGTGGCGCGCCTGGGCCCCCGACCTGCACCACGCGACCGTGTCCTGCGGGCACTTCATGGCGGAGGAGGAGCCCGCCGTGGTCAGCGCGGCGATACGCGACCTGCTCGCCCGCTGAGCCGTCCTTCCCGCGTCCTGCATCCGTCCGAGGGGCGGACGGATCGGTCACGCAGTTGACGTCCGAGCGGGGACCTTGTGGACGGCCGTGTCATCGGGGCTCAGGCGCCGTCCGTCCGCGGAGAGCACTTCCAGGGCGCGCAGGCTCTGGCCCTGCCGGCGGTCGACCAGCTGCGAGTGCGGTTCGCCGGGCGCGAAGAAGTTCTGCTCGCCCCACTGCCGCAGCGCCACGATGACGGGAAAGAGCGCCTTGCCCTTGGGCGTGAGGACGTACTCGCGATAGGCGCTGCCGTCCGAGGCCGGGACGGACTCGAGGATGCCGCCGTCCACGAGGGTGCGCAGACGCGCGGTGAGGATGTTCTTGGCCACGCCGAGGCTGCGCTGGAACTCGCCGAAGCGTCGGCTCCCGTCGAAGGCGTCCCGCACGATCAGCAGGGACCACCAGTCGCCGATCGCGTCCACCGACCGGGCCACCGGGCATTCACTGTCGTCGAACCGCGTCCTGGTCACCATGGCGTTCGCCTCCCACTCTCCGTCTGGTTGCAACATGCTACCAACACGCGCTACCGTCGCACCTCCCCTGGTGGCAAGTTGCAACCAGGTGCGGAAAGGCGAAGGTGTGCGCGGATGCCCTGCGACGGCGAAGCTGTGACCAGACCATGCGAGACCCGGCCCGAAGGGAGGGACGAGAGCGACAACCGGACCGAGAGCCAACCCTCGACGCAAGGCGGTTCCGCCGAAGCCGCGTTCACCCTGTCCCGCGGCATCGTGCTCCTCTTCGCCGTCGCCTGCGGAGCAGCCGTGGCCAACGTCTACTTCTCCCAGCCGCTCCTGGTGACCATGGGCCACGACCTCGCCATGAGCCCCGCGCTCATCGGCAGCGTGGTCACGCTCACGCACGTCGGGTACGGCCTCGGGCTCTTCTTCCTCGTACCGCTGGGAGACATGGCCGACCGCAGGCGCCTCATCGTGACCCAACTAATGCTCCTGGTGGGCGCGTTGATCCTGGTGGCCGCCGCCCGGACGGCGGGCGTGCTGCTCGCGGGCATGGCCGCCACGGGTCTCCTCGCGGTCGTCACACAGACACTGGTGGCCTTCGCGGCCTCGCTGGCGCCCGCCGCGGGCCGCGGACGGATCGTCGGCACGGTCACCAGCGGTGTGGTCGTCGGCATCCTGCTGGCCCGCACCGCGTCCGGCGTGCTGGCCGATGTCGCGGGCTGGCGCTCCGTCTACCTCGCCTCGGCCTCGCTCGCCGCACTCCTCGCGCTGGTCCTGCACCGGGTACTCCCGCGCGACCAGGCACTCCCGAGCGGCACCGACACCCCCCGGACGGCCCTTCGCTACGGCGAACTCCTGCGCTCCACCGTCACCTTGTTCGCCCAGGAGCAACTGCTGCGGCTTCGCGCCCTGTTCGGCCTGCTGGTGTTCGCCGCCTTCAGCACCCTGTGGAGCAGCGTCGCGCTGCCGCTCAGCGAGGCCCCGTACTTCCTGTCCCACAGCGCGATCGGCGCGCTCGGACTGGTCGGCGCCGCCGGCGCCCTGGCCGCGACCGTGGCGGGGCGTCTCAACGACCGCGGACTCTCCCGGCAGACCACCGGCATCGCGTTGGCGCTGCTCGCCGTCTCGTGGGTACCCCTCGCCCTCACCCGCAGCTCCCTGGCGGCCCTGATCGTCGGCGTGGTCCTCCTCGACCTCGCCGTGCAGGCGGTCCACGTCACCAACCAGACCCTGATCTACGCGCTGCGTCCCGACGCGGGTAGTCGGCTGATCGGTGGCTACATGGTCTTCTACTCCGTCGGCAGCGCCACCGGCGCCATCGCCGCGACCTCCCTCTACACGGTGGGCGGTTGGGGAGCCGTGTGCGCACTGGGCGCGGCGTTCAGCTGCGTGGCGCTCGCGCTGTGGGCGGTCACCCGGCGGAGCGCGGGCGGGGTCGCGAACGGGGTGGGGTGATTCAGCGTCAAAGGCCGTTGTCAGTGCCTCCCCATAGAGTGAATACATCACTCGGGGAACATCACTCGGGGAACCTCGAAGGGGGAGCACTGACGTGTCCGCAAACAGGATTCAGCACAAGGTGAATCACGTCGCGCTGGTAGTTGACTGTTCCGGTTCGATGCAGCCGCACCAGAGCCAACTGATTCGCGTGGTGGACGAGTTCGTGGCGGGTTTGAAGGCCGAGTCGGACAGCCTCGGTCACGAAACCCGTATCAGCCTCTATTCCTTCGACCACAAGGTGGAGAACCTGGTCTGGGACATGGACGTGAAGCACCTTCCGTCCATGCGCGGGCTGTACCGGGTGAAGAACGGAGCGACGGCGCTGATAGAGGCTTCCCTGAAGTCCCTGGACGACCTGGGACACATCTGGGAGGAATACGGCGAGCACAGCTTCCTCCAGATCGTCGTCACGGACGGCGAGGAGAACGCCTCGGGTGGTGACCGGCGCCACGACGGCGACATGACCATCCTCGGCCCCTGGCTCGACAGGATCACGGCGAAGATGGGCGGGCTGCCCGGCCACTGGACGTCCGCGATCCTCGTCCCGAACTCGCTGGCCAAGCGCACCGCGCAGAACTACGGCTTCCCGGCCGGCAACATCGCCATCTGGGACGCCGACTCCCAGAAGGGCGTCGAGGACGCGATCGGCACCGTGCGCGCCGCCGCCACCAGCTTCCTCCGCGGACGGGAGCAGGGCGTGCGCGGCACGAAGAACCTGTTCGCCGTCGGCCAGGACATTTCGGTCGACGAGGTGCGCGCGAACCTCGAACCGATACCGGCCGACAAATACCGTCTCCTGAAGGTCGACCAGGAGACCGAGATTCGCCCCTTCGTCAACTCGCATCCGGGCGTCACGTACGAAAGGGGTGCCTGCTATTACCAGCTGGGCGCCCGGGCCCAGGTGCAGCAGAACAAGGAAGTCATCGTGGTCGAGAAGGACACCGACCGCGCATATACGGGCGACGCGGCGCGCAGCCTCCTGTTCGGTACGGGTATTCACGGAACCGTCTCCGTGAAGGCGGGCAACAATCCCAAGTTGGAGGTGTACGTGCAGAGTCGTTCGGTGAACAGGAAGCTCAAGCCGAATACGCGCCTGCTCATCATGCTCTGAAAGCTCCGGGAGAAGGAGGCGAAGGACGAGTGACGAGCGACCGTGCAATCACATCAGATGAGAATTCGGGGATCTGGCAGCGTCGGCGTACTCGGACAATTCGATGACGGTCACTTCGGCATCCTCGAGACGACCGGTGCCGGTCGTCTCGGGCCGCCGCAGGGCGACCACCACCCGACGCACCCCCGCGTCGCGGATCAGCCGGGCGCAGGAGCGCGGCCGGGAGTGGTCTTCCGTGCACGGCTCCAGCGAGGCGTAGAGCGTGGCCGCGGCCAGACGCGGGTCGTCCGGCCCGAGTTTGGCCAGGGCGCCTTCCTCGGCGTGGTGGTGTGCGCCGCTCTCGCGGGAGTAGGAGCGGGCGAGTTCGGTGCCGTCGTCGGCGACGACGACCGCACCAGCGCTGAACTCCGACTCCGAGTGCGGGCTCGCCGTGGCGAGCTGACAGGCCACGGCGAGCCAGGCCCCGTCGGCGACGGTGGTCCGGTCGCCGGGCCCGGGCCGGCCGCAGGCGGTGGGAGAGTGCTCGTTCACGTGATACGTGTGCCCGGCATTTCCTCGACAAGACATCGAGCAGCCGTGTCGGCCGCGTCGGGGACCTGCGGTGTCCCGCCGGCCGCGCGGGATGAAACGATCGAGGGATGTCTGACTTGATCATTGCCGCCTGTGACGGAGCGGCGAAGAAGAATCCCGGGCCCGCGGCCTGGGCGTGGGTGGTCGCCGACGCGGACGGCCACCCGCAGCGCTGGGAAGCCGGTCCGCTCGGCCACTCCACGAACAACGTGGCCGAGCTGACCGCGCTGGCGGAACTCCTGGAAGCCACCGACCCCGCCGTGCCGCTCGAGGTGCGGATGGACAGCCAGTACGCGATGAACGCGGTCACCAAGTGGATCGCGTCCTGGAAGCGCAACGGGTGGCAGACCGCGGCGAAGAAGCCGGTCGCCAACAAGGACCTGGTCGTGCGCATCGACGCTCTGCTGCAGGGCCGCGACGTGACGTTCCGGCACGTGGCCGCGCACCGCGTGGACGGCGACCATCTCAACGCGATCGCCGACGTCGCGGCCAGCGACGCGGCGACGAGCCAGCAGCCCGCGGGCACGGCCCACGGCGCGACGGAGATCCCGGAGCCGCGGGCGGACCGCATGACCTCCTCCCCCACGAGCCGTGCGCCCCGGAAGACCACCGCCCGTACGAAGAAGGCGGTCTCCGGGAAGGCGTCCTCAGGGGCTGTCATCAAGGCCAAGTACCCCGGCCGCTGCCACTGCCGGAAGCCGTACGCCGCCGGGGAGAAGATCGCCAAGAACGCGCAGGGCTGGGGCCACGTCGAGTGCCGGGACACCGGGGGCGAATGACCTCGCGGGCTCCTTCGGTGGCGGTGGCGGCCTCGCGGCGGATCACGGCCGTTACGGCATTCGGGCGAGAACGCGTGTCCGGCCACGGGGGCGGGCGTTGATCACCGCGGGCGCCCAGAGATGTGCTGCTCCGGTCTCGCACGGCGTGTGGTGACCCGACCGGGCGCCCTCAGGCACATTCGACTGCAAGGAGTTCCACCATGTCCGCAACGAAGAAGACGCTGAGCGTGGTCCTGGGCACCGGCGCCCTGGTGATGGGCGCGGCGGGTATGGCTTCGGCCGACGCCGGCGCGCAGGGCGCGGCCCTCAACTCGCCCGGCGTCATCTCGGGCAACACCATCCAGGTCCCGGTCCACATCCCGGTCAACGCGTGTGGCAACACCATCAACGTCGTCGGCCTGCTGAACCCGGCCTTCGGCAACACCTGCGTGAACGACTGACCTGACCCCCGTGCCGTGGAGGGCCGATACCGGTTCTCCGCGGCGGGCAGGAGCAAGCGCGCCGCCGACCTTCCCTTTCGGCGGCGCGCTTTCGTGCGCCGGGGGCGCACCCTCGGGCGAGCGGTACTTCCAGTTGTCCGGCCGCACCTATGAACAGGTGGGCGGCGATCTCCACGTTGGAGAAGCCGTGCGCGACCAGGACCAGGACCTCGCGCGCGGATCAGCTCTGCGCGGTCGGCCGTACGACGATCTCGTTGACGTCGACGTCGGCGGGCTGTTCGACGGCGAACGCGATGGCCCGCGCGATCGAAGCGGGCGGGATCGCGAGCTCGTCGCGCATCCGCCCGATGTCCGCACGGACCCTGTCATTGGTCGACGCGTCGGCGAACCCGGTGGCCGTCACCCCGGGCGAGACGGTCGTCACCCGCAGCGCGGGCCCGGCCTCCTGCCGCAGCCCTTCGCAGATGGCACGAACGGCGACCTTCGTCCCCGCGTACACGGCCATCGCCGGTACGACGCGGTACGCCGCCGTCGACGCGGTCGTGACGAACTGGCCGCCGCCCTGGGCGCGGAAGACCGGAAGCGCCGCGCCGATGCCGTGCAGCAGCCCCTTGATGTTGACGTCGACCATGTGGTCCCACTCGTCGGTGCGCAGGTCGTCCAGGGGCGAGACGGTGCCGACTCCCGCGTTGCTCACCAGTACGTCGAGGCGACCGAACCGTTCCTGGGCGAGCGCGACGAGGGCGTGCAGATCGTGGCTGCGCGTCACGTCCGTGCGCAGGAAGACGGCTTCACCACCCGCTTCCGCGATCCGCCCCGCCACCGCCTCCAACCGCTCGGTGCGGCGCGCGCCCAGGACGAGACGCGCGCCTCGTTCCGCCAGGAGCAGCGCGGTGGCCTCGCCGATGCCGCTGCTCGCTCCGGTGATGGCCACGACCTTGCCTCTGATACCCGTCATGCCGCTGCGCTCCACTCGTGTGTGCTGCCGTTCGTGCTTCGTGTGCTGCACGGACAGTCTGTGGGGCCGTTAACCTGGTATCCAGAACGAACTTATTCTGGAATCAAAGGTGGTACCCATGGCGGACGAGGCCCAGGATCAACGCACGGAACTCGCCGCGTTCCTGCGCAGCCGCAGGGAGCGGGTCACGCCCCGTGAGGTGGGCCTGCCGTCGACACGGCGGCGGCGCACGCCGGGGCTGCGGCGGGAGGAGCTGGCCCTGCTCGCCGGGATGAGCGCCACTTGGTACACCTATCTCGAACAGGGGCGGGACATCCGCGTCTCGGACCAGGTCCTGGACGCGATCGCCGACGCCCTGCGCCTTGCCCCGCACGAGCGCGACCACATGTTCCGGCTGGCCGGACGCGCCCCCGCCACCGTGCCGCCGGAGCCGGAATCACTGACCGCCGAGATCGCGGCGGTGCCCCTGATGCTTCAGCCGCACCCGGCGTACATCATCGACGGCACGTACGACGTACTGAGCCACAACCCGGCCGCCGAAGAGGTGTTCCCGCAGCTGCGCACGGACGCGGACCGGCCGCCCAACTTCGCGCGCTGGGTCTTCCTGGAGCCCGCGGCCCGCGACATCCTGGTCGACTGGGAACCCGAGGCACAGGGCCTGCTCGCCCGCCTCCGCACACTCGCCGGCGCCCACTCGGGCGACCCGCGGTACGCACGCCTCGTCGAGGAACTCCACGCCGGCAGCCCCGAAGTGCGGGAGTGGTGGCCGCGGTTCGACGTCGCGCAACGGTCCGGCGGCCACAAGCGCCTCCGCCCGCCGGGCCGCGACATCGTCACCTACGCGTACACGGCGTTCCACGTGGCCGGACGCCCCGAGCAGACGCTGGTGATCTACGCGCGGTCGGACGACCCTCACAGGCAGGCGATCAGTTCCTCCCTGCCGGTCACTCCCGTCTTGCGGTAGACCGCCTTGAAGTGGTCGTTCACGGTGTGCGGTGACAGGTCGAGGCGGCGTGCGATCTGTTTCACGGCGAGTCCTTGCAGGGCCTGCTCGACGACCATCCGTTCCCTGGGCGAGATGCCGTACCACTGGGCGAGCGCGGGGAGCAGTTCCGTCGCCGTGGCGGGCTGGAGGGTGACGACCACGTCGCCCGTCATCGCGCCGTCCAGCGGGTGCGCCTGGAGCGAGAACCAGCCCAGGGGCGTGGGGGCGCGTGTGATCGCGGGCAGGCCCGTGCGGCGGGCCGTGTAGGTGATGTGCCAGATGAAGCTGAACAGTTCCCGCTCACCGGCCGGGTAGACGCCGGGCACGATCCCGCCCAGCGCCTCCCGCCCGCTGGGGGTCGCTCCGGCGATCTCGTCGTTCTTGCCGATGACGACGATGGCCGGGGGGAGGTGGACCTTCCGGGGGTGCAGCGGTTTGTCCGTCACGTAGCGTGTCACGGCTGCGGCGAGCGGGCCCGTCAGTTCTGCCGCACGTGCGGTCTCCGCCGGTGAGAACGGCCGGGCGCCCCGCTCGCGCA
Organism: Streptomyces sp. NPDC045678; assembly: GCF_056432085.1. Classification (NCBI taxonomy): domain Bacteria; kingdom Bacillati; phylum Actinomycetota; class Actinomycetes; order Kitasatosporales; family Streptomycetaceae; genus Streptomyces; species Streptomyces sp. NPDC045678. The sequence continues at coordinate 122,919 of NZ_JBWKJS010000002.1, forward strand.
GCAGCACCAACGCGCCCCGGGCGATGCCGCGTCGGGACAGGGCGATGCACAGCTCGCTCCCGTAGTCGTCGGCGGCCATGATGCCGTGGAGCCGGCGCGTGGCGGGGCACGGGTCCTGCGCCCCGGCGCCGAGCACCACCGCAGGGCAGGGGCCGTGGAGGAGGTCGGCGACGGGCCTGCGGGTCCGGCCGAGGGCGTTCGCCCGGTCCATCCGGCGCCGTGCGCTGCTGCTGTAGCTGTTCTCGCAGGCGAGAAAGCAGCGCGCGCCCGTGACGGGGTCGAACCCGGAGAGCAAGTAGCCGTCGTGCGGCAGGACCCGGGCGAGATGCCGTGAGAGTACGTCGCCCAGCTCCGCCACGGTTTCCGCTCGCGCCGCCGCCTCCGGCAGGGCGCGGCTCACGGCGTCCACGGTGCCCATCCCCAAGACCATGGGTCGAGCGTGACAGCTTCTCCCCGTGCGGCTTCCGCTGTTTGCACGCTCTTGGGTGTGACGTCCGGCAGCGTGTGCGCAGCGAGCCCCCTACGCCGTCGGGACGGCGGCCGCCCGCAACGTATCGGCGGCCTCGGCCGCCGTGTAGGTGGAGGCGAAGGTGAACGCCCGCGGGGAGGGGCCGTTCGCCCGCAGGTCCGCCAGCCGCTCCAGGCCCTCGTCGACCGTCGGGATGTGTCCGGCGGGCACCCACCACAGCACCAGATACGACTCGACGTGCCGGTCGAACCATTCGCGTCGCCGTCGCATCACCTCCAAGTGGCCGCTGCGGTACGTGAATTCCCACAGCGCCTCGGGCGTCTCCCACACCGACATGGTGACGATGACGTCCTCGCCCGCCGGGCGCAGCGCGGTGGCGTCGGGCGCCCCCTCCTCGACGAGTCGCCAGATGAAACCGGGCGCGCCGTCGGCGGCGGCGTTGACGGGGTTGAGCAGTTCGACGAACGACTCCGTGCGCGGGTCGTCCAGGGGGTGACGAAGCTTGGCGAGGTTGATCTCGGCGAGGTGGGCGGCAGGCGCGGCTGAGGTCATGTCCTCATCCCAGCACGAGCCGCTTTTCTATGTCAATCAATATTGTTTTTAGAAGGCTCGATGATCACGCAGCACTCCCCGGGCCGGGCGTCCATCCGGGCGCGGACCGCGCCGCCCGCTCCGATCAGCCCCTCGAGCAGCGCGAGGTTCATGCCGCAGACCAGGGGCGGAAAGCGCTCGGCCACGGCGTGGAAAGGGCAGTTGCGCATGCGGACGACGCGGGCTGCCGACCCGCTCGCCCCCTCCGCCGCGTCTTCTGCGGCTCCCGCGTCTTCGAGATGCGGTTCGTAGCCGCGCGCGGCCAGCAGCTCCATGGCCGCGTCGAGGTCGTCGCAGGGCTCGGCCGATCCGCGCAGTGCCTCGCCCCGGCGGCGCGCCGCCGCGCAGAGCCCGTCGTCCAGGCCGGCTTCCTCGGCGGCCTCGGCGAGGAGTTCGGCGGCGGTGCGGTAGTCGCGGGCGGGCAGCGACACCGACCGTTCGGCCTGCGACCGCGTGTAGACCTTGGCGGGGCGACCTGCCCCCGGCCCCGAACGGCCCGTCAGGCGACGGCTGCCGCTGTCCAGAAGCCCGGCCTCGGCCAGCTTGTCCAGGTGGTGCGCCGCGAGCGTACGTGCCACTCCGGTCGCCTCGGCGGCCTCGTTGCGCCCGACCTCACGGCCTTGCCCCGCCACGTACTCGTACAGGCGGCGCCGCACCGGATCCTGCAGCGCCGCGATCGCGTCGATGTCCTCCACCGGGCCATTCTAGGAACAACGCCGGTGTGAGACGTTCCTCAGCCGGAGGCGTGGGCCGCCGGCTCGTCCAGGAGGAAAGAGGACACGAGAGACGTGACCGCCTCGGGTCGCTGCAACGGCAGCATATGGTCGCAGTCGGGAAACGTGACGAACCGGCTGCCCTCGATCGTCGCGGCGAACGCCAGCAGCTCGTCGCGCGGGTTGAGGTGATCGTGGTCACCGCAGAAGACCAGCGTGGGCACCCCTGACAGGCCGCCGTGCAGCGAGCGGTGCCGGGTGACGAGGGCGGTGGCGAGCAGGTCCACCTTGCGGGGCACCCGAGCCGCGTTGCGCATGAAGCGCCGCAAATATCCGCGGGTCAGTTCGCGGCGGTGGACGTGGTGGCTCTCGTCGAGACACAGCAGTCCGTCGGCCATCAGGGCGGCAAAGCCGTCCGCGTCGCCGGACCTGGCGCAGCCGACCGCGGCGCGCAGGTGCGTCTCGATCTCGTGCGTGACGTCACCGGGGACACCGCCGAGGAGCAGCCGTGCGACGCGCTCGGGGTGGCCCTGCGCGTACTGCAGCGCGACGGCCGCGCCCAGCGAGTAGCCGTAGAGGTTGACGCGGGCGGCACCGAGGTCCTCGACGACGCTCGCGAGCCCTTCGCAGAGGAGGTCGAGGCCGTCCCCGTTCTGGAAGGCGGCGGGGTCGAGGCCGGGCAGGTCCACGGTGACCAGGCTCGCCCTGGGCAGGACGGTCCCTTCCAGGTACGCCCAGTCGTGCATGCCCTCCAACACCCCGCCCAGCGCGATGACCGGCTCGGCGGACGGGTCACACGTCGGCTCGCCGCCTGTCTCCGCGGCGGGGCCCGACTGCCGCAGCACCCGGTAGTTGTACGGCATCCCGTGCGCGGTCACTGTGCGGACGTATTCCTCGATCATGCTTCCTTCCGGTTCAGTCGCGAGCGATCGGTCCCGAGCGATCAGCCTCGGGCGAGGACGAGTACGGAGTTGTGCCCGCCGAAGCCGAGCGACGTGCTCACGGCACAGTCCAGGCGGGCCGGCCTGGCGGCCCCGGAGACGACTTCGACGGGTACGCGCGGGTCCTGCGTCCGGAGGTTCACCGTGGCCGGCACCAGCTGCCCCTCCAGGGCGAGGACGGTGAACGCGGCCTCGATGCCGCCTGCGGCGCCCAGCGTGTGCCCGGTCATGGACTTGGTGGAGGTCACCAACGGGCCCTCGCCCAGGACGCGGTGCAGCACGGCGGCTTCCACCAGGTCGTTCATGACGGTGGACGTGCCGTGGGCGTTGACGTGTCCGACGTCGCCGGGGGCCACGTCCGCGTCCGCCAGCGCGGCGCGCAGTGCCAGCTCGATGCCGCCTTCGCTCGTGGCGACGGGGGAGGAAGCCTCACTGGAGGTGGCCGCCCCGTATCCGCGGACGGTGGCCCGGGTCCTGGCGCCGCGGGCCCTGGCGTGTTCCGCACGCTCGAGCACGAGGATTCCGGCCCCCTCCCCCACCACGAACCCGTCCCTGTCGACGTCGAAGGGACGGCAGGCGGTGGTGGGGTCCGTCGTACGGGTGGACAGCGCCTTCGCGTTGCACGTGCCGGCGAAGACGGCGCGGGAGCACATGGACTCCGCGCCGCCCGTGACGGCGATGTCGCAGGCGCCCGCGCGCAGCAGGTGGAGTGCGGTGCCGATCGCGTCGGTACCGGAGGAGCAGGCGGTGGCCACCGCGAGGCTGGGTCCGCGGGTGCCGAGGTCCCTGGCGACGCTGCCCGCCGCTCCGTTGACGACGGTCAGCGGCGCCATCCTCGGGGACACCCTGCGCGGGCCGCGCTCGGTGAGGGTGCGGTGCTGCTCGTCGTAGAAGGTGAGGCCGCCGTGGGCCGAGCCGACGACCACGGCGACGCGTGCGCTGTCCCAGACGTCGGGGCCGAGTCCGGCGTCCGCCACGGCCTCCCGGGCCGCGACGACGGCCAGCTGCGCGAAGCGGTCCATGAGCCGGTGGCTGGCCACACCGAGCACGGCGTCGATGTCGAGGTCGCTGTCGTCGATCGTGTACATGAAATCGCAGGGCAGATCCTGCAACGGGTCCGGCCGCCGCACTCCTTGAGGGGCGGTGGCGCTGGTGACCTGGTGCCAGGTCTGCTTCACCCCGACGCCGGCGGCGGTCACCAGGCCGAGGCCGGTGACGACGGCCGCGGGCGCGGATGCGGTCGTGGTCACAGCCGTCATGCCGCCGCTGCCTTCTGCTGTACGACGGACATGAGCGTCGCGACGGTGTCACGCGACGAGAGGGTCCTGTCGGTCAGATCGATGGCGCACTCGTCCTCGATCAGCAGGAGCAGTTCCTCCAGCGCGAGGGAGTCGATGGACAGCTGGTAAAGGGGGGCGTCCGAGGACACGTCGTCGAGACGGACCCCGAAGTTCTTCTGCAAAAGAACCGTGACACGCTCAGTGGCTTCCACGTCGGTAGCGCTCCTTGGTCGCGATGGTCGACTGGGGAACGCGCCACCGCACGGGAGGTCACGGGTCACGGGTGCCGGGGGGTGCATTCTCCGGCGCCGACGCGACGTCCGCATATGCCGCGGGCCATCGGGTCGGCCGGATGCCGCCTATCCAGGGGCGTGTGCATGCCAATAGGCTGTGCGCCCTTCGCGTTCAGGGGGTCTCGTGAACGGTCTCCGTACACTCCGCGCTCCTCGCACTCTCCGCGCTCTCCGTACGGTGCTCGTCTGTGGGGTGATCGCGTGCGCCGCCGCCGTGGTGTCACCTGCTGCGGTCGTGTCGACGGCCGCGGCTGTGGAGCCCGACGCGGCGGCGCAGGCCGGCTGGTCGGCGCTGCCCGTGCCCGCGGCCGTCCCGCCCCCGTCCGTCTCCGATCTCGCCGCACGCGGTCCGGAGGAGGCGTGGGCGACCGGGGCCGAGCAGGCCGCCGACGGGCCGCGCCCGATGCTGTACCGATGGGACGGCACGGCGTGGGGCCGGGACACGACGTTTCCCGGGGCCGGTGAGCCCGGCCGCCTCGGCAAGGTGCAGTTCGTGGGCGAGGAGACGTGGATCTTCCGTACGCGGGACGGGGCCGGGGAGATCCTGCGCCGGTCGGCGGAGGGCGCGTGGAGCACCGTCCCGCTGCCCCAAACCCTGTGGACGTACCAGGACTTCGTCGCCGTGCCGGGTGCCGCATGGGTGGTCGGCGAGGACAGCACCGGACTGAAGGTGCTGCACTACGACGGCTCCCGCTGGACCTCGCAGCCCACCCCGGACGGCGTCCTGTTCCTGATGGGGATCACCGCCCGTACGGCCGCCGACGCCTGGGCCTGGGCGGACACAAGCACCGGAGCCGGAACCACCGTTCTGCGCTGGGACGGCAAGGAGTGGCGGGACGCGAAGGTGCCGCTGCCGACGAACAGCAACATCCACACGATGCTGCTCGAACCGTCCGGCCGGATGACGATCGCCGGCAGCCAGTACACGGACGGTGTGAACCGCACCTACCTCATGACCTGGAACGGGCGCGACTGGCGCACCACGTACCCGGCGCTGGGCGACGCCTACACCTCCGCCATGGTGCGCGGACCGGATCGCGCGCTGTGGCTGCCGGTGCGCAGCGACCGGGCGTTCCAGTCGAAGTACGCGCGCGTGGACGGCCGTCGCATCACCTTCTCCTACGGCCCTGAACGGACGAACGCGATCGACGTCAAGCCGCGGGCGCTGGCGACCGTCGGGGCCTCGTTGCTGTCCTTCGGGACCGTGGAGATCTACGGCTCCAAACCGAATGTGATGAGCGAGCGGCTGGGAGGCCGACCATGACCCGCGGACGTCAACTCCCCATGGGCAGGCGCCTCCTCGTCGCCGTCCTCGCTGTGGCCATGACGGTCATGGCCGTCATGGCCTCGGCCGCGGCGGAGCCACGCTCCTGGCGACACGTTCCGGTCCCGGAGCAGGTGCGCCCGCAGGCCGGCCTGAACGAGGCCGTGGCGTTCGGGCCGGACCGGGCGTGGGCGGTGGGTGCCGACGCGGTCGGGCGCGAGGCGCCCGGGTTCCCGATGGTGCTGCGCTGGGACGGAACCGCCTGGCGGCGCCAGAGTCTGCCCGGGATGGGCTGGCAGGGAGAGCTGCTGTCCGTCGCCGCGACCTCGGCGGGCGCCGCCTGGGCGGTCGGGCGTGACTCGGCGGGCGGGGCACGCCTGCTCCGCTTCGACGGCAAGGCGTGGCACGAGAGCCGGGCGCCGCGCGGCGTCGCGTTGACCAAGGTCGTGGCCGGTGGCGGCGAGACGTGGCTGATCGGTTCGCGGGAGGGCGCGCAGGTGTTGCTGCGCCGGGACGGCGGCGGCTGGCGGGACCTGCCGGTGCCGCCGGGGGCGGTGTACGGCCTGCACATCCTGGCGGCCGACGACGTGTGGGCCGCCGGTTCCAGCGGGTCGGGGGCGACCGTGTCGCACTGGGACGGCACGGCGTGGCAGCAGACGGTCGTGGACGGGTTCCCGCGGGCGGGCGTCGGCACGGTGCTCGCGACCTCGCCGACGGAGGTGTGGGCGGGCGGCACGGCCGGGTTCGTCGGCGGCCCGGTCGGCAAGCCGATCCCGCCGCTGCTGGTCCGCTGGGACGGGGAGACGTGGAGCCGGGTGACGGTGCCCACGAACTTCGGCGCGATCACCTCTCTGGCGCCTTCCGCGTCCGGCAAGCTGGGCTGGGTCTCGGTGGCCCGCTCGCAGAAGTGGGGCCCGCCGGGCACGTACCCTCCACTCGTACCGGGGCCGGACTTCCTCGCCTGGGACGGGCAGTCCTTCGCCGAGTACAGCGAGCCGGCGGTGCCGGGTGAGGGCGACTCCTCGGTGCTGCAACTGGCGCCGGTGCCGGGCACGGAGTCGGTCTGGGCGGTCGGCCGTGCCGCCGGACCGGAGGGTACGTTCGCTCCGCGCATCCTGCGGTTCGACTGATACTCGGGCCGGGGGGGGGCGGTGGTCCGGCCGAACCTGACAAACGTCATCACTTCTTGTGCACAAGGTCGTTCGGAGGGAGGAGGGGCGAGCTGTGTCGCGCGTAGAGGATGGACAGATCTTCGTACCTCCAGACGGGACCCCCCATGCGCACCCTCACCACCCACCCGAGCCGCCCCCGCCCCACCCTCCGGAGAGCGCGTCTGGCCACGGTGACATCGGCGGCGCTCCTGTCGCTCGCGGCCGCCGCACTTCCCGCGCAAGCGACGGCTCCCGCGCCGGTCTCCACCGCTGCCTCCACCGCCACCGCCACAGCGCCCCGCCTCGACCGTAAGGCGCTGCGAGCCGCGCTCGACGCGTTCCACGAGGCGGGGATGTACGGGGCCTATTCGTCGGTCAGGGACGGATCTCAGCGGTGGCGGGGCGCGACGGGCGTCGCCGACATCGGCACCGACCGGCCGATGCGTCCGGACTTCGAGCACCGGATCGGCAGCATCACCAAGACCTTCACGTCGGTGGCCGTGCTCCAGCAGGTGGCCAAGGGCCGGATCGACCTGGACGCCCCGATCGGCGACTACCTGCCGGAGCTGGTGCCGGGCGAGCGGGGCCGGAAGGTGACGGTGCGGATGCTGCTCAATCACACGAGCGGTATCGCGGACTACATAGTGCCCGCGTTCCCGAAGCTACTGACAAATCCCCAGCAGGCTCTGGATGAGGGCAGGTTCCGCCAGGCGGACCCGGAGGAACTGGTCCGCCTGGGCCTGGCGGCCGAGCCGGCGGCGCCGCGCGGCACGCACGCGTACGCGAACACCAACTACATCATCGCCGGGCTGCTGCTGAAGAAGGTCACGGGCCAGGACCCGGAGGCGTACATCACGAAGAACGTCATCCGCAAGGCTGGTCTGCGGCACACGTACTTCCCGCGCTCCGCCCGCGTCCCGGGGCCGCACGCCAAGATGTACGAGTCGTTCTACGGCACCATCGCACCGGCACGCGACTACAGCGTCTACGACATGTCCTGGGCCGGGACGGCCGGGGCGATGGTCTCCACGATGGACGACCTCAACGACTTCTACCGCGGGCTCCTGAGCGGAAAGCTGCTCGGCGCGGCGGAGCTGCGGGAGATGAAGACGACGGTTCCCGCGTACGAGCCGGAGCCGGGTCAGGAGGTCGCGCTGCGGTACGGCCTCGGCCTGTACACCCTCAAGATGCCCAGCGGCGGCTGGTACTGGGGCCATGACGGCGGGGTCTTCGGGGCGGGGACGTGGGCCCTGTCCACGGAGGACGGGCGCCGCCAGGCCGCGATCGGCTACAACCTGATGAAGTACGAGCGTTTTGACGAGGCCGGCAAGCCGCTGCCGAACCCGATCGGCGAGGCGCTGGCCACGTACATGGACGGAGCGGTGAGCGGCGGGGCCGTCCCGAAGCGAGCTCCCGGCGCGGCGCCGGTGCCGGATCGTCTGCTCGCTCCGGAGCGGTTGCGGCGCTAGCCGAGGAGGCCGTCGGCCCACTTCGGCAGGGACGTGTCACTGCGCCAGTTTCGCGCTCTGCGCGTCCACCACCGCCTTGCCGATCTCTGCGCCCGGGCGGGCCTGGGTGAAGGCCATGCCGTCCACCGCGTAGTAGAGCGCGATGGTGTCGCCGTGGCGGGCCGTCTGGGCGCGCATCGTGTGGGTCATGCCCTCGTACTCCGTCGTGACCTTGAAGTCGAGGGACTCGTCGGCGCCGTTCGGCTCGGGAACGGTCTCGGCGGTGATCGAGGAGTATGCGCCCGTGTTGCGGCCCGCCTTGGCGGAGAAGCCCGTGCCGCAGGAGCGGATGGCCTCGGACAGGTCGGCCAGGGTGGACTTCGCCTCGCCGTTCCCGTAGGTGGCGAGCGTGACGTAGGTGAAGTCGCCGGGCCCCTTCGCACCCGTGGCGAGACGGATCAGGTCGGCTTTCGGGGTGCCGAGAGGGAGTTGGTCGGTCGCGTAGGCGACCGGGGCGCAGGCGGCCTTGTCGACTTTCATCTGGTCCTGGGAAGCGGCGAACGCGTACCTCTCCTCGGGCTTCTTGACCGTGAACCACTTGACCTCGTGCTCGGTGAGCGCGGCACGGCGCAGCTCCGCGGCCGGGTCCGCCGGCTTCTCGGGGGACTTCGCGGAGTCCTTCGACGTGCCGGTGGAGGCGGAGGTGTCCTCCGAAGATGAGGAAGACGAGTCCGAGTCTCCGCAGGCGCCGAGCGTCAGGACTGACACCAGGGCTAGAGCGGGCGAGCCTCAGGCGGCGCACACGTACCACGCCCCAGGGCCGGATTTCACTGTTCGACCGGGACCGGGGCTACCCGTACACCCTGTCCAGCATCTCCGTCACCAGGTCGCTCTTCGCCTCGGCCCGTCAGCCGCCCAAGGCCACCGACCGGCGGCGGACCAGCCCCCACTGATAGGCGATGGACACCAGCTCCACCCTGTTCCGTGCGCCCAGTTTGGCCATGATGCGGCAGGCGCGGGTCTTGGCCGTCGTGCAGGAGATGAACGTCTTCTCCGCGATCTCCTGGTTGGAGAGGCCGGTACCGATCAGCACCAGCATCTCCCGCTCGCGCGGAGTGAGGTTGTCCACCAGGATGCCGGGCGCCAGGTCGACCCGGTCTCGTAGGACGCATTCGTCGATGACCCGCTGCACGATGCGGGGAGACAAGTGCGCCTGTCCCTGGGACACCACGCGGATCGCGCGCAACAGTTCGTCGGGCTCGGCGTCCTGGAACAGGAACCCGCACGCGTGCGCCGCGAGCGCGTCGAACACCTGCGAGTCCGCCGTCGGCGCGGCCATCGCGAGGACGCGTACGCCGGACATCTGCGGACGGGCCGTGATGCGCCGGGTCGCCTCGATGCCGCTCATGAAGGGCAATTGCGGGTTCATCAGGACGACGTCCGGTCGGAGCCGCTCGGCGAGCTCCACGGCGCGGGCACCGTCTCCGGCCTCACCGACCACCACTATGTCCGGCTGCGCGGCGAGCAGCGTGGCGCAGCAGGTGCGCAGCAAGGCGTCGGTGTCCACGAGGAGCACGGAGATGCTCATGGCTTCTACTCCCTGGGCGAGCGGAGAGGGATGGGTGGGCGGGCAGGTGGGACCACCGCGGCGTGGGGCCGGCCTCCTCGAGGGTCGGATCCGTCGTCGGGGGACGGCGGTGGAGGCTGGTGTGGGCTGCTGCTGTCTCGCTTTATCGACGAACCAGGGCAGGAAGATGTGAGGTCGCCGTCGGGCGTGGTCGCCACGGGGAGGGGGCGAAGGCGTCGGCCGCGGCCCGCGAGGCGGCCGGCGCCGGGGCGTCGTCGGCGGTGCGGTGGATCGGGGGCGGCGTCGTCGCCGGGTCGGTCGTCCGGCCCCCGCCGCGTCCCGGTGTGGCGCGCACCGCGACACCGGCCTCCGTTGGTCCTGCCCGTCTCTCCCCGGTCGCGGTCAGGCTGTCAGGACGTGCTCGCCGTCGGCTGTGCCCCGGGGGCCGGGATCCGCGGGATCTGCTGGGCGTGGAACTGTTCCAGTCGCCTCTGCGCGAGCAGCAGCGTGCCGCGTTGGCGGCCCGGTACCTGGCGGCGCAGGGAGACCAGGGCGGGGCCCAGGGCGCGGACTGCCTCGGCGTCCTTGATGCGGTCCCAGAGGTGGTGGGCGCGGTCCGCCGCCGCTTCCACCTCGGGGGAATCGGGGGCCTGGCCCGAGGTGAGGCGGGCGGACGCCACCGCGAGCCACGTTTCGCAGCTGCGCGCGGGATCACCGGCGAACCTCGCCAGGTCCGCCCGTACTTCCATCCAGTGGATGGCCTCCTTGGAGCCGGGACCGTGCATGCGCAGCGCGCTCTGTTCCCAGGACGCCGCCAGCGCGGCCGCCTCGCCGTGCCGGCCCGCCTCGACGGCCGCGGTGATCGCCGCGTGCGGGTCCATGTGGGCGTCGGCGGGCTGCGGGGGCTGCTGCTGCGCGGGCGTGGCGGGGTCGTGGAACGGCAGCAGGTCAGGAGCGCCGTCGTCGAGGCCCTGGGCGGCGGCCTGCTGGTGGAGCTGGAGCGGCGGCGGGCGGTGGCCGCTGCGGAGGATCGTCGCGACGGCCTTCATGTACGCGGGGACCGCGGGCGTACGGCGCCGGGCGGGCGGCGCGATGCGGCCCTGGAGCGCGACTCCGGGCCCCGCGTCGAGGGGGTGTTCGGTGAGGGCCTGCCAGCTCTCCGCGTCGGAGTGCAGGTCGGCGATCACTGTGGTGCTGCCCGCCGTGCGGTGCCGCAGTTCCTGCGTGAACCAGTGCCACGGGAAGCCCGTGTAGCGCACCGTCGCCGTGGTGGTGCGGGCGAGCGCGACGTGCAACTGCCGCTGGCGCCGGTCGAGATGGACCTGCCCGATGAGGTAGACCGTCAGGGGTCCCGGCGTCGTCGCCGCGGCTCTCAGCCGGGTCAGAACCGTCTGCGGGTCCAGCGGGTCCGCCAGTTCCACGATGCTCGCGGTCGGCGTCCCGGCGAGCGTCTCCGTGGGCACGGCCGCGAGGACGGGAAGCACGGAAGCCGCGTCCACCAGGCGTCCCTTGCCCACCGGGGCGGCCGCGACGAGCAGCACGGTTCCAGGCACGGGTCCCTCCCTCTCGATCATCACGTCAGCACCGTATCCGCATCTCCCGCTCGACGCGCCCCTCGGGGTTTTCTCGCCGTACGGCGGCCGGGAGGCAGAGCCGGTGGGGCGACCGTACCGGGCGCGGCTCCGGTGGGGGGTGTGGTTCGGGTTGCAGTTCAGGGACCGTCTCGGGAGGAGTTCGTTCCGGCGCACGGGAACGGCCGCGTAATCTCGTATCCACGTACGGATGCGCAGCAACGCACCGGCCCCAACCGGCGGAGATGATCAGTCACATGTCGACGCACCCCGCCCGCGGTCTGAGCCGGGTGCTCGAGGACCTCGGGCCCTCGCTCCTGGATCTGCTGCTCGGCGACCCCGCGGCCGCGACGGAGCTCGGCGGCGTCGGCATCCACGACCCGCACGACGAACAGCACTACCCGGAGCGCGCCATCGTGCTCGGCGTCGGTGTGCACGGGGCGGCGGAGACCGCCCGGCTGATGCGCGCGCTCACCGGCGCGGGCGCTGCCGCGCTGGTCGTGCGCGGGCCCGTCGACACGGCGGCCCTGGAAGCCGTGGCGGAGGAGACCGGGATCGCACTCCTTGCGCTCACGCGTGGGGCGTCCTGGGCCCAGCTGGCGGCCATGCTGCGGACCCTGCTGTCGGAAGGCGACGTGGGCGGGGCCGATGAGCAGACCCTGGGCGGCGTGCCGTCCGGGGACCTTTTCGCGCTGGCCAACGCGATCGCGACCCTGTTGGACGCGCCGATCACCATCGAGGACCGGCGCTCGCGCATCCTGGCCTTCTCCGGACGCCAGGACGAGGCGGACCCGGCCCGGGTGGCGAGCATCCTGGCCCGGCGTGTGCCCGAGCGGTACCTGCGCCTCCACGAGGAGCACGGCGTCTTCAAGGAGCTCTACCGCAGCGACCGGCCCGTCCACATCCCGCCGCCGACGCTGGGCGAGGAGGTCGCGCTGCCGCGCGTGGCGATCGCGGTGCGGGCCGGCGACGAAGTCCTCGGATCGGTGTGGGCGGCGCTGCGCGAACCGCTCACCAAGGAGCGGGAAGAGGCGTTCAAGGAGGCGGCCAAGCTGGTCGCCCTGCACGTGCTCCGCTTCCGGGCGGGCGCCGACGCCGAGAACCGGCTGCGCGCCGATCTGGTGACGACCGCGCTGGAGGGCGGGTCCGGGGCGGTCGCCGCGCTCGGCCGGCTGGGCCTCGCCGACGGACCCCTCCTCGTCCTGGCCATGGGACTCGATCCCGCTCCCGCGACGAGCGGCGACCACGCTCGGCTCGCCGCCGAACGGCAACGCCTGGCCGCGGCGCTCGCCGTGCATCTGACCGCGGTGCAGCCGCGGTCGGCCGTGGCACTGCTCGGCGATGTCGCCTACGCGCTGTTCCCCGTCACCGACGACTCGGCGGCCGCGAGGGAACGGGCCGTACAGGTGGCGGCGAACTTCCTGCAACGCACCGGGGACCGCGGCGACGCCGTCGTCGGCATCGGCTCGGTGGCGCCGGAGCCCGCCGCTCTGGCCCGGTCCCGTACGAACGCGGACCGCGCGCTGCGCGTGCTGGCCGGCCGCCGCGGCGACGGCACGCGACGCGTCGCCGCCATCGCCGACGTCCACATCGACGCGCTGCTGCTCGAGATGCGGGACCTCGCGGTCGCCAACCGCGACGAACTGTCGGGGCCGCTCGCCCGGTTGACGGCGTACGACCGACGGCACAACGCCCACCTCGTCGAGACGCTGCGGGCGTGGCTGGACGCGTTCGGCGATGTGATCGGCGCGTCGGCGAGCGTCTTCGTCCACCCCAACACCTTCCGCTACCGGATCAGGCGCGTCGCCGAGGTGGGGCAGATCGACCTGCGGGATCCGGCCGCGCGGTTCGCGGCGATGCTGGAGTTGCGCCTGATGGGGGCGTACGACGGAGGCGGCACGTCCGGGTGACCGTTTCGGTTCCCCGTACGAAAATGTGGGCGACACGTGTGATCCGCGTACGAACCCCGCTCCCTGCGTCCTGCCTAGCGTGGTGGTCATCCCATCGCTTGGAGGATCCCCGTGCAGGCCGAAGACCTTTCCCACCCGGCGCCGCCCCTCGGCGCGCTGCTCGACGACCTCGAAGAGCTCGTGACCTGCGAGTCATACTCCGCCGATCACGCCGCCGTGTCCCGCAGTGCGCGGGTCGTCGCCGATCAGGGCAGCAGGCTGCTCGGCGCCCGGCCGCGGACGCTGGAGATCGGTGGGGTCACCCACTTGCAGTGGAGCTTCGGGACCCCGCGCGTCCTGCTCCTCGGCCACCACGACACGGTCTGGCCCCTCGGCACCCTCGAGACCCATCCCTTCTCGGTGCGGGAGGGTGTCGCGCGCGGGCCCGGCGTCTTCGACATGAAGGCGGGGCTCGTACAGATGTTCCACGCCCTGTCGCTGCTGCCCTCCCTCGACGGCGTCTCCGTCCTGGTCACCGGTGACGAGGAGGTCGGCTCGGACACCTCGCGCGCGCTCATCGAGGACACGGCACGCGCCTGCCGGGCCGCCCTCGTCCTGGAGGCCTCGGCGACCGGCGGCGCCCTGAAGACCGCCCGCAAGGGCGTCTCCCACTACGAGATCACGGTCCACGGCCGCGCCGCCCACTCCGGCCTGGACCCCGAGAAGGGCGTCAACGCCGCCACGGAGCTCGCCCACCACCTCCTCGCCCTGCGGGACATCACCGACACGGTGAACACCCGCACCGGACCGGGCACCACGATCACACCGACGGTGATGTCGGCCGGCACGACCACCAACACGGTCCCGGCGCGCGCCCGGCTGAGCATCGACGCGCGCGTCCCCACCCCGGCCGCCCAGACAGCGGTCGACGGCCTCCTCAAGGGCCTCGCCCCGCACCACCCCGAAGCCCGCCTGGAGGTCGGCGGCGGCCCCAACCGGCCGCCCCTGGACGCCGAGGCCGCCCGGCGTCTGTTCGCGCTGGCCTCGGACATCGCGGGACGCATCGGGCTCGGCCCGCTCCAGCAGGCGGCCGTCGGCGGGGCGTCCGACGGCAACTACACGGCGGGCGTCGGCTGTCCGACGCTCGACGGCCTCGGTGCCGTCGGCGACGGCGCGCACGCCGACCACGAGCACGTCGTCACCGCCGAGATGCCGCCCCGCACCCAACTCCTCGCCCACCTCGTCGGAGCGCTGCTGTGAACACCCTCGACATCCGGGAGCTCCGCACCATGGAGGAGCTCGAGGCCGTCTGCCGTCTCTACGCCGACATATGGGGCACCGAGCCGAGCACGGGCCCGATCTCCGCCGAGGTCATGCGCGCGCTGAGCCACGCGGGCAACTACGTCGCCGGGGCGTACGAGAACGGCCGCATGGTGGGTGCCTCCGTCGCGTTCTTCGGAGAGCCCGCGGGCACCACCCTGCACTCCCACATCACGGGCGCCGCCACGGGCCGGGGCATCGGCCTCGCCCTCAAACTGCACCAGCGCCAATGGGCCCTGGACCGCGGCCTGAAGCGCATCACCTGGACGTACGACCCCCTCATCCGCCGCAACGCCCACTTCAACCTCACCAAACTCGGGGCGCGGCCCGAGGAGTATCTGCGGTCCTTCTACGGCGCCATGGACGACGCCATCAACGGCGGTGACGAGTCGGACCGCGTCCTGACCGCCTGGGACCTGTCGGCGCCGCGCCTCGAGGCCGAACGCGACGGCATCCCCCTGCCCGCCGGCGCCGCACACGCCGTGCGCGACCTCGACGGCCTCCCCCGGCTCGGGCCCACCGACGCCGAGTTCGTCCTGATCGACCTGCCGGACGACATCGAAACACAGCGCCGCACCGACGCCGCCGCGGCCCGCGCCTGGCGGGTCGCCGTGCGGGAGACCCTCGGCACCCTGCTCGACGACGGCGCCCGCGTCCTCGGCCTCCACGACCGGCGCAGCTACGTCGTCCACCGCGCCCCCGCCACCTCCGCACCCCTGCCCACCGGGAGCAACCAGTGACCAAGTCGAAGATCACCGGCGTCGAACTGCGCCGCATCGCGATGCCGCTCGTCGCGCCGTTCCGCACCTCGTTCGGCGTGGAGACCAGCCGCGACGTGCTGCTCGTGCGGGTCGTCACCGCCGACGGGGAGGGCTGGGCCGAGTGCGCGGCGATGTCCGAGCCCCGTTACTGCAGCGAGTACGTCGACGGGGCCCAGGACGTCCTGCGCAAGTTCCTCGTCCCCGCACTGCCCAAGGACGGCGTGGACGCGTCCGCCGTGGGGCGGGCCCTCGAGCCCTTCACCGGCCACCACATGGCGAAATCGGCGCTGGAGAGCGCGGTACTCGACGCCCAGCTGCGGGCCACCGGCGAGTCGTTCGGGTCGTACCTGGGCGCCGCGCGCGACCGCGTCCCGTGCGGTGTGTCGGTGGGCATCATGGACACGATCCCCCAACTCCTCGACGCCGTCGAGCGGTACGTCGCCGAGGGGTACGTCCGGATCAAGCTGAAGATCGAGCCGGGCTGGGACGTCGAGCCGGTGCGCGCGGTGCGCGAACGCTTCGGGGACGAACTGCTGCTGCAGGTCGACGCGAACGCCGCGTACACCCTCGTCGACGCCCAGCACCTCGCCAAGCTCGACGACTTCGGCCTGCTGCTGATCGAACAGCCCCTCGCCAACGACGACATGGTGCAGCACGCGCAGCTCGCCAGGCTCCTGCGCACCCCGGTCTGCCTGGACGAGTCCATCGAGTCCGCCGCCCACGCGGCCGCCGCCATCTCGCTCGGTGCCTGCTCGATCATCAACATCAAGCCGGCCCGGGTGGGCGGCTATCTGGAGGCCCGGCGCATCCACGACGTCGCGCGCGCCCACGGCGTGCCCGTGTGGTGCGGCGGGATGCTGGAGACCGGCATCGGCCGTGCCGCCAACGTCGCGCTCGCGGCGCTGCCCGGGTTCACGCTGCCCGGCGACACCTCGGGCTCCCACCGTTACTTCGCCACCGACATCACCGAGCCGTTCGTACTCGCGGACGGCCACCTCGACGTCCCCACCGGGCCGGGCCTCGGAACGGAGCCGCTGCCGGACGTCCTCGACCAAGTGACCACGGCCACGGAGTGGATCGCCCTCTAGGGACCCGGCCTCCGCGTGGCGCGGCCCGGTCGCCGTCGGCCTGGGCCGCGCCGTCCTTTCAGAGAGGCCGGGGGACGCGGTACCCGACTAGTTCCACCCTGAATCCAGTGCGCGTTGCATCGCTGCTGTACCTCCTCGATGTGCATGGAAATGGCCCGCCCAGGACAGCGCGGCGGGCGGGCCGCGTGTCCTCCGGATGGCGCAGCCGACGTGCGCACCCACGCCCCTGCCGGTCTGCTGAGTGAGATGGGCCACCACATAGAGAGCCCGCGCGAAGCGGGCACCACACGACGTGACGTACTGGGCATGGCAGCGGTGCTGCTGGCGGGCGGCGCCCTCACGGCGGGGGCGGCCGCGCCGCGAGCCGACGAGGAGCTCGGCTCCTGCGAGACCGACTACGACGCCGAGTTCGAGTCGGCGCTCGCCGACGGCGACGCGGAGTTCCCCGAGGACGAGGAGCGCGGTTTCGCGGCCGGTCCCCGCCGGTTCACCCTTCCGCTGCGCCGCAGGTACCGGATCACCACCCGGTACGGGGCGCGCGGCAACTGGCTCGCGGGCCACCACACCGGCATCGACCTCGCGGTCCCCCGCGGCACCGCCGTGTACGCGGTGGGCGGCGGGGTCGTGGTGCTGGCGCGCTGGTCGGGGGCGTACGGCAAAGCCGTCACCGTACGGATGCCGGACGGGCACTACGCGGTGTACGGGCACCTGTCCCGCATCTGGGTGCGTCAAGGTGCCCGCATCCGCGCCGGGACGCGGCTCGGGAGCAGCGGCAGCACGGGGCGCGCCACCGGGCCCCACCTCCACCTGGAGATACGGGCCCGGCGCCACTACGGCTCGGACGTCAGCCCCTACCGCTATCTGGCACGGCGGGGCGCCCGCCTCTGGTAACACTTCCGGCACCGGAGGCCTTCAGGAGCCGAGGGCCTTGAACGCCCGCGTCTGCTCGACGATCGCCCGTTCCGTGGGCAGCCGTTCGATCGACGAGGCGCCGAAGAAGCCGACGATGCCGGTGGTGTGCTCCAGGACGTAGCGCGCGTCCTCGGGCTCGGCGATGGGACCGCCGTGGCAGAGCACCAGGGCGTCCGGGTTGACCCTCTTGGCGGCGTCGTGCATGTCCTGCACGGCGGCCGCCGCCTGGTCGAGGGTCATCGCGGTGCCCGCGCCGATGGAACCCTTGGTGGTGAGGCCGACGTGCGGGACGAGGATGTCGGCGCCCGCCCTCGCCATGTCGGCGGCCTGCTCCGGGTCGAAGACGTAGGGCGCGGTGAGCAGGTCGCGTTCGTGGGCGGCGCGGACCATGTCGATCTCCAGGCCGTATCCCATGCCGGTCTCTTCGAGGTTGATCCGGAACGTGCCGTCGTACAGGCCGACGGTGGGGAAGTTCTGCACGCCGGTGAAGCCCATGGCCTTGAGCTGGTCAAGGAAGAGGTCGATGCGGCGGAACGGGTCCGTGCCGCAGACGCCCGCGAGGACCGGGGTGTCGCGGACGACGGGCAGGACCTCGCGCGCCATGTCGACGACGATCTCGTTGGCGTCGCCGTACGGCAGGAGTCCGGCCAGGGAGCCGCGGCCCGCCATCCGGTAGCGGCCGGAGTTGTAGATGATCAGCAGGTCGACGCCGCCCTCCTCCGCGCACTTGGCGGAGAGTCCGGTGCCCGCGCCCGCTCCGACGACGGGCTGTCCCGCGGCGACTTGGGCGTGCAGCCGGGCGAGTGCTTCCTTGCGGTTCATGGTGTTGCTCCTCGAAGCGGTGGGTCAGCGGGCGGCCTGTGAGGCGGCGCGTTCGCCGATCAGTTGGTGCAGGCGGTCGGCCATGGCCACCGCGAAGGTCCCGTCGTTGATGTGGGCGTCGACTTCGTGGAGGCGGACTCCGCTGCCGCAGACGGTGGCGCGCAGGGCGTCGAGGCCCGTCCTGTCGGCCACCGGGTCGGCGAAGGGCGCGTCCGGCATGTCCACGGCCGAGAGTCCGCGCAGGGGCCAGAAGAGTTCGGCGGGCCCGCGGGCCGCGGCGAGCTTGTGGCCGAGCATGGCGCCGAGGGCCGCCATCTCGCGTGCGGTCGTCCGCATGAGGGTGACCGTCGGGTTGTGGACCAGGAACCGCCGGCCCGCGAAGCGCTCGGGAACGCTCGCCGCGGGGCCGAAGTTGACCATGTCGAGGGCGCCGGGCGCGACGACCTGGGGGATGGCGGCGGCGCCCGCCGCGGTGAGCCGGTCGGGGCCCGCGCTGAGCACTCCCCCGACGAGTTCGTCGGCGAGTTCGGTGGTGGTGAGGTCGAGGACGCCGTCGAGCAGGCCGTCGGCGGCGAGCTTCTCGACGGCGCGGCCGCCCGCGCCGGTGGCGTGGAAGACCAGGACTTCGTAGCCGAGTTCGGCGAGGCGGGCGCGGGCCGTGTCGACGGCGGGCGTGGTCACGCCGAACATCGTGGCGGCGATCACCTTGCGCCGCGGGCCCGCGAGCTCCTCGTAGCTGCGCTCCTGACGGCGGGCCATGCCGGCCGCGGCGGCCGCCGCGTTGCCGAGTATGTGACTCGAGACGGAGTTGATGCCGGAGATGTCGACGACGCTGTACATCATCGTGAGGTCGCTGCTGTCGACGTACGGTGCCACGTCGCCACCCGCCATGGTGCTGACCAGGACCTTCGGCACGCCGATGGGCAGGGCCCGCATGGCCTGCGCGGCGATGGCCGAGCCGCCGCTGCCCGCCGCCGCGAGCACCGCGTGCAGCTTGCCCTGGCGGTGCAGGTCGAGCACGACACGGGTCAGTCCGTCGGCCATGGCGGCGACCGCCGCGCCGCGGTCCCCGGCGGCACGCAGCGACCCGAGGTCGTGTCCCGCGGCCCGGGCCACCACGTCGGCGGGTACGTCGGCCACGGGCGCGTGGGCGGGCGGCGGCAGCACGCCGACGTCGACCAGCAGGACGTCGCTGCCGTACTCCCGGAGCCGTTCGCGCAGCCACGCGTACTCCTCGCCCTTGGTGTCCAGCGTGCCGACGAGGACCACGGTCGCCATGTACTCCACACTCCTTCAGGTGCTCGGTGCTGTGATCCTGCGACCGGTCCTCGCCCCGGGCAACGGCCAGTGGGACCCGATTGGCCTGCGCGGCCCGCGAGTAGGCGAAGATGAGGGGCATGGCGAAGATCCCGACGGCCCGTTTGTCGCGGCTGCTCACCGGCTGGTCATCGGAGGGTGCGGCTCCACTTCCGCGCAGGCTCGCGGACGCTCTGCGGGAGCTCGCGGAGCGCGCGGACGTGGCTCCCGGCTCGACCCTGCCCTCTCAACGTGAACTCGCGGGCGTGCTGGGGGTGAGCCGCTCCACGGTGACCGCCGCGTACAGCCTCCTGGAGGCGGAGGGGTGGCTGGAGAGCCGCCGCGGCAGCGGTTCCCGGCTGCGCGGCTCGGGGGCGCTCGAGCAGTCCCCGGACGAGGAGCGGCACGGGGGCGAGGGCCGCCTCGCCAGTTTCGACGCGCGGACGAGCGGCGCCGACCTGTCGAGCGGCGCGCTGGACGGGCTGGGCGCGGTGGCCGACACGGTCGGTGCGCTGACGGGCGCGGAGCTCGCGCCGCTGCTGCGCGCGGACGGCTATCTGACGCACGGGCTCCCGGAGTTGCGCGAGGGCATCGCGGCGTACTACCGCGGGGCCGGGCTGCCCACCGAGCCGGAGCAGATCCTGGTCACCGCGGGCTCGCAGCAGGCCGTGTGGCTGGTCGCGCAGGCGCTGGTCGACCCGGGCGACACGGTGGTGGTGGAGAACCCGACCTACCGGGGCGCCCTGGAGGCGCTGCGGTCGCGCGGCGCGCGACTCGTCCCGGTCGGCGGGGACCGGCCGGGGGCGGGCGGCGCGGGATCGGACGCGGCGGCGCTGCGGCGGCTTGGCGCGAAGGTGCGGCCGCGGCTCGTCTACCTCCAGCCGTCGGTGCACAATCCGACCGGTCGCAGTCTGAACGGGGCGGCGCTGCGGGAGTGGGCGTCGGCGCTGGGCGAGCGCGAGCTGTTCACCGTCGAGGACACCGCGTGCGCGGAGCTCGGCCTGGCCGACGACGGTGCGCCCGTGCCGCTTTCGGCCCGCCTCCCGGTGACGTCCACGATCACGGTGGGGACGCTGTCGAAGCTGTTCTGGGGTGGCCTTCGGGTGGGCTGGGTGCGGTCGTCGCCGCACATCGTGGCGCGCCTCGCGAAGATCAAGACGTCGGTGGACCTGTCGTGTTCGGTCGTGGACCAGCTGGTGGCTTCGCGGCTGCTTGCCGGGCTGCCGCAGGCGCGGACCGCTCGCCGCGCGGTGCTGCGCGAGCAACTCGCGGGCGCGGAGAAGCTGTTGCGCACGCGTGCCCCGCACTGGGAGTGGGACCGGCCGGCCGGAGGGCCCGCCCTGTGGGTCCGGGTGCCGGGTACCGACACGGAGGCGCTGGCGCAGCTGGCGCGGCGCCGGGGTGTGGCCGTGGTGCCGGGGTCGGCGTTCTCCGCGGTGGACGGGTTCCGTGACCGGCTGCGGCTGCCGTACGCGCACGGCGTCGACCTGCTGGAACGGGCGCTGCCGACGCTGCTCGACTGCGCGGAGCGGAGCCGGGTGCCCGCCGGGGGCTGACCTGCCGTCACGGGGGCATCGTCCGGGGCCCGTTGTCAGACCCTGCTGACAGCATGACGGCATGGGATTCTTTGACGACTTGGTGTACCCGGCCGGGGAACGGCTCGACGACGTGTCCGATGAGCCGTCCGCGGAATCCGTCGGGCGACGCGGCGAGTCGATCAGGCTGGGCCCTCCGGGCGAGGACGTGGCCCGCGAGCGCCCGCCGCTCGACTGGTTCGCTCCGGCGTCGGTGCCGCAGCCCGCGGTGGCCGGGAGCGGGCCGGCGGCCAAGGTGCTGCTGGTCGGCTGGTCCGTGTGGCCCGGTTCGGTCACGCTGCACCTCGCCGTGCACCGGACGGTCCACTGGCAGAGCGACGGCGAGCCCCGGCAGTCGGGGCTGCGCGTCGGGCTTCTGCTGGGCGACGGGCGGCGTGTGACCTCGCTCGACACGGACGGGACGGATTACACGACGGTGCTCGGCCCGGCGGCACACCTGGCCGCCGTCCGGTCGGGGAAGTCGACGAGGCTGATCCCGCTGGACTCCGGCGGGATGCGGGACTCGCTCTTCAGGACCGATGTCGACCTGTACCTGCCGGAGTTGCCTCCGCCCGGTGACATGCGGCTGGTGGTGGAGTGGCCGGACGAGGACGTCCCCGAGACGAGTACGCCGGTCGACGCCGACGTCCTGCGTGCCGCGTCCGCCCGCGCCGTCGAGGTGTGGCCCGGCCTGCCGACGCCCCGGGTCACAGGGGACCGGTTCCTCGTCTTCGGCCGGTGGGGCGGCCCGCCCGGCTTCCTCGCCCGCCCGATGTCCGCGCACGAACTCGACGTCCTGCGCGAGCGGGAGGAGGCACGGCGGCGGTACGTGCCGCGGAGCGACTGGGAAAGCATGGGGTACGAGGGCTGGCGCGACACGGCGCTGATCCGGGCCCGGCTCGACGGGGGAGCGTCCGCCGACGCCGACGTCTGGTCGGGCTCCACCCCGTTGCACCTGGCCGCCGAGCGGGGCGGCGCGGAATCCGTGAGTCTGCTGCTCCCGTACGTCACGCACGTCGACGCGCCCGACGGCGAGGGGCACACCGCGCTGTGGTACGCCGCCTGCAAGGGCGACGCGGACTGTGTCCGTACGCTCATCGGTGCCGGCGCCGATGTCTGGACCCCGCAGACCGGTCCCTGGTCGCCGGGCCGGCTGCTGCTGACGACGCCGCTCGCTCCGGTCGTCGCGGATCTGCCGGGCGCGGTGGCGCTGCCGGACGAGGAGCTGGCGGCGTTCCGCGCCGCCGACGCGCTCGTCACGGCCTTCACCGACGAGGACAGGTGGACGGAGGGTCTCGGCATCGCCTTCGTGCGCGGTCTCGACGGCGCCGAGGTGGCCCGCCGGCTGGGCGCCGATCCGGCGCTCTGCCCCGAAGTCCTCTCGAGGAACGCCCCGTTCGACGCCTTCGACGATGACGACGAGATCGACACGGACGGCTGGGACGACGCGGACGGCTACGACAGGTCCCTCCGCTTCGTCTCGGTGGTCGAGGTTCCGGGCGACCCCGGCGGCTGCGTGATCACCCAGGACGGATACCTGCCGAGCGACGAGACCCTGCTGGGCGCGATATCGGCCGGTACCACGGCCTACGGTCTGTACTTCAACCCGAAGGGCGGCACCCACGGCACACTGGCGCGGGACGGCCGGTGCGTGGCGCACGAGGAGGTCGGCCTCTCCCCCGACGCGACGGACCCGTCCACGTACTGGCGCTTCCGTTTCTGGCAGACCGGTCCGGGCGTGCCGTACGACGCGCGCGACCTCGCCTACGCCTGCGCGGCGGCCGGGCTCCGCATCACCGACGGCCGCCCGGCCCTCGACGGCACCGCGCCACGGCGCCGGGTGGAGCTGCCCACCGAACTCGTGCGCTGACCGCGGGACTCCCTAGGGTGGTGATCACGGAACAGGAAGGGGACCGCGCGTGCTGGAGCGGCTCAACGAGGCCATGGAGTACATCGAGCGCCACCTCGGCGGGACCGTCGACGTGGCCGAGGCGGCGCGGATCGCGGCCACGTCCGAGTACCACCTGCGCCGGATGTTCTCCGCGCTCGCGGGCATGCCGCTTTCGGAGTACGTCCGGCGACGGCGGCTCACGCTCGCAGGGGCGGAGGTACTGGCGGACCGTGACACGCTCCTGGAGATCGCGGTCCGCTACGGCTACGGCTCGGGCGAGGCGTTCGCGCGGGCGTTCCGCTCCATGCACGGCGTCGGACCCGGTGAGGCCCGGCGTACCGGCGCCACGCTCAGCTCCCAGTCCCGGGTGACCTTTCGTCTCACCGTGGAAGGGAGCAGTGACATGCGGTACCGCGTGGTGGACAAGGCGGACTTCACCGTCGTCGGGTTCAAGGCCCGGGTGCCGCTGGTGCACTCGGGGCCGAACCGGTCGATCATCGACTTCGTCCGCGGGATCGCCCCGGAGGAGCTGGAGCGGCTGGGGAAGCTGTCGGACCAGGAGCCGCGCGGCATCCTCGCCGTCTGCGACGACCTGGACCCGAGCCGCGCGGAGGGCACCGAACTCGACTACTACCAAGGGGTGGTCACGTCGGCGGCCGCCCCGGCGGGCGCGTCCGTACTGCCCGTGCCCGCCGGAACGTGGGCGGTGTTCACGGCATCGGGTCCCGCACCGGAGGCCATCCAGACCCTGTGGCGTGATGTGTTCACGGAGTGGTTCCCGTCGAACCCGTACCGCAGCCGCCCCGGCCCGGAGATCCTGCGCACGCGTCTGTCGCCGGACGACGCGCAGGCGGACGCCGAACTGTGGCTCCCGGTCGAGCGGGACCGGGGCCGAGCCTCGTAGTACGGGCGGCTCACGAGACGAAGCCGCGGATGACGTGCGTGCCCGCGCCGTCGTTCTCCGCGTGGTAGCCGGACTCGCCGACACAGTCGCTGTACTCGTAGTCGGCCCGCGCCGTGCCGCTCGGGCCGCCCGCGTCGGTGGATGTGGGGCCGCCGAGGACGACGTCTGTTCTGGGCATGTCGGCGCAGCTGGGGATGGGTGCGTAGTACTCGACGAAGCCGCCCTGGGAGCCGCGGAGGTTTCCGCTGCCCGCGGGAAGCGTGTACGTGCCGAGGTGGGTCTCCTTGCCGGTGACCGTGTCCCGCGCGGTGCCGGTCCAGGTGTCGGTCGCGGTTCGCTCGACCCTGAGGTCGTAGCGGTGGCCGTAGACGGCGTCGAAGTCGACCGCGCAGGTCACACCGGGGCCTCCGTCGGCTCCCTCGTGGCACAGCGGGTCCGTGGTCGTCGAACCCGCGACGAAGGTGGAGAAGCGGGCGGAGAGCCGCTCGCTGCCGCCGCTGTTCGCGCGGGGCTGCAGGCCCGTGTATCCCACGTCCGCGGCGTGGGTGAAGCCGAACTGCTGGGCGAAGTAGGTGCCGTTCTTGTGGGCGGTGGCCTCGTTGACCGTCATGGGGAAGATGATGTCGCGCAGGCCTTCGGTGGGGGCGCCGGGGATGGACCAGCCGATCGACACGTTCCCACCGCCGACCGCGGCGGCGGCCTGACCGGGCATCACCATCATCAGTCCGGCGACTGCCGCGACCGCGCCGCATCGGCGCCGAATGCTGAGTGCAGACATGTGCTGTTCCTCCTCGGTGGGGGGGCGGAGAACAGTGCGGGGCGCCCACAGTGTCGTCCCCGCCGCCCACGCTCCCGCCATGGACAATCGCGGCGCGGCCTTGGACTCTTGCCCCTTCGCCGGGGAGCCCGGCCGAGCCCCGGAGCAGGCGGTGGGAGCACACACAGCGTTGTGATTACCGTACGTAATCGACGAGCTGACGGGCCATCAGCTCCGCTTTCCCGTCAATCGCATCACCCTACGAGGGTACGAACGGCTCTGAGCGGGAACGATTGACACATGACCTCGGTGCCGCCCAGGACCCCGGTGGCGTCCGGCGCCGGTCTTCGTACGCCACGCCACCAAGATTTTGATTACTCTCCGTGAAGGGAAAAGACACTGCTGGACTGGGAAACGGGCACCGCCGACTTCACCTTCGGCCTGCAGCACCGCGTGGTGAACGGCACTGATGTCCTTGCGTTTTGGGGCGAACTGGACGCCTGGGCCGACCAGGAGCTCGCCCCCCGTGTCATGGCACTCATGGACAGGGCCGGCCCTCGGGTCGTCGCGGACCTGCGGGAGGTGACGTTCATGGATGCCGGTGGCCTGCGCCTGCTCGTGCGGATCCGGAAGCGGGTCGTCCCCGGCCGGGGCACCTTATGGCTCGTGCCGGGCAGCGCGCGCAATAGGCGACTGCTGCGCATCACCTCACTCGACAAGGCGTTCACGATCCCGGCCGCAGCGCCGGTGCCGTGTACGCGCACCGGCTCCCGGAGCGGTTTCCGCTGACGCGCCCCGGGTCCGGGCCAGACGTCCGGACTCCGCGTCCACGCCTCGCGACCGAGCCTCGCGACCGAGCCCCACGTCCGGGGCTCACAGAGGTCGGCATGAGGCAGGGCGCCGGGGGCATCCGGTAGCCATGCATCTCCCATCCATGCGCCTCCCTTCCGTGCGTCTCACGTCGGCCACCATGCGCGGCAAGGGCAAAGCAAGGCGCGCAGCCAAGGGACGAGGCGTGGCCGCGGTGGCGCGCGCCGGGTTCGTCGGACGTGGCGTCCTGTACCTTCTCGTCGGCGCGCTGGCCCTGCGCATCGCGTTCTCCGACGGTGGCGACGGCCGCCAGGCGGACCGGGGCGGCGCCCTGGCCGAGATCGCGGAGCGTCCCTTCGGGCACGTCATGCTGTGGGTGCTCGGCGGAGCCCTGGCGGGCATGGCGCTGTGGCGGCTCTCCGAGGTCTTCTTCGGACAGGCGGGGCCGGACGGAAACACCGCGGGCAAGCGGGCCATCGCGGGCGCGCGCTGCCTCTTCTACAGCTTCGTGACGTACTCCGTCATCGCCTACGCCGCGGGCGACCAGGGCAGCGGCAGCGGATCGAGCGACAAGCAGACCCAGGACGCGACGGCGAAGGTGCTCGACTGGCCCGGCGGTCAGTGGCTCGTCGCCGCCGCGGGCGTCGGCGTGCTCGTGGCGGGCGTCTGGATCGCGGGCCGCGCGCTGCTCCGCAAGTTCCGCGACAAGCTGCGCGTCTCCGAGATGCCGCGGCGGATGCGCCAGGCGACCGACGTCCTCGGCGTCACCGGTGGAACCGCGCGGGGCGTGGTGTTCGGTGTCGCCGGCGGCTTCGCCATCACCGCGGCGTTGCGGCACAAGCCGGGCCAGGCCAAGGGCATGGACAACACGCTGCGATCCTTCGCCGACACCGGCGCGGGTCCCTGGCTGCTCGCGCTGATCGCCGTCGGCCTCGTGGCCTTCGGGTTCTTCTCGTTCGCGAGCGCACGCTGGCGCAAGTTCTGACGCATCCGGGGCCGCCCCGCGGACACCCCCCCAGACGCCCCGACAGGCACCTCGGCAGAGCGGCATTCCTCGCCATGTGCGGCATGGAATGCCGCTCTGCCCCTGAGTGACAAGAACTGCATGCGAACGCCCGACATGTACGATGACCCGGTGACTTCCCAGCCCCGTGTGAGCCTGGCCGAGCGCAAGCGGCGTCTGGTCTCGGACGAACTGACCGAGTCCGCGCTGCAGTTGCTGGCGTTGAAGGGGTACGACGCGGTCACCATCGACGAGATCGTCGCCACCGCCGGAGTGTCCCGGCGCACGTTCTTCCGGTACTTCGCGTCCAAGGAGGACGTGGTCGTCCAGTTCCTGGCCGACATGGGCTCCGGAATGCGCGCGGAGCTGGCGGACCGTCCCGCGGGCGAATCCCCCGCGGAAGCGCTGCGGAACGCCGTCAGGGTCCCCCTCGCCGTCTGTTCCGACCGCTCGGACCACTCCGAGCGGGCGCTGAGCGTGGTGCAGCTGATCCTGCGGACGCCCGCCCTGCTGGCCCGCTTCCTGGAGCGGCAGGCACGGTGGCGCGACGACCTGACGGAGGAGATGGGCCGCCGCACGGGGCTCGACCCCGAGGCCGAGTTGTACCCGCGGCTTTCCGCGGGGATGGCCCTCACCGCGTTCGACGCCGCGCTGCATCGGTGGAGCGGCAGCGACGGCGCCGAGGACCCGGCCGAACTCCTCGACCGGGCCTTCGACGTGATCGGGCCGGCGCTGGACACCGTGGCCGCGTAACCCCCTGCCGGTTACCGGTCCTGCCCGCTCAGAGACCGAACTCCTGCGGGGACACGTTCAGCGCCGCGCACGCCTCGCGAAGGACCTGCTCCTCCGCCGGTGCGATGTACCCGTCCGCGCCGGCGACGACGAAGCCGGTCTGCACGACCGCCTTGGCCTCCATCGGCTTCTTGGCCGCCTTGGCGATCTCCTGCATCGCCTCGGTCTTGCCCTGCTGGAAGTTGAGCGACAGCTGGTCCACGTGCTTGTTGAACCGCTGCCGCAGCTGGTCCGGCGGGAAGTTCTGCAGGACGTCGTTCTGCACGATCAGCGACTCCACGTGCTGGCGCTCGGCCGGGTCGACCGAGCCGTCGGCCGCCGCGACCAGGGCACACATGGCCATGCTCGCGTCGCGGTAGGCACCGCTCTTGAGCTCGGTCTTCAGGGAGGCCAGCTGGGTCTTGAGCACGCCCACGAGCTGGGCCTTCGATCCCCCGCCGGAGCCCGAACCCGGTCGTCCGTGGCCGCCGGAGCCGCGCGACCCCTGCGACTGCTGAAGACCCTTGGCCTGGTCCTTGATCCGGTCCCACATCGCCATCCGTGCCACCTCGACTGCTTCGCTCGTCCACGCGCTTGTGCGCGTCACTCCGCCAACGCCTTCCCCGCCGTCGAAGTTCCGTGCCCGCCCGACTCCTTCGAGGGCTCGGTCGACGGCTCGGGAAGTCCGCTCCGCAAGACCCTGTTGACGCGTGCCGTGTCGAGGACTCCCTCCCAGCGGGCGACGACGAGGGTGGCGACGCTGTTGCCCGCGAGGTTCGTCAGGGCCCGGCACTCGGACATGAACTTGTCGATGCCGAAGATGAGCATGATGCCCGCGGCGGGCACGGTGCCGACCGTGGAGAGCGTGGCTGCCAGGGCGATGAACCCGGCGCCCGTGACGCCTCCGGAGCCCTTGGACGTCAGGATCATGACGGCGAGCAGGCCGAGCTGCTGGCCGAGGGTGAGCGGGGTGTCGGTGGCCTGGGCGATGTAGACGGCGGCCAGGGAGAGGTAGATGGAGCTGCCGTCGAGGTTGAAGGAGTAGCCGGTCGGCACGGTCAGGCCGACGATGTCCCTGCGCACGCCGAGCCCTTCGAGCTTGGCCATGACCCTCGGCAGCACGCTTTCCGAGGACGATGTGCCCAGGACGATGAGGAACTCCTCGCGCAGGTGGTGCAGGAGCCGGAGGACGTTGATCCGCAGCAGGGCGAGAACGCCGCCCAGGACGACCACGACGAAGAACAGCGACGTACCGTAGAACAGGCCGATGAGGCGGCCGAGGCTGGTCAGCGTCGAGATGCCGTACTTGCCGATCGTGTAGGCCATGGCGCCGAACGCGCCGACGGGGGCGGCGAGCATCACGTAGTGGAGGATCTTGAAGACGACCGCGCTCAGCCGGTTGACGCCGTCGACCAGGGGTGCGCCCACGGGGCCCACGGCCTTCAGTGCCACACCGAACAGGACGGCGAAGAAGATGACTTGGAGGATGTTCCCCTCGGCGAACGCCCCGACCGCGCTGGAGGGGACGATGTCGGTGAGGAAGTGCCACCAGCTCTGGCCCTCGCCGTCCTTCACGTACTGCGCGGCGTCGCCGGAGAGGCGCAGGTCGCCGGGGTGGGCGTGGACGCCGGCGCCGGGCTGGAAGAGGTTGACGGCGATCAGCCCGACGGCGAGCGCGGCGAGGGTTCCCGCCTGGAAGTAGAGCAGGGACTTCAGGCCCACCCTGCCGACCCGGCGCAGGCTGTCGACACCGCCGACGCCCGCGACGATCGTCAGGAAGACGATCGGGGTGATCAGCATCTTGATCGCCGAGACGAACGTGGTGCCCACCGGCTCCAGGGCGACGCCCACCGAGGGCCGGAGCCAGCCGGTCAGGATGCCGGCGACGATCGCGGTCAGGACCCAGAAGTACAGCTGCCGGTACCAGGGCGTGGAGGCTTCGGACGGTGGAGCGGCCGGTGGGGTGCCGGGGGTGGTGGACGCGGTTGCTGCCATGTCGTTACTCCTCGCCGGGGAACGTGTCAGAGCAGTTCGAGGAGCTTCTCGGTGAACTCGGTCGTCGTGCTGTCGCCGCCGAGGTCCCGGGTGCGCACGTCGGTCTTGGCGAGCACCGCGGCGATGGCGGCCGTGATCTCGTCGGCCGCCGCGCGGTGTCCGAGGTGGTCGAGCATCATCGCCGCCGACCAGATGGCGCCCAGGGGATTGGCGATGCCGCGGCCCGCGATGTCCGGTGCGGAGCCGTGGACCGGCTCGAACATCGAGGGGAACTCGCGCTCCGGATTGAGGTTGGCGGCCGGGGCGATGCCGATGGAACCGGCCACCGCGGCGGCCAGGTCGCTGAGGATGTCACCGAAGAGGTTGGAGGCGACCACGACGTCGAAGCGGGCCGGGTCGAGGACGAACTTCGCGGCCAGCGCGTCGATGTGCTCCTGGTCCCACACCACCGCCGGATGCTCCGCGCCCCGCTCGGCGACCAGCTCGTCCCAGAACGGCAGGGTGTGCACGATGCCGTTCGACTTGGTGGCCGAGGTGAGCCTGCCGTCGCGCCGCGCGGCCAGGTCGAAGGCGTAGTCGAGGACGCGGGTGACTCCCGCGCGTGTGAACACCGCTTCCTGGACGGCCATCTCCTCCGCGAAGCCGCGGTTCAGCCGTCCGCCGATCTCGCTGTACTCCCCCTCGACGTTCTCGCGTACGACGACGAAGTCGACCTCTCCGGGCGCGGCGGCCCGCAGCGGGCTCTCGACTCCCTCGAAGACGCGGATCGGACGGACGTTGACGTACTGGCGAAAGCCCCGCCTGATCGGGATCAGCAGCCCCCACAGCGAGACGTGGTCGGGCACGCCCGGGTAGCCGACCGCGCCGAGCAGGATGGCGTCCTTGTCGCGCAGCTGGTCGAGCCCGTCCTCGGGCATCATGGCGCCCTCGCGGGCGTAGCGCTCGCACGACCAGTCGTACGTCATGTACGAGCAGGTGAAGCCGTGGCGGGCGCCGATCGCGTCGACGACCCGCTGTGCGGGAGGCAGCACTTCGGTCCCGATGCCGTCACCGGGGATGAGTGCGATGTGGTGGTGGGTCATGCCCTGATTGCAGCAACGGGGGCGTTCGGGCGTCCAAGACGCTCTGCCGATCTGCCTTATAGGGCACGCCTATATGTGCGCGTCGAGCGCACACGTGAGGAACGTCCGCGCGGCCGGCGACTGCTCGGCCCTGCGGCTCACCAGCGCGATCCGCAGCGTCGTGCGCGGCTCGATGTCCAGGACCAGCGCACCGGCCCGCTCGGCGGTCGTGCGCCAGGACTCGGTGACCACGGCGAGACCGACCCCGGCGAGCACCAGCGGCAGGATCGCCACGCGGTGCTCGGTCTCCGCGGCGATGGTGAAGTCGATGCCGCGCTCACGCAGCCCGTCGACGTACGCGCGCATGCCGGTGCCCCGCTGCCCGACGATCAACCGCTGCCCCGCCAGTTCCTCGCGGGCCACCGAGCGGTCCGCCGGGAAGGGCCCGTCGGGCGGGGTGACCAGGACGAACCGCTGCTCGCCCACGTCGTGCGAGAGCACCTCCTTGTCGGCGAGCGGGCCGGACGTCGCGAGGAGGCCCAGTTCGGCGGCGCCGGTGCGGACCATGTCGATGACGTCGCGCGAGGTGAACGCCGCCCGGATGTTCACGGACACGCCGGGGTGGCGGCCGGTGAAGTCGCGGACCATCGTGGTGAGCGGCTCCACCGCCTGGGAGGGCATGGCGGCGATGTCGAGCCGCCCCTCGCGCAGTTCGTGCACGGCGGCGACGCTGGCGCGGGCCGTCTCAAGGCTGCGTACGGCCGCCCGGGCGGGCTCGATCAGCGCCGTGCCCGCCTCGGTGAGCACGGCACGGCGGCCGATGCGGTGGAACAGGCTGCTGCCCAGGTCCCGTTCCAGCGCCCGCACCGCCTGGGACAGCGACGGCTGGGAGAGGTAGAGGGCCGACGCCGCCCGGTTGAAACCGCCGTGGTCGACGATCGCGAGGAAGTACTCCAGCTGACGAACATCCATGCGTCCATCCTCGCGCCGGTGCCGGCGCCGCACGGACCGAGGTCCTCCGGGGAGGGGCGACGCCGGTCGGGAGTCAGTCCCGGTCGACGTGCTCCCGGAGGATCTTGCGGTTGGTCGCGTCGATGTCGTACGTCGTCTTGTTCCAGTCGTCGGTCGTGACGACGTCGACGGACCACAGCACCGTGTCGCCCTTGTCGGAGTCGTCGAGCTCCACCGACGTGACGGTGCCCTTCTTCTTGTCCGTGGCGGTCTGCGCGGCCTGCTGCGGGGTGACGGTCGCCTTCTTCAGCCAGTCCGCGAGCTCGCGCTTGTCGTCCTGGTCCTGGTCGTTGTCGGCGCGCGCCTGCCCGGCCTTGCCGGTCACCGCGTCGACGTCGACATCGTGGGCGGCGCCGTCCGCGGTCGCCACCTCGGTCTGCCAGACCGGCTTGTCCGGCGTGCCCTTGAGCTCGATGGAGACCGGCTTCGACTTGTCGACCGTCGCCACGGCGGCGTCGAGCGCCTTGTCGTAGCCGACCTTGGCCTTGGGGACGAGTTCCTTGCGCTCCCGCTGGTCGTCCGTGAGGCTTCCCGCGTCGGACGACGAGGAGGACGAGGGCGACGCCGCCCGACCCGCGGTGGAGGAGTCGGTGTTCGCGGTGTCGCCGTCGTCGTTGCCGCAGCCGGTGAGCAACGCTCCGGCCGCGGCAGCGACACAGATCAGACCCGTGCCCCGGGTGAGCGAGAGGCGTTCACGCCTGGCGGCGGATGCATTTCGTTTTGTGACCATATGAGTACGTTAAGCGACATACCCTTTCCGCACCTGTGGAGCCGGGACACGTGACCCGGTCGCGTGACGACGTGCCTCAGACGACCGCTCCGGTCCCCCGCTCCCTCCTCCTGCGCGCCTCGATCGGGCTGTAGCCGTCGGGTACGTCGCCCGGGCCGCCCGCCCGGCCCGGCCGCGAGGGCGGCGCCGCCGGATTGCGGCGTTCGAGCGCGACAGCGATCGGGACGGCCGTGAACACGGTCGAGGCCATACCGACCAGGACGCCGGCGATCAGCGCCAGCGAGAAGTCCGCGAGCGAGTCGCCGCCCAGCACCGCGAGGGCCGTGAGGATGAACAGGGCGCCCATGCCGGTGTTCACGGTGCGCGGCAGCGTCTGCACGACGGCCTGGTTGGCGGTGGCCTCCAGGTCGCCGCGCGGATCCCGGCGGCGCACCTCGCGCACGCGGTCGAAGACGACCACCGTGTCGTTGACCGAGTAGCCGATCACGGTGAGCAGGGCGGCGAGGAAGACACTGTCGACGGGCTTGCCGAGCCAGGCGAACAGGCCCACCACGAGCAGCACGTCGTGGACCATCGCCGAGACGGCCGCCACCGCGAGGGTCCAGCGGAACCGCACGCTCAGATAGATCAGCTGGGCGGCGACGGCGATGCCGAGGGCGATGAGCGCCTTCTGGCGCAGTTCGTCGCCGAGACTCGGCCCGATCATCTCGTCGCGCTCGACGGTGACCGTGCCACCGGGCCCTTCCAGGGCCTCCTTCACGCGCTGCTGTTCGGCGTCGGTCAGGCGTTCCGTGCGTACGGAGATGTCGCCCTCCCCGGACTCCTGCACCACCGCGCGCGGGAAGCCCGCGTCGGACACGGCGCCGCGGGCGGTGTCGGCGTCGACGGGCCTGCTGGTGCTGTACTCGACGAGGCGGCCGCCGGTGAACTCGACGCCGAACTCCAGGCCGCGCAGCGCGATGCCCGCGACCGCCACGACGACCAGGAGGGCGCTGGCGCCGAGCCAGCGGCGCCGGTGGCGCACCAGGTTCGGCTTGCGGCGGGCCAGCCAGCTGCGGACGCGGCCCGTCGAGGCGATGCCGGTCAGGCCGGGCCGTTCGCGCACGAACTCGCGGCTCACCGCGAAGTCGGCGAGGACGCGGGTGATGACGAGCGCGGTGAGCATCGACGCGAGGACGCCGATGGACAGGGTCACGCCGAAGCCCTTGACCGGTCCGGTGGCGAAGAAGAACAGCAACCCCGCGGCGAGCAGCGTCGTGACGTTCGAGTCGACGACCGCGCTCCACGCCTTCGCGAAGCCCGTGCGCACGGGTTTGGCGAGGTCGGCGGAGCGGACGCCGAGGTATTCCTCCCGTGCGCGTTCAAAAACGAGCACGTTGGCGTCGACGGCCATGCCGATGGCCAGCACGAACCCGGCGAGACCGGGCAGAGTCAGCGTCGCGCCGAGTGCGACGAGGGCGGCGTACGAGATGAGGCCGTACAGCGCGAGGGCGAGGGCGGCGAGGGCGCCCATGAGCCGGTAGACGACGGTGATGAACAGGGCGGTCAGGGCGATGCCGATGACGGCGGCCGTGGCGCTCGCCTCGATGGCGTCGGCGCCGAGCGTCGCGCCGACGGTGCGCTGCTCGACGACGTCGACGGGCACCGGCAGGGCGCCGCCCTTGACGAGTGCGGCGAGGTCGCGGGCCTCGGACTGGCTGAAGTCGCCGGTGATCTGTGTGGTGCCGCCGGTGATGCCGGTCTTGCACGGCACGCCCTGGTTGACGCCGGGCGCCGAGATGATCTTGTCGTCGAGGGTGATGGCGACGCGCCGCTCGGGGGCGTTCTGCGGTGCGCAGGCCGCATCGCCGGTGATCTTCGCCCAGGTGTCGCCCGCCTCCTTGCGGAAGTCGAGGGTGACGAGCCAGCCGGCGAGGGACTGTTGGTCGAGCGTGGCGCGGGCGTCCTTGACTCCCTGGCCGGTGAGCGCGGTGGGGCCGAGCGTCAGGTAGCTGCCTTCGCGGTCGGGGTCGGGCAGGGTCCGTGATCCGTCGGCGGCGGGTTTCGCCGTGCCCTTCTCGGCGGACTCCCCCGTGACGGGGTGGACGGTCAGCTGGGCGGTGCGGCCGATGACCTCGGCCGCCTTGCGCGGATCCTGGACTCCGGGGAGTTCGACGATGATGCGCTTCTCGCCGGAGCGTGCGATGCCGGGTTCGGAGACGCCGAGTGCGTCGACGCGCTGCCTGAGGACTTCCAGGGCGCGGTCGGTGGACTCCGCGTCCGCCTCGGTGGTGGGCGAGTCCTTGGTCTCCAGGACGATCTGTGTGCCGCCGCGCAGGTCGAGGCCGAGGCGAGCGGATTGGGTGAGGGCGATGTAGAGGGACAGGGCGACGGCCGCGAGCGCGACGATCGCCCGCCACAGGGGCGCGCGGGACATGGGTTCTCCACGATGAGGGCAGGGCGGAAGGACGCGTGACCGGGGCGTCGCGAACGCGGTGTGCGCGCCGGGTCAGGCGTCGTGGGAGTTCTGCGTGCTCATCGCCGGGGCGGCCCGCGCGGGGCGGCTTCCGCCCCGGCCTGCCGCGGAGTGGCGGGGACGGTCCCGGGGCGGGCGTCGGGTCCGCCGAGGGCGCGGTGCGGCGCCGTGTCGACCGCCGTGCGCGGTGGCCCCACCGGCTGCGGGCCGGGGAGGTGGGCGTCAAGTCGGTGCGTGACGGTGACGTGGAGCGCCGGGGCGTCGTGGGGCGCGGCGTGCTTCTCCGCGTGCGCGACGACGGTGTGCCGGGCGAGCGGTCCGTCGGCCGGTGTCCCGTACGCCGCCGCGGAGGGGACGAACAGGGCCAGCACGGTGACGACGAGGGACACCGCGGATGCGGCGAGGCGCGCGGAACGGCTCTGCTGCGACACGCGTGCCCCCCGTCCCTCGGCTCTTCCCGCCGGCTTTCCCGGGCGCGCACGGCGCGGCCCCGACCCGCTCAACGTACGGGCCGACGCGTTTCGTTCCGCTCACGTACTCCTCACGCACTCCCCGTACGGCGTCTCACATGCCGTACTCCACCAGGCTGGTGGGCACCACGATCTGACACGGCTCGGCGGGCGCGGCCCGGCCGTGCAGCCGGTCGGCGAGGAGCCGGCCCGCCGCGCGCCCGAGCTCGTCGCTGTCGTACGCGACGAGAGTGAGGGGCAGGCCGAGCGCGTCGGCCAGTTCGAAGTCGTCGAACCCGGCGAGAGCGACGTCGGCTGCGCCGACGCTCCCCACGTCCGCGTTCCGCAACGCCCGAAACGCGCCTATCGTGTTGCGGTTGTTGGAGCAGAACAGCGCGGTCGGGGGTGCGGGGAGCGCGAGGAGTTCGGCGGCGGCACGCGTGGCCTGCCGGGGCTCGGTCTGGCCCTGGCGTACGAGGCGTGCGTCGACGGCGAGTCCTGCCTCGGCAAGCGCGGCCGCGTAGCCGCGGAGCCGTTCGGTGCCGGTGTGGACGGCGGGCGGCGAGCCGAGGAAGCCGACGCGGCGGTGGCCGCGCTCCAGGAGGCGGGCCGTCGCGGCACGGGCGCCGCCGAAGTCGTCGACCAGGACGCAGTCCGCGGCGAAGCCCTCGGGCGGTCGGCTCGCGAGGACGACGGGCACTCCGTCGGCCACGGCCGTGGCGAGGTGCCGCTGGTCGGCGCCCGCGGGCACGGCGATGATCCCGTCGACGCGGCGGGCCACCAGGTCGGCGACGAGTTCCCGCTCGGCGTCGAGGTCTTGGCCGGTGTTGCCGATGACGGTCTTCAGGCCGTGCTCGCCGACCACGGAGTCGACGCCGAGCGCGAGGCGCGAGTAGAAGGGGTTGGCGAGGTTGGTGACGACGAGACCGACGAGTCCGGTACCACGGCCGAGCCGGAGACTGCGGGCGACCTCGTTGGGCCGGTAGCCGAGGGCATCGGCCGCGGCCCGCACGCGCGCGCGGGTGGCGGGCAGGACCTGTGGATCATCGCGGAGCACCCGCGACGCCGTCATCGCACTGACCCCGGCACGCTCGGCGACGTCCCGCAGGGTGGGCTGCCCGCTCTTCGCGTCGCGCGTCCCGCGGCCACGCCCGTCGCGCCACCCCCGACCGCTCTCCGGATCGTGCGACGACGGGCCACCCTGCGGTTCGTGCGGCGGCCGGCCGCTCTGCGCATCATGCGCCGGCCCGCCCCCCTCCGGGACATGCACCGGCCGGCGACCGCCCGAGTCCTGCGAGGGCCCGCCGCCCTGCGCGCCCTGCACCGGCCTGCCCCCGTCCGGGTCGCGCGCGGGCAGCCCGGCCTGAGCGTCCTGCGCCGGTCGGCCCGCCCGCGGTTCGTGCGGTGGCCGGCCGCTCTGTGGTTCGTGCGGTGCTGGCATGGGGCGGGCGTCCTTCCGTTCCGTTCGGCGTGTTGCCTCGGCGCGGCGGCCCGGAGGGGCTGTCAGGGGGCCGTCGCCGCGTGCGCCGCCGCTCCGACGAGGGCCGCGTCGTCGCCCAGCCCCGCGGGGCGCAGCGTGACGGGAGTATCTCCCAGGCCGGCGCGGAGCGCGGGGCTCAGGAGGTCCCACGAGGTGGCCATGGCGCCGCCGACGACGAGGACGGTCGCCCCGAAGTCGCGCAGGTGCGGGGCGAGTACCGCGCCGAGGGTCGTGAACGCCTCGTCGAGGACGCGCCGCGCTCGCCGCTCCCCCGCCCGCGCCCGGTCCGCGACGTCGCGCACGTCCAGGTTCGGATCCGGCGGTCCGCCCGCGCCGCCGTAACGCGCCAGGATCGCGCGTCGCGACACCGTGTCCTCCAGCGGTCCGCCGCCCGCCACGACGAGGTCGACGCGGCCTTGCGGCGGTACGCCGGGGCCTTCGTGCTGGGCCCGGCCCGCCACGAGGAAGGCGGACCCCACGCCCGTGCCGAGGGTGATGCCCGCGCAGCGATCGTGGCCGCGTGCCGCGCCCGACCGCCACTCGCCGAGGAGGAAGGCGTGCGCGTCGTTGAGGAAGACCGCGTGCGCGGGGCGCGGCCACACCGCGTCGAGGAGGACCGCGCGTACGTCGACGCCGTACAGGTCGTCGAACTTGCCGACGCCCGCGAAGCGGGCGATGCCCTTGTCGTGGTCGAAGGGTCCGGGGACCGCGACGCCCCACACCTCCCCGGCGGGCGCGTCCAGCTCCCCGGCGCAGCGGACGAGCGTGCCCAGGACGTGTCCGGCGGAGCCCCGCGCACGGACCGGCCGCCGCACCCTGCGCAGCACGGTCGCCGTGCCGGGGTCGGCGAGGGCCGCGGTGACGTGGGTGCCGCCGAGTTCGAGGACGGGTCTCATGTCTCCCCTCGCGAGCCGGTCGGGCCGGGCCGCTCCGCGCGGACCAGCGCCTTGACGACCTTGACCGGCGCTTCGCCGACCGCGGCCAGTCGATAGGGTCCGACGGCCGCGGGCACCGTCAGCGTCTCCGAGCGGAACAGCAAGTGCCGCTCCCCCGCCGCCGTGTGCAGCGCGACGCCTTCGCCCTCCACCACGTTGAGGACGTGGAAGCGGTCCGCGGTGTCGTCGTCGGCCTCGGCGCCCGCGTCGAGGGTGTGGCGGCGCACCTCGTAGAACATCTCGTCCAGCGAGCCGAGGAGCTCCTCGTGCCAGCCCGGGCCCTCGCGCAGGGTGCGCGGCTCCTGGACGAGCTCCTGCGCGACGGCGTCACCGCGGCGTCCGGTCTCCAGGTTGGCGAGGCCGTGCTCGTAGGGAAGTTGGCGGGGGCGGCCGTCGGCGTCGGGGCGCAGCCAGTCGTAGAGGCGCAGGGAGTAGAGGTACGGGGTGGCGCTGATCTCCAGGACGACGTGCCCCGCGCCGGAGGCGTGCGGCGTGCCTGCCGGGATCATGAAGAGGCGGCCCTGTTCGGCGGGAAACGTCATGACGTGGTCCTCGGGGTCCATCGGTACGCCGTCGTGCGCGGCCTCCTCGATCTCCTTGCGCAGGAGGTCCAGGTCGACGTCCTCGCGCAGGCCGAGGAAGACGCGGGTGTCCGGGCTGCCGAGGGCCATGTAGTACGTCTCGTGCTGGGTGTAGGACCACCCGAACCGCTCCTTCATGTACCGCGCCTTGGGGTGGCAGTGCACGGAGAGGTTGCCGCCGCCCAGGGTGTCGAGGTAGTCGAAGCGGATCGGGAAGGAGGTGCCGAAGCGAGCGGCCACTTCGGGTCCCAGCATCGCTTGGGGGTGCAGGACGCACAGCAACTGGAAGGGGACTTCGGCCTGTTGGCCGGAGTGTGTGCCGATGAGGACGCCCGCCTCGGGGGCGATGAGTTCGTAGCCGAGCGCGGTGTTCCGTGTGGTGGGGTCGAAGCCGAGGCTCTGCTGGGCCCAGTGTCCGCCCCAGGGCGTGGAGTTGAAGTAGGGGCGGGTCCGCACGGGCCGGCGGGCGAGGCCGGCGAGGGTGGCGCGCAGCCCGGTGCCGTCGATGTACGTGGGGCGTTCGGGGTCCTGTACGTCGAGCCAGGCGTCCAGTCGGGGCGCGAGGGCGTCCCGGTGGCGGTCGAGCAGGGGCCAGTCGATGTAGAAGAGCCGTCGCAGGCTCCCGCTGTCGTCGGGCAGTCCGAGGTTGCGTCCTGTGCCCGCGGCGACGGCCGCCTCGGCGTGCCGTTTGGGCAGGTCGGCGTACCAGAGCAGGTCGTGCGGGAGGAGCGACGCGCCGGGGCCGTGCACGAGGAGCACCTCGGGGCCCTTCGGCGGCCGGGGCCGGGGAAGGTCGTCGAAGAGGTCGCGCAGGAGGTTCTCCGCGAGCCTTGCGTAGTAGGGGTCCTCGCTGTCCGCGGCGGATTCGGTGCGGCGGCGCACCTCGGCGGGCGGGGCGTGGTGGGTGCGCAGGTCGAGGGTCCGTACGGCGGTGCCGCGCGCGGTCAGCTCCGCGGTGAGCCGTGCGGCGATGTCGTCCCAGGCCGCGGTCGGCGGGCCGTCCACGGCGACGGTGGCGGGGCCCGTGGGCAGGCGCGCGGCGACGGCCTGCCAGCCGGTGGCGAGGACGGTCCCGGGCGCGGGGGCGTGGCGCGGGTCGAGCCGGTACACACGTTCTCCTTCGTGCGGACAAGACGTACGGATTGCGGGAGCCTCGGGGCAGGTCTCCGGAATTCAGGGACGTACGAACGGCGGAGGGCAGGAAGGGTCCGCGGGCGCACCCGTGTCGGGGCGCTCGAAGAGCACGGCCGTGGTGCCGAGCGCCGGCACGTCGAGGGTCGTCTCGCCGCCTGTGCAGGGCAACCGTTCGGACGCGGTGCCGAGGAAGTCCGCCCGGTGCGCGGCGGTGACCGTGAAACGGGTGCGGATACGGCAGGTCAGGGGTTGCTCCGCGAACGACTGGAGGCGCAGCAGGACGTGGCCTGGGCTCGGTGTGGTGGCGCCGACGAGCCGGACGCGCGGGTCGTCGATGTCGACGAAGGAGTGGGCGGCGGGCAGGTACGGCGCGCCGTCCGAGCTCCCCCGGGCTCGAACGGCGCGCATCGGGCGGCTCCAGGCGGCGGCCGTCTGTGGCCCGAGGCCGCCAGCACCGGAACCGCCGGCCAGGCTGTAGCGGTAGGTGAATGCGAAGCCCTGCTCGCTGGGGAAGTTGGTGTCCCACAGGTTGTTGTGGATCCAGGAGAAGACGGTCGCGGGTTCGTCGTGGCCCATCGTCTTCGGGAACGGCGCGTAGGGCAGGGCGATGTTGCCGAACTGGACGAGCGGCGCGTCCTGTGTCGACCAGGCCACCGTCAGCTCGTCGTCGCCCAGCGTCACCCAGCGGCGCACCGCCCGCATGTGCAGCGCGGAGCCCGGCACGACCGGCAGGCCGCTGCCCGTGACACCGCCCGACGCCTCCATGCGGACGACCGGGTCGTCGAAGGTGAACGGGAACGCGAAGTAGGCGCTCTCCTTGACCGGTTGGGCATCTTTGTCGAGGCGGTTCTCGATGTCGAGGCGGGGCACGCCGTGCCGGAGGGTGAGCGTGGTGCGCAGCCGGTTGGCGCCCGCCGGGCGGGTCTCGTAGGTGACCGACTCGGTGGTGGGCGTGGAGCGGCGGGCGATGAGCGCGGCGGGCGGGGGGACGGCGCGGGCGCCGAGGTGTTCGAGGCGGTCGGACGCCATGGTGCGGCTGGAGTTGTGGTTGAAGGCGCCCGCGGTGGTGTAGCTGTCGTGGAGGTAGCCGTTGAAGCCGGTGATGGCGTCCTGGCGGACCAGTTCGCGGCCGTTCCTCTTGTCGGTGATGGAGGCGACGCAGGCGTGCGCGAGGTCGACGCGGACGGTGAAGTACTCGTTCTCCAGGAGGGTCGGTTCGGGGTGCGCGAGCGCTTCGGCCGCGGTGTCCGCCGGGTCTTCCCGTTCGGTGCCGCCGGTCGGGTTCCAGCCGGTGGCGGCCTTCACCGTCGTGCTCCGCCGTTCCTCGTGCGGCTCGGCGGCCGCGGCGAGGATGTCGAGGCGCACAGATCCGGCGGGCGGCACGTCGTCGACGCGGACGAGGAGGAACCGTCCCGCGTCGCGGTGGTCGTCGTTGGTCTGCGGCTGCTCCTCGTGCAGGAGCCGGCGTCCGTCGCGGGCGTCGCGGACGGTGACCCGCTGTTCCAGCGGCACGGTGCTCTCGGGCAGGAAGACGCGTACGACGTCGGTGCGCGGCCACGAGCAGGTGTTGACGACGTGGTACGTCGCCGCCGCGTCCGGCGCCGCGGCGAGCCGCTGTCCGAGGCGGGCGCTCGCGCGGGCGAGGAGCGCGTTGCCGTCGTCGTGGGCGCGCATCGCCTGCCCGTACTTCCAGTGCCACTGGTGTTCTCCGGAGTGGCCGCCCTCGTCGCCGTGGGTCCACGGGTCGCCGGCGCCCCAGGTGTGCTCGTCGAAGAGCGACACCGCTTCGTAGACCCCGGCGGCGTCCCTGCTGTCGTCCTCGGCCCCCGTGGCGTCGAGGAGGGCGGCGAACGTGCCGATGGTCTGGGCGTCGGCGACCACGGACTGGGCGGTCCTGGCCAGGGACAGCGGGCGCGCCCCCGACCCGACCCCGTCGACCCACCAGTCGGTCCAGTCGCCCTCGAAGGTGCGGATCTCGCCGCCGAGCCTGGCCTCGGCGTCGGTGAAGAAGTCCTCGTTGCGGGAGAGCCGCAGGTGCGGGAAGGCCCAGGTGTCGTTCCAGCGGCGGACGGTTTCGGCGATGACGCGGCGGGGTGGCGCGTTGTCGCCGAACTTGCCCTGGACGCGCAGGTGGAGGACGTCCCACGGGTAGGGCTCGCGCTTGACCTCCGTGTGGTCCACGGCCCAGCCGAAGATGCCGCCGCGGTAGGGGTAGGGGTTGGTGGCGAGGGAGGTCAGGTAGGCGGGGAGCAGGTCGTCGACGTCCGCGTAGTCCGTGTCGAAGCCGAGGAGCGGGCCCTCCATGTAGGCCAGGCCGTGCGGGGTGTCGGTGACCCACACCAGGACGCTGTTGCCGCTCGGTGCGCGCCACCGGAAGAGGCGGGGCAGCTTCTCGCCGCCGACCAGGTGGGGGACGGAGCGTCCTGCCCAGTTGTGCGCCACGGAGAGGTACTTGACGCCTGCCGCGGCGAGGGCGTCCACGAGTCCGACGACGGCGCCGGGCACGTCGGTCTGCATGGCGGAGGTGAAGTCGACGCCGTGGGTTTCGCGGACGGTGCGGGCCAGGCGCAGGAGTTCGTGCAGTTCGTCCGTGGAGCAGGTCTCGGTGTGCAGGTTGAACGGCAGCGCGGTCAGCTCGATGCGCCCTTCGCGCACCCGTCGTACGAACTCGTCGACCTGCTCGGCCGGGCGCGCCTGCGCCCACTGCTGGAACGACCACAACGACTCCACACACCACCGGAACTGCGACTCGGCGGGCCAGTCGTCGGTGGCGCGGGTGAGTTCCAGGCAGGAGTCGAGGAAGGAGAGGTGCTCGGCGAGGACGCGGCCCTGCGGGTCGGTGTACCCGATGTCGAGGTGGGAGTGGTGGACGAGGTGGAGGGTCCAGTGTCGCTGCGGGGTCAGGCGTACGTCGATGCCGTCCCGTGAGCCGGGGAGGCCGACGGTGACGCGGGCCGGTGCGTCGACGGCGGGGAGCAGCAGCCGTACGGAGCGGCCTGGCCCGGCGACGCGCTCGCAGGGCAGGGCTGCGCCGGATTCGGTACGTGCGCTCAACTCTCCCGGTGGCGCGGCGCCGTTGACGGTCTCGACTCTCAAGGACTGGAGCAGCGTGCCGTCGTCGGCGTGACGCATGAGGGGTTCCTCGGTGAGCCGCAGGGCGGTGCCGTCCGCGAGCGTTCCCTCGGCGCTCACGACGTCGGCGCGCAGGCTGTCGCGGATCCGGTCGTTGTCCCAGTCGGTGGTGCGGACCAGAGCCCGTGTCGTCATGCGGATCTCTCCCGGGGAAGGGGGGGTGTCGGGTCAGCGGGCGGATGCGGTGATGCCGCGCAGGAACAGGCCGCGGAACACCAGGAAGAGGAGCAGGGTCGGCACGGACACGATGAGCGCGCCGGCCAGGATGACGGGTGGTCCCGTCGACGCGTAGGCGTTGTTGAGGGTCGTCAGGGCGGCCATGACGGGCTGTACGTCGGGGCTGCGGCTGAGGGTGATGCCGAGGAGGAGGTCGTTCCAGACGGCGGTGAACTGGAAGATGAAGGCGGCGCCGAGCCCCGCCTTCATCAACGGCACGTGGATGCGCCAGAAGATCCGCCCGAACGACGCGCCGTCGAGCAGCGCCGCCTCGGTGAGTTCGGGCGACATGGTCGTCATCTGGTTGCGGATGAGGAAGAAGGCGAAGGGCACGGCCCATGCCGTGTACACGAGCATCAGGCCGAGCCTGGTGTCGTACAGATTGGCGTCCGCGTACAGACCGAAGAGCGGCGCGAGGAACATCTGGAGCGGGAACAGCGTGCCGGAGTAGATCAGCCAGAACCAGAACGCGGGCCGCGGGATCGGCAGGACGACGACGGCGAACGCCGCCATGGCCGCCACGATGACGGCGACCAGGCCGCACACGACGGCGTAGAGCAGGGAGGCCCGGAAGCTGTCGCCGATGCCCGCCACGTCCCAGGCGGTCCTGATGTTCTCCCACAGGCCGAAGCCCTGCACGGTCCACTCGGGCTTGCCCGCGTACTCGGCCGCCGGGGTCAGGGCGTTGACGGCCAGCAGGTACAGCGGGATCAGCCAGAGCACCACGCATCCGGCGACGAAGACAGTGCGCACCGCGCGTCCCATGGCGCCTCCTCAGCTCTCCGCCGTGCCGGTGCCGGGCATCTGGCGGCGCAGGTACGTCCAGGACGAGGCGACGACGATCACGGAGAGGACGAGCGCGATCGCCGAGCCGTAGCCCACGTGGAACAGCCGGAACGTCTCGCGGTACATGCTCAGCGCGAGGGTCTCCGAGGAGCGGGACGGGCCGCCCTTGGTGAGGATCCAGATCATGTCGAACGCCTTGAGGCTGTTCACGATGGCCATGCCGACCACCACGACGGTCACGGCGCGCAGTTGGGGCAGGGTGATGTGCCGGAACATGTGCCAGCCGCTCGCGCCGTCCAGTTCGGCGGCCTCGACGGTCTCGCGCGAAATGGCGCGCAGGCCGATCGCGAAGAGGACGACGTTCAGGCCGGTGGCCTGCCAGGTGCTTGCGACGATCATCGCGAGGGTGTTCTGCGGCCACTCCAGGAGCCAGGTCTGCGCCCAGCCGTCCAGGCCGACGCCGCGCAGCACCTGGTTGACCGCGCCGTCGGACGTCAGCATGAAGTTCCACAGGACGGCGGTGGCCGCTCCCGAGATCGCGAACGGCAGCACGATGATCAGCTGCGCGATGCCGCCGAACCGCGTCCGGTGGGTGGCGACGGCGATGAGGAGCCCGGCGAGGACGGGCAGCAGCAGCGTCCCGGCCACCCACATCAGGGTGTTGAGGACCGAACGGCCGAAGATCGGGTCGTCGGCGAGTCCGGCGTAGTTGTCGAGTCCGGTGAAGCTGCTGGTGAAGCCGTTGTCCTCGAAGAAGCTTCCGTAGACGCTGCGGAAGAACGGATAGACGAGCAGGACACCGACGAGGGCGAGGGCGGGCAGCGTCCAGGGCAGGGCGGCGAGGGGGCCGCCCAGCCTGCCGCCGCCCGCCTTCGCGGCCTGGTGCGGGGTGCGGGTGGGCACCCTGCGGCGCACGCGGACGGGTTGCGTCGCGCCGTGTGCCGGGGTCGCGGTTCCGGTCATGTCTTCTCCGCCTCCCGCCAGACCTGCCAGGCGTCGTCGGCACGGTCCTGCATGGTGCGCAGCGTCTTGCGGTACGAGGACGGGTTCAGGAGGAAGCCCGCGAGGTCGTCGACGGTCGCCTCGACGAGTTCGGGCGGGCCCTGTTCCCAGAAGCGGTTGAGGAGCCACAGCTTGTCGCCGCGCACCTTCTCGGCGAGGCCTCCGATGACGGGGTTGGCGGGCGGGACCTCGGGGTTGGGGCAGCCGTCCTGGAGAGCGCCGGAGAAGGCCCGCATGACTGCCGGGTGCAGCCAGGAGCCGGTGGCCTCGACGGCCTCGTCGTGGTCGGCGCCCTTGACGGTGGCGACGAGCGCGCTGGACTCGAAGACGACGCTGGGACGGGCCTTCGGGTCGGCCATCGGCAGCACGAACGCGCCGACGTTGTTGCCCGGTTTTCCGCCCGCCCCCGCCAGCGTCGAGCCGAGCCAGGTGCCGCAGGCGACCATGCCCACCGTGCCGCGCACCAGGGCGGCGGCGGCGTCGGTGTGGCTCAGGTCCATGGGCGTGAACCAGTCCTTGTCGAAGAAGGAGGCGATGGTGCGCAGCGCGCGTTCGGCCCGCGGATCGGTGTAGCGCTCGCGGCCGTTCATCAGGTCCTGGTAGAACCGCGGGTCCTGGCGGCTGAGGATCTCCTGGAACCAGATGAAGGAGGGCCAGCGGTCGGCCGCGGTGCCGTGCAGCGGTGTGATGCCCGCCTTCTTCAGGCGCCCGCACGCGCCGAGGAAGCCGTCCCAGGTCTCCGGGGTCTCGATGCCGTGTTCGTGGAAGACCTGCGGGTTGT
Organism: Streptomyces sp. NPDC045678; assembly: GCF_056432085.1. Lineage (NCBI taxonomy): Bacteria > Bacillati > Actinomycetota > Actinomycetes > Kitasatosporales > Streptomycetaceae > Streptomyces > Streptomyces sp. NPDC045678. The sequence continues at coordinate 167,753 of NZ_JBWKJS010000002.1, forward strand.
GGAAGATCACCCAGTAGGCGAGGTTCATCGGGAGGCCGTACACCCGTCGCCGGTAGGTGAACGCCTCCCGCAGCGAGGGATCCACCCAGCCCTTGGCGACGGCGCTGTCCCACTGGTCCGTCAGGTCCTCGATGCCGCCGGTGCGGGCCAGGTCCTGGAGCCGGTAGCCGGACCAGTACTTGAGCATGTCCGGCGTCTTGTCGGTGCGCAGCGAGGACCGCACGATCTGCTCGAACGACTCGAGGGACGGGTTGACCTCGGGCACCAGGCGCAGCTGCGCGACGGACTTCATGGCCGCCCCCGCGGCGGTCATGGGCTTCTCCCACGCGGTGCTGTCGCCGAGCACGGCGACCTCGCCCGAGGGCAGGCCTTCAGCGGTGGCGCAGGCGGTGGCGAGCGCGCCGGCCGCGGCGGCCACGAGCAGGGTGCGGCGGTCCACCGACGCGTGACGACTACCTGACATGGATGGCTCCCTCAGGTGTGCCTGCCGCCCGTTGTTAGCGTTAACACGGGCGTCTTGGAGCTTCACCGCGGTCGCATCGGATGTCAATGGGTCGGGAACCGGCCGGAATGCGAACTCGCCCTGCGATCAAGGGTGTTCAGGCGCGCGGGGACAGCCGCTCGATCTCCCTGACGACGTACCGGGCGTGCGGTTCGACCTGCGGGAGGAGGTCGTCCCAGCGCTCGTCCTCCAGGCCTAGGTAGACGGCACGGGCGCGGGCCAGAACGGGCCGGTGTTCGGCCGGAAGTCGGTCGAGGACCCAGTCGGCCGCCGCGTCCTTGGCCGTGATGTCGCCGGTCGCGAGGGTCGTCCACATGCGGGCGAGGGTCAGCAGGACGTTGCGGGTGTCGGTGTCCAGCTCGGCGAGCAGTTCAGGAACGCCGTCGACCATCGCGCGGGTGACGTCCGCGGGCGGCACCGGGTCGAGAACCCGCTCCGGCGACGGCCCCCGGAGTGCGGTTCCGCCCCGCAGCACCATCGTGATCAGGAGCGCGAGGTCCGGGTTGGGCCCGGGTTCCGGAGTCCGGCCGCGCAGGTACGCCTCGCGCAGCCACTCCCCGTACTGGAATTCACCGCGGGGCGGGTACGTCCAGGGACGGATGTCGCCCTGGACGGCGACGGTCAGCTCGACGGGGCGCAGGGGCCCGCCCGGGGCTCCGCTGCCGGAGAGGGCGAGCAGCCCGTCGGTCAGGGCCTGGCGCTGCCCTGCGGTGGTGCGGCGCCGGGCGACGACGAACAGATCGATGTCGCTGTGCGGGCGCAGGCCGCCGAGGACGGCCGAGCCGTGCGGGTAGACGCCCACGAGGTCGGCGTCGCCCAGCACGTCACGCACCAGGAGAACCACGTCGTCGGTCTGCGTCACCCGTCACTCCGTCCGCCCCGCGTCGCCCCCGCCCCGCATCGTAGACGCGCGCCCTCCCCGCATCGTAGGCGCGCGGCGGGCCCGGCCGTCGCACGGCCGGGCCCCCGGACCACGGATCAGAACGGCTTGGTGGGCAGGTACTTGCCGTCCAGAGTGATCACCGCGCGCTCGCCGCCCTCGGGGTCGGCGACCTTCCGTACGTCCAGCTTGAAGTTGATCGCGCTGATGATGCCGTCGCCGAACTCCTCGTGGACCAGGGCCTTCAGCGTGGTGCCGTAGACCTGGAGCATCTCGTAGAAGCGGTAGATCGTCGGGTCGCTCGGGATGCCGCCGGGGATGGAGCCGCGGGTCGGGATGGTCTGCAGCAGCGCCGCCGCGTCGTCGTCCAGGCCGAGGAGCTCGGCGACGGCCTTCGCGGCGGGTGCGGGGAGTGCGTGCTGACCGAGCACCGCGGCGGTGACGAAGGCGACGGAGAGGCCCGCCGCGTCGGCGATCTGCTGCCAGGACAGGTCCTCGCGCACCTTGGCCTCGACGGCGCGGACTGCGAGGTTCTGGCGGGCGGTGGGGTCGAACTGGGCGTGGATCATGAGGGTGTCCTTTCGGGGGGCGGGGGTTCGGGGTTCGGGGTGCTGTGAGGCGGGGTGCTGTGCGGCGGGGCGTCAGGCCGCCGGGGCCGTGGCCGCGGTGAGGTTCTCGACGGAGCCGGTGGCGATGTCGTAGACCCAGCCGTGCAGCGTCAGCTCGTCGCGGGCCAGGGCCCGGGCGACGGAGGGGTGGGTCGTCAGGCGCGTCAGCTGGGCGCGTACGTTCTCGCGCACCAGGGCCCGCACGCGGTCCGCCCCGGTCACGGACCCGGGGGTGCGGGCCACGGTGTCGTCCGCGTGGCGCAGCCACTCGGCGACGGCCGGGGTGCCGCTCAGGTCGTGCCCCTCGGCGAGGGCGGTCATCGCGCCGCATGCCGAGTGCCCGCACACCACGATGTCGGTGACGCCGAGCACGGTCACCGCGTACTCGACACCGGCGGCCACCCCGTCGGCGGCGAACGGCGCGTGCGCCGGTACGAGGTTGCCCGCGGTGCGGATGACGAACAGCTCGCCCGGCTCGCGCTGGGTGATCAGCTCGGGCACGACGCGGGCGTCCGAGCAGCCGATGAACAGCGTGTCCGGTGCGTGGCGAACGGCCAGGCCCGCGAACAGCTCCGCCTTGGCCGGGAAGACGTCCTGCTGGAAGCGTCTCAGTCCTGCTGCGAGGTCTTGCACGGTCACTCCCTTCTGAAGCTGCGAAAGCTCCGGTCACGGCCCTGTGTCCTGTGTCCTGTGGGACTCGGGCTCGTGAGAACAACCCTGCACGACCTGCACCTATAGCGTCCAAGACGCAGTAGCCATGACTTCTATCGGTGACATCTATAGTCGGGGCATGGCCCCTGAACTCCGTCACCTCCGCTATCTGCTCGCCGTCGCCGAGCACGGCAACTTCACGCGGGCGGCCGAGGAGCTGCACATCTCCCAGCCGACGCTGTCCCAGCAGATCCGCCAGCTGGAGCGCGCGGTCGGCGTCCCGCTCCTGGACCGCAGCGGCCGCACGGTGCGCCTCACCGACGCCGGCGCCGCCTATCTCCCCCACGCACGACGCGCCCTCCAGGACCTGGCGGCGGCCGAACGTGCCGTGCACGATGTGACGGACCTGTCCCGCGGGACCCTGCGCCTGGCCGTGACGCCCACCTTCACCGCCTACCTCGTCGGCCCGCTCACCGCCCTGCTCCACGCCCGCCACCCCGGCATCACGCTGTCCCTGCGCGAGCTCCCCCAGGAGCGCATCGAACCCGCCCTCCTCGCCGACGAGCTCGACCTCGGCATCGCCTTCCAGGGCGCACACCTGCCGGGCCTGGCCGCAGCGGACCTGTTCACCGAGAGCCTCAGCCTCGTGGTGGGCGACCTGCACCCGCACGCCGGACGCACCGCTCCCCTGCCGCTCGACGAGCTCGCCACCGTCCGACTCGCGCTGCTCACCGGCGACTTCGCGACCCGCGTGCACATCGACGCCCATCTCGCACGACACGCGGTACGGCCGGACGTCGCCGTGGAGGCCACCTCGATCAACGCTCTCACCGAGATCGTCCGGCACTCCCCGCTGGCCACGGTCCTGCCCGACGCCCTCACCCGGGACCGCCCCGGCCTGCACACCGTCCCGCTCGACCCCGCCCTGCCCGCCCGCACGGTGACGCTGCTGCACCGCGAGAGCGGCTACCGGACCGCCGCCGCGCGCGCCTTCACCGAGCTGGCCCACGAGTGGTCACAGGTTCTCACCGTGTGAAACATCGCGGACACCTCGAGCGCGTTCTGCGCGTGTATCGACGTGAACATCAAAGGCTGACGTGAACCTCAAGGGGCGGGCTTTTTTATTTCACCCAGAGGGTTTGAGGGCGCCTCCACAGGACACCCGGAGTTCAGGAGCGGTTGATCATTGACTCCCTCCGATATTCATCATCCTGCACTTCAGGTATCGATCAAGGAGTCCTGAATGAACAACGACATGTGGAGCTACGTTCCGACTGCAGGGCACGGCCCCGACAGCGACCTCACGGGTTACAAGGTCGAGGCGGCGGACGGCCATATCGGCAAGGTCGACAAGCACTCCGACGAGGTCGCCAACCAGTACATCGTCGTCGACACCGGTGTATGGATCTTCGGCAAGGAGGTCCTCCTCCCCGCCAGCACCGTGACGGCCATCGACAACGAAGAGCGGCGAATCCTGGTCTCGCTCACGAAGGAGCAGATCAAGAACGCTCCCGAGTTCGACAAGGAAAAGCACCTCGGCGACCCCGCGTACCGCGACCAGCTCGGCGGCTATTACGGCTCGGGTCACTGATCAGGCGTACACTGTAATCGTTCCGAGGGTTGGAGGATCCATGATCGCACTCGGTCTCATTCTGCTCGTCATCGGTCTGCTGACCGGTGTTTCCATCCTTTGGACCATCGGCGTCGCACTTCTTGTCATCGGTGCGGTTCTTTGGGTCCTCGGTGCTGTCGGACACTCGGTCGGCGGCCGCAAGCACTACTGGTAACCGGGCGCGGTAAATACGCGGGAGCGGGAAAACAGGACATGGGAAGGGGGCCCGGGCTCAGCCCGGGCCCCCTTCCCATGTCTTTTTATAGAGTTGTTTTTTATAGAGCTGTTTTTTCAGTGGTGACCGTGCGCCGTGTCGGAAGCACCGCCGAAGAGTCGTGCGACCGCACGGAACGGCAGGGTGACCACCGTGGCGATGGCTCCGCCAATGGCTCGGAGAACGTCTGCAATGGCCTTCAGCATGATCGGGCCTCCAAAGGGCGCTGGCTCAATAGCTGTTTTTCCGCTGTACGGTGTCCGCACAGCCCTTGCACCCCTCGGTTGCCCCGCGAAGTCCGGGAAAAACAGTCCTGCTCCGCCGGGCACCGACAGTAGGGTGCCGCTCATGGCATGCCGAATCACTGAACTGGTCATCGACGCGGCCGACCCCGAACGGCTGGCCGCGTTCTGGCGCGACGTCCTCGGCTACATCGAGCTGGGGAGGGAGGACGACGGCAGTATCGAGATCGGGCCCGAGAGCGGCGCCGGCGGCCCGCAGCCGACACTCGTCATCGGCCCCACGCAAGACCCACGCAACGGCAAGCTCCGGCTCCACATCGACGTCAACGCCACCGACCGCGACCAGGACGCCGAGCTGGAGAGGCTGCTCGCCCTCGGCGCCACCCGCGCCGACGTCGGCCAGTCCGGCACCGAGAGCTGGCACGTCCTCGCGGACCCCGAGGGCAACGAGTTCTGTCTCCTGCGCAGTCGGGTGCGGCCCGTGTGACTCCGTACAGCCCGTGCGCCCCCACCTCATTACTCCCGCCCATCCCCTGCCTACTCCCTCTGCGGCCGACCGGAGGCGGATGCCGCCGGGAGTGGCCAGGATGACTCCATGGCCAACAGCACAGCAAGCACCAACAGCACAGCAGCCACCAACAGCACGGCACGCACCCACGACACCGCGCCGCGAACCGACGGTCTCGACGCCGTCACCACGCGCTGGGCCGCGCGCGACACCTCCTCGGCACACGGCCGTCTTCGCGACGCGTTGATCTCCTGGCGGACCTCACTCCCCCCGTCCTTCGCCGCCCCGCCCCCGGAACCGACCGGCGAACACGTACGGCTCGTCGTCGCCCCCGCCGCCCCGGGCGCACCCGAGGACGCACTGCTCCTCCACCTCAACGCCGACGAGGTGGAGCGGCTCATCGAACGGCTCGTGCGGGGTACACGGCTCCCGTAGCACCCCAGATCTCAGAAAGGCAGACCCCGATGGCCCCAACGAAGGACGTCGTCGAGCTGATCCTCAAGGACCACCGGACGATGGAGGACCTCTTCCGCAAGATGCGCAGTGTGGAGGCCGACCGGGCGGCGGCGCTGAACGAGTTCGCCGACCTGCTCATCGCCCACGCCCTGGCCGAGGAGGCGGAGGTCTACCCCGCGCTCCGCCGGTTCAAGAACATCGACGACGAAGAGGTCGAGCACGGCGAGGAGGAGCACGAGGAGGGCAACAAGGCGCTGCTCGCCCTGCTGGAGGTCGACGACGTCGGCTCGGACGAATGGGACGAGAAGCTGGAGAAGCTCGTCGAGGCCGTCAACCACCACGCCGACGAGGAAGAGCGCACCATCCTCAACGGCGCCCGTGAGAACGTCGCCATGGAACGGCGCGAGGAGCTCGGCACCGCCTTCCTCGCGGAGCGCGAGAAGCAGCTGGCGGCGGAGTGCGGCAGCGCCGACAACATCCGCCGCATCCTCAAGGACTGACCCCGCGCCCTTCGGGGCGTCCGGCACCGCACCGGCCCGACATCCGTGCGGGGCGAGCAGCGAAAGCCCGCTGTTCGCCCCGCACGGATGTCGGGCCGTTCGTGTGGTTGTCACCGAAGTGCCAAGACTCCGGGCGGGAATGCGCATGCGCACACGTAGTGGGTTGCAAGATCGTGAACTACGTTGCACGAGCTCCACCCCCCACGCCCTCTCCCCCGGAGGAGAACGTTCATGCGTATGCCCAGACCGCAGCGCACCGTGGCGGCCCTCGCCGCCGTCACGGGAATCGCCGCCCTCGGCCTCGGCGCGGGGCCGGCCGCCGCCGCTCCCGACACCAGTGATCCGCTGCGCTACGTCGCCCTCGGCGACAGCTACAGCGCCGGCTCGGGCGTGCTGCCCCTCGCCCCCGGCGCCCCGCTCCTGTGTGCCCGCACCTCGCTGAACTACCCGCACCTCCTCGCCTCCTCCCTCGGCGCCCGCCTCACCGACGTGACCTGCGGCGGCGCGCAGACGCAGCACTTCACCACGTCCCAGTACCCGGGCGTCGCCCCGCAGTTCGACGCGCTGAAGAGCGACACGGAGCTGGTGACGCTCACCATCGGCGGCAACGACAACAGCACCTTCATCAACGCGATCCTCGCCTGCGGCAGCGCGGGCATCCTCTCGGGCGGCAAGGGAAGCCCCTGCAAGGACCTCTACGGCAGCAAGTTCAAGGACCAGATCGACGCGACGACGTACCCGGCGATCAAGAACTCCCTGAACCAGATCAAGGCGAAGTCACCGAAGGCGAAGATCGCGATTCTCGGCTACCCGTGGATCACCCCCGCGAAGGCCGTACCGGGCTGCTTCGCGAAGATGCCCCTCGCCGAAGGCGACGTGCCCTACCTCCGTGACCTGCAAGCGCACTTGAACGGCGCCGCGCAGCGGGCCGCCGGGGAGACCGGCACGACGTTCGTCGACATGGCCGCCGCGTCCGACGCGCACGACGCGTGCCGCCCGGCGGGGCAGCGGTGGATCGAGCCGGTCCTCTTCGGTACGAACTTCGTGCCCGTGCATCCCAACGCGCTCGGCGAGGCCGGGATGGCCGAACGGACGGCGGCCGCCTTGAAGCTCTCCTGACCTCTGCGATCATGGCCGGGTGAACGGGATCAAGTGGCTTACCAGCAAGAACCGCACTCTGCGGAGCGCGATGGGCGGCACGCTGCTGCTCGCGCTCCTCGTCGGGTGCTCGACCGCCGGGTCCGGCACGTCCGCCGGATCCGGCGAGGACGACGTGCGGCAGCCGCCCGTGAACGCGACCTTCGACTATCAGCTGGGCGGCCCGTACAAGCCGCCGGCGAAGGTGCGGGCCGTCTCGCGCGACCGCACCGCCGACCCGGCCCCCGACCTCTACAACATCTGCTACGTCAACGCCTTCCAGGCCCAGCCCGGCAAGAAGGCGGCGCGCTGGTGGGAGCGCGAGCACCGTGATCTCGTCCTCCGTGACGAGGAGGGGCGGACGGTCGTCGACGAGGACTGGCAGGAGCCGCTCCTCGACATCTCCACGCGCGAGAAGCGCGAGGCGCTCGCCGAGATCGTCGGGGAGTGGATCGACGGCTGCGCGGAGGCGGGCTTCGACGCGGTGGAGCCCGACAACCTCGACTCCTACGAACGCTCCGACGGTCTGCTGACCACCGACGACGCGGCGGCCTTCGCCCGCCTCCTCGCCCGGCGCGCGCACAGCCAGGGCCTGGCCATCGCGCAGAAGAACACCACCGATCTGCTGGACCGGCGCCAGCAGATCGGCTTCGACTTCGCGGTGACCGAGGAGTGCGCGCACTACAAGGAGTGCCCCGACTTCACGTCCGCGTACGACGGGAAGGTCTTCGACATCGAGTACGTGACGAAGGACTTCGACGCCGCGTGCCGCACCTGGGGCAAGAAGCTGTCGATCACCCTGCGCGACCGCGATGTCCGGCCGGCGGGCGAGGACGGGTACGTGTACCGGCACTGCTGAGGCCCTGAGCCGGTCAGACGCCGTCCGCCCCGCCCACCGGTCCCGCCACCAGCGCCGCCAACTCCTCCGCCGTGCGCGGGCCCTCGCCCGTGCCGGTCGGCAGGCCGTGGGCGCGCAGCAGTTCGCCGACCGCGATGCCCCACGGAAGGTGCAGGCCGGCCTGTACGAGGAGGTCGCGTCGGGCCAGCATCTCCGCGGCCGGTCCCGTCCGTACGCCGGAGGGAGTGAGCAGCGCCGCGTCGTCCGCCCAGCGCAGGGCCAGGTCGACGTCGTGGGTCGCCATGACCACCGTCGTGCCCGCGTCCCGCAGCCCTTGCAGGGTGTCGAGGAGACGTTCCTGGCCGTCGGGGTCGAGTCCGGCGGTCGGCTCGTCGAGGATGAGGACACGGGGGCGCATCGCGACGGCGCCGGCGATGGCGGTCCGCTTCCGCTGGCCGTAGGAGAGCAGGTGGGTGGGCCGGTCGGCGAGCGGGGTGATGTCGAGGGCGGCGAGCGCTTCGGCGACCCGGGATCGGACCTCGGGGTCGGGCAGGCCGAGGTTGAGGGGGCCGAACGACACGTCCTGCTCGACCGATGCGGCGAACAGCTGGTCGTCCGGGTCCTGGACGACCAGCTGCACGGTGGTGCGCAGCCGGGTCAGGCCCTTGCGGTCGTACGTGACCGGGGTCCCCTCAAGGGTCAGACTCCCCTCGGCGGGCCGCAGTCCGCCGCTGAGCAGGCGCATGAGGGTGGTCTTGCCGCTGCCGTTGCGCCCGAGCAGCGCGAGCGCGCGTCCGTCGACGATGTCGAAGTCCAGGCCGCTGAGGACGGTGGGCCCGTCCTCGTACGCGTACGCCGCCGCGCGCAGGGCGACCACGGACGTGTGCGGTCCTGCGGGAGCGTCCGGCTCGCGCAGAGCCCTCGGCTCGCTCATGGGAGGAACCTTTCCAGTACGAGGGTGAGGGCCACCAGGCCCACGAGAAGGACCGCGCCCGCCGCGATGAACGGGCGCGAGATGCGGGCCTCGGGCACGAGCACGCGCAGGGTGCCGTCGTAGCCCCGTCCTGCCAGGCCGGCCTGGAGGCGGCTCGCCCGGTCGAAGGCGCGCACGAACGCGGTGGCGCCGAGACCCGCGAGGGAACGCCACGTCGCGGCGCGGGTGGTGTGGCCGAGACGCGCGGCCTGCGCCTGCCGGATGCGGCTCATGGAGTCCAGGAGCAGGAAACTCATCCGGTACGTGACGAGTGCCACGTCCACGACCGGCGCGGGCACGCCCGCCTTCACGAGGCGGGGCAGCAGGTCCGACATCGGTGTGGTGAACGCGAACAGGAGCACGCCGAGCGAGGCCGCGGAGGTCCGCAGCATCAGTCCTCCCGCACGCGCAGGGCCGTCCTCGGCGAACGTCACGAACCCGTCGGGGCCGCCCACTTGGACGAGCAGGGTGAGGGCGCCGGTGACGCAGAAGCCGAGCGGCACACGGTAGGCGCGCCACAGTTTGCGGGGCGGCACGCCCGCGGGGCCGAGCAGCAGGACGAGTGCGGCGGCCAGGACCAGGGCGGCGCCCGGCCAGGGCGGCAGCGAGATGGCGAGAACGGTGAGGCCGAGTCCGAGCACGGCCTTGTCCACGGGGTGACGGCGGCGCCAGCGACTGCTGTGCGCCGCCGCGTCGATGGGCAGCACGCCGGGTCAGACCTGCTCGGTCTCGGCCCGGCCGCCGTCCGCGTCGGCCGGGTCCCCGGAGGGCTCGCCACGCCGCTCCGCGCGCGCCTGTTCCGCGCCCTGCCTACGGCCCTTGCGGAGCCCGAAGTAGTAGGCGAGGACGCCCGCGCCGAGGGCCGCCTGGAGGGCGAAGAGCGCCGACTCGACCTCGCCGGAGGGAGGTTCGTACAGCGGTGAGAACCACGGCTCGTAGTCCGGCTCGATCTCGGTGATCGCCGTCTCCGCCTGGGCGTCGGCGCCGGTGAACGGCTCCTCCTCGTCGTCGCCGAGTCCGAGCGCGATCGGCAGCACGGCGAGTGCGGCGACGATCAGGAGCAGCAGAGTGTTGATCTTCGCGTTACGGCTCATCAGGCACTGGCCCCCGTCTGCGTCTCGGTCGGCTCCGTCGTCGCGGTCTTCGCGGTCGTCGCGGTCTTCGCGGACGTCTGCTTGCGCTGCAACAGCACGCCCAGCCGGGTGAGTTCGCCCTTGCTCGACTGCACGAGCAGCCGCATCACCAGGACGGTGAGCAGGCCTTCGCTGACCGCCAGCGGGATCTGCGTGACGGCGAAGATGCCACCGAACTTGCCGAGGGCCCCCAGGAAGCCGCTGCTGGGGTCGGGGAACGCCAGAGCCAGCTGGACGCTGGTGACGCAGTACGTGGACAGGTCGGCGACGAACGCGCCGAAGAAGACGGCGACCATGAGCGGCACGTCGTACCGCTTGAGGAGCCGGTAGACGGCGTATCCCGCCCAGGGCCCGACGATCGCCATGGAGAAGACGTTGGCGCCCAGGGTGGTGAGCCCGCCGTGGGCGAGCAGCAGCGCCTGGAAGAGCAGGGTGATGGTTCCGAGCACCGTCATGATCGGTGGGCGGAACAGGATCGCTCCGAGCCCGGTCCCCGTGGGGTGCGAGCAACTGCCCGTCACGGAAGGGATCTTCAGGGCGGAAAGGACGAAAGTGAAGGCCCCGGACGCGCCGAGGAGCAGCGTGCTCTCCGGGTGTTCCTTGACTTCACGGGTCAGGGAGCGGACTCCGTGGACGACGAACGGCGCGGACGCTACGCCCCAGGCGATCGCGTGCGCCGGCGGGAGGAAACCCTCGGCTATGTGCATGGCTCGGCAGACCCTCTCCAGCACCTCGTGGATGGACAACGCGCCTTGGCCGGTCTCCTGGCTGACGGGTCGTACCGACCGGACTCCGCCTTCCCGGGTACGTGCGTACCCAGTGGCTGCCGCGAGGGCTGGAGCCGGACTTCCCGATCACAGTGGCGAGGGCCGCACCGGCATCACACCGGATTTCCCGTTCACCAAGGCGTGGTGACATTAGTGCGCATCAGACGTGCTGACAACTTGCGCGCCGGTCGCGGTGGTGGCACGCGCGAGCGCGCATACCGCCGCGTGCGCTCCTGTTCAACGGCTGTGCCGGCTCTGGCGCGGGGCGGACGCCGCGTGGCACGCGGGTCGGGCCCCGGTGTCCGGCGGCGGGGGCGGCTTCGACGGGGAGGGCCGCGCTCAGCGCTGCCATGCCCGTGATTCCTCCGACGCGGGGCCCGGCACGTCCGCGGTGCCGTTCTGCGCGGCGCCACGCGGGCCGTCCCCCGGAAAGAGTGACGGGGCGCCGGTGGATGGCCCAGGCGTGATTGACCGTACCGGCGCGGGAGGTACATCTGCGGCTGCCGCCCCGCCACGAATGGAGACGCCTTGAAGGCAGCATCGAGAGTCCGGGCCACCCGCAGCACTCGCGTCGGCGCGAAAGTGCTCGCGCTGTTCGCCACGGCCTCGCTCACCGTGGGAGCCCCCTCGTACGCGAGCGCCCCCTCCCCGGAGGACGCCCCGGCGCCCCGGATCACCTCGCCCTTCACCGGGCAGTCGGCACGACAGAACCCGGTCCTCGCCGTGAAGTTCGACAACGCGCGCCGCGCCCGGCCGCACACCGGTCTCGACCGGGCGGACATCGTCTACGTGGAGAAGGTCGAGGGCGGTATGAGCCGCCTGATGGGCGTGTACTCCAGCAAACTCCCGAAGGCCGTCGGGCCGGTGCGCAGTGCGCGCGAGTCGGACATCGAGCTCCTGCGCCAGTTCGGGCGGCCCGCCCTCGCCTACTCCGGGGTGCGCAGCGCCCTGCAGAAGGTGCTGCGGAAGTCACCGCTCTACGCGCGCTCGCACGGCCGTGTGCCCGGCGCGTACTTCCGCCACAGCGGGCGTCCCGCCCCGCACAACCTCTTCGTCCGCCCGAAGGCCCTGCTGCGTTCGGCGCCGCGGGCCGATCGCCCCGGCGACATCGGCTTCCGCTTCGGCCCGGCTCCGGCGGGCGGTGCCCGCACCGCCGCGCGGACCGTCAGGTACGCCTCCACCAGCCACACCTTCCGCTGGTCGCCGCGGCAGGGCCGCTGGCTCGCGTCCTTCGACGGCGCCCCGGCCCGCAGCACGTCGGGGCAGCAGCTCGGCGCCCGCACCATCGTGATCCAGTACGTGAACATGCGCCCGTCGCGCTTCAAGGACGTCAACGGAGCGGTGACGCCGTACATCGAGACGGTCGGCCGCGGCAAGGCGACGGTGCTGCGCGACGGCAAGCGGTACGCGACGCGCTGGGAGCGCCCCACGGCCACCGGCGGCACCACGTTCACCCGGCCGAGCGGCGAGCCGATGCCCTTCGCCCCCGGCCAGGTCTGGATGGTCTACGCGGACCGCCGCTGAGAGCCCGTGCCCCCGGGAACGACCGAGCGGGCCGGTCGGGGCACTCCCCCACTTGTGGGGTGTCCCGGCCGGCCCGCTCAGTGAGGACCGCGGTGTGTCAGCGGCCGACGGGGGCCAGTTCCCGGTCCGTCTCGGCCTCGGGCGCCCCGGTGTCACCGAGGTTCTTGTGGAGCTTCTCGCCCTCCACGTCCACGTTCGGCAGCGCCTTGTCCAGCCAGCGCGGCAGCCACCAGGCGGACTTGCCGAGCAGGGCGAGGACGGCGGGCACGATCGCCATGCGGACGACGAAGGCGTCGAAGAGGACGGCGATGGCCAGGCCGAAGCCCATCATCTTGATCATGTCGTCGTTCTCCATGATGAAGCCGGAGAAGACGCTGATCATGATGATCGCGGCCGCGGCCACGACCCGTCCGCCGTGGGTGAAGCCGGTCACGACCGACTCGCCGGCGCGCGCCCCGTGGACGTAGGCCTCGCGCATGCGGGTCACGAGGAAGACCTCGTAGTCCATCGCCAGGCCGAAGACCACACCGATCATGAAGATCGGCATCATGCTCATGATCGGGCCCGGCTGGTCGACGCCCACGATGTCGGCGAACCAGCCCCACTGGAAGACCGCGACCACGGCGCCGAGCGCGGCGGCCACCGAGAGCAGGAAGCCGAGGGCCGCCTTGAGCGGGACCAGGACGGAGCGGAACACCAGCATCAGGAGCAGGAAGGCGAGTCCGACGACCAGGCCGAGGTAGGGCAGGAGTGCGTCGTCGAGCGTCTGCGAGAAGTCGATGGTCATCGCGGTCTGGCCGGTGACCAGGATCTCGGAGCCGGTGTCGGCGCCGATTCCGTCGGCGGTCGAGCGGATCGACTTGACCAGTTCCTCGGTGTCGTGGTCGCTCGGGCCCGTCTTGGGGATGACGTTCAGGATCGCGGTGTCGCCGGCCTTGTTGGGCTGGGCGGGCGTCACGGCGGCCACGCCGTCGATCTTGGCGATCGAGTCGCCGACGGTCTTGGCGGCGCCCGCGACGTCGGCGTCCTTGCTGACCGTGACCATCAGCGGGCCGTTGAAGCCGGCGCCGAAGGACTGGGACAGCATGTCGTACGCCTTGCGCTGGGTGGTGTCCGGCGCGGACGAGCCCTCGTCGGGCAGGCCGAGTTCCAGGCTGGCGGCGGGCACGGCCACGGCGCCGAGGCCGAGGACGGCGACCAGGAGCACGGAGAGCGGGTGGCGCAGGACGAAGCGCGCCCAGCGGGTGCCGAGCTTCGGCTTCGCGTTCGGGTCGGCGAGCTCGCTCGCGGACTTCTTGCGGTCCTTGCGGCGCAGCACCTTGCGGCCCGCGAAGCCGAGCAGCGCGGGGATCATGGTGAGCGCGATGAGGACGGCGATCACGACGGTGGCCGCGGCGGCCAGACCCATCTTGGTGAGGATCGGGATGTTGACGATCGAGAGGCCCGAGAGGGCGACGACCACGGTGAGGCCGGCGAACACGACGGCGGATCCGGCGGTTCCGGTGGCCCGGCCCGCGGCTTCCTCCGGTTCGCGGCCCTCGGCTATCTCCGCTCGGTAGCGGGAGACGATGAAGAGGGCGTAGTCGATGCCGACGGCGAGGCCGATCATCATCGCGAGCGTGGAGGTCGTGGCGGAGAGGTCGAGGGTGCTGCCGAGCGCCGCGATGCCGGAGATGCCGATGCCGACGCCGATGATCGCGGTCAGGAGCGGCATGCCCGCGGCGACCAGCGAACCGAAGGTCAGGATCAGGACGACCGCGGAGATGGCGATGCCGATGAGTTCGGCGCTGCCGCCCATCTCCTGCTCGGCCATGACGGCGTCACCGCCGGTCTCGACCGTGAAGCCCGCGTCACGCGTCTTGTCGGTCGCCTTGGTCAGCGCGTCCCTGGCCTCGTCGGTGAGCTCGGAGGCGGTGACCTTGTAGGTGACCGAGGCGTAGGCGGTGGTGCCGTCCTTGCTGACGGCGTCGGCCTTGAAGGGGTCGTCGACGCTCGACACCTGCGGGCCCTTGCCTATGGTGTCGACCAGCCGGCCGACCTCGCTCTTCTGCTGCCCCTCGGTGAGCTTCTCGCCCTTGGGGGCGCGGATCACGACGCGGGCGCTCGCTCCGTCGGCGCTGGCGTCGGGGAAGCGCTCCTCGAGACGGTCGAAGGCCTTCTGCGACTCCGTTCCCGGCATGGAGAAGGAGTCTTCGGGCGGAGCGGGAGCCGCCGAGGAGGCGAAGATGGCGCCCGCGAGCGCCACGACCCACAGCAGGGCCACGTAGCGGCGCCGCCGGAAGGCGAGGCGGCCTAGTTTGTACAGGAACGTAGCCACGGCGAAGGGGACTCCCGTCGGGTTCGGCAGGCGCGGACGACCCTCTGCCGATGCGATCGACACGTCAGGGGGGTCCAGCAGGATTTCCCCTCAATCTTCACCGCCCTTTGACGTGAGCAAGTCCGCCTGCGAGCCGGACTATCGACCCACGGTCGCTGTACTGCGTCGTGCGATGTGTCATCCCCTGGGAGGAGAGGGCATCTCGCTTTCTAGGCCACAGGGTGCAGTCACGTGTCAACGGTTTCTTCACCATTGGCGCGGAATATGCGACTCCCCTTGTGCCGCGCCGCAGCTCGGCCCGCATACCTGCACTACACACACATTTGTGCCGCGAGGCGAAAGATACAGCCGATGGCTGGATTTCACTGTTATGGCCTCCCGAAGCCGTCCGTGCGTCAGCGCTTGAGGGCCGCCGCGCCGTCGGCCGCCTGCTCGTCCGCCCTGGCGCGGGCCACCGCGGCCCGTGCGTCCTCCCCCAGCGCGTCGGCCAGTCGGGCCTGGGCCAGCCAGTTGTACGGGCAGACCGGGCGCAGGTTGGTGCGCTCGCTCAGCAGGGTGCGGGACAGCGCGTGAAGGTCGGCGCGCAGGGCGGCCTCAAGGAGCGTCTTGTGCACGGCGTCGCGCTGGGCATGACTTCCTCCGTACTCCCCCAGGCGGTGCCGTACGGGGAGCAGGAGCTCCACGGCCCGGTCGTAGTGGTGCTCCCCGTACGCGATCAGCGCGCGGCACACGGGCAGCCCGATGTCCGCGGTCATGGCGTGGTTGGACACGCCGGAGCCGCTGCACGCCACGTACCGCTCACGTGCGCGCACCAGGCGTTCGGCGTCGGCGGTGCGGCCCGCGCCGACGTACGCCATCACGGCGTGCACGTCGTTGAAGGCGTAGTACGGGCCGTCGCGACGGGCGGCCCAGGCGTCGGCGAGCTGCCCCCACCGGTCCCCCGCGTCCTGCCCGGCCAGCCGCAGCCGCCACAACAGGGCCGCGGCGTCCAGGAGTTCCATCGCCGCGCCCGTCGACTCCGCGTGGTGCAGAACGGCGTCGTAGATCTCCAGGACGCGCGTGATGTCGCCGGCCTCCAAGGCGTAGAGGCAGTAGTGCCACCAGTTGTGCACGTTGAGGTAGTTGCCGGTCGCCCAGTCCGCGGTGCGGGCGTCCAGGTAGCGGATGCCGTCGGCGAACCGGCCCTGCATCTCGTAGGTGTGCACCACGGCGTGGATGCCCCAGACGTCGTGCGGCCGGCGTTCGACGGCGTCGAGGCCGATCTCCCGGGCCTGCTCGTAGTGGCCCGACTCCTCGAGGCCGAAGGCGTACATGCCAAGGACGGGGCCGTACTGCGGGTCCGACGCGTCCCAGGCGGACAGGGCGCCGCCGATGCGGTCGCGCAGGCGTGCCGCGTTGCCGGTGAAGAAGTCGATCTGGTGGCCGACGGCGAGGGCGAGCACGTCGCGCGGGTACGCCACGGAGATCTCGCCGAGCACCCGGCCCGCCTGGTGGAGGTCGCCCCTGAGCCAGGAGGTGGCGGCGGCGACGTGCATCCGCTCGCGGGGGGTCATCTCGCCCCGGTGCGCGTGCTCCTTGAAGCGTTCGAACGCGTCGCGGGCGGCGGCGGCCTCCTTCTCCTCCGTGCCGAGCAGGCCGAGGTGGGCGGCGAGGACGTGGCCCATGACCGAGCGGGGCGCGGCGGCGAGCAGCTCTCGGGACGTGTCGGCCACGTCGGCGCGGAAGAACAGGAGGTGTTCCAGTGCCTGTTCGTAGAGGGCCGCGGCCTCGGTGCCGGTGCGGGACATCGGGTGGCCGTGCCGGTCGCCCGCCGTGGTCGGCTCCTTTGCCATGGTCGGCTCCTTCCGCGTGGAGACGCCGGGCGGTCCGGTGAGCGGCCCGCCGGGTGAGGGGGCACCAATCCTGCCCGCCCCGAGAGCACTTGACGCCCCGACACCGACGCGGAACCCGTCACGGGGCGCCCTGGAGGCACTCTGGCATCACCGCTTCGGGCGGCCTACCTTGGCAGCGGTTGACGCACCACTCGAACGGCTTGTCACGCACTTGTCCCCTTTCTTCCGGCAAGAGGCACGAGGTGAGCCATGTTCCTCCGTCCCAGACGCCCCAGACGCCCCGTCCATGGATCCGCCACCATCCGTCCGCGCCGCCGCCCGGCCCGTCGCGCCACCGTCCTGGTCGCCGTCCTCGCCGCCATGGCGACGGCCGCGGTGGGGACGGCCCGTGCGACGCCCGACGAGACCGGGCCCGCCGACCGCGGCCGGCCGTCCTTGGCAAGGCCCATCGACCCGCAGAACTGGCGCAATCCCGATGACATGACCTGGAGCGAGTACCGCTCCGTGCCCGGCACCGACTGGGCGAACCCCGGCCTGGAGCCCACCGACAGGACGTTCAAGGGCGCCCTGGTCCTCCTCGACTATCCCGACGAGGAGTTCACCGTCAGCAGGCCAGTGGGCTCGACGGTCTTCGGCAACCCCCAGACGACCGCGGCCGACGTCCCGCGCTCCCGTCTCCCGCAGTTCTACGAGGACTTCCTCAACACACCCGGCGCGCTCAACCGCGGCCACACCATCAACGAGTACTGGATGGAGGATTCCGGCGGCCGCGTCGGCGTCGACCTGAAGGCCTTCGGTGTGTACCGCATGCCGTACAAGTCGTTCCAGTACGGCATCGAGCCCGGCATGAATCCGGGCGCCTGCCCCACCGACAGCACGTGCGGCAAGGACATCCGCGCCAACGGCAAGGCGGCCTGGATCGCGCAGGTCGGCGAGGCCGAGGCGGCGAAGTACGACTTCGTCTTCTATCTCACCGCGGGGCAGGACGAGTCCTCCACGTGGCAGGAGTTCGGACAGATGAAGTTCGGCTCGGAGGGGCAGGTGCCGGGCGCGTGGGGCCCGCCGTCCCCCATCCTCTCCGGCAGCAACGCCGCCACGACCCGCTACGTGCCGTGGACCTCGTGGCAGGCCGCCGCCCGTATCTGGCCGAACGCCGTCACCGGCTCGTCCACCCAGGCCGAGAGCTCGGGCATGGGGGTGTACGCCCATGAGCTCAGCCACATCCTGGGCATCGGCGACAACTACAACAACCCCTACGGCAAGCCCCTGAGCCGCGCCTACACCGGCATCTGGAGCATGCTGTCGCGCGGCTCGTTCAACGGCCCCGGTGGACCGCACACCCGCTGGAAGATCCCGGCCACCGAGGGCGGCTCGATGGGCTCGCAGCACATCCTGCGCGACAAGCTGAAGCTCGGCATCGTGGACGAGAAGAACGTGCTGCGCCTGGACCGCGACGCGCTCGACGAGTCCGGCGTGGTCGTCGCCAAGGTCACCGCACGGTCCGCGCCGCCCGGCGCGCGGGGCCTGTCCGGCGTCAACATCGCCATGTCCCGCGACCTCTCCCCCGCCTGCGACCGCGCCACCGACCCGCTGTGCGACGGCGGCGGCTACGAGAACTACACGGTCGAGGTCGTGGACCGGATGGGCATGGACTCCTTCACCCCGGACAACGGCGTACTGATCACCAAGACCAAGAACCAGGACCGCGCCCCGTTCGCCTGGGTCGTCGACGCCCACCCCGAGGACATCGGCATGGTGGACTTCACCCGCCCCGACGGCACCGAACAGAAGATCACCATGGGCGACTACCGCCAGCTCAGCGACGCGCTCTTCCACGCCGGAACGGACTCCGGCAGCTCCTACGAGTACGTCGACCGCGCCAACCGTCTGCACTTCTACGTCACCGACATCCGGCGCAGCCGCTCGGGCGTGCTGTCGTACACGATCGCCGTGAAGTCGCTCGACGGAGCGGGCCCGCAGCGCCGCGGGACCGCACTGCACCGCGGCGAGGCGTCGGGCGACCCCGTGAAGAGCCGCGCGACCTGCACCTTCCCGCTGACCAACACCGGTCGTGCGGCGGCCGACCCGCCGGGCGAGCACCCCGAGGACGCCGCCCGCTATCTCGACTCGGACGTCTACCGGCTCTCCGCCGAGACCTCGGGCCGCGGCTGGTCCGCCTGGCTGCCCAGCAAGCTGGCCACGGCGCGGGCGGGCTCCACGGTCGACGTGGACGTCGCCGTCTCCGCGACGGCGAACGCCCACACGAAGGGCCGGCTCACCCTGACCGCACGCTCGGTCAGCGACCCGCACAAGGCGGCCACGGCCACCTGCGCCCTCGCGAAGAAGGGCGGCCGCTGACGGAAACCCCCGCGCGTTCTTCCGCCCTCGGCCCGTGGGCCGCGAACGGCGGAAGAACGCGCGCGGTGCACGCCCGGGACGCAGGCGCCGGCGCGCCGGTCGACACCGTCCGCCCTCGTCGACGACGTCCTACCGAAGTCCTAGGACCGACGGAGGGCGGCGGCGCCGTCCGTGGTCCGTGGCCGGAACACCGCACCCCCCACCACACTGGTGCTCATGGACACCGAACAGATCGACGCCTACCTGCGGCACATCGGCGCCGAGCGCCCCGCCGCCCCGACCTCGCGGGCCCTCCACGCCCTGCACGGGGCGCATCTGCGCAGCGTTCCCTTCGAGAACCTCTCGATCCACCTCGGCCAGGACATCGAGCTCACCGACAAGGCCCTGGTGAGCAAGGTCGTGGACGCCCGCAGGGGCGGCTTCTGCTACGAGCTCAACGGCGCCTTCGCCGCACTCCTCACGGCCCTCGGCTTCGACGTCGTGCTGTTGCAGGCCCGGGTGTACGACGACGCCGGGGAGGTCGGCATCCCCTTCGACCACCTCGCCCTGCGCGTGCGCACGGAGGACGGCGGCGACTGGCTCGCGGACGTCGGTTTCGGCGCCCACAGCGAGCTGCCGCTCGCCTACGCGGACCGCGGCGAGCAGGCCGACCCGGCGGGCACGTTCCGCATCACCGAGACCCCGGACGGCGACCTCGACGTCATCAAGGACGGCAAGCGGCAGTACCTGGCCGACCCGCGTCCGCGCGCGCTGGCCGACTTCAAGGCCGGCGCCTGGTACCACCGCACGTCGCCCGACTCGCACTTCACGCGGTCGCTCGTCTGCTCCCGTCTCACGGACGGCGGCCGCGTCACCCTGAGCGGGCGCACCCTGACGACGACCGTGGGCGGTGAGCGCGAAACCCTCGAACTGACCACGGAGGCGGAGGTGCTCGCCGCGTACGAGCGGCATTTCGGCATCGCACTGGAGCGGGAGCCGCACGTACGAGGAGGCGAGTGACCGGTTCACCGTGTGGCGATGAGTTCCGGGCGCTGCGACGGTCCACATCGGCAGAGACGAACGGCGGACAGGACCGCCGCGTACGCGACAGGAGAGCGCCATGCCCACGATCACGCCAAGCCTCTGGTTCGACCTGCAGGGCGAGGAGGCCGCGAACTTCTACGTATCGGTCTTCCCCAACTCGGAGATCAAGAGCATCTCGTACTACGGCGAAGGCGGCCCGCGGCCGGCGGGCACCGTTCTGACCGTGGAGTTCGTCCTCGACGGCCGGCCCTACACGGCGCTCAACGGCGGGCCCGACTTCACGTTCAACGAAGCCGTCTCCTTCCAGATCCCCTGCGCCGACCAGGCCGAGGTCGACCACTACTGGTCCAAGCTCTCCGAGGGCGGCGAGGAAGGTCCCTGCGGGTGGCTGAAGGACAAGTACGGCCTGTCCTGGCAGGTCGTCCCCACGGTGCTCAACGAGCTCCTCACCGACCCGGACGCCGAGCGGGCCCGGCGCGCCATGCAGGCGATGCTCGGCATGAAGAAGCTGGATGTGGCGGCGCTGCGGGCGGCGGCCGACGGCCAGGCGTAGCGCCCGCCGTCGGCCGCTGCTTCAGGCCGCCCCGCCCCCGCCGGGCATCGCGCCGATCTGGCGCAGGACCGCGAGGACGTCGACGACCGCCCAGGTCTCGGCCACCCGCCCGTCGACGAAGCGGGCGATCACGATCTCCTCGTACCTGACGGATGTCCCGGTGGCCGGGACCCCCAGATACGGCCCCTGATGGGTGCCGGTCACCGTGTTCCTGCAGACGACCTTCTCCCCCTCGGCGACCACGTCCTCGACCGTGACGTGCAGATCGGGAAAGGCCCGCAGCAGCAGCCCCCACACGTCCTTCATCGCCTGCTTCCCCGCCGCCTCGACCGGCGCCGGTGTCCCGACCCGTACGTCCGGCGCGAAGAACTCGTCGATCGCCTTGTCGACGACGTCCTTGTCGCGGCTGTTCATCGCCGCGTGCAGGCGGCCGAACGTGGCCTTGTTCCTGTCCGCCAGGTCTTCCGACATGTCGTGCCTCCTCGTCCGGACCGCGCGCACGAGGCGCGGTCTCACGGTGAAGACGGAGGTGCTAGCGCTTTTGTGACACGACCAGCCGCCAGTGCGGGCTGCCGTCCGGGCGGCGTCCGAAATCCTCCAGAGGCAGCAGGCGCACGTCGAAGCCCGCGTCCGCGAGGTCCTCGCGCACCCCGCCGAGCGGGAAGGTCCGGTAGTACATGACGAACGGCGGGCGCCACAGGAGGTTCCGTACGCGCATCACGCCGTCGAAGCCGAGCAGCGCCCAGTACCAGGGTGACGTGAAGGGCTGCGGGGCGCCGATGGGGAACGCGAAGAGGCCGCCCGGGCGCAGCGCCCGGTGGACGCCGGCGAACAGGGCGGGGCGTTCGGCGGGCAGGAAGTGGCCGAACGCGCCGAAGCTGACGGCCAGGTCGAAGCCGCCGTCGAAGGGCCCGGAGGACGGGAGGGCGCGGGCGTCGGCCCGTACCCAGTCGACCGTGGGTCCGTCCGGGCCTCCGGCGTCCCGCGGCACCGCTTCCGCCGCGGCGGCCAGCATGCCCGCGCTGAAGTCCACGCCGGTGACGCGCTCCCGGCACAGCGGCAGCAGTGCTTCGACGCCCGCGCCGGTTCCGCAGCACACGTCGAGGCCCGCGTCGAAGGGTCCGAGGGGGCGCAGCGCGTCGGTCGTCGCCGCCAGGAATCGGCCAGGCGTACGGAAGGGCGTGCGGTCGAACTTGGGGGCGAGCAGGTCGTACCCGTGCCGGGTGGACGACAACGCCTGAACGGCGAGCTCGCGCAGCGTGGGACCCTGGGAGGAGAACATCGTCTCCAGGGTAGTCAGCGGGACGGTGACCGGGTCCGCGGCGGGGCGGTGCCTTGGCCGGATACCGCCACGAGGTCTATCGGGGGTGGCGAGGGTCGGGTAGGAGTGCACGTCTGCCCCAGACCCTTTCCTCGCTCCCGGAGGTGCCCCATGGCCACAGACCGGCACAGGACAAGCAACGCGTCGGGCAAGACCCGGTTCGACGACATCTACGACCAGCCGGACCCACGTGCGTACTTCCGGACGCTGGCGCCCTTCGAGTACGAGATCCCGCAGCAGGCCCAACCGGTCTTCCGCCGCACCCGTGACCTGCGCGCCCGGGCGGCCGGCGACGAGGGCCCGGTGACCGTCCTCGACCTGTGCTGCTCGTACGGCATCAACGCGGCGCTGCTCAACCACGACCTGACGCTCGCCGACCTGTACGCGCACTACACCAGCGACGAGGCCGCCTCGCTCACGCCGCCCGAGATGATCGAGCGCGACAAGGACTTCTACGCGTCGCGGCGGCGCGCCGACGCCACGCCGGTCATCGGTCTGGACATGGCGGCGAACGCGACACGCTACGCCCTGGACGCGGGACTGCTCGACGAGGCGTACGCGGAGAACCTGGAGCGGCATCCGCCCAGCTCCGGGCTGCGTCGCGCGATGGCCCGCACCGGCCTGATCACGGTCACCGGAGGCATCGGCTACATCTCGCACCACACCTTCGACGCGCTGCTCGACTGTGCACGGCTGCCGGTCTGGGTCAGCGCGTTCGTGTTGCGTACGGTGCCCTACGGGCGCATCACCGAGACCCTCGCGGCGCACGGCCTGGACACCGTGACGGACTCCTCGCGGACCTACACGCAGCGGCTCTTCACCAGTCCCGAGGAGCAGCGTGACGCCGTGCGGCAGGTGATCCTTGCGGGTGAGGATCCCGAGGGGTACGAGTCGGAGGGCCGCTATCACACGCGGCTGCACGAGTCGCGGCCGCGCACGGCCTGACCACGACCGGTGCGGGCCCTCGGCACACCGGAGGGTCCGCGCCGAAGGGTTCGAAGACAGGCTCTCAGAGCGTCAGGGCGTAGCCGATCCCCGGGCGTCCGTCGAGGCGGACGGTCCCGACCGGCGCGAAGCCGGCCCGTGTGAGCACGGTCTGCGAGGCCGGGTTGTCGAGCGTCGTCGCGGCGCGCAGTCCGGTGAGGCCGTACGCGGTGCCGGCGAGGCCGCACATCTGCCGGACGGCCCAGGTGGCAAGGCCCCGGCCCGCGGCCTTCTCCGCGATCCGGTAGCCGAGTTCGGCACCGCCGTCCGCCACGTCGACCAGGTTGACCCGCCCGATGATCTCGCCCCCGTCGGCCACCAGGACGTGGAAGAAGCAGTCACCCGTGGCCTGCTCGGCCAGGCGGGCGCGGTGCACCGCGTCGAAGTCGCGGAAGTAGGCGTCGGTGCGGTCGGGGACGGAGGCCGCGAAGTAGGCGCGGTTGGTCTCCTCGAAGGCGCGCAGCGCGGGCGCGTGGTCGGCGCGGAGGAGCCGCAGGTCGGGGAGGGTCGCGGGGTCAGGCATGGGAGAACTGTAATGAGCTCTGCCGAGCGCGCCCGGGTCAGCCCGCGTGGGGCGGCCGCGCGTGCTCGTAGAGCGCGACCAGCACGCCGTGCACCGGTTCCCCCTCCGCGTCCTCCTCGGTCTCGTCGACCAACCGGGCCAGCGTCTCGCCGAGTTGCCGTGCCTTGTCCGGGCTGAGGCGCACGTGGCGCAGGGACAGCGTCGTCCGCTCCGACCTGCCGAGTTCCTGCGCCACGGCTCCGAGCATCGCCGCTGTCCCTTCGGCGCGCGGTTCGGCGACGTCCATGCGCGCGGCCACCCGCTGGTAGTACTGCTCGGTGCCGCCTCTGACCTTGCGGGTCTCGGCGACGTGGACGAGTCCGGCGGTACGCAGCGTCTTCAGGTGGTGGGCCACGTTGCCCTTGCCCGTGCTGAGCTGCGCCGCCAACTGGCTGATGGTGGCGGGCCGGTGGCCGAGCAGGAAGAGCAGGCGCTGCCGCATGGGGTGCGCCAGCGCGGCGTGCTGTTCCGGTGACTCGATGGCGAGGGTCTGGTGCGGTGGGGACTGCTGCTGATCGGGCGTGTGCTGCCTCTCGGACTCGTGCTGCTCCTCGGACTCGTGCTGTTTCTCAGACTCGTGCTGCTTCTCGGACGCGTGTTGCTGCTCGGGCATGCGCCAAGTGTCCAATCTTCTTGACGCTTTGGGAAGAGCCCTGCTCTACTCCTCTGCCATGACCACCACCACGCAGCACCTCAGCGTCACCCCTGTCATCGAGGCGACCGCCCAACTCCTCCTGGATCACTACGTGTTCCCCGAGACCGCCGAAGAGCTCGCCGCCCTGCTGAGACGCCGCCTCGCGGACGGCGCGTACGACGTCGAGGACGCCGCCGATCTGGCGCGTCTGGTGACGGCGGACCTCCAGTCCCTCAACGGCGACCTCCACCTGCGCCTCAAGCACCACGCCGGTCCGGTGCCCCAGGAGCAGGGTGCGGCCACCCTGGCGAGGTTGCGCGAGGAATTCGGCTCCTCGCTGGGCGGCGCGCCCCGAGTAGAACTGCTCGGCGGCCGCGTCGCGCTGCTCGAACTGGCTCCGGCCCTGTTCCCGCTGTCGTGGTCCGCCGAGGCGCTGGGGGCCGCCCTCACCCTGGTCGCGCCCGCCGACGCCCTCATCCTCGATCTGCGGGGCAACACCGGCGGGGACCCGGACACGGTCGCCTTCGTCTGCGGTCACCTGCTGGACGGGCGCACCCATCTGAACTCCATGTACTGGCGCGACGGCGACCGTCTCGAACAGTCCTGGAGTCCGGCGCACGTGCCGGGCGCGCGCTTCGGCGGCAGCAAACCGCTCTATGTCCTGACGAGCGCCCGCACTTTCTCCGCGGCCGAGGAGCTCTCCTACAACCTGCAGCAGTTGGGCCGCGCCGTCGTGGTCGGCGAGACGACGAGCGGTGGTGCGCACCCCCGCGAGGGCTGGACCGTGCATCCGCACCTCGAGGCGTCCATTCCGGTGGGCCGGTCCGTCAACCCCGTGTCGGGCACCAACTGGGAAGGCACGGGCGTACGTCCCGACGTGCCCTGCGCGGCGGAGGACGCCCTCGACCGGGCGCACGCGCTGGCGAAGGCGAGGCTCGCCTCCGGACAGGCCGGCGAGCCGCACCCTTCGACGGTCAACTCGGCTCAGCAGCAGCCGAGTTGACCATCGCACACACTGCCTACGACGCGTCGCGGACCGTGCCCGTGACCACCGGGCCCGGCTGCGGCCGCCACCCCGTGTCGTAGACGTGGAGCTGGGCCTTGAGGGACTCCTCCGGCTCGCTCACGTCGTCCTTGAGGGTGGGGATGCCGACTTCGGCGGTCGTCTCGCCCGCGGGGACGCTCACGAACAGGCCCTGCCCCTGACCCAACTTCGACAGCGCCCTCTCCGGTCGGGGTTCCAAGCCGAGCTCGTTCTCCAGCCACTCCGGGTCGACGTCCAGGGTGGTCAGCTCCGGGCCGCCGTCGACCGGCTGGAAGGAGAGGGTGGCCATGATGTCCACATCGACCGGCTCCGACAGCGTCATTCGCCAGGTCAGGGCCTTGCCCTCGGAGACCCGGTCCGCGACGGGTTCGAGGGTGACCTTCGGCGCCGGGTCGTCGTTCAGCGCCATCACCCCGCCGCGGTAGGAGCCGACCACCGCGCCACGCACCGCCTTGACCAGCGCGTCGTGCTCCGTGTCGTAGTTGTAGCGGGTGTCGCCGCGGATCTCGACGGGCACGTCGACGCGGTCACCCGGACGTACCGTCAGCATCCGGTGCGCGACCTCGCCCGTCTCGGTGTCGGGCACGAAGATCCGGACCTTGCCGCTGCCCTTGCCGGAGACCGTGACGGGGACGCGGTGGGTGCGCACTCCGGAGTCGCCCTCCTGCACCGTCAGGCGGCCGATGTCGACCCGCGGCACCTCCGCGGCCTTCACGGCCGGCGTACCCGGGCGCCAGCCCCAGGCATCCATCAGCCACGCCTTGCCGGAGCGGGTGCGCGGCGTGAGTTCCACGGTCCTGATCCGCTTGAGGTCCAGCTTCTCCCGGGCCGTGGTCGACAGGGGTACGCGCACCTCGCGGCCCCAGTAGGAGGCCGTGCGGTCGCTGCCCGGCAGTCCGTCGACGCCGGCCCTGCCGAGCTTGGCCCGATGGCCGGAGGCGTCGACGAGCGAGACGTCGAAGCGGGTCCCGCTGCTGTTGGGCGGCACGATCATCCGCAGCGCCAGATCCTTGGCGCCCGCCAGGGAAACAGGGCGCGCCGGACTCACCCGCACCGGGGCCCCGGCTCTCGACCAGCGCATGGCCACCGCGTCACGGCCGGGTTCCGGGGCGAACTCCCAGAACGCGAAGTGCGGTGACCTGCCGTCCGTGTTGGGCGGCAGGCACGCGTCGGCGTCGTCGGGCGCGACCTGGGCGCAGACCCGCCCGCCCTCGACCTTGGTGGCGGCGCCGGGCATCAGGGCCTGTGTACGGCGTGCGCCCACCGCGTGGGTCAGCACCCGCGCGGGGTCCGCGGAGGGGGCACGCCGGCCGGAGCCGTCGAGGAGGGGGCGCACCCGGTCGTCGCCCGCGACGAACAGCCGGGCCGCCGCGGCTATGTACGTGGCACCGGCGGCCTGCTGCCGCGGCGCCGTCAGCCGGGTCCTGGCACCCTTCGAACAGACCGGGTCGGGGGTGTCGGACGAGAAGTCGTCCTCGGAGGGAGCCGTCGACTGGCCCGGCGTCCACTCGCTGTTGAAGAAGTTGTGGTTGGCGCCGACCATGTACACCGCGCTGTGCAGAGCCGTGCCGCGGCCGACACCCCGCGTTCCGTCGACGTAGAGCTCGCCCTGCAGGTCGGACACGTCTCCGTCGCAGCCCGGCAGGATCGTCACGGAGGGCACGTCGGGGGCCGGGTTCTGACTGAAGAGGGTGGGGCCTATGAGGACGTTGCCGCGTATCTTCCAGCGGACCGGACCGCGGTGGCCGTCCTGGGCGGCGGGCGGACGGTAGAGGCTGTCCAGGGCGGCGCGGTCGACGCCCTCGCCGCCGCGGGAGTGGCCGACGAGGAGGACGCGGGACGGGTCGGCAGGGGCGACGGCGCGCACCGCGTCCGGGGCGGCGGACCGCTTGCCCGCCCAGTCGGCCCAGCGGGCGAGGTGCAGCCGTACCAGTGACGAGCGGGCCTGCGCGCCGCCGTCCTCGGCGAGGTGGTCCTGGCCGTTGATGCCGTTGGCCGAGAGGGAGACGGTGACGTAGCCCTGGGAGGCCAGGAGTTTCTGGGCGCCCCGATAGCCCTGGTGGCTCGGCACCGGCTTCAGACCGGACGCGCAGGGCCAGTTCATCTCCTGCTCGCCGTCGGGCCCGTAGCAGGTGTAGTGGCGGCCGTGCAGGAAGAGGGCCAGCGGCCGCTTGCCGGGCGCGTCGGCGGGGCCGACCACGTCGGCCTTCATCTCCACCGGTTCCGGGAAGCCGGGCAGCCGCACCGACTTGAGCGTGTACGAGCCGGTGACGGTGCGGTAGCGGCCCGGCACTCCGGGGTCGACCGCGTTGGCGGGCTGGAGCGCTTCGGGGCGGGCGGCCGGGCCGGGCCGCGGGGTGCGCGACTCCGCGCCGGACCCGGCTTCGTCCAGACGGCGCCCGGCCGCGAGCACCTTCAGCTGTCGCGCGGGGCCGAGGCGCGCGCCGTGCAGCGGCAGACGGAACGATCGCCCGTCCCGCGCCGCCACGGGCCGGCCGAGGAGCCGGTCGCCGGAGTAGAACTCGACCCGCGCGTCCCCCATCGGCACCGGGTCGGGCGAGGCCCACACGAGCTCCTTGCCCTCACCCCTGCCGGTCAGCCGCCAGCCGTCCGGCAGCCCCTGGCCATCACCGTCACCGCCGCCGCCCCGCGCGGCCGACGCGGGCGCCGGGGGCGGTCCTGTCGGCGGGGGTTCGGCAGTCGGCCCGGCATGGGCGACGCCCGGCGACACCGCCGCGAGCGCGAACACCGCTAATGCGGCGGTCGCCCCTTTCAGCACACGTCTCAACGTGATTCTCCTCGCCATCAAACACATCGGGGCACACCCATGTGCACGTGGCTCACATGGGCCACACCGAACTCATGTGCCCCGCTTACTCCTTCGATGACGGGAATCGACGGCCGAGAGTTGCCTGCCGGTACACGTGGGCGACCCCCCGCCGGTCGCCGAGCGGTTGCCTGCCAGGATGCGGTCATGCACATCTATGAAGAGCGGCTGAGCGTCCCCCGCTCCTGGTGGGGGCTGGTCGCCCTCGGCGGAGCGGGGCTGGCCGTGGCGGCGATCCCCTTCGGTGCGCTCGCCGCGGTGGTCGCGGCCGCGCTCGGCATCGCGGTCTCCGCCACGCTGGTGCACCTGCACGGCAGGGTGCGCATCCTGGTCACGCCGGGGTCCCTCGTCGTCGGCAAGCGGGTCATCCCCATCGAGGCGCTGGGTGCGACGGAGATCCTCGACGAACGGGAGGCCTTCGAGTGGCGCACGGCCAGGGCGAACCCGTACGCGCTGTTGCTCCTGCGCTCCTACGTCCCCACCGCGCTCCGCATCGAGCTGCCCGACGCCTGGGGCGGCGCGCCGTACGTCTATGTGTCGACGCGGCAGCCGATGAACCTGGCAGCCGTGCTGGCGTTCTCCCGGGGCTGACCGCACGCTGGTGCCGTGACGGATCAAGAGAACGACATCTCCGCGGCCGAACCCCTCTCCCCGCTTCCCTCACCCCTCCCCTGGTACGCGCGGCCCGCCGCGCGCGCGTGGACCTGCGCCGCTCCCCCGCCGGACGCCCGCGCGTTCCACACGTCACTGCCCGGGTACGCACCCACCGGGCTGCGTGAACTGCCTCGGCTCGCCGCGGAGTTGGCGGTGGGCAGGGTTTTCGTGAAGGACGAGTCCTCTCGGTTCGGCCTGCCCGCGTTCAAGGCGCTCGGCGCGTCCTGGGCGATCGACCGGATCCTTGCGTGTGCCGCGCACCGCACGCCGGGGGCCACCGGCACGCGGACACTGCGGTTCGTCACCGCGACCGACGGCAATCACGGCCGGGCCGTGGCCCGGATGGCCCGGCAACTGGGCAGGCGCGCCCATGTCTTCGTGCCCGAAGGGGTGCATCCGGCCGCCGTGGCCGCCATCGAGGGGGAGGGCGCCGAGGTCACGGCGGTGGCCGGGTCGTACGACGCGGCGGTGGGCGAGGCGCGGGCCGCGGCGGCGGCGCCGGACGCGGTGCTCGTCCAGGACATGGCGTGGGACGGGTACGAGGAGATTCCGGCACTGGTCGTCGAGGGGTACGCGACCCTGTTCGCCGAGATCGACGCACAACTGGACGCGGCGGGTGCGCAGTCGCCCGCGCTGGTCGCCGTGCCCGTGGGCGTGGGGTCGCTCGCGCAGGCGGCGGTCACGCATTACCGCGGCAGGCCGACTGCGGGTCCGCGCGGCGGCCGCGGTGCGGGGCCCGTGCTGCTGTCGGTGGAACCCGTGGGCGCCGCCTGCGTACTGGCGAGCCTCCGCGCCGGCCGGCTCACACAGGTGCCGACCGGTACCACCGTCATGGCCGGGCTGAACTGCGGAACACCCTCCACCCTGGCCTGGCCGGTGCTCCGCGACGGCCTCGACGCGGCTGTCGCCGTCACCGACGCCGACAGCACGTCCGCCGTGCGCGACCTGGCGGCGCTGGGCGTCTCCGCCGGACCGTGCGGCGGCGCCTCCCTCGCCGGAGTACGCGCCGCCCTCACCGGAAGGGGCAGTGCCGAGCGCCGCGATGTTCTGGGGGTCGGACCCGACGCGACCGTCCTCCTGATCAGCACCGAGGGAGCAGCCGCCAATCCAGGGCTGTAGACCCCGAAATGCCAATGATTCGTATGGCCAACGGGCAATTCAACGATGATTTCCGGACGATACGAGTAGTCGAAGCAAGAACCAATTTTGCGTTTCCGCAGGTCAGACGTTGGTTTTCGGTTATACCATCACCTCTCGTCCACATGCTGGACAGGTGACAGGGGACCGCTCCCACCACCCCTGAGCTGCCCGAACGAGCGTACGGTCACCGCTCACCGGAACGCCACATCCGGAAATCGACCATCCGGATGGCAATCACTCTCCGCACCGGCAAGACTCCTCACCGCAGTCACCAACCGCATCGATCGAAGGAGAGTTCACCATGCGTCGCACCCTCAAGGCCGTAGGAGCAGCCGCGGCGGCGGCCACCTGCGTCCTCGCCGCGACGGCAGGCACCGCGCAGGCCGAGGCTCCGAAGGCGGAGAGCCTCTACGCACCGTCCGCCCTCGTGCTGACGGTCGGCCAGGGCGAGAACGCCGAATCCGCGGCGGTGGAGCGCGCCGTGACGCTCACCTGTGGGCCCCGTCCCGGGGGAACCCACCCGTCGGCGGCCGCGGCGTGCGCCGAACTCGCCAAGGTCAACGGTCAGTTCGCGCACCTCGTCGGCGCCTCGTCCGACGCCATCTGTACCAAGGAGTGGCGTCCGGTCACCGTGTCCGTCGCCGGTGTCTGGAACGGCAAGCACGTCAATTGGTCCAGCACCTTCGCCAACCAGTGCACGATGAAGGCGGGTCTCGGGGAGGGTGCAGCACTGACCTTCTGACGGGATCACAGACCCTGACCACACTCAGGGGAAGTCCCGGTGACCTTTCGTGGGGGAAGGCGGCCGGGACGCGGGGCGGCCCCCGGTGTCGGGCGACACCGGGGGCCGTAGTGTTTTCACCGGCCCCACCCTCATCGCAACAGCCGCACCACTGCCCCGGCTTCGACCCAGCCCCAGCGACGTCGCGAGGAGTCCAGGTGAACCAACCGCACCGAGCGCAAGCGATGCCCGTCCCGTACGAGGGACTCCCCGGCGGCATCGGTGTCTCACGGCTGAGCGTGTACGACTGGCCGGCCGCCGACGGCAGACGCGGCGGAACTCCCCATCTGCACCTGACCTGTTCGGAGGGGTACGCGGTCACCGGTGGGAGCGGAGCCGTGCAGACCCTGACCGCGGACGGTTTCCGCGAGACTCCGCTCTCCCCCGGCGCCCTGGTGTGGTTCACCCCCGGAACCATCCACCGCCTGGTCAACGACGGCGGACTCACCCTCCACGTCCTCATGCAGAACTGCGGGCTGCCCGAGGCCGGGGACGCCGTCCTGACGCTGCCTCCGGCGCTGCTCGACGCCCCCGAGACCTACCGCGCCGCCGTCGCCCTGCCCGCCGACGGGAGCGAGGCCGAGCTGGTGGCCGCTGCCCGGCACCGCCGCGACCTGGCCGTCGAGGGATTCACCGCGCTCCGCGAGGCGACCGAGGCGGGGGACCCGGAGCCGCTGGACGCCTTCCACCGTGCCGCCGTCGCCCTGGCCCGGCCGCTGGCCGCGGCGTGGCGGGAGCGCTGGCGTGCCGGTGCGGCCGCCGCGGCGGAGACGACCGGCGCCCAGCTCGACCGGCTGGAGCGCGGCGACGCCGGCTATCTGGCCCGGGCGACGGTGCGGGCCGAACAGCCCGCGGCCCGCGGCCGGTTCGGGATGTGCGGGCGGCTGGACGTCTACGACGTGGCGTGAGCGGGCACCGGCCGCACACCTCTGCCGCGTTCGGCGAGTCTGTGGAGCACCCGGACGCGCAGCCGTTCGTACTCCTCGCGGCAGTGGCGGATCTCCGGCGGCCGGGTGACGGCGACGCCCTCGGTGAGGTTCTCGCCCGGCCGGAACTGATCGCGGGTCAGGTCGATGTCGAGTCCCGAGTCCAGGCGGTTCCACCAGTGGTAGCCCGTGCGCACCCCGTCGACGTGCACCTCGGCGCGGATCAGCTCGCCGCCCAGCAGGTCGTTCAGGACGAGCGCGGTGACGCCGCACTGATTCCGCTCGGGGTTGTCCGGCTGCCAGGTCTCACCGGAGCGGGGGTCGGCCGTGTCCGCTCCCCAACTGCCCCGCAGCGCCGTCTCGATGTCGGTCAGTCGCAGTGGTGTCATGCCCGACACCCTCGCACCCGCCACTGACAATCACGCGTCGTCCCTGGTCACGGCCGCCCGCACCACCCCACGTCCGACCGCCTCTTCGACCGCCCGCTCGTCGAACCCCCGGGCCGCGAGCACTTCCCGCGTGTCCGCTCCGGCGCTCCGCACCTCGGCCCGCACCGAGGCCGGCGTGCGGGACAGGGAGACGGGCGAGGCGAGCCCGCGGTAGTCGCCGTCCTCGACGACGAGGCCGCGGTGGCGCACCTGCGGTGCGGTGAGTGCCTCGGCGACGTCGTGCACGGGCGAGGCCGGGATGCCGCGTGCCGTGAGGAGCGCGGTGAGCTCGGCGCGGGGCCGGTCCTCGATGGCCTTCGCCAGCTCGGCGCGCAGCTCCCGCTGGTGGCGTACGCGGTCCGGGTTGGTGCGGAAGCGCGGATCCCGGGCCAGCGCGGGCACGTCGAGTACGTCCGTGAGCGCCCCGAACTGCCGGTCGTTGCCGACGGCGACGAAGAGTGGCCCGTCGGCGGCGGCGAAGGCGTCGTAGGGAGCGATGCTGGGGTGCGCGGAGCCGGTGCGGCGCGGCACGGTGCCGTCGGCGAGCCACGACGCGGAGTGCGGGTGGAGCAGGCTGATCACGGTGTCCAGGAGAGTGCAGTCGACGAGCTGGCCGAGTCCCGAGCGGTGGCGTTCGTGCAGGGCCAGCAGGATGCCGGAGAAGGCGAGGATGCCGGTGACCTGGTCGACGACCGGCACGCCGACGCGCAACGGCGGTCCCTCCGCCTCGCCGTTGACGCTCATGAGGCCGCCGTAGGCCTGGAGGACCGCGTCGTATCCGGGCTGCCCGCCGAGCGGCCCTTCGGTCCCGAAGCCGGTGACACGGCAGTGGACGAGGGCGGGAAAGCGGCGGCGCAACTCCTCGTCCGGGTAACCCCACTTGGCGAGCGTGCCCGCCTTGAAGTTCTCCACGAGCACGTCGGTGCCGAGCAGGAGGGTGCCGAGGATGTCGCGTCCCTCGGGGACGGACAGGTCGACGACGATGTTCTTCTTGCCCCGGTTGAGGTTCCGGTAGTAGGCGGAGGTGTCCGGCGCGACGAACGGCGGGCCCCAGCCGCGGGTTTCGTCACCGGCGGGGGGTTCGACCTTGATGACGTCGGCCCCGTGGTCGGCGAGCAGCTGGGCGCAGTAGGGTCCGGCGAGGACGCGGGACAGGTCGAGCACCTTGACTCCGGCGAGGGCGCCGCCGTGCGTGCCGGGGGGTTGTGTCATCAGCTGCTCCCAGTTCCGTCGAGTGCGCACGTACGACTGCCGCGTCCGATGTGCGCGAGGCTAGGAGCCGCAAGATCGGCCGGTCAAGGGTGGCTCGGTGCAGCGGGTCGGCACAATGCACTCATGATCCCCACCGATATCCGCACGTCCCGGCTCGATCTCGTACCGCTGCGCGTCGAGCACGCCGACGACATGGCCGCCGTGCTCGGCGATCCGTCGTTGCACACCTTCATCGGCGGCGCACCCGACGACGTCGAGGCGTTGCGCGCCCGCTACCGCCGGATGCTCGCCGGCTCCCCCGACCCCGGTGTCTCCTGGTGCAACTGGGTGCTGCGGCTCCGTGCCGAGGACCGCCCGGGCCTGGTCGGGACGGTGCAGGCGACGGTCGCTCCGGAGGGCCTCGCGGAGATCGCCTGGGTGGTCGGGACGCCGTGGCAGGGGCGCGGTCTCGCGTCGGAGGCGGCCCATGGACTCGTGGAGTGGCTGGCGGAGCGGCAGGTGCGTACGGTCGTGGCGCACGTGCATCCCGACCACGCGGCGTCCGCGGCCGTGGCGAGGTCGGCGGGGCTCGCCGCCACCGATGTGGTCCGGGCCGGCGAGATCCGCTGGGAGGCGAAGCTCGGGGCCTGAGCCCCGGCCCCCGACCGGCTCAGTACGGCAGGTCGCCCGCGATCGCGACGCGCTCCGCGACCCGCCGGTGCGGGGCGTAGTCGTCGACGGCGTAGTGCTGTGTGGCGCGGTTGTCCCAGAAGGCGACGTCGCCCGCCTGCCAGCGGAACCGCACCTGGTACTCCGGTACGTGGGCCTGCCGCACGAGGTAGCCGAGGAGCCGGTCGCTCTCCTCGCGTTCCATGCCGACGATGTGCGTGGTGAAGGACGTGTTCACGAAGAGCATGCGCCGCCCGGTCTCCGGGTGCGTGCGCACCACGGGGTGGGTGACGGGCGGGAAGCGGTCCTGGAGCGGAGCGAGCCGGTCCGGGCCGTAGAAGCGGGCGAAGCCGGGGATGAAGTCGTGCACGGCACGGGCGCCGTCGATGCGTGCCTTGACGGTGTCGGGAAGGTTGTCGTACGCCGCCGCCATGTCCGCCCACATCGTGTCGCCGCCGAACGGCGGCACCTCGTGGAGCTGCAACACGGCACCCAGCGCGGGCCGTTCGCGGAAGGTGACGTCCGCGTGCCAGACGTTCTCGTAGGTGGGAGTGGCGCTGCCGCCCTTGTCGAAGCGGACGACGTCGTCGGCGGAGCCGCGCGCGAGCAGCGGATTGGTCTCGAGGTCGCCCCAGTTGAGGGCGAAGGCGCGCTGCTGCTCGGAGGTGATGCGGGCGCCGCGGAAGAACAGGACCTTCCACTCCAGCAGGGCGCGGTTCAGCTCCTCGCGCAGGGCGGGCGTCAGCGGGCGGGCCAGGTCGACGCCGCGGATCTCGGCGCCTATGACGCGGCCCTGGGGCACGACGTCGAAGAGCTCGTACGGGCGCTCCTGCCAGTCCTCGGGCAGGCGGCGCAGGGTACGGCGGCCCTCGTACATGCCGTCGGTGGGGACGCGCGCTTCGCGCAGGGTGGTGGTGGGGTGGGGCTGGGGTGCGACAGTCATCGGGTCTGATCCTTCGGATGCGGGAGCGGACGGGCGGGGTGGCGCGGAGCAGGGCTCCGTACAGCCGGCGGAGCAGGGCTCCGTACAGCTAGCGGCCCGACCGCTCGCACCCGCGCCGCCACGGGACGTTGAACGTCCGTGCGGCGGCGGTCAGGTGCTGGATCATGATCGTCATTGTGGGACGTCGGTCCCTCCAGGTCAACCGTTCCGTTGCGGCTTGCGCAGCACTCCGCCGTACTCGTAGATCCCCTTGTTGGCGGCGGTCACTCCGAGGTAGGGCTCGAGGTCCGCGTCGACCGGCTCCAGGGCCGGCTGGCCGGGATCGGGCCGCCAGTCGACGAGGTTGACGACGCCGGGCTCCACGGGCTCAAGACCTTCGAGGAGGACGTCGACCTCGGCGGGCGTGCGGGTCTGCCACGGCACGCCGCCGCCGGCGATGTGCTCGGTCATCGCCGCGCCCC
This sequence comes from Streptomyces sp. NPDC045678, assembly GCF_056432085.1. Lineage (NCBI taxonomy): Bacteria > Bacillati > Actinomycetota > Actinomycetes > Kitasatosporales > Streptomycetaceae > Streptomyces > Streptomyces sp. NPDC045678. The sequence continues at coordinate 202,947 of NZ_JBWKJS010000002.1, forward strand.
GGACCGGGTCCTCGCAGATGACCTGCGAGAAGCCGACGAAGCTGCCGGGCGCCGCGCGGTCGATGACGGTGCGCAGGACGCGGTGCGGGTCGTCGGCGTCGACGAGGTGATGCCCGACGGACAGGAAGAGCGTGGCGACCGGCTCGTCGAAGTCGATGAGGCGCGCCACGTCGGGGTGGTTCAGGATGGTGTCCTGGTCCCGCATGTCCCCCATGACGACCGTGGTGGAGGAGTCGTCGGCGAGCAGCGCGCGGCCGTGTGCGAGGACGATCGGGTCGATGTCCACGTAGACGACGCGGGCGTCGGGTGCGAAGCGCTGGGCGACCTGGTGGACGTTGTTGTCGGTGGGAAGGCCGCAGCCCATGTCGATGAACTGGCGGATGCCCCGCTCGCGCGTCAGATGGCGCACCGCGCGGTAGAGGAACTGGCGGTTCTGCCGGCAGATGTCGACGACCTCGGGGAACGAGGGCACGGTGGAGAGGATGAACTTCCGGTCGATCTCGTAGTTGTCCTTGCCGCCCAGCATCCAGCCGTAGCCGCGTGCCGAGGTCGGGACGTCGTAGGGGATGGACGGGTTGGACGGCCCGGACACCGTCTCGGACTGGTTGTCGCTCGCCACTGCGCGCTCTCCACCTCTCCCGCGGGATTCACGGAACGTGTTCCTTCTCGCGACACTATCCGGTGATCCACGTTCGGGTGAACGGACCGCGGAATCTTCAACGCACGTGCAGCTGACGGTGGTTGGCGGCATCTCCGGCTCCTGTCCCCTCCTCCGCCCGGCCCCCGTCCGGTCACCCGCCCGCCGCGGAGCTCCGTCGAGACCTGTGGTGTGCCTCACCCGCCGACCACCCGGGCCCGCGCATGACGGATGATCGGGGCAGAGCCATCCGCACCACCGGATCCGTACCACCCAGAGAGGACCTCCCCATGGAAGACCGCTTCGACGTCGTCGTACTCGGAGCAGGACCCGGCGGCTATGTGGCCGCCATCCGCGCCGCCCAGCTGGGCAAGCGGGTAGCGGTCGTCGAGGAGAAGTACTGGGGCGGTGTCTGCCTCAACGTCGGCTGTATCCCGACGAAGGCCCTGCTGCGCAACGCCGAGCTGGCCCACCTCTTCACGCACGAGCAGAAGACGTACGGCATCAAGGTCGACGGGCAGGTCTCCTTCGACTACGGCGAGGCGTTCAGCCGCAGCCGCACGGTCGCGGACGGCCGGGTCAAGGGCGTCCACTTCCTGATGAAGAAGAACGGCATCACGGAGTTCGACGGCCGGGGCACGTTCGTGGACGCGAACACGCTGCAGGTCGCGAAGTCCGACGGCACGACCGCCACGATCGGCTTCGAGAACTGCATCATCGCCACCGGCGCCACGCCCCGGCTGCTGCCCGGCACGAGCCGCAGCGAGCGCGTGGTGACGTACGAGGAGCAGATCCTCGCCGACTCGCTGCCGCGGTCCATCGTGATCGCGGGCGCCGGCGCCATCGGCATCGAGTTCGCGTACGTCCTGCACAACTACGGCGTGAAGGTCACGATCGTCGAGTTTCTCGACCGTGTCGCGCCGCTGGAGGACGCGGACGTCTCCAAGGAGCTGGCGAAGCAGTACCGCAAGCTCGGCATCGACGTGCTGACCTCGACGCGCGTCGAGTCGATCGACGAGTCCGGCGAGCAGGTCCGGGTCACAGTCACGGGCAAGGACGGCAAGCAGCAGGTCCTGGAGGCGGACAAGGTCCTCCAGGCGATCGGTTTCGCGCCGAACGTGTCCGGCTTCGGCCTGGAGGCGACGGGCGTGGCGCTCACCGAGCGCGGCGCGATCGAGGTCGACGGCCGCTGCCGTACGAACGTCCCGCACATCTACGCCATCGGCGACGTCACCGCGAAGCTGATGCTCGCGCACACCGCCGAGGCCATGGGTGTGGTGGCCGCGGAGACCCTCGCGGACGCCGAGACGATGGAACTCGACTACCCGATGATCCCGCGCGCGACGTACTCGCAGCCGCAGATCGCCAGCTTCGGCTGGACGGAGGCGCAGGCCAAGGAGAAGGGCTTCGACGTCAAGGTCGCGAAGTTCCCGTTCCAGGCGAACGGCAAGGCGCACGGACTGGGCGACACGGTCGGCTTTGTGAAGATCATCAGCGATGACAAGTACGGCGAGATCATCGGCGCGCACCTGATCGGCCCCGACGTCACCGAGCTGCTGCCGGAGCTCACCCTGGCCCAGCAGTGGGACCTCACCGTCCACGAGGTGGCGCGCAACGTCCATGCGCACCCGACCCTCGGTGAGGCCGTCAAGGAAGCGGTGCACGGCCTGGCCGGACACATGATCAACTTCTGATCGGCGATCCGCGCCACGGGCGCCCCGCCGCGGTCACGAGTGGCCTGAAACGAGTCACTCGGGTGGCGGGGCCGTCCGCTCCGGTTGATCCTGGGCGGAACACGACTGTTTGCCTCGGGGGCGAGGAGAGGCAGTAGCCGATGTTCGCAGGCCTGGGTCGATTCGTGGTGCGCCGCCCCTGGTGGATCATCCTGGCGTGGGTGATCGCGGCGGGCGCCGTGATCTCGCTGGCGCCGAAGCTCACCTCCAGCAGCGACGAGGCGAGTTTCCTCCCGGACCACTACGAGTCCATTCGCGCGGCCGACGTCCAGGAGAAGGACTTCCCCAAGCAGCAGAACGTCGGCGCGATCATCGTCTTCCAGCGCTCCGACGGCGGGAAGCTGACGGCCGCCGACTCCGCCGACGTGGCGCGCGTCTCCAAGGATCTGCAGAACCGGAAGATCCCCGAGGTGCAGGCCGTCGTGCCGGGCGAGGTCTCGCCCAACAAGCAGGTGCGGACCTCCGTCGTCGCCATGCCGAAGATCACCGACCCCGAGGACACCGCGCAGCAGGACGCCGTCAAGCAGTTGCGCGACGACCTCGGTCCTGAGCTGAAGGGCACGGACCTCTCCGCGGGGATCACCGGCTCCGCGGCGCAGGCGCTCGACGAGAGCGACGCCTCGAAGAAGGCGGGGCTGCTCGTCGGCGTCGGCACGATCGTGATCATCGTCGTGCTGCTGCTCGTGATCTTCCGCAGCCCCATCATCGCGCTGCTGCCCGTCGTCCTCATCGGTCTGATCTCGCCGATGGCGACCGGTCTGATCGCCTCCGCCAACAAGGCCTTCGACATGAAGGCCGACTCGTCCATCCAGGAGCTGCTGACCGTCGTCCTGTTCGGCGTCGGCACGGACTACATCCTGTTCCTGCTCTTCCGCTACCGGGAGGCGCTGCGCGCGGGCGAGGATCCCAAGAGCGGCATGGTGCACGCCGTGGAGCGGGTCGGCGAGGCGATCACGTCGGCGGCCGGCGCGGTCATCGTCGCCTTCGCCGCGCTGACGCTGTCCTCGCTCGGCATGCTGCGGTCGATGGGTCCCGCCCTGGCCATCGCGGTGTTCGTGACGCTGCTCGCCGGTCTCACCCTCGTTCCTGCGGTGGTGTCGCTCCTCGGCACGAAGGTGTTCTGGCCGTCCAAGACCTGGCAACGGGAGCCGCAGGGCACGGGATTCGCCAAGCTCGGCGCGTCCATCGCCCGCAAGCCGGCCGTATGGGCGCTGGTGTCCGCGCTGTTCATGGGCGCCCTCACGCTGGGCGCGCTCGGCTACAAGGCCAACTTCGACCTGGCCGGGTCCTCGCTGCCCAAGGACAAGGAGTCGATGGTCGCCCTGGACGACCTCCAGAAGGGCTTCCCGGCGGGCAGCACCGACCCGACGTCGGTGTACCTCACCTCCACGAACGGCACACGGGTGGCGGAGCCGCGGGCCGCCGCCTTCCGCAAGCGGCTCGCCGACGTCCGCGGGGTGGGCGAGGTGGCGGCGCCGCGGCTGAGCCCGGACCGTACGACGGCCTCGTACTCCGTGATCCTCTCGGACCCGCCCGCCTCCGACAAGGCCCTGGAGACGGTCAAGGACCGGCTGCGCCCCGCCGCGCACGAGGACGCGCCGTCCGGCACGGAGGCGCTGGTCGGCGGCACCACGGCCGTGTACGTCGACATCAACAAGGCGGTCGACCGCGACTACTCGGTGGTCTTCCCGGTGGCCGCGCTCGCCATCATGGTGATCCTCGGGCTGCTGCTGCACAGTTTGGTCGCACCCTGGTACCTGATGCTGTCCGTGGCGCTCGGCTTCGGCGCGACGCTCGGCGCGACCTCTCTGATCTTCCAGCGGATCGGCAGCCAGCCGGGCCTGATGTTCATGCTGCCCGTGATCATGTACTTGTTCGTGGTCGCGCTCGGCACGGACTACAACATCCTCATGGTGTCGCGGCTGCGCGAGGAGGCCCGTGAGGGGCGTTCCCCGCACGACGCGGCGGGCACGGCGGTGCGCCACTCGGGGCCGACGATCGGTTCGGCCGGCGTGATCCTCGCGGGTACGTTCGCGACGCTGATGCTCGCGGGCAACTCGACGCTCTCCCAGATGGGTTTCTCGCTCTCCTTCGGCATCCTCGTCGCCGCGTTCGTCATGGCGATGATCTTCACCCCGGCGCTGACGGCGCTCATCGGGCACGCGGCGTGGTGGCCGGGGCACGGGGACGAGAAGCGGAACGGGCGGGGCGGGGCGGCGGTTTCGTCGCCGGACGAGGAGGCCGCGAGCGGCGCGACGCGCGCCCGGTAGGCCCTCGGGGAAGCCGGTTTCAGGCGGTCTCCGTCGCTGATTCGGGCGTCCCCGCCGCAGCCGTAGGGGACGAAGTCCCCGCCGGCTCCGCCCGTACGATCCCCGTCAGCGTCCCGCTCAGCGCCACGCACACCACGCCCGCGCCGACGGCCAGGCACACCTCGGCCACCCCGAACCCGGCCGCGGCCGCGGTGACGGCGGCCGCTCCAAGAGGTCCGAGCGAGTAGTGCGTGGTCCAGAAAGCGGCGGTGACCCGCCCGAGCAGGTGGCCCGGCGTCACCTCCTGCCGCAGCGACATGGAGCAGATCCCGGCGACGCCGGTGGCCAACAGCATGGTCGCCGAGAGCGCGCCGATCACCGGCACGCTCCCGGTCAGCCCGAGACAGGCGACGGCGATGCCGGCGAGCGTGACGGCGCCGATCCAACTCGGCCCGAAGCCGAGGCCCTTGCGCAACCGGGCGACCAGGAAGGAGGCGAGGAACGTACCGATCGTGCCCGCGCTCAGCACATAGCCCACCGTGCCGTCGCCGTGGCCGAGGTCCTCCTTGATCCGGAAGATGATCACGTCGGTCATGCCGTGCGTGAGGAAGATGAACAGGGACAGCAGCACGGTCAGCGGGCGCAGCACGGGGTGCGCCCACAGGAAGCGGAAGCCGGCGAGGAACTCACCGCGGACACCGCCGCGTCCGGCGCCCCGCCGCTGCTCCTGCCCTCTCTCCCCGGCCGGCCGCGGGGTCGGCCGCAGCTTGACGAGGAGGAGTCCGGCGGCCGACACGGCGAACGTCGCGGCGTCGATGCCGATGGCGGCCACGGGCCCGAACGCCGCCGCGACGAGGCCGGCGAGAGTGGGCCCGCCGGCCGTCGCCACCGCGTAGGAGCCGTACAGGTGGGCGTTGGCCTTGATGATCTGGCCGGGCTCCACGATGGCGGGCACCACCGTCACGTACGTCACCTGGAAGAGCATCGCGAAGCCACCGGTGAGCGGAACGACCGTGTAGATCAGCCACATCGGGGTCGCGAAGACCCAGACCAGCGGGATCAGCGCGTACAGCAGACAGCGCGCCACGTCGGAGAGCATCAGGAGCCTGCGCCGGTCGAACCGGTCGGCGATCACACCGGCGAAGAGTCCGGTGACGATCGACGCGGCGCCCGTCAGGCCGGTGACGAGACCCATCTGGACGACCGAGCCGGTGCTGTGCAGCACGAGCAGCGGGATGGCCACGAACGAGAACGAGTCCCCGAGGGCGGAGAGCGTCTGGATGACGAGGAAGATGCGGTAGTTGCGGTTGCCCCACAGCGAGGTCGCCGGCGCCGGGTCGGTCACCGCTGCCCGCCCGCGCGTTCCGCGGCCAGCGCGTCGGTGACCGCCTTGCGGCCGGCTTCCCGGAACACCCGCTCGTTCGCGTCGACTTCGTGCACCCAGGCGCGGTGCACCCGCACCGTACGGGCCTCGCCCGCGAGCCCTTCCCGCACTCCCTCTTCCAGGGCCGCGGCGAGACCGGGGTCGAGGACGTCCGTGCCGAGGGAGTTGAGGAAGGCGTACGTGGCCGGCTCGCGTTCCAGGTCGAGGGTGACCCGGGCCCAGCCTCCGCAGCCGGTCCGGTTGCCGGCGGTGGCGGTCCGCCGGACCGGGAGCTCCCGCCGCGCCAGATCGGCGGCCCGGGCGGCCAGTTCGTACTGGGTGCGCCAATCGCTCTCGGGGAAGCTGAGGACGAGCCTGTCGACGCCCGCTCGTGCGAACTCGACGATCTTCTCGGCGGCCCGCTCCGGCGTACCGTCGACCGGCATCGCGGACGCCCGTTCGGCATCGATGCCGTAGCGGCGCGGCACCGTCGGGGCGGGCGGCTCGTGTCGCGCGCGCGTTCCGGGGGCGACGAGGGTGGACGGGACGGCGACGCTCACCGCGGGCCGGACGACGCGGCCCGTCTCGGCGCTCAGTTCGGCGAGGCGGGGCAGCACGCGGGCGACGTACGCGGGAGAGGCGAGGTTCGGGAACCAGGCGCCGTGCCGGACGGCGCGCCGCAGGTCGGCGTCCGATTCGCCGCCGATGAGGAAGGGCGGCCGGTTCACGCGCGGCCTGAGGGTGAGCCCGGCGGCGACGCCGACCTCGGTCGGGCAGGCGACGAGCAGGCTTCGGAGCTGCTCCAGCGCGCGGTCCGTCCGCTCGTCGCGCTCCTCGTACGGCACTCCGGCCGCTGCCCACACGGGCGGGTCGGGCGGGCCTCCGCGCCACTGCGCCCAGGCGCTTCCTCCGGTGTCGGCGCCGACCAACAGCCGCCCTTCGGAGAGGTACTGGAGGCTCTGGAGCTGCTGGGCGAGGTGGGCGACCGGGTGGGCGGGGACCGTCAGGACGCCGTAGCCGAGCTTGACGCGGGTGGTGACCGCGGCGGCCGCGGCGAGCGTGACCGTCGCGTCCAGCATCGGAATGCGCCCGGTCAGATGGCCGCTCGCCCACACGGACTCGAACCCGAGCTCCTCCGCCCCGCGGGCCGCCGCGGCGATCTCCCCCGCCTGCCCCTGCCCTTCCGCGTGCAGCACCGGCAGGAACACCCCGATGTCGACGGCCACTGTCTCCCCCATTCCCGATCCAGGATCCCGGTCCAGGGGGTGAACGTTAGCGCGAGTTGCCTTTTCGTGAAAAGTGTGAGCACAGCAACCACCTTCGCCGGCCCGGTCATTGCTCACAGCCGAAGCGAAAATGCAAGTGGAATCCATAAAGCCGTCAAAAGTCGGTGGCCTAGGAAAGCGAGCGAAAAGTCAAGTCACCCGACAGGTCTGCCGGAATTTGTTTTTTGCGGCCCCGACCAGCGGTTTTGGAGTGTTAGTGTTTTTACTTGTCCCGAGCCGGGCCGCATTTGCACCGGCGCACCGCTCGGATTGCGCTGCGGCGCACCACCCCTTCGCGGTGGCCGCCGTCGCCCCTCACGCCGGAATGGAAGAAGGCCTTCCAGGTCTGATTCCCGTTCCGACGGAATGTGTCCACGTCTCGTCCTGGAGCTCTTTCATGTCTGCTGACAGCACGGCTGTCACCACACCCTCGCCCGCGGACACCGCCGCCGCGCCGCCCGGCGGCCGCCGGCACCTCGGCCTCGCCCTGTTCGTCATCGCCGCGGCCCAGCTCATGGTGGTGCTCGACGGCACCATCACCAACATCGCGCTGCCCAGCATCCAGACCGCGCTCGACGTGTCCGACGCGAATCTGGCCTGGATCGTCAACTCCTACGCGCTGGCCTTCGGCGGGCTGCTGCTGCTCGGCGGCCGGGCCGGGGACCTCTTCGGCCGCAGGCTGATGTTCCAGGTCGGCATCGCCCTGTTCACGCTGGCCTCGCTGCTCGGCGGGCTCGCCCCGAACGAGAGCCTGCTCATCGGCGCGCGCGTCCTGCAAGGTGTCGGTGCGGCCGTCGCCGCGCCCAGCGCGCTCTCCCTGATCGCCACCACGTTCCCCGAGGGCAAGCCGCGCAACAGGGCGATGGGCGTCTACGCCGCCATGGCGGGCATCGGCGCCACCGTCGGTCTGCTGCTCGGCGGCGTCCTCACCGACGCCCTCGACTGGCGGTGGGTGTTCTTCGTGAACATCCCCATCGGCCTGGCCGTCCTCGCCGGGACGAAGACGCTGGTCGAGGCGGAGCGCCACCCCGGCCGGCTCGACCTGCCGGGCACCGTCACCGGCACGGGCGGTCTGATCGCCCTGGTCTACGGCATCACCCGGGGCGGCGAGCACGGCTGGACCGGCGGCCTGACCCTGTCCTGCTTCGCCGTCGCCGCCGTGCTGCTCGCCGCCTTCCTCGTCATCCAGGGCCGGACGGCGAACCCGATGATGCCGCTACGGCTCTTCAAGGACCGCAACCGCTCCGGGTCCTTCGCCACGATGCTGTTCATCGGCGCCGGCATGATCGCCACCTTCTACTTCCTCACCCTCTACATGCAGCTGATCCTCGGCTACAGCGCGGTCGAGACCGGCTTCGCCAACCTGCCGTTCAGCCTGGGCATGGGGGTCGCCGCCGCGCTCAGCGCCAAGCTGGTGACGCGTCTGGCACCGCGCGCGATCGCCGGGCCCGGCCTGCTCGTGGCGGCAGGCGGCATGTTCTGGTTCGCCACACTGACCCCGGACTCGTCGTACACCGGGCACCTGATGCCCGCGATGTTCGTCACCGCCCTCGGTCTCGGCATGGGCTTCGTCCCGATGACGCTGGGCGCGGTCAGCGGCGTCGAGCACCAGGACACGGGCATCGCCTCCGCGCTCCTGAACACCGCCCAGCAGATCGGTGGCGCCCTGGGCCTCGCCGTCCTCGCGACCGTCTCCACCTCGGCGGCCGACGACCGGCTGCCCGACGCGGCCGCCTCGCTCTACCGCGGCCTGGCCACGGAGGACCACGGCCTGGTGGCCAGGGCGGCCGACGCCCTGACCCACGGCTACACGCTGGCGTTCGTCGGCGCGGGGATCATGTTCCTTGCCGGTCTCGCCGTCACCGCGCTGGCCATCAACGCCCGCAAGCAGGAGACGGCCGAGGGCGCGGCACCGGTCCACATGGGGTGAACCCCCTGCTGTAGCAGCCGAGTTCGGCTCTACGGCGTCCAGTCCCCGAGCCAGTCGGCACTCCCCTGGCTCGCGGCCTGGGCGTCCGTCAGGTGCGGGCGGTCCCCACTGGGGCCGCCCGCACCCGGACCGCTGTTCCGGTACTCGGCGAAGCGGTCGTCCTTCCAGGAGAAGCCGCCCATGTCCGTCCAGGGGGCCGGCTTGACCGCGGCGCCGAGCACGGTGTCGCGGACCGTCGTCTGCGGGTCCAGGGTCGCGTCGCCGCCCGCGTGCCAGGGGCGGCCGAGGTGGAAGCTCCGCGCGGACACGTCGCCGTTGACCGTGGAGCGGGTGATGAGGAAGCCCTTGCGGCCCGCGGCCGTGCTGGGGGCGGTGACGTAACCGGCCGATGTGCCGTTCCAGCGCTTCTTCAGGGTGAGGACCGACTTGTCGATCACCGCGGTGGCACGGCCGAAGACGAAGTCGGTGTTGCCGACGACGTAGGAGTTGGTCATGTGGACGCGGCCCTGCCTGTCCTTGCCCGCCGTGTCGAGGAGCAGGGTGTCCTGGTCGCCGCTGACGATGAGCGAGTCGAGGCGGACGCGGTCGGCGGCGGTGCGCAGCGCGACCGCCTGGTGCCCGTCCACGCCCTGGTTCCGGGCCTCGTCGAAGTCGTTGGAGACGGTGAGGTTGCGGGCCGTGAAGTCGTCGGCCTCGACGGCGAAGGTGGCGCTGCCGCTCGTGCCGTACGTCCCCGAGCCGTCCGGCTTTCGTGTCCCCGCGGCGTTGCCGAAGACGATGACGGTGTCCTTGCGGCTCGCGCCCGTGCCCTCGACCGTGACGTGCGGCTTGTCCGCAGGGACCTTGACCGTCTCGCGGTAGGTGCCGGGCGCGACGCGGATCACGACGCGCGAGGGGTTGCCCGCGGGCACGGCGTCCACGGCCTTCTGCACGCTCGTGTACCGGCCGCTGCCGTCCTTGGCGACGGTGAGGGTGCGGTCGGCGCGGGCACCGGCCGTCGTGCCGAGCGAACTCCTCGGCCCCGCGCCGGACTTGAGGAGCGCCGGTACGTCGGCCGCCTTGTCCAGGGTGTACTTGTAGTACGTCGTGGGGTCGAAGGCCGTGCCGCCGCTCTCGTTGCGGCCGCTCGTCCCGGAGAACACGTTGCCGCGCTGGACGAGGGCTGCGGTGCTGTCCTTGATGACCGGGTTGTTGACGCCCTTGAAGTAGCTGTTCTCCAGGACCATCTTCGTCCTGCCGCGCGCGTAGTTGCCGTAGGACGAGGTGATGTCGGTGCCCGCGTCGTCCTGGAGGTAGTTGTTGTAGAGGTGCGCGTGGGCGACGTTGTCCGTGGAAGGGTTGCGCTGCTCGGTCTCCCGGAACCAGTTGTGGTGGATCGTGAGGTCGGCGGTGGCGTTCTCGGTCCAGCCGATCCCGAACGTCTTGTTGTTGTCGCTCAGCCTGTTCCAGGACACCGTCACGTGGGTGGTGTCCTTGCGGCTGTCGATGAGGCCGTCGGCCATGTGCCGCAGGTCGTTGTGGTCGATCCACACGTGGTGCGCGCCGTCCATCTGGACGGCGTCCCAGTCGTGCTCCTTGTCGTTCCAGGTGCCCTGGTAGGAATCCCGGACCGTGAGGTTCCGGATGATCACGTTGTGCACGCCCGGGCCGAGGAAGAAGCCGCCGCCGACGATCTGTCCCGCCGTTCCCGCGCCCACGATCGTCTTGTCCGAGGCGACCTTGATCTCCTTGCCCTTGGGATCCATCGTGATCGTCCCGGCCACGACGATCACGTAGGGCTCCGAGGCGGTCGCGTATTTCTCCAGGTCGGCGAGGGTCCGCACGGTGACGGTCTTCCCGTCGCGCCCGCCGTACGTCCCCCTCTGCCCCTGCGCGTCGACCGACGCGAAGCCGTCGGCGGTGTCGTCGGCCCAGGCCGGCGCGGCGGCGGGTGCCGCCGCGGCCGCCGCGCGGGGCTCCGCGTCCTCGCCGAACGCCCCGAAAGCCGTGCCGTAGGCCATGGCTCCCGCGGCGGCGACGGCCAGCGGGGCACCGATCGCCAGAGCCGTCCTCCTTCTGCGGTGCCGCGCCTTGCCGTGGAGCTCTCTCATGCGTCGCTTCCCATCTGTACGGACGTGGGGGGACTGCCCGTGTCCGGTGGACCGGGCCGCTGATCAGTCGCCGCCGAGGACAGGGAAGGTTGCCCGCCGATAATATTTCTTCCGCGGAGTGTCGAGAACGCGTCGCGTGCGCCGACGTCCCCTGTGAGAGGCGCCCGCACGGGGTGACCGCGCAGCCGAGGAGCGAAGTCATGAAGTATCTGGTGATGGTCCAGGGTTCGCAGGCCGACTACGAAGCGATGTCCGGCAAGCCGTCCGCGGACAGCCCGGCCTGGAGCGAGAAGGAACTGCAGGCGATGTTCGCCTTCATGAGCGAGCTCAACAACGACCTCGCCGAGTCCGGTGAGCTCGTCGACGGGCAGGGACTCACCGAGCCCGCGCAGACCCGGTTCGTCAGCCGGGACAAGGACGGCCGCCCGGTGATCACGGACGGGCCCTACGGCGAGACGAAGGAGGTGCTCGCCGGGTACTGGGTCCTCGACTGCGAGAGCCTGGAGCGGGTCACCGAGATCGCCCTGCGCATCAGCGAGTGCCCCGCCCCCGAGGGCGTCGTCGACCCGCCCGTCGTGATCCGCCCCATCCAGGACGCCTCGGGGGGCGAGTGCTGAGACACACGGGGCACGCGGTGAGACGTACGAGCGCGTCATGAGACCCACGCCCCGGATCGAGGATCTGCTGCGCCTGCACGCGCCGCAGGTCCTCGGCGCGCTCGTCCGCCGGTACGGCCACTTCGGCGCCGCCGAGGACGCCGTGCAGGAAGCGCTCCTCGCGGCCGCGCGGCAGTGGCCCGACCAGGGCGTGCCGGACAACCCGCGCGGCTGGCTGATCAAGGTCGCCTCGCGCCGCCTCACGGACCAGCTGCGCGCCGACGAGGCACGGCGGCGGCGCGAGGAGGACGCGGCGCGGCTGACTCCGCGGGACGCGTTCACCGCTCCCCCGCCGGGCGAGAGCCGCGCCCCCGCGGACGACGACACGCTCACGCTGCTGTTCCTGTGCTGCCGCCCCGAGCTGACCGCCACGGCGCAGGTCGCCCTGACACTGCGGGCCGTCGGCGGCCTGACCACGGCCGAGATCGCCCGCGCGCACCTCGTGCCCGAGGCGACCATGGCGCAGCGGATCAGCCGCGCGAAGGCCAAGATCAAGGGGGTGCCGTTCCGGCAGCCCGGCCCCGCTGACCGCGACGCACGGCTCGCCGTCGTCCTCCAAGTGCTCTACCTGATCTTCAACGAGGGGTATACGGCCACCTCCGGCGACGCCCTGCACCGAGCCGATCTCGCCCGCGAGGCGATCCGTCTGACGCGTTCGGTACGTCGCCTGCTGCCCCAGGAGGGATCGGTGACGGGCCTGCTCGCGCTGATGCTGCTCACCGAGGCCCGCAGTGCCGCGCGGACCGGGCCGCACGGCGAGCTGATCCCCCTCGACGAGCAGGACCGCACCCGCTGGGACCGGCGGGCGATCGCCGAGGGCACGGCACTCGTCGAAGAGGCACTGTCCCAAGGCCCGCCCGGGGCCTACCAGTTGCAGGCGGCCGTCGCGGCCCTGCACGACGAGGCGGCCGACGCGGACGCCACCGACTGGCCGCAGATCCTCGCCCTGTACGACGTTCTCGTGCGCCTCACCCTCGAGCCCATGGCCGAGCTGGGGCGGGCCGTCGCCCACGCGATGGTCCACGGGCCGCAGGCAGGACTCAAGGAACTGGAGTCGCTCGAGGACGAGTTGAGGGGTCACTACCGCCTCGAAGCCGTCCGCGCCCATCTCCTGGAGCGGGCGGGAGACACCGAACGCGCCCGCGCCGCCTACCGGTCGGCGGCCCGGGGCACGCTCAGCCGCCCCGAAGCCCACTACCTTCAGACGCGCGCCGCCAGACTGGCACCCTGAACCGGCACCCACCCTGGCGGTGCGCAGTGCCCGGCGATGGTGTCGGCGAAAGCGCGGGCCAGCGGGCTCAGCGCGTCCCATCGGCGCACCGCCCACCCCACCGGCAACGGCGGCAGCTCCGGCACCGGCACGAGACGGAGGCCCGGGGGCCCGCACTCGCGCCAGCCCGGCAGCAGCGGCACGACGGCCTGCCCGAGCCCGAGCTCCGCGAGGAGGACGGCGGTGTCCCAGTCGGCGACGCTGGTGACGGCCGGCAGCACCACGTCCAGCTCACCGAGGCGCACATCGAGCCAAACGCGGGACGTCGCCCCCTCCGGCGGCGTGATGAGCTGCGCCGCGGCCAGTTCGGCGGGCTCGACGCGTGGTCGCCCGGCGAGCGGATCGTCGGCGCGGACGGCGAGGACCCAGGGCAGTTCCACGACGGGCCGCTGCTCGATGCCGCGCACGGGCTCGCCGACGGTGATCCACGCGAGGTCGAGGTGGTCGGCGGCGAGGGCCTCGAAACAGCTGCGGCTGGAGCTCATGGTCTGGAACTCCAGGCTGACGCGCGGGTAGCGGTCCCGGAAGTCGACGACGGCCTCGGCCATGAAGTGCCGTACGGAGGTGGCCCCCGTGGTGATCCGCACCGTGCCGCCCTCACCGCGCACCTGCTCCTTGAGGCGGCGTACGGCGAGATCGATGCCGCCGATCCCGTCCGCAGCGGCGGCTTGCAGGATCCGCCCGGCCGAGGTGGGGACGACACCCCGCGCCTGCCGCTCCAGAAGACTCACGCCGAGCTCCCGCTCCAGGCGTTTGACGTGCTGGCTCACGGCGGACTGCGTACAGGACAGCTCACGGGCGACGGCACTGAGGCTGCCCGCGCGGCACACGGCGATGAAGATCCGAAGGTCGTCGAGGGTCACAACCGATGAAGTTATCCCTTGGGGGGATGCAAGGAAACCCGAGGATTGACTGGGGTTTTGACCGTGCACCAAGATCGATGGAGCCCGGGCGGCGACCCGGCGACGGGCGTCGACCCGGGGCCACGGCGGGACAACCGAACACCCGGAACATCAGGCACAGTGCACATCCAGAACATCAGGCACATCGGGAAAGGTGACGCGTGGAAGCGCTCGAAATGGTGGCCGTAGGTGCCGCCGGTGTCGCGGCCGGCGGGCTCAACGCGGTGGTCGGGTCCGGCACCCTCATCACCTTCCCCACACTGCTGGCCTTCGGCTTCCCACCGGTGCTCGCCAACGTGTCGAACAACCTCGGCCTCGTGCCGGGCACCCTGAGCGCCGCGTACGGCTACCGCCGGGAGATGAAGGGCCAGTTCAGGCGTCTCGTGCGGTTCGGCGCGGCCTCGCTCGTCGGAGGCCTGATCGGCGCGCTGCTCCTCCTGAAGCTCCCGGACGACGCCTTCCAGGCGGTGGTCCCCGCCCTCATTCTGAGCGCCTGCCTCCTGGTGCTGATACAGCCGTGGCTCACCCGCAGGCTCAGGAACCGCGAGGGCGGCGGCAGGACGGACGGCGGCATCCCGATGTGGTGCGGAGTCCTCGCCACCGGCGTCTACGGCGGCTACTTCGGGGCGGCTCAGGGTGTGCTGCTCATGGCCCTGTTCGGCACGTTCCTCCTGGACGACCTGCAGCGGCTCAACGCCGCGAAGAACGTGCTCGCGTCGATCGTCAACGGGGTCGCCGCCGTCGTCTTCATCGTGGTCGCGGACGTCGACTGGACGGCGGCCGGGCTGATCGCCGCAGGCTCGACAGTGGGCGGCCTGGTGGGCGCACGCTACGGGCGCAGGCTGCCGCCGTCGGTGATGCGGATCTTCATCGTGGTCGTGGGGACCACGGCTTCGATCATCATGCTCATTCAGTGACGGCCGGGGGTCGGGCACCCCTGCCGGGTGCCGCAGCTCACACGGATCACCCCCTCACCTCGGAACACTTCCCCATGGTTTATCGTTGAACATGATGTGGCCCCGACCGCGATTCCCCCGTCCGGTCGGGGTCACATCCCTTTCACGCCACCCTCATGAGGGCGCCTTCCCCGGTTTTCACGCCTTCGAGGGCGAATATGCCATCCGTAGCGCGTCACACACGCCCGGGCGGCATCATGCGTCCATGGACGGTGCCAAGCCTGTGCAGGTCTTGTTCACGCCCGACGAGTACGCCGCGATCCTGCGCCATGCGGACCGCCTCGGGGTGCCGGTGGCCGAGTTCATCCGCCGCGCGGTGACCGTCAGGGCCGAGGAGCCGCCCGGCCCGTGCCAGACGTCCGACACCCGGCGCGGGGCTTCCGTACCGCCCGTCCAGCGGGGCCTAGGCCCGGACGGAACGCCGGCGCTCCGACGGTTCCTCGACACCCTCGCCGCCTCGGCGGACTCCGAGGACCAGCACGGCCGGTGACCGGGAGGGGCAGCGCGTGGATCAGGTGAGAACGATCTCCGGACGGTAGATGTCCAGCCAGAGCGCCAGGTCGAGCGTCCGCTCGAGCCCGCGCCGCGAGGCCTGGGTGATCTGCGGCGCCTCGTGCCCGGCGGCCCGCGCGGCCTGTTCCCTGTCCACCAGGTCGAAGACGGGGTGCCCTGGCCGCGCGAGCAGATCCTTGACGTGCCCCTGGAGCGCGACGGCGTACTCGGGGTCCTGGGTGGAGGGGTACGGGCTCTTCACCCGGTCGTACACCGAGCGCGGCAGCACGTCGGCGGTCGCCTCGCGCAGCAGGCTCTTCTCCCTGCCGTCGAAGGACTTCAGCGCCCAGGGCGCGTTGTAGACGTACTCCACCAGTCGATGGTCGCAGAACGGCACGCGCACCTCGAGGCCCACCGCCATGCTGGCGCGGTCCTTGCGGTCGAGCAGGACGCGGACGAACCGGGTCAGGTGCAGATACGAGATCTTCCGCATCCGGAACTCGAAGTCGCTCTCGCCGTCCAGGCGGCGGATGCCGGTGACGGCTCCCGCGTAGCTCTCCTTGACGAAGGCGGGCAGGTCGAGCGCGTCGGTCACGTCGGGGCGCAGGATGCCGGCGTCGTCCCCGAAGTGGTCGGCGAACCGCACCAGCCAGGGGAAGGTGTCGGCCGTGCGCGCCGCTTCGTCGAAGAACTGCAGGTAGCCGCCGAAGATTTCGTCCGCCGACTCCCCGGACAGCGCCACCGTGGAGTGCTCGCGGATGGCGCGGAAGAGGAGGTAGAGGGAGGCGTCCATGTCGCCGAAGCCCATGGGGATGTCCCGGGCGCGGATCATCCTGGCGCGCACGTCCGGGTCCGCGAGGGCGTGGGAGTCCAGGACGATGTCGCGGTGGTCGGTGCCCGCCGACTTCGCGACGTCGTGGACGTAGGGGGTGTCGGGCGTGCCGCGCAGTTCGTCGGCGACGAAGTTGTCGGCCTGGCCGACGAAGTCGACGGCGAAACTGCGGACCGTCTCACCGGCCTCGGCGAGTTGGCGGGCTGCGATCGCCGTCATCGCCGAGGAGTCGAGGCCGCCGGAGAGCAGCGTGCAGCGCGGCACGTCCGAGACGAGCTGACGGCGCACGATGTCGTCGAGGAGTTCGCGGACCCCGGCGACGGTGGCGTCGCGGTCGTCGGTGTGCGGGCGGGTCTCCAGGGACCAGTACACGTGCCGGCGCAGACCGGATCGGTCCACCGTGACGACGGTGCCGGGCTCGACCTCGTTCATGCCGTCCCACACGGCGTGACCGGGCGTCTTGACGAGGGCGAACACTTCCCTGAGTCCGTCCAGGACGACCCTGCGCCGTGCGAGCGGGTTGGCGAGGATCGCCTTGGGTTCGGAGCCGAACAGGACGCCGTCGGGCGTCTCGTAGTAGTAGAAGGGCTTGATGCCCATGCGGTCGCGGATCATGACGAGCCTGTCGTGGCGGGCGTCCCAGATCGCGAAGGCGTACATGCCGTTCAGCCGCTCGGCGAGGGCCTCGCCCCATTCGAGATAGCTGCGCAGGACGACCTCGGTGTCGGACTCGGTGGTGAAACGGTGGCCGCGGCCCGTCAGTTCGCGGCGGAGCTCGGTGAAGTTGTACGTCTCACCCGAGTAGACGAGGGCGACCGTGCCCTGCGGTGTCTCGACGCTCATGGGCTGGCGTCCGCCGGGCAGGTCGATGATCGCGAGCCGTCGGTGCCCGAGCGCGGCGGGCCCGTGGGACCAGGTGCCGCGGTCGTCGGGCCCGCGGCAGGACATCGTCTCCGTCATGGCGTCCAAGGTGGTGGACTCGGCCGTCAGATCACGGTCGAAGGAGACCCAGCCGGTGATGCCGCACATGCGCATTCCTTCCGCTCGCCGAACTAGATGTAACTAGCATCTATGCCTGCAGCGTGCTCCTGCGCCTGCGTACGGTCAATGCCGCCCATGGGCGGCACACTCCGGCGACCCCGGCGATTTCGGCCGCCTTTTACCGATGGCAGGGTCGTGACTCGTGTCAGTGCGGGACGCCCGTCCCGCCGGACACCGGGGCTTCCCGCTCTTGCCGAGACCGGCCGGAAGGCCGTATTCCGGCCATGGGCAAAGACTTGTCAACGATGCCCGGACGCCCGCCCCACGGCCGCGTCCAGGAGCGCCCCCGCGTCACCGCGGGCCTGATCGATGGCCTTCGGAAACACGTGCAGGCCGTGCGCGACGAGCGCGCCCTCATGGAGAAGCATGAGCGTTCGCCCGAGCCGCGCCGCTTCACCCTCGGACGCTGCGACGCCCCCGGCGAGGTCCGTGAACAGCGCGAGCATCCAGACCTTCTGACCGGTGATGATCGGGTACGCGGGATGGGCGGGGTCGCTGATCTCGGCGTGCGCGTTGACCATGCTGCACCCCTTGACGAGGTGCCCCTGGGGCCCCTGGGCCCAGTCGCGGAGGGCGTCGAAGACGGCGAGGATCCGGGCGCGGGGCGTGGAGGCGGCCTCGAGGTACGGAGCGAGGAAGGCCCGCCAGCGTTCGTCGCGGTCGGCCAGGTACTCCACGACGATCTGCTCCTTGGAGCCGAACCGGTCGTAGAGGGTCTTCTTCGTGACCCCGGCCTCGACAGCGATCAGATCGACTCCGACGGCATGGATGCCCCGCTCGTAGAAGAGACGCCCCGCGGCATCGAGGGCGCGGCGGGCGGCCGGCGTCATCGCGATGCGGTGCGGCACCGCCGCGTCGCCCTGTTCCGTGTTCGGCGTGTTGTCACCCATGACCCCCATGGTAGACCGACCGGTATACAGCGCACCTAGACCGATCTGTATACTCGGCGGCCAGGTAGACAGATCGGTTTACTCGCCCACGACGGGCTCCGCACGACGTCGGAGACCCGAGACGGGAGAATCCCATGAACGTCCTGCTGTCGACCGCATTCGTACTGACCTGGAGCTCCGGGTTCATCGGCGCCAAACTGGGCGCGGGCAGCGCGTCCGCCGTGACGGTGCTGATGTGGCGCTTCCTGCCGCTGGCCGTGGTTCTGGGGCTGGTCGCCCTTGCGCTGTCCCGGACGGCGTGGCGCGGCCTGACGGCGCGCGACGTCGGACGGCAGGCGGCCGTCGGCGCACTGTCGCAGAGCGGCTATCTCCTGACCGTGTACCTGGCGATCCAGCTGGGTGTCTCCAGTGGGACGACCGCCCTGATCGACGGTACCCAGCCACTGGTCGCGGGCGCCCTCGCCGGGCCTCTGCTCGGCCAGTACGTCTCGCGCACGCAGTGGACCGGTCTCGGCCTCGGCGTGGCCGGAGTCGTCATCGTCACCGCCGCCGACTTCTCGCAGGGCGGCGCCACCCCTGCCTGGGCCTACCTCGTGCCGTTCCTCGGCATGCTCTCGCTGGTGGCGGCGACCTTCCTCGACCGGCGTGCGCCCCGCCCGGTCGCCCCTTCGGTGGCGATGACCGTCCACTGCGCCACCAGTGCCGTCGTGTTCACGGGACTCGCGCTGGCGTCCGGCGGCGCGACGCCCCCGGCCGAGGCGTCGTTCTGGGGCGCGATCGCGTGGCTGGTCACGCTCTCCACGTTCGGCGGGTACGGCCTGTACTGGCTGATCCTGCGGCGCTCCGGTGTCACGCAGGTCAACACGCTGATGTTCCTCATGGCGCCCGTGACCGCACTGTGGGGTGCGCTGATGTTCGGCGAGCCGTTCGGGCCGCAGACCGTGGCGGGGCTGGCGGTCGGCCTCGCGGCCGTGGTGGTCGTACGGCGAGGCGGACGGGGAGCGGACCGACGCACCGCTGCGGACCGGCCCACCGCTGCGGACCGGCCCACCGCTGCGGACCGGCCCGCCGCTGTGGCAGCCGCCCAAAGGACGCAGGTCAGCGGGGAGTCAACAAGGCCTGCACCGCGGGTGCGTACCGGTCGGTGATCTCGGTGATCTCCGTGGCGCGCAGGTACGGGCCGCGGGCGATGCCGTACATCACTCCGAGGCCGAGCAGCATGCCCACGGCGAGCTCGGCCCGCAGTCCCGCGTCCGGCCCCGACAGCCGCTCGCTCAGCCGCTGGGCCACCTGCACGCGGAAGTTGGCGCGCAGGATGTCGCCCTGCTCGCCGTGGAGCGGGGCGAAGACGATGCGCAGGATCGGGTCGGCGCCCCGCTCGGCCTGGCCGGTGAGCAAGTGCCCGACCATGTGGCGCCCGAGGTCGTCGACGGGGGCGCCGAGGAACGTGTCGGCGTCGGCCTCGAACGACATGACCTGGGAGAACAGGGCGTCCTTGTTACCGAAGTACTTCAGGACCAACGGGGCGCTGACGCCGGCCCGGTCGGCCACGGCCTTGAGGGTGATGTCCCCGTGCGCGTGCCGGGCGAGCAGATAGCGGGCGGCGCGGATGATGGCCCCCTTGCTCGCCTCGGCGTCCCTGCGCCCGGCGGGCGGGGCCCGGTGGGACCCCTCCGCGCTCCCGTCCGCCTCCGTGCGAACCTCCGCCATGGTCAGCTTCCCTCCAGAGCGGTCTCCTGTGCGGGCCCCTCGCGCCCGGTGGTCCTGCGGCCGTTCCGCGGGGCCGTGGCCGCGTCCGAGGGTATGGCCAGAGCGGTGGCGCAAGCGACGAGCGCCACGGTGCCGGCCAGGGTGAACGCGAGTTGGTAGCCGCCGAGCGTGGGGAACTCGGTACCTCCGGCGGACGCGGTGTGCCGGACGAGCACCGCGGCGACCGCCGCGCTCGAAACGCTCTGGCCGACCGTCCGCATCAGGACGTTCACCCCGTTCGCGGACGCGGTCTGCTCGACCGGCACCGCCCGCAGGATCAGCGTGGGCAGCGCCGAGTACGCGAAGGTCGTCCCGGTCGCCACGATCGCGGCGCCCAGCACGATCACCCACAACTCCCGGCTGTCCACGATGCGTACGGCATACCCGAGCGCCATGACCGCGCCGCCGAGCGCGAGGGTCACCCGGGGACCGCGCGCCATGGAGACGCGGGCCGACAGCGGCGAGAGGGCCAGCATGATCACGCCGTTGGGCAGCAGGCACAGGCCGGTCGCCACGATCGACAGCTCCAGTCCGTAACCGCTCTCGGCGGGCGCCTGCACCAGTTGTGCGGTCACCAACGAGTTGGCGTAGAAGGCGAATCCGGCGAGCAGCGCGGTCAGGTGCGGCAGGGCGACGCGCCGCCCTGAGGCCAGGCGCAGGTCCACCAGTGGCTGCTTCGCGCGCAGCTGCATGCGCCACCACACGGTCAGGACGGCGACCGCGCCCGCGAAGAGCCCGAGGACGGGACCGCTCCCCCATCCCCACTGACCGCCCTGCGAGACCGCGAGCAGCAGGCAGACGAGCCCGGCCGCCAGACCGAGCGCGCCCCACGTGTCGAACCGCCCCGGCGACCGCACCGGGGACTCCCGCACGGCCCACCGGGCGAGCAGCAGGCCGCCCGTGCTCAGGGCGGCCGTCGCCCAGAACATGGCGTGCCAGTCCGCGTACTGCACGATGAGCGCGGCCAGCGGCAGTCCGAGCGCGGCGCCGATCCCGACCGTGGAGCTCATCAGGGCGACGGCGGAAGCCGTGCGCTGCGGCGGGAGTTCGTCGCGCAGGATGCTGATGGACAGGGGCACCACCGAGGCGGACGCGCCTTGCAGGGCGCGCGCCGCGATCAGCAGCCGGATGTCGGACGTGAGCGCGCAGAGCACCGATCCCCCGGCCATCAGGCCGAGGGCGAGCAGCAGGACGCGGCGTTTGCCGTACATGTCGCCGGCCCGGCCGAGTACGGGGGTGAGGACCGCGCCGGACAGCAGTGTCGCGGTGACCAGCCAGGACACGGCGCCGGGTGAGCTGCCCGTCAGACGCGGCAGATCGGGGAGCAGGGGTACGACCACGGTCTGCGTGACGGCCATGAGGATGCCGCCGAAGGCGAGGACGGGGACCGTGAGACGGGTGCGCAGCCCTCCCCCGTCGCCTCCCCCGTCGCCCCCTCTGTCACCGACCGTCGGAACCGGCGCCATGACGTCTCCCCGCGATGAGGTGAATTTATATTCACCGTAGTGGGTGAATGGAAATTCACCCAGGGGAATGCGGGAAGAACGTGGACGGTACGTTCCGACCGGCCGTGGCCGTGAAGCACCCCGGACCACCACGCACCCCCACCGCGACAGGTCCACTGCCGGCGACTTCGGTCATACTGCGGCCCATGAACCGACTCCGCATCGGCCTGGTGGGCACCGGCCCGTGGGCCTCCGCCACACACGCCCCCGCGCTGTCCCGCCACTCCGGTGTGGACCTCAGCGGCATCTGGGGCCGCCGCCCCGAGCCCGCGGCCGCGCTCGCCGCCGAGCACGGGACCAGGGCGTACACGGACGTGGACGAGCTGTTCGCCGCGAGTGACGCCGTGGCGTTCGCGGTGCCGCCGGACGTGCAGGCGCCGCTCGCCGCGCGGGCCGCGGCGGCGGGCTGTCACCTGCTGCTGGACAAGCCGGTGGCCACGACGACGGCCGGCGCGCGGGACCTCGCGGCGGCGGCCGAGCGCGCGGGCGTCGCCTCCGTGGTCTTCTTCACGCTGCGCTTCACCACCGCCTCGGCGGCCTGGGTGGCCGAACAGGCCGCCACGGGCGGCTGGTTCACCGGCCGCGCCGACTGGTACGGCTCGTTCTACGCGCCGGACGGCAGAGCCGCCTTCCCGTCACCCTGGCGCGCGAGCCGCGGCGGTCTGTGGGACGTGGGCCCGCACGCCCTGTCGATGCTGCTGCCCGTGCTCGGCGACGTGACGGCCGTGACCGCCGCCGAGGGTCCCAGGGACACGGTCCACCTGATCCTGCGGCACGAGAGCGGCGCGTCCAGCACGGCGACGCTGAGCCTGACGGCGCCGCCGAAGTGCGAGGGTCGCGCCGTGGAGCTGCGCGGGGAGAGCGGCACGGTGGCGCTTCCGCCGTGGGAGGGCGCGGGCGACGCGTTCGGGGCGGCGGTGGACGCGCTCGTCGAGTCCGCGGCCACGGGCACGGCTCATCCGTGCGACGTACGGTTCGGGCTACGGGTCTCGGAGATCCTGGCGCGGGCGGAGGAGCACATCACGGCCACCTGATGCGCCCGGAACAACCACGGGCGGCCGGTACCGTGGCCGCTACGTAATGGCGAGTGACGGCACCGACCGCAGCCGGTGGTCCTACGGAACCGGCGGGGAAGCCGAACCGTGCGGTCCTGCGCTGCTCCGATTCCGACCACGCGGATCGAAATACGAACAGTTGTCCCACACGCTTCCCACATCGGCCCAGTAGGCCTAGGGGGTACCCAATGCCGGGGAATTTCAGCCATTCTCGAACTCACCGGACAAGATGCCCCACTGTTGCGCACGGGTGTCATCCGACGTTCAAACCTGCAGGTCGGTGACCCCGCACACTCCATGATGCCCGAGCGACTGATCGTTTTCTTCGGGCAATGTTTACTACCAAAGCCGATGTGAATATTTAGACTGATCACGCTCCAACTCGGCGTGCACCAAGAGGGATTACCCACCATGAACAAGACGGCGCTCCGCGCTCTGCTCCGCGAACGACGCGCCCTCATAGCTCCCGAATCGCACGGCTTCGCCCGCCCGACCGGCCAAGGGCGGCGCGCACCCGGCCTGTCACAGCACCAGGTCGACCAGCTGCTCCACCGTACGTTCGGTACGTATCACCGTCTCGAGTCCGGTAACTACCCCAACCCGCCGACCTCTCTGCTGCGTGAGGTGGCGCGCCTGTTCGGACTCAACGAACAGGAGTGGGTGTCCCTCTGTCGTTACGCCCTGCTGCAGGACCCGCCGGGACCGCTCCACCTCTCCTCCGGCAAGGAGGTTCCCGGCGTCTGGCAGGAGGCGGTCGACGGGATCGGACACATGGCCTACGTGACCGACGCGTCCTGGGAGACGCTCGCGTACAACAGTGCCTTCGCCGACATGTTCCCGGGCGGCAAGGTCCCCGGCAACACCCTGCGCTGGATGCTCCTGGACCCGCACGGCCGCGAGACCCTGATGAACTGGCACGGCGCATGGGCCCCGATGGTGCTTCCGCAGCTGCGGGCCGCGCTCGCCACCAGGCCCGACGACGACGTTCTGCGGCAGATCGAGAAGGAGATCCTGGCCGATCCCGAGACCGCCGACCTCTACGCCAGGGGCAACTCCCACCCCCACCCGGACGGCGACGAGCGTCCCTTGATGCATGCCCTGGAGGGCCCCGGCTGGGTCACCATGTGCGCGGCACAGCCCCTGACGGCGCCGGGCTCGCGGCTGATGATCCTCGTGTTCCACCGCGGCTCGCAGCGCGTCCACTCGCGCACGCCCAGTCTCCGCTCCGACTGATCCCGCGCAGACACCCCGCTCATTCTCGTACACACATTCGAGCACGCGGCGCATAACAGGGCACTCTCGGCACAGTGCAGTAATTTGGCCACATCCCCACCCGCACCGCCGATCCACGGGGAGTCGCCTCGTGACTGCTCACGTACTCCGCCCCCAGACCGTCCTCGGCGCCCACAGGGTCACCACGGCCGAGATAGCCGACGACATGAGCGCGCACCACGCCGACCACCCCCGACTGCGCGCCATACTCCGCGTCATCGGCAACTGCGGTGTTCGGACCCGCCACTTCACGCGCCCGCTCGACTCCCCCACCGTGTCCGGCACGGCCGACGTCGGGGAGCGCGCCCGGGTCGCCTTCTCCGACGCGCTCGACATGGCCGAACAGGCCTGCACCACGGCCCTGGACACCGCCGGTCTCACCGCACGCGACATCGACGCCCTCGTCACCACGCACACCACGAGCTGGGCCGTCCCGAACCTGGACATCAACCTCGTCACGCGGCTCGGCCTCCGCCCCGACCTGCGCCGCGTCGCGCTCACCTCCGTCGCCTGCCCGGGCGGCACCCAAGCCCTGACCCGCGCCGCCGACCTCCTCGCCGCACGGCCGGGCGGCACGGTCCTGGTGGTCGCCTCCGAGGTGCTGTCCAGCATCTACCACCACAGCGACACCACCATCGAGTCGATGATCTACAAGGCGCTGTTCGGCGACGCGGCCTCCGCGACCGTCGTCACCGACACGCCGCTGGGACCCGGACTGGCCGTCGAGGACACCTTCGAGTACGTCCTCCCGGGCAGCCTCGAACGCCAGCGCGGCAGGATCGCCGAGGACGGCATCCACTTCGACTCGACCAAGCAGGTGCTGGCCGCCGTCACCGACGTGACGCCGCCCCTCCTCGAGTGGCTCGGTCCCCGGCAGCCCGACTTCGCGGTCGTCCACCCCGGAAGCCCGCGCATCATCGCCGACACGGCGGCCGCGCTGAGTCTGGACGAGCACGCCGTCCGGCACTCCACGGACACGCTCCGCCACGAGGGGAACCTGGGCGGCGTGAGCATCCTGCGCGTCCTGGAACGCACCCACGCCGACCCTCCGCACGACGGCGCGCACGGCGCGGTCATCGCCTTCGGCCCCGGCTTCGCCACGGCGGCCCTGCGCTGCCGCTGGCGTTCCTAGGACCTGCCGGTTCCGGCGGAAAACCTGTTGCCGCCGCTGCGCGCCGCTGCTGAGGTGACCGCATGGATCACGCAGCGGTACTGGCCGCGTACGACCGTCAGCTTCGGCACGACACCACGGGCGAGGGCGGTGACACCCGGGTCGAGCGGACCGGGGACGTCGTGCGCGTCACCGGCTCCGCACACGACTGGAACGGTGTCCTGTGGACCGACATCGACGCGTCGACGGCGGACGCCGTGATCGCGGAGCAGGTGCGCCATTTCACCGGCGTGGGGCGCGAGTTCGAGTGGAAGCAGCACTCGTACGACCGTCCCGCGGACCTCGGCGAGCGACTCCTCGCGGCCGGGTTCGAGGCCGAGCCGACGGAGACCGTGATGGTCGCCGAGGCCACCGCCCTCCCCGCCGGCCCCGAACTGCCCGACGGCATCCGGCTGGTCCCGGTGACGGACGCGGCAGGCGTACGCCTCATGTCCGAGGCACACCTCGCCGCCTTCGGTGAGGGCGACGAGGCGCTGAGCGAACACCTCGCCCGCCGTGTGCTCGCCCAGCTCACCGAGACACCGGACGACATCGTCGCGGTCGTCGCGATGGCCGGCGACCGGCCGGTGTGCGGCGCGCGCATGGAGTTCCGGCCGGGCACCGACTTCGCCGGGCTGTGGGGAGGCGGCACCGACCCGCAGTGGCGCGGCAAGGGCATCTACCGTGCGACGGTCGCCCACCGCGCCCGCATCGCCGTCGAGCGCGGCTACCGCTATCTGCAGGTCGACGCGTCCGACGACAGCCGCCCGATCCTGGACCGGCTCGGCTTCGCCACGCTCTGCACGACCACGCCGTACGTGTACCGGCCGTAGGGCCGCGGACGTCCGGGGCTCAGCCGCGGCCGAGCAGCGCGGTGATCGCTTGCGTCGTGTCCGTCTCGCCGAGCCGCGGGAAGATCTTCTCCACGCTGTTGCGGTGGGCGTCGGCGTCCATGTCGGTGACGGCGTCGACGGCCACGGTCACGTGGTAGCCGTGCTCGTGCGCCGCGCGGGCCGTCGACTCCACGCCGATGCTCGTCGCGATGCCGGCGAGCACGACCTGGGTGACGCCCCTGCGGCGCAGCTGCAGGTCGAGGTCGGTGCCGTAGAAGGCGCCCCATTGCTGCTTGGTGACGACGATGTCCGTGTCCGTACGCCCCAGTTCGGGCACGAGGTCCGCCCAGTCCGCGGGCACGTCGCCGCCGCGCGCGGGCCCCTCGGTGCGGCCGGGGGCGCCGCCGGTCACCCGCACCAGGACCACGGGCAGCCCGCTCTGGCGGAAGGCGCGGGCGAGCGCGGCGGACCGTTCGACGATCTGTTGCGCGGGGTGGGCGGTGGGCAGCGCGGTGATGCCCTTCTGGAGGTCGACGAGGACGAGGGCGGTGGTGGGGTCGAGGAGGGTGGCGGTCATGGGTGGTGCCTTTCTCAAGCCGTACTGATTGCTTGCGTACATGGGCGATGACGCGCCTACGCGGCCGGGCGGCGGCGCAGCGCGCGGTCGGTGACGGTCAGGACGATGAGGGCCAGGGCGAGGACGGCGCCGACGGCGGCCATGAGGTGCAACCCGCCGTCGTCGGCGCGCTGCCCGTAGGCGAGACCGATCAGGCCGGACGCCGTGATGGCGCCGACGTACTGCGCGGTGCGCTGGAGCCCCGCGGCGGACCCGATGGCCTCCGCGGGCGCGAACTGCTGCACGGCCGCCTGGTTGCCGGTGCCCATGAGCCCCTGCGGAATGCCGAAGCAGGCGCCGGCCAGGAGCAGGACGGCGAGCGGTGTGGACCCCGTGGTGAGCAGCAGCAGTGCGCTGCCCGCGGCGAGGAGCACGGCGGCGACGGCGAGCGGCGCGCGGATGCCCTTGGTGCGCGTCCCGATCAGGGAGCAGGCCAGTGCGGCGAGGGACATCGGCAGCATGACGAGTCCGGTGTGCAGCGAGGAGTAGCCGCGTTCCTCCTCCAGCCACTGGGTGAAGCCGTACACCACGCAGTACACGACGAGGTAGCTCAGTCCGTGCCGCAGGTAGGTCCGGGCGAGCGCGTGGTTGGTGGCGAGCATGCGCAGGTCGATGAAGGGGTGCGGGTGGCGCAGCTGCCACCGGGTGAGCAGGGCGGAGAGCAGGACGACCGGGGCGAGCAGGGGCCACATCGGGTGGCGCAGGTCGAGCAGGAACACGACGAGGCAGCTCAGTGCGCCGGTGAAGAGCGCGATCCCCAGCGGATCGAGCGTCCCCTTCCCGTCTGTCGCCGCCCTCTCGCGCGGTATGTCCTTGGGTATCCACCGCAGGGCGGTGGCGTACGCGATGACCGCGACCGGCACGTTGACGGCGAAGACGGCGCGCCAGCCGGCGGTCGCGACGAGGAGGCCGCCGAGGGTCGGGCCGATCGCCGCGCTGCCGAGCGCCGCGAAGGAGAGGCGGCCGAGCACGGTGCGCGGGGTGGGGGTTCCGAGCCGCGTCGACTCGTCGCGCAGGACGGCCATCGCGGCGGGGTACGCGGCGGACGTGCCGATGCCGAGGAGCGCGCGCGAGGCGAGCAGCCAGCCGAATCCGGGGGCGAGCGCCCCGACGAGGCCCGACACGACGACGAGGACGAGTCCGCCGAGGAAGACGCGGCGCGGCCCCAGGCTGTCGGCGAGCTTGCCGAGCACGGGTTGGGCCACGGCGCTCGCGAGGTAGAGCACGGAGACGAGCCAGGCGGTGTCGGAGGCGCCGACGCCGAAGTCGTGGCCGATCGCCACCAGGCCGGTGGAGATCATCGTGGTGTTGAGGGGGTTCAGCAGGGAGCCGAGGAGCAGGGGCGCGGTCAGGCGCGCTCCGAAGCCGGGCCGCTCCCGCGCGGGACGCCGCTTGGCCCGGGTGAAGGACGTGGCGTTCACTTCTGCACCAGTCGCTCCAACAGTGCGACGGCGTCGGCCAGTTGGCGCCGCTCGGCCGGGTCGAGCTCTTCGGAGACGGCCTCGGAGAGCCAGCTGCGCTTGGCGGCGCGCCCGTCGGTCAGGGTGCGGCGGCCCTCGTCGGTCAGGGAGAGGACGGATTGACGCCCGTCGTTCGGATCGGGGGCCCGCTCGATGAGCTCCATGGACTCCAGGGCGCTCACGGTCATCCGCATCGACTGCGGCCGCACGAACTCGGCGCGCGCGAGCTCCGCGGTGGTGGCGGGACCTCCCCGGTCGAGGCGGGCGAGGACGGAACGCTGCGAAGGGCTGAGTCCGTTCATGGGTGACGCGCCCCGCAGTTTCCGTACAAGACGCCCGACGACGTGGGTGAGGTCGGCGGCGACCTGCTCAGGGGTGGGCTCTCCAGGGTGTCCGCTCATACGGCGACGATAGGATATAGCAAGTCAAACTTGCAAGCCTGCCTTCCTTTCTACCTCCTCCCCACACCATTGCACCCAATTCGCGATGAATGCTCCTTGCGCCCGTTATATCCCTTACGCAAGGTCTTGATGTCGAGTGCGTAGCTTCGTGGACATTCCACTCGACCCGGAGCGACCCGGAGGAAGGAGACCATGTCCACCCGCGTGCGCTTGAGGGCCCTCATGATCGTCATCGCGGCGCTCGCCGCCGTCGCCATGCCCACGGCGGCGGCGTTCGCCGACACCCCCCGGACCCATCACGCCACGGCCGGGCACGCAGCCCGCCTCTCCCCGCGCGAGGAGATCCAGCCCGCCGCGCACATCGTCGGCGACCTGGCCCGCAAGAGCGCGGAACGCTCGACGGGCCGCCCCATCGGAATGCTGCCCGAGCAGACCCGGGACGCGGCGTGCGACCTCGTCACCCCGGCGCGCGCCGCGACACCGGCCAACGGCCAACGGCACGCGGCGTTTTAGCGTCCGGCGGCGAGGTCGTCGCGCAGGCCGAGTCGCAGGTGCTCGACGTGGAAGAGGGCCTGCTCGAGAAGCTCGGCGACGTGACCGTCGTAGAGGGCGTAGACGATGGAGCGGCCCCGGCGTTCCCCGGTGACGAGTCCGAGGTTGCGCAGGAGGCGGAGCTGGTGGGAGCAGGCGGAGGCTTCCATGCCCACGGCCTCGGCGAGGTCGCCGACCGCGCAGGGGCCTTCCTGGAGGCGGGCCAGGATGCGCAGCCGCGAAGGGGTCGCCAGGGCCTGCAGGGTGGCGGCGACGTCAGTGGCCCCCACCGCGTCCAGGCGCTCGCGGGGGGTGGCGTGGTTCCTGGCGTCGGCTCCGTGACCCATGGCGCCCATCATACTGGCGATACATGAAGACCTGTTCAGATGTTCCTGTACGGTAGCCGTGTCGCCGTCCTCCGCCCCGAAGGGGTTGCTTCGCCATGCCCTCCGACCTGCTCCCGCGGCCCGAACAGGTAGCTCTGACTGCCCCTCGAACCGTGGCCAAACGACGTACCAGGGTGTTCTCCCTGCCTGAAGCGCGCTGGGCCGCTGCGGCGCTGGTGCTGTTCCTGATCGCGCTGCCGCTCCAGCTGACCGGAGCGTCCGGCTGGACGTGGGGACCTCTCTACGCGGCCGCCTACGTCACCGGCGGGTGGGAGCCCGCCTGGGCGGGGCTGACGGCCCTGCGGGAGAAGACCCTGGATGTGGATCTCCTGATGATCGTCGCCGCCGTCGGCGCGGCCTCGATCGGACAGACGATGGACGGCGCACTGCTGATCGTCATCTTCGCCACCTCCGGCGCTCTGGAGGCTTTGGCCACCGCCCGGACCCAGGACGCGGTACGCGGTCTGCTCGACCCGGCGCCGACCGTAGCCACCCGCCTCGCCGACGACGGCAGCGAATCGACGGTCCGCACACGGGACTTGGTGGTCGGGGACACCGTTCTGGTCCGCCCCGGCGAGCGGGTCGGCGCCGACGGCCGCGTGCTGTCCGGGGTCAGCGAGGTGGACCAGTCCACCATCACCGGTGAGCCGCTGCCGGCCGCGAAGAAGGCCGGGGACGAGGTGTTCGCCGGCACCCTGAACGGCACCGGGGCCCTGCGGGTCGAGGTCGAGCGGGATGCCTCGGACTCGGTGATCGCCCGGATCGTGGCGATGGTGGAGGAGGCTTCCGAGACGAAGGCGCCCACCCAGCTGTTCATCGAGAAGATCGAGCAGCGGTACAGCCTGGGCATGGTCGCCGCGACGGTGGCGGTTTTCCTGGTCCCCCTCGCGTTCGGCGCGGACCTGACCGCCTCACTGCTGCGGGCGATGACCTTCATGATCGTGGCCTCGCCGTGCGCCGTGGTCCTGGCGACGATGCCTCCGCTGCTCTCGGCGATCGCCAACGCCGGACGTCACGGCGTCCTGGTGAAGTCCGCCGTGGTGATGGAGCGTCTCGGGCAGGTCGACGCGGTCGCCCTCGACAAGACCGGCACCCTGACCGAGGGCACCCCTCGCGTCACCGACATCCGACCGGTGCCCGGTTCGGAACTGACCGAGGACGCCCTGCTGGCGCCGGCCGCCGCCGCCGAGCACCCCAGCGAACACCCCCTGGGCCGTGCCGTCGTCGACGCCGCCCGCACCCGCGGCCTGCCCGTCGCCGACATGCGGGACTTCACCTCCACGCCCGGCGTCGGTGTCACCGCGACCGTCGCGGGTCACACGGTCACGGTCGGCGCGCCCGCCCGGCTCCTCGACCGCGACGGCGACACGGCGACGGACGCCGCCACCGAGATCGCGGTCGAGCTGGAGGACGGGGGCCGTACGGCCGTCGTCGTCCTGTTCGACGAGGTCCCGGTGGGGGTGCTCGGCATCGCCGACCGGCTGCGTCCCGACGCCGCCGCGACCGTCGCCGGCCTGACCAAACTGACCGGCCGCACCCCCGTGCTCCTGACGGGCGACAACCCCCGCGCCGCCGCCCGCCTGGCCGCCGAGGTCGGCATCACCGACGACGAGGTCCACGCCGGGCTCCTGCCCCAGGAGAAGGTCGAAGCCGTGCGGCGCCTGGAGGCACACGGCCGCAGGACGCTGGTCCTCGGTGACGGCGTCAACGACGCCCCGGCCCTCGCCGTCGCCCACACCGGCATCGCCATGGGCCGCGCGGGCTCCGACCTCGCCCTGGAGACCGCCGACGCCGTCATCGTCCGCGACGAACTCGCCACCGTCCCCAAGGTCATCGCCCTGTCCAGAGCGGCCCGCCGCCTGGTGGTGCAGAATTTGGTCATCGCCGGGGCGTTCATCTCCGGCCTGGTCATCTGGGACCTGGCGGGCGACCTGCCCCTGCCGCTCGGAGTTCTCGGCCACGAGGGCTCGACCGTCGTCGTCGGCCTCAACGGGCTGCGTATGCTGCGCGACGCCGCCTGGACGACAAGGAGCACGACGTGACCACCCTCGCCCTGTACCTGCCCGGTTCCGGCGCTCTCCCCCGCTGGGCACAGATCACCGTCGGCGTGGTCGTACTCGGGCTGGTCGCGGCGCGGATCTGGTTGACCTTCCGGCGTCGGAAGTAATCACTCCCGCCTGCGCAAGAAGCCCCTCATCCACGAGGGTGAGGGGCTTCTTGCGGTGTTCGGCTCCGCATGTCCCGTAGGCGTGTCACGCCTAGCGGATCGGCATTCCCGAGAGAGTCCGCGCGATGACCAGGCGCTGGATCTCGCTCGTGCCCTCGAAGATCGTGTAGATGGCGGCGTCGCGGTGCATGCGCTCCACCGGGTACTCGCGGGTGAAGCCGTTGCCGCCGAGGATCTGGACCGCCTGCGCGGTGACCTTCTTGGCGACCTCGCTCGCGTAGAGCTTCGACATGGAGCCCTCGGCCGACTCGAACTTCTTGCCCGTGGTGGCCATCCAGGAGGCGCGCCACACCAGGAGGCGGGCCGCGTCGATCTGGGTGCGCATGTCGGCGAGCTGGAAGGCGATGCCCTGGTTGTCGATGATCGGGCGGCCGAACTGGGTGCGCGTCTTGGCGTACTCCAGGGCCTCCTCGTACGCGGCGCGCGCCGTGCCCACGGCCATCGCGCCGACCGCCGGGCGGGAGGCCTCGAACGTGGCCATCGCCGCGTTCTTGACGCGCTCGCCGCCGGACTTGGCGCGCTCCCGCGCACGGGCCATGCGCTCGTCCAGCTTCTCCTTGCCGCCGAGCAGACAGTGCCCGGGGACGCGGACGTCCTCGAGGACGACCTCGGCGGTGTGCGAGGCGCGGATGCCGTGCTTCTTGAACTTCTGGCCCTGGGACAGGCCGGGGGTGTTCGGCGGGACGATGAAGGACGCGTGGCCCTTCGAGCCGAGCTCGGGGTCGACGACCGCGACCACGACGTGGACGTTGGCTATGCCGCCGTTGGTCGCCCAGGTCTTCGTGCCGTTGAGGACCCACTCGTCCTTGGCCTCGTCGTAGACGGCACGGGTGCGCATGGCGGCCACGTCGGATCCGGCGTCCGGCTCGGACGAGCAGAACGCGGCGACCTTGACGTCGTTCACGTCGCCGTACATCTGCGGGATCCAGGTCCCGATCTGCTCCTCGGTGCCGTTGGCGAGCACACCGACGGCGGCCAGGCCCGTGCCCATGATGGACAGGCCGATGCCCGCGTCACCCCAGAAGATCTCCTCGGTCGCCATCGGGATGCCGAGGCCCGAGGGGTCGAAGAACTGCTGGGCATAGAAATCGAGCGAGTAGATCCCCAGCTTCGCCGCTTCCTGGATGATGGGCCACGGGGTCTCCTCGCGCTCGTCCCACTCGGCGGCCGCGGGGCGGATCACATCGGCGGCGAACCCGTGGAGCCAGTCCCGGACCTCCTTCTGTTCGTCGTTGAGCTCCATGGTGAACTCGGCCATGACCCCTCCAGGACCTGCGATCATCTGCGGCGTTACTTGCGGTAACCGCAGTCTGTTACCGGCCAGTAGTCCATGTCAACTCCCGATGGCCCGTTCGATCCGTACCGGACGACGGGTGTTACGTTGCGCGTGCGTCACCGATTCAGCACGGGCGGGGAGAAACGATGGAGACCACGCAGCGGACCGATCAGCAACGGTCCGCGGAACACCGGCGGCGAGAGCTCCTCGAGGCCGCGGACCGGGTCGTGCTCCGCGACGGCCCCGGCGCCTCGATGAACGCCATCGCCGCCGAGGCAGGCATCACCAAGCCGATCCTGTACCGCCACTTCGGCGACAAGGGCGGCCTGTACGCGGCACTCGCCAAGCGGCACACCGACGCCCTCCTCGAAGCGCTGCGCGCCGCGCTCGACGCGCCCGCCGAGCGCAGGGAACGGGTCGAGGCCACGCTCGACACCTACCTCGCGGCGATCGAGGCCCGCCCTCAGGTCTACCGCTTCCTCATGCATCCGTCGGAGGCCCCCTCCCCCGGCGAGCAGGGCTTCGACGTCGGGCTGCACTCGGCTCCCCTGCTCCGCCGGCTCGGCGAGGAGCTCGCGGAGGTCATCGAGGAGCGCGTCGACCTCGGCCCGGAGAGCGCCGAACTCGCCCGGGTGTGGGGACACGGCATCGTCGGCATGATGCACGCGGCGGGCGACTGGTGGCTCGGCGAACGGCCCTGCCCCCGCGCCCAGTTGGTGCGCAGCCTCGCCGACCTGCTGTGGGGGCGGCTCGCGGCGGCGGGCAACCGCGTCGGAGGTCCCGGGTTCTGAGGCCGTCAGGAGTTCCAGGAGGCCTTGGCCACGGCCCGCAGCACCCTGCGGCGCCGCCAGCCCGTGACGCGGTCGGTGTAGACACCGCCGTCGAGGTGGTCGCACTCGTGCTGGAGACAGCGGGCGAACCAGCCCGTCCCGTGCACCCGGACCGGCTCCCCCCGCACGTCGACGCCTTCGACGACGGCGTGGTCGAAGCGCGGCGTGCCCGCTTCGAGCCCGGGCAGCGAGAGACAGCCCTCAGGGCCGCGCACCGTCACGCCGTCCGCCTCGACGAGCTTCGGGTTGACCACGTGCCCGAGGTGACGGACGTCCTCGTCGTCCGGGCAGTCGTAGACGAACACCCGGCGGCCGACGCCGATCTGGTTCGCGGCGAGCCCGACGCCCCTGGCGGCGTACATCGTCGCGAACATGTCCTCGACGAGGCGCGCCAGTTCGGGGCCGAAGTCGGTGACGTCCTCGCACGGCGCGTGCAGCACCGGGTCGCCGAGCAGGGTCAGAGGTCGTACGCGCCCCGAGGCGCCCGGGATCGTGCCGTGTCGCATGGCGGCAAGAGTACGGTCCAGGGGACGGAGCGGCACCGCCGAGGTGCCGAGGTGGTGCCGCAATTCGGGCTTGCAGATGGATCTCGATAGGCTGAGCAGCGAAACGATGCCGGGGGCAGGCGCGGCGCCGTACGCAAGGAGGATCTCGACAGATGTCAGGCAACACGGACCCGCTGTCGCCGCGGGCCAAGCTGGCCGTGACGGCGGGCAAGGCGGCCGCGGCGGTGTCCCGGGCAGCGGGCCGCGGCAGCGGATCGGTGATCGGCGGCAAGGTCGCGCTCAGGCTCGACCCCGAACTGCTCGGGCGGCTCGCCACGCACCTGGACGTCGTCCTCGTGTCGGCCACCAACGGCAAGACGACCACCACGCGCCTGATCGCCGAGGCGCTGCGGGCCAGCGGCCCGGTCGTCTCGAACGCGCTCGGTGCGAACATGCCCGCCGGAATCACCTCGGCGCTGGCCGGCGGCTCGGACGCCAGGTTCGGTGTGATCGAGGTCGACGAGAAGTACCTCGCGGGCGTCGCCCGTGACGTCGACCCCAAGGCGATCGCCCTGCTCAACCTCTCCCGCGACCAGCTGGACCGCGCCGCGGAGACCCGCATGCTCGCCGAGAAGTGGCGCGAGGGCCTGGCCGGCTCCAAGGCCGTGATCATCGCCAACGCCGACGACCCGCTGGTCGTCTGGGCGGCCTCCTCCTCGCCGAACGTGGTGTGGGTGGCGGCCGGCCAGGAGTGGAAGGACGACGCCTGGTCGTGCCCGTCCTGCGGCGGCGTCATGCAGCGCCCCGGGGACGACTGGTACTGCGGCGAGTGCGGCTTCCGCCGCCCGGCGCCCAGCTGGGTGCTCTCCGGCGACCACGTCCTCGACCCGCACGGCTCCGCGTGGCCGATCCACCTGCAGCTGCCGGGCCGGGCGAACAAGGCCAACGCCGCCTCGTCGGCCGCCGTGGCCGCCGTCTTCGGCGTGCCGCCGCAGGTCGCCCTCGAGCGCATGTACCAGGTGCAGGCGGTCGCCGGACGCTACGACGTCGTGCAGTTCCAGGGCCGCGACCTGCGTCTGCTGCTCGCCAAGAACCCCGCGGGCTGGCTCGAAACGTTTTCGCTGATCGACCCGCCGCCGACCCCGGTGATCCTCTCCGTGAACGCGCGCGGCGCCGACGGCACGGACACCTCCTGGCTCTGGGACGTCGACTACACCCGGCTCGCCGGTCACCCGATCTTCGTGCTCGGCGACCGCAAGCTGGACCTCGCCGTGCGCCTCGAGGTCGCGGGCCTGGACTTCCGGGTCTGCGAGAGCGTCGACGAGGCGGTGCAGTTCGCCCCGCCGGGACGCATCGAGACGATCGCGAACTACACCGCGTTCCAGGACCTGCGCCGCCGCGTCGGCAACTGACCCGCCCGGATAAGGACATGAGCATGAGCGACAACAGCCTGCGGCTGGTGTGGGTCTACCCCGACCTGCTGAGCACGTACGGAGACCAGGGCAACGCCCTGGTCGTGGAGCGCCGCGCGCGTCAGCGCGGCCTCCAGGTCGAGCGCTACGACGTGCGCAGCGACCAGCCGGTGCCCACCTCCGGCGACATCTACCTGATCGGCGGCGGCGAGGACCGCCCGCAGCGGCTCGCGGCCGAGCGGCTGCGCCGCGACGGCGGCCTGCAGCGCGCCGTCGGCAACGGCGCGATCGTCTTCTCGGTCTGCGCCGGCTACCAGATCCTCGGCAACGAGTTCATCAACGACCTCGGCCAGCGCGAGCCGGGCCTCGGTCTCCTCGACGTGGTCTCCACCCGCGGCGAGGGCGACCGGTGCGTCGGCGACGTGCTCGCCGACATCGACCCGCAGCTCGGCCTGCCGCCGCTGACGGGCTTCGAGAACCACCAGGGCATCACGCACGTCGGCCCGGCCGCGCGGCCGTTCGCCCGCGTGACGCTCGGCCGCGGCAACGGCACGGGCGACGGCACCGAGGGCGCGTACAACGGCACGGTCTTCGGCACGTACATGCACGGCCCCGTCCTCGCCCGCAACCCGCTCATCGCGGACCTGCTCCTGAAGCTGGCCCTCGACGTGAACGCGCTGCCGCCGACGGACGACCGCTGGTACGAGGCGCTGCGCGCCGAGCGCATCAACGCCGCCCAGCAGCCCGCGTAACACTCCCGTCGCCCCTGGCGTCCGAGGGCCCGCCTGACGCCCCGCCCGCACATGTGAGCGGGGGCGTCCAGCCCTCGGACGCCAGGTGCGGCCCGGCCCCCCGGCGCCTATAGGGTGGCGGGGATCCAGCCGGACGACGTGGTCCGGTCATCGACCCACGTTGCAAAGGTATTCCGGGCCATGCGCATTGGTGTCCTGACCTCCGGCGGCGACTGCCCCGGCCTGAACGCCGTCATCCGCTCCGTCGTGCACCGCGCGGTGGCGGACCACGGCGACGAGGTCATCGGCTTCCACGACGGCTGGAAAGGCCTCCTGGAATGCGACTACCGCAAGCTGGACCTCGACGCGGTGGGCGGCATCCTCGCCCGCGGCGGCACCATCCTCGGCTCCTCGCGCGTCCAGCCCGCGCACCTGCGGGACGGTGTGGAGCGCGCCAAGGGGCACGTCGCCGAGCTGGGTCTCGACGCGATCATCCCGATCGGCGGCGAGGGCACCCTCAAGGCGGCGCGGCTCCTCTCCGACGCGGGCCTGCCCATCGTGGGAGTCCCCAAGACCATCGACAACGACATCGCCGTCACGGACGTCACCTTCGGCTTCGACACGGCCGTCGGCGTGGCGACGGAGGCCCTCGACCGCCTTAAGACCACCGCCGAGTCGCACCAGCGCGTGCTCATCGTCGAGGTGATGGGCCGGCACACCGGGTGGATCGCCCTGCACTCGGGCATGGCAGCGGGCGCGCACGCGATCGTCGTCCCCGAGCGCCCCTTCGACATCGAGGAGCTGGCCGCGAAGGTCGGCGAACGCTTCTCCGCGGGCAAGAAGTTCGCGATCGTCGTGGCCGCCGAGGGCGCCAAGCCCCGTGAGGGCTCCATGGAGTTCGACGTGGGCGGCAAGGACGTCTACGGCCACGAGCGGTTCGCCGGCATCGCCCGCCAGCTCTCCCTCGAACTGGAGCAGCGCCTCGGCAAGGAGGCCCGTCCGGTCATCCTCGGCCACGTCCAGCGCGGCGGCACCCCCACGGCGTACGACCGCGTCCTCGCGACCCGCTTCGGCTGGCACGCCGTGGAGGCCGTGCACCGCGGCGAGTTCGGCAACATGACGGCGCTGCGCGGCACGGACATCACGATGGTGCCGCTCGCGGAGGCCGTGGAGACGCTGAAGACGGTGCCCGAGGAGCGGTACGCCGAAGCGGAGTGCGTGCTGTAGTCCGGTCGCCCTCGAACTCCTGCCCCCGGTCGCGTCAGCGGCCGGGGGCAGTTCTACTCTGGTGCCGACACACGTCGCACAATCCGCACGAATCAGGAGCCACTGGATGGATCACAGCGGGCACGGCATGAACATGGATCTGCCGCCGTTCACGCTGGGGCGAGGCCTCGAGCTGTCGGCCGACCCCTTCTTCCTCATCGGCTGCCTGGTGGCCCTCGCCCTGTACGGGTGGGGCGTGGCGCGGCTCGTGCGGCGCGGCGACAAGTGGCCGGTCGGCCGCACGGTCTCGTTCGTGATCGGCATCCTGACCGTGCTCCTGGTGATGTGCACCAAGCTCAATGACTACGGCATGGTCATGTTCAGCGTGCACATGGTGCAGCACATGGTGATCAGCATGCTGTCGCCGATCCTGCTGCTGCTCGGCGCACCGATCACGCTCGCGCTGCGTGCGCTGCCCGCGGCGGGGCGCGGCCGCAAGGGCCCGCGCGAGTGGCTCCTGTGGCTCCTCCACAGCCGCTACATCAAGATCATCACGCATCCGGCGTTCACGATCCCGCTGTTCATCGCCAGCCTGTACGCGCTCTACTTCACGCCGCTCTTCGACACGCTGATGGGCTCCAAGGCGGGCCACATCGGGATGATGGTCCACTTCCTCGCCGTCGGCCTGGTCTTCTTCTGGCCGATCATGGGCGTCGACCCGGGACCGCACCGCCCCGGCTACATCATGCGGATGCTCGAGCTGTTCGCGGGCATGCCGTTCCACGCGTTCTTCGGCATCGCGCTGATGATGGCGAGCCAGCCGATGATCGGCACGTACATGCACCCGCCCGCCTCGCTGGGCATCGACGCGCTCGCCGACCAGGAGGCCGCGGGCGGCATCGCCTGGGCGTTCAGCGAGATCCCGTCCGTGGTGGTCCTGGTCGCCCTCCTCTTCCAGTGGCGGCGCTCCGACGACCGCGAGGCACGCCGCAAGGACCGTGCCGCGGACCGCGACGGCGACAAGGAGCTGGAGGCGTACAACGCCTATCTGGCCTCACTGGCCGCTCGCGGACGCTAGCGCCAGAGGGGCTTCCCGGGTGACGATGGTCTTCGGACCGCGGTCTGGGCGCGTGGGCGCCGCAGGCTGCCGGGAGGAGGCTGAGCGATGCCCGGTTCCACGAAGACGATGGGTGGGTTCACCATCGGAGGCCTCGTCATGGTGACGGCCTACACGGTGACGCTCGGAAGCAACGGCTGGTTGTGGTTCGGCTGGGTGGTGCTCGGTCTGATCACGCTGGCGATGGTGCTGTCGCGGACCGCGTGAGCGTGACGGCGCGCACCGGTCGCTCGAGGGGCTCAGAAGCGGAACACGTGGCCCGTGTCCGCGTCCAGGGCGCAGGCGTTCGGATACGTCTTGCGCCAGGCGACCGCCTTGCCTCGGTACGACCCGGTCGCCGTCGCCGTCACCGGGTCGAATTCCTTCGTACAGGCGTGCGGGTCGCCCGGCAGCTCGTCGAAGTCTCCCCCGGCCAGCGCGACCGCCTCGCACGCCTGGGCCGCCTGCGGGTGGGCCCCGGCGGGTTCGGGTACGCAGCGCAGCAGCACGCCGCGGATCCAGGTGTTCTCGGCGCCCGAGACGGTGAGGAAGAGCCCGCGCTTCGGGGCGGGGGCGGCGCTGTCGGCGGCATGGGCGGGCCCGAG
Source organism: Streptomyces sp. NPDC045678 (assembly GCF_056432085.1). Taxonomy (NCBI): domain Bacteria; kingdom Bacillati; phylum Actinomycetota; class Actinomycetes; order Kitasatosporales; family Streptomycetaceae; genus Streptomyces; species Streptomyces sp. NPDC045678. The sequence continues at coordinate 242,079 of NZ_JBWKJS010000002.1, forward strand.
CCCGCCGAGAGCCAGCAGGCAGGCGGCGGCCGCGAGGGGAAGCGAGCGCATGGGAGACCTCCGGGGTACGCGTCGGATGTGACGGCGGCGGTGACGTTCCGTGGCGTCGGACGACACCGGGGAGTAGCCACGGCACCCCTCACCGGCGGCGTACGTCGCGCCGCCACGCCGGTCGTTCGGCCACCCGGCCGCACGCAAGGGCCCGAACGGGCTCTCGCCTCCGCGCCATCGATTGACTACTGTGCGTCGGCACCGGGACCAGGGGGAAGGCGGCCGCCATGTTCTACCTACTGCTCAAGCACGTGATCCTCGGCCCGCTGCTCCGGCTGATGTTCCGGCCCAGAATCGAGGGCCTGGAACATGTGCCGGACGGCGGCGCGGCGATCGTCGCGGGCAACCACCTGTCGTTCTCCGATCACTTCCTGATGCCGGCGATCATCAAGCGCCGCATCACCTTCCTCGCGAAGGCCGAGTACTTCACGGGGCCGGGCCTCAAGGGCCGCCTGACGGCCGCGTTCTTCCGCAGCGCGGGGCAGATCCCGGTGGACCGCTCCGGCAAGGAGGCGGGCCGGGCGGCGATCCGCGAGGGCCTCGGCGTGCTGCGCAAGGGCGAACTGCTCGGCATCTATCCGGAGGGCACCCGCTCGCACGACGGGCGGCTGTACAAGGGCAAGGTCGGCGTGGCGGCGATGGCGCTCAAGGCGCAGGTGCCGGTGGTCCCGTGCGCCATGATCGGCACCTTCGAGGCACAGCCGCCCGGCCGGAAGTTCCCCAAGTTCAAGCGGGTGACGATTCGTTTCGGCGAGCCGCTCGACTTCACGCGCTACGTCGGCATGGACGGCGAGAAGGCCGTCCTGCGAGCCGTCACCGACGAGATCATGTACGCGATCCTCGGACTCTCCGGGCAGGAGTACGTCGACAAGTACGCGGCCGTCGTGAAGGCGGAGGAGGCGGCGGAAGCGGAACGCGAGCGCGCGGCGGCCGGAGGCAAGGAGCCGCGGAGGCGTCCGCGGATGCCGTTGAGCTGAGGGGCTCCCGGCACGGGTGCGCCCCTCGCGGCGCCGCACCGTATGGAATCCGGACGCACCCCACCCTCGCCGCCGACCGAGGAACACCGGGGCCTCTCCCCGGGACGGCACCCGAAAGAGGCAGCGCCGCCGCATGCGCTTCCCGGGCACGCGGCGCACGGGCGACCCGGTCCGTCTGCTGAGAGCAGAGCGCCCTTCAGCGGGCGCCGGCCAGGACATACGGTCCGATCATGAAGAGCGCATTGGTGATCGGGGCGACGGGGCAGATCGGGCGGGTGGCGGCGCGGGTCCTCGCCGAGGACGGCTGGGCGGTGCGGGCCGCGTCGCGGGGCGCGGGGCGTGACGAGCGGTGGCCCGGGGACGTACGGGCAGTGCGGCTCGACCGGGAGGACGACGCGGCGCTCGCGGGCGTGCTCGGCGACGGTGTGGACCTCGTGGTCGACATGGTGGCGTTCACAGCCGCGCATGCCCGGCAGTACGTGGAGTTCGCCGACCGGATCGGGTCGGCCGTGGTGCTGTCCAGCGGAGCTGTCTACGCGGACGGGCGGGGCCGCAGCTTCGACACCCAGGACAAGCCCGACGGCTTCCCCGAGTACCCCGTGCCGATCCCGGAGAGCCAGCTCACGGTCGAGCCCGGCGACGCGACGTACGGCACCCGCAAGATCGGGATAGAGCGGGACCTCCTGGCGCTCGGCGACGCCCTGCCGGTGACGCTGCTGCGGGCCGGCGCGATCTACGGCCCGTACTGCCGCACGCCGCGCGAGCTGTACTTCGTGAAGCGGAACCTGGACGGACGGCGCACGCGCGTCCTGACGCATGGAGGACGCAGCCGCTTCCATCCGGTGAGCGTCCACAACATCGCGGAGCTGGTGCGGCTCGCAGCCGCGCGCCCCGGGTCCCGGGTCCTCAACGCGGCTGATCCGGAGGCGTTCACGGTCGCGGAGATCGGCGCGGCGATCGACACGGTGATGGGGTTCGGGAGCGAGACGGTGACGGTGCCGGGCGAGGCACCGGCCACGAACGTCGGTGTCACTCCTTGGAGCGCGGCGCATCCGGTCGTCTACGACATGTCGGCGGCGGAGCGGGAGCTGGGGTACCGCGCCGTGACGTCGTACACCGATGCCCTGGAAGAGACGGTCGACTGGCTCGTGGGGCGGCTGGGCGACCGCGACTGGCGCGAGGCGTTCCCGAAGATGGCGGCGAACTACGACCGGTCGGTCGACCTGTTCGACTATGCGGCGGAGGACGCATGGCTGGCGGGCCCAGGGCGCTCCTGACCCACCCCCGGGCACGCCGACGGCCGCCACCGGAGCTGTTGCTCCGACAGCGGCCGCTCGAGTCTCCCGCTTCCGCTTCCGCTACGGCTTGGGCGTGGCGTGCGGGCCGCAGGTGACGTCGGAGGCGTCGACCTTGCCGGTCAACAGATAGGTGTCGACACGGGTGTTCAGGCACGGGTTGGCGAGGTTGGTGATGCCGTGCGAACCGGCGTCCTTCTCGGTGACCAGCCGGGAGCCCTTCAGGCGCTTGTGCAGCTCGACGGCGCCGGGGTACGGCGTGGCGGCGTCACGCGTGGACTGCATGATCAGCGTCTTCGGCAGGCCCTCGTGGGTCTCGACCTCGATCGGACGCTGCTGCTTGCTCGACCAGGTCGCGCAGGGCAGGTTCATCCAGGCGTTGCCCCAGGTCATGAAGGGGCTGGTCCGGTGGATGCGGGTGTTGTCGCGGTCCCACTTCTTCCAGCTGCGCGGCCACTTGGCGTCGGCACACTCGACGGCGGTGTAGACCGCGTTGCCGTTCTCGCTCGCGATGTTGCCCGCGGTGTCGGAGAGGTCGGGGCTCGCCGCCTCGATGAGGGGTTTCGGGTCACCGGCGACGTACTTGCTCCAGTTCGTGGCGATCTCGACCCAGTACGAGTCGTAGTACGGCGCGTTCTGGAAGTACGAGTGCAGCTCGGCCGGGCCGACGACGCCGTTCAGGGGCTGCTTCTTGGCGGTGGCGCGCAGCGTGTCCCACTGGGCGCGGACCTTGGTGTAGGTGTCGCCGAGGTGGAAGGCGGAGTCGTTCTTCGCGACCCACTTCATCCAGTCGATGAGGCGCTTCTCGAAGGCGACGTCCTGGTCGAGGTTGACCTCGTACCAGATCTTGTCCGTGCGCGGGTTGACCACGGAGTCGAAGATCATGCGGCGCACGTGCGTCGGGTAGAGGGTGCTGTAGACCGCGCCCAGGTAGGTGCCGTAGGAGACGCCGAGGAAGTTCAGCTTCTTCTCGCCGAGCGCGGCGCGGATGACGTCCAGGTCGCGGGCGGTGTTGGGCGTCGTCATGTGCGGCAGGAGGTCGCCGCTGCGCTCCTGGCAGCCGTCGGCGTACTCGGCGGCGAGCTTGCGCTGGGCGCGCTTGTCCGCCTCGCTGTCGGGGATCGGGTCGAGCTTGGGCGCTTTCACGAACTCCTGCGGGTCGACGCAGGAGATGGGCGCGGAGTGCCCGACTCCGCGCGGGTCGAAGCCCACGAAGTCGTACGCCTTGGAGGTCTGCTCCCACAGCTTGCTCTTGGTGGTGACGCGGCGCGGGAAGCGCATGCCGGAGCCGCCGGGGCCGCCCGGGTTGTAGACGAGGGCGCCCTGCCGCTCGTCCTTGGTGCCGGTGCTGACGGCGCGGTCGACGGCGATCTTGATCTTCTTGCCGTCGGGCTTGGCGTAGTCGACCGGGACGGTGACCCAGCCGCACTGGATGGGCTTCTCGAACCCCCAGTCGGCCGGGCAGTCCCGCCAGTCGATACCGGCCTTGGCGGCGCGCTGCGCGGCGAGGACGGCGCCGCGCGTCTCACGGTCCTTGCCGGAGCGGGCCGCGTCGGCCCGTGCCGTCGACGTCGCGTCGGCGTTCGCCGTCGGGGCTGCGACGGCGCCCGCTATCAGCGTCGCGGCGACAAGAGCCCCCGCGGATCCGAACACCGCCGTCCGCCGTCTGGTCCCTGGGGTCCTTCTCACGTCGGGCCTCCCGCACATCGATTCGAGCAGATTCGATCAGTACGGGGATCCTTGCGTCTGTGGGGTGGCTGAGAACAGATGGGGTGGGGGTTCTTTACCAATCCGATAAACGGGGTGGGTCGTACCGGTGAGCGGTTGCCGCAGGTGGGGGCGTAACTCCGGCCTGGGGGCCGGTTGATCGGGCGAGCGGGCGCTGCGTCGGGGCTCGGGATACAACTCGCCGTATAGGAGCGGGAGTTCGGGGCACTCGATCGAGTGTCAGCCCGGTCGCGTTGGGACCGGATCTTGGAGCGACCGACCTGAAGGAGCGAGAGATGACTACGCAGTACGGCAACCAGCCGGTCGGGCGGCACCACGCCCCGGCCAAGGGCGGCGCCAGCGAGAACGTGCTCAGCATCATCGCGATCGTGCTGGGCGCGATCGGTCTCCTCTTCCTGCCGATCGTTTTCGGACTGGGCGGGCTGATCCTGGCTGTCATCGCCAAATTCGCCCGGCACGAGCGGCTCTCCACCATCGCCCTGATAGTCGGCGCCGTCGGACTGATCGGCGGCATGATCCTCGGCGCCATCGTCGCCGGCTAGCAGGGCCTGCCCGACGGTGTGCCAGGGGGCGTCAGGACCAGACCGTGAAGGTCACGGTCACGGACGCCTTCTTGCCCGCCGCGTCCGTCACGGTCAGCGTCGCGTTACGGAAACCCCAGCTCGTCGGGGTGCCGGAGATCAGCCCCGTGCTCGAGTGAACGGACAACCCCGCCGGGAGGTTCGTCGCGCTGAAGGTGTACGGAGCCGTGCCGCCGGTCGCCTTCAGCGGCAGGCTCACCGGGCGTCCCAGGTAGACGTTCTGGCTGCCCGGATTCGCCAGTTGCGGGGCGCCCGTGTCGGGGGCCGTCACCTTCCAGGAGAAGGACGTGGACCCCTTCTTCCCGGCCGCGTCCGTCGCGGTCAGCGTGACCTGGAACGTGCCCGTGGTCGTCGGGGTGCCCGTGACCGTGCCGCTGGACGGCGAGACGGACAGCCCCGCGGGCAGGCCGGCGGCGCTCCACGTGTACGGAGCCGTGCCGCCCTCCGCACTGTTGCGCAGTTCCACCGGGGTGCCAGTGGCGCTGGTCTGTGCGGACACCGCCGCCACGGTCACGTCGCCGGGCTGCGGAGTCGACGTCACCAGCCGGGCGCCGAACTTGGCCAAAGCCTCGTTGACCGGCTGGAAGATGGTGAACTTCTCGCCGCTGCCACCGCTGCACGTGGCGCTGCCGCCGCCCGAGTGCAGGCCCACGGCGCGCCCCCCGGCCGCCGTGACGTAGCTGCCGCCGGAGTCACCGCCGGCCGAGCAGGCGCTGGAGTAGGACAGCCCGTCGATCACGACGTTGCCGTAGTCGACGCTCTGGTCGACCTTGGTCACCTCACCGCACTGGTAGCCGGTCGTCTGGCCCGAGTGGCACACGGCCGTCCCCACGACCGCCTCCGCCGAGCCCGTCACGGCGACGTCCCCCTTGCCCCAGCCCGCGACCCTGGCCGCCAGTGACCAGCCCGACCGGTCCACGTCGACGATGCCCATGTCGCCCTCGCGGGCGTTGACCGACGCCGAGCCGTCGCTGTTCGAGGTGCCGACACGCGTGCCGTCCTTCCCGTACGCGGGCTGGTCGACGTCGTTGGTGCAATGCCCCGCGGTCAGGAACGCCTTGCCGCCGCCGCTCGTACGCGTCACGGGGAAGCCGATCGAGCAGGGCGATTCGCTGCCGGGCGTCCATTTCTCGCCGCCCACCACATCACCGCCCTGCTGGCGGGGCACATCGCGGGACTCGACCACGCGTATGCGGCCGCCGAGGGAGGCGAGCCTGGTGCGCAGGTGCCGGGTGGCCGTGGTCGACGCGGTGGGATCGATGACCACCTCGACCCGTCCCGCGCGGGCGTCGGGGCCCCATGAGCGTACGCCGGCTACCCCGCGACTCCACGTGCCGACCGTGCGGGCCGTCGCCGCCAACTCGGCGCGGGTGCTGTGCACTTGGCGTGGTACGGCTCCGGCGGCCCGCACCTCCGCGGCGGCCCGGTCCGTGGTGACGGCCGCGTGCAGGCGGCCGTCGGCCGCGTCGAACCAGAGCGCCGTGGCCCGGTCCCCGACGGTGGCACGGACAGCTGTCGCCGCGCGCTGGGCCCGGCTCTCGTCGGCCAGCCGGTCCCGGACGCCCTCGGCGTCGAGCCCGAGGTCGCGCGCCAGGGCGGCGCGCAGCCCGGCGGGCAGTGAAGGTCGGCCCGTCGGGCCCGGTGAGGGAGGTGCAGGGGTGTCGGCGTGCGCCGTGGGGACCGGCATGGCGGCCAACCCTGCGAGAGCTGCCGCGGCCACGAGGCCCGTGAGGAACGGCCGGCGTGAGTGAGAGCGCATGAGTGGGTGCCTTTCGGGGAGAGAGCACGGACATGTCAGTGACGGGTCGTCAGGTGTTGTCGGGTGTGCCGCCCGGGGCTCGGCAGGTGCCGGCCGGGGCTCGACAGGTGCCGCCCGAGGCTCGGCAGGTGCCGCCCCGGACGTGCGGTGCGCAGTCCAGGACGGGCCACAGCGTCCTGGAGCCGGGGCGTCGGCGGTATCCGGGAAGGCCCCTGCTCTCGGCCGCTCCGGGGACGCGGAACGACCGGGGGCAGGGCGGACGGGGCGGACGGGGCTCACGCCGGGGGGTATACCGCTGGGTCCTCGTACCTCGTACGAGGGCCCGTGCGCGTGCGGTTCAGGTGCGTCCGCCTTCGCGGGGGGGGCGTCGTGGGAGGCCGCGAAGGTGTCAGGGAGTTCCCTTGTCCTGCACGTGGGTCGCGTCCGGGGGCGTTGTGGCAGGACGGACGTGCGCCTACGGTGCCCGGTGTGCGAAGACGGACGGACGCGGACGGTGAAGCGTGCACGGCAGAGGGCGGCTGGGCCGCGGTGGTCCACGAGGCCGCCTCGCTGCTGGAGCGCCACGGTCGGCTGGCGGTCAGCGGCCCCTGGGGCGCGGGCAAGAGCACCCTGTTGGGCACGTTGGCCGAGCGGGCGTCGGCCGGACGGCTCGGTCCGGCAACGCGGCGTTGGCTGCGGGTGCACACGCAGGAGGGGGACACGGGGGTCGCCTACGGGGCGCTGGTCCAGCTGCTCAGCGCGGCAGGGGCCGAGGCGGAGGGGGCTGAGGCGGAGGCGGAGGGGGCCGGTGCCGACTGCGGGTGGTGGGGTGGATCAAGGGCCTTGGACCAGGATCCGGGCGGCCGAGGTCTGACACTCCCCCCTGCCCTGCCCGTCCGGAGCGAGCCGGACGGCCCAGGTGCGCACGCCGTCGGCGATTCGCGCGTACGCGGAGCTGCTCAGTCATCGCCGGTACGAGCGCACCTCGCCGCCCGAGGCCGGGAGCAGCTACCCGGCCTCCCCGGAGTCACCGACGACCCGCTGCGGCTGCGCCTCGCTCTGACACGGCTGCTCGACGCAGGGCCTCCGGCCCTCCTCCTGATCGACGGTGCCCAGTGGCTCGACCCGGCCAGCGCGGCCGTGATCGGCTACGCCGTCCGTACGCTGCCGCCTGCGCGGCTGACCGTCGTCGCCGCCGAACGCACGGGTGGGCACCCGGGCGCCGCGGCCGCCCTGCTCGGCGGGCATCCGGCCGTGCTGCCCGTGCCCTTCGCGGACCTCGCCGAGACGACCGCGGCCTGCGCGCGCCTCGGACTGCCCACGCGCTGGGCGGCGCCCGTCCACCGCCACTGCGGCGGGCACCGGGCCCTGCTCGACGCATGGTTCAGCGCCCTGCCCGCCGACGTCCGGTCCGGCGACGCGACCGGCGCTCCGGGGCCGCCCGTCCCGCCCCGGCGGGTGCGCGACCTGGCCGCCGCGTGGCTCGCCTCCGTCCCCGCCGACGTCCACGCCACGCTCCAGATCGCGGCGCTCGCGGGCACCTGCGACGCCGACCTGCTGCGGCACACCGGGCGACGCGACGCGGAGGACCACCTCGCCCATGCCCTGGACGCCGGGCTCCTCGCCGCGGACGACACCACGCACCATGCCCCGGCCGGTGCCGGCCCGCCCCACCGGTTCGCCGCGACAGCCCTCGCGGACGCCGCGGCCGCCACGCTGACCCGGGAACGGCGCACCGCGATCCACCGCGCGCTCGCCGCCTGCTCCCACGACCCCGTGGCCCGCGCGCTGCACACCGCGCTGGCCCAGGAGTCCCCGGACCGGGCCGTCGCCGAGGACACCGCGCAGGCGGCCGTCGCGGCCAGGGCGGCGGGAGAACGTCCGCGCGCGGCCGAGCTGTTGTTCCTCGCCGCCCGCCTCACTCCGGCCGACCGGCCCCGCCTGCGCCTGGACCGTCTCGCCGGGGCCGCGCGGGAAGCCGCGGCCGCGGGGTCCGCGACCCTGACCCGGCTGGCGGCGGACCGGATCGTGGCGGAACACGGCACCACTGCCCAGCAGGTGCACGCTCTGCTGGCCGTCGTCGACGCGCACGGCCAGCACACGGCAGGCACCCGCCCGGTGCTCGCCACCGCCCGCAGGACCGCCGCCGACGACCCCGCGCTGCTCGCCGCCGTCGAACTGCGCACGGCGGTCCAGGAGAACGTCTCCGGCGACGACTTCGCCCGAGCCCTGCACCACGCACAGGTCGCCACCACTCTCGCCGAACAGGCCCGTGCCGTACCGCTGGAGGCCGCCGCGCTGACGATGACCGCCCGCATGCAGCGCGTCCTGGGCCGTCTCGACGCGGCTTCCGCCACCCTGGAGCGCGCCCTCGCGCTGGCCGTGCCCCCGGAGCGGCTGGGCATACGGAACAGCCCGCAGTACCTCGCCGCCCGCCACGCGGTCTTCGACGCCCGGCCGGGCGAGGCCCAGTCGCTCCTCCTCCCCCTGCTGCCCCTCGCCGAGGAGTCCGGGGAGGCCGAGGACCTGGTGGATCTGTGGAGGAGCCTCGCCGAGGTCGACGCGGGGCGTGGCGCCTGCGGCGAGGCCCTGCACTGGTCGGCCCGCGCCGTCGACCTCACGGCGGCCGCCGGGCTTTCACCGGGCCCCGCCTGGTACACCGCCGCGCTGGCGCAGACCTGCGGCGGCACCTTCACCCGCGCGCTGAGCCTCGCCGCCCACGGCGTACGCGCCTCCCGCGAGGAGCGCGACGCGCTGCACACGGCACGAGGTCTCTGGATCCTCGGGGCGGCCCAGTTGCACACCGGTCGCGTCGAGGAAGCCGCGGAGACACTGGCCGAGGTGGCGGAACTGGAGTCCCGGTCCGGGGCGGTCGACCCGTCCCTGCTGCGCTGGCAGGGCGACGCCGTGGAGGCGTACGCGCTCAGCGGCCGCGAGGACAAGGCCCACGATCTGCTGGAACGCATGCGGGAACAGGTGGGCCCGCACCCCGCGCACGCCGCCCTGCGGGCCGCGCTCACCAGGGCGCGCGGGCTCTGCCGTCATCTGGACGGCGCGGGCGACGAGGCTGCGGAGCTGCTCGCCGACGCGGCGGACGTCTTCGCAGGACTCGGTCTGCCGGTGGAGGAGGGCCGCACGCATCTGTTGCGCGGCCGTGTCGAGCGCCGCAGACGACGGGCAGCCGCGGCGCGCTCCGCGTGGGAGTGCGCGCGCGAGCTGTTCGAAGGTGCGCAGGCCCGCCCGTGGAGGGCGCTCGCGGATGACCACCTGGCCCATCTGACGGGCCGGGCGACGGCACCGAGGTCACCGCAGGGGTCTGCGGCAGGCGGCCTGACCGCGCACGAGCTGCGCCTGGCCGAGCTCGTGCGCGCGGGAGCGACCAATCAGGAGGCGGCGCGGCGGATGTTCATCTCGGTGAAGACGGTGGAGACGGTGCTGAGCCGTGTCTACCGCAAGCTCGGCATCCGTTCCCGGACCCAGCTCGCCACCGCCCTCACCGCCTGACCACCCTCACCGCCTGACAACCTGACCGCCTGACCGCCTGACCGCCTATGGAGAGATCAGCGGGCGCGACGGCGGCTTCGGGCGGACTGGCGGCGGTCGGCGCGGGCCTGGGCCGCGGCTCGGGTGGGGGGTAGTGTCGCGGGGGTCTCCAGGAAGGCCGCGAGGCTCGTGACGGTGGGGTGGCGGAAGAGATCGACCATCGAGAACTCGCGTTCCAGGGCCGCCTCCAGGAGGTTGTGCACGCGGGCGAGGTGGAGCGAGTGCCCGCCGAGGTCGAAGAAGTTGTCGTGCGGACCCACGCGGTCCAGGTGCAGGACGTCGCGCCAGGTGCGGACGACCAGTTCCTGCGTGGGGCCGGCCGGAGCGCCGGCTCCGCCGGACGGCGCCTCTCCCCCGGCGTCGGAGAGGACGCAGCTCGTCGAGTGGCCGTAGCGGTCGGACAGGGTGGCCGGATGTTGTGCCGGCGGCGCCGGGGTGTGGGCGCTCAGGCGATGGACGAGTCGCGCGGGTGCGTCGAGACGGCTGCGGATGAACGGCTTGGACGCGTCCAGGCCGATCAGTACGTGCGGGCGGTCGTGCCGCAGGGCGTGCAGGAAGGCGCGCAGTCCCTCGCCGCGGCCGATGGGGTGGTAACCGCGGGCACGGCTGGGTTCGGTGAGATGGCGGCCCCGGCTCATGCCGGTCTCCTCCCACAGGCTCCAGGCGAGACTGCGGACGCGGAGGTCCGCCGATCGGTGGGCCCTGGCGTCCAGGTGGGCGTTGGCGGCCGCGTACCCGCTGGCCAGCGCCGCGCCGAGCGCGCCGTTGACGGAGGAGAAGCCGATCAGGACGCACTCCTTGCCTCTGTCGGCGAGACAGTCGAGGAGGACCTGCGTGCCGGTGGTCTTGGGCGCGAGCACTTCGGCGAGTTCGTCGACGCTCTGGGTGAGGAACGGCTGCTGGCGGAAGCTGCCCGCGAGGTGGAGCACGGCGTCGGGCTCGCGTGACCAGCGCGCCCGTGCCAGGTCCAGGGCGGCACGCGTCCGGTCGGCGTCGCAGACGTCGGCCGCGGCGTACAGGACGTCGCCGCCACGGGCCCGCAGCGCCCGCAGGGTTTCCACGCGTGCGCCGGTCACGGGATCGTCGGTCACGGGATCGTCGGCCACGGCATCGTCGGCCGTCGTCCCGGCGTCCTGCGGCAGCGGGGTGCGGCCGAGGATCAGCAGCCGGGCGTCGTAGGCGTCGAGCAGGTGCGCGCAGATCTCGGCGCCGAGCCCTCCGAGACCGCCGGTGACGACGTACACCCCTTGCTGCCGCAGCGGGGGCCCCGATTCCGCGGGGATGCCCGGCAGTTGGGCGAGGCGCGGGGCGAGGCGGCGTCCCGCGCGTACGGCGGCCTCCGGCTCACCGGGGCGGGCGGTCAGTTCGGCCAGCAGGTGCGGCAGATCGGCGCCGGGGGTGCCGTCGCCTGGCAGGTCGAGGTGGGAGCCGGTGAGCCAGGGGATCTCCTGGAGGAGGCTGACGAGCAGCGCCAGGCGGGCCGCCCGGTCGCTGTCGGGGCGGTCCCCGGGTACCGCGTGCTGGGTGTGGCGCCCCGCGACGCGCAGGGTGCGGTCGCCACCGTCCTCGTCGCGGTGGGCGTCGAGGGCCTGCACGAGGTGGACGAGGCAGGCGGTGGCGGCGGGCACGGGCCGGTCCGCCTCGCCCGTGGCCGGCGGCGCGTAGGTGGAGAGGTCCACGATCTCGCCGGGGGTGAGTCCGTCGGCGTCGAGCGTGTCGAAGAGCCAGTCGTGGTCGTCGCGGTGGTCCGGGCGTATGCGGTAGTGGCCCGCGGCGAGCCGGGCGCGGTCCTCGCCGAGGTCGACGCGGGCGGCGCGGCGCCCATCCGCACCGAACCGGGCCAACAGGGCTTCTGCCAGGCCCAGTTGGTCGGCGAGCACCAGCACCGTGGCGTCGGAACGGGGGCCCTGCTGGGGGCGGGCGGGGGTCCAGCGGCGCTCGTGGAACCAGTTGGGCAGGGTCCGCTCGTTGCCCAGGGCGAGGTCGGTGGCGCGGATCAGCTCGGTGAAGTCCCCCGCGTGGAAGCGGTCGCGCAGCTTGGACCGCTGGATCTTGCCGATCTCGGTCTTGGGAATGTCCTCGCGCTCCACGGGCAGCACGTGGCGGGGGTTCAGGCCGGTACGGCGCACGAGGTGGGAGCGGATCTCGCGGATGGTCTCCGCCGGGTCGGCCGGGCCGCCCCGCAGGTGGACGAAGAGCACGAGCCCGTCGGTGGTGGCGCCGGGGTCACGGACCGCGCACGCCGCCGTGAAGGAGTTCTCGACGCTGTCGAGTTCCTCCACCACGGACTCGATCTCGTGGCAGTAGTGGTTGACGCCGTTGATGATGAGGACGTCCTTGGCACGTCCGGTGATCGTGAGGGCGCCGTCGCGGAGCACACCCAGATCGCCCGTGTCGAACCAGCCGTCGTGGGTGAACGCGGACCGATTGGCGTCCGGGTTGTCGTGGTAGCCCGACGTGACCGTGGGCCCCTTCACCAGCAGGCGCCCCGGTACCCCCTCGGGCAGGGTGCGCTCCTGCTCGTCGGCGATGCGCAGGGTGGTGCCGGGAAGCGGCCGGCCGACCTCGGTGAAGGGGGCGTCGTCGCTGGTGGAGTCGAGGGTGAAGGCGTCGGAGTACGTGACGGCCGACGACGTCTCGGACATCCCCCAGGAGGGGCGCATGGCGGTGGCGGGCAGGCCGTGGGGGGCGAGCGCGGACAGGAACCTGCGGGCGACGCGGGGCATGATGGCTTCGCCCGCGTTCTGGATGAACCGCAGGCACGACAGGTCCCAGGCCGCCCCTGCGGCTTGTGCCACCCGGTCGTTGACGAGGCCGAACGCGAAGTTGGGCGCCCAGGTCAGCGTCACCCGGTGGGTGTCGACCGCCTCCAGCCAGCGCAGCGGCTCCTGGAGGATCCACGCCGTGGGCGCGTGGATCTGACGGCAGCCGAGGTAGACGTCCCGGACGTGGAACATCACGATGCCGCCGACGTGGTCCAGAGGCATCCAGTTGAAGGACACCTCCGCGGGTCCGAAGCCGTTGGCGGCGCCGGTGGCCGCGGAGCGGGCGAGGACGTTGCGGTGGCGCAGGGCGACGGCCTTGGGGGCGCCGGTGCTGCCCGAGGTGAGCAGCAGCAGCGCCACGTCGTCGGGGTCCGCGGGGTGCGGGGTGCCGGGGCCCTCGGTGCGCAGTTCGTCCAGGACGCCGACGCGTACCGGAGTGGTCCAGGAGCGGCGGGCGGCGGCCTCTTCGAGTGCGGCGGCGGTCGTGGCGTCGGTCAGGACGATCGGCGCGTCCAGCAGCTCCAGGGCTCCCGCGAGGCGGTCGACGGCGGGGCCGTCCTGCGCCGGTGAGACGGGTGCCAGCGGTACGGGCACGATGCCGCCGAGCACGCAGGCCCAGAACGCGACGAGGAAGTCCCGGTGGTCGGGGCATTGCAGGAGGGCACGGTCACCGGCGGTCAGGCCGGCGGCCTGCAGTCCGCCGAGCACCCGTCCGGCGTCGTCGGCGAGCGCCGCGTAGTCCAGTTCGCGCGCCTCTCCCTGGTGGTCGAGGAGCAGGATGCCGCCCTCGGCGGTGGCGGCGGCACGGCGCAGTGCCTCGGGGAGCGTCGCCACGTCCGGTACCGCGCTGCCGGGGCCGGTGTACAGGGCGGGGCGGGTGTCCGCGCCGGGTGCCGCGTGGGCGGCGGCGGAGCCGGCGGGCCGGGCGGGGCCCTCCCCGTCCGCGGGGTGGTCGGTGGGCGGCCCGGGGACGTCGGTGTGGACGCGGTCCCGGGGGTTCGCGGCGGCGTCCTCGGTCAGGGTGACCTTCGCCGAGGGCAGGGCGTCCTCCCACCGGCGGATCAGTTCCTCGTCGAGCACCGGCAGGGCCCGCAGGGCGGGTTCGTCCAGGTGTCCACCGCGGGTACGGGGCAGGGAGGTGACCGCGACGTAGGCGCTGGGGACCAGTGCGGCGGGCAGCAGCGCCGCCGCGTGGGCGCGCAGCCGGGCGGGATGGAAGGGGCCGGCGGGCACCACGTACGCGACGAGTTCCTCGACCCCTTCGGTGGTGGTCAGGGGCAGCACGGTGCAGGCGGTGAGCGACTCCTCGCGCAGCAGCGCGTTCTCGATGTCGGCGGGCGCGGCGCTGCGGCCGTCGCGGCGCAGCCGGTCGGCGGTGTCGTCGAGGGAGAGACGGCCGGTGGGCAGCAGGCGGCCGCGCCAGGAGACGGACTGCCGGGCGCCGGGGGCGTGGAGGGGGCCGGGGATGCCGGTCGCGAGCGGGCGGTGGCGGGCGTCGACGGGGACGACCGGGCGGTTGCCCGGATCTCCGCTGCTCAGGTCCTGGTCGGTCAGGCCCGGTGTGCAGTGCAGGGCGGCGGCGTAGCCACCGGCTTCGGGGAGCGGCCACAGGCGGTGCAGCTCGGCGTCGCTGTCGGCGTGGAACCGGTCGGCGAGGCGGGCGGTCAGTCGGCCGCCGTCGCTGAGCACCAGGCGTGGGCGTGCGGGTCCGGTGGCGGGACCGGTGGCCAGGGCCGTGGGCGGCAGGAACGCGACGGTCGCCGGGGAGTGCTCGGCCGACGGGGCCGGGTGCACGGACGCGCCGTGCAGCAGGGGCCACAGCAGGGCGTGGACGGCGGAGAGCAGCGCGTCCGGCCGGTGGTGCAGCACGGTGTCGTCGGCGGTGAGCGGGGTGCGCCGCTGCAACCAGTCGGCGGTGTCGCAGAGTTCGGCGTGGGTCACCGGGACGGGCCCGTGGTCGCCGTGGACGACGACGGCCGGGTCGCCGGGCCGTACGGGCGGGGACTGCGGTGCGCCGGCGTCCTCGGCGGTCGGCAGGTCGGCGAGGTCCAGCGTGGGCAGGGTGGGCGGCCAGGGCGGCGCGCCGCTGGTGAGCAGCAGCCGTGCCTCGCTGTCGGCGAGGAAGGCGTGCGCCGCTGCCTCGGGCAGGGCGGGGTCGAGGGGGACCCAGACCGCGCCGAGTCGCAGCAGGGCGAGTGCCGTCGTCACGGAGGTGGGCCCGGGCGGCAGGCACAGGGCGACACGCTGTCCGTGGCGCACCCCGTGGGCGTGGAGCCGCTCGGCGGCGGCCTCGACGCGTGCGGCGAGGTCCGCGTAGTCGTACCGGTCGGTGTCGGTCGTCAGGGCGGTGGCGTGCGGGGTACGGAGGGTCTGCGCGGTGAGGCGTGCCGGGATCGTGTCGGGTGCGAGGGGGGCCGGGGTGGGGAGAGTCTCCGCGTCGTCCAGCGGCAGGTCCGCCACGGGGCGTTCGGGGGTACGGACCGCTTCGGCCAGGAGGCGGCGCAGGTGGCCGGTCAGGCCGCGTACCGTCGCTTCGTCGAAGAGGTCGGTGCTGTACACGATGGTGCCGCGCAGCTGTCCCGCGTCGAGCCACAGGTGGAATTCGAGGTCGAACCGGGTGGACGCGCGCGGCAGCGCCTCGGCGCGCAACTGCGCTCCGGGCAGGGCGCGTTCGGTGTCCGGTCCGCTCTGCAGCGCGAAGAGGGTCTGGAACAGCGGGGTGCGGCTCGCGTCGCGCTCCGGCTGGATGTCCTCCACCAGCTTGTCGAGCGGTACGTCCTGGTGGGCGAAGGCGTCGGTGCACATCTGCCGTACGCGGTCGAGCAGTTGGGCGAACGAGGGGTCGCCGTCCAGGTCGGCGCGCAGCACGAGGGTGTTGACGAACAGGCCCAGCAGGGCTTCGGTCTCGACCTGTTCGCGGCCCGCCACCGGGGAGCCGATCAGTACGTCGTCCTGTCCGGTGTAGCGGTGCAGCAGTGCGGCGACCCCCGCGAACAGGGTCATGAACAGGGTGGCCCGGTGGGTCCGGCCGAGCGCGGTGAGCGCCTCGGTCAGGTCGGCGGGCAGGGTGAGATCGACGCGGGCGCCACGGAAGGCCTGTTCGTCGGGGCGCGGGCGGTCGGCGGGCAGGTCCAGGGTCGGCAGGTCGCCGGCCAGCTGGGTGCGCCAGTAGGCCAGTTGGCGTTCGAGTTCGGGTCCTTCGAGGCGGTCTCGCTGCCACTCGGCGAAGTCGGCGTACTGGATGTCGAGCTCCGGCAGCCCGGTGGGCTCACCGGTGAGGTGTTCGCGGTAGAAGGCGGTCAGCTCCCGGGTCAGGAGGTTGAGGGACCAGCCGTCGGTGACGATGTGGTGCTGGCACAGGACCAGCAGGTGCCGCTCTGGTCCTGTGGTGACGAGCGCGGCCCGCAGCAGTGGTCCGCGGGTCAGGTCGAAGGGCCGGTCCACCCAGTCGAGGGCCCACTGCCGCTCCTGCTCGGGCGGCAGTTCCGCGGTTTCCAGGGCCACCACCCCCGAGGGGGCCACGACCTGGAGCGGTTCGCCGTTCTCGGTGGCGAAGGTGGTGCGCAGGATCTCGTGGCGCGCCACCACCTGTGCCAGGGCGGAGCGCAGCGCCGCGATGTCGACCCGGCCGGACCACCGCAGGGCGAGCGGGATGTTGTAGTACGGGTTGTCCCGCTGGAGTTGGTGGAAGAACCACATGCGCTGCTGGGCGTACGAGGCGGGGAAGCGCAGCGGTCCGGCGTCGGCATGGGTGGTGGGCTCGGGGTGCTCGGCCAGGGACACGGCTACTCCGTCTCGGTCTTGGCGTGCTGCTCGGAAGGGTCGCCCTGGGCGGGCGGGGGAGCCGCGGCCGTCGGCAGGCTCCGGCGGGCGCTGCGGCGGATGCGGCCCGCGGTGGCAGGCACCGCCTGCTCCAGGAGGAGGACGAGGTCGGCGACGGTGGGGGCGTCGAAGATGCGGCGCAGCGACAGTTCGACGCCGCACCGGTCGCGCAGCCGCGCCATCAGCTGCATGGCCAGGAGCGACTCGCCGCCCAGGTCGAAGAAGTTGTCGTGGATGCCGATGCCGTCGATGCCGAGCACCTCTTCCCAGACCGCGACGACCTCCTTCTCGCGCGGGGTGGTCGGTGCGGTGTGGGCCACGGACAGCTCGGGGCGCCGGTTGAAGGAGCGGCCGACGGCGGCGGTCCGGGGGGCGGCGGGCCTGTCGTCGGCGCGGGTGGCGGTGGTGCGGCGGGCGACGACCAGGGTGTGGTCGCCCGCGTCGTCCGTGCCGGAGCGGGGGAAGGCGGTGACGTCGGTGAGGCCCTCGGAGCTCAGCAGGTCCTGCCACACCGCCTTGCCGACCAGCGGGGAGCCCTCGCGCAGGTCGTCGTCGAAGTACCACCAGCCTTCGTACAGGCCCGTGGTCATCAGCGACCAGCGCTGCTGCCGGGACGCCTCGAGGAGCATCATCACTCCGTCGGGGACGAGGAGACCCGCGGCGTGGCGCACGGCCCGGCGCAGGTCGGGGGTGGCGTGCAGCACGTTGAAGGCGAGGACCAGGTCGAAGGAGCCTGCCGGGTAGCCCTGGGGCGCCGGATCGCGGGTGATGTCGAGGACGCCGAACTCCATCCCCGTCAGCCCTCGTTCCTGTGCCTGGCGCTGTCCTTCCAGGACGAAGGAGCGGCCCAGGTCGGTGAAGTGGTACTCGACGTCCGGCAGTGTTCGCAGCTCTTCGGCGACGTCCCAGGTGAGGTAGCCGCGTCCGGCGCCGATCTCCAGGATGCGCAGGGGCCGCCCGCCCGACTCGGCGGCCAGTCTGGCGACCGTTCGGGCGATGAGCCTGCGGTAGAGCGGGATGTCGCTGTAGGCCAGCCGGCGGTCGATCAGGGCCCGCTGGCGCTCGTCGCTCCCCTCGGGCAGCAGCACTTCGGTGCCGGCCAGCTCCCCTGACAGGACCTGGGGGTAGTGGCGTACGCAGTGGTCGAGGTAGGCGAGGTCCTCGGCCTGGTCGGGGTGGGCTCGCACGAGGGCGGCGGTGAGTACGTCCGGGTCGCCCACGGCGGCGACGGCCGGCGTGAAACGCAGCGTGCCCGCGTCGTCGGTCAGGAGGCCGTCGTCGACGAGCAGGCCCAGCAGGGCGTCCACGAGCGGCTGGTAGGCCGGGACGGTGCGGAACGCCGCGTGGACGTCGGCGCGTTCGACGGTGGCGCCGGGGGCGGTGGGGAGGCCGGCCCGGCGCAGCAGCGCGCAGACGTGGGCCGCGGCCAGGGCGTCGAGGCTCCGGGTGAGTTCGGCGGGCAGCCTGCGGGCGGCGTGCTCGGCGCCGAGCTGTTGTGCGGTGACGGTCATCCAGTCCAGGTGCGCGGAGAGGGCGGCCGGGAACCGTGCCGCCTGCGGAGCGGCGGGCGGCTGGACGTCGATCCAGTGCCGGGTGCGGGCGAAGGGATAGCCGGGCAGGGGGACGCGGCGGGGGGCCGGCCCGATGGGCAGGGCGTCCCAGACGACGTCCGCGCCGTGGCTCCAGGCGTCCCCCACGGCTTGGAGCAGGGCGCGCCGGTCCGGCTCCTGGGCCCGCGGGTGGCGCATCAGCGGCAGCACCGGCGTGTCGGGTCCCGCCTGTCCTCTGGCCAGAGTGGCGAGGGCGCGGCCGGGGCCGACCTCGAGGACGAGCGGGTCGCCCTCGGCGAGCAGGGTGCGCAGCCCGTCGGAGAACCGCACCGGCTCGCGGGTGTGGCGTACCCAGGCGGCCGGGTCCGTGGCCTGTTGGGGGGTGACCCAGGTGCCGGTGAGGTTGGAGACGTACGGGATGTCGGGGGCGTGGAGGGAGACGGTGCCCAGCGCCTGGGCGTAGGTGTCGAGGACCGGGTCGAGCAGGGCGGAGTGGGCGGCGGCCCCGAAACGGACGCGCCGGTGGTCGATGCCCTGCTCCGTCAGCCGTTGTCCGGCGCGGGCCAGCGCCTCCTCGGGGCCCGCGACCACGCACGCGCCAGGTCCGTTGACCGCGGCGAGCGACAGCTCGGGGTCGAGCAGGACCGCCTCGGCCTCGTCGAGCGCGACGCCCATCATCCCGCCGCTTCCCGCGGCACGTTCGAAGAGTTCCTCCCGCCGCACGACCAGCGGCAGGGCTTCTTCCAGGCGCAGTACGCCGACCACGCAGGCCGCGGTGTACTCGCCGAGGCTGTGCCCGAGCAGCGCGGTGGGGCGCAGGCCCCAGGACATCACGAGGCGGGCCAGTGCGTACTCGGTCGCCACCAGGGCCGGGAAGACGCCGCCGGTCGCGGGCTCCTCCTCGTACAGCATCCGCCGCAGGTCGGTGGGCAGGTGCGGGCGGAGGATCTCGGCGCAGCGGTCGATCTGTTCGCGGAAGACGGGTTCGCGCTCGTACAGGTCCCGGCCCATGCCGAGGTGCTGGGATCCGGCGCCGGGGAAGAGGAAGACCACGGGGCGTCCGGCGGCCGCCCGGTGGGACGGGCCGCCCGGGGCGAGCGCGCGGGCGGCTTCGAGGGTGTCGCGGGCGACGACGGCGCGCCGGTGGGGGTGGGCGCGGCGGCCGGAGCGCAGGGTGTGCGCCACGTCGGCCAGGGCGAGTGCCGGTTCGTCCCGCAGGCGCTCGCCGAGCCGTTGCCCGAGCTCGTCGAGGGCTTCGGGGGTGCGGGCCGAGAGGACGAGCAGGTGTTCGGCGGTGTCCTCGGCGCGGGGCGCGGGGGCGGGCGCTTCCTCGAGGACGACGTGGGCGTTGGTGCCGCCGATCCCCAGGGAGCTGACGCCGGCGCGCCGGGGGTGGGGCGGGCTGGGCCAGGGCCGGGTGGTGGTCGGTACGTAGAAGGGGGTCGCCTCGAGCGACAGGTGCGGGTTGGGCGCATGGAAGTTCAGGCTGGGCGGCACCGTGCGGTGTTCCAGGGCGAGGACGGCCTTGATCAGTCCGGCGATGCCCGCCGCGGCGTCCAGGTGGCCGATGTTGCTCTTGACCGAGCCGAGCGCGCAGAAACCGGTGCGATCGGTGTCGAGCGCGAACGCCCGGGTCAGGGCGGCCACTTCGATGGGGTCGCCGACCGGTGTGCCGGTGCCGTGCGCCTCGATGAGGCCGATGGTGTCGGCGTCCACTCCGGCCAGGGTCCGGGCGGTGACGAGCACTTCGGCCTGACCGGCGACGCTGGGGGCGGCGAAGCCCACTTTGCGGTCGCCGTCGTTGTTGATCGCGGTGCCCTTGATGACGGCGTGGATGTGGTCGCCGTCGGCGAGGGCGTCGGCCAGCCGCTTGAGGAGGACGGCGCCCACTCCTTCGCCGCCGAGCATGCCGGTGGCGTCGGCGTCGAAGGGGCGGCAGTGGCCGTCCCGGGAGAACGGTCCGTCCTGTACGTAGCGGTAGCCCTGGCGCAGGGCCGGGTTGAGGGAGACGCCGCCGGCCAGTGCCGCGTCGCAGCGCTCGTCCAGCAGGTCCTGGCAGGCGAGGTGCACCGCTACGAGCGAGGTGGAGCAGGCGGTCTGCACAGAGAGGCTGGGGCCGGTCAGGCCGAGTTCGTAGGAGACGCGGGTGGCGAGCGTGCTGGTGACGTTGCCGAGCTGCGCGTGGTGCTGGGCGAGGCTGTCGCCCGCGCGGACGCGGGGGTGGACGTGGTCCAGGTAGTAACGGCTCTGCTGGGCTCCCGCGTACACCCCGACCGGTCCCCGGGTGGTGCCCGGTCCGTAGCCCGCGTGTTCCAGGACGTGGTGCGCGCATTCGAGGAAGAGCCGCTGCTGCGGGTCGAGCAGTTCCGCCTCGGCGGGCGGGTAGCCAAAGTACTCGGCGTCGAACTCGTCGATGCCGTCGACGACGGAGGCCATCTTGACCAGGTAGGGGTCGTCGAGCCGGGTGGGGTCGCCGCCCGCGGCGAGGTACTCGGCGTCGCCGATCGGGGCGACCGACTCGCGTCCCGCCGTCAGGTTGTCCCAGAAGGCCGTCAGGTCGCGCGCGCCCGGGAAGCGTCCCGCCATGCCGATGACGGCGATGTCCGTGTCGGCGTGTCCCTCGTCGGGCGTCTCGACGCCGGATGCCAGTGCGTTGTCCACAGTCCTCATCACGTCCTCTCACCGGGGCCCTCGTGGGTCCCGGCCGTGCCCGCCGCCCCTCGGCCTCCGCGCTGCTTGCGGCGCCGGGCCCGGGCCCGTACGCGCTCCAGCTCCGGATCTCCGCCGTCGTCCGGGTCCCGGGACAGGTGGGCCGCGAGTGCGGCCACGGTGGGGTGGTCGTACAGGTCGACCAGGGGGATGTCCCTGCCCAGGCGGCGCCTGTACAGGGTCTGCGCGCGCACGAGCAGCAGTGAGTGCCCGCCCACGTCGAAGAAGTTGTGCCGGGTGCCGATGTCGGTGCGGCCGAGCAGCTCGGTCCATACGGCGGCGACCGCACGCTCGAGGTCGCTCTCGGGGTGGACGACGGCTACGGCGGGGGCGGGGGCCGGCTCCAGGGCGAGCAGGGCGGCGCGGTCCGTCTTGCCGGCCGCGGTCAGCGGCAGGG
The DNA here is from genome assembly GCF_056432085.1 of Streptomyces sp. NPDC045678. Classification (NCBI taxonomy): domain Bacteria; kingdom Bacillati; phylum Actinomycetota; class Actinomycetes; order Kitasatosporales; family Streptomycetaceae; genus Streptomyces; species Streptomyces sp. NPDC045678. The sequence goes on from NZ_JBWKJS010000002.1 coordinate 263,235, forward strand.
CGCTCAGCAGGTGCAGTTCGCCGGGCACCGCGTAATGCGGCAGCCGGGCCGTCAGCCACTCGCGCAACTCACCCTCGGTTACGGGCCGTTCGGGTACGCACCAGACGGCGATGCGGTCGCCGCCCGGCGCCGAGGAGCGGACCAGTGCCACGGCGCGGCGCACGTCCGGGTGGGCGCCGAGGGTGGCCTCCACCTCGCCCAGTTCGATGCGGAAGCCGCGGACCTTGACCTGGTGGTCGGCGCGGCCGATGAACTCGACGCGCCCGTCCTCGCGGTAGCGGGCCAGGTCCCCGGTCCGGTAGAGCCGTCCGCCGGGCTCGACGCCGAACGGGTCCGGCACGAACGCCGCCGCGGTGCGCGCCGGATCGTTCAGGTAGCCGCGGGCCAGTGGCATGCCGCCGATGTGGATCTCCCCCACCACGCCGACGGGGACGGGCTGCTGCCCGGGGTCGAGCACGTACAGGCGGGCGTTGGGGTTGGGCCTGCCGAGGGTGACGACCGCGCCGTCCTCGTCCTCGTCGAAGACCTGGCAGCTGATCCCGATGGTCGTCTCCGCCGGACCGTAGCCGTGGTACATGGTGGCGTCCAGGCGGTCGCGGAAGCGCCGGTAGAGCGCGGGGGTGAGCGCCTCGCCGCCGCACCAGAGGTGGCGGATCGAGCGGGCGGACCGGCTGATGTCGTCGCGTTCGAGGAGGACCTCCAGCATGGAGGCCACGATGTAGAGGAAGGTGATCCGTTCCCGTTCGATCAGTTCGGCCAGGTACCCGACGTCGCCGTGGGCGCCGGGGTCCGCGAGGACGAGGCGGGCGCCGTTGACCAGGGGCAGGAAGATCTCGTTCACGGAGATGTCGAAGCCCATGGGCGCCTTGTGCAGGACGCGGTCGTCCTCGTTCATGCCGAGGAGCGCGGACTGCCACACCAGGCGGTTGGAGATGGCCTGGTGACGGATCATCACACCCTTGGGGGTGCCGGTGGAGCCGGAGGTGTGGATGACGTAGGCCACGTTCTCCATCGCGGGTTCGCGGGAGGGGGCCGGGGTGTCGAGCGGTGCCAGGGGCTGTGCCAGGTCCAGCACGGGTACGTCGAGCGGTGGGGGCGCGGCGGTGTGCCGGCTGTCCGTCAGCACCAGCAGGGGGCGGCTGTTCTCGACCACGGAGCGCAGCCGCAGAGGGGGCCAGTCCGGCTCCAGCGGCATGAACGCGCCGCCTGCCTTCAGGACCGCGAGGAGCGCCACCACCAGCTGAGGTGTGCGCGCCAGGTGCACGCCGACGATGCGCTCGGGGCCCACTCCTCCGGCTCGCAGCCGGTCCGCCAACTCATCGGCTCGGTCCTCCAGTTCGCGGTACGTGAGGGTGGTGGCACCCGCGACGACGGCGATGCGGTCGGGGGTGCGGGCCGCCTGTTCCGCCACCAGCCGGTGCAGCGGGCGGTCCTCGGCGGGGTCCTCGCGCGAGCGGCTCCACTCGGTCAGCGCCCGGTGTTCCTCGGCTTCCGTCAGGATCCGCAGGGTGCTCAGCGGGACGCCCGGGCGGGCTGCCGCGTCCCGCAGGAACGTCAGGAGGTGGCCGAGCATCCTGTCCAGGGCCGTCGCCGAGAAGAGGTCGGCCCTGCCGGTGAGCCCGAAGGCGAGCCCGTGGGGGGACTCCCGCACCTCCAGGACGAGGGGGAAGCGGGCGGTGCCGTTGTGGTGCGGATGCTCGGCGAAGCTCACGGTGGGGGTGTCCACCCGCCGGGGCTGTGCCGTGACGAAGGAGAACACCACGTCGAACAGCGGGGCCTGACCGACCGCGTCGGCGGGCCGCAGCGCCTCGACGACCCGGTCGAACGGTACGTCCTGGTGGGCGAAGGCGTCGGCGCAGACGTCCCGGGTACGGGCGAGGAGCGCGCGGAAGGACGGGGCGCCCGCGAGGTCGGTGCGGAGCACCACGGTGTTGCCGAAGTTGCCGACGACGTCCTCGAACTCGGTCCGGCCGCGGTTGACGACGGGGGAACCGACGGCGACGTCGCTCTCGCCGCTCCAGCGGTGCAGGACGGCCTGGTAGCCGGCGAGGAGGGCGGTGTACAGCGTGGCGCCGCTCGCGCGGGCCAGCTCGCGCAGGGCGCGGCTGTCGTCGGCGCCGAGCAGCGCGTCGCGGCGGACGCCGTCCGTGGCGCTGCCGGGGGTGCCGTCGGGGCGTGGGTGGTCGGCGGGCAGGGCGAGGGTGGCGGGGCGCTGCCCCAGGCGGCCCTTCCAGTAGTCCAGTTGCCGGTCCCAGGCGCCGCCGTCGCGCTGTTTGCGTTCCCATCGTGCGACGTCGGCGTACTGCACGGACGGGCGGGCGGGCTCTACGCCGTGGCCGACGGCGGCCACGGCGTAGCGGGCGGCGAGCTCGTCGAGGACGCGTCCCCAGGAGGTGTCGTCGAAGGCGATGTGGTGGACCGTGAGGGTGAGCAGGTGGTCGGTCGGCGTGAAGCGCAGGACACGCAGACGCAGCGGCGTCTCCACGTCGAGCCGGAAAGGCCTGCGCCCTTCCCGCTCGATGGCGCGGTCCGCCGCGTCCGTGCGTGCGTCGTCGGGCAGGGCGCCCAGATCGGTCAGGTCCAGCGGGACCGTGTCCGGCGCGGGCAGGACCTTCCGGACCGGCGCTCCGTCGTCCCCGGTCGGGTAGAGGGTGCGCAGGATGTCATGGGCGGCGATCAGGCCGGTGACGGCTTCGGTCAGGGCGTCGGGGTCGAGGGCACCGGTGAGGCGTATCCCGCCGCACAGGTTGTACGCGATGTCGTCCGGCCGCAGATGACGCAGGAACCACATGCGTTCCTCGGCGGCGGTCAGCGGCGCGGGCGCCGGTCCGGCGGTGCCGTTCTCCTGTTCGTGGGCGGCGACGGGGGCGAAGGCGGAATCCGGTTGCCGGAGTCCCGCCTCTGCCAGCAACAGCCGGGTGAGTTCGCGCCTTTGTTCATCGGGGGATATCTCGGTGCGGTCATCGGTGCTCGTCACTGCGCGGGTCCCCTGTTTTCTCTCTGCGGAACAGTGGGCCGGATGCCCCGACAGGCATTCCCGGAATTCCCGGAGTCGTTGTTCTTCGATGGTGCCGGTAACCGACTCCCTCGGCCCGGACCGAACGTAGCAGCGGGGTGCGCGGCCGTCTTCCAACTCCGGTAGCCATCGGCGCCTCCAACTGTGGTTCCGCCTCGCGTACCGGCGTATCCCCGGCCTTGTCCATAGGCAGGAGGATATGTACGATCGCGGCTCCCCCGGCGGCCGGGAATTACTCGGAGAGAGCCGGACGAATGACGATGTCCCTTTGGGACGCCGCAGCCAAAAGACATGCGGGAGACGGAGCATGACGGCCGAAAAGACAGATCCCGGGCGGTGGGTGCGCCGTCATCCGGGGGTGCCGGGAGCACCGCGTCTGGTGTGCTTCCCCCACGCCGGCGGCGGCGCCAGTTCCTACCAGGGGTGGGCCCGGGAACTCGCACCCCGGGTGGAGGTTCTGGCGGTGCGCTACCCCGGGCGCGAGGACCGGTTCGAGGAGCCGCCCGCGGCGAGCGTCGAGGCGCTCGCGGACGAGATCGCCGCGGCGCTGCCGGTGTCACGGGAGCGGCCGCTGGTGCTGTTCGGGCACAGCATGGGTGCCGCGGTGGCCTTCGAGGTGGCCCGGCGGATCGAGCGTGCCTGTCCGGGCGGGCTCGCGCGCCTGTGTGTGTCGGGGCGTCCCGCGCCGCACGCCGCCCCGTCGTCCGCGGTGCATCTCCTGTCGGACGACGCCGTCATCGAGGACTTGCGGGCGATGGACGGCACGTCGCGCGACATCCTCGACAGTGCCGACTTCCGGTCCCTTTTCCTGCCCGGGATCCGGGCGGACTACCGTCTGATCGAAACGTACCGGCCCGATCCGGGAGCGCGGATATCCGCCCCGGTCTCGGCCTTCTGCGGCACCGACGACCCGCAGGTGAGCCCCGGGGACATGCTGCGCTGGGGCGAGGTGACCGACGGCGGTCTCAGCTCCCGTGTCTTTCCCGGCGGACACTTCTACCTGCACGAACGGCTCTCTGAAGTGATCGAAGAGGTGACCGGGGTGCTGGGCCTGGCGCGTCGGCACGACGTGCCTTCGGTGTAGTCGGTACGAGGTGCCCGCGGTGTGGACGGCGGTGCGGGGCGCCCTCTCCGGCGCCCCGCGCCGTCAGCCCGCGGGGCTGGGTTCCGAGACGGCGCCGGCGACACCCATCTCGTAGGCGAGGATCACCGCGTCGACCCGGTTGCGCAGGGCGAGCTTGCGGCAGATGCGGTTGAAGTGGGACTTGACCGTCGCCTCCGAGAGCACCAGCACATCGGCGATCTGCTGGTTGGTCAGCCCCTGGGCGACGAGCTGGAAGATCTGCATCTCACGGGGTGTGAGCAGGGCGAGTTCACCGGAGGGGCGGAGCGCGTCGAGCCGGTGGGTGCGCCGCAGCGCCTTCAGCACCTGGCCGACGATGCCCGGGCTCATGGCCGCGCCGCCCCAGGCGACGTCCCGCACACCCGAGACGATCTCGGACGACTCCCGCTTGAAGAGGAAGCCGCGCACACCCGCGCGGGCGGCTCCCAGCACGCTCCCGTCGGCCAGTCCGCCCTCGGAGGCCAGGAGCACCACGCCCGTGCTGCCCTCGAGACGGTCCCCGACCAGCCGGCGGACCACGTCGAGCAGATCGGGGCCCGGCAGGTCGGCGTCCATCAGCACCATGTCGGGCCGGTGGGCGTTGGCCAGTTCCAACAGCGAGGCCCCGTTGGCCGCCTCGCCCTGGACCCGGAACGCCGGGTCGTTCTCGAAGAGTGCGCGCAGTCCGCGGCGCACCAAGGGCTGCTCGTCACCGAGCAACAACTTGATACGGCCGTTGCGCGCGCCCGGTCTGGACCGCGCCGACGTCAGTCCTTCGCGGCCGTCCGCTGCGTGTATGGCACTCACGCACCCCATCGCCAGTTCCCCCATCAGACAAGTCATCCATCCGCCGGTGCGCCTGCTACGCACAAAAAGCGTGGGCTGTTATGAGCCACAGCCTAAGTGAGGCTTACACAATTTTGACGGAATTTAATCTTCCGCTTATATGTTGGCGCGTTTTTCCCTCCCGTCGGGGCGACGGGAGTCGGCACCGGAGGTGTCACTTCCGCTCCAGCTCTGCGCTCACTAACCTTTTGCGATATGAAAACTGTTATCACGTCGATCTGTGGGTACCCTTATTCAGCCACGGAATTTCCTGCCCCTTACAGGCGGCACAGGGCCGGACCAACTCGTGCATATGGCACGAAGTTGGACCGAGTGCCCCTTAAACCACGCCCGGATCACGCCCATTGAATCGAGCGCAACGCGTCCTCGACGGACACGCCGTCGTCGGCGTCCGGCAGCGACTCCAGCAGCACGAAACGCCCCGGCAGCACGGACTCGCCTCCCTGCGCGCGCACATGGGCGCGCAACTTGACCGGGTTCAGGTTCTCCACCCGCCCGTACCACGGCCGGTTGACGGGCCGTCGCCGCGGGGCCGGCTCCTCGAGGAAACGGACCTCCGGCGCCGCCGCCGCGCCCTCCACACGCACCAGGCTCACGTCGAAGGCCCCGTCGGGCAGCGAACGCGCCCAGCTGAGACGGACCGCGTAGGGCAGATCGTCGCCGAGGGACCAGATCTCCTCCGGCTCCACGCCGTGGCCGGACTCGGCATCGGCCCGGGCGCGCACCTCGCCCGCGACGGCCGGTCGGTCGGGACGCGAGAGGAGTTCCGCCGCTACGTGGTCGGCCAGCACCCGTGCGTTGGGCACACCGAGCAGGCCCAGCACGGCGGGACGTTCGTCCTCCAAGTGGCGGCGGAGTTCCGCCGCGCCCCAGCGGTCCCGCTCCCAGGGCCGCCACTCGGGCACCACGGCCTCACCGGCGGGCAGGCGGTCGAGGCGGATCACCACGTCGTAGCGGAAACGGTTCATCTCCGTGCGGCGCGTTCCCCGCCGCAGCAGCACCGCCACGTGCGCCACGCGCGGCAGCCGGCCGACGAGCGCGGTGAAGTAGCTGGGGTCGATGATGAGTTCGGTGCCCGTGCAGCAGCGGCGCTCGACGAGCGCCTGCACCTTCTCGCTCGGCGCCCGCTCCGGGGCGCGGGCCAGCTCGAGGCCCGCGCCGAACGCCCGGTTCAGCGCCGCCGAACGTACGTCCCCGATGAACAGGAACCCGCCTTCGTCCACCGCCTCCACGGCCTGGCGCACGACCCGGTCCAGATACTCCTCGTCCGGGAAGTACTGCGACACCGAGTTCACGACGAAGCCGTCGACGGAGCGCGGAGGCACCGCGGACATGTCGTCGGCGGGCGCCTGGAAGACCTCCACGCCCTCCGGCAGTTCGCCGCCGAAGGCACCGCGGATGCGGTCCACCGCGCCCGCCGAGATGTCGCTGGCCAGATAGCGCTCGGTGCCCGGGGCCAGGCGGTGCAGCAACAGGCCCGTGCCGCAGCCCACTTCCAGGAGGCGTCGCGCACCGAGGCCCTTGATCCGGGTCACCGTGCCGTCCAGCCAGGCCCGCATGTCGTCCTCGCTCAGCTCGCCGCCGGTGTAACTGCTCAGCCAGCCGCGGATGTCGAAGGTCGGGTCGTCGGACGTCGGCTGGGCGTAGACGTGGTCGTACACGCCCTGCCACTCGGCGACGTACTGTCGGCCGAGTGCGGCACCGTCGTCCTCGACGACGTCGTTGCGGCGCGGGACCACGTAGGCCGTGCGCACCGGCACGCCGTCCGGCGCCTCTTCGGTCAGGACGGTGCAGTGCCCGACACCGGGGTGGGTGGAGAGGATGCGCTCCAGCTCCTCGGCGGCCGCCGCCGCTTCGGAAGTCCGCGCGTCGAGAGCGGGCATGTGATTCTCCTTCTCTGGGGGCCATGGCGTGCCCGTAGCGGCAAGCCATCGGAAGTGCGGATTCCTGCGATCGGCCACTGGAATGCGGAAAGGCGGTTCGGGTACGCCCGTATCACCACCGGAAGATGGCCACATGCTATCGATCGGCATTGCCCACCGGAAGGCGATTGCCTGCCGAGCGACGCACTACATCCCACGGTTTACAGAACACCCGCTGCTTGCATACCCGGTTGCAGAGCGGATTGCCTACCCGAGTTGGAAGACCCGCTCCACAGAACGCTGGTAGCGTCCTCGCCGATCGGTGCCCGGGGCCAGGGCAGCGCAAGGAATAGCTACCGTCGGGGTGAATTCACATGGCAGAGAACGTCATCGGCGAAATACCCGAGTGGGGTCCCGAATGCGTTCGGGAATTGCAGGAGACGCTCCTGTCGAGCAGTTCGCCATTCCCCTGCACTTTCGCGGTATCGGGGACCAAGCGGGACAGCCTGCGCTTCGGCTTCGTGGAGTCCCTTGACGACCGGAGCACCTGGGACGGGCTCGGTGACACCCTCACCGAGTACCTGTCCGGGTATCAGAAGCTGGGCCGTGAGACGTCGCTGATCGTCTTCTTCCGGCCGGACGGCCGCACCCGCACGATGGAGGAGTACCGGGCGAAGTTCTGGTCGGTGCTCCAGCATCTGCACGACACGGACGAGAGCCCGTGGCCGGCTGAGGTGCCCCGCGACACGGACGACCCGTGGTGGGAGTTCAGTTTCGGCGACACCCCGATCTTCGTGGTCTGCAACACCCCCGCGCACGTCCTGCGCCGCAGCCGGCACAGCCCCGTCTTCTTCATCACCTTCCAGCCGCGCTGGGTGTTCGAGGAACTGGGCGCCGACACGGCCCCCGGCGCCGCGGCGCGGCGCATCATCCGCAAGCGGCTCAGCCGTTACGACGCCGTCGAGGCGTCCGAGGAACTCGGCTCGTACGGCGACCCGGACAACCGGGAGTGGCGCCAGTACTTCCTCGCCGACTCGTCGGACGCCCCGGAGGCCGAGGCGGCCCGCTGCCCCTTCCGGTCCCGCGACGGCGAACGCGTCTCCGCCGGTCAGGCCACCGGACTCGACAGCACCATGCGCTTGGAGCCGAGAACGGTGGGCGAGGTGTAGGGCACCGGCGGCTCGGCGAAGCGCAGTTCACCGCACCGCGCCAGGAGCATTCCCAGCGCGATCCGCGCCTCCATCCGGCCCAGCGGGGCCCCGATGCAGAAGTGGACGCCGTGGCCGAAGGACAGGTGCGGGTTGGGGCTGCGGGTGATGTCGAAGGTCTCGGGGTCGGTGAACTGCCGCTCGTCGTGGTTGGCCGAGAGCACCCAGGACGCCACCATCACGTCCGCCGGGATGTCCACGCCGCCGAGTGTGGTGTCGCGCGTGGTCAGCCGGTACGCGAGCGGGGCGGGCGGGCTGTGGCGCAGCACCTCCTCCAGTGCTCCGGGGACGGCGGACGGGTCCTCGCGCAGGGCGGCGAGCGCGGCCGGGTTCTCGTCGAGACACACCAGGCTGTTGCCGAGGAGCAGGGTAGTGCTGATGTGTCCGGCGAGCAGCATCATGAGAGTGATGGTGAACACCTCGGACTCGCTGAGGCGTTCGCCGTCCACCTCGGCGGCCACCAGCCGGCTGAGCACGTCGTCGGACGGTGTGCGGCGCCGGTGGGCGGCGTGGTCGAGGATGTAGTCCTGCATCTCCAGCAGCAGCGCGTTCATGTTCTCGGGCAGTTTCAGCCGCTCCGCGTCGACCGCGCTCGCGTCGTGGTTGGCGGCGACGAGGTCGTCGGCCCAGCCCCGGAACATCGCGTGGTCCGACGCCGGGACGCCGAGCAGTTCCGCGATGACGGTGACGGGCAGCGGGTTGAAGAATCCGGTGACCATGTCGACCTCGTCGCGGCCCGCCATGGCGTCGAGGAGACCCGCGGTGATCTCGGTGATCTTCCCCTCGAGCGCGAGGACGGCACGCGGTGTGAGCGCCTGGGCGACGAGCTTGCGCAGCTTGCTGTGGCGCGGCGGATCGGTGACGCTCAGGTGGCCCTCGAGCAGGTTCGGCACCGGACGGCCGTCGGCCGTGGTCGCGGCCTCCCCCGTGGGCGGCGGCACCAGTCTGCCGAAGTCGGAGGAGAAGGTCTGCGGGTCCTTCAGCATTTGCTGGGTTTCGGCGAAGCCGAATACCTGGCAGGAGCGCGTGGCCTCGTCCCAGAGCACCGGGTTCTCCCGACGGTTTCGGGCCAGCCAATCGCGCAATGGCCGTCCCCCGTCCTCACTTCCGGGCGGCGGGCTGGTCACGGTCTCGGTCATCGGTCCACTCCCCATTCACGGCCGTGGTCGGGTTCACAAGTCGGCCGGCCCGCTCACCATAACCACGGGGGCGGCGGCTTGCCCAGGACTCTCAACTGCGGGTCGTAGACGGGGTTTCCACCCCTGGTTGGACGACTCCCGCCAAGTTCCGTTGTTAGCTTCATATCCGCTCGAGGTCGCGCGCGAACAGTGCGCCACCATCGGCGCCGAAGAAAGGGAAAGAATTCATGTCCCCTGTCTCGCGTATCAAGAGCGCACCGGACGACCCCAATGGAATTGTCCGGCGATACGCAGCGAATACCCCTTTCCGCAGTGCGACGGCGGAAGAGCTGGTCAACGAGGACAACCCGTTCCGGCGGCCGGTCCGTCCGCACGACCTGGGTTTCCTCGACTACGGCACGCCGCTGACCGCCGACCGCGTGCTGCGGCTGAGCGCCCTCCTCGGCCACCGGATGCTGCGTACCGTGCACGACGCCGACCTGCTGTTCGTGCCGGCCGGTGGTGCCGGACACCCCAGCGCCGACGACGCGGAGGCCTTCCGGTCGGTGGAGAACCGCGTCCTGGCACTCCAGGCGGGCCGGGTTCTCGAACACCACCTCTTCCACTGGCTCGGCGAGCAGCACACTCCGGTCGAGGGCGGCACCGACGCCGTCGTCCGCCATGTGCAGGGGGTCCTTGAGGAGCGGCGGGCCCGTCCCGGCAAGGCCCTCGACGTGGCGCGGTCGACCCGTCACCGCACCGACGCGGCGACGTACCTCCTGGCGCAGCTGACCGCGGCGCGACCGGCCGTCCAGAGCGCCGTGGGCCGTGGCCTGCTCGGCGACTACGGCACCGCGCACCCCGCGCTGCGCGGACTGCTGCTGGACGACCTGCGCGACCGCGCGGACCGCCTGCCGCACTACGAGGCGCTGCTGACCGGCGCGGAGCTGTCCGCCGAGCCGTACGCCTACTGGCAGTTCCTGCTCGGCTCGTCGCTGGCGGGGGCCAACCACCTGCACTCGGTGGCCCGCGACCACGCGCGCCTCGGCGAGTTCCTGGGCGCCTGGGTCCACCACCGCCTCGACGAGTCCGTCACCGCGACCGCGTACGGCGAGGTGTTCCGGGACGCGTTCGGCGAGCACGGCGCCGCGTACTTCACCGGTGTGCCGCGGCTGACCGGTGAGGGTCTCGCCGAACTGACCGGAGCGCTGCTCGGACCGCTCGTGGAGCGGTTCGGCGCCGACGGTGCGCTCTCCTTCCACCGCGGCTTCGAGGACGCGCGGCGTCTCGCCGCGGTGTCCGACGGCGATCTCGCCGTGCAGCTGGACTGGGCGGACCGGCTCGACGAGTACAAGGACAAGGCGGAGAAGCTCGACGCGCTGATCGTGGCGAACGGCATCGAGGTCGACCTCGAGACGTTCGTGGAGTCCCACGAGGAGACCTCCACCACCCATGTGCACGACGACCACCGGCTCGTCGTCGTGGAGGTCGGGCAGATGCACTTCTGGAACAACGTGGGCCAGATGATCCCCATGAACGAGGGCGACAAGCTGCTCATCCCCGCCGAGCGGCTGCACGGGTCGATGGTGCGGTCGGGGACCTGCACCTATCACCAGCCCGTCATCTCGGAGGAACTGCTCGGCCAGGTCTGAGCCCGCCGTCCCCCGCCCACCCCAGCACGCCGTTCCACGGGCTGGCGCCCGGTACTTCGCGAAGGACTTCCGGTGACACTTCCGGCAACAGAGGAGCAGGACGGCAGCGCGTACCGCGTCGTCGTCAACGACGAGGAGCAGTACGCGCTGTGGCCTGCCGACCGGGCCGACCCGCCCGGCTGGCGCCGCGAAGGAACCACGGGGACCCGCGCGCGGTGTCTGCACCGCATCGAAGAGGTCTGGACGGACATGCGCCCGGCGTCGCTGCGGCGCCTGATGGACGGGCGGGCGACGGCACAGTGAACGCATACACCCACGACGACGCCCCCCGGGAGCAGCCGGCCGAGGACGGGCGCGGCGACGACCGGATCGCGGTCGTCGGCTTCTCCGGCCGCTACCCGGGCGCGTCGTCGCCGCAGGAGTTCTGGGCGCTGCTCCGCGACGGCAGGGAGGCGCACACCGAGTTCACCGAGGAGCAGCTGCGCGCCTCCGGGGTCCCGCAGGCGCTCCTGGCCGATCCCCGGCTGGTGCGCCGCCGCCCGGTCCTCGACGGGGTGGAGCTCTTCGACGCCGCCTTCTTCGGCTGCACCCCGCGCGAGGCCGAGCTGATGGATCCCCAGCAGCGGCTTTTCCTGGAGTGCTCCCTGGAGGCGCTGCAGTCGGCCGGGTACGATCCGGCGGCCTTCGACGGTGCGGTCGGGGTGTTCGGTGGCGGCGGGCCCACCTCCTACTGGCAGCGCCACCTGTCGGCCGATCCGGCCTACCTGCACGAAGTGGGCGAGTTCCAGGCCCTGTTGGGCAACGAGAAGGACTTCCTGGCCCCTCGGGTGTCGTACCGCCTCGATCTACGCGGGCCGAGCATGAGCGTGCTCACGGGCTGTTCGTCGTCCTTGGTGGCGGTGCACCTGGCGGTGCAGAGCCTGCTCGGCGGCGAGAGCGACCTGGCGCTCGCGGGCGGCGTCACCGTGTACTTCCCGCAGCGGGCGGGCTATGTGCACAACGAAGGGGGCGTCAACTCGCCCGACGGCCGCTGCCGGGCGTTCGCGGCCGACGCGAACGGCACCGTGCCGGGGGACGGCGCGGGCGTGGTCGCCCTGAAGCGGCTCACGGACGCGCTGGCGGACGGCGATCAGGTGCTCGGCGTGCTCCTTGGCACGGCCGTGAACAACGACGGCGCGCACAAGGTGGGCTTCACCGCGCCGAGCGTCGGCGGCCAGGCCGAGGTCATCGCCGAGGCGCTGGCCGTGGCCGACGTCGAGGCCGAGTCGATCTCGTACGTCGAGGCGCACGGCACCGGAACCCCGCTGGGCGACCGGGTCGAGGTCGCCGCGCTGACCGAGGCGTTCGGGACGGAGAAGCGCGGCTACTGCACGCTCGGCTCCCTGAAGCCGAACATCGGCCACACGGACACGGCGGCCGGCGTGCTTGGCCTGATCAAGGTGCTCCTCTCACTGCGCCACGAGGAGATCCCGCCGGCCGTCAACTGCGCGGTGCCGCACCCCGACATCGACTTCCCGAGCACCCCGTTCCGCGTGAGCTCCCGGCCCACACCGTGGCCGCGCGGCGGCGAGGCGCGCCGCGCCGGCATCAGCTCCTTCAGCGTGGGCGGCACCAACGCCCACATCGTCGTGGAAGAGCCGCCCCTGCCGGTCCCCTCCGCCGTCGACGACGGCCCTCAGCTGCTGGTGCTCTCCGCCCACGGCGACGCGGCGCTCCAGCGTTCCGGGGTGGCGCTCGCGGACTGCCTGCGCGCCGAGGAGGCTCCGTCGCTCGCCGACGCCGCGCACACCCTGCGGGTCGGCCGGCAGGCCTTCGCCCACCGCATGGCGCTGGTGTGCCACGACCGTGCCGAGGCCGTGTCGGCCCTGGACGGTACGGGTGTCACCCCCGTCACCGTGGGGCGCGCCGATCCGTCGGGACCCGCCCCCGACGTCGCGTTCCTCTTCCCCGGCCAGGGCAGCCAGCGCCTCGCCATGGGGCGGGGCCTGTACGAGACACAGCCCGCGTACCGTGCCGTCGTCGACGAGTGCGCCGCGCTGCTCGCCCCCGAACTGGGTGAGGACCTGCGCGCGGCGCTGTACCCGGCCACCGACGATGCCGGCGCCCTGGACCGCGCGACGCAGCGCCTCACCGAGACACGGCTCGCCCAGCCCGCCCTGTTCACCACGCAGTACGCCCTCGCCCGGCTGCTCGGCACCTGGGGCGTGCACCCCGCGGCCCTCCTCGGGCACAGCGTCGGCGAGTTCACCGCGGCCTGCCTCTCGGGGGTCCTCGCGCTGCCGGACGCGCTGCGCGTGGTCGCCCTGCGGGGGCGTCTCCTCCAGGACTGCCCGGCGGGCGCGATGGCCTCCGTACCGCTGGCCGCCGAGCGGGTGCGTGAACTGCTCGACCCCGCGGGCGAGGTGACGGTGGCGGCCGTCAACGCACCGGAGCAGACCGTGGTCTCGGGCCCCGTCGCGGCCGTCGAGGAGCTGACCGGCCGGCTGGTCGCCGCCGGGCACCGCGTCACCGCGCTGCGCACGTCGCACGCCTTCCACTCGGCGCTGACGGCCTCCGCCGTGGAGCCGTTCACGGCGGCGATGGCCGGCGTGCGGCTCCACGCGCCCGAGGTGCCGTACCTGTCGAACGTGACCGGCACCTGGATCACCCCGGAGCAGGCCACCGACCCCGCCTACTGGGGACGGCAGTTGCGTGAGCCGGTGCTGTTCGACGCGGGACTGCGCACCCTGCGCGACGCGCCCGCCCGGACCCTGCTGGAGGTCGGCGCGGGCAACACGCTGCGGGCCCTCGCGGGGCGCGGCTCCGGTCCCGGCGGCGCCCCGGTGGTGGCCACGCTCGGCTCCGGCCAGGACGCGGCCGACGCCGCCGCCCTGCTGGACGCCGTGGCCCAGCTCTGGGTGCGCGGCGTCCCGGTGGATCTGGGTGCGCTCGGCGGAGACGCGCCGCGGCGCCGGGTGGCGCTGCCGACCTACCCCTTCGAGCGGCAGCGCTACTTCGTCGACGTGCCCGTCGGCGGCGGCGCGCCCACGGCCCGGGCCGCCGTCCTCGCCGCCCCGTCGTCCGACACGGCCGAGCCGTCCTCGGACTCGGCGTCGTCGGAGGCACCCGTGCCGGAGGAGCCCCGTCTCACCCGGTACGAGCGGCCCGAACTGCCCACCGCCTACACCGCGCCGCGCTCCCCGCTCGAAGAGACCGTCGCGGAGGTCTGGCAGGACGTCATGGGCGTCACACCGGTCGGGGCGCACGACAACTTCTTCGATCTGGGAGGGCACTCGCTGCTCGCGGCGCAGGTGGTGGCCCGGCTCCAGGCCCTGCTGCCGGTCACCCTCACCGTCACCGACCTGCTCTCGCAGGCGCAGACCGTCGCACAGACGGCCGAGGCCGTGGAGCGGCGGCTGCACGAGAAGTTGCTCGGCATGTCCGACGAGGACGCCGCCCGGCTGCTCGGAGAGTGACTCCGGGGCCGACGAGCGGCACACCAGAACATCCCAGCGCCCGCCACCGGGCACGAGCGAAGGTTGACGCCCCCATGGTTCCACCTGGTCCCCGCGCGGACGGCGCAGAGCTGTCCACGACGAAGCAGCGGCTGATGGAGAAGTGGCTGACCGGAGGTGCCCGGCCCCAAGCGCCGCAGATCCCCCGCCGGGGCCTGGACACGGCCGACCTGTCCTTCGCGCAGGAGCGCCTGTGGTTCCTCGCCCAGCTGCACCCGGAGAGCGCCTACCACCACATGGTGGAGGCGATCCGGCTCCGCGGACCGCTCGACAGGGACGCCCTGCGGCACGCCCTGGAGCAGGTCGTGCGCCGCCACGACGCGTTGCGCACCGTCTTCCACGTGCACGCGGGCGAACCCCGGCAGGTCGTCCTCGCGGGGCAGCCGCTCGCGTTCGACGTGGACGACCGGGTGCGGGGCGAGGACGAGGCGGTCGAGCTGCTGCGGCAGGACTCCGACCGGCCGTTCGACCTCACGCGGGGCCCGCTCATCCGCTTCCGGCTGACGCCGCTGGGCCCCGACGAGCACGTCCTGATGGTGACCATGCACCATCTCGTGGGCGACGGCATGTCGATGGGCATCCTGTTCCGGGAGCTGTTCGCCTGCTACGCCGCCCGGGTCGAGGGGAGTGCTGCGGTCCCGTTGCCCGAACTCCCGATCGGCTACCCGGACTTCGCCCAGTGGCAGCGCGATCTGCTGCGCGGCCCGGAGCTCGAGCGGCGCCTCGCGCACTGGAGCCGGGCGCTGCGTGAACCGCTGCCCACCCTGGACCGGCTCACCGACCGGCCGCGCCGGGGCCGTACCAGTCTGCGCGCCGTCAGCCGGGCCTTCACGCTCGACGAGCCGGTGGCGACCCGGCTGCGCGCGCTGGCCCGCGAGCACCAGGCGACTCTCTTCATGGCGCTGCTCGCCGGCTTCAACACCCTGGTGCACCTGCGCTCGGGAGACGAGGACATCGTCACCGGCTCGGTGGTGCACGGCCGCGACCAGCCCGAGGTGGAGAACCTCATCGGCTTCTTCGCCAACACCCTGGCGCTCCGCTTCGACCTGCCGGCCGGACTCACCTTCACGCAGATCCTTCAGCGGGTGCGGGAGACCTGCCTGGAGGCGTACGCCCATCGCGACACCCCGATCGAGGTGGTCGCCGCCGAGCTGCGCCCGGGACGCAACGGGGGCGACAACCCGCTGTTCCAGGCGGCCGTGGTGGGAGAGAACCCGGCCGGGACCGCGCGCATGGGCGACCTGGAGGTGGCGGCCTTCGACTTCGGGCTCGACACCTCCGAGTTCGACCTGGTGCTGCACTACTGGGAGACCGACGGCCGCATCGAGGGCGGTGTGCGCGGCAGCGTGGACCTGTTCGAACCGGAGTCCGTCGACCGGTTCACCGAGGACCTGCAGCGGCTCTTCACCGCCGTGCTCGACGCGCCCGACCTGCCGGTGGCCGGACTCGGCTTCCTCGACGCCCCGGTGGACCGGGCCGCCGGGCCGTCCCCGGTGGTGACCGAGGCAGCCCCCGGGGCCCACGTCGCGGCCGTGGACGGCGACGTGACCTCGGACGACGACGCGGCGCTCACCGCCACGGAGCGGGAGGTCGCGGCCGTCTGGCGCGAGGTGCTCGGCCTGCGCGAGGTCGACCCCGACGAGGACTTCTTCGAGGCGGGCGGACATTCACTGCGGGCCGTACGCGTACTGCTGAGGCTGCGCGAGAGGCTCGGCGTCGACCTGCCCGTCCAGGTGTTCTTCGACGCGCCCACGGTGACCGAGCTGGCCGCCGTGTTCGACCGGGCACGTGCCGCCGGGGACACCGGGGCCGCGCGCGAGGAGATCGCCGGCACGGACGCTGCGGAGCTGCGAGCCGACGCCGTCCTGGCGCAGGACGTCGTCCCCACCGGTGCACCGGTGGACCCGGCGCGCGTGGCCGCGCCGGAACACCTGTTCCTGACCGGCGCCACCAGCTTCCTGGGCGCCCATCTGCTGGCCCGGCTGCTGACGGTGACGGGGGCCCGCCTGCATGTCCTGGTGGACGCCGAGGGACCCGGCGAGGCCGAGCGCGCCCTGGCCCGCGCCCTGGCCCGCTTCCGCCTCGACGTGCCGATGGAGCGGGTGACCGTCCTGGCGGGCAGTCTGCGCGAACCGTTCCTCGGCCTGTCGCCGATGACGTTCGCCCGCCTGGCCGGCACCGTCGACGCGATCCACCACGTCGGCTGCGAGGCCAACCTGGCCCAGCCGTACCGTCAGTTGAAGGCGGCCAACGCGGGCGCCACCGCGGAGGTGCTCCGGCTCGCGGCGCGCGCCAGGACCAAGCCGGTGCACTACGTCTCGTCGCCCGGCGTGCTCTTCGCGCGCGGCGCCGAGCCGGGCGTCCTGCGCCCGGACGGCAGGGTGCCCGCGGACGCGGTCCTGCCCTCCGGCTATGTGCGCAGCCGTTGGGTGGCCGAGGAACTGGCCGACGAGGGCAGGCGGCGCGGGATACCGGTCTCGGTGTACCGGCCGGGGCGGCTCGGCGGCGATTCGGCGACCGGCGGCGGGGACCCCGATGCGGCGTTCTGGCGGTTCATCGGCGCCTGTGTGGAACTGGGCGCGGTGCCCGACTTCGGGCCGGACGCCGACTTCGACCTGGTGCCCGTCGACTTCGCGGTCGCCGCGCTCGCTCAACTGTCGCTCACGCCCGCGGCGCTGGGCGGCACCTACCACCTCGCCAACCCGGAACGCACCCGGCTCGACACGGTCGTGGCCGTGCTGCGTGCGGCCGGGTACCGGCTGGCGTCGACCGATGCGGACCACTGGGCCCGGCTGGTGTCGGAGGACGTCCTCGACGCGGGCGGCGACGAGGGTTCGGTGCCGGTGGCGGCACTGGCGGGAGCCTCGCACGGCATGCCCGGCTTCGGCAGCCTGCGCCTCGACGTCTCCGGCACGCTCGACGCGCTCACCGGCTCCGGAGTGCGCTGCCCGGTCGTGGACGGGCCGCTCCTCGACCGCTACGTGCAACACCTCGTCGGCGCGGGTCTGCTGCCCGCGCCGGACCGTGCGGGCCTCGCCCCGCACTCCCCCGGCACCCTCCCGGCCCCCCGCGAGGCCCAGGACTTCCGATCGGAGAACACCGTATGAGCACCGGCCTCGCCCATGACACCGGCGCCGCGGTACCGCGCGGCCCGCGCCTGTCCCTGCTGCCGCAGCCGTCCGACGGCGCCCGCGCCGCCCATCTTGTCCGGGTCGACCCCGGGGTGTGGCGCGGGGTCACCGAAGGGGCACGCGCCGCGGGTCTGGACACCGCCGCCGTGCTGCGCACCGCTTTCACGGAGGTCCTCGGCCTGTGGTCGCGGGATCCCCGGTTCACGCTGCGGGACCGCGCGGCGGACGGCTGCCGGACCTTGATGGCGGACACGCTCGCGGACGGCGGGTTCGCCGGCCGTGCCGCCGCCCGGCCCCTGACAGACGACGCCGCGGGCGCGGACCTCGGCCCGCTGGTCGAGTTCGTCGATGCCCTGGGCGCCGACCCGGTGCCGGCGCCCGCGGGGCCCGATCCGGTCCTCGCGCTGCGCGTGGCCCGGGCGGACGGCAGGGTCGAGGCCCGGTGGGAGTACGCCGAAGGCGCGCTGCCCGACGGCATGGTCGTCGGCATGGCGGAGTCCTGGCTCGACCTGCTGGCCTCGCTGGCCAGACGCCCTCCGGCCTGGACGGCGGCGGTCCCGCCGGTGCGGCTGCCCGCCGCGCAGGAGCGGCAGCGCGCGGAGTTCAACGCGACCGCGGCACCGCTGCCCGAAGGGCTCCTCCAGGAGGCGGTGGCGCGCGCCGCCGCACCCCGCCCCGGACACACCGCCATCGTCTCGGGCGAACACCGCGTCTCGTACGGCGAGTTGATGAGCCGGTCGCGCCGCATCGGGCGCCGCCTCAGGGAGCTCGGGGCGCGCCCCGGAGAGCCGGTCGCGATCTGCATGGAGCGCGGCTGGGAGCAACCCGTGGGGCTGCTCGGCGCGTTGGAGTCCGGGGCGGCCTGGATGCCGCTCGACCCCGCGCTGCCCGCGGACCGCAGGGAGCGGCTGCTCGACATGACCGGCGTACGCCTCGTCCTCACCCAGCGGAAGGTGGCGGGGCGGTGGGAGTGGCCGCGCGACGTCACCGTGCTCGCGGTGGACGACGACGCGTCGTGGGCGGACGTCGACGACCACCCGCTGGCGGCCGCGCAGAGCCCCGAGGACCCCGCCTACGTGCTGTTCACCTCGGGTTCCACCGGCACGCCCAAGGGCGTCGTGGTGCCGCACCGCGGTGCGCTCAACACGCTGGTGCATGTGATCGAGAAGTACGGCGTGACGGAGCGGGACCGGGCCATCGGCCTGTCCGCGATGAGCTTCGACCTGTCGATCTGGGACATGCTCGGCACGCTGTGCGCCGGGGCCACCCTGGTCCTGCCGGACGCCGGCACCGACCGGGATCCCGGGCACTGGCTGGACCTCGTCCGCCGTGAGGGTGTCACCACCTGGCTGGGCGCCCCCGCCCTGTTCGAGCTGTTCTGCGAACAGGTGGAGCGCGACCCCGAGCCGTGGGTCGCCTCGCTGCGGCTGCTGATCCTGGGCGGCGACTGGATTCCGCTGTCCCTGCCCGAGCGGGCCAGGGACATCGCACCGGACGTGCGGTTCGTGGGACTCGGCGGCAACACCGAGGCGTCGATCCTCTCCAGTACGTACGACGTGGACGAGGTCGATCCGGCGTGGCCCAGCATCCCGTACGGCACTCCCCTGCCGAACCAGACCCTGCACGTGCTCGACGCGGGGCTGCGTCCCCGGCCCGTGGGCGTCCCCGGTGACCTGTACATCGGCGGGGCCGGGCTCGCGCTGGGCTACTGGCGCGACCCCGAACGCACCGACCGGGGCTTCCCCGTCCACCCGGTGACCGGCGAGCGGCTGTACCGCACCGGTGACGTGGCGCGGTTCCTGCCCGACGGCAACGTGGAGTTCCTCGGCCGCGAGGACTTCCAGGTGAAGCTGGACGGCCACCGGATCGAGCTGGGCGAGATCGAGACGGCGCTGCGGTCCCATCCGGCGGTCGGCACGGCCGCGGTCGTCGCCCTGCCGCGCCAGGACGGCGAGTTGGGCAACCAGGCGCTCGCCGGATACGTGTCCCCCACCGCCGGCGCACAGCCTTCGGCGGCGGAGCTGCGCGAGCACATCGCCGGACGGCTCCCGCACTACATGGTGCCCGCGCACCTCCTCGTCATGGCGGCGCTGCCGCTGACCGCGCACGGCAAGGTGGACCGCGCGGCGCTGTCCCGGCCGGGCGCCGCGCGGTCCGCGGCGGACCCGGGCGCGGGCGCGCCGCGCACCGAGCTCGAGGAGCTGGTGGCCGGCCTGTGGTCGGAGCTCCTCGGCGTGGACCGGGTGGGCGTGCACGACACGTTCTTCGAGCTGGGCGGCAACTCGCTGCTCGGGATCCGGGTGATGAACCGGCTGCGCGAGCGGCTCGGCCTGGACCTCGACCCGCACAGCGTGTTCCGGCACCGTACGGTGGCCGAGCTGAGCCGGGCGATCGAGACGGAGCGGGGCGCCTCCGTGGACGGCGGAGACGCCAGGGACGGCGCCCCGCTGCCCGTCGTGCGGCCCGATCCGGCGGCGGCGCACGAGCCGTTCCGGCTCACCGACCAGCAGCAGGCCTACTGCGTGGGCCGCACCGGGTCGCTGTCGTCCGGGAACGTCTCCGCCCACATGTACCTGGAGTTCGAGGGCGAGCACCTGGACGTGCCGCGGTTCCGGGCCGCCTGGCAGCGGGTGGTGGACCGGCATCCGATGCTGCGCGCCGTGGTGCTGCCCGAGTCGATGACCCAACGGGTCCTGGACTCGGTGCCCCCGTACGAGATGCCGGTCGTCGACCTGCGCACGGCGGACGAGGACAAGGTGCGCCGGGGTCTCGCGGAGATCCGCGAGCGCTACTCGCACGAGGTGCGTCCCGTCGATGTCTGGCCGCTCTTCGACGTCGTCGTGGCCGAGCTGCCCGGTGACCGGTTCCGGGTGCACTTCAGCATCGACGCGCTCTGCGCCGACTTCGCCAGCATCCGCGTCCTCTGGGACGACCTGACGCTGTTCTACGGGAATCCGGACGCGGAGCCGGCGCCGCCCGCCATGGCCTACCGGGACTACGTGCTCGCCACCGCCGATCTCTCCGGCACGGAGGCGCACCGGCGTTCGGCGGAGTACTGGGAACGGCGGCTGCTCGATCTCGCGCCCGCGCCCCGGCTGCCCATGGTGCGCACGCCCGAGTCGGTGGAGCATCCGCGGTTCGTCCGGCGGTCGGTGCGGCTGGCGGCGGACCGCTGGCGCCGCGTCACCGACCGGGCCGCCGAGGTGGGTCTCACGCCGGCGGGGCTGCTCCTCGCGGTGTACGCCGAGGCGCTGGCGCCCTGGGCGCAGGCGCCCCGGTTCACGCTGAACGTCACCAACCTCAACCGGATCGGCGCGCATCCCGATGTCGACGACACCGTCGGCGAGTTCGCCTCGTTCGCCCTGGTGGAGGTGGACTCCGCCACGCCCGGCGGCTTCCTGGACCGCGCGCGCCGCGTGCAGGAGCAGCTGTGGAGCGACCTGACGCATTCCTATGTCAGCGGTGTCCATCTGCTGCGTGAACTCATGCGGCTGCGCGGCGGGTTCGACGGGGCGCTGATGCCCGTGGTGTTCACCAGCGCGGTCCCGCTGAGCGGCGGCAGGAGCACGCTCCTCGACGGCCTGCTGGAGCAGACGGGCGGCATCACCCAGACGCCGCAGGTCTGGATGGATCTGCTGACCGAGGTGCAGGACGACGCCCTGGTGGTCAACTGGGACGTGAACGAGGCCCTGTTCGACCCCGGCATGGTGGACGACGTCTTCACCGCGCTGAGTTCGCTGCTCGACAGGCTGGCCGACGACCCGGCCGCCTGGGACGAGCGGGAGCCCCTGGAGGGTTTCGTGCCGCTGGGCGCGGGCGGCGGGGAGTTCGGCGACGGCGGCTTCCGTCCGCTGCCGGACCGGCTCGTGCAGGACGACTTCCTCGACCGGGTGGCCGCCGGCCCCGACCGGGTGGCGGTCGTCGCCGACGGCCGGACGCTCAGCTACGACGAACTGCACCGCGAGGCCTGCCGGGTGGCCGCGTGGCTGGTGGCGAACGGCGCCTCGCGGGACAGGCCCGTCGGCGTGGTCCTGGACAAGGGCTGGGAGCAGGTCGTCGCCGTGTACGGCGTGCTGTACGCCGGAGCTCCTTATCTCCCCCTCGACCCGGAGGCCTCACCCGGACGTGCGGCCGGCCTGCTCGCCCGGTGCGGGGCGGACCTGGTCGTCACCCGGCAGGACCTCGCTCCCCTCGCGGGCGAGCGGCGCGTCCTGTGCCTGGACGCACTGCCCGATGATGTGCGCGCGGCGGAGCCCACGCTCCCTGCCACGTCGGCCCAACCGTCCGACCTGGCCTATGTGTTGTTCACCTCCGGCTCCTCCGGGCAGCCCAAGGGGGTGATGGTCGAGCACCGGGGCGTGGTCAACGCGCTGCGCGAGACCCGGGAGACCTTCGCGATCGGCCCCGGTGACCGGGCCCTCGCCCTGACCGCGCTGCACCACGACATGTCGGTGTTCGACCTGTTCGGGGTGCTCGGCGCGGGCGGCACGCTGGTGCTGCCGCGAGCGTCGGAGCGGCGCGAGGCGGCGCACTGGGCGGATCTGATGAGCGAGCACGGCGTCACCGTGTGGAACTCGGTGCCCGCGATGATGGAGATGCTGGTGGAGCATCTGGGCCCGCGGGAAGGCCCGTTGGCGGCACTCCGGCTCGCCTTCCTGGGCGGTGACTGGCTGAACGTGGCGACGGTGCGCCGCCTCGGCGAGGCGTCGGGCGTGCGGGTGGTGAGCGTGGGCGGGCCCACCGAGACCACGCTCTGGAACATCTGGCACCCGGTGGACCGGCTGGACCCCGAGCGGCGGAGCGTTCCGTACGGCAGGCCTGTCGCCAACACCCGCTACCGCGTCCTGGACGACCGGATGCGGGACCGCCCGGTGTGGGCCACCGGCGAGATGTACTGCTCCGGGGTGGGGTTGGCGCGTGGCTACTGGGACGATCCGGAGCGGACCGCGGCTTCGTTCGTCACGCACCCGCGGACCGGTGAGCGCCTGTACCGGACCGGCGACCTGGGCCGATTCCTGCCGGACGGGACCATCGAGTTCGTCGGCCGGGCCGACTTCCAGGTCCAGGTGAACGGGCACCGGATCGAACCGGGCGAGGTGGAGGCCGCGCTGCTCACGCACCCGGGCGTCGCCGCCGCCGTCGTGGTGGGCCAGGAGCGCGCGGGACGCGCGGGCCACCGGGGACTGACCGGATACGTCGTGCCGGGCGCCGGAAGCACGGCGCCCACGGACATCGCGCTGCGGGAGCACCTGAGGGCGACGCTTCCCGAGCACATGGTGCCGTCGGTGTTCGTGACGCTGGACGCGCTGCCGCTCAACGCCAACGGCAAGGTGGACCGGGCGGCGCTGCCCGAGCCGCGCCCCGAGACGTCCGGGGCGGCGGAGGGCGCACCGCGCTCGGCCGTCGCCGAGGTGTGCGCGCAGGTGTGGGCGCAGGTCCTGGAGGTGGAGGCGGTCGGCGAGCAGGACAACTTCTTCGCTCTCGGCGGGGATTCGGTCCTTGCGACCAGGATCGTGACCCGGTTGCGTCAGGTGTTCGCCTCGGACGCGGTGACGCTGCGCACGGTGTTCCTGTCGCCGACGGTGGCCGGGCTCGCGGCGGGAGTGGTCGCCGCCGAGGAGGTCCCGGGCCGGGCCGAGGCCATGGCCGATGTGCACCTGCGGGTGGCCCGGATGTCGCCCGAGGAGGTCCGGCGCGAGTTGTTGGCCCGGCGGGCCGCGGCCGGAACGGCGGCGGGAGCGTGAGCGCGGATGCGGAGCGCCGCCCGCTCCTCCACGAACTCGTCGCCCGTCAGGCGGCTCTGACCCCGGACGCGGAGGCGGTCGTGGCCGGCCGGGAGCGGCTGAGCTACAGCGAGCTCGAGGAGGCGGCGCAGCTCCTCGCCGGGCATCTGCGCGGGCTCGGCGCGGGCCGGGAGACCCTGGTCGGCATCTGCCTGGGCCGGTCGCCGTGGATGCTGGTGGCGATGCTCGCGGTCCTGAAGGCGGAGGCGGCGTACGTGCCGATCGACCCCGCCTTCCCCCTCGAACGCCGGGAGTTCATCCTGCGCGACAGCGGCGCGGAGCTGATCGTCACCGAGGAGGCCCTGCGGGACAAGTGGCCGGACCGTCCCTGCACGGTGGTCTCGCTCGACCGTGACTGGGACCGCATCGCCGCGGCCCGGCCGTGGTCCTCGGAGGAGGGCGCGGGCGGGGACGCGCACCTGGCGTACGCGCTCTACACGTCGGGGTCCACCGGCCGGCCCAAGGGCGTCGCGGTCGAGCACCGCAGTGCGGCCGCCTTTCTGGACTGGGCGCTCGAGTGCTTCACGCCGGACGAGCTGCGGTACACCCTGGCCTCCACCTCCATGTGCTTCGACCTGTCGGTCTTCGAGCTGTTCGCGCCGCTGGCGGTCGGCGGCACGGTGGTCCTCGCGGAGACGGTGTTCCATCTGCCGGTGGCCGCCGCGGACCGGCCGGTGACGCTGGTGAACACCGTGCCGAGCCTGCTGCTCGACCTGCTGCCCTGCGCGTCGCTGCCGCCCTCGGTGGTGACGGTCAACCTGGCGGGCGAGGCGCTGCCCGCCGCGCTGGCCCGGCAGTTGTATGCGACGGGCACGGTGCGGAAGGTCTACAACCTGTACGGGCCCTCCGAGGACACCACGTACTCGACCTGGAGCCTGGTCGGGCGTGATGTGGACAAGCCGTTGATCGGCCGTCCCGTCACGGGCACCACCGCCCATGTCCTGGACGCCGAGGGGCGCCCGGTCGTGGACGGCGAGGCCGGGGAACTGCATCTGGGCGGCGCAGGCCTCGCGCGGGGATATCTGGGACGGCCCGGTCTGACGGCGGAGCGGTTCGTCCCCGACCCGTTCTCGGACCGCCCGGGTGCGCGGCTGTACCGGACCGGCGATCTCGCCCGGCGGCTTCCGGACGGCGAGCTCGACTATCTGGGGCGCGCCGATCAGCAGGTGAAGGTCCGGGGTCTGCGCATCGAACCGGGTGAGATCGAGCAGGTACTGATGGAGCACCCCGACATCCGGCGCGCGGCGGTGCTCGCGCGGTCCGGGAGCGCGGACGAGACCGGCCTGGTGGCCTACGTGGTGAGCATGGAGAGCGGGCAGAGCCGGGAGAAGGCCGATTTCTCCTCGGTGCGGCGGTTCCTGCGGGACCGGCTGCCGTCGTACATGGTGCCGGAGCTGTTCGTACCGGTGGTGTCGATCCCGCTCACGGTGACGGGGAAGGTCGACGTCGGGGCGCTGCCCGCCGCCGCGTCATGACCGCGGGGCCCGCACAATTTCACCGCACGCGGGGAAAACATTTCATTTCGATGCGCCCTTCAAAGCGTCGGAAAACGAGTGCTACACTCACGCAACCATGCGCGGTAAGGTAAGCCTTACCCTGAATGGCGGCACTGTTCCGGAATTGCATTGGAAACGGTTTTCAATGCGCCGCGCACGGTCGGACGGGGCCGCCGCACCACGCCTTCGGAAGAGGAATTCGTGAGCGCCACGGATACCACGACGAGCTCCCAGGCTCGTATCGTCCTGATTATTACCGTCGTAGCGTCGGCGCTATTGGTTATCGATATCACCATCGTTTCCGTAGCGTTACCCGAGATCCAGTCGGACCTCGGGGGGTCGCTGGCCGCCCTGCAGTGGATCATCATCGGCTACACGGTCACCTTCGGCGCCTTCCAGCAGGCCGCGGGCTCGCTGTCGGACCGGCTCGGCCGACGGGCCATGTTCATGGGCGGCATCGCCCTGTTCACCCTGTCCTCGCTGGCCTGCGGCCTCGCGCCGAACGCCATCGCGCTCGACATCGCCCGCGGTGTGCAGGGCATGGGCGCCGCCTTCGTGCTCGCCAACGCGATGCCCCTGATCGCCCAGGTCTACGACGGGCAGGCCCGGAACATGGCCATCGCCGTCTGGGGCACCACGCTCGGCGCCTGCGGTGCCGTCGCCCCGGTCGTCGGCGGTCTCCTCGTGGACCTCACCGAGTGGCGCTACCTCTTCCTCATCAACGTGCCGGTCGGTGTGGTCGCCCTCTTCCTGTGCCGCACCCGCCTGCCCCTGGACCCGCCCCGCAGCTCCCTCGCCGGCATCGACTGGACCGGCGCCGGCCTGCTCGTCCTCACGCTCGGCCTGGTCAACTTCGCCCTCACCCGAGGCGAGGACCAGGGCTGGGGGTCGCCGGCCACCCTCGTCCAGCTCGGCGTCTCCGCCGTGCTCCTCGTCGGCTTCCTGCTCCTGGAGCGACGGGTCGCCGCGCCGACCCTGGACCTCTCCCTGTTCAAGGTGCCGACCTTTGTGGCGGCCACCCTGATCGCCTTCTTCTCCCGCTTCGCCACCATCGGCGGCTCGGTCTACTACATCCTGTACTTCCAGAGCGCCCGCGGGCTGAGCCCGCTGCAGACCGGCCTCATGATGATGGCCATCTTCGCGCCGCAGCTCGGCATGGGCCTGGTCGCGGGCAAGCTCCAGGCCAGGTACTCGCCCTCGCACATCATCGGTGCCGGCTTCGGCATCCTGGCTCTCGGCGGGCTCGCCATGTCCTGGTCCTTCGACCTCGACCAGGCGATCTGGGTGGCCCTGCCCGGCCTCCTCCTGTGGGGTGTGGGCGGCGGCCTCGCGGGCAGTCCGTCCATGTCGCTCGCGGTCAACGTGGTGCCCAAGCAGCGGGCCGGCATGGCGTCCGGCGCGATCAACAGCCTGTTCATGTTCGGGGCCGGCATCGGCGCCGCGATCTTCGGCGTCCTGTTCCGCAGCCGGATCGAGGACCGGGCGGGCGGCGGTCTGCACACGGGCTCGGCCGACCGGGACGACGTGATCTCCGCCGCGGCCCAGGGCGACATCTCGCGGGCCCTCAAGCACGTCCCGGACGGCCTCGCCGGCCAGGCGCGCAGCACCCTGGAATCCGCCATCGCCGACGGCGCCTCGTTCGTGATGCTGTGGGCCGCGGTGGTCTGCGTCGGCACGGCGGCCGTCGCGCTCACCCTGGTCCGCAAGAAGGACCTGCTCACCGGCGCCCCCGAACCCGTCAAGGAGGACGACAACGCGGCGGCGGAACCGGCCTGACGCGGCGGGGCGGCCCCGGCCCGGGGCCGTCCCGCACCCGTTTCCCTCCCTCACGCACCCTCACGCATCAACGCCTGCCAGGAGCCCCGCGATGTCCCCCAGTCCCTCCGTCGGCCCGCTGCGTCTGCTGGTGCTCGGCGGTACCGGCTTCGTCTCCGGCGCCGTGGCGGCGGAGGCCCTCGCCCGTGGCCACGACGTCACCTGTGTCGCCCGGGGCACCGGCGGTGCGCAACCGCCCGACGGGGCGCGGCTCCTGCGGGCCGACCGCAACGCGCCGGAGGGCCTCGCCCCGCTGCGCGGCATCCGTTTCGACGCGGCCGTCGAGACCGCGACGCTCTCCCTGCCCTGGGTCCGCCGGGCCCTGCGCGACGTGACCGCGGAGCACTGGACGTTCGTCTCCTCGATCAGTGTGTACGCCGACACCTACACCCCGGGCCAGACCGCCCGCACCGCACGGCTGCGCCCCGCCCTGCACGACGTCGCCCCGTACGACCCCGCCGTCGACCCCGAGCCCTCCCAGGCGACGTACGGCGGTGTGAAGTCCGCCTGCGAACAGGCCGTTCGCGAGGCCACCGACGACACGGCCTTCGTGGTCCGCCCCGGCCTGGTCGTGGGCCCCGGCGACGACGTCGGGCCCTTCGGCTACTGGCCGCTGCGCATGGCCCGCGGCCGCACCGCCGCCGTGCCCGCGGCGCACGGCGCCGACGGCCTCGCCCTGCCCGCGCAGTGCGTCGACGTGCGGGACCTCGCCGCCTGGATCGTCGACCGGGCGGCGGCGCGCGCGTCCGGGGTGTACGACGCGGCAGGCCCGCCGGTGCCCCTGGAGTCGCTGCTCCACGAGGTGGCCGACGCCGTGGGCCACAGCAGCCTGGAACTCGTACCGGTGCCCGAGGAGGTGTTGCGGGAGGCCGGGGTGCGGCCCTGGACCGGGCACCCCTCGATGCCCCTGTGGCCGCCCCGCGAGCTGTACGGCGCGCTCACCCGTGACGTCTCGTCGTCCTTCGACGCGGGCCTGCGCGTCAGGCCGGTCTCCGAGACCGCGCGGGCGGTGCTGCGCGACCGCCTCGGACGCGGCGCGAACACGCCTCCGGTGGCGGGCCTGACGCCCGTCGAAGAGGCCTCGCTGCTCCGCCTCGCGGGCGTCTGAGGCCTCCCCCGGCGGGAGCGGCGACGCGTTCCGAGAACACCCCAAGAGCCCCTTGTGCAACCGGGGTTGGATGGCACGATGCCATCCCGGGGTGGCATACATCCGGCCATGTCCGTTGATACGTTCGGCGCGATTTTGACGCTTCGAACATGTCAGGAGACGCCGTGGCAACGGCCGTGCCGTTCCTCCCATCCGCCGCGAGACTTCCCTCGCTGACCGGCCTTCGCTTCGTCGCCGCGTTCGCCGTCTTCGCCTCGCACGCCTATCTGGCGATCTGGTTCGACGGAGTGTGGGAGGGCAACACTCCGGCCATGATCGCGCTGATCACGGCGCGCTCCGGGGTCGGATTCTTCTTCCTGCTCAGCGGATTCGTCCTCGCCTGGTCCGCGCGGCCCGGCGACAAGGCGGTGTCCTTCTGGCGCCGGCGCGCGGCGAAGATCTACCCGGTGCACGCGGTGACCTGGTTCGTCGCGCTCGTCCTGATCAACTGGACGGGCGGTCAGGTCGCGGCCCGCCAGGCCGTTCCCAATCTGCTCCTCGTGCAGTCCTGGACCTCCACGTTCGACGTCTACGACAGCGTCAACGGAGTCTCCTGGTCGCTGTCCTGCGAGGCGTTCTTCTACCTGGCCTTCCCGCTGCTCATCCACCTGATCCGCCGCATCCCCGCCCGCATGCTGTGGGCCTGCGCGGCCGCCGCGGCCCTCGCGGTGATCGCCGTGCCGCTGGTGGCCACGGTCGCGTTCTCCTCCGAGCCCGAGTTCTTCACGTTCCCGGTGACGCTGCACCAGTACTGGTTCGTCTACACGTTCCCGCTCACCCGGCTGCTGGAATTCGTCCTCGGCATCCTGCTTGCGCGTGCCGTCCTGGAGGGCACGCGGGTGGCCGTCCGCTTCCGGCACGCTCTGCCGGCGCTCGCGATCGGCTATCCCCTCGCACTCCAGGTGCCGTTCCTGTACGCGATATCCGCGGTCCTCGTCGTCCCGATGGCACTGCTGGTGCTCGCGGGGGCGGGGGCCGACATCCGCGGTTCGCGCTCGCCGGTCCGGTCGCGGCCCATGGTGTGGCTCGGGGACGTCTCGTTCGCGTTCTACATGGTCCACATGCTCGTACTGACGCACGTCTACCGCCTGATCGACGAGGAGCACACCGCCTCCGGCGCCGTACGCGCCGGTTCCGTCGTGCTCGTCTTCGGGCTCTCCCTGCTCGCCTCGTGGGGGGTGAACGTCCTGGTGGAACGGCCCGCGACGCGGCGCTGGGGATCGGGCAGGACCGTACGGCCGGCCGCCGGGGCGCCGCGCGACGAGAAGCCCGTGGCCCCCTGAGCCGTGCGGACACGGGCCAGGGGGCGACGGGTGGACCGCCCCGTCGGGGGAAGGCCGGGGCGGTCCGGATCGGGGAGGAATCAGTGGACCGGCGATTCCTTGCGCAGCACGGTGCCGTGCGGCTCCTCGCAGTGCTGCCGGCCGTCCGCGTCCGCACCGGCGAGCCGCTCGGGGGCGTGGTCGACCTCCAGCGTGGCGTGCGTGATGCCGTGGTCCTCGCGCAGCCGGGCCTGGATGCTCTTGCGCACCGCGTGACAGTCACCGCCGGGCTCGACCAGCACATGGGCCGAGAGGACCGGCTGACCGGAGGTGATCTCCCAGATGTGCAGGTCGTGGATCTCCACGACGCCGTCGAGGGCGACCATGTCGCTGCCCACGTCGTCGGGGTCCAGTTCGTCGGGCGCGGCCTCGAGGAAGATCCGTCCCGAGGCCCGGACCAGTGAGATCCCCGAGCGGAGCATGAGCACGACCACGATCATGGAGGCGATGGAGTCGGCCCTGGCGAAGCCGGTCGTCATCACGACGGCACCGGACACGGCCGTCGCGATGAAGCCGTAGAGGTCGGTGAGGATGTGCTGGAAGGCGCCCTCGACGTTGAGCGACGAGCGGTTGGCCTTCGACATGCACCAGGCGGCGGCGATGTTCACCGCCACGCCCGCGAGGGCGGTCACCAGGACCAGGGTCCCGCCGACCTCCGGCGGATCGAGCAGCCTTTCGACGTTCTCGTACGTCAGCCAGGCCGAGAGCAGCAGCAGGGTGAGGCCGTTGGCCTGCGCCGAGAGGATCTCCGCCCGCTTGAAGCCGTAGGTGAAACGGCCGCGCACCGGCCGGCTCGCGAGCTTCATCGCCCACAGCGCGAGCGCGATGGCCGCCGCGTCCGAGAGCATGTGCGCCGCGTCCGCGAGGAGAGCCATCGACTGCGCGGCGAACGCGACGACGACCTCCACCGCCATATAGCCGACGATCAGGGCGAGTGAAAGCGATAACCACCTGCGGTCCGCGTCATCGGCGACCGCGTGACTGTGCCCGGCATGACTGTGCCCGGCATGGCCGTGCGCGTGCCCTTTGCCGCCGTGGTGATTCGACGCGTGGGAATGCCCGTGGTCATGCCGGTGATTCATCGAATTCCCATCACTTCGCGTGTCGTGGACAAGCAAAGTGAAGCGCATCATTCACTCAATTTCAAAGGCTGCAATGAAGACGATTATCAATTACCGGAGCCTTTTACCGTTGCATTGGATATCCGACCGGTCGGCACATGGGTGCGCCGGGCCCGCATGGCCGGAAAACGGTCCGAGAAGGGCAAGAAAGCAGCGGTCGACGGGGGGGGGCGCGGGGCCGCGTTCACGACCGCGGGTCAGGATCCGTACTTCTCCGTGTAGGCCCGGGCGAGTTCCAACTGCTCCCGCTCCATCCACTCGGCGGCCACCAGCACACCGGGAAGCTCGGTCCGCTCCACGGTCAGGGCGCGGAACAGCCGGGAGACGGTGACGTCGTGGGAGGGGCGGTGCACGACGCCGACGGGGTCCCCCGCGCGGACCTCGCCGGGCTCGATCACTCGCAGCATCACCCCCGGGGACGCGGCACGGGTGAAGCGCGGCAGCCACCGTCGCTCGCCGAGCCAGGCCCCGAAGGTCCGGCACGGGAGGCGCCCTCCGGTCACTTCGAGCACGGCCTCGCGGCCGACGCGCCAGCGCTCACCGACCAGGGCGTCGCGCAGCTCGATGCCGAGGGTGGTGAGGTTCTCGCCGAACGCCCCGTGCGTGAGCCCGCGGCCCAGCTCGCGCCCCCAGCCGTCCAGGTCCTCGCGCGCGAAGGCGTAGACGGCGCGGTCGTCGCCGCCGTGGAAGCGCAGGTCGCACACCGTGTCGCCGGACACTCCGCTCGCGCCGACACCCGCGGGGCCGGGGCGCTCGACCCGTACGGGACCGTCGACCGGCCGCTTGTCGATGCCCGTGGTACCGGACGGGGCATCGGTGTAGTCGACCGCCCTGGCCCGGCCGACGTTGACGCTCAAGATCTTCATGACGCCGCATCGTACGTCCGCCGGACGGCACCGCAGGAGCCCGCGGCGTCCCGGGGCGGTCGGCCCGACGGCCGCTTCAGCCGAGCCGCCGCAGCGCCTCGTCCATGGCGCGGCGCACCAGGAGCGCGTCCGGCGCGACCGCGGTGACAAGGACCCCTGGACCTGCCAGGGGCGTGAGCGCCGCCCACCCCCCCAGAAGTGCGGGCTGCGGCTTCACGTGCGTGAACTCCGGCCGCACGACGACGAGTTGGCCGACCGCGCGACGTCCGGCGAGGACGGCGGGGCCGTCCCAGCCGCCGGGAGCGCCGGGGCCGCAGGACAGCTCCTGGTCGAGGAGGAGTCGGCCCGCGCGGCGCACGGTGAGGCGGCTGGTGAGGCGGCCCGGGGCTTCGCCCGTGCGGCCAAGGACCTGTTCCTCGCGCAGGACGAGCCGGGCGCCCTCGGCCAGGTCGACGCGTGTGGTCACGCGCAGATCGCTCTCGCGCACGGAGATCAACTGCTCGGGCAGCCAGCGCAGTTCGGCGCCGTCCGCGACGGTGAGGCGCACGTCGTAGTGGGCCGTCGGCTCGGTCTGGCCCGGCAGCGCGATGGTGGCCGCCGCGGAGTCGATGTGGAGCGCCGCGCCCTCGTGGGCCGTGGCCTCGACGGTGAGGTGGTCACCGCCGAGGGGCCCGCTCATCGCGCCGACGAGCGTCACGCGCGCCGCGGGGCCGCCGGAGCGGGTGCGGCGCAGGGCCAGCGGCCCCTCGCCGTCGAGGACGGGCAGGGCCGTGCGACCGTTGCCATCGGCCCGCGCCTCGATCCGGGAGGTGGCGCGGATGCCCGCGCCACCGGTCCGCCGGGAGCCACCCGGTGCCGCGCCGGTCCGCTCGGCCAGATCGACGCTCACGCCGACGCGGTCCACGCCGCGTACTGCTCGCGCACCCACGCGGCCACCGGGCCGACGCCGTCGCCGGACCGCAACGACTGGAAGATCACCGGGAGTTCGGCGCGCTGGGCCTTCGCGTCGGCTGCCATCCTGGCGAGGTCGGAGCCGACGTGCGGGGCGAGGTCGGTCTTGTTCACGACGAGCAGGTCCGCCGTGGAGACGCCCGGGCCGCCCTTGCGCGGGATGTCGTCGCCGCCCGCTACGTCGATGACGAAGATCTGCGCGTCGACGAGGCCCTTGGAGAAGGTCGCCGTGAGGTTGTCTCCGCCGGACTCGACGAGGATCAGGTCGAGCGGGCCCACCTCGTCCTCCAGGTCCTCCACGGCCTCCAGGTTGGCGGAGATGTCGTCGCGGATCGCGGTGTGCGGGCAGGCGCCTGTCTCCACCGCGGTGATGCGCTCGGGCGGCAGGACGGCCTCGCGCAGCAGGAACTCGGCGTCCTCGCGGGTGTAGATGTCGTTGGTGACCACGGCGAGGGACAGTTCGTCGCGCAGGTCACGGCAGAGTGCGGCGACGGTCGCGGTCTTGCCGGAACCGACCGGGCCGCCGAGCCCGATGCGCAGCGCGCGGCGGCTGCCGTCGGGGCGGTGGGCGTCGGCGGACACGGCGGCGGGGCCGTCGTGGGAGTGGTCGAGGTGCATGCTGCTCCTTCGTGTGGTGCGGGTCGTGCGGAAAGAGGCGGTCGTACGGCGACCCGTACGGGTCGCCGTCGTCGGCTAGGACGCGAAGAGCCGCACGGGCCAGGCCGCGTGCGCCTCCGCGCTGATCTCCAGGAGCGGCGCGGACGCCGCGGGCAGCGCGTCGATGCCCTCGTCGACGGCGCGCCTCGCGGTCTCCGCGGCCCGGTGCGCCACCTCGTCGACGTCCGGGGCGAGCCGGGCGAGGACTGCGGTGGCGTCGAAGGGGTCGAGGCTGAGCAGCCGGACGGTGGCGGTCGCGGGACCGCTGATCCCCTCGTACGCCGAGCAGTACGCGGCGTCCTCGGGGCCGAGTCCGGCGGCGCGGGCGGCGAGCCCGAGGACCACCGGCTGGTGGGCTCCCTTGGGGAACTGCCGGGCCAGCGCGTCCAGTTCGGGGTGCGGCCAGGTCGCGCGGGCGGCCCGCATCATCTGCCGGCCGAGGCGCCGCGCCGCGGTGCGCAGGGCCGGTGACGGCGTGCGGGCGTCCGCCGCCGCGTCCAGGGCACCCGGGTCGATGCCGAGGGTGGCGGCCGCCGCGAGTGCGGCCGCCACGAGTCCGGAGGTGTGCAGCCGTCCCCGGCAGAACGCCTCCAGGCTCGCCGCTCCGGTGATGCGCCCCGCCTTGACGGCCGCTTCGGCTCCGCCGGAGTGGGCGTGCCCACCGGCGGGGAAGCGGCCGTCGGCCAGGACGAGGAGTGCTGCTCGTGACATGTGATCGTCGCCAGGCTGTCGGGGGTCGGGGGGCGGGGGTCTGGTGCCGGACCGTCAGAAGAGGAAGTATCGCTGTGCCAGCGGGAGTTCCGCGGCCGGTGACGGTTCGACCAGTTCTCCGTCGATGGTCACGGCGAAGCTGTCGGCCGCGACCTCGACCCGGGGCAGCGCGTCGTTCTCGCGCATGTCGGCCTTGCTGCGCCCCCGCGTGGAGCGGATCGCGGCGAACGGCTTGTCGAGGCCCAGGCGTTCCGGCAGGCCGTCGTCGAGGGCCGACTGCGTCACGAAGTTGACCGAGTTGAGGGCCGGGGCCTTGCCGTGTGCCCCGTACATGCGCCGGGGCAGGACCGGCTGCGGGGTCGGGATGGAGGCGTTCGCGTCGCCCATCTGCGCGTAGGCGATCTGGCCGCCTTTGAGGACGAGCTGCGGCTTGACGCCGAAGAACGCCGGCTCCCACAGGACGAGGTCGGCGAGCTTGCCGGACTCGACCGAGCCGAGCTCGTGGTCGATGCCCTGGGCGACGGCCGCGTTGATCGTGTATTTGGCGACATAGCGACGTGCGCGGCGGTTGTCGGCCCGGGTGTCCCCCGGCAGGAATCCGCGGCGTCGCTTCATCACGTGCGCGGTCTGCCACGTACGCATGATCACTTCGCCGATGCGTCCCATGGCCTGGGAGTCCGACGACATGATCGAGATGGCGCCGAGGTCGTGGAGGATGTCCTCCGCCCCGATCGTGCTGGGCCGGATGCGGGACTCGGCGAAGGCGAGGTCCTCGGGGACGGCCGGGTTGAGGTGGTGGCAGACCATCAGCATGTCGAGGTGCTCCTCGACGGTGTTGACGGTGTGCGGCCGGGTGGGGTTGGTGGAGCTCGGCAGCATGTTGGGCAGCGAGACCGCCGTGATCATGTCGGGGGCGTGCCCGCCGCCCGCGCCTTCGACGTGGAAGGCGTGCAGGGTGCGGCCCGCGACGGCGTCGAACGTGGCGTCGATGAAACCGGCCTCGTTCAGCGTGTCGGTGTGGATGGCGAGCTGGGCGCCGGTCTCCTCGCAGACGTTCAGGCACGCGTCGATCGTGGCGGGCGTCGCACCCCAGTCCTCGTGGATCTTGAAGCTGACGGCGCCGGCGCGCAGCTGGGCGTGCATCGACTCGGCGTTGACCGTGTTGCCCTTGCCCAGGAAGCCGATGTTGACCGGGCTGGACTCCAGGGCCGCGAACATCCGGGCCAGGTGCCAGGCACCGGGCGTGATGGTCGTCGCCTTGCTGCCCTCGGCCGGCCCTGTGCCGCCGCCGAAGAGCGTGGTGACACCGGAGCCGAGCGCCTCGTCGACGATGGTCGGCGAGATGAAGTGGATGTGGGTGTCGATGCCGCCCGCGGTGAGGATCTTGCCGTTGCCCGCGATGACCTCGGTCTCGGGGCCGATGACGAGGTCGGGGTGGACACCGTCCATGGTGTCCGGGTTGCCGGACTTTCCGATGCCGGTGATGCGGCCGTCGCGGATGCCTATGTCGGCCTTGACGATGCCCCAGTGGTCGATGACCACCGCGCCGGTGATGACGGTGTCGGGCGCGCCCTCGGCGCGGGTGGTGCGGGACTGGCCCATCGACTCGCGGATGACCTTGCCGCCGCCGAACACGGACTCGTCGCCGGAGCGGCCGGGTCCGCCCGAGCGGTCCTCCTCGATCTCGATCAGGAGGTCGGTGTCGGCGAGCCGGATCCGGTCGCCGGTCGTGGGGCCGAACAGATCTGCGTACGCGGCACGGGACAGCTCAGGCATCGAGGGCACCTCCGGTCTCGCCGCGCAGACCGGGCACGACGCGCTTGCCGGCCAGCGGGACGAGTTCGACGTCGACAGGGATTCCGGGCTCGAAGCGCACGGCGGTTCCCGCGGCGATGTTGAGCCGCTTTCCGTGCGCCGCGCCGCGGTCGAAGTCCAGACCCGGGTTGGCCTCGGCGAAGTGGTAGTGGGAGCCGACCTGGACGGGCCGGTCGGCTGCGTTGAGGACGGTGAGGCGGGTGACCTCGCGGCCCTCGTTGTAGGGGACGGGCTCGTCCGCGAAGAGGATCTCTCCGGGGATCAGCCCTCGTCCCGTGCCGTGCGGAGCGGCATGCATGCGGCGCGAACCCCCGTCAGACGATCGGCTCGTGGACGGTGACGAGCTTGGTGCCGTCCGGGAAGGTGGCCTCGACCTGGACGTCGTGGATCATCTCGGCGATGCCCTCCATGACGTCGTCACGGGTGAGGATCCGTCGCCCCGAGGACATCAGCTCGGCGACGGTGCGGCCGTCGCGGGCGCCCTCCAGGATGTGGGAGGTGATGAGGGCGATCGACTCGGGGTGGTTCAGGAGCAGTCCCCGCGCCCTTCGCTTCTCGGCCACGTCCGCGGCCACATGAATGAGCAGTCTCTCCTGCTCGTGCGGGGTCAGTCGCACGGTTCCCACCTCACAGTCCTCGCTCCGAACCATGCGGGGTCCGGTTGCCGCGGCCACCACGACAGCTATAGATGTAACACACATCGAACGCGCGCGATCTTGCGCACCCCGGATAGAAAAACCGCTGGTGGCGTGGCACGGGAGGGTAGTTGGAAGGAGTTTCAACGAGGTTAACCAGTCGTTGACCATCGCATGACTGTCCGCTGGGCTGCGCCATACCTGTCGATGCCCTGGGCAACTTTTCGGCGTCCCGGCGCAGCCCAAGGAATACGCGGAACTGTTACGTCGCGTGGGTCGGCGATACCCGGCCAGCTTGGCGTCACGTGGGTCGGTGGAGCGCGACGGACTCTGCGTCACGTGGGTCGGTGGAGCGCGCGGGACTCTGCGTCGCGTGGGTCGGTGGAGCGCGACGGACTCTGCGTCACACGGGCCCGCGGTGCACGAGCGGCTCTACGTCGCCCGGGGGCCGCGGTGTTCGGCCGCGATGCCGAAGCGCTGCCGCTCCGACGGCGCGGGTGTCACGGACCCGACCGACGTGACCGTGCTGACCGTCCGCTCCTCCGCGGCCTCCGCGAGTGCTTCGAGACGCTCCAGATCGGCGGCGGACACGAGCGCCACGAGCGGCTTGCCGTGCCGGGTGACGACGACCCGCTCGCCTCCGTAGACGACGCGGTTGATGAGCTCGGCGAGCTCTGCGCGGGCTTGCGTCACCGGAATCTCGTAGGCCATGCGTCCAGCTTAAACGCCGCCCGTCACGGGCTGCCGGCATGAGCGGCCTCCACGAGCTGCGGCTCGCCCTCGATCTCCCCGACGACCTGCCCGCCGCGGACGTCGCCCCTGCTCCGGTGGCACACGGGCGACCCGGACGCGCGGGGACGTACTGGGCGGCGAGCTCCGCAAGAGCGGGTGGCAGGGCTGGGCCTTCAGCGCACCCAGGAAGTCCACCCTGACGAGTTCGACGAGCCGCGCCCGCACGCACCGGACGCCGCGGGGCCCGCCCTCCGGGCGAACGGCGGAACTTCCGGCCCAAGCGCTGGAGCGATCCGCTTCCCGGCCCCCCGGGGGTGAGCGCTCAGCACGGTTCGGCGGCCGGCGCCCGACGCACCACCGCCCAGATCCAGCCGAGCGGGGCCAGGCCCAGGGTGCGGGCCACCGAGCGCGAGGCGTGGTTGTCGGCCGTGGTGCTGTAGAAGAGGACCTGCTTGTCGCGGCGCGCGCGGAGGGACCACGCGGCGACCGCGGCCGGGGCGAGGCCGCGGCCGCGGAAGTCCGCGCGGGTCCAGATACCGGCCTCCGCCGCGCGCGCGTTGGCGGCCGGGGTGTGGCAGATCGACACGGGTGAACCGTCGTGGACGGCCATCGCCCACTCCCCCGCCGCACCGGAGATCAGCTCCGCCCACTCACCCGGCCGCCAGTTGTGCGGGCGAGTCAACTCCGTTGTCGCACAACGGCCTTCGGCGTCCGAGAGCAACAGGGGAAGCGGCGAGGGGAAGTCCGCGCGGAGTCGGTTCGGGAAGGTGAAGCTCGGGCCTCCCCGGACCGTGACCGGGTCACCGTCGGCCGTGCACGCGGCGGCGATCCGTACGACCACGTCCGGAGGCTCACCCGGCACGTACGACTGTTCAGCGCCGCCGGCACCCCGGAGCGCGCCCGAACCTCCGGCCTCCAGCGCCAGCACCCGCGCCGTCGGCGACCAGCCCATCACCGCCCGCACCGACGGATCGACCGTCTCAAGCACCCCGCTGTCCCCGCGCGCCACCACACCGTGGACGACGTCCAGCTCCAGAGTCAGCAAGTCCCGTTCGCCCTCGCTCCGTTCCATGCCTCGGAGACGGTACGCCGCGCGCCGGACGCAGCATGACGCGCCTTCACCTCCCCGCGCAACGTACGTCCTGTACATTTTTTACAGAGACCGGATTGAGAGGCGCCCCATGAACCGTTCCCCGTCTGCCCGTCACGTCCTGCCCGAGTTCACCGAACGCACCAGTTCGGGGGTGCGGACCATGGATCCGTACTCCAAGCTCCTCGAAGAGCGCATCGTCTTCCTCGGCACCCCCATCGACGACACCTCGGCCAACGACGTGATGGCGCAGTTCATGCACCTCGAGTACCAGGCGCCGGACCGGGACATCGCGCTGTACATCAACTCCCCCGGCGGCTCGTTCAGCGCGATGACCGCGATCTACGACACGATGCGGTTCGTCAGCTGCGACGTGGAGACGATCTGTCTCGGGCAGGCCGCCTCCGCCGCCGCCGTCCTGCTCGCCGCCGGCACGCCCGGCAAGCGATGCGCACTGCCCGGCGCACGCGTCCTCATCGACCAGCCCGCCGTCACCGAACCGCTCAGGGGACAGGCCACGGACCTCGCGATCCAGGCCGACGAACTCCTGCGCACACGGCGCCTGCTGGAGGAGATGCTCGCGCGTCACACGGGACGGAGCAGGGAGCAGATCGCCGCGGACATCGAGCGGGACAAGATCCTCGACGCCCCCGCCGCCCTGGCCCACGGCCTCGTGGACCGGATCATTCCGAGCCGCAAGGCGTCGCTCGCCGCCCGCGACCCGAGGTGACGCCACCGATGCTGCCGCCCGAACTGCCGCCGCTGCCCGCGCTGACCCGCGCCGAGGCAGAGCTCGTCGACCGCTACCTCGAAGTCGTCGACCTGCTCGGCCGCATCAATCCGGCCCGCGCCGAGCACACCTACGGCGGGCTCCGCGCCGCCCAGGCCCTCGTCGGCCGGGCGAGCGCCCTGCGCGACGCGCTCGCTCTCATGCACCAGCGGGGCGAGAGCGAAGTCCACGCGCCGACGCTCGCTCAGGCTCTGCGCGTCCTCGACGGCGAGCGACGGGCCGGAAGAGTCACCGTGCCGCCCCCGCGCGGCGGCTGAGAGGCCGTCGGCCGACCGCGCCCCCGACGCCTCGACGTCCGGGGTCACTTCGAAACGGACCAGTCGGGCTACCCCGGACGGCGTACGAATACGTCGTTCTTCGCAGGGGCGAAAGTTGCGTTCCGCGAGTACAGCACTGGCGGAATTACGTATTCCGCTGCTGGTCGAGCGGTCGTCGGACCCCACCGTCAGGAGCCGATTTCGGCAGTGTCCACCTGAACAGGTCAGTCGTGAGGAGCCTCACAAAACGCCGTTTCGGCTCGGTTTTTCGACCCATCTCGGGTCAAGATCCCTTCCGACGACAAGCCCCCGCCACAGCGGCGGGGCGGTCCGGGCGGACGCCGAGTCCTGCCGCCACCCGGATGACCGGTCGACATCTGTGCAACGGCAGGAGTGGAGGACCCAGGTACGACGGGCCCGTCCGGGAAGTCCGGACGACGCCCTTGGGGTGAAGCCGCAGAGCACCACGCGGCCGGGCATCTTCGCCTGCCCGAACCCGACAGGTCATCTTTCACAGGCGGCTGACGAAGGGTTGCGCATGACCGCGCTGAATCATGTTCCGTCGCTGCTCACCAGGACCGGTGCCGCATCGGTCCTCACGCTCGCCGTCGTAGGCGGCACCGTCGTGGCCCCCGGGCTCGCGTCGGAGGCCGAGGCGGCCACCCACGGGACGAAGGCGCTCAAGATCGCGGCGTCCAAGAAGGGCTCCCCGTACGGCTACGGCTCGGCGGGACCCAACCGGTTCGACTGCTCGGGGCTGACGCTCTACTCGTTCAAGAAGACGGGCAAGAAGCTCCCGCGCACCGCCGCCGCGCAGTACAACAAGACCAAGCACATCTCCCGGTCCCACCGGACCCGCGGCGACCTGGTGTTCTTCCACTCCGGTCGGAACGTCTACCACGTCGGGATCTACGCGGGTAACAACCGCATCTGGCACGCCCCCAAGAGGGGCACTGTGGTGCGCCTGGAGAAGATCTGGTCCAAGAGCGTCTGGTACGGCAGGGTCCGCTGACCCACCGCGGACGGTCCGGGGGGGGGGGGGGGGGGGCGGGGGGGGGGGGGGGGGGGGGGGGGGGGGGGGGGGGGGGGGGGGGGGGGGGGGGGGGGGGGGGGGAGGGGGGCCACAAAACAACCGGGGGGGGCCTGACACCCCCCCAACACTGGGGGGTGGGGGGTGCCCCCCCCCCCCCCCCGGCGGGGATACCCGTACGGGATGTCCGACGACTATGCCTGTACCGCCCGCAATGAGACGCCGCTGGAGCGCGCCGACCGCAACTTCGCGGAGCTGCTCCAGGAGCTGAGGGTGACGCAGACGGGCGTCCAGATCCTCTTCGCCTTTCTGCTCACCCTCGCCTTCAGCCCGCGCTTTCCGTCGCTGGACGCGGTGCAGCGCGGCACCTACGTCACGACGCTGCTGCTCGCGGTGCTCGCGGCGGCGCTGTTCACGGCGCCCGCCGCGCTGCACCGCTCACTGTTCCAGCAGCGGGCCAAGCCGCTCATCGTGCGGGTGTCGTCCCGGCTCGCCGCCGTCGGCCTGGGTGTCCTGGTCCTGACACTCGCCGGTTCGGTGCTGCTCGTCGTCGATGTGACGTCGGGTCGGGCCGAGGGCGTCCTCGCGTGCGCGGGGACGCTGCTGGTGTGCGTCGGGCTGTGGGGCGTACTGCCACGGCTCGCGCGGCGCCCCCTGGCCCGTGTCGAGGCGGCGCTCGCCGAGGAGCCCGATGTCAGGACGCCGGGGGACGTCAGGCCGTCGGGGGCCCGCGGGGGCGCCCCGGGCCCGATGCGCAGGGAACGGTGCCGGTAGAGCGATGGCCCGTGCGGCGTTCGGCCCGCGGTCAGTGGGCGGCGTCGCGGGGAGTGCGCCGGACGGGGGCGCGCCAGGGCAGCGCGATCCACACGGTCTTGCCCCCCTCGTCGGTGGGGCTCACCGAGAGCCTGCCGCCGCATTCGGCGGCCAGCCAGCGGATGATCACCATGCCGCGGCCGTTGTCCTGCTGGACGGCTGCGGGCAGGCGCTTGGGGTAGCGCGGATGGCTGTCGGTGACGCCGATCCGCAGCTGCTCGTCACGCTCGAGTTCGACGTCGACCGTGAAGGTGGGCGACTGCCCCAGGGTGTGCTGCACTGCGTTCGTCGCGAGTTCGGAGACGATCAGTCTGATCGTCTCGGCCACCTCGGCGTCGCCGGGCAGGCCCCATTCCGCGAGCACGCGCGAGACGTATTTCCGGGCGGCGGGGACCGAGGCAGGATTGCTCGGCAGGGTGACGGAGGCTTCCTGGTGGTCTGCCATGGCGGCGCTGT
Organism: Streptomyces sp. NPDC045678; assembly: GCF_056432085.1. NCBI lineage: Bacteria > Bacillati > Actinomycetota > Actinomycetes > Kitasatosporales > Streptomycetaceae > Streptomyces > Streptomyces sp. NPDC045678. Next base: position 304,151 of record NZ_JBWKJS010000002.1, read on the forward strand.
CCCTTTCCCACCGGGACCGGTCTCCGACCCGCGGCGGATGACTCGAGGACAGTCCCGGACTGGTGCTTCGCGCCAGCCTGCCACTCCTTGGCCGGTCACGGGTGGCGATCCACCGAGATGTGCATATATCTGTCGCTCGAAGCGGTGAACTCTGCTACGGCAGACCGTATTTGGGCGGGAGAGCGGTACTTCCTCTAATCTCGCCTACTGCCCCGCCCCGTCGCCTGATAAATCCGGCGGCTCCGTCCGAAAGGAGACGGGCATGCAGTACGGCCCCGCGGTGCGCCGTCGTCAGCTCGGTGCCGAACTCCGCGCGCTGCGTGTGCAGGCGGCACTCACGAGCAGCCAGGCCGCTGCCAGGGCCGGCTGGCACCAGTCCAAGGTGAGCCGGATCGAGACGGGACACAGCGGCGTGAAGGCCGCCGACGTGCGCCTGCTCCTGGAGGTGTACCAGGTGCAGGACCCGCAACTCAGTGACCTGCTCATCGCGTTCACCGGCGCCGACGACCAGGGGGCGGGACGCCATCACTGGTGGAAGGCGTACCGCGATCTGCTTCCCGCGACCTATCGGGACTTCATCAGCCTGGAGTCGCAGGCGAGCTGGATGCGCACGCTCGAGACGGCGGTGGTGCCGGGTCTGTTGCAGACGCCCGCCTACGCGCGTGCGGTGACCCGGGCCGCGCTGGGCGGGGTGCCGGAGAGGCAGGTCGACGCGCTGGTCGAGGTGCGGCTGGCCCGTCAGGACGTTCTGCGCGCGGATCCGCCGCTGCGTCTGCACGTGGTCATGGACGAGGCGGTGCTGCGGCGGCCGGTGGGCGGGGCGGACGTTTTCGCCGAACAGTTGAATCGGCTACGACAAGCATCCCTCCTGCCCCATGTCGCGCTACAGGTACTGCCGTTCGCCGCAGGTGAGCATGTAGGTCTGATCGGTTCCTTCGTTATTTTTTCATTTCCGGACATTGCTGATCTGGATGTGGTTGTTCTCGACCACTTGACGAGTAGCCTCTACCTCGAACGGAAAGAAGACCTCCAGGCTTACTCGGAGGCCTACTTGTCCCTTCAAGCAAAAGCGCTCTCACCCGAGGACTCAACGGAATTCATCGCCGGGCTATGCGACGGCGCGTAAGGAGGCACCATGACCGCACTGCCTCGGTACGTACCTTCCAGCACGACACTTCAAGGTGCGCGGTGGCAGCGCAGCAGTTTCAGCAATGGAATGAACAACTGCGTCGAGACCACCACCCTCGACTCGGGTCCGCTGACCGGCCTGTGCGCCGTGCGTGACTCGAAGAACACCGCAGGGCCAGCCCTGCTCATCTCCCCCGGCCCCTGGGAGTCGTTCCTCAACAGCCTCCGGTAGTCGCTTTCCGGCCTCTGACGGGGCCCGGCACGCTATCGGTGCGCACTGCGGCTGATCACCCGTACGGCACCGGCGATCTGTGCGTCGGTGAGATCCGCGCGGGCGGTCAGCCGCAGCCTCGAGATGCCGTCCGGCACCGACGGCGGCCTGAAGCACCCCACGGCCAGGCCCGCGGCCCGGCACTCCGCCGCCCACTGGACGGCCCGTTCCGGAGACGGCGCGCGCACGGAGACGACGGCGGCGTCGGGACGTACCGCCGAAAGCCCCTCGGCCGTGAGCTGCCGATGCAGGGCGGCCGCGACCTCGCGGGCGCGCGCGGCGCGTTCGGGCTCACGGCGCAGCAGGCGCAGGGCGGCGAGCGCGGCACCGGCCGCGGCGGGCGCGAGGCCCGTGTCGAAGATGAAGGTCCTGGCCGCGTTCACCAGGTGCTCGATGACGGCGGCGGGGCCGAGCACGGCGCCGCCCTGGCTGCCGAGGGACTTGGAGAGCGTCACGGTGGCCACCACGTCGTCCGCTCCCGCGAACCCCGCCATGTGCGGCGCGCCCCGGCCGCCGTCACCGAGCACCCCGAGTCCGTGGGCGTCATCGACGATCAGCCCCGCCCCGAACTCCCGGCACACCGCGGCCTGTTCGGCGAGGGGCGCCATGTCGCCGTCCACCGAGAACACCGAGTCGGACACCAGCACGGCGGGCCCGTCGTGGGCGTCCAGCGTCTTGCGCACCGCGTCGGGGTCGGCGTGCGGCACCACCTGGGTCGTCCCGCGCGCGAGCCGGCACCCGTCGATCAGGGACGCGTGGTTGCCCGCGTCGGAGACGATCAGCGAGCCGTGCGGGGCGAGCGCGGTGACGGCGGCGAGGTTCGCCGCATAGCCGGAGGAGAAGACGAGGGCCGCCTCGAAGCCGCAGAACCCGGCAAGCTCACGCTCCAGTTCGGCGTGCAGCTCCGTGGAGCCGGTGACCAGCCGCGATCCGGTCGCTCCGCCGCCCCAGCGCATGGCCGCGGCGGCCGCACCCTCGACGACCTCGGGGTGCCGGGTCAGGCCGAGGTAGTCGTTGCCCGCCAGATCGAGGAGACCGTCGGGGTCCGCGGAGCGCGGGCGCAGAGTGCGGACGAGTCCGGCGTCCGCGCGCAGCCGCGCCTGCTCGTCGAGCCAGCCGAACGCCGCGGAGGACGCGCCCGTCAAGGGGGGCCTGTTTGTAGACATTGCACAGACCTTAGCCGCCGGACCACCTGGCCAGGGTGTGGCAATACCCACACCTCAAACCGTTTCTGTTGTGCGAACTCTCCTTGGCCGGGGAGGCTGCCGTGCGTAAGGATCAGCGCCATGGACCTGCTGAACACGCTGGTGGACAAGGGGCTTCGGCGCGAGCTGCCGACCCGCGAAGAGGCGCTGGCCGTACTGGCCACCTCCGACGACGATCTCCTGGACGTAGTGGCCGCGGCCGGCAAGGTGCGGCGGCACTGGTTCGGGCGACGGGTGAAACTCAACTATCTGGTCAACCTCAAGTCGGGCCTGTGCCCGGAGGACTGCTCGTACTGTTCGCAGCGCCTCGGCTCCAAGGCCGGGATCCTCAAGTACACCTGGCTGAAGCCCGACGAGGCGTCGCAGGCCGCGGCGGCCGGCGTCGCGGGCGGCGCGAAGCGGGTGTGCCTGGTCGCGAGCGGCCGCGGCCCGACCGACCGGGACGTGGACCGGGTGGCACAGACCATCGCCGCGGTGAAGGAGCAGAACGAGGGCGTCGAGGTGTGCGCCTGCCTCGGCCTCCTCTCGGACGGGCAGGCGGAGCGTCTGCGCGGGGCGGGTGCGGACGCGTACAACCACAACCTCAACACGTCGGAAGCGACGTACGCGGACATCACCAAGACGCACACCTACGCCGACCGCGTCGACACCGTCCAGAAGGCGCACGCGGCGGGCCTGTCCGCCTGCTCGGGCCTGATCGCCGGCATGGGCGAGCAGGACGAGGATCTCGTCGACGTCGTCTTCTCGCTGCGTGAGCTCGACGCCGACTCGGTGCCGGTCAACTTCCTGATCCCCTTCGAGGGCACGCCGCTGGCCAAGGAGTGGAACCTCACGCCGCAGCGCTGCCTGCGCATTCTGGCGATGGCCCGCTTCGTCTGCCCGGACATCGAGGTGCGCATCGCCGGTGGCCGCGAGGTGCATCTGCGCTCCCTGCAGCCCCTCGCCCTGAACATCGCCAACTCGATCTTCCTGGGCGACTACCTGACCAGTGAGGGCCAGGCGGGCAAGGACGATCTGGCGATGATCGCGGACGCCGGCTTCGAGGTCGAGGGCACGGACCAGGTGACGCTGCCCCGGCACCGCGTCGAGGCGGCCGCGGCCGCCCGGGGGACGGGCTGCGGCTCGCACGAGGCCGGCGCCTGCGGTTCGCACGAGGGCGGCGGGTGCGGGCCCTGCGGGTCGGCCGAGCCGGTCGCCGAGCCCGTGGCGGATTCCAACGAGGCGCGCACGGACCTGGTGGCGGTACGCCGCCGGGGCGCGGGAACGGATCTGGCGCCCAATGCCTGACTTGTCCACGCTGTACACGGAGCACCTGCTCGCGCTCGACCGGCAGCACGTCTGGCACCCCTACGGGCCGATGCCGGGCCGCCAGGAACCCCTGGTCGTCGAGTCGGCGAGCGGCGTCAGGATGCGCCTCGCGGACGGCGGCACCGAGCTCGTCGACGGCATGTCGTCCTGGTGGTCGGCGATCCACGGCTACAACCACCCGGTCCTCAACGAGGCCGTGCGCGGCCAGCTGGACCGCATGAGCCACGTGATGTTCGGCGGGCTCACGCACGAACCGGCCGTCTCCCTGGCCAAACGCCTCGTCGACATCACGCCGGACGGTCTCGAGCACGTCTTCCTCTCCGACTCGGGGTCGGTCGCGGTCGAGGTCGCCGTCAAGATGTGCCTCCAGCACTGGCGCTCGCTCGGCCGCCCGGAGAAGCAGCGGATGCTGACGTGGCGGGGCGGCTACCACGGTGACACCTGGCAGCCGATGGCGGTGTGCGACCCCAAGGGGGGCATGCACGAGCTGTGGCAGGGCGTGCTGCCGCAACAGGTGTTCGCGGACGCGCCGCCGAGCGGGTTCGACGCGTACGAGGAGTCGTACGCCGAGCACCTCCACGAGCTGATCGGGCGGCACGCCGGCGAACTCGCCGGAGTGATCGTCGAGCCGGTGGTGCAGGGTGCGGGCGGGATGCGCTTCCACTCCCCCGGCTACCTCCGCGCGCTGCGGGAGGCGTGCGACGCCCATGACGTCCTGCTGGTCTTCGACGAGATCGCGACGGGCTTCGGGCGCACGGGCACGCTGTTCGCCGCCGACCACGCGGGGGTCGCCCCCGATGTGATGTGCGTCGGCAAGGCGCTGACCGGCGGCTACCTGTCGATGGCCGCGACGCTGTGCACGCCCCGGGTCGCCGACGGTATCTCGCGGGGCGAGGTGCCGGTCCTGGCGCACGGCCCGACCTTCATGGGCAACCCCCTGGCGGCCGCGGTGGCCGGCGCCTCGATCGACCTGCTGCTCGGGCAGGACTGGCACACCGAGGTCAAGCGGATCGAGACGGGCCTGCGGGAAGGGCTCGCCGAGGCGGCCGCGCTTCCCTCGGTCCGCGAGGTCCGTGTCCTCGGGGCGATCGGCGTCGTCCAGCTGGACCACCCGGTGGACATGGAGGCGGCGACGCGGGCGGCGGTGCGCGAAGGCGTGTGGGTGCGGCCGTTCCGCGACCTCATCTACACGATGCCGCCGTTCATCACGGGCGACGACGACGTGGCACGGATCGCGCGCGCGGTGTGCGCGGCGGCGAAGGAGGGCTGACGTGACGGTGGTCGTGGTGTCCGGCACGGGCACGGAGATCGGCAAGACGGTGACGACGGCCGCGGTGGCCGCCGTGGCCCGCGCGGCGGGGCGCAGTGTCGCGGTGCTCAAACCGGCGCAGACCGGGGTCGCTCCCGGTGAGCCCGGCGACGCCCAGGAGGTGCTGCGTCTCGCGGGTGACGGCATCACCACGTGCGAACTCGCCCGCTATCCGGAGCCGTTGGCGCCCGATGTGGCCGCGCGGCGGTCCGGTCGTGCCCAGGTCCACCCGCGCGAGGTGGCCGACGCGGCAGCGAAGCTCGCGACCGAGCACGACCTGGTCCTGGTCGAGGGGGCGGGCGGTCTGCTCGTACGGCTCGACGACGAGGGCGGCACCCTCGCGGACGCCGCCCGGCTCCTCGGTGCGCCGGTGCTGGTCGTGGTGTCGGCGGGACTCGGCTCGCTCAACACGACGCAGCTGACGGCGGAGGCGCTGCGGGCGCGCGGCGTGCGCCAGCTGGGTCCGCTGGTCGGCAGCTGGCCGGCCGTCCCGGACCTGGCGTCCCGCTGCAACCTCGCGGACCTGCCGAAGGACGCGGGCACACCGCTGCTCGGCGCCATCCCGGAGGGGGCGGGGGCGCTCGACGGCGCCGACTTCCGCGCCGCCGCCGCGGGTTGGCTCGGCCCGGAGCTCGGCGGCACGTGGGACGGGCCGTCCTTCGCCGAACGGGAGGCCCCTGCGCCGCTCGCGCACTGATGCGGTGGGCGGGACGGCGGGCGGGTGACAGTCGGAACGCGGTCGGTGAGACGCGTCCGCTCCTCGGGGTCGCCCGCCCCCCGCCGGGGCACCATGGCGGTATCCACTCGATCCGCCGAGGTCTCCCTCGAGGAGGGCCCATGTCGCCGCGCTCCGCCAAGCCCGTGTCACGGGATGCCGTGCACCACCCCGTTTTCGCCCGCTTCTACGCCCGGCAGAGCGTGGCCGCCGAGCCCGTGATCGGCGTCCACCGCCGTGAGCTGCTCGCCGGTCTCTCCGGTCGGGTCATCGAGGTCGGTGCGGGCAACGGGCTCAACTTCGCGCACTACCCGGGCGCGGTCTCCGAAGTGGTGGCGATCGAACCGGAGCGGCTGCTGCGGCGGCTCGCGGTCGCCGCCGCGCTGCGTGCGGACGTGCCGGTGGATGTCGTGCCGGGCGCGGCCGAGGCGCTGCCCGTCAAGAGTGAGGCGTTCGACGCGGTCGTGGTCTCGCTGGTGCTGTGCAGTGTGCGGGACGTGCCGCGGGCGCTCGGCGAGCTCCGCAGGGTGCTGCGGCCCGGCGGTGAGCTGCGGTTCCTCGAGCACGGCAGCGCGCCGGGGAAGATGATGGCGACCACGCAGCGCGTCCTGGACCGTACGGTGTGGCCGCCTCTGTTCGGCGGCTGTCACGTCGCGCGGGACACCCTGGCGGCCCTGCGCGCGGCGGGGTTCGAACTCGGTGCGCACCGGCGGCTCCTGGTACCGGCGAGGGGGCCGCGGCTGCCCACGTCGTACTGCGTGCTCGGCACGGCGTACCGCCCCGACGCGCCCTGAAGGACCCGGCCGGAGGCGGACTCACAGACTCCACAGGCGCAGCTGGTCCGCGATGGCGTGCACGCTCGCGCCGCCCTCCTTCACCAGCCGGGCGAGATCACGCACCTGCTCGGGCGAGGTGACGACCTTCAGTCCGCTGGAGACGAGGTAGGCGTAGGCGACGGAGGAGGCGAAGAGGGCGTTGGAGCGTTCGAGTGCCGGGATGTGCAGGAGAACCTGGAGGAGCGCGGCGGCGCGGTCGTGCGGGGTTTCGTAGACGGGGACGCCGAATATCTCGGCCTCGTGTCTGCTCACGGCGGCGACGAGTGCCCCCCAGTCGGTGACCTGGGGGTCTCCGGGCGTCTTGTGTTCGGCGATCATCAGGAGCCAGGCAAGGTCGATTCTGAGGTTCAACGGCTCAGCGACGACCTTCACGCAGCGGGCGGCTGCCCTCGCGGTCCATGCCGAACTCCTCGGCGAAGACGGATTCGTACTGCTTCATGAAGTCGGAGGCGGCCTCGACGAAGGTGTGTCCGATTTCCCCGGCGTCCTGTTTGACCAGTTCTTCTATGTAGCGGTTCACGCTCATGCCCCGGGCCAGAGCGCGCTCCCGCGCGGCCCTGGCGGTGTCCTCGTCCACCCGTACGTTCAGCTGAGTCTTCGCCATACCGTCAAGCTAGCGCCAGGGTGCTAGCACGACAAGACCGCCAGGACCTTGTCCCTTACATGCGTCCCGGGGCCCGACCTCGGAGGGATACCGGACACCCGGTGAGCCCCACTACTCTCAGCGGAAATACGGGAGTTGGTACGGCCACAACCCAGGAGGCCGCCTTGTCCACACCTGCTTCGGCACCGTCCACGGACCGTTCGGAGCCCGCCGGGATCGCCGCGCGCGCCCGCGGCCTCACCAAGGCGTACGGCTCGGGCGAGACGACCGTGCTCGCCCTCGACTCGGTCGACGTGGACATCACGCGCGGACGCTTCACGGCCGTCATGGGTCCTTCCGGGTCGGGCAAGTCCACCCTGATGCACTGCCTGGCCGGGCTCGACAACGTGTCCGCGGGCCAGGTGTGGCTCGGCGACACCGAGATCACCGGCCTCAAGGAGCGGGAGCTGACCCGGCTGCGGCGCGACCGCATCGGCTTCATGTTCCAGTCCTTCAACCTCATCCCCACGCTCAACGCCCTGGAGAACATGACGCTCCCGATGGACATCGCGGGGCAGCGGCCCGACCGCGACTGGCTGGAGCACGTCATCGACACGCTGGGTTTGCGGGACCGGCTGAAGCACCGGCCCGCTCAGCTGTCCGGGGGTCAGCAGCAGCGGGTGGCCTGTGCGCGGGCGCTCGCCGCGAAGCCCGAGCTGATCTTCGCCGATGAGCCGACGGGCAACCTGGACTCGCGGGCCGGGCTCGAAGTCCTCGGCTTCCTGCGCGAAGCGGTGGACCAGCTCGGCCAGACCGTGGTGATGGTGACCCACGACCCGAGCGCGGCCGGCCACTCCGACCTGGTCCTCTTCCTGGGCGACGGGCGGATCGTCGACGAGATGGCGCGGCCGACGGCGGACGCGGTCCTGGAGCGTCTGAAGCGGTTCGACGTGTCGCACGCGGCGGCGCCGGGTGCGCCGGGTGCACCCGGGGACCGTCCGTCCGAGCAGCAGAGCTGAGCGGGGGCCTCGGTGCTGAAAGCCACGCTCAGAAGCTTCCTCGCGCACAAGGGCAGGCTGGCGCTCTCCGCGCTCGCCGTGATCCTGTCGGTCGCGTTCGTCGCGGGCAGCCTGATCTTCTCGGACACGGTCACCCGTACCTTCGACCGTCTTTTCGCCTCGACGTCGGCCGATGTGACGGTGGAGCCGAAGGAGGACCTCGACGAAGCGGTGCCGTCGGGCCGGACGCCGACGCTGCCCGCGAACCTCACGGAGCGGGTGGCCGGGGTCTCCGGGGTGGCGGAGGCACACGTCGACGTGTCCGTGGAGAACGTCACCATCGTGGACCGTGACAACGAGTCCGTGGGCTCCACGACGGGTGCTCCCACGGTCGCCACGGACTGGAACCCCACCGACCGCAGCCCCGTGGAGCTCACCTCGGGGCACGCCCCGCGCGGCGACGGCCAGGCGATGATCGACGCGGACACGGCCGACAAGAAGGACGTGGAGATCGGTGACACCCTCACCGTCCTCGCCCGCCCCGGCTCGTTCAAGGTCGAGGTCGTCGGCATCGCCACCTTCACCACCACGAATCCCGGGGCCGCGCTGGTCTTCTTGGACACCGCGAGCGCCCAGCGCGAGCTCCTCGGTTCGACGAAGGCGGCGACGAGCATCTCCGTGACCGCCGACGACGGGGTGAGCGACAGCGCGCTCAAGCGCCGCGTCGGCGCCGAACTGGGCTCCGGCTACGACCTGGAGACAGCCGACGAACGGGCCGAGTCCGCGGCGTCCGAGCTCGGGGGCTTCCTCGACGTCATCAAGTACGTGATGCTCGGCTTCGCGGGAGTCGCCGTCCTCGTCGGCATCTTCCTGATCGTGAACACCTTCTCGATGCTCATCGCGCAGCGCACCCGCGAACTGGGGCTGCTGCGGGCGCTCGGCGCCGACCGCAGGCAGGTGCGCCGTTCCGTGCTCGTCGAGGCGCTGCTGCTCGGCTTCGTCGGTGCCACGCTGGGGCTCGCCGCGGGCATAGGTCTCGCCCTCGGCCTGATCGAGCTCATGGGCGTGCTCGGGATGAACCTCAAGTCCACGGAGATGGTCGTCGGGTGGGCGACTCCCCTCGCCTCGTACGTCGTGGGGGTCGGCGTCACGTTCGTCGCGGCGTACCTCCCCGCGCGGCGGGCCGCGCACGTCTCGCCGATGGCCGCGCTCGCGGACGCCGAGATCGCCGGTGTGGGGCGGCCGTTGAAGGTGCGGGCGGTCGCCGGTGCGCTCGTCGGGGCGACCGGTGCCGCCGCGCTGGTGGGCTGCGCCACCGCGGAGAAGACGTCGACGGCGGCGTCGCTGCTGAGCCTGGGCATCGTCCTGACCCTGATCGCCACGGTCATCGCCGGACCTCTCCTGGTGCGGCCGGTGATCCGGGTCCTCGGCGGCGCCTTCCCCGCGGTCTTCGGCTCCGTCGGCCGCATGAGCCAGCGCAACGCGCTGCGCAATCCGCGCCGCACGGGCGCCACGGCTGCCGCGCTGATGGTGGGGCTCGCCCTGGTCGGCGGCCTCTCGGTGGCCAGTGCGTCGATGACGAAGTCGTTCGACCGGCAGATCGACCGGACGCTCGGCGCGGACTTCGTCGTGCAGAACAGCAACTTCATGCCGTTCTCTCCGGAGATCACCGGGAAGGTCGAGGAGACGGAGGGCGCGGGTCTCGTCGTACGCCAGCGCTTCACCCCCATCGAACTGGCCCTGCCCGACGGCAAGAACGTCGAGTCGACGGCCGCGGGCTACGATCCGCGGCTCGACGACGTCGCCAAGGTGACGTACGCGCAGGGCAGTTCACGGACGGCGCTCGCCGCCGGCCGGATCGGCATGGACGTGGACTTCGCGAAGAAGCACAAGGTGCGGGTCGGTGACCGCCTGCCCGCGACGTTCCCCGGCGGGCGCGGGACGAAGCTGACCGTGGGCGCGCTCACCGACCAGGACTCGCCCGAGGGCTTCGGCGTCGAGGGCGGGCTCTTCCTCGGGTTCGGCACGGTCGAGAAGTACGTGCCGGGCGGGCAGGACTCCGCGCTGTACGTCAACGCGGCGCCGGGCACGGACGCGGACACCCTGCGCGCGCACCTGGACAGGACCCTCGACCCGTATCCGCAGGTGCAGGTGCGCGACCAGGCCGACTACAAGGAGCTGATCCGCCGGCAGATCGCCGTGATGCTCTACCTCGTGTACGCCCTGCTCGGCCTCGCGATCGTCATAGCGATCCTCGGCGTGGTCAACACCCTCGCCCTGTCGGTCGTGGAACGCACCCGGGAGATCGGGCTGCTGCGCGCCATCGGTCTCGGCCGCCGTCAGCTGCGCCGGATGATCCGTCTGGAGTCGGTGGTGATCGCCGTGTTCGGCGCGCTGCTCGGTCTGGCGCTCGGGATGGTCTGGGGCGTCGCCGTGCAGCAGGTGCTCGCGTTGCAGGGCATGAAGGAGCTGGCGTTCCCCTGGACCACGATCGTCGCGGTGGTGATCGGCTCGGTGGTCGTCGGGCTCGCGGCGGCGCTGCTGCCCGCGCTGCGGGCGTCGCGCATGAACGTGCTGGCGGCCATCGCGCACGAGTGAGGGACCGGCCGCGCGGCCGGTCCCTCAGTGGCGGGGGTTCCGGCCCGGGACGCGCGGCCGGCTCCACAGGAGCGTGACCGCCAGGAGCGCTGCCGGGCTCGGCGCCATCCCGGCCCACCCCAGCGTCGGCGGCAGTCCCGTCTCGCCGTTGGTGTCCGTGGTGAACAGGCCGGTCAGTCCGACGGTGGCGGCGCACAGGAACAGCACGGTCGCGGCGGGGCGTGCCCAGCGCTTGCCCGCCCGCACGGCCCAGGCGGTCCCGAGCCACGCGACGACGCCGAGTGCTCCGATCACGGACAGCAGGACGAGATAGGTGGTGACGGCCGAGTCGACCCGCGCCTCGGTGTACGCGGGATAGCCGGAGCGGATGTGGTCGGCCAGTACGTGGCCGGTGGCACGGTCGACGTACGGGAGGGCCGTCGCGGCGACGGTGAGGCCGAGGCCCGTGTACAGCGCGCCCATGGTCCAGCGCTGGTGGCGTGTCGTCGTCATCGGAGGCTCACTCCTTGCGATTCGGGTCTGTGGTGGAACCCAAACCTACGCCGTAGGTTTGGGTTCCGTACGGTAATTTCTACGGCGTAGGTTTGCAAGGCGGGGAAAGGACCGGAGACGTGGCCAGACGAACCCAGGGCACCTCGGCGGGGCTCGACCGCGAGCGCATCGCCGCCGCCGCCGTCGCGCTGGTCGACCGCGACGGCCTGGAGCGCTTCGGCGTACGGCGGCTCGCGCAGGAGCTCGGGGTCGACCCGATGTCGATCTACCACCACATCAAGGGCAAGGCGGCGCTGCTGGACGCGATGTCCGAGGCGGTGCTCGGCGAGGTGGTGGTCGGCGCGGACGAGGACGCGTCCCGCGACTGGGAGGACATCGCCCGCCGGACGGCCCACCGCTACCGCGACATGGCCTACCGGCACCCCCGCGTGTTCCCGCTGCTGGTGACGCGGGCCCAGACCTCGCCGGTCGCCATCGCCGCCCTGGAGGAGCTGGTCACCGCGATGCGTGAGGCAGGCGTGCCGGACCAGGTGGCCGCGGACGCGCCGATGGTGCTGTTCGGCTTCCTCAACGGCCATCTGCTGGCGCGCACCACCGACGAGCCCGGCGCCGTGCCCGCGTTCGACGCCACCGCGCATCCGGGCATGGCCGCGCTCACTCCCCTGATGGACGGTTTCGGGTCCCTGGCGGAGTTCGACAGGATGCTCGACACCGTCCTCGCGGGGATCGAGGCCGTGATGGGATAGCCGCATGGATGATCTTCGGATACGGGCCGCGGCGCCCGAGGACCTGGACACGGTGCTCGCCTTCTGGAAGGTGGCCGCGGAAGGCACGAGCATCAGCGACGACCGCTCCGGTGTGGAGCGGCTCGTCGCCCGCGACCCGCAGGCGCTGATCCTCGCCGAGCGCGGCGGCGAGCTCGCGGGGACGGTCATCGCGGGCTTCGACGGCTGGCGGTGCCACCTCTACCGCCTCGCGGTGCACCCGGACCACCGTCGTCGTGGTGTGGGCTCGGCGCTGCTCGCCGCGGCGGAGGAGCGGTTCGTGCGACTCGGCGGGCGCCGCGGTGACGCGATGGTCCTTGACCACAACGAACTCGCGCACCACACCTGGCACGCGGCGGGCTACGCCCCCGAGCCGCAGTGGAGCCGATGGGTGAAGCCGCTGGGTGAAGCCCCTCCGGCGGGGTAGAGGGGTAGCCCCTGCAGATCCCGACAGAGGTTCGAGTGCCTTTGCTGATCCTTTACCATGGACGCACTACTCGTATCCAACTGAAAGGTGTGAGCGTCCGCCCATGGGCGAGCCTCCCAGTACCCGACATCGCGCATTCCTCCAGCCCCTGCCCGATCATGGGACGGAGGTGACCCGATGACCGAAGTGCTCCTGCTCCTCGTGGCGGTGCTGCTCTGCCTGGCGTGCGGTGTGTTCGTCGCCGCGGAGTTCTCCCTCACGACGGTCGAGCGCAGTGAGCTCGAGCGGGCCGTCGAGCGCGGCGAGCGCGGCGCCGCCGGTGCCCTCAAAGCCGTCAAGAACCTCACCTTCCAGCTCTCGGGCGCGCAGCTCGGCATCACCGTCACCAACCTGGTGGTCGGCATGCTCTCCGAGCCGTCCATCGCCGCCCTGATCGCGGGCCCGCTGCGCGACCTCGGCATACCGCGGTCCGCGGCGTCCTCCATCGCCCTGGTGATCGGAACGGCCCTGTCGACCGTCTTCCTGATGGTCATCGGTGAGCTGGTCCCCAAGAACTGGGCGATCTCCTCGCCGCTCGCCGTCGCCAAGCGGGTGGCCACGCCGCAGCGGCTGTTCAGCGCCGCGTTCCGGCCCTTCATCGCGCACCTCAACAACACCGCGAACCGTTCCGTACGCCGGTTCGGCATCGAGCCCGCCGAGGAGCTGGCCTCCGCGCGCGGCCCCAAGGAACTGGTCGCCCTGGCCCGCCACTCCGCCAAGGAGGGCGCGCTGGAGGCGGACACGGCCGAGCTGTTCGTGCGCACGCTGAACCTCGCCGACCTCACCGCGGAGAACGTGATGACGCCCCGCGTGCAGGTCATGGCCCTCGAGGTGCACGCCACCTGCGAGGACGTCGCGAACGCCACGCGCGCCACCGGCCTCTCCCGTTTCCCCGTGTACCGCGGAAACCTCGACACGGTCGTCGGCGTCGCGCACATCAAGGACGTGCTCGCCGTGCCCGCGGAACGCAGGCAGCGCGTCTCCGTCGCCGAGCTGATGCGTGAGCCGCTGCTCGTGCCGGAGACGCTCACCGTCGACCGGCTCCTGGACCGGCTCTCGGGCAAGCGCACGATGGCCGTGGTCATCGACGAGTACGGCGGTACGGCCGGGGTGGCGACCCTGGAGGACATCGTCGAGGAGGTCGTCGGCGAGGTGCGGGACGAGCACGACCCGCACGAGACGCCCGACATCGCCCACGAGGGCACCGACGACGACGGCAGGACGCTCTACTCCGCCGACGGCGCGGCCCGCACCGACCAGCTCGCGCGGGTCGGCCTGCGGGTGCCCGACGGGCCCTACGAGACGCTCGCCGGCCTCGTCGCCACGGAGCTCGGCCGCATCCCCGCCGTCGGTGACGGCGTCGAGGTGGGCGGCTGGCGGCTCGACGTCGTGGACGCGTCCGGGCGGCGCGCCGCCCGCGTCATGCTGCACGCCCCGCTCGACGCCGACGACCACGAGGAGGATGCCCGATGATCGCCGTCCAGTTGCTGATCGGTCTGGCGACGCTCGTCGTCAACGCCTTCTTCGTGGGCGCCGAATTCGCCCTCATCTCCGTGCGCCGCAGCCAGATCGAGCCGCACGCGGAGGAGGGCGACAAGCGCGCCAAGAGCGTGATGTGGGGCCTGCAGCACGTGTCCGCGCTGCTCGCGGCGGCGCAGCTGGGCATCACGCTGTGCACCCTGGTCCTCGGCATCGTCGCGGAACCCGCGATCGCACATCTGCTGGAGCCCGCGTTCGACGCGGTGGGTGTGCCGCACGGTCTGGTCCACCCGATCTCGTTCGTCATCGCGCTGACCCTGGCGACGTATCTGCACATGCTCCTGGGCGAGATGATCCCGAAGAACATCGCCCTCGCGGAGCCCGTGCGTTCCGCGCTGCTGCTCGGGCCGCCGCTGGTGGCGCTCGCGCGGGCGCTGCGGCCCGTGATCTTCGCGATCAACGCGTTCGCCAACGGTCTGCTGAAGCTGCTGCACGTCGAGGCCAAGGACGAGGTGTCGGCGAGCTTCTCCGACGACGACCTCGCGCGCATGGTCAAGGACTCCGGAGACGCGGGCCTGATCGACAACCGTGCGCAGGAACGGCTGCACGACGCGCTGGAACTGGGCCGCCGCCCGGTCCGGGACGTGGTGCTGCCCCTGGAGGCCGTCGTCTACGCGCGCGTGGGCGTCACTCCGGAACGGCTGGAGCAGCTCTCCGCCGAGTCCGGGTTCTCCCGCTTCCCCGTGGTCGACGACGGCCGCCGGATCGTGGGCTATCTGCATGTGAAGGACGCGCTGGACCGGGCGCCGCGCGATCTGCCGTTCCGGGTGCCGGACATGCGCAAGATCGCCCAGGTGCGCGAGACGACTCCGCTGGACGACGTCCTGACGGCCATGCGCGGCAGCCGCACGCACGTGGCGGCCGTTCTCGGCTCGGACGGGCGCCTGGCCGGCATGGTCACGATGGAGGACGTCCTGCAGAAGCTGTTCGGACAGCCTGTGTGAGGGTGAGGGTGCGCGGAGGTTCCGGGCCTCCCGGGCCCCGGGACCTCAGCCCGTCGGCTCCCCCGCGCGCACCCTCTTCGTCGGCTCCTCCGTGATGCCGGGTCCTGCCGCGCCGACCTCCGAAGCGCCGATCGCCGTCAGGACCGCGAGGACCGCGGCGAGACCCGCCGTCGCGAAGGCCGCGCCCCACGCCACGTCCAGGAGACTGGTCGCCCCCGCCACCAGCACGGCGGCCAGCGCCTGCGCGAAGGTGCGGATCGCGCGTTCCGCGGTGGCCTTCCAGAAGGCTGCGTTCCACATGGCGGGCTCGCTCTCTCGTGACGACGGCGTGCTTATGACATACCGCCGCTGGGCCACGCTGCCCAGATCCACTGGGCGGGGCGCCGGGTTACGATCGTCTCTGCCATGCAGATGAATGCTAATTACACCAGTCTCGTCGCGGTGGGCGACTCCTTCACCGAGGGCATGTCGGATCTGCTGCCCGACGGCACCTACCGCGGGTGGGCAGACCTCCTCGCCGCCAGGATGGCCGCACACACCCCCGGCTTCCGTTACGCGAACCTGGCCGTGCGCGGCAAGCTCATCGGGCAGATCGTCGACGAGCAGGTGGACCTGGCGGCCGCGATGCAGGCGGACGTGGTCACCCTGGTGGGCGGCCTCAACGACACGCTGCGCCCCAAGTGCGACATGAACCGTGTCCGCGGGCTCCTGGAAGAGGCCGTCGAGCGGCTCGCCCCCTCGTGCAAGCAGCTCGTCCTGATGCGCAGCCCGGGACGGAACGGCCCGGTGATGGAACGCTTCCGTCCGCGCATGGAGGAGCTCTACTCGTACGTCGACGACCTGGCGTCCCGGCACGGGGCGATCGTCGTCGACCTGTACGGCGCGGCCGTGCTCGGCGACCAGCGCATGTGGGACGTGGACCGCCTGCACCCCACGGCGGAGGGGCACCGCAGGATCGCCGAGGCCGTGTGGCAGGCCCTCGGCTACGACCCGGAGGACGACTGGCAGACGCCGCTGCCCGCCGCCGTGCCCCCGGGCTGGGCGTCCCGGCGCATCGCCGACGTCCGGTTCGCCAGGCAGTACCTCGGCCCGTGGATCGGCCGCCGCCTCACCGGCCGCTCGTCCGGCGACGGCCGCGCGCCGAAGCGCCCCGACCTGCTCCCGTTCGACGGCCCCCCGCTCCTCTGAGCGAGCCGGTCGCCCCGGGGCCGGCAGCGGAGACTTCCCCGAAGCCGCTCAGCAGGCCGGACGCCAGAAGGAGGCGGGCAGCGCGTCGACCTCGAGGGCGGCCCGGTGCAGTTCCGCGGCGACCGGCTCCAGTGCCGCGTAGACCGGATCGCCGTCGGCGGCCATGCGGCGTATGACGTCCGCGTTGGTCCGGGCCCGCGCGGCGACCACGGTTGCGAACGCCGACCGGTCGCCTTCGTATCCGTAGGCGTCGAGGAATCGGTGCAGGCGGCGGGACCGGTCCTCGAACGCGGTGAATCCGGTCCGCTCGGCGAAACCGCGCGCGTGCAGCGGAACCCATGTGAGCGCCATGAAGGCCAGGTCGAACTCCCGTGTCGAGGGCCCCGCGGTGTCCCAGTCGAAGAAGCCCACCAGCCTCCCGTCGCGCCATACCGCGTTCCAGGGAGCGGCGTCGTGGTGACCGATGACGAGGCCGGGCCGCCACCGCTGCCCGGCGAGCCAGTGCGCGTCCGACGGCGGAACGAAGGACTCCGTCGCGTCGTGCAGCCGCCGGGCCCACCTCCCCACGGCCTCCAGCGCGGTCGGCGTGTACACCCAGGCAGGCCAGGGAAGTTCCTCGCCCGCGGTCTCGCCGGCGAGATGGCTCAAGACCTCGCGCCCCTGCTCGTCCGTTCCAAGGACCCGGGGCACACCGTCCATCCCCACGGTCTCCAGATGGCGCAGCACCGCGTGGACCGCGGGCGTCCACGGCTGCACGGGGCGGTGGACCGCGTCACCGCGGCGTACCGCCCCCACCGTCCTGCCGCCGGGTAAACGCCGCTCGTCCACCACCCGGTTGTACCGCAGTCCGACCGCACGTGCCGCCGCATTTCCGGCAACCGCGCGTGGTGAGTGCTGAAAGCCGGTGCTCAGAACACCGACCAGCCCGTCACCGTGGTGAAGTGGTCGAGCGCGGCCACGCCGGCCACGGAGTTGCCGTACGAGTCCAGGCTCGGGCTCCACACGCACAGCGTGCAGCGGCCCGGGATCACCGCGACGATGCCGCCGCCGACGCCGCTCTTGCCCGGCAGGCCGACGCGGTAGGCGAAGCTGCCGGCCGCGTCGTACGTACCGCAGGTGAGCATGACCGCGTTGACCTGTTTCGCCTCGCGCGGGGGCAGCAGACGCGTGCCGTCGTTGCGCAGCCCGTGCCGGGCCAGGAAGGCCGCCGAGAGGGCGAGGTCGCGGCAGTTCATGCGGATCGCGCACTGCCGGAAGTAGTGCTCAAGGACCGTCGACACCGGGTTGTCGAGGTTGCCGTAGCTCGCCATGAAGTGGGCGAGGGCGGCGTTGCGGTCGCCGTGTTCGGCCTCCGATGCCGCGACGACCGGGTCGAAGGCGACGTCCGGGTTGCCGCTCTCCGCGCGCAGGAACTCCAGCATCGTCGTGCCCGCGTCCCCGGTGAGGCTCTGCAGCCGGTCCGTGACGACCAGCGCGCCGGCGTTGATGAACGGGTTCCGCGGGATGCCGTTCTCGTACTCGAGCTGGACGAGCGAGTTGAAGGGGTTGCCGGACGGTTCCGTGCCGACGCGGTCCCAGATCCGGTCGCCGCCCTCCGCGAGGACGAGCGCGAGGCTGAACGCCTTCGAGATGGACTGGACGGAGAACGGTTCCTGCCAGTCCCCCACGCCGTGCACCTCGCCGTTGACGTCGGCGACCGCGATCCCGAAACGCTCGGCGTCCACGTCCGCGAGCGCCGGGATGTAGCCGGCCACCTGGCCGCGGCCCACCAGCGGCCGGGCGAACGCGGCGACTTCTTCGAGAACGGCCTGGTAATCCACAACCTGAGCTTTCTTCATGTACGTCATTGGCGATAGGCACGACATGCGCGATACGACCGTTTCACACCGGAAGGTCGCTGGATACGGGCTATGTCGTCGGCCGCGGCCACAGGATATCTCCTGGCCGGGAAGCGCCCTCAACCCGCGCACGTACCACCGTGCGTTCATCGCGCGCGTACCACGGTGCGTTCATCGCGCCGGTGCGCAACCGCGTCGACACGGCCCGGCGACTCGGGCCACGAGCAGCCGCGGGCCGAGTTCCACCGCGTCCAGGGCGGCGAGTGCGTGGTTGCGTTCGGCCCAGCGGCCCGTGGAGAGGTCGCCGCTCAGGCGGGTCACCGCACGCTGTTCCAGCAGCAGCCCGTGCCCGAAGGGCAGTCCCCGGTGCCCGGGTTGCTGCCCGGACTGCCCAAACGGGCACCAACCGGGGCACAGGCGCCCGTTGACACAGTGAAGAAGCGGGGCGAATGATGGTGGCTGGCCGGACCCCCTGACCCTCTGACCAGGCCTGACGATGGCTCGCGATGCGCTGTGATCGCGCCCGCGCCATACCCCTCACCTCTCCCCTCACCTCTCCCCTCACCCCACCCCGTTCGCCCCGCAGCGGCCTCGCCACGCCCGGGCTCTCGTCGGCATCGATCGTTCACCTCACGGCAGAAGGACCGCTCCTTGACGGCGATACGCACTCCCCACCCCGTGTCCTCCTTCGGTCAGCAGCGCCTCTGGGCGCTGGAACAGGCCGAGGGCTGCAACGCCGCGTACAACGAGCAGTTGGCCTACCTCATCGAGGGAGACCTGGACCGCACGCTGCTCGCACGCGCTCTCGACAGCGTTGTCGCGCGGCACGAGACGCTGCGCACCCGGTTCGTCGCGGTGGAGGGCGAGGCGCGGCAGGACATCGCACCGCCCGGGGCCGGGTTCGCGCTGCGTTCGGAGGACCTGTCCGACCGGCCGGACAGTGCCGGGCTCCTCGTCGCCCGGCAGCGCGCGGAGTGCGAGACCCCCTTCGATCTCGGTGCCGGGCCGCTCGCCCGGGGGCAGCTCCTCACGCTCGCGCCGGACCGGCACACCCTGCTCCTGACGCTGCACCACTCCATCCTCGACGGCCTGTCGGTGGGCCTCCTGTTGACAGAGGTGAGCACCGTCTACGCCGCCCTGCTGCGCGGCGAGCCGGACCCGGTGCCGCCGCTGCCCGCGCAGTTCGCCGACCATGCCGCGCGCCAGCACGCGTGGGTCGAGGGCGAGGAGGCGGCAGCGCAGGCCGCGTACTGGCGGAAGCAGTTGGCGGACGCCCCCGCGCTGCTCGCCCTTCCGGCCGACCGGCCGCGCCCGCTGCACCAGGATCACTCGGGCGGCCGGGTCCCGGTCCGCGTCTCCCCCGCGCTCGCGGAGAAGCTGGAAAGCGCCGCACGCGCGCAGGACGGCACGTTGTTCACGGCCGTCCTCACGGGCTGGCACGTACTTCTGGGCCTGCTCTCCGGAGAGGCGGACACGGTCGTCGGCATCCCGGTCGCGGGCCGGCACCGGCCGGAGGACGAGCGACTGATCGGGTTCTTCGCCAACTCCCTCGCGGTGCGCGCCGATCTGTCCGGCGACCCGACGGGCACCGAGGCGCTCGGCCGCGTGCGCGCGGTGCTGCGCGAGGCGCTCGGCCACCAGGAGCTCCCCTTCGAGCGGGTGGTGAACGCGGTGAACCCGCGCCGCAGCCTCTCCCACAGCCCGCTGTTCCAGACGATGTTCTCCTGGGGCATCACCTTCCGCGGCTGGCTCCAGCTGCCCGGGACCCGCGTCGAGACCCTCGACATCCCGCACGCCCCCGCGAAGTTCGACCTCACGCTGCTGCTGCACCGGCAGGACGGCGGCGTCGTCGGGCACCTCGACTACGCCCGCGCGCTGTTCGACCACGACACGGTCGAGCGGTTCGTCCGCTATTTCGTACGCGTGCTGGAGCAGTTGGCCCTGCATCCCGAGCGCGAGATCACCGCGTACGCGCTGCTCGACGCCGACGAGCGTGCCGAGCTGCTCGCGGAGGGGCGGGGGCGGGTCACTTCGGGGCCTGTCGCCGGGCCCGTCGAGCGCTTCGCCGAGCAGGTGCGTCTGCGGCCGGACGAGCCGGCGGTGGTCTGCGACGGTACGCGGCTGAGCTACGCCGAACTGGACCGGCGGGCCAACCGTCTCGCGCACGCCCTGCTCGCCCGGGGCGTGCGTCCCGGGCAGGTCGTCGGCCTGCACTGCGGACGTACGGCGGAGTTCGTCGTCGGCATGTGGGGCGTCCTGAAGGCGGGCGCCGCCTACCTGCCGCTGGACCCCGGACAGCCCCACGGGCGGCTGCGGGCCATCGTCGAGGAGGCAGCGCCCGCCCTCGTGCTCGGCGATGCGGCGGATCCGCCGGGCCCCTGGCCGGCGTTGACGGAGGTGGAGGCCGAGGGCGGCCGCGACGACGCGCCCTCGCACCTGCCCGCGCCGTCGCAGCTCGCGTACGTCATCTACACGTCGGGGTCGACGGGCCGTCCCAAGGGCGTGGCCGCGACCCACGGCAACATCGCCAACCTGCTGGAGAACTGGCTCGCCGCCTACGGCGCCCTGCCCGGTGAGCCGTCCTCGGCGTGGGCAAGCATCGGCTTCGACGCGTCCGTGCACGAACTGTTCCTGCCGCCGACCACGGGTGGGGTGCTGCATCTCGTGCCCGAGGAACGCCGGGGCGACCCCGAAGCGCTCCTCGACTGGATGCGGGAGCACCGGATCGCGCACGCGTGGCTGCCCGCCTCGTACATCACCTGGATCGACGAGGACCCGGGCGCGCGCCTCGAAGGACTCGCGCTGCGTCAACTGGCCACGGGCGCCGAGCCGTTGCCGGAGCGGGCGCTGTGGCGGCTGCGCGAGGCACTCCCCGGCCTCCGCGTCTGCTACGTCTACGGGCCGACCGAGACCACCGTCTACAGCATCACCCACAACGACCCGCGGGACCTGGACCGGCGCTCCCCCATCGGGCGGCCGGTCGACAACACCCGGATCTACCTCCTCGACCGGCGCCGCGAGCCGGTGCCCCCGGGGGTCGTCGGTGAGGTGTACATCGGCGGGGCCGGCGTCACCCGGGGCTACCTCAACCGGCCCGATCTGACCGAGGCACGCTTCCTCGCCGACCCGTTCGTTCCCGGCGAGCGGGTCTACCGCACGGGCGACCTGGCACGCCGACTGCCGGACGGCGCCTACGCGTTCGTGGGGCGCGCCGACGACCAGGTCAAGCTGCGCGGGTTCCGCATCGAGCCCGGTGAGGTCGCGGCGGCGCTGCGGGAGCTGCCCGGCGTCCAGGAGGCGGCCGTGCTCGCCGACCGGGACGAGGCCGGGGAGCTGTGTCTGGTCGCGGGCATCGGCCGGGGCGACGCTCCGGAGTCCACGCCCGCGCAGTGGCGCACCGCGCTCGCCGAACGCCTGCCCGACTACATGATTCCTTCGCTCTTCGCCGAGTTCCCGCGGCTGCCGCTGAACCGCAGTGGAAAGCTCGACCGCGAGGAGGTCCTCGAACGTGCCCGCGCGTCGCGGTCCGACCAGGTCAACACCCTCGCGCCGCGCGACCGGCTCGAAATGGCGCTGTACCGCATCTGGCGCCGGGTGCTGCTGCACCGCGACATCGGCATCACCGACGACTTCTTCGCGGTGGGCGGCACCTCGCTGTCCGCGATCAAGGTGGCGCACCTGATCCGGGAGGAGTTCGGCCGGACGTTGCCGACGCGCGACGTCCTGCAGTACCCGACCATCGAGCGGCTCGCGGCGCGGCTGCGCGGGCAGACGCCGGTGACGCCCGACAACGGGCTCGTCGAGATCAGGGCGGGCGAAGCCGGGCGGCGGGTGGTCTGCGTCCACCCGGCGGGCGGCACCGCCTTCTGCTATCTCCCGCTGGCCGGCGCTCTCCCCGACGGCATCCACGTACAGGGGGTCCAGGCCCGCGGCATCGACCCCGGTGAGGAGCCGCTGCGGTCGGTGGAGGAGATGGCGGAGCACTACCTGACGCTGCTGCGGCCCGGGCCCGGCGAGCCCCTGGTGATCCTCGGCCTCTCCTTCGGCGGCCTCGTCGCACACGAGATGGGGCGGCGTCTCGCGGACGCCGGACACCGCGAGGTGTCCGTGGTGCTGCTCGACACGCACGGGACGGACGACCCTGCGGAGCGGGAGCGGTTCGCACCGGTGGACGCCGCCGAGTTCCGCGACAAACTGGTCCGCTTCAACGGTATGTACCCCGGGATCGACGACGCGCAGATCGACCGGTACTTCCGCATCTACAACCTCAACCGCGAGGCCGCCCGCGACTACGTGCCGGGGCCCTCGAAGGCTCCGCTGCTCCTCGTACAGGCGGCGGAGGCAGAGGTGGCCGAGGGCGGCGACCCCGAGGCTGCGGGCGAGGCGCTGCGGACGTTCTGGCGCGACCGTGCCGGTGCGGGACTCACCGTGGAGGTGGTCGACGGCGGCCACTGGGACGTCCTGGAGGGTGAGCGGATCCCGCTGATCGCAGGCCTGGTAGCGGAGCGGCTCGCCCGGCCCGCGCCGCCCGGCCACACCTCGGCGGCCCCTGCCCCTACTCCTACGGGCGCACCCGCCGCTCCGACTGCTCCGACTGCTCCGACCGAGGACTGATGCGCACCTCATCCCGTTCCGCCGGCCTGGCCCGCGCGGTGCACGAACAGAGCCTGCGGACCCCGACGGACCCTGCCGTCGTCGACGGCGACCGCACCCTGAGCCACGCCACGGTGGACGCGTCGGCCGCCACCGTCGCGGCCTGCCTGCGGGCCCGCGGGATCGGCCCCGGCGACGCCGTCGCGGTGGGACTCGCCCGTTCGTGGCAGCTCGTCTGCGTCATGCTGGGCGCGCTGCGGCTCGGTGCCCGGGTCGTCCCCGCCGACCGGCTGAGCCCCGCCGACCGCGTCGGACACATCCTCGACGACTCCGGTGCCCGGCTCCTGGTGCACGACGGCACGTTCCGGCACGGTCTGCCGGACGGGGTCACCGCCGTCCTCGCGGGCGCTCTGCTCGACGCGCCCGTGCACACTGCGGACGGTCCGCCGCCCGTCGACCCCGCGTCGGCCTCCTTCACCTTCTACACGTCGGGCACCACGGGGCGCCCCAAGGGTGTGGAGGTGCGCGACGCGGGCATCCTGCGCCTGGCCGACCCGGCGTTCCTCCCGGACTCGCGGGGCGCCCGCTTCGCCTGCCTGTCGAACCCGGCCTTCGACGCGCTGAGCTTCGAGGTGTGGGTGCCGCTGCTCACGGGCGGCTGCTGCGTCGTGCTCGCCGACGAGGACGTGCAGTCCCCGGAGCGTCTTGCCGCGGTGCTGCGACGGGAACGCGTCCACACCGCCTTCGTCACCACGGCCCTGTTCAACGCCGTGGTGGCCACCGAGCCCGGCTGCTTCGCCGGTCTGACGGAGCTGCTGGTCGGCGGCGAGCAGCTCAACGCGCCGCTCGTCCGGCGCTGGTACCGCCACAACGCCGCCCCCGGCAGCCGCACCCGGCTGCACAACGTCTACGGCCCCACCGAGTGCACGACGTTCGCGCTGCACCACCCGGTCCCCCGGGACTTCGACGGTTCCGTCGTGCCCCTGGGACGGGCGCTGCCCGAGACCGGCGTGGCGCTGGTCGCGCCGGGCACGACCCGGCAGGCCGCGCCCGGCGAGGACGCCGAGCTGCTCCTGTCCGGAGCCGGTGTGGCAGCCGGGTACCGCAACCTGCCCGAGGAGACCGGCCGCCGATTCGTGACGCTGCCCGGCGACGACGCCACGCCCACCGCGTACTACCGCACCGGCGACCTGGTGCGGTGCTCGGCCGACGGCGACCTGACGTACGTCGGCCGTGCCGACCGGCAGGTCAAGGTGCGCGGGTTCCGCATCGAGCCCGGGGAGGTGGAGCGGCACATCGCCGAGCACCCTTCCGTGCGACAGGTCTATGTGTGCGCACACCGGGACGGGCAGGGCGGCCCGGCGGAACTGCTCGCCTACCTCGTCGCCGAACCCGCCCTGACGTGGGCCGAGTTCGAGGACCACCTGGCCGCGGGACTGCCCGGTTACATGCGCCCGCACCACCTCCACCGCGTCCCCGCGCTGCCGCTCACCGCCAACGGAAAGATCGACGAGGCGGCGCTCCGCGCGAGCGGCGGCGCACCGTGGCGCCCCGAGGCCGCGAGCCGCCCGGCGTCCGCCGTCCCGGAGCCCGTGGACGAGCCGCTGCGCGTCGTCCTCGGCCTCGCGGGCGAGATCCTGGGCGTGTCGGAGCCGCGTCCCGAGGACCGGTGGATCGCGTGCGGCGGCGATTCGCTGAAGGCCCTGCGGCTGCGGTACGAGATCCGGCGCCGTCTGCACTGCGAGGTCTCCGCGCACCGCGTGCTGCACGGAGACCTCGCCGACATCGCGGACGCCGTGCGCGAAGCCCTGCACGACAGCGCGCCCACCCTTCCGCGAGCGGCCGCGGCCGGAGCCATGGCCGGGCCCGCGACCGGCGAACAGGAGCGCCTCTGGTTCCTGCAGCAGAAGTCCCCGGACTCCCGGGCCTACGACGTCCGGCTGGCCTTCGCCATAGCTGGGCCGGTGCGCCAGGACGCCCTGCGTACGGCTCTCGCCGCCTTGGTCGCACGCCATCCGGCGCTGCGGACGGGATTCGCGGCGACGGCCGAGGGGCTGTGGCAGCGGGTGGGCGAGCCGTACGACCCGTGGACAGCCGGGTCCGAGGACGGGATCCCGGAGCACGGAGACGGGGCGCACGATCCTCAGGACGCCTTCTTCTCCGTACCGTTCGACCTCGCGGTGCCCCGCATGCTGCGCTCCTGCTGGCTGCCGTCGGGCGACGGCGGCACGCTGCTGCTGCACCTGCACCACATCGCCGTGGACGGCTGGTCGGTGAACGTGCTGCTGCGCGACCTGTCCACCGGGTACGCGGCCGCCGTCGAGGGCGATCCGGTGCGGACCGGGTCCGCCGGGACGCCGACGCCGCTCGACTTCGCCGACTGGCAGCGCGGTTGGCACACGAGCGGGGCGTACGCGGCGCAGCGCGCGGAGCTGTCTGCTCTGTACGCCGACGACTCCACGGGTTTCGGAGCGGCGGCTCAGCCGCTTCCGCTGCCCCGGCCCGGGCGCGGCCCCGAGGGACGGCTGCTCCGCGACCCGCTCGACGCGACCGTCCGGGCTTCTCTGGACCGGCTCTGCGGCGAACTCGGGGTGACGCGCTTCGAGTTGCTGGCCGGCGTCTACGCCTGGGCGCTGTACGGCGTGACCGGCCTGACCGGGCTGCGCGTCGCCGCGCCGGTCGCCCACCGGCCCGTGCGGGAGTTCACGGACAGCGTCGGCATGTTCGCCAACACCGTGCTGCTCCCGCTGTCCGTGGACCCACGGGCGGCCGTGCGGGACGAGGTGGCGCGGACTGCTGCTTCTGTGCGGAAGTTGATGGCGCATCAGGACGTGGCGCTCACCGATGTTCTGTCCGTCCGCTCTCACACCGCCGCGGGCGACTCGCCGTTCGACTTCCTCCTCGTACTGGAGAACACCGACTACGACTCCCTCACGCTGCCCGGCTGTGCCGCGCGCCCGCTGTGGCCGGTGCCCGCTCAGGCCAAGTGCCCGGTGACCCTGACGGTCGTCGAGCGGCCCGAGGGCCTGGAGTGCCTCTGGGAGTACGCCGACGACCGCCTCGACGCCGATCAGGCCACCGCCCTGGCCCGCCTCTTCCGCGAGGGACTCGCCGCGCTGTCCGGAAGTCCGGGCACCACACCGGCGGAGCTGGTCGCGTCCTACCGCGACGCGCTGCCCGAGCCCGGCAGGGGCGCGCCCGCCGAACTGCCGTGGACCACCATCGCCGAGGGCTTCGCACGTCAGGCGGCCCGGACCCCGGCCGCACCGGCCCTGCGCACCGCGACGGGCACCGTGGACTACGCGACGCTCGACCGGTACGCCGCCGCGCTCACCAAGGAACTGGCCACCACGCTGCGGCTGCCGGACGCGGAAGAACAGGGCCACGTCGCGCTGTTCCTCGAACCGTCCGTCGAGCACGTGGTGGCACTCCTCGCCCTGGCCCGGCTGAACCTGACGGCCGTGCCGCTCGACCCGTCCTACCCGCCCGCGCTCCTGCGGCAGGTGCTGGAACAGACCGACCCGCTGTGCGTGCTCCTCCCGCCGGGTGACGGTGCGGCCTTCGACGGGCTGGAGGCCGGGGACGTACCGCGCATGCACGTCGTGCTGTCCGACGCGGACGCACCGGACGCCGCGGCCGACGGCGACGGACCTCCGCTCCCCACGCACCGGGCCAGACGCCCGCTGTACACCCTCTTCACCTCCGGCTCGACGGGCCGGCCCAAGGGCGTGCGGGTCTTCGACCGTACGCTGAGCAATCTGCTGCACTGGCAGGCCGGCCCCGGTGAGCTGGGCGCGCCCGCGCTGACCCAGCAGTTCTCCATGCTCTCCTTCGACGTCTCCTTCCAGGAGATCTTCGGCACCCTGTGCACCGGGGGCTGTCTGCGGATCGTCGACCCCGCCCTGCGGCGGGACGTCCCCGCCCTGCTCGACCTGTTGGAGTCGGAGGGCGTCGAACGGCTCTTCCTGCCGTACGTGGCACTGCAGTTGCTCGCCGAGCACGCCGTGCACCTGGGCCGCTACCCGTCCCGCCTGCGTGACGTGGTGACCGCGGGCGAGCAGTTGGTCTGCACCGACGCCGTCCGCGGGTGGTTCGCCGGCATGCCCGGCTCACGACTGTTCAACCACTACGGGCCGACCGAGACGCACGTCGTCAGCGCCCTCTGCCTGGACGGCGATCCGGCCGACTGGCCGGACCGTCCCGCGATCGGGCACGCGGTGTCCGGCGCGGTCCTGCGCGTCGTCGACGACGCGGATCTTCCGGTGCCGCCGGGCTGCGTCGGCGAACTGCTCATCGGCGGTGTGACGGACGAACCCTGCTATCTGGGTGAGACCGCGCTGAACGAGGAGCGGTTCGTCCGGCTGTCCGGCGACGGGCTCTTCTACCGCAGCGGCGACCGCGCGCAGTTTGGACACGGCGGGCTGCTGCACTGCCTCGGGCGCGCGGACGACCAGATCAAACTCAGCGGTCACCGGCTGGAGCCGGGGCAGGTCGAGGCGGCGCTGCTGCGGCACGACTCCGTCGTCGGGGCCGTCGTCGCCATCGACGGGACCTCGCTCGTCGCCTGCCTGGAGTGCCGCGGCACCGCGCCGACGCCCGCGGAGTTGCGGGAGCATCTCGCCGGGCTGCTTCCCGGGCACATCCGCGTCGAGCGCTTCCGTCTCCTGGAGCGGCTGCCGCGCACGCCGAGCGGCAAACTCGACCGGGAGGCCGCGCTCGGCGCGCCGGGCCGTGGCCTGGCGGGCGCCACCGGCCGGGACCACCGGGAACCGTCCGCACGGGAGGCGCACCTGGCCACTGTCTTCGAGGAGGTCACCGGGCTGCCCATCGCACCCGACCAGACCTTTTTCGCCGCGGGCGCGTCCAGTCTCGGCCTGATGCGCTTCCACCTGCGCTGCACCGCGGGGCTCGGGCCCGCTTCACCGTCGCCGATCTCTTCGAGCACGTCACGCCCAGGGAGCTGGCGGGGTTCCTCGACCGTGCGAAGCCGGAGACGGACCCGGCTTCGGAGGCGGCATCAGTGCCCGCGGCCGCTCCACCGGCGGCGGACGACCATATCGCCGTCGTCGGAATGGCCGTCCGCGCACCCGTCGCACCGGACCTCGCGGCCTTCTGGGACCTGGTGGTCTCCGGGCGGAGCGGCATCGAGTACTTCGACGCGCCGGACGGCCTGGTCGGGGCGCGCAGCCGGCTCGACGGGCCGCTGGACTTCGACCCCGCGCGGTTCGGCATCAGCCGTCAGGAAGCACGGCTGATGGACCCGCAGCAGCGCCAGCTGCTCATGACCTGCGTCGAGGCGCTCGCCCACGCGGGCATGGCCGACCCCGGCGCGCCGCGGACCGGGCTGGTCGCGGGAGCGGGCGAGAACACCTACTTCCGGGCGATGCTCCGCGACACCGATCCCGCCGCGCTGCCCGACGACTTCCAGCTGGCGCTCCACCACGAGAAGGACTTCCTCGCCACCAAGGCCGCCTTCCACCTCGGGCTGACCGGACCGGCGCTCGCCGCACAGACCGCGTGCTCCAGTTCGCTGGTCGCCGTGCATCTGGCCGCGTCCCTGCTGCGTTCGGACGACGCCGACGTGATGCTCGCGGGCGGCGTACTCGTCGACCCGGAACTGGCCGGCGGCTACCGCTACCGCCCGCAGCACATCTTCTCCCCCGACGGCCACTGCCGGCCCTTCAGCGACGACGCGGGCGGCACCGTCGGGGGCAGCGGCGCCGGAGTGCTCGTGCTCAAGACGCTCGCCCGCGCCCGGCGCGACGGCGACACCGTCTACGCGGTGATCAGCGGCTCCGCGGTGAACAACGACGGCGCGGCCAAGCTCAGTTACAGCGCGCCGTCCCTGGCGGGGCAACGCGAGGTGATCCGCAGCGCCCTGGCGCGCAGCGGCCGTACGGGCTCCGACGTGGCGTACGTCGAGGCGCACGGCACCGGTACGCGGCTCGGCGATCCCGTGGAGGCGGGAGCCCTGCGCCAGGCGCTCGGCGTGACCGAGCCGGACCGTTGCTCGCTCGGTTCGGTGAAGAGCCAGATCGGCCACCTGGGCGCGGCCGCGGGCGTCGTGGGTCTGATCAGGGCGGTGCTCGCGGTCCACCACGGCCGGATTCCGCCCACGCGCGACTTCCGCGCGCTCAACCCGGAGATCGGCCCCGACCCCGCACCGTTCTACGTACCGACGCAGGCGCTTCCCTGGCCCGACGGCCGGGAACGGGTCGCCGCGGTGAGCAGCTTCGGCATCGGCGGCACCAACGCGCACGTGATCGTGGAGGCGGCCGGACCGTCGGCGGACCCGGTCTCGCCGGAGGCCGCGGGCTCCGAGGGCGTGCCGCTCGTCGTACTGTCCGGGGTGAGCGAGGCCCAACTCGCCGCGGACGCCGAGCGCGTCGCCGCCCACCTCACCCGTCATCCCGACCGTTACGCCCGTACGCTGCGGCACCTTCAGGCGGGCCGCCCGCAGGGCCCGCTGCGAGCTGCCGCCGTCTGCCGGGACGCGGCCACCGCCGTCGCCTGGCTGCGCACGGCGTCCGCTGCCGTGACACGCCCCGGTCTCGACCCCGGGCCCGCCCTGGAGACCCGGGGCCGCCGCGCGGCCGACCTGGCCGACGCCTGGCTCGCGGGCCGCACGCTCGCCTGGCCGGACGGCCCGGCGCAACCGCCGTGGGACTTCCCCGCCCCCGCCTTCGACCTCGCCCCCTACGGCTACCGCCGCGACCACCCCTACCGCCCCTACCGCCGCACGGAATCCCCCCTTCCGGAACCGCGGTCGACCGGCTTGGAGGTCACGCCCGACACCGTGGCGGTGCCGCCTCGGCTGCCCGAGACGGAGTGGCTGCACCAGCCGCAGTGGACCCGGCTGCGGCGGGCCGCGACGGGCGCCACGGTGCCGTGCCCGCGGACGGTCGTCGTCATGGCGGACGGCCCCGCGGACGGCGCGGCCCCGGCCGCCCTCGCCCCGGGCCACCGCCGTGTGGTGTGGATCAGGGCCGCCGAGCACTTCGCACGCCCGGCGCACGACCGCTTCGAGGCGGACCCGGCCGACCCCGAGCAGCTGCGACGCGTCCTGCACGCGCTGGCCGAGGAGGGCTGCCAGGAGGCCGACTGGCTGCACACGCTGCCGCTCGGCATCGACGGGCCGGTCGGCGACAAGGCGCTCGACCGGGCGGTGCGGGCCTGCCTGGACACCCCCGCCGCCCTGGTCCGCGCCCTTCGGTCGGCACCGCAGGAGCTGTCCGTGCGTCCGTGGTGGCTGTCGTGCGGGTCCCGTCCGGTGCTCGGCGCGGTCACCCGCCCGGAGGCGGCGCTGCTCGCCGGAGTTACCGAGGTCGCGCCGCAGGAGGGCGGCCCCGACGGGCACTGGGTGGACGTCGAGGACCCGGACGGCTGGGCGCCGCAGGTGTCCGCGCTGCTGGCCGCGTCGGGCTCCGCGCCGCCGCGTCATCTCGCGCTGCGCGAGGGATTCTGGTGGGAACAGGTGACGCTGCCCGTCCGGGTGGAGGCTCCACAGGTGGGGGCTCCACAGGTGGGGGCTCCGGAAAGCGCGACGACCGGTTCCACGGCGGGCGACCACGTCATCCTCGGCGGCACCGGCGGCATCGGCACGGCCCTCGCCGCGTGGCTGCTCGAACACACCGCGGGACGTGTGCTGTTGCTGTCCCGGCGGCCGCGGCTGCCCGCGGAGCTGGCCCGCTGGGCCGACCGCGTCGACCTGATGGAGGCGGATCTCGCCGTCACACCGCCGAAGGACGTGGCAGCCCGGATCGCCGGCCGCACGACGGCACTGGCCTCCGTGGTGCATGCCGCCGGAGTGCCGGCGGGCGGCCTGCTGTCCCGTCGCGCGACGGGCTCCGCGCATGTGGCGCATGCCGCCAAGACGCGCGGCGCGCTGGTGGTGGAACTCCTCGTCGAGCAGTTCCGCCCGGACATCGCCGTCTACTGCTCTTCGATGTCGGCGCAGTTCGGAGGCGTCGGCCAGTACGACTACGCGGCGGCCAACGCCCTCCTCGACGCCTTCGCCCGGTACGACGGTGACGGACACGGTGACGGACACGGTGACGGGCGCGGTGACGGGACGGGCCCGACCGCGCGGATCGGCATCGGCTGGGACGTGTGGAGCGAGGCCGGCATGGCGTTGCACGCGCCGACCGGGGACAGCAGGCACCAGGCCCATCTCGGGGTCGGCCTGACCGTGGCGGAGGGGCTGCGCACGTTCGCGCGGGCGCTCGAACTCCGGCTGCCGCACGTGCTCGTGTCCACCACCGACCTGGAACGGTCGCGCGTCTTCTACGCGGGTCCGGCGCCCGGCACACCGCGCCGGCCACTCCGGGAGACCGCGCCCGCCGAGGAACCCGGCGAGCTGCTGGCCCGCTGGGCACGGGCCGCCCTGGACGTCGACGACCTCGCCCCGGACACGTCGCTGTACGACCTTGGGGCCGACTCACTGACCCTCCTGGACCTCATCGAGAAGATCGACCAGCACTTCGGCGTGGAGCTGGACCTCGCGTCCTTCAGCCACCGGGCCAGCCTCACCGAGATCGAGGGGCTGCTGGCCGAGCGGCGGGGCGAACCGTCGAGCCGGAGCGGCACCGCGGACACGTCCACGGCCACGTCCACAGCCACGTCCACGGACGCCCACGAGGTCGCGCTGGAGATCTGGCAGGAGGGCACCGGCACCGACGTGGTGTGCCTCGTGCATCCGGTCGGCGGAGACATCCAGTCCTACCGCTCGCTGGTCGCCGCCCTCGATCCGAGTCTGACCGTCGCCCTGATCGCCGACCCCGGGCTGCGACAGGACGCCCCTGCCGGGTCTCCCGGCTGGACCCTGCGCGAACGCGCCCGCCGCTACGCGTCGGCCCTGCGGGCCCGCTTCCCCGAGAGCGCGTGGCGCCGCCACCTGGCGGGCTGGTCCTTCGGGGCGTGGGTGGCCGCCGACATGGCGGCCGAAGCCGAGGCCACCGGCCACCCGGTCGGCTCGCTGCACCTGGTCGACCCGCCGCCGCCCGGCAGCGGCCCGGTCTTCGACGCGTACGACGACACGCAGTTGAACGCGGTGTTCGCCGCCGAACTCGGTGTCGCGGGGGATGGCAGGGCCGGGCAGCAGGCCCGCGCGTACGCCGAGCGGCTCGCCCGGTGCTGCCGCGCCAACCTGCGCAGCATGGCCGACCACGAGGTGCCCCGGATCGGCGGCACACCCACCCGGCTCTGGCAGGCCGAGCGGCCGTCGGCCGGGCTTCCCGCGCTCGGCAGCCCCGCGGAGCAGCGCGCCCGGTGGCGCTCCCACCTGCCGGAATCCATGGAGTGGGGCGTGCTGGCCACGGACCACTACGGCGTCGTACGACAGCCGCACGCCGGAGCGGTGGCGGAGGCGATCAACGCCGCGAGCGACGCTTCCGCCGCCCCCGTCGGGCGCCCGCACCGCCCCTGATGCACCGACCCGCCCCGCAACCCCAGGAGGACCCTGTGGAGCAGTACGAGCTGGACGCCCTCGAAGCGATCACGACCAGGCCGCCGAGGGACTACCGGGAGATATCCGTCGCTCCCCTGACCCCCGTCATCGGCGCCGAGGTCTCCGGCGTGGGCCTCGGCCAGCTGTCCGACGCGCAGCTGGCCGAGGTCAGGACGGCCTTTCTCGACCACCACGTCCTGGTCTTCCGCGACCAGGAGATCACCGAGGAGGAGCACAAGCGTCTCGCCGGGCACTTCGGCGAGCTGCGCCCGGTGAACCCGCCGCCGCCGGAGGGCGACCCGTACGTGCTGGAGATCAAGACCAGCTCGGCCGCCGCGAACGTCGCGGGGAACGCCTGGCACGCGGACGGCACCGCGGACGCCGAGCCGTCCCTCGGCTCGATGCTGTACATCACCGAGACCACGGAGGGCGGGAGCGGCGGCGACACCCTGTTCGCCAACATGCACCTGGCCTACGAGATGCTCTCCCCCACCTGGCGCGGACTCCTCGACGGCCTGACCGCCGTGCACGACGGCGAGCAGAGCTTCCGGGGCTACGCCGTGCCGCCGAACTACGAGATCCCCGTCAACGAACACCCGCTCGTGGTCCGGCACCCCGAGACCGACCGCCCGATCCTCTACGTCAACCAGGCGTACACCTCCCGCATCCCGCAGCTGTCGGAGGACGAGAGCCGCGCGGTGCTCGACATGCTGTTCGCCCTCGTGACGAACCGCCCGCTGCTGACCTGCCGCGTCCGCTGGACCCCGAACACCCTGGTCTTCTGGGACAACCGCTGCGTGCAGCACCACGCGACGTACGACTACTATCCGCTGACCCGCTACGGTCGGCGCGTCGCGATCAACGGCGGCCCGCTGAAGGGCTGACCCTCGTGCGCCGGGCCGTCCACGGGGCGGCGGCCCGGGCGCCGAAGGTGTCGGAGGCGTCGATCCAGGGGCTCTGACCTGGAGGTTCCTACATACGCGGATGGTTCGGAGCCTGTATGGACGCCCGGTAAACTCCGTACACGTGACTGCCGCGCCCGCAAAGCCCCGTATCCCGAACGTCCTCGCCGGACGTTATGCCTCCGCCGAGCTCGCCACCCTCTGGTCGCCCGAGCAGAAGGTGAAGCTGGAGCGTCAGCTCTGGCTCGCCGTGCTGCACGCCCAGAAGGACCTCGGGATCGAGGTTCCCGACGCCGCCATCGCCGACTACGAGCGCGTGCTCGACCAGGTCGACCTGGCCTCGATCGCCGAACGCGAGAAGGTCACGCGCCATGACGTGAAGGCCCGCATCGAGGAGTTCAACGCCCTCGCCGGGCACGAGCACGTCCACAAGGGCATGACCTCGCGCGACCTGACCGAGAACGTGGAGCAGCTGCAGATCCGGCTCTCCCTCGAGCTGATCCGCTCCCGCACCGTCGCGGTCCTCGCCCGGCTCGGCAAGCTCGCCGGGGAGTACGGCGAGCTGGTCATGGCGGGCCGCTCCCACAACGTCGCCGCGCAGGCGACGACGCTGGGCAAGCGCTTCGCCACCGGTGCCGACGAGCTGCTCGTCGCGTACCGCCGCGTCGACGAGCTCATCGACCGCTACCCGCTGCGCGGCATCAAGGGCCCGGTCGGCACCGCCCAGGACATGCTCGACCTGCTCGGCGGCGACGCCGCGAAGCTCGCCGACCTGGAGCAGCGGATCGCCTCGCACCTGGGCTTCGAGTCGGCCTTCACCTCGGTCGGCCAGGTCTACCCGCGCTCCCTCGACTACGACGTCGTGACCGCGCTCGTGCAGGTCGCCGCCGCGCCCTCCTCCATCGCCAAGACGATCCGCCTGATGGCGGGCCACGAGCTGGTCACCGAGGGCTTCAAGCCCGGCCAGGTCGGCTCGTCCGCGATGCCGCACAAGATGAACACCCGCTCGTGCGAGCGCGTCAACGGCCTCACCGTCATCCTGCGCGGCTACGCGTCGATGACCGGCGAGCTGGCGGGCGACCAGTGGAACGAGGGCGACGTCTCCTGCTCCGTCGTACGACGGGTCGCGCTGCCCGACGCGTTCTTCGCGCTCGACGGTCTCCTGGAGACCTTCCTGACCGTGCTCGACGAGTTCGGCGCCTTCCCGGCGGTCGTGGCCCGTGAGCTCGACCGCTACCTCCCCTTCCTCGCCACCACCAAGGTCCTGATGGCCTCGGTGCGCGCGGGTGTGGGCCGCGAGGAGGCCCACGAGGCCATCAAGGAGAACGCGGTCGCCTCCGCGCTGGCGATGCGCGAGCAGGGCGCCGAGCGCAACGAACTGCTCGAAAAGCTGGCCGCCGACTCCCGGATCCCGCTGGACCGCGCGCAGCTCGACGAACTCATGGCCGACAAGCTGTCGTTCACCGGTGCCGCGAGCGACCAGGTCACCACGGTCGTCGGGCAGATCGAGGCCCTGCTCAAGGAGCACCCCGAGGCCGCGGCCTACACGCCCGGCGCGATCCTGTAGCGGCGCTCCGCACCGGCACAGCGGCCCGTCCACCGATCCGGTGGGCGGGCCGAGCCGTGTCTCGGAGGGGCCGAGGTCAGGCGGCGCGGGAGGCCGCGCGCCCGACGCCGGCCTCGGCGCGCACCCGGGCGCAACTGGTGCTGATCAGACGTGAGACGTGCATCTGCGAGATGCCGAGCTTCTCCGCGATGCGGCTCTGCGTCATGTCCTCGAAGAAGCGCAGATACAGGATGGTCCGCTCGCGCTCCGGCAGCTTCCGCAGCCCCTGCTTGGCGGCCTCCCGGTCGGTGATGATGTCGTACGCGGCGTCGGGTGCGCCGAGCGTGTCGGCGAGGCTGAAGCCGTCAGGGTCGGCGGACGAGATCTCGGCGTCCAACGACAGGGCGCTGTAGCCCTCCATCGCCTGCATGCCGTCCTTCACCTCGTCCTCCGTCAGGCCCGCGTGCGCGGCGATGTCGGCGATGGAGGGTTCGGGGCCGCTGCCCGGCAGGTCGCGGAGTTCACGCCGGGCGACACGCACCTTGTTGCGCAGGTCCTGGACGCGGCGGGGAACGCGTACGTCCCACATGCGGTCACGGAAGTGCCTGCGCAGTTCGCCGGTGATGGTGGGCACGGCGTAGCTCTCGAAGGCCCCGCGCCCCGGCTCGAACCGGTTGACGGCCTTGACCAGGCCCATCGCGGCGACCTGTCGCAGGTCTTCGAGGCTCTCGCCCTTGTTGCGGTAACGGGCGGCGAGACGGTGGGCCATGGGCAGCCATGCCTCGACGATCTCCGCGCACAGGACCTCCCGCTCCGGGCCGTCGTCGAGGGCGGCGAGCCGGGCGAACTCAGCGGTGGTGTCGGGTGCGTCGTGGTGCGTGTGCCGGGCCGCGGTGCGGCGGCGGGCGGAGTATTCATTGAGGTTCGTAAGCATCGGTTCGCTCCTCAGCGGTGCGCCAACAAGGACCGCGAGGTAACGGAGCACCCCGGCATAGGGCATCCACCAGGAGTGAACACACCGCTCCTCGCAAACGCGCCTCCGGTCCGAAGCACGACGTTCGCCTGCCCCTGCGATGCACCGCCAAACAGGTGTCCGTAAGCCCGACTGCGGGATTCCGTATGTGCGTTCGTGACGTCACTCGATTTGCGGAAGCCCTGCATGTACCGGCATGCGCGGGGCACACGCGACGCGGGGTGCGCGGCGTCGGAACGGCCACCGGACGCACGCATCGCCGACCGGCCGCATTGGGGTGCGGCCGGTCGGCCCTCCTCCTCAGTCCTCCGCCGGGTGGCTCACTTCCCGCCGGTGAGGACCTCACTGTCCAGGTGGCTCAGCAGGTCGGCCGGGTCCGCGAACACGGCCGAGGCGCCCGCCTCTTCCAGATCGCCCCGGGGGATGCCTCCGCACAGCAGCGCGACGCTGCGGACGCCGGCACGGGACGCCGCCCGCATGTCCCACACCGTGTCGCCGACGAACAGCGCGTCCTCCGGAGGGCATTCGGCGATCTCCAGGGCGTGGTGGACGGGATCGGGGGCGGGTTTGCCGGAGGACACGTCGTCCGCGCTGGCGACCCCGGCGATGACGTCGTCGGCGTCGATGGCCCGGCGCAGCGCCCCGAGCTCCTCGCCGCCCGCCGACGTCGCGAGGACGATGCGCCATCCGCGGTCGTCCAGCGCGTGGAGGAGGTCGCGGGCTCCGTTCAGCGCGGGCAGCCGGTCGAAGTACGTGCCGTACAGCGTCTTGTGCGCGGCGCTGATCTTCTCGTCCTGGTCGTGGTCGCGGTTCTCGCCGAGGAGCCGGGCGATGAGATCGGTCGAGCCGAGGCCGATGGACCGGTGGATGTCATGCATGGCGACCTGGTTTCCCGCTTGGCGGAACGCCTCCCACCAGGTGGTGACATGCAGGTGATTGGTGTCGGTGAGTGTTCCGTCCACGTCGAACAGTGCCGCTCGGGCCATGCCTCGCGCCTTTCCGTAGGTGTGTCGAATTCAGCCGATCGGCTCAGCGCACTCCGGTGATGACGAAGCCGCTGCGGGGCCTGGTCGGCATGCGGTGCAGGGGGATGCGCAGGTCCTGCTGGGGGACGTCGTAGTCGAGTCGCGCGAGATGCGGGAGCAGGGTGCTCAGGACGGCGAGGGTGACATCCTCGCCCGGGCAGCGGTGCCCCTGGGAGCCCTCTCCGCCGCCCTGCGGGACGAGTTCGTCGCGGCCGGGCTCGCGGCCGTCGAAACGGTCGGGGTCGAAGACGTACGGCGAGTTCCACAGCTCAGGGTCGTGGTTCTGTCCGTAGAGGTCGAGGAGGACCATGGCGCCCTCGGGGATGGGCTCGCCGTGCCAATCGATGTCGGCGGGGGCGAGACCGGCGACGAACGGAGCGAACGGGTAGAAGCGCCGCACCTCGTGGGCGAACGCACGCGCGTACCCCTTGTCCTGTGCGGCGAGGCGCTCCCGCAGCGCCGGGTTGCGGTGCAGGGCGTGCGCGCCGAACACCGTGTACCAGGTGACGGCGACGGTGGGCCGGAGGATGTTCAGGATCTCCACGGCGGCCGTGCGCGGATCGAGCAGTGCACCGTCGGCGTCCCGGTGGAACGCCACGGCCGCCACCACGGACGGCGGCCGCCCGTCGCCGTCGGACGCCTCTCCCCCCGTCGACCGGAGGTCCTCGACGAGACGGGCGAGCCGGCCCTCCTGGCGCTGCCGGGCACGCCGGGCCTTCCAGTGCCGGGGCCCCGCGGTGGCGAAGCCGTCGACCATCGCCACCAGGTCCTGGGCGGTCCGCCGCGCTTCGTCGTCGGGGTGCTCGGGCAGCGGGACGCCCGCCCAGGCGCACACGGCCCGCGTGATGAGAAGGCTCACCTCGTCGAACAGCGTGACCTGCGAACGGCCGGCCCACTCCTTGGCCGACCGCTCCCACTCCTGCTCGACATGGCGCGCAAGCCCGGCAACTCCGTCCGTGTCCTTGAGGACGTTCACGAAGAGCGCCTTGCGCTGCCGGTGCTCCTCCCCGTCGAGCGTGTGTACCGCCCCCTTGCCGAAGAGCGTGCTCAGCACGGGCTCGGGCAGGGCCGTGCGGCGGCGGACGTGGTCCTCGTCGTAGAAGAACCCGACGGCCGCGGGTCCGCGCAGCGCGACGACCGGCTTGCCGAGCAGCCGGGTGCGGACGGGCCCCGGCCCGTTGCGGCGGCTCAGGTCGGGGAGCCACGCGTAGCCCTTGGTGAGCAGCTGCAGCGTGTTGTCCAGCATGCGGTCCTCCTGGGTGGAAAGGACGCAGGCCACAGGGGTCGACGTACGACGACGGGATCCTCGTGGCCTGCCGATCATTGCTCACGGGTTCCCCGGCTCCAGCTCCGCGAATCAGGGCGAAAGGGATTCACCGCATGGTGCGACGGTCCTCTACAGGCCGATGTCCCGGCTCCTGAAGTCCTCCAGCGACTCCCGGCGGACCAGCAGCCGGGCGTGCCCGTCGGACACGGCGACCACGGGCGGGCGCCCGACGAGGTTGTAGCCGGATGCCATCGACAGGTGGTAGGCCCCGGCGACGGGGACGCCGAGCAGGTCGCCCGGCCGCACATCGCCGGGGAGCGCGACGTCCGAGGCCAGGATGTCGCCGGCCTCGCAGTGCCGGCCGACGACGGTGACCGCGGCGGGCTCGGCCGTGGAGCGGCGCCCGACGAGCCGGGGCAGGTAGCGCACGCCGTACAGGGCGGGGCGCGGGTTGTCGCTCATGCCGCCGTCGACGGCGACGAAGGTCCGCCCGCCGGTGCGCTTGACCGCGAGGACCCGGTAGAGCGCCACACCGGCGGGGCCCGCGATGGCGCGCCCCGGCTCCACGGTCAGGCGAGGCACGGGCAGGTCCGCCGCCGCGCAGCTCCCGACCAGTTCGGCCCGGACCCTGCGGGCGAGCACGGCGATGTCGAGGGCCTCCTCGCCGGGCCGGTACGCGATGCCGTGCCCGCCTCCGAGGTCCAGTTCGGGCAGGGTGAGCCCGTGCTGGTCCTTGATGCGGGCCATCAGGCCGACCATCCGGCGTACAGCGGCGAGGAACGGCTTCTCGGTGGTGATCTGGGAGCCGAGGTGGCAGTGCAGGCCCACCAGTTCGAGGGTCGGCTGACCGAGGATGCGGGCGACCGCGTGCTGGGCGGAGCCGTCCGTGAGCGAGAGCCCGAACTTCTGGTCGTCGGTGCCGGTGCGGATCTTGGCGTGCCCTCCGGCGCCGATACCGGGCACCACCCGCACCATCACCTTCTGGCGGCTGCCCGGCGGTACGGCGGCGGCGAGCCGCGCGATCTCCGAGGCGCTGTCGATCACGATCCGGCCCACGCCGAGCCGGAGGGCGGCCGCCAGGTCGTGCGGGCTCTTGGCGTTGCCGTGCAGCACGATGCGGTCCGCGGGGAAGCCCGTGGTGACGGCGAGCTCCAGTTCCCCGGCGGAGCACACGTCGAGGCCGAGGCCCTCCTCCTCCACCCAGTGCGCCATGGCGCGGCACAGGAACGCCTTGGCGGCGTAGAGGACGTCGGTGTCCGGGAAGGCGCGGCGGTACGTGCGGCAGCGGGCGCGTATGTCTGCCTCGTCGATGAGGTAGGCGGGGGTGCCG
The DNA here is from genome assembly GCF_056432085.1 of Streptomyces sp. NPDC045678. Taxonomy (NCBI): domain Bacteria; kingdom Bacillati; phylum Actinomycetota; class Actinomycetes; order Kitasatosporales; family Streptomycetaceae; genus Streptomyces; species Streptomyces sp. NPDC045678. The sequence goes on from NZ_JBWKJS010000002.1 coordinate 343,414, forward strand.
AAGCGCTCCGCGACGTCGGTGAGGGGGACGCCGCCGACGGTGAGGTCGCCGTGGGCGGGCTGCGTGGTGGTCGCCGGCCAGACGGACAGGTCGGTGTCGGCCGGTGCCGCGGGGACGGGGGCGGGGGCGGGGAGCACGGCGGGCGTCGGTGCCGGGAGCGGGGGTACGCGCAGTGTGGTCATGGCAGCTTTCCTCTTCGCCTTGTCTCGTCCTCAGCCGTTCCGCGTGGTCAGGGCGCCCACCAGGGGCTCGGGCGTGCCGGTGGGCCTCGGGGCGCCAACGGGACGCGGGTCCGGGTCCCGTGGGGCGGTGATCGTCCGGGGCGGGCCGACGGGGTGGGCGGCGAGCCGGGGGTCGACGGTGACCCCGCTGACGCCGAGCGGCTCGGCGAGGGACCGGAGCGCCGGTTCGGAGAGCCTGATCCACGGCTGGCGGGGGCCGAGGGCCGCGCTCAGGAGCCGCGGGGTGGTGAAGGCGACGGCGGTGCGGCCGCCGACGGGTGTGCGGAACAGGCGGGCCACGCAGCCCGCGGGTCCCGGCCGGACCGGGACGAACAGCGGTCCGGCCGGGCCGGGTTCGCAGGGCTCGGGGTCCTCGGCGTACAGGAGCTCGGCCATGGGTTCCTCCAGGAGAGACGTCTGGCAAGACGGCAGGGAACGAAACGGACACCGCCGGTTCGGTCGGAATCCGACGGCATACGGTGACGTTATGCCCGGCACCGGGTGTCAACCGACCCTCCATGACGCGACGTTGACGCAACCGCGCCGACCCCTGACGCGCTGCCTGCGCCGGAGACCGTCCCGCCGTCCTGCCGTCCCGCCGTCAGGAAGGCGTTGATTCCGCGGAGGGACTCTTGAGCGAGCGGGCCGGGGCCAGTTGGATGTCGCACGGAACGGAACCCGGCGCCCGGACAGTCGGCCGCCGGTCATGGCCCTGCCGACCGGTGCGCCCCGTTCACTCGAAGGTCTCACTCGAAAGCCTCACTCCGGAGGAGCGTCCGATGATGCAGCTTCCCCCGCACCACCTGCCCGCCGTACCGCGCTGGTTCGCGCCCGGCGCCCCCGGGCCCGCGTCCCTCCCCGAGCACGTCACCACCACCGGCGTCGGCCACTGGTGGGCCGACCGCGCCCTCGATCCGCGTACCGTCGCGGTCTCGTGCGCGGGCCATGTGCTGCTGAGCGGCGACCCCGGCAGCGTCGCGCCCGACCTGCTCGCGCCGTTCGCCCGCAGCCATGTCGAGGCCCCCGCCCGCTTCCTGCCGGCGCTCGGCGCCGCTTTCGACCGCCTCGTACCGGCCGAGCGCATGGTGTACATCCATCGCGAACCGGCACCCCCGCCGCGACCGCCACGGGGCGTGACCGTGCGCCGCCTGACGACCTCCGACGCGCCCGCGCTCGCCGCGCTCTCCCCCGACTCGGCGTGGATTTCCGACAGTTGGGGCGGCCCCGAGGGTCTCGCGGGTTCCGGGCACGCCTGGGCCGCGGTGGACCGGGACGGCCGGGTCGCCGCCGTGGCCTGCAGCTACTTCACCGGACAGACGTACGAGGACGTGGCCGTGCTGACCACCCCCGAGCGCCGCCGCGAACGCCTCGCCCTCGCCTGCGTCACCGCCCTGTGCGCGGACATCGACGCACGCGGCCGCACGGCGAGCTGGTCGTGCAGCCGCGACAACCGTCCCAGCCGTCTGCTGGCCTGGACGGCGGGGTTTCGGCTCCACCGCGAGTACGTGCAGTACGTCACGGGAAAGGCGCTCGCACCGCCCCGGGCCTCCACCGACGTCCCTGCCTGACGCCCCACTGCCGCGATATCTGCCGCCATGCCCGACTTGGTGCCCGGCTCGATGCCTCGGGCAAGCAATAGCCCTCCGCTCGTTTGAGATCAAGAGCCACCGGAAGAGGGCAAGGTCACAGCCATTCATGGCACCCCGTGCCATGCATTGCGCCCTAGCATCGGGGCATGACGGTCCTGCCTGACGACGGGCTTTCGCTGGCCGCCGAGTTCCCTGATGCGACCCATGAGCAATGGCACCGCCTGGTGGAAGGCGTGCTGCGCAAGTCGGGTAAGGACGTATCGGGGACGGCCGCAGAGGAAGCACTGTCCACCGCCCTCGAGGACGGGCTCACCACCCGCCCCCTGTACACCGCGCGCGACGCCGCGCCCGACGCCGGGCTCCCCGGCTTCGCCCCGTTCGTCAGGGGTTCCGTTCCCGAGGGCAACACCCCGGGTGGCTGGGACGTCCGGCAGCGGTACGCGAGCGCCGACCCCGCGCGCACCAACGACGCCGTCCTCACCGACCTGGAGAACGGCGTCACCTCCCTCTGGCTGACGGTGGGCCCCGCCGGCCTTCCGGTCTCCGGCCTGGAGCGCGCCCTCGACGGCGTCTACCTCGACCTGGTGCCCCTCGCGCTCGACGCGGGCGACCTGGCCGAGCCCGCCGCACGGGAGCTGCTGCGCCTGTACGAGGCCGCGGGCATCGCCGACGACGCGGTGCGCGGCACGCTCGGCGCCGACCCGCTCGGGCACAAGGCCCGCACCGGGGACGAGGTGGCCTCCTTCGAGGGCGTCGCCGAGCTGGCCCGCCTCTGCGGCGAGCGCTACCCCGGATTGCGCGCCCTGACCGTGGACGCCCTGCCGTACCACGAGGCGGGCGCCTCCGCCGCGCAGGAGCTCGGTGCCTCGCTCGCCACCGGCGTCGAGTACCTGCGCGCGCTCTACGAAGCCGGCCTGAGCGTCGACAAGGCTTTCGCGCAGCTGGAGTTCCGGTTCGCGGCCACCGCCGACCAGTTCCTCACCATCGCCAAGTTGCGGGCCGCGCGCCGCCTCTGGGCGCGCGTCGCCGAGGTGTCCGGGGTGCCGGCCGCCGGGGCGCAGCGGCAGCACGCGGTGACCTCGCCCGTGATGATGACCCGCCGCGACCCGTGGGTGAACATGCTGCGGACGACCGTGGCCTGCCTGGGTGCGGGCGTGGGCGGCGCGAACGCCGTCACGGTCCTGCCGTTCGACCACGAGCTCGGTCTGCCGGACGCGTTCGCGCGCCGCATCGCCCGCAACACGTCGACGATCCTCCTGGAGGAGTCGCACCTGGCCCGTGTCATCGACCCGGCGGGCGGTTCCTGGTACGTGGAGCGGCTCACCGACGAACTCGCCCACGCCGCCTGGGACTTCTTCAAGGAGATCGAGCGCGCGGACGGGCAGGCCGCGGCCCTGCGCTCCGGGCTCGTCGGCGACCGGATCGCCGCGACCTGGGCGGAGCGCAAGAAGAAGCTGGCAAAACGCCGTGAACCCATCACGGGAGTCAGCGAGTTCCCGCTGCTCACGGAGCGTCGGGTGGAGCGCGAGAGCGCCCCCGCCGCGCCCTCCGGCGGTCTGCCCCGGGTGCGCCGCGACGAGGCGTACGAGGAGCTGCGCTGCCGCTCGGACGCCCACCTGGAGACGACCGGCGCCCGGCCCAAGGTGTTCCTCGCCGCGCTCGGCGCAGCCGCCGCGCACACCGCGCGGGCGACGTTCGCCTCGAACCTCTTCATGGCGGGCGGGATCGAGCCCGTGCACGACCCCGTGTCGGTGGACGCGGAGACGGCTGCCGAGGCGTTCGTCGCGAGCGGTGCCACGGTGGCGTGCGTCTGCTCCAGCGACGCGCTCTACGCCGAGCAGGCCGAGGAGGTCGCGCGAGCCCTGAAGGACGCGGGCGCGCTGCGCGTGTTCCTCGCCGGGCGCGGGGAGTTCACCGACATCGACGAGTACGTCTTCGCCGGCTGCGACGCGGTCGCCGTGCTCACCTCCACCCTCGACCGCATGGGAGTGGCGTAATGCGGATCCCCGAGTTCGACGACATCGAGCTGGGCACGGGCGGCGGTCCGGCCCCCTCGGCCGAGCAGTGGCACGCCGCCGTCAAGGAGTCCGTCGGCAAGTCCGAGGCCGACCTGCTGTGGGAGACGCCCGAGGGCATCGCGGTCAAGCCGCTGTACACGGGTGCCGACGCGGAGGGCCTCGACTTCCTGGCGACCTACCCGGGCGTGGCCCCGTACCTGCGCGGTCCTTACCCGACGATGTATGTGAACCAGCCGTGGACGATCCGGCAGTACGCGGGCTTCTCGACCGCCGAGGAGTCCAACGCCTTCTACCGCCGCAACCTCGCTGCGGGTCAGAAGGGCCTGTCGGTCGCCTTCGACCTGCCGACCCACCGCGGCTACGACAGCGACCACCCGCGCGTCACCGGTGACGTCGGCATGGCGGGCGTCGCCATCGACTCGATCTACGACATGCGGCAGCTGTTCGACGGCATCCCGTTGGACAGGATGACGGTGTCGATGACGATGAACGGGGCCGTGCTGCCCGTTCTCGCGCTGTACATCGTGGCGGCCGAGGAACAGGGCGTACCGCCGGAGAAGCTGGCCGGGACCATCCAGAACGACATCCTCAAGGAGTTCATGGTCCGCAACACCTACATCTATCCGCCGAAGCCCTCGATGCGGATCATCTCCGACATCTTCGCGTACACCTCGCAGAAGATGCCGCGCTACAACTCGATCTCCATCTCCGGGTACCACATCCAGGAAGCGGGCGCGACGGCCGACCTGGAGCTCGCGTACACCCTGGCGGACGGTGTGGAGTACCTGCGCGCCGGTCGGGACGCGGGGCTCGACGTGGACGCGTTCGCGCCGCGGCTCTCCTTCTTCTGGGCGATCGGCATGAACTTCTTCATGGAGGTCGCCAAGCTCCGCGCGGCGCGCCTGCTGTGGGCGAAGCTGGTCAAGCAGTTCGACCCGAAGAACGCCAAGTCCCTTTCCCTGCGCACCCATTCGCAGACATCCGGGTGGTCGCTGACCGCGCAGGACGTGTTCAACAACGTGACGCGCACGTGCGTCGAGGCGATGGCGGCGACGCAGGGGCACACGCAGTCCCTGCACACGAACGCCCTGGACGAGGCGCTCGCCCTGCCGACCGACTTCTCCGCGCGCATCGCCCGCAACACGCAGCTGCTCATCCAGCAGGAGTCGGGGACGACCCGGACGATCGACCCGTGGGGCGGCAGCGCCTACGTCGAGAAGCTCACGTACGACCTGGCCCGGCGTGCCTGGCAGCACATCGAGGAGGTCGAGGCGGCGGGCGGCATGGCGCAGGCCATCGACGCGGGCATCCCGAAGCTCCGCGTCGAGGAGGCCGCGGCGCGCACGCAGGCCCGCATCGACTCGGGACGCCAGCCGGTCATCGGCGTCAACAAGTACCGGGTGGACAGCGACGAGCAGATCGACGTCCTGAAGGTCGACAACTCCTCGGTGCGCTCCCAGCAGATCGCCAAGCTGAAGCGGCTGCGCGAGGAGCGCGACGAGGCGGCCTGCCAGGACGCGCTGCGCGCCCTGACCACGGCGGCCGAGCGCGGTCCCGGCCAGGGCCTGGAGGGCAACCTGCTGGCGCTCGCGGTCGACGCGGCCCGCGCGAAGGCGACGGTCGGTGAGATCTCCGACGCACTGGAGAAGGTGTACGGGCGGCACGCGGGCCAGATCCGTACGATCTCCGGTGTGTACCGCACCGAAGCAGGCCAGTCCCCGTCCGTCGAGCGCACGCGCACGCTCGTGGACTCCTTCGACGAGGCCGAGGGGCGCAGGCCGCGCATCCTGGTCGCGAAGATGGGCCAGGACGGGCACGACCGCGGCCAGAAGGTCATCGCCACCGCCTTCGCCGACCTGGGCTTCGACGTCGACGTCGGCCCTCTCTTCCAGACCCCGGCGGAGGTGGCGCGCCAGGCCGTCGAGGCGGACGTGCACATCGTGGGCGTCTCCTCCCTCGCCGCAGGTCACCTCACCCTCGTACCGGCACTGCGCGAGGAGCTGGCGGCCGAGGGCCGCGAGGACATCATGATCGTCGTGGGCGGCGTCATCCCGCCGCAGGACGTCGAGGCGCTGCACGAGGCGGGTGCCACGGCGGTGTTCCCGCCCGGCACGGTGATCCCCGACGCGGCGTTCGACCTGGTGAGGCGTCTGGCGGCCGATCTCGGCCACGAACTGTGAGTCGGTGAGCGGCGGGAAAAGCCATGCCTGTGACGATCGACATCGATACGTATGTGAAGGGCGTCCTCGACGGGAAGCGCGCGTACGTCGCGCGGGCCATCACCCTCGTCGAATCGACGCGGCCGCAGCACCGCGCGCTGGCGCAGCAGCTGCTGACCGAGCTGCTCCCGCACAGCGGGCGGGCGCGGCGGGTCGGCATCAGCGGGGTGCCGGGCGTGGGCAAGTCCACGTTCATCGACGCGCTGGGCACGATGCTGACCTCGCTGGGGCACCGGGTCGCGGTGCTCGCGGTCGACCCGTCCTCGACGCGCACGGGCGGTTCCATCCTGGGCGACAAGACCAGGATGGAACGGCTCGCGCTGGATCCCGCGGCTTTCGTACGGCCGTCTCCCTCGGCGGGGACGCTCGGCGGGGTCGCGAAGGCCACGCGCGAGTCCATCGTGGTGATGGAGGCGGCGGGGTACGACGTGGTGCTCGTGGAGACCGTGGGCGTCGGGCAGTCGGAGACCGCGGTCGCGAACATGGTCGACACGTTCCTGCTGCTGACCCTCGCCCGCACCGGCGACCAGCTGCAGGGCATCAAGAAGGGCGTACTGGAGCTCGCGGACGTCATCGCCGTGAACAAGGCGGACGGCCCGCACGAGCGGGACGCGCGCTCGGCGGCACGCGAACTGGCGGGCGCGCTGCGGCTGATGCACCCGGCCGACGCGGCGTGGACTCCCCCGGTGCTGACCTGCAGCGCCCGCGAGTCCAGCGGTCTCGACACCCTGTGGGAGCGGATCGAACAGCACCGCGCCCTGCTCGACTCGACGGGCCGCCTCGCCGCCAAGCGCCGCGACCAGCAGGTCGACTGGACCTGGTCGATGGTGCGCGAGGAGCTCCTCGGCAGGCTCCTCGGCCACACGGAGGTCAAGCGGCTCGCCTCGGACCTCGAACAGCGCGTCCGCGAGGGCACCTTGACGGCCACGTCCGCCGCCGAGCAGATCCTCGACGCGTTCCAGGGCGGCGACCGCGACCGTCCCTGACCGCAATCCGCGTACGCCTCACGTGAACGGAGCCACCCGCACCATGAACGCCACGCCCGACCCGCCAGTCGATGCGCCTGTCCTGCAACGCCGCGAGGGCCGCGCCGGGCACCTCGTCCTGAACCGGCCGCGGGCCATCAACGCCCTGAACCACGACATGGTCCGGATCATGGCGGAGGCCCTGGACACGTGGGAGCGGGACGAGTCGGTGGCGACGGTCGTGGTCACCGGCGCCGGGGAGCGCGGACTGTGCGCGGGCGGCGACATCCGCTCGATCCACGACGACGTGCGCGCGGGCCGCGCGGCGGCGTCGGCGGCGTTCTGGCACGACGAGTACCTCCTCAACGCGCGCATCGCCCGCTTCCCGAAGCCGTACGTGGCCGTGATGGACGGCATCGTGATGGGTGGCGGCGTCGGCGTCTCCGCGCACGGGGACGTCCGGGTGGTCACCGAGCGGTCGCGGGTGGCGATGCCGGAGACGGGCATCGGCTTCGTGCCCGACGTGGGCGGGACGTACCTGCTGACGCGGACGCCCGGTGAGCTCGGCACACATCTGGCGCTGACGGGAACGCCGGTGGGCGCGGCCGACGCGCTGCTGTGCGGGCTCGCGGACCACTACGTGGCCTCGGAGCGGCTGCCGGAGTTCACCGCGGCGCTCGCCGACGCGGATGCGTCGGAGGTCGTGCGCGCGTTCGCGGCCACGGCTCCGGCCGGTGAACTGGCGGCCCACCGCGAGTGGATCGACCGCTGTTACGCCGCGGACTCCGTCGAGGAGATCGTGGACCGGCTGCACGCCACTGGCGATCGGCACGCGAAGGAGGCGGCCGAGACGATCCTGTCCAAGTCCCCGACCTCCCTCAAGGTCACACTGGCCGCGCTGCGCAGGGCGCGTGAACTGCCCACCCTGGAAGCGGTCCTCGAACAGGAATACCGCGTGTCCTGCGCCGCACTGGCCTCACCCGACCTGCCCGAGGGCATCCGGGCCCAGGTCGTCGACAAGGACCGCAGGCCGCGCTGGTCGCCCGCCGAGCTGTCGCGGGTGACGGAGGCGGATGTGGCCCGCTTCTTTGCGCCGACGGGCACGGGCTCGCTCGGCCTCGTCTGACCGGCGCGCTCGGCCTCCTCCGACGGACGCACTCGCCCTCGTCTGACGGTCTCGCCCTCCCCCGTCTCACGGTGGGTCCGTCTCCGTGACCACGGCCAGCAGCTGGAACGGCAGTTCCTTGTCCCACTGGGCGACACCGAGGGCTATCCAGCGGCCGTCGACCTGCCACAGGTGCAGGTCGGGCACGCAGGAGCTCAAGTGGGCCCACGGCTCCGGTATCTCCTCGTCCGCGTCGCCGAAGTCCGCCGCCGTGGTGCGTTCGAAGAGACTCGCGAGGCTGAACTGCTGGGGCGGCCCCCAGCGGTCCGCCAGGAGCACTGTCAGGGCGTCGCGCTCGGCGTCGTACTGCTCCTCCGCGAGGTGCCACCGTGTGCCGTCGTCCTCCCAGAAGGTGTCACTCGTGAGTAACTCCGCGATGTGGAACCCGGGGCCCTGGGAGCCGTGCTCGGACCTGCCGTGCTCCGAGGGGAACTCCCGGGAGCGCAGCAGGTCGATCACGGCGAGATGGTGTGCGCTGCTCATGACGTCCAGTAAAGCGGGCGCCACTGACAACGCGTCATGCGTCGTGCGTCACGCGTCGCGGCGGCGCACCGCCCACCAGCCGGCGAGCAGCACGGCGGCCGTCCAGGCCGCGCTCACCGCGAGCCCGGCCCACGGGCCGAGGCCCCCGGTCGGGGTCTCGTGCAGCACCTGCCGGCCCGCCTTGTCCGGCAGGTATCCGGCGGCACCGTCCGCCACGTCGCCGACCACGAAGGACACGATGAGCGTGAACGGAATGAGGATGCTGAGGACGGCGACACCGCTGCGCAGAACGGCTGTCAGACCCGCCGCGAGCAGCGCCATCAGCGCGAGGTAGATGCCGCCGCCGACGCAGGCCCGCACGGCGCCGGGGTGACCGAGCCCGATCGCGTACTCCCCCATGAAGGCCTGGCTGGTCAGGAAGGTGGCGAAGCTGGTGACGAGTCCCGCGAGCAGCGCGAGACCGCCGATGACCATCATCTTGGAGCCGTAGAAGAGCCCGCGGCGCGGCACGGCGGCGAGCGAGACGCGCAGAGCGCCGCTCGTGTACTCCGAGGACACCGCGGTCGTCCCGAAGCTGATCGCCGCGATCTGGCCGAAGTTGAAGGCGTAGAAGGCGTCGAAGAGGGGCTCGGCGTCGGGGTTGTCGGCCTCGGCCTGGCCGATGGTCGCGGAGGCCAGCACGGTGATGGCGAGGGTGGCGGCGAAGATGACGAGCAGCGAGACCAGGCTCGACCGCAGCGACTTGATCTTGATCCACTCGGCGTGGGTGACGGGCAGTACGGCGGAGTTCGCCATGATCAGGCCTCCTGGCGGGATGCGGGGACGGTGGTGTCGCCAGCCGTGAACTCGGCCTCGTCGGCCGTCAGGGCGAGGTAGGCCTGTTCCAGGGAGGTCTGTTCGTCGGCGAGTTCGAGCACCTGGATCCCGGCGCCCGCGGCGATCGCCCCGACCTCCTCGGCCTTCGCCCCTTCGACCGTCCAGCGGCCCTCGGCCGAGGCCCCGAGGACGTACCCCCGGCCGGACAGCAGTTCATGGAGCAGGTCCGGGTCGGTCGTGCGCACGCGGACCCGCGCCTGGCTGTGCGACGCGATGAACTCGGTCATGGGGTCGTCCGCGAGCAGCCTGCCGCGTCCGAGGATGACGAGGTGGTCGGCGAAGGTCGCGGTCTCGTTCATGAGGTGGCTGGAGACGAGGACCGTGCGGCCCTCCTCGGCCAGGCGCCGCAACAACTCGCGGATCCAGATGATGCCTTCGGGGTCGAGGCCGTTCGAGGGCTCGTCCAGCATCACGACCCCGGGATCGCCGAGGAGCGCGGCGGCGATGCCGAGGCGTTGCCGCATGCCCAGCGAGAACGTCTTGATCCGCTTGTCCGCGACGGTTCCGAGCCCCGATGCGTCGAGGACCTCGTCCACACGCCGCGCGGGGAGGCGGTTGCTGACCGCGAGGGCGAGGAGGTGGTTGCGGGCGGTGCGCGAGCCGTGGGCCGCCTGGGCGTCGAGGAGCGCCCCTACGTGGCGCAGCGGTTCGGCGAGTTCGGTGTAGCGGCGGCCGCCCACCGTGGCCGTGCCCGAGGTGGGGCGGTCCAGGCCGAGGACGAGGCGCATGGTGGTCGACTTGCCGGCGCCGTTGGGGCCGAGGAATCCGGTGACCCGGCCGGGGCGGACGCTGAACGTGAGGGCGTCCACGGCGCGGGTCGTGCCGTACTCCTTGGTCAGGTCTTTGACGTCGATGCTGGTCATGGGCATCAGCCTGGCCGTTGCCGCCCCGCCGGGTCTTCCCCCGCCCGGGGAGGCCGTCTCCCCCTCACGGGGGAGTCGTGCGGTGCGGGTGGCCTGGCACGATGGCGCCATGCCCGGCTTCTTGAGACCGCTGACCCGTGCGGTCACGTACACGCGCTGGCTGCACATCTTCCTGGGCTCGGCCCTTGCGTGGGTGATCGCCTCGATCTATCCGGGGCTCTCCGAACCCTCCTCCGTCGACTGGGTGCTCGTCGGGGTCACCCCCGTACCCCTGCTGGTGACGGCCGCCCTGGTGCCCGTCATCCGCAGGGCCGAGGGGTTGCAGGCCCGGATGATGCTGTTTCCCGGTCGCCACGCGCCCGTGGCGGGCGGCGAGGTGGAGGAGTCCGGCATCTCCGTTGCCCCTTCGGCCTCCTGGCGCGACCGGGTACGGACCGCCGTATGGCTGGTGTTCCGCCTGGAGACGGGCATCGCCCTGGTTCATGTGACGGGCCAGCTCATCGGGATGGTCTTCGCCTTGACGGGTGCGAACGACCAGTCCCCGGAGACGGACGGTCTGCTGCTCACCCCGCCCGACACGGCCTGGATCAAGCCGCCGCTGAGCCTCCTGCTCGTCCTGGCGGAGCTCGGCGTACTGCTGGCGGCGGGCCACCTGACGGCCGTGGTGGCCCGGCGCCTGCTCGGCCCCTCCCCCGCCGAACGCCTCGCCGTCATGGAGGAACGCACCGAGCAGCTCCTCGAACGCAACCGCATCGCACGCGAACTGCACGACTCCATAGGGCACGCCCTGACCGTCGCCGTCGTCCAGGCGGGCGCCGCGAGGGCGGCCTCCGACCCGGAGTTCACCGCCCGCGCCCTGGAGGCGGTGGAGGAGACCGGGCGCGCCGCGCTGGAGGACCTGGAGCGGGTCCTGCGCGTGCTGCGCGAGGACGAGCAGCCGGTGAGCGGACGGCCGACGCTCACCGACGCCGACCGGCTGCTCCAGTCGGCGCGTGCCTCGGGCGCGAGGATCGACGTCGAGGTGACGGGTCCGGTGGAACGGCTGCCGGGTCCCGTCTCCCGCGAGGGCTACCGCATGCTCCAGGAGACGCTGACCAACGTCCTGCGCCACTCCGGACCCGTGCCGGTGCGCCTGCGCATCGCCGTGGACGACGGCCGCCTGGTGATGAACGTGCGCAACGCGCTGCCGAGCGCCACAGGGTCGACGGGGCGCGGCGGCAGCGGACTCCGCGGCATCCGGGAGCGGGCCACCCTGCTCGGCGGCCGGGCCACCACGGGACCGGACGACGGTGAGTGGCAGGTACACGTCGAACTACCCCTGAAATGATCTACGCTGGCCGGATGCCGGTCACCGTGCTCCTCGTCGACGACGAACCCCTCGTACGCGCGGGCCTGCGTGCCGTCCTGGAGGCGCAGCCGGACATCCGCGTGGTGGGCGAGGCGGCGGACGGCGCGGCGGTGATCCCCCTCGTCCGCGAGCTGCGCCCCGACGTGGTCGCGATGGACGTCCGCATGCCGCTGCTCGACGGCATCGAGGCGACCCGCGCGGTGCTGCGTACCGTGCCGGATCCGCCGAAGATCCTGGTGGTGACGACCTTCGAGAACGACGAGTACGTGTACGAGGCGCTGCGCGCGGGCGCCGACGGATTCCTGCTGAAGCGCGCCAGGCCCGCGGAGATCGTGCACGCGGTGCGGCTCGTCGCCGAGGGCGAGTCGCTGCTGTTCCCCGCCGCGGTCCGCCAGCTGGCCGGCGAGTACGGCGCGGAGCGGGGCAATCCGCAGGCCAGGGACACTTTGGAGAAGGCCGCGCTGACGGAACGCGAGGCGGAGGTGCTGCGGCTGATGGCGCGCGGTCTGTCGAACGCCGAGATCGCCGCCCGCCTCGTCGTGGGCACGGAGACGGTCAAGTCGCATGTGAGTGCCGTCCTCGCGAAGCTGGGGGCGCGGGACCGGACGCAGGCGGTCATCGCCGCGTACGAATCCGGTTTCGTCGCACCGGGGTGACGGCCCTGTGTGCGGTGCGGGCGGGCCCGGCTCTCGCCGCCGTACCGTCCTGCGAGTACGATCCGGCCATCACGCGCACGAGCTGGGAGGACGGACGTTGGGGCAGCTGAGCGGCGGGGACCCCTCTCTGTTGCGGCGTATCAACTCCGCGGTGGTGCTGCACGCACTGCGCGCCGCGGACTTGGCGACGCTCACGGAGATCACCCGCGCGACCGGGCTCTCCCGGCCCACCGTCGAGGGGGTCGTCGAAGGGCTCATCGAGGCCGGGCTCGTGGTGGAGTCGGCGGCGGAGGACGGCGGCGCGCGGCGCCAGGGCCGGCCCGCACGGAAGTTCCGGTTCCGGGCGGAGGCGGGACATCTGCTCGGTCTGGAGATCGGTCCGCACCGGGTGGCCGCCGTGCTCTCGGACCTGGACGGCAAGGTGCTCGGGGCGGCGTCGAAGGCTGTCTCCGCGGAGGCCTCCGCGGACGACCGGCTCGAACGTCTGCGTACGGCGGTCGCCGAGCTGCTGCGCCGCGCCGGGATCGCCCGCAGTTCGCTGCGGGCCGTCGGGGTGGGCAGCCCCGGCATTCTGGACGCGGACGGCACGGTGCGGCTGAGCACGGCGCTGCCCGAGTGGACGGGGCTTCAGCTGGGTGAGCGGCTGCGCCGGTCGTTCAAGTGCCCGGTCCTGGTGGAGAACGACGCCAACGCCGCGGCCGTGGCCGAGCACTGGAAGGGCGCGGCGACCGACACGGACGACGTGGTGTTCGTCCTCGCGGGGCTGAGCCCGGGGGCCGGTTCGCTGATCGGCGGGCGGCTGCACCGGGGTTACGGCGGCGCGGCGGGCGAGATCGGCGCGCTGCACCTGCTGGGCCGGGAGGTCACTCCGGAGACGCTGCTCTCGACGACGGACGAGCCGTTGCACCCCTTGGACGAGCAGGCCGTCGCCGACGTGTTCGCGCACGCGCGCGAGGGCGACGAGCGGGCGCGGGCCGCCGTGGAGCGGTTCATCCAGCGGCTCGTGCACGACGTGGCGGCCCTGGTCCTCGCCCTCGATCCGGAGCTGGTCGTCGTGGGCGGCTGGGCGGCGGGGCTCGACGGTGTGCTGGAGCCGCTGCACCGGGAGCTGGAGCGCTACTGCCTGCGGCCGCCTCGGGTGGCACTGTCGATGCTGGGCGAGGCGGTGGTGTCGACCGGGGCGCTGCGGCTGGCGCTCGACCATGTCGAGGAGCAGCTGTTCGCCGTCGAGGGGACCGTCACCGCGCGACGGTGAAGGCCCCCTCGACGAAGCGGACGGTGCGGGCCGGGCGACGTCAGGAAGCGCGACGCTCCGTGTCGTGGTGGATCTCCACGCCGCCCGAGTCCCCGAACGTGAGGCGGCAGGTGTCGGCGCGGTAGGTGGCCACCGAGACCGCTGCCGTGCGTCCCTCGGTGAAGAAGCGGGTCGTCACGACGAGCACCGGCGCGCCGGGCAGGCGGTCGAGGGCCTTGGCGTCGTCCGCACGGGCCGAGCCGAGCTCGACGGCGCGGTCCTGTCCTTCGAGGCCGAGCCGGGACAGCTCGCGCAGGACGACACGCGCGCGTGCCGCACCGGACGGCTCGTCCATGCCCGTCAGTTCGGCGACCGAGGACGTGGGCACGTACAGCAGCTCGGCGGCCACGGGCTGGCCGTTCGAGACGCGGGTGCGGCGCACCACGTGCACCTGTTCGTCCACGGAGGTCGCAAGCATCCGGGCGACGTCCGCCGGCGGGACCGCCGGGGCGCAGTCCGCGGGCTGCCAGGCGTCGCCGACCGCGCCCGGCCACGAGCCCTGCGCCGATCCGACGGCCACGCCCATCCGCGGCGGAGCGACCGTGGTGCCCACTCCGCGGCGGCGCTGCAGCCTGCCTTCGAGTTCGAGCTGTTCGAGAGCCTGCCGGAGAGTGGCGCGGGCGACACCGAAGCGGGCGGCCAGGTCGCGCTCGTTCGGCAGGATCTCGCCGACGGAGAATTCGGAGTCGAGCGCCTCACTGAGCACGGTCTTCAGATGCCAGTACTTCGGCTCCGGCACCGTTTCGAGCTGCGTGGTCCCCACCCTGTCCTCCGCAATCGCCGTGACCGGCGGCGTTTTAGCGCCCTTGTTTATTAAAGGTTCCTGCACTATCCCTGCGACCATAGGCCCGCACCCCCCCTTGGTCAAGACCAATCCTCGATCCGTTACAGCCTGCACAGGGACGATGCCACAGAGCATTCATGCGGAGTTCGCGGGGGGCCAAGCAGGCGTAATCGGCCAGCCGTTCATGAACGGCCGGCAATAGGCGCACGACAGAGCCCCCGTCCACGGGGACGGGGGCTCTGAGCTGGGGCGATACATCGCCGATGGCGATGCGGAGACGAGAACCTAGGCGACGAGCGACACGAGCTTGTCCGGATTGCGGACGATGTAGACGTCCTGGATGAGCCCGTCGACGGCATCCAGCAGAAAAACACTGTCGGGCTTGCCCTCGTAGAGGACGAAGAGGCACTCCGCGCCGTTCACCTCGATGAAGCGGACCTCCAGGCGGCCCTGCGCCTCCCGGACCGACTTGCCGACGGCACCGTGCAGGAAGCGGCCCACCTTGTCGGCGGTCTCCAGGACGCGCACGGGCGCCCTCGACTTGCCGCCGCTGTCCCCGACCAGCCGGACGTCCGGTGCGAGGAGGGACATCAGCCCTTCCAGGTCGCCCTCGGTGGCCGCGGCGAGGAAGCGTTCGGTCAGGTCGCGGCGCTGGGCGGGGTCCACCTTGTAGCGGGGCCGGCCCTCGTCGACGTGCTTGCGGGCCCTGCCCGCGAGCTGGCGCACGGCGGCCTCGCTGCGGTCGAGGGTGACCGCGATCTCGGCGAACGGGAACCCGAACGCCTCGCGGAGCACGAACACCGCCCGCTCCAGGGGCGAGAGGGACTCCAGGACCACGAGGACCGCGAGGGAGACGGAGTCGGCGAGCACGGCCCGCTCCGCGGTGTCGGGCACGGACGACCCGAGATCGGTGACGTAGGGCTCGGGGAGCCACGGCCCGATGTACGCCTCGCGCCGGGACTGCAGATGGCGCAGGCGGTCGATGGCGAGCCGTGTAGTGACGCGCACCAAGAAGGCGCGGGGTTCGCGCACCTGGTCGCGGTCGGACTCCGACCAGCGCAACCAGGCCTCCTGGACGACGTCCTCCGCGTCGGCCACCCGGCCGAGCATGCGGTAGGCGACGCCCATCAGGACGGGTCTGTGCTCTTCGAAGACGTCGGTCATGGTGTCGGTAGCCACACTCCTATCCCAGCCCACGGAGCAGCGCCTGTCCAGGCACTTCGGCTGCGGTACGCGGCACACTCGGCGTCGCCGGGGGCCACTCGCCGGAAGCGGCTCGGGCCGCCCTCTTGAACTGGGGCCTACTGGACGGTAATTGTTGCTGACAGTGCGTCTAACACATCACGGCGCGTCCACCACATCGGGGATCCGCCGTCCGGCGGCGGGGACAGGAGCAGTCATGGCCGCAGAGGTCTCGTTCAGCGTCGCGTCGCCCGGCGGCCCGCACACCGTGACGATCTCCTACGAACGGGCGGGCGCGGGCGAGCCGTTGCTGCTGCTGCACGGCATCGGCCACCACCGGCAGGCCTGGGACCCGGTGTTCGAGATCCTGGCCGCCGAGCACGACGTGATCGCGGTCGACCTGCCGGGCTTTGGGCGTTCCCCCGCCCTGCCCGAGGAGCTGACGTACGGGCTGCCCGCGGTCGTCCCCGCGCTGGGCGCGCTCTGCGAGACGCTGCGGATCGAGCGACCGCACGTGGCGGGCAACTCCCTGGGCGGGCTGCTCGCCCTCGAGATGGGCCGCGAGAAACTGGTCCGCTCCGTCACCGCGCTCTCCCCCGCCGGATTCTGGACGCCCGCGGAGCGCCGGTACGCGTTCGGCACGCTCCTCGCGATGCGGCGGGGTGCGCGTCTGCTGCCACGTCCCGCGATCGAGCGCCTGTCCGCGAGCGCGGCCGGGCGCACGGCCCTGACGAGCACCATCTACGCCCGTCCTTGGCGCCGTTCCCCGGAGGCGGTCGTGGCCGAGACGTTCGCGCTGCGCGACGCCGCGGGGTTCGAAGCGACGCTCCTGGCCGGGCGCGACGTCCTCTTCCAGGATGACGTGACGGGCCTCCCTGTCACAGTCGCCTGGGGCACGCGCGACCGGCTGCTCCTGCGCAGGCAGGGGATACGCGCGAAGCACACCATCCCCGGCGCACGGCTGGTCCGGCTCCCCGGCTGCGGCCATGTGCCGATGAACGACGACCCCGCGCTCGTCGCCCGCGTCATCCTCGACACCTGCCGCTGACCGGTGCCGGGCGCCGGGCGGCCCAGCGGCGACCGGACCCGCTTGCCGCCGTGCGCCTCCAGCCGTGCCACGAGCTCCTCGGGAACCTCTTCGTCGAGGTAGACGACGAGCAGGTCCTCCTCGGTGGGGCGCGGCCGCCCTCGGCCCGGTACAGCACGCTCAGCCCCATCCGGTCGACCTCCGGTGCCGAGCCCATGCAGTCTCCGCGCGGCGGTTCCCCCCGGCCTGTGGGGAGTTGTTCACTTGGGCTTCGTGTGGGCGATGTGGCGCGGTACCGGCCGGGCGCCCGCAGACTGGTCGCACCCGTCAACTGGAGGCGCATTCATGTCGCAACGTCAGCCGAGCCCGTCCCCCCGCCGCCGCAGCGTGCTGCGCGGATCGCTCGCCGTACCAGCGGCGCTCGCCGTGCCGGCGCTGGCCGGGGCCGCTCCGTCGCTCGCCCTGTCGGGTCGTCCGAAGGCCGGGTGGGGCGTGCAGGCCGGAGACGTGACGGCGCACGCGGGGCTCGTCTGGGTCCGCTCCGACCGGCCCGCCCGGATGATCGTCGAGACGTCCGCCACCGAGTCGTTCCGCAATCCGCAGCGGTGGCGCGGCCCGCTGCTGGGCCCGGACACGGACTTCACGGGGACGACGCGGCTGCGCGGGCTGCCCGCGGGAGAGCAGATCCACTACCGGGTGCTGCTCGCCGACCCCGACGATCCGCGCCGCACGGGCAGACCGGTCACCGGCACGTTCCGCACGACGCCGAAGGGCCGCAAGCACGACGTGCGCTTCCTGTGGTCGGGTGACATCGCGGGCCAGGGCTGGGGCATCAACCCCGACCGGGGCGGCTACCGCATCTTCGAGGAGATGCGCCGACGCGACCCGGACTTCTTCCTGTGCAGCGGTGACAACATCTACGCCGACGGCCCCATCCTGCCGAGCGTCACGCTGCCCGACGGCACCGTGTGGCGGAACATCACGACGGAGGAGAAGTCCAAGGTCGCCGAGTCCCTGAAGGAGTTCCGCGGCGCGTTCCGGTACAACCTGCTCGACGACAACCTGCGGCGGTTCAACGCCCAGGTTCCCTCGATCGTCCAGTGGGACGACCACGAGGTGCGCAACAACTGGTACCCGGGGCAGATCCTGGACGACCCGCGGTACACGGAGAAGAACGTGGACGTCCTCGCGGGCCGCTCGCTGCGCGCGTTCAGCGAGTACTTCCCCGTCTCGACGCTGCCGCCCGGCGACGAGGACGGCCGGGTCTACCGAGTACTGCGGCACGGCCCGCTCCTGGACGTGTTCGTCCTCGACATGCGCACCTACCGCAACGCCAACTCCCCCAACAGACAGCCCGACGACGCCACCGGCATCCTCGGCGCCCGGCAGCTGGCCTGGCTCAAGCGCGAGCTGTCCCGTTCGCGGGCCGTGTGGAAGGTCATCGCCT
Organism: Streptomyces sp. NPDC045678; assembly: GCF_056432085.1. NCBI lineage: Bacteria > Bacillati > Actinomycetota > Actinomycetes > Kitasatosporales > Streptomycetaceae > Streptomyces > Streptomyces sp. NPDC045678. The sequence continues at coordinate 361,551 of NZ_JBWKJS010000002.1, forward strand.
CCGACATGCCACTGGGCATCGTCGTATCGGACGGCAGGGAGAACTTCGAGGCCGTGGCGCAGGGCGACCCCGGCGCGCCGCTGGGCCGCGAGCTCCAGATCGCCGAGCTGCTGCGGCACATCAAGCACCGTAGGATCACCGGCACGGTGTGGCTGACGGCCGACGTGCACTACACCTCCGCGCAGCACTACGATCCGTCGCGCGCGGCGTTCAAGGACTTCGCGCCGTTCTGGGAGTTCGTGTCCGGACCGTTGGCCGCGGGCGGCTTCCCCGCGACGAAGCTCGACGGGACGTTCGGGCCCGAGCAGAAGTTCATCAAGGCACCGAGCCGCGCCAACACGTCTCCGGCCGAGACCCCGCAGTACTTCGGCGAGGTCGACATCGACGGCGGCAGCGGCGAGTTGACGGTGCGGCTGCGCCAGGAGGGCGGCGGCGTGCTGTTCACCAAGGTGCTGCAGCCGGGCCGGGCGGGGCAGTGAGCCAATTGCCGCCAAAGGGGCAGATGACCTCTTTACCCATCAGTCACAGGGCGTTCGTGATCACGAAACACCGGTCGAGCACAGTGAACGCATGAGAGCTGACATGCCCGACGTGACACGGACCAAGCACGGACGCCCCGTCCATCACTGGCGGCGCGACGTGGTCGAACTGGCGGCCCTGTTCACCGCCGTGGCGGTGGCCGACGCCGTCGCGAACATGGTGGGGCACGGGCCCGACGGGCCCGCCCTGCTGGTCGTCTCGGCCGTGGTGCTGCTCGCCACGGCCGGCTTCCACATCTGGTGGGCAAGGCGCCACGACCACGCCCCGCCGCCGGCGCACGATACCGTCGCCCGGCCGCCCGCGGACGCGGAGCAGGCCGGGCGCGCCACGACCACCACCCACGCGGCCACCCCCGGGGCCGCCCTTGCGAGCACCCCCGAGGCCGAGCCGTCCTCGACGCTCCCCGGCACGACCACCCTGTGGCGGATGCGCACGACCGTCCGGGACGAGCCGGGCTCCCTGGCCGCACTGTGCGTGACGCTCGCCGAGCGCCGCGTCGACATCCTCAGCCTCCAGGCGCACCCGCTGGCCGAAGGCACCGTCGACGAGTTCCTGCTGCGCGCGCCCGCGGATCTCGCCGGGGCCGAGATCACCCGGTCGATCGCGCGGGCGGGGGGCACGGGCACCTGGATCGAGCGCGCCGACGCCCACGACCTGGTCGACGCCCCCACCCGCATCCTCGGCCTCGCCACCCGCACCGCGCTCGACGCGGCCGAACTCCCGCTGGCCCTGCGGCACCTCCTGGGCCGCTGCACCATCCGCTCCCTGCCGGCCGCCGCACGCACGGGGACCCGCCGGGACGACACAGCCCCGGCGGAGTCGAGGCCGGTCGACGGCGTGCTCGACGGCACGGTGCTCAGGCTGCGGGGTCCCGACGGCGAGGTCATCACCGTCGAACGCCCCTACCTGCCGTTCACACCCACGGAGTTCGCCCGCGCGCGGGCCCTCGTGGAGCTCGACACGCGGCTCGGCCCGCGCATTCCGCGCAGCCAGGACGTCCTGACGCTCCCCGAGGGCAACTCCATCACCGTGCGACGGGCCGACACCGCCGACATCGAGGCCGCCAAGGCCATGCACGAGCGGTGCTCGCCGGGCACGCTGGACAAGCGCTACCACGGCCCGGTGCACGACGCCGACCGCTACCTCAACCACCTCCTCAGCCCCCGGTTCGGGCGCACCCTCGCGGTGCGCACCGCGTCCGGCCGGATCGTCGGCATCGGCCATCTGCTGTGGGACGGCGACGAGACCGAGGTCGCGCTGCTCGTCGAGGACGAGTGGCAGCGCCGCGGCATCGGCAGCCAGCTGCTCGGCCGTCTGGTGACGATGGCGGTCGAGGCGGGCTGCGAGAGCGTGTACGCGGTGACGCAGGCGTCCAACACCGGCATGGTGGCCGCGATGCGCGGGCTCGGCCTGCCGCTCGACTACCAGATCGAGGAGGGCACGCTGGTGATCACGGCCCGCCTCGACGCGACGCCGGTCAGTTCGCGGCTGCCGTACGACTCCGCGCAGCGCCCCTGAGCCCTTCGGAGGCCACGGCGCCCACGGCGCCCACGGTCCCGGTGGCCACCGGCGCGGGGATGGTGACCGGCACGGGGCCGAGCGCCCGGTCCAGGTCGCGCCAGAGGTCGTCGACGTCCTCCAGACCGCACGACATGCGCAGCAGCCGGTCGCTGACGCCGGCGGAGCGCCGGTCCTCGACGTCCACCACGCGGTGGCTGATGGACGCCGGGTGCTGGATGAGCGAGTCCACGCTGCCGAGGCTGACCGCCGGGGTGATCAGCCGTACGCCGGCGATCACCCCGTGCGGGTCGCCCCGTACCTCGAAGGCGACCATGGCGCCGCCCATCCGCGGATAGTGGACGCGCTCCACGCGCGGGTCGGCGGCGAGGCGGCGCGCCAGTTCCGCCGCGTTCGCCGAGGCCGCGCGCACCCGGACGGGGAGCGTGGACAGGCCGCGCAGCAGCAGGTATCCGGCGAGGGGATGCAGTACCCCGCCCGTGGCGAAGCGGACCTGACGCAGCCCCCGGGCGAGCTCCTCGTCGCACGCGACCACACCACCGAGGACGTCGCCGTGCCCGCCCAGGTACTTGGTGGCGCTGTGCAGCACCAAGCGCGCGCCGCTCTCCGCGGGCCGCTGCAGCACGGGCGTCGCGAAGGTGTTGTCGGCGAGCAGCGGCACCGTGCCGCAGGCGCGGGCGACCTCGGCCAGGTCGATTTCGGCGAGCGTGGGGTTGGCGGGCGACTCGACCATGACCAGGCCGGTGTCGGGCCGGATGGCGTCGGCGATGCCCTCGGGGTCCGCCCACGTCACCTCGGTTCCGACGAGCCCCGCGGAGAGCAGGTGGTCGCTGCAGCCGTACAGCGGCCGGACGGCCACGACGTGGCGCAGGCGTGCGGACCCTCGTACGAGAAGCACCGCGGTCAGCGCCGCCATGCCGCTCGCGAAGGCGACGGCGCTCTCGGTGCCTTCGAGGCGGGCGAGTGCCGTCTCGAAGCGGGCGACGGTCGGATTGCCGAGGCGTGCGTAGACCGGTGGCCCGTCATCGACGACGCCTTCGGCGGCGAAGGCGTCGATGCGGGCGGCCTCGCCGCGGCTGTCTCGGGAGGGGTAGGTCGTCGAGAGGTCGATCGGCGGGGCGTGCAGGCCCATTTCGACCAGATCGTCCCGTCCCGCGTGCACGGCTTCGGTGGCCAGGGCGCGTGACGGTGAGGCGCTGTCCGCGGGGTGTGTGTGCGGTGCTGTCCCGGTGTTCGCTTCCATGCCGCACAGGCTGAACATCGCACGGGGTCCGGGGAGCACACCCCGTGCTACGTTCGGCCGATGGCCGATTCCGTCGCACTGGACCCGGTGGATCTCCACATACTGCGCGTGCTGCAGAACGATGCCCGGACCACATATCGGGACCTGGCGGCGCAGGTCGGTGTCGCGCCGTCGACGTGTCTCGACCGCGTGACGCGGCTGCGGCGTTCGGGGGTGATTCTCGGACATCAGCTGCGCCTGGACCCGGCGAAGCTCGGCCGCGGGGTCGAAGCGCTCCTCTCCGTGCAGGTCCGGCCGCACCGGCGGGATCTCGTCGGGCCGTTCGTGGAGCGCGTCAGGGCGCTGCCGGAGTCGTTGTCCCTGTTCCACCTCACGGGCCCCGAGGACTTTCTCGTGCACGTCGCGGTGGCCGGTCCCGCGGATCTGCAGCGGCTCGTTCTCGACGAGTTCACCGCACGGCGTGAAGTGGCGCGCGTCGAGACCCGGTTGATCTTCCAGCAGTGGGCGTGCGGTCCGCTGCTGCCGCCCGACACCGCGCTCGACACCGCGCAGGATCCGCCGGGCGAATCATGGTGACGAGCACCGCTTCTCTGTACGACGATGTCCGCATGTCAGCCATCGAGAACCCGCATGTGAACACCGGCCCCCTGCCCCGCGCCGTCGCCGACGCCTACGTCGACGAGCTGATCGCCCTCGACCCCATCACGGGCACCTACCTCGGTGTCGAGGAGAGCAACAGCAGACTTCCCGACACCTCTCCCGAGGGCCAGGAGGCCGTGGCGCGGCTGGCGCGCACGACTCTGGCCCGGCTGGACGAGGCGGAGCGCAGGCCCGGTGCGGACAGCGAGGCCGAGCGCCGCTGCGGGCGGCTCCTGCGGGAGCGGCTGACCGCGCAGCTGGCCGTGCACGAGGCCGACGAAGGGCTGCGCGCGGTCGGCAACCTGCACACGATGCCGCATCAGGTACGGGAGATCTTCACCGTCTCCCCGATGGAGACGGAGGCCGACTGGGCGGCGATCGCCGAGCGGCTGCGTGCCGTACCGGCGGCGCTCGAAGGGTACCGGGCGTCCCTCGAACTCGGCCTGGAGCGCAAGCTGTTCGGGCCGCCGCGCCCCACCGCCACCTTCATCGGGCAGCTCACCGAGTGGGCGGGGGAAACCGGCGACCACCCGAGCGGGCGCGGCTGGTTCGACGACTTCGCGTCGGCGGGCCCGGACGCCCTGCGTGCCGACCTGGACGCAGCCGCCCGGGCCGCCACCGCGTCGGTCGTGGCGTTGCGCGACTGGATGCGCGACGTCTACGCGCCCGCGATCGAGGGCTCCCCCGACATCGTGGGCCGCGAGCGCTACGCCCGCCTGTCCCGCGAGTGCAACGGCACCGACCTGGACCTCGACGAGGCGTACGCGTACGGCTGGTCGGAGTTCCACCGGCTGCTCGCCGAGATGAGGACCGAGGCGGAGAAGATCCTGCCCGGCGCGGCCACGCCGTGGGTGGCGCTCGCCCACCTCGACGAGCACGGGACGCACATCGAGGGCGTGGACGAGGTCCGGGTCTGGCTGCAGGAGCTGATGGACGAGGCGATCGACGCCCTGGACGGCACGCACTTCGAACTCGCCGAGCGGGTACGGAAGGTGGAGTCCCACATCGCGCCGCCCGGCGGCGCCGCGGCCCCCTACTACACGGGTCCGTCCGAGGACTTCTCGCGGCCGGGCCGCACCTGGCTGCCGACGATGGGCGAGACCCGCTTCCCCGTCTACGACCTCGTCTCGACCTGGTACCACGAGGGGGTGCCTGGCCACCACCTCCAGCTCGCCCAGTGGGCGCACGTGGCGGAGAACCTCTCCCGCTACCAGGCGACCGTCGGCATCGTCAGCGCCAACGCGGAGGGCTGGGCGCTGTACGCGGAGCGGCTGATGGACGAGCTCGGCTTCCTGACCGATCCCGAGCGCAGGCTCGGCTATCTCGACGCGCAGATGATGCGTGCGCTGCGGGTCATCGTCGACATCGGCATGCATCTGGAACTGGAGATCCCCGCGGACTCCCCCTTCCGTCCCGGTGAGCGCTGGACGCCGGACCTCGCCCAGGAGTTCTACGACGCGCACTGCAGCCGTCCCACGGAGTACGTGGCCAGCGAGATGACCCGCTATCTGACCATCCCCGGTCAGGCCATCGGGTACAAGCTGGGTGAGCGTGCCTGGCTGCTCGGCCGTGAGAACGCGCGGAGCCGGCACGGCGCCGCGTTCGACGCCAAGGCGTGGCACATGGCCGCCCTGTCGCAGGGATCCCTGGGCCTTGACGACCTGGTGGAGGAGCTGTCCAGGCTCTGACGCCGTGACGGCGCCGGGCGGTCAGCAGCCGCAGTCCCCGGCGTCCACCGGGGCCGTGAGCGGGTCGGCGTCACGCCGCTCACGGCCCTCCCAGGTCTCGAACTCGAACCCCTCACGCGCCCAGTACTCGAATCCGCCGAGCATCTCCTTGACGCGGAAGCCCAGTTGGGCGAGGGCGAGAGCGGCGCGGGTCGCGCCGTTGCAGCCGGGGCCCCAGCAGTAGGTGACGACCGGCACCTCCTTGTCGAGGAGCGCCTCCGCCTGCTCGGGGATGAGGGCGGTCGGCAGGTGGACGGCGCCGGGGACGTGCCCTTGCTCCCAAGAGGCGGTGGACCGTGTGTCGAGCACCACGAAGCCCGGGGCGCCGTCCCCGGCGAGCGCGGCGGCCACGTCGGACACATCGGCGTGGAAGGCGAGGGCTGCGCCGAAGTACGCGGCGGCCGCCGCCGGTGACGCGGGCGGAACCCGCAGGACCGCGTTCGGAGCGGGAGCGGAAGCAGGGGCGCTGAGCTGCGCGTTCGTGTTGGTCATGGCGAAAAATCTACGGCCGGCGAACGGAACCCTGAAGCGATGATTCCCGGCGTCCACAGGGACTCACCGGCACATCCCCGGTAGTTCGAAGTTCCACCACCTCATTCCCCTGTGGGCCGCCGAGCCGAGCCCAACAAGGGTTGTCGCGAAAGCGCGTTGCCAGGAGCACGTCACGTCCATCGAGAATGGTCCGGACCAGGAATCGGTTTGATCATGCACTGGTCCGCAAGCTCACCCATGGCCGCACTGTCGCCACAGAAGGCTTCACCGACCTCTTGCGCCGCCCACAACTCCTCTGCCAGATTCTCTCCCGCCAGAGATGGCATGCACGCGACAGGAGATACCCGCCTCCTCAGCGCGCATTGCGGCTGCATACCTATGCGGCCTCGTCCTCATCAAGGACGCTTCATCCCCACACAATGGAGACGAACGTGCGAATATCCAGACTCGTCCCCGCGCTCGCGGCCACCGCCCTCGCCGTCCTGGGGCTCGCCCCCACCGCGGCGGCCCAGAGCGCGACGCGCGCGGAAACGCCCGCCGTTGCTTCCACCAACGGCCCGCAGCCGATCATCGGCGGCGGCTACGCCAGCAACGCGCCGTGGGCGGCCAGGCTCTTCTCCAACGGCCGGCAGACCTGTAGCGCCACGATCATCGCCCCCACCTGGATCCTCACCGCGAAGCACTGCGTCAGCGGCGGCGGCCTCTCGTTCCGCATCGGCAGCCTCGACCAGACGTCCGGCGGCACCACGGCCAACGGCATCAGCGTCACCAGCCACCCGTCGTCCGACCTGTCCCTGGTCAGGCTGGACCGCTCCGTCCCGGGCACCTACGCACGCCTCGGCTCCCCCGGCTCGGTGTCGGTCGGCCAGACCGTCCAGGTGTACGGCTGGGGCGCCACGTCCCAGTGCGGCCAGGAGATCAACTGTCAGTCACGGCTCCTGAAGGTCGCCAACGTCGTCGTGACCGGCGGCTGCCGCGACGCCTACCAGGGCCAGGCCATCTGCGCCCGGCGCGGCGACGGCATCACCGCGGGCGGCGACTCGGGCGGCCCGATGATGGCGAACGGCGCACAGGTCGGCGTCGCCTCCACCAGTGACCGCCAGACCACGACCGCGTACACGAACGTGACGGCGTACCGCTCCTGGATCCAGAGCGTCGCGGGCGTCTGAGTCCCGCCGCTCGTCCTCACGCATCCCCACTCGCCCTCACCCGTTATTGCGGACGAGTGACACAAATCCCCGGCCGCCTCTTGATCGGCCGGGGATTTCCCTGTTACCTCTCGGCCATGACCGGTTATTCCACGGACGCCACCGACTGGCGCATCCTCGATGTCCTCCAACGGGAGGGCCGCGCCAGCTACGCGGAGCTCGCGCGCGCCGTCTCGATGTCCGCGAGCGCCGTCACGGAGCGGGTGCGGCGCCTCGAGGAGGCCGGTGTCATACAGGGGTACGCGGCCGTGGTCGACCCGGAGCGGCTCGGTCTGCCCATCCTCGCGTTCGTACGCCTGCGCTATCCGAACGGCAACTACAAACCGTTCCACGACCTGCTCGACGCGACCCCGGAGATCCTCGAGGCGCACCACGTCACGGGCGACGACTGCTTCGTCATCAAGGTCGCCGCGCGCTCGATGCAGCACCTTGAAGAGGTGTCGGGCAGGATCGGCGCGCTGGGTTCGGTGACGACGAGCATCGTCTACTCGTCCCCCCTGCCGCGAAGGCCACTGGGACGCTGACCCTCCGGTCCCCTCAACCGGACTTGCGCGCCACCCCGCCGTAGATCCCGATCGCCTCGGACCCCGCGGGCGACGGGGCGTCCGGACGCCAGAACGGCACCTGGGTCACACCGGGTTCGACCAGGTCGAACCCGTCGAAGAACCGCATGACCTCGGGCTTGGAACGCAGGTTCAGGGTGGCGGTGGCCTGGTTGTAGACGGCCTCGGCGTCGCGGCGGTCGGCGAAGTCGCTCGTGGCATGCGAGAGGACGAGATAACTTCCGGCGGGCAGCGCGTCGCGCAGGGTGGCGACGATCCGCTCGGGCTCGTCCGCTTCGGTGAGGAAGTGGACGATGGCCACGAGGAGCAGGGCGACCGGCCGGTCGAAGTCGATGATCCGGCGGACGTCGGGGTGGTCGATGACCGCCCGCGGGTCGCGCAGGTCGGCGAGGACGGTGCCGGTCGCGCCGGAGCCGCTGAGCAGCGCTCCGGCGTGCGTGTTCACGATCGGGTCGTTGTCCACGTAGGCGACGCGCACGTCCGGCGCCAGCTCGTGGGCCGTCTCGTGCACGTTCGGAGAGGTGGGAAGGCCGGTGCCGATGTCGAGGATCTGCCGGACGCCGTCGCCGACGACGTGGCGGACGGCGCGCCGCATGAAGTCACGGTTGGCCCGCACGCCGATCCGCACCTCGGGCGCGGCGGTGGCGAGATCGTCCCCGGCGCGGCGGTCCACCTCGTAGTTGTCCTTGCCGCCCAGCAAGTAGTCGTAGATCCGGGCCGGGTGCGGCCTGCTGGTGTCGATCTCCTCGGCGAGGAAGCTGCCGTCCTGTCTCACACTTCGCCCCTTTCGACGACCGTCACGGCCCCTGTCCCGCACACGGCTTGCGTCAGCTTGTCACATCAACTCGCCTGCGCAGCACGGGGTTCCGGGCCGACGGCCGTCCTCAGGACCCGGTCCGTCGGCGTACCGCCGATCCGGCCCTGCCCTTCACCACCTCCAGCTGTGCGTGCACCCGTCGGCGCAGGTCCGCGACGTGGCTGACGATGCCGACGCTGCGGTCCCGCTCGCGGAGGGAGTCGAGGACGTCGAGGACCTCGTCGAGTGTCTGGTCGTCGAGGCTGCCGAAGCCCTCGTCGATGAAGAGCGTGTCGAGCCGGACGCCGCCCGCCTCGTCGGTGACGACGTCCGCGAGGCCCAGCGCGAGGGCGAGGGAGGCGAAGAACGTCTCGCCGCCGGAGAGGGTCGCGGTGTCGCGCTCGCGGCCCGTCCAGGCGTCGACCACGTGGAGCCCGAGGCCCGAACGGCCGCGTCCGGTGCGGTCGTCGGAGTGGACGAGGGTGTAGCGGCCCGCCGACATGCGGTGCAGCCGGGCGGTCGCGGCCGCGGCCACCTGCTCGAGGCGGGCCGCGAGCACGTACGACTCCAGGCGCATCCTGCGTTCGTTGTCGGCCGAGGTGCCCGCGGCGAGTCCGGCCATGCGGGCCACCCGGTCGTACGCGGCGCGCAGCGGCGCAAGCCTGCGTGTCGCCGCGGCCGTGCGGGCGGAGAGCCGGTCGAGTTCGGCGCAGCGCCGTGCGGCGGCGTCCCGCGCGGAGGCCGCGTCCCGGAGGCGTCGGGCAGCGGCCTCGGCGGCGTCCCCGGCGGCCCGGAGGTCGGCCGGCGGCTGCTGTGCCGCGGCGGCCGTGTCCGGTTCGGCGAGGACGGACCGCACGGCGGCGTCGTCGTTCCGCCAGGCGTCGATGCGGTGCTGGATCTCGCGGTACCTGACGTCGTCGAGAAGGGCGGCCGCGGCGGCCGTCGGCGTGTCGAACCCGGCACGGAAGGCCGCGTCGGCGAGTCGCGCGTCGGCGTCCTTGAGGCGCTCTGCGGTGTCGTCGGCGGCGCGGACGGCGTCGGCGGCCTCGGTGAGCAGCGCGGCCTGCCGCTCCAGCTGGGCGGCGCGGTCGGCGACGCTGCCGGTGGCGCCCCGCGCGCGGGTCAACTCGGCGTCGAGGGACTGCTGTTCGCGCTCCAGGGCGTCACGCAGCGTCGCCCTGGACGCGGCGCGCCGCGCGGCCTCCTGCTGCTGGGCGAGCCTGCGGTCGTACTCGCGCTCGGCCCGCGCCAGGGCCTCGCGAGCGGCGTGCAGCCCGGAGGCCCGGTCCCTGGCCTCGGTGTACTCGCCTCGCAACGCGTCCACGGACGCGGCGAGTTCGTCGGAGGTCGGGTCCTCGTCCGGTGGGCCATCAGGCGAGGTCTCGTGCGGGTTCGTCGCCGGGCCGCCCCGCGCCGCGGCCTTCGCCGCGGCCAGGGACTCCCTCACGTCCCCGAGGGCGCGCTCGGCGGCCGTCCGGGATTCGTCCGCGCGGCGGTGGGCGGCGAGCGCCGCCTCCTCGGCCTGCCGGTCCACGTGTCCGGCCACCTTCCGTGCGGGGGAGGGGTGTTCCGTGGCTCCGCACACCGCGCAGGGTTCGCCGTCGCTCAGGTGGGCCGCGAGTTCGGCGGCGATGCCGGTGAGGCGCTGCTCCTTGAGGGCGAGCCAGTGTTCGTGGGCCTCGGTGGCGGACTCGCGGGCGGCGAGGGCGTGTTCCTGCGCCTCGGCCACGTCCCGGGCGAGCCGGTCGCGGCGGCGGGCCGCGTCCAGGCGGGCCTCGGCGGGTGCGAGCAGGCCCCCCAGACGTTCGGCGCGGGTCGCGGCCTCCTGGGCGGACTCGATGCGCTCCTGGAGCGTGGCCCGGGTCGTCTCCCAGCCGTCGAGCCAGCCCGAGGCCTCCTGGAGCAGCTCGTCGTCCGCGCGTTCCTGACGGTCCAGCGCGGTGCGTTCGGCGGTGATCTCGGCGGTACGTCCCTCGGCGCGCCGGGCCGATGCCAGGCCGCCCAGCTCCTCGGCGGCCGTGCGCGCGGCGGCGGCGAGGCCCGCCGCTCCGGACGACGCGAACGTGTCGGGCAGCCGGCCGCGCGCGCGGGCCTCGGCTTCCGCGGCGCGGCGGTGCTCCGCGTCGGCCGTGTCGCGCAGCCCGAGCGCGGGCGCGATCTTCTCGGCCTTCCGGGCCCGTTCCAGGCGCTCTTCGAGGTCGCGCTGTTCGTCCACGCGCGCGTGGAGCTGTTCGGCCCGCGTCCGTGCTTCGGCGAACCGGCGCTGCAGACGGTCGAGTTCGCGTACGTCACCGAGTCGGCGTTCCGCGCCTGCCTGGGCGGATTCGGCGGCGGCGAGCGCGCAGTGGGTGGTGGCGAGGCGTTCTCTGGCGCCCGTGCGGGCGACGGCCGCCCAGGTGAGGACCGCGTCCGCCAGGCCGGGGTCGCCGGGCGCGAGGTCGGGCAGGGGCAGTTCGGCTTCCTGGCCCCCCTCGCTCGCGGCCTGCTGCATGCGGTGCGCGTCGGCGAGGAGGGCGGCGTCGCCCTCCTTGACCTCGGCCTCGGTGGTGCGCCGCTGCTCGGCGAGCCGCTGTTCCACGGCGGCGAACCTGCGCGTGTCGAAGAGACGCCCGAGCAGTTTGCCGCGCGCCTCGGCGTCCGCGCGCAGGAACCGGGCGAAGTCTCCCTGGGGCAGGAGCACGACCTGGCAGAACTGTTCCTTGCTCATGCCGAGGAGCTGGCTGATCTCCTCACCGATCTCCTGGTGGGACCGGCTGAGTGCCTTCCATCCGCCGTCCGGGCCCTCCCCGGCGTCGTACTCGCGCAGCCAGCTCTGCGCCTTCTCCGTCGTGGTGCCCGTGCCGCGCTTCTTGGGGCGCTCCCACGGAGGCTGCCGGGTGACCTCCAGGCGGCGTCCCGCGACGGTCAGCTCGAGGCACACCTCCGTGCGCGTGCCCTGCTGCGCGTGGTCGCTGCGCAGCGTCATGCCCTGTCCGCCGCCCTGCTGCCGGGCGCCCGGCACCGAGCCGTAGAGCGCGTAGCACACCGCGTCCAGGACGGACGTCTTGCCCGCGCCGGTCGGCCCGTGCAGCAGGAAGAGACCGGCGGCACTGAGGTCGTCGAAGTCGATGTCCTGGGTCGTGCCGAACGGCCCGAAGGCGGTGATGCGGAGCCGGTGGAGTCTCATCGGGCGACCTCGCGCAGCGTGGCGTCGGTGCGGACCGCGTCGAACGCCGAACGCAGCACTTCCTGTTCCTGCTCGTCGGGTCCCGCACCGCGCACGTGGGCCACGAAGTCCTCGGCGATCTGCTGGTCGCTGCGGTCCCGGAGCCGCTGGGCGTACGAGACGTCCGGGTCGTCCGGGGCCCGGTCGGGCGCGAAGACGAGGCTGAGCGTGTGCGGGAAGCGCTCGCAGAGCCTGGCCATCGGGTCGTCGGGGCGCACCGCGTCGGTGAGGGTGGCCTCGACCCACGCGTCCTCATGGCGGGCGAGGTCCGGGTCGTCGAGCAGTTCGTCGAGGGTGCCCCTGATGCGGGCGAGCGCGCGCGGCACCGGGCAGTCGACGCGCTCGGCCCCGAGCTGCCCGTCGGGTCCCAGGTCGACGAGCCACATGCTCTTGCGGTGGTCGGCCTCGGAGAACGAGTACGGCAGGGGCGACCCCGAGTAGCGCACGCGCTCACCGAGGGTCTGGCTGCCGTGCAGGTGGCCCAGGGCCGCGTAGTCCACGCCGTCGAAGACTCCGGCGGGCACGGCCGCGACCCCGCCGACGGTGATGTCGCGCTCGCTGTCGCTGACCTGACCGCCACTGACGAAGGCATGGGCGAGGACGACGGAGCGGGTGCCGGGCGCGCGGCCGGCGAGGTCGGCCCGGACACGGTCCATGGCGGCACCGATGACCGCCTCGTGTCCTGCCCTGTCCACCGCGAACTCGTCCTTCACCAGCGCCGGTTCGAGGTAGGGCAGGCCGTAGAACGCCACGTCTCCGTGAGCGTCGGTGAGGATCACCGGCTCCGCGCACGCGGCCGGGTCGGTGCGCAGATGGATGCCCGCGCGGTCGATGAGGCCCGCGCCCACGCCGAGGCGGCGCGCCGAGTCGTGGTTCCCGGAGATCATGACCGTCGGCACGCCGAGGTCGGCGAGCCGGTGCAGGGCGTCGTCGAAGAGCTCGACGGCCGCGAGCGGGGGCACCGCTCTGTCGTACACGTCCCCGGCCACCACGACGGCGTCCACGTCGCGCTCGCGCACGGTCGCCAACAGGTGGCCGATGAACGCGGCCTGGGCGTCGAGCATGTTCACGCGGTGGAACGAGCGGCCCAGGTGCCAGTCGGACGTGTGCAGCAGCCTCATGATTCCCGAGACTATCGGGCGGGTCGGACATCACGGGCGGCCACTCCCGTAACTCCCCGCGGCCCTCGTGCGGCGCCGCCGCTCCAGACCCCTCGCGGCCCTCGTACGGGGCCGCCGTCTCCCCGCGCACCCGCGCCGGTTCCACCCGACTCAGGCATCCCCGTACGCCTCTCCCCCGAGCTCCAGCACGGCACTGCCGGCGGTGGCGTCCGCGAGCCAGCCGCGGAAGGCCTCCACATCGGCGTCGGGCAGGCCGATCTCGATCGTGACGGCGTCGCCGTAGCGGACGTCGCGCACCTCGCGGCCCGCCGCCCGCAGATCGTTCTGGACCTTGCCCGCGCGCTGGTGGTCGACCGTGACGGTGGCGAGGCGGAAACGGCGGCGGGTGACCGTGCCGAGTGTGTCGAGCGCCTCGCCGACCGATCCTCCGTAGGCGCGGATGAGTCCCCCGGCGCCGAGCTTGACCCCTCCGTAGTAGCGGGTCACGACCGCGGCGACGTAGCGCATGTCGCGGCGCATCAGCATCTGGAGCATCGGGGCGCCCGCGGTGCCGCCGGGCTCGCCGTCGTCGCTCGCCTTCTGCACGGCCGCGTCGGCCCCGATCACGTACGCGAAGCAGTTGTGGCTCGCGGTCGGGTGCTCCTTGCGGATGCGCGCGACGAATTCCTGGGCCTCCCGCTCGGTGGCCGCGGGTGCCAGGGCGCACAGGAAGCGCGAGCGGTTGATCTCGGTCTCGTGCACGCCCTCGCGGGCCACTGTGCGGTACTCGTCCTGCATCACGCCAGCGTAGGCGCTCGCCGGAGGTCGTCCGCACCCGGGAGGGCGGCCGGGTGGCGTGGGCCACAGCCCGCACTCGTGTGCGGGTCACCCGGTACCGTGATCTCCCGTGACGTCACCTTCGATACCCGCGCGCCAAGTCCCGGATCCTGCGGGACCCTTGGCCACTCTGCTCGCCGGCGTGCCCGTCACCGTGGTCGAGACCCACGTCGACCCGGCCGACGCCGTCCTCTTCCCGGAGGAGGAGGCGGTGGTCGCCAACGCGGTGGACAAACGGCGCAACGAGTTCAGGACCGTGCGGCACTGTGCCCGCACCGCGCTGGCCCGCATCGGCGTACCGCCCGCGCCGATCCTGCCGGGACACCGGGGCGCCCCCGGCTGGCCGGACGGCGTCGTCGGCAGCATGACGCACTGCGCCGGGTACCGCGCGGCGGTCGTCGCCCGCGCGGGCGAGGTGACCTCCGTCGGCATCGACGCCGAGCCGGGCGAGCCGCTGCGCGACCCCGACGTCCTGAACCTGGTCGCCGACGAGACGGAGCGTGCCGTGCTGGCCTCGCTCGGCACGCGGCAGCCGACCACGCCCTGGGACCGGCTGCTGTTCAGCGCGAAGGAGTCCGTCTACAAGACGTGGTTCCCGCTGACCGGGCGCTGGCTCGGCTTCGAGGACGCCCGGGTGGAACTCGCCGCGGACGGAACGTTCACCGCTCGGCTGCTGGTCGAGGGGCCCGTGGTGGCGGGCGTCGAACTGAAGGGGTTCTCCGGACGGTGGATCGTGCGGAACGGAATCGCCGCCACGGCCATCGTGCTGCGCTGACTCGGGGCGCCCCGGCCGCTTGCTCTTCCGGGCGGCCGGGTCCCTTGCTCATCCGGGCGGCCGGGTCACTTGCCCTTCCCGGCGGCCGGGTCACTTGCCCTTCCCGGCGATCGGAGCGCCCACCTACCAGAGCGGGGGCCCTCACTCACCCAGACGACCGGGCCACTCGCTCACCCGAGCGACCGGGTCACTTGCTCATCCGGGCGGCCGCAGCGCTCGCCTACCAGAGCGGGAGCGCCCGCTCACCCAGACGACCCGGCCACTCACCCTTCCCGGGCGACCCGTGTCCCTTGCCCTTCCCGGCGACCGGAGCGCCCACCTACCAGAGCGGGGGTCCTCACTCACCCGAGCGGCCAAGCCACTCGCTCATCCGGGCGGCCGGGTCACTGGCTCATCCGGATGGTCGGCGCGCTCGCCTACCAGGGCGGGGCCCTCACTCACCCAGGCGACCGGGCCACTCGCTCACCCGAGCGACCGGGTCACTTGCCCTTCCCAGCGGCCGGGGCACTCGCCTACCAAGGCGGGGGCGCCCGCTCACTCGGGCGGGAGCGCCCGCTCGCCCAGGCGACCCGGCCACTCGCTCATCCAGCGGCCGGGTCATTTACTCATCCATCCGCCGGGGCGCTCGCTCATCCGGACAGCCGGTCACTCGCTCCGGTCCCTGTACGTGGGGCGTCCGCTCAGCCACGTGCCGAGCACGCGCGTGTGGCGGATTTCCATCGGGTCGGCCGTGCGGGGGTCGGTGGAGAGCAGGACCAGGTCGGCGGGGGCGCCCGGGACGAGGGCGAGGCGGTCGTCGGCGCCCGCCTGGTGGGCGACGCCGGCCGTGGCGGCCGTCAGCGCCTGGTCGACGGTGAGCCGCTGGTGCGGGAGCCAGCCCTCTGCGGGCTCGCCCGTGAACGTACGCCTGGTGACGGCGACTTGAATACCCTCCAGCGGTACGTGTGAGCTGACCGGCCAGTCGCTGCCGAAGGACAGCCGTACACCGCTCCGCGCCAGCTCTCCCATCGGGTACTGCAACGCGGCTCGCTCCGCGCCGATGCGCGGAACGGACAGCTCGGTCTGGAGCGGGTCCGGCTGCGCCCACAGGGGCTCGAAGTTGGCGATGACGCCCAGTTCGGCGAAGCGCGGCAGGTCGGCGGGGTCGACGATCTGGACGTGGGTGATCACCGGCCGCCGGTCCCAGGCAGGGTTGGCGGCGATCGCGGACTCGACGGCGTCGAGCGCCGCACGGACTCCGGCGTCGCCGATGGCGTGGATGTGCGTCTGGAAGCCGTCGGCGTCGAAGGCCCGCACGGCTTCGGCGAGGGCGCTGGGCTCCCACACCGGCATGCCGCAGCTGTGCGGGGCATCCACGTAGGGGGCCAGCATGGCGGCCGTACCGCCCTCGACGACGCCGTCGCTGAAGTACTTCACCGTCCGCGCGGTGAGCAGTTCCCCGCCTTCGGCCGCCACGCGCGTGCGGGTCGCCGCGAACGGTTCGCGCTGCTCGCGCCAGCGGTCGGGATCGGCGCGCTGGGCCAGGTCGACACGGAGGACGAGGGCCCCGCGCCGGACGGCGGCGAGGTAGGCGTCCGCCGCCTCCGGTTCGACCCAGGCGTCCTGGGCCCAGGTGATGCCCGCGCGCGCGTACGCGTGGCCGGCGCGCCGGATCGCCTCCACGAGCTCGTCCTCGTCCCGCGCGGGCACCTGGTCGAGCACGAGGTCGCAGGCGTGCCATTCGCGCAGGGTGCCGAGCGGGCTGCCGTCCGCGCGGCGCACGATCCGGCCGAGGCGCGGCTCCGGAGTCGCCTCCGTCACTCCGGCCCTGCGCAGCGCCTCGGTGTTGCACCACACGGTGTGGTAATCGTGGGCACGCAGGACGACGGGCCGGTCGGGCACCGCGGCGTCGAGCCGACGCGCGTCGAACTCGCCGCCGGGCGCGAGCGCGGGGTCGTAGGAGGCGCCGACGATCCACTTCGCCTCAGGGTGCCGCCGCGCCCACCGTCCGACTTCGGCGACGATCGCGTCGACGGAGTCCAGCTCCTTGATCTGCGGCCCAAAACTCTCCAGGCCGCCGAAGAGCGGGTGGGCATGCCCGTCTCCGAAGGCGGCCATCAGCAGTCCGTCGCCGATGTCGACGACTTCGTCGGCGGTGGGGGCGAGGGCGCGGGCCTCGTCGCCGAGCGCGAGGACGCGGCCGCCGCGGACGGCGAGGGCGGTGGTCGTGCCGGTCGTCGTGGCGGTGGTGACGCTCCCGGTGCGGACCGCGCCGAGGAAGACGAGAGTCGCTGCTGCCGTCATGCTGTCGCTGCCTCCTTGGAAACGGGAACCAGGAACCGGGAAACGTTCACGCGCGTTCGGCGTCCACCGTCGTCAGCCGCGCGTACGCCGCAGGTGCGCGCCGCCTCATCCGCAACGCCACCCCCGCCCCCACCACGAACAACAGCGGCAACGGAGCGATCAGGGCCACGTTGACACCCCTGGACGCCCCGGTGAGCAGGTCGAGGTCGGCGCAGACCAGGACGATCATGACGATGAGCCCCGCGCAGGCCAGCAGGGGTGCGGCGACCACGCGCCAGGACGGCACGCCTCGCCGGTCGCGGCGGAAGAACCCGTACACGGCGAGCGCCGCGAGTGCCTGCAGCAGCATCACTCCGAGGATGCCGGTGCCGCTGCTCCACAGGAAGGTGACGGTGTACGGATCGGCCCCGCCGAGCATCGTCACGACGATCACGGCGAGCGCGACGGCCGACTGCGTGAGCACCGCGACGGCCGGCGCCCGCGTCTTCGACGACACCGTGCCGAGCCGGGCGGGCAGCAGACCTTCCCTGCCCAGGGCGTAGAAGTAGCGGGCGGCGCCGTTGTGGAAGGCCAGCGTGGCGGCGAAGGCGCTGGTGATGATCAGCACGTGCATGGAGTCGGCGGCCCATGCGCCGGCGAACCGTTCGGTGGCGGAGAACACCATGTCGGCGCCGCCGTCCCCGGAGGCGACGGCTTGAGCGCGGTCGGACCCGTACGCGTTGATGATCATCCAGATGGTGAAGGTGTAGAAGAGGGCGAGGAACGTCACCGCCGCATAGGTGGCCCGGGGCACGGTCCGCTCGGGCTGCCGCGCCTCCTCCGCGTAGATCGCCGTCGCCTCGAAGCCGATGAACGCTCCTATGGCCAGGACGAACATGCCGCCGACGCCCGGCTCCCCGAGCCCGGCGGGCGAGAGCGTGCCGAAGTCGAGCCCCTGCGGGCCGCCCCCGTCCGCGAGGACACCCGCTTCGAAGACGAAGAGCACGAGGACTTCCAGGACGAGCGCGACACCGAGGATCCTGGCGCTGAGCGTGACCCGCAGGTAGCCGAGCACGCCGATGGCGACGAGGCCCGCGGTCGCCCAGATCCACCAGGCCACGCGGACACCGGTGAGGTCCTCGAAGCCGGATTCGGTGAACCACCCGAAGGCGGCGAGCAGTCCGACCTCGATGGAGTTGTACGCGACGAGGGCGACGTACGCGGAACCTGCTCCCGCGGGACGCCCGAGCCCCCGTCCGATGTACGCGTAGAACGCTCCGGCGTTGCGCACGAACCGGCTCATGGCGGTGAACCCCGCGGCGAAGACGACGAGGAGCAGTCCGGAGAGGAGATAGCCGAGCGGCGCCGCGTCGCCCGCCATGCCGATGGCCAGTGGGGCCACACCCGCCATCACGGTGAGCGGGGCGGCGGCCGCCACGACGAAGAAGACTAGGTCGCCGGTGCCGATGGCACCGCCGCTGAGGCCGTCAGCACCGGCGGGCGCGGCGGAGGCGGGTTGGGACGAGGTGGGTGCGGTCACGCGCGTACTCCCAAAGCTGAACCCCTTGGCCCGGGTTGCCAGGACCGTACTGTGCGGGGGGATCATCTGGGAAGAGCGGACCGCTCCGCGAGAGTCGTCCAGAACATGTCCTCGTAGTGCGCGAGGAGACGGCCGAATCGCAGATGAGCCGCCGTGACCCGGTCCCGGTCGAGGCCCGCCCGTACCGCGGCGAGGGCCTGCCGGTCGAGGTCCGGGGCCGGCTCCGCGAACAGGTCGAAGAAGCCGCACGCCTCGTCGTCGAAGTTGTAATGGTCGCGCAGTCCACGCGCGACCGTGGCACAGGACTGGCCCCAGGCGGCGAAGTTGGCGGTGAGGGCGAGGACGACGTCGGCCGGTTCGCCGTTCAGGGCGAGCCAGGCGACGTACGCCGGGTAGGCCTGGCACCCGGGGTGCGGTTCGTACGTCGACGCCTCGGTCTTGCTCACTCCGCACGCCTCGAACAGCGGGTCGAGCCGTTCCCTCGCGAGGCTCTCCCCGTCGGCGACGGTTTCGAAGAAGGCGGCCGATTCCAGGTCCTTCGACTCGGTGGCCCGCCGGGCCAGGTGCTGGAAGGAACGCCGGTCCGCGGGGATCAGATGCCGCTGCTCCAGCGCGAGGAGCGCGACCGTCCGCAGCTCCGCCCGGCCGTCGGCGATGCACGGCACGACCGGGTTCCTGTCCGGGTCGGGGGCGAGGCGGGCTGCCGTGGTCCGCAGGAGTTCTTGTGCCGTCGGAGTCATCACGCGCACCTTCCGCTGGGCGGGAACTTCTCGGCCCGACTGCTAGTTTCTACTCTGCTGTAGAAACTGGCGGGGACCCGGACCTGCGCGCAGCGTACCGGGGACTTGTCCAACACCCCTGATACATCGATACGTTTATGGAGTGCCCCCATGGCCCTGTGGGACCGCGTCAAGGAATCCGCATCGACGATGCAGACCCAGCTGATGGCGAAGAAGAACGACCTCAAGAGCGGAGCCTTCCGCGACGCGAGCATGGCGATGTGCGCACTGGTGGCGGCGGCCGACGGCACCGTCGACCCGTCCGAGCGCCAGCGTGTGGCGCAGCTGATCGGCACGAACGAAGTGCTGCAGAACTTCCCCGCGGACGACCTGCGCCGCCGCTTCGACGAGTACGTGGACAAGCTGACCGCCGACTTCGCGTTCGGCAAGGTGAGCGTGCTCCAGGAGGTCGCCAAGGCGAAGAAGAAGCCGGCCGAGGCCCGCGCGGTCATCCAGATCGGCATCGTCATCGGCGGCGCCGACGGCGACTTCGACAAGGACGAGCAGGCCGTCGTGCGCGAGGCGTGCTTCGCGCTGGACCTGCCGCCGCACGAGTTCGACCTCTAGTCGTGCCGGTGGACCGCCCGCACCGGGGCGGTCCACCGCGGCCGGTCGTCAGAGCGGTGTCGCCGCCCGCAGGATGAGGACCATCGTGACGGCGGCGTTCGCCGAGGACATCGCGGACACGGCGGTGCCGAACGCGGCGGACCACAGGGCGAGCCCCACCCCCGTGAACACGGAGGGCCGGGTGGCGGTGGACGGGGCCGGGGCGAGGAGCGCGGCGACGCGGCGCGGCACGGGACCCGGCGCCGCGAGCCCCGCCAGGGTCGGCGCGGGCGCGCTCCGCGAGACCAGTGCGGCCTTGCCGATCGCCCGGGCGACGACCCGGCGGTCCCGCACCGCGCGGGCCGCCGCCTCGTCGGCCCAGCGCTCCGCGGCGAAGGCGACGGAGGTGCGCAGCGGCCACAGGAAGGGGTTGGCGCGAGCGGCGAGCTGTGTGACGAGCAGATGGCGGTGGTGCCGCGCCGACAGGTGCGCCCGCTCGTGGGCGAACAGCGCGCGGCGCTCCGGGGCGGCGAGCCGGGACAGCATCCCGGTGGTCACGACGACACGGCCGCCGCGGCGCGAGGGCAGGGCGTAGGCGTACGACGCCTCGTCGACGACGACCGCGACGGAGCCGCCGCGCAGCCCTTCGAGAGCACGGCGCCCGCGGCGGCGCACCGTGACGTGCCGCCAGAGCGTGCGCAGGCCGGCCGCGCACACGACGAGCAGCGCGGGGATCGCGACCTTCCCGGCCACCTCGTCGTAGGGAACGGCCGCGCGCACCTCGGGGTCGGACCACCCGTCCGGCAGCGGGTTGCCGGGCAGCTGGGCGGTGCCGACGACCATCAGCAGGGCGAGGCAGAGCGTGCTGCACAGCGCCATCACCCCGGCGACGGCGGTGAGGAGCCGCGTCGCGGTGCGCGGGTGGAGGTGCTGCTCGGCGAGGCGGGCGATCGGCCACGCGGTCAGCGGCAGCACGAGCGGCAGGAAGACGAAGACGCCCATCAGCGGATAACCCCCATCAGGCGTCAGTCGTCGGCCTCGGCGCCGGCTTGTCCGAGCAGGTCGCGCAGGAGCTGCTCGTCGTCGGGGGTGAGCGTCGTGACGAAGCTGGCGAGCACGGCCTCGCGGTCGCTCTCGCCGTCGAGCACCTTGCGCATGCGGAAGGCGGCGAGCCCGGCCTCGTCCGACGCGGGCGTCCACGCGAAGGAGCGGCCCGCGCGCTCGCGGGTGACGACGTCCTTCGCGAGGAGACGGGTGAGGATCGTCATGACGGTGGTGTACGCGAGGTCGCCGCCGAGCCGCTCCTGCACCCAGGCCGCGCTGACCGGTCCGCGCGCGGTGTGCAGCGCGGCGAGCACCTGTGACTCCAGCTCGCCCTGCGCGCGTCGGCGCAGCCGCGGCTGCCGCTCGCCGTGCGCGTCGCGCTCGCCGTGCGGATCGTGCTCGTCGTGGTGCGTCATGCCCGCGATCCCTCCAGCCTCTCTGTACTCCTCGGCGGACGGGGAGCGCCCTATGGTAACGGGGCGCCACCGCACCACCCACTTCTACACTCCTGTAGATTTCAGTGAGTCAGATCCAGATCGACAACCCGATCCAGAACTCGGACCGTAGGAGGACATCGTGGGAGTTTCGCTGGCCAAGGGCGGCAACGTCTCGCTCAGCAAGGAGGCCCCGGGCCTCACCGCCGTCGTGGTCGGCCTGGGCTGGGACGTCCGCACCACGACCGGCACGGACTACGACCTCGACGCCAGTGCCCTGCTCTGCGACGAGTCCGGCAAGGTCGTCTCCGACCAGCACTTCGTCTTCTACAACAACCTGACGAGCCCCGACGGTTCGGTCGAGCACACCGGAGACAACCTCACCGGTGAGGGCGAGGGCGACGACGAGGCCGTGAAGGTGAACCTGGCGCAGGTGCCCGCGGACATCTCGAAGATCGTCTTCCCGGTGTCGATCCACGACGCCGAGAACCGCGGCCAGAGCTTCGGGCAGGTCCGCAACGCGTTCATCCGCGTGGTGAACCAGGCGGACAACGTGGAGATCGCGCGCTACGACCTGTCGGAGGACGCCTCCACGGAGACCGCCATGGTCTTCGGCGAGCTCTACCGGCACGGTGCGGAGTGGAAATTCCGTGCGGTCGGCCAGGGTTATGCGAGTGGGCTGCGCGGCATCGCGTCGGACTTCGGCGTGAACGTCTGACCCGGGCACAGCCCTGACGGCATCCCGCCGCGACACACGAGGAGGCAGGCCATGTACGGCGACGACGAGACGGTGCGCAGGATCCTGACGGAGCTCGGCGACACCTGGGCCGTCGTGGGTCTGTCGAACAACCGGGACCGGGCGGCGTTCCGTGTCGCGTCGGTCCTGCAGCACTTCGGCAAGCGCGTGGTGCCCGTCCACCCCAAGGCCGAGACGGTCCACGGCGAGCAGGGGTACACGTCCCTGTCCGCCGTGCCGTTCCCGGTCGACGTGGTGGACGTGTTCGTCAACAGCTCGCTGGCGGGCCCGGTCGCCGACGACGCGGTCGCCGCCGGTGCGCGGGCGGTCTGGTTCCAGCTGGGCGTGATCGACGAGGCGGCGTACGACAGGACGCGCGCGGCGGGCCTGGACATGGTCATGGACCGCTGCCCGGCCATCGAGATCCCGCGCCTGGGCTGAAACCGGCCGGGCTTGAACGGCTGGGCTAGAACGGCTGGTCGGGCCAGTCGAGCAGGCGGGCACCGATCACCGCGGTCTGGAGCGTGTAGCGGTGCACGGGGTCGGCCGGATTGACGCCGGTGAGCCGGTGAATGCGCTCGAGGCGGTACGTCAGGGCGCGCACGCTCAGCGAGAGACGACGGGCCGCCTCCGCCGCGACACAGCCCGAGTCGAAGAACGCGGTGAGCGTGTCGATGAGGGGCTGCGCGCCGCCCCGGGCCTGCCGCAGCGGGCCGAGCGTATGGACCACCAGATCGGCCATGGCCTGCCGGTCGCGGGTCAGCACGGGGTAGACCAGCAGGTCGGCGGCGTGCAGCACGGGTTCGTCGAGCTCGAGCCGCTCCGCCAGGTCCAGGGCGTTGAGCGCTTCCTCGTACGACTGGACGACACCGCCGGGGCCCGGCTGCGGTCGGCCGATGACGACGCGGGCGCCGTCGATGGCGGCGTACGCGTGCTTGGCGAAGAAGGCGAGGACCTCGCCCTGGTCACCGGGGGCGATGCACACCAGCCGGCCCTCCTTCGTCGTGAGCAGGACGCTGCGGTCACCGAACCGGCCGACGAGGGCGGCCTCCACCTCGCGCGGCACGGCGTCCCCCTCCTCGTAGCCGCGCGGGCCCTGGGCGACGGCGACCGCGTGTTCGTAGGAGAGACGCAGCCCGAAGCGTTCGGCACGTTCGGCGAGCCTGCCGAGGTCGCTGCGTCCGTGGAGCAGGTCGTCGACGAACTCCCGCCGGGCGGCCTCCTGTTGGCGCACCGCCAGGCGCTGCGCCCGTTCGTACCCTTCGGCGAGGGCGTCCACGGCCTGTTCGACGGCGGCAAGGACACGGTCGGCGGGGGCGCCCCCGGCGGCGGGCCAGTGGGCGCGGGTCGCCGAGAGGTGCGCGCCCACCAGCGCCCGCAGCCCGAGCCCCGCTTCCGCGGCCCGCTCCCCCAGCGCGCGCCGCGAGTCCAGTTCGTCCCGGGTCAGCCGCCGTCCGGTCGCCGCCGCGGCGGCCAGGATCCGGTCATAGCCGTCGAGATAGGCCTCGGGTATGCCGTGCCCTGCCATGTCCGCCCCCGGCTTCCTGGTGAACCGATGCCACCGTGATGAAACATTTGCCGCCTTTCTAACCCATAGTGCGTTCCGACCGGTAACCGGCTGCCGTGCGGAGCTCCGGCGGCGAGGAGCTCCGCACGGCAGGGAGTGACGTTCGACGCAAACGGTGTCCGTCCGTTGTGGAGGGGCGTCCCGACCTGATCGGCTACGAGGGACCGGGACCCGGGGACGGCACCGGTGGAGCCGTAGAGCACAGGAGAACTCCGCATGACGACCGGGTACTTCACGTCCGTCGACGACGTCGCCGCACGCCTGGCCACCACCGGCTATCTGGCCTCGCCCGCCGTCGCCACCACCGTGTTCCTCGCGGACCGGCTCGGCAAGCCGCTCCTGGTGGAGGGGCCCGCGGGGGTCGGCAAGACGGAGCTTGCGAAAGCCGTCGCCGCGGTCGCCGACGCGCGGCTCGTGCGGCTCCAGTGCTACGAGGGCGTCGACGAGTCCCGCGCCCTGTACGAGTGGAACCACGCCAAGCAGTTGCTGCGCATCACCGCGGGCCGCGACGAGTCGTGGGACGAGACGCGCACCGACATCTTCAGCGAGGAGTTCCTGCTCCCGCGGCCGTTGCTGACCGCGATCCGCGGCGCCGAGCCGAAGGTCCTGCTGATCGACGAGACGGACAAGGCCGACGTCGAGGTCGAGGGTCTCCTCCTTGAGGTCCTGAGCGACTTCCAGGTCACGGTGCCGGAGCTGGGCACGATCAGTGCGGAGTGCCGTCCGTTCGTCGTCCTCACCTCCAACGCGAGCCGCGAGCTGTCCGAGGCGCTGCGTCGCCGCTGCCTCTTCCTCCACATCGGCTTTCCCGAGGAGGAGTTGGAGCGTCGCATCGTCCGGATGAAGGTGCCCGGTCTCGACGAGGCGCTCGCCGCCTCGGTGGTGCGGGTGGTCGGCGCGCTGCGCGCGATGGACCTGCGGAAGGTGCCGTCGGTCGCGGAGACCATCGACTGGGCGAGGACGCTGCTCGCGCTCGGCGCGGACACTCTGGAAGAGGCCGTCGTGCGCGACAGCCTCGGTGTCGTGCTCAAGCATCAGGACGACGTGCTGAAGGCCGCGGCCAAGCTGGATCTGGACACGGTGTGACGGCGCCGCTCGACGGTCCGCCCCTTTCCTCCGCCGCCTCCTCCGACGGGATCACCGGGCGGCTCACCGGGCTGGTCAAGACACTCCGGTCGCACGGCCTGCGCATCGGACCCGGCGAGACCGTCGACGCCGCGGCCGCCCTGGAGGCGCTCGGTCTCGCCGACAGGGAGCGGGTCAGGGAAGGGCTCGCCGCCGCGCTGCTGCACCGGGAGAGCCAGCGTGCGGTCTTCGACCCCGTCTTCGATCTGTACTTTCCGGCGGGTGTCGGCGCGCCGGTACGCGGTGACGCAGACCGGGACGCGCTGCGCGAACGGCTCGTCGCCGCGCTCGCCGCGGACGACCAGGCCCTCCTCGCACAGCTGGCGGGCGAGGCCGTCGACGGCTTCGGCGGGTACGGCTCGTCCTCCCGGGGCGGGGACTCCGCAGGAGGGGGCTCCGCCGGTAGGAGCTCCGGTCAGGGAGGGGACGGCTGGTCCTCGTACCAGACGCTGAGCAGACTGCGGCCGGAGACGCTGCTCGCGCGCGTGCTCGCCGCCCTCCGCGCGGAATCGGCCGGACAGGAGACGGCGCAGGCCGCCTTCACCGACCGCCTGCTGGCCGACGAGGTCCGGCGCCGCATCGAGGGCTTCCGCGAGCGCGTACGGACCGAGGCGCGCCGCCGGGTCGCCGAGCGGCGCGGCACCGAGGAGATCGCCCGCCGCGCCGTGGCCACCACCGCCGACCGCGTCGATTTCCTCCTCGCGGGCCGCGGACAGCTGGACGAACTCCGTCGGGCGGTGCATCCGCTCGCCCGGAAGCTCGCGACGCGGCTCGCCGCCCGGCGCCGCAGGGCCGCGCACGGCAGCATCGACCTGCGGCGCACCCTGCGCGGTTCGCTGTCGACGGGCGGTGTGCCGATGCGTCCGGTGCTGCGGCGCCGCCGTCCCGCACGCCCCGAGCTGATCCTGCTCTGCGACGTCTCCGGGTCGGTCGCCGGCTTCGCGAACTTCACCATGCTGCTGGTCCAGGCCCTGCACGACCAGTTCAGCAAGGTGCGGGTGTTCGCGTTCGTCAACCGGGTCGACGAGGTGACGGGACTGCTCGGGCACGGCAGCGCCGACCCGGCGGGCCTCGGCGCCCGCATCCTGGGCGAGGCGACGGTGACGGGGTGGCACGGCAGCAGCGACTACGGCACGTCCCTGGGCGAGTTCGCCGAGCGGTACGCCGACGCGGTCGGCCCGCGCTCCACGGTCTTCGTCCTCGGCGACGCCCGCACGAACATGAGCGACCCCAACCTCCCCGCCCTGCGGCACATCGCCGAACGGGCCCGCCGGGTGTACTGGCTCAACCCCGAGGCGCGCCGACAGTGGTCGACCGGCGACTCGGCGGCGTACGCGTACGCCGGACTCGTCGAGATGCACGAGTGCCGCACCGCGCAGCAGCTCAGCGCGCTCATCGCGCGGCTGCTGCCGGTCTGAGCTCCGACCGCGCCATCGCGGCGATCACCTCCCTGACGTGTGTCTTTACCGCCCTTGGGTACTCGGCGGCTTCCACTGCGACAGGAGGACAATTCGTGACCGCACACTCACAGGCCCAGCCGAAGAACGTCTTCGTGATCGGCCTCGACGACGCGAACCTGCCCACGCTGAGCAGCGTCCCCGACGCGGAGTCCTACCGCTTCCACCCGCTGCTCACCGTCGAGGAGCTGCAGGGCGGCGAGGTCTCCGTACCGGCACTGCTCGAAAAGGCGCAGGGCATCCTCGACTCGTTCGACGGCAGCATCGACGCGATCGTCGGCTACTGGGACTTCCCCGTCAGCACGCTCGTGGCGATACTCGGCGACCGCTACGGCACGCGCAGCACCAGCCTGGAGTCGGTCGTCAAGTGTGAGCACAAGTACTGGAGCAGGCTGGAGCAGCAGAAGGTCATCGACGAGCACCCGCGCTTCGGCCGGGTCGACCTGGACGCGGACGAGCCGCGGCCGCCCGAGGGCGTGCGGTTCCCGATGTGGCTGAAGCCCGCGCTGTCCTATTCCTCGGAGCTGGCGTACAGCGTGCGGGACGAGGACGAGTTCCGTGAGGCCTGCGCCCGGATCAAGGCCGGGATCAGCCGGGTCGGCCGCCCCTTCGAACACATATTGCGGCAGGTGGACCTGCCCCCCGAGATGGAGGGCGTCGGTGCCGAGGTGTGCCTCGCGGAGGAGGCGCTCTCGGGCGTCCAGGTCGCCGTGGAGGGATACGTCCACCGGGGCGAGGTGACCATCTACGGGGTCCTCGACTCCATCAACTACCCCGACTCCTCCTGCTTCCTGCGCCATCAGTACCCCTCCGCCCTGCCGGGGCCCGTGGTACAGCGCCTGCACGACGTGTCGGAGCGGGTGATGCGGCAGATCGGCATGGACGCGGCGACCTTCAGCATCGAGTACTTCTACGACCCGAGCACGGACGCCATCAACCTCCTGGAGATCAACCCGAGGCACTCACAGGCTCACGCGGAGCTCTTTGCGTACGTCGACGGGGTCCCCAACCACCACTGCATGGTCAGTCTCGCCTTCGACGAGGACCCCGCGCTCCCCCACCGCGCGGGCCCCTACAAGGCAGCGGCCAAGTGGTACTACCGGTGGTTCGCCGACGGCGTGTCGCACCAGGTGCCGACGCCCGAGGAGATCGAGCGGATCGAGCACGACATCCCGGGCGTGAGCGTCGACGTGCTCGCCGAGGAGGGCAGGAAGCTCTCCGAGGTCACCCACCAGGACAGCTACAGCTTCGAGCTGGCCCACATCAGCACCGGCGGCGACAGCGAGCAGGATCTGCGCCGCAAGTACGACCAGTGCGTCGCCGCGCTGGGGCTGGTCTTCGACGACACCGAGCCCGGCGGCCGCGACCTCAAGAACGACTAGACCGGCCCGCACCGGCAACCAGAACAGAACCCGCCCTCCCCCGGCGGGAAAGCGACCGAGAGGACGGCCCTCCCCCATGCGTTACGTGGGCAATCTCCCGTACGCGACGAAAGAAGAAGAACACGTCGTCATCCCCCTGTCCGACGGCGTCCGGCTGTCGGCCCGCATCTGGCGTCCCACCTGCTCGGACGACGATCCGGTGCCCGCGGTCCTGGAGTACATCCCGTACCGCAAACGCGACCTGAGCTCGCAGCGCGACTCGATCCACCACCCGTACATCGCGGGGCACGGGTACGCGTGCGTGCGCGTCGATCTGCGCGGCACCGGCGAGTCCGAGGGCGTGCTCACCGACGAGTACCTGGAGCAGGAGCAGACGGACGCCGAGGAGGTGCTCGCCTGGCTGGCGGAGCAGCCCTGGTGCGACGGCTCCACGGGCATGATGGGCATCTCCTGGGGTGCCTTCGCCGCCCTTCAGGTCGCGGCCCGGCGGCCGCCGAGCCTGCGCGCCGTCGTCCTCTCCTCGTTCACCGACGACCGCTACGCCGACGACATGCACTACATGGGCGGCGCGATGCTGTCGGACAACCTCGCCGAGGCGGGCACCATGTTCGCCTACGCGACCTGCCCGCCGGACCCGGCGGTCGTCGGCGACCGCTGGCGGGACATGTGGCAGGAACGGCTGGACCACGCCAAGCCGTGGGTCCTGGAGTGGCTGCGCCACCAGCGCCGCGACGCGTACTGGCGGCACGCCTCGGTCTGCGAGGACTACCGGAGCGTCCAGTGCCCCGTCCTCGCCTCCAGCGGCTGGGCGGACGGCTACTCCAACGCCGTGACCCGGCTCCTGGCCCACCTCGACGTGCCGCGCAAGGGCCTCATCGGACCGTGGTCCCACAAGTACCCGCACCTGGGCGAGCCCGGCCCCGCCATCGGCTACCTGCAAGAGGTGGTGCGGTGGTGGGACCACTGGCTCAAGGGTGAGGACAACGGTGTGATGGAGGGCCCGATGCTGCGGGCCTGGATGCAGGAGAGCGTGCCGCCCTCCACCTCCTACGAGGAGCGGCCCGGGCGCTGGGTCGGTGAGCCCGACTGGCCTTCCCCGCACATCGAGCACGTGAGCCACCCGTTGGCGCGGCACCGCATCCTGAGGGCGGGCGAGGCGGAGACGGGCGAGGCCATGACCGTGCAGTCGCCGCTCTCCGTGGGCCAGTTCGCGGGAAAGTGGGCCTCCTACAACGCGCCGCCGGACCTGCCCTACGACCAGCGCGAGGAGGACGGCGGCTCGCTCGTCTTCGACTCGCCCGAGCTGACCGAGACGGTGGAGATCCTCGGTTCGCCGGCCGTCGAACTCGATCTGTCGGTCAGTGAGCCGGTGGCCACGGTCGCCGCCCGGATCTCCGACGTCGCCCCCGACGGCCGTGCCACCCGGGTGACGTACGGCGTCCTCAACCTGACGCACAGGGACGGCACGGGCGAACCCGAACCGCTCGAACCGGGGCGCCGCTACCGCGCGACGCTCCAGCTCAACGGCGTCGCCCAGTCGTTCCCGCCCGGCCACCGGATCCGGCTCTCGCTGTCGACGTCCTACTGGCCGCTGGCCTGGCCGCCGCCGCGTCCCGTGCTGCTCAGCGTGTACGAGGGGTCCAGCGCGCTGCGCCTGCCGGTGCGCCCGACGGCGGAACCGGACAACGCGCCCCAGCGGCCGTTCGGCGAGCCCGAGGGCACCGAACCGCTCGCCACCACCCAGCTGTCCCCTCCTGAGCAGCGCTGGGAGGTCAAGCGTGACCTGGTCGGGTACGACTCCTCCCTGGAGATCGTCAAGGACCGGGGCACCGTGCGCTACGACGAGATCGGGCTCGACGTCGGATGCCGTGCCTTCGAGCGGTACACGGCCACCGGCGACGACTTCACGTCGGTGGGCGGCGAGTCCGACTGGACCATGCGGTTCCGGCGGGACGAGTGGGACGTGAGCGTGCGGACCCGGACGACACTCAGGTGCGACGAGGACCACTTCTTCGTCGACGCGACCCTGGACGGCTACGAGGGCGAACGCCGCGTCTTCTCCCGCACCTGGAACGAGACGCTGCCGCGCGACTGGCTCTGATCCGCGCGGGCGGGAGTGCCGTGACGGCGGCGCGGCGGCCGGGTTTGGCACCGGGTCCGGAGGAGACTCGGGCCACGGACGCCGACATCCTGGAGGCCGCTGTGTACGCCGTCACGGAGCCCGCATGAACATGAAGACGCCCGGCCCGCTGCCGGGGCGACCCGAGTCGTACTGGATGGAGACCAGCGCGTCGACGTCCCATCCGTCGCTCGCCGAGGACATCGAGGTGGACGTCGCCGTGGTCGGCGGCGGTGTCGCGGGTCTCAGCACGGCCTGGGAGCTGGCGCGTGACGGGCGGTCGGTCGCCGTCCTCGAGGCCGACCGCATCGCCGCCGGCGTCACCGGCAACACCACCGCCAAGCTGACCGCTCTGCACTCCCTGGTCTACGACCGGCTGCGCCGCACCCGCGGCCCGGAGGGCGCCCGCCTCTACGCGGAGTCGCAGCAGCAGGCGGTGGAACACGTGGCGGCGATCAGCGCCGAGCTCGGCATCGACTGCGAGCTGGAGCGCGCGCCCGCCTACACGTACACCACGCGGGCCGACCGCACCGAGGAGCTGCGGGCCGAGGCCGCGGCGGCCCGGGAGGCCGGGCTCGCCGCCTCGTACACGGACGAGACCGGGCTGCCGTTCCCCGTGGCGGGCGCGGTGCGCGTCGAGGACCAGGCGCAGTTCCATCCCCGGGCGTATCTGCTGGCGCTCGCCGAGGATCTGCGGGCGCGGGGCGGTGTCATCCATGAGCGGACCCGGGTCACCAAGCTGCGCGACGGCTCTCCCTGCTCCGTGACGACCGAGGGCGGGCACACCGTCACCGCGCGGTCCGTCGTCATCGCCACGCACTACCCGGTCTTCGACCGCGCCCTGCTGTTCGCCCGGCTCTCTCCGCGGCGCGAACTGGTCGTCGCGGCGCCGCTGGCCGCCGGGGAGGACCCGGGCGGCATGTACATCACGCAGGAGGAGGGCAAGCGGTCGGTGCGGACCGCGCCCTACGGCGGCGACGGCGGGCGTCTCCTCATCGTCACGGGTGACAGTTTCACCCCCGGCACGGGCGACCCCTCCGCCGGTTTCGTGGCCCTGGACACGTGGATGCGGGAGCGCTTCGACGTCGGCGCGACGGCCTACCGGTGGGCGGCGCAGGACAACGACGTGACGGACGGCGTGCCGATGGTCGGGCCCTTCCACCCCGGTTCCCGGCACACCTACGTGGCGACGGGGTTCGGCGGCTGGGGCATGAGCGGCGGCGTCATGGCGGGGCAGCTGCTCGCCCGGCTCATCGCCGGGGAGAAGTCCTCGTGGGCCGAGCTGTACGACCCGCGGCGGCTGTGGAGCACGGTGCGGGAGATGCCCTCCCTGCTGAGCCAGCAGGCCGAGGTCGCCAAGCACTTCGTCGGGGACCGGCTCCGCACGACCCACGTCGACTCCGTCGACGACATCCCGGTGGGCGCCGGGGCCGTGGTCCGCGTCGAGGGGCGCCGTTGCGCGGTGCACCGTGACGGGTCCGGCACCCTGCACGCCGTCTCCGCCCGCTGCACCCACCTGGGGTGTCTGGTCGCGTTCAACGAGGCGGAGACGACGTGGGAGTGCCCCTGCCACGGCTCGCGTTTCGCCACCGACGGCTCGGTGCTCCAGGGCCCCGCGACCCGTCCCCTGGAGCCGCGGGAACTTCCGGAGTCATGAGGGGCGGGGCACAGGACCGGCCGTGAGGGGCGCGGGCAGGGTGTCGAAGGTTCCGGTCCTGGCGAAGGCGAGCCATGCGGAGCGCAGGGCCCTGCCGAGCCTCCCGATCTCCTCGAGCGGTGCGGTGCCCAGCATCGGCGCCGACCGCCAGGCGTCGTGGGTGCCGAAGAGCAGCGGCAGTTCGAGGCAGTGGGCCGCCCCTAAGGGGGACCCGGCGGGACGCCAGTCGATGCGGTACGCGTGGACCCGGGCGCCGACCCGGGCCAGCCGCTCGCCGTAGCGCGTGAGCGGCTCCTCGTACACCTCGCGGGTGCGCACGGCCGGGTCGTCGTCCTCGCCCGCGAAGACGGTCATGTCGTCGGCGTTCCAGCCGTACAGGACGTCGAGTCCTCGGACGCCGTCGTCGAGCGGGCCGCCGGGAGCGGGGACGCGGCCGACGCCCTCGACCGGAACGAAGGCGGGTTCCATGCGGCGGCCCGCGGTGCGCAGGTGGAAACGGGCCGTCTCGCCCTGCGCGGCGAGGATCGCGGGGATGTCGGCCGTGCGCGGGTCGGCGCCGAGCGCGTCGGCGAAGTACCGGCCCAGAGCGAGGGACTCCTCCGCGGGCCGGGCGGTGATCTCCAGCGGCGCGCTCTGGAGGATCGCCCGGCGGAACAGGCCGCGCGCCTCGGGCAGTTCCATCAGGAGGCGTACGGAGATACCACCGGCGGACTGTCCCAGCACCGTGACGTCCGCCGGGTCGCCGCCGTACTCGGCGATGTGCGCGTGGACCCAGCGCAACGCCTCCACCTGGTCGTACAGACCGAGGTTGCCCTCACTCACTCCGTCGAGGAGGAGGTAACCGAGCGCTCCCAGACGGTAGTTGACGCCGACCACCACCACGTCGCCCTCGGCGGCGAGGACCCCTCCGTCGTACCAGTCCATGAGGCCCGCGCCGCTGCTGAAGCCGCCGCCGTGCAGCCACACGAGCACAGGCCTGGCCCCCGCGTCCCGTGCCGGGGTGGCGATGGACAGGTTCAGGCAGTCCTCGCCCTGGGGGTGGATGTCCGAAGGCGGACCCATGACGAAGTCGAGCCTGGAGGGCGGCTGCGGACCGATCTCACCGGAGGCGGGGCGCGGGTCGTCGTCCGGTACGGGCCGGGGCCGCCCGAAGCGTTCCGCGGTGGCATAGCGGATCGGTCCCGTACGGAGCACTCCCGTACGGGCCGTGATCGTGTCGGTCACGTGACCGCCCCTCTCTAGCCCCGGTAGTTCGTGCGTCCCTCGTCGTCGAGGTCGATGGGCCCGTCGGGGATGATGCAGAACTCGTTACCCTCCGGGTCGGCCATGACGAGGAAGCCGCCGTCGTCGTACCCCTCCAGCCTGCGCCCGCCGAGCGCCTCGACGCGCCGCTGCTCGGCGGCGAAGTCGGACGCGGCGAGGTCGAGGTGCACGCGGTTCTTCACCGTCTTGCGCTCGTCGACCCGCTGGATGCCCAGGACCGTGCCGTTCTCGCGCCGCAGCCAGATGTAGGGGCCCGTGCGGCCCGCGATCGGCCAGTCGAGCAGCTCGGACCAGAAGGCGGCGACCGGCTCGGGGTCGGTGGCGTCGATGATGAAGGCTTTGATCTCCATGGTTGATCCTCCCGAATCAGACCAGGGCGTCGGCCCGCGGCGGAGCACCGGGCGTGTCGTGGTGGATCGGTGTCCGCGCCCCGGTCAGCGGGCGGCCCGTGCCGCCCTGGCGTACCGCGACGATCTCCGCCGCGATGGACAGGGCCGTCTCCTCGGGTGTGCGGGCGCCGAGGTCGAGGCCGATCGGCGAGCGGAGCCGGGCCAGTTCGGCCTCGGTGACGCCCTCGTCGCGCAGCCTGCGGTTGCGGTCCTCGTGGGTGCGGCGCGAGCCCATGGCGCCGACGAACGCGACGGGCAGCCGCAGGGCCGCCGCGAGCAGCGGCACGTCGAACTTGGCGTCGTGGGTGAGGACGCACAGGACGGTGCGGGCGTCCGTCCCGGTGCGGCGGAGGTAGCGGTGCGGCCACTCGATCACGATGTCGTCGGCGTCCGGGAAGCGGTCCCGGGTGGCGAAGACGGGGCGGGCGTCGCAGACCGTCACGTGATAGCCGAGGAACTTGCCCACGCGGACCAGAGCGGCCGCGAAGTCGACGGCACCGAAGACGATCATCCGGGGCGGTGGCTGGCTCGACTCGACCAGGACCGTCACGGCGGTGCCGCAGTGCGCGCCGCTCTCGGAGACGACGAACTCCCCGGTGCGGCCCGCCGCGAGGAGGGCGCGGCTCTCCCCCACGGCGGTGCGGTCCAGGTCCGGGTGGCCGCCCAGGGTTCCTTCATCCGTCCCGGCATCGGTCCCGGCCGGGCTCACCAGGAGCGGTCGGCCGAGGAGTTCGGCAGGGCCCCGGAAGACCCGGGCAAGGGCCGTGGCCTCGCCGCGCGCGGCGGCCGACAGGGCGGCGGCGAACACCGCCCTGTCGGGTGAGCCCACGGCGACCGGGGCGACCAGGACCTCGATGACACCACCGCAGGTGAGTCCGACCGCGAAGGCGTCGTCGTCGCTGTACCCGAACCGTTCGACGACGGCTTCGCCCTGGTCGAGGGCCTGGAGGCACAGGTCGTAGACCGCTCCCTCCACGCAGCCGCCGGAGACCGAGCCGATGACGGTTCCCTCGCCGTCGACGGCCAGCGCGGCGCCGGGACCGCGCGGTGCGCTGCCGCCGACGCTCACGACGGTGGCGACCGCGAAGTCCCGGCCCTCCTCGATCCAGCGGTTCAGGTCGGAGGCGATGTCAAGCACGATGCTCTTCCCCGGGTACGGTTCCCGCCCGCAGGACGCGGTCGGGGCGGATCGGCAGGGACCGGTGGCGGACGCCGGTCGCGTGCCGGACCGCGTTGGCGATGGCCGCCGCGGCGCCCACGATGCCGATCTCGCCGACGCCCTTGATGCCGACGGGGTCGTCCGCGTCCGGGTCGTCGACCCAGTCCGCCTCGATGGGCGGCACGTCGGCGTGCGAGGCGATGTGGTAGCCGGCGAGGTCGGGGCCGACCAGGCCGCCCGTCGCGGGGTCCCTGACGGCCTCTTCGTGCAGCGCCATCGACAGGCCCCAGGTCATGCCGCCGATCAGCTGGCTGCGTGCGGTGAGCGGGTTGACGATGCGGCCCGCGGCGAAGATGCCGAGCATGCGCCGTACGCGCACCTCGCCGGTGGTGACGTCCACGGCGACCTCGGCGAACTGCGCGCCGAACGCGTGCCGTTCCCGCTGCGCGAGGGCGCCGATGACGTCGCTGGTGTCCGACCGCGCGGTGAGGCCGTCCGGCGGGATGTCGCCGCCGGGCACCAGCTTCTCCCGCAGTTCGCGCGCGGCGAGCGTGACCGCCCAGCCCCAGGACCGCGTACCCATGGAGCCGCCCGCGATCATCGCGGGGCCGAAGTCGCTGTCGGCAATGCGGACGCGGACCCGGTCCGTCGGCACTTCGAGGGCGTCCGCGGCGATCAGGGTGAGGGCGGTCCGCGCGCCGGTGCCGACGTCCGCGGCGGTGATGCGCACGGTGAAGGTCCCGTCGGCCTCCGCCGTCACCGCGGCCGTGCTCGGGGCGACGAGCACGGGGAAGGTGGACGCGGCGGTGCCGGTTCCCAGGAGCCAGCGTCCTTCGCGGCGCACTCCCGGGCGCGGGTCGCGGTCCGCCCAGCCGAACCTGCGGGCACCCTCCTCGAAACAGGCGAGCAGGTTGCGGCTGCTGAACGGCAGCCCGGACACGGGGCCCACGGCCGGTTCGTTGCGGGCCCGCAGCGCGATCGGGTCCACACCGCACTTCTCGGCGAGTTCGTCGAGCGCGGACTCCACGGCGAAGGAGCCGGGCGCCTCGCCCGGCGCGCGCACCCACGTCGGCGTCGGCACGTCGAGGCGCACGAGACGGTTGACGGTGTGGTGCGCGTCGGCCGCGTACATGGCCCGTCCGAATCCGGCGCTCTCCTCGACGAACTCGTGGACGGTCGACGACAGGCTCTGCCCCTGGTGGTCGAAGGCGAGGAGCCGCCCGTCCGGGTCGGCGCCGAGCCGTACGCGTTGCGTGGTGGGGCTGCGGTAGCCGATCAGCGAGAACATCTGACGGCGTGTCATGACGACGCGGACGGGCCGGTCGAGCACGGTCGCCGCCATCGCGGCGAGCACCTGGTGGGCCCGGGGGCCCTTGGATCCGAAGGCGCCGCCGACGTGCTCCGAACGCACCCGTACCGAGGACGGGTCGAGGGAGAAGAGCCTCGCCAGCTCGTCCGCGATCCAGGTGCTGCCCTGGTTGGAGTCGACGACCTCCAGCCGCCCGTCGTCCCAGCGTGCCGTCGCGGCGTGCGGTTCCATCGCGCTGTGGTGCTCTTCGGGCGTCGTGTACTCGGCGTCCACGACGTGCGCGGACGCGCCGAGCCGGGACTCCAGGTCGCCCACCGCCGTGCGCATCCCGTCGCCGTCCGGTGTGTACGTCCCCGGGCGTCCGGCGGAGAAGGCGACGTCGTGCGGCTCCTGGTCGTAGTGGACCACGAGGGCTTCGGCGGCCTCCCTCGCCTGTTCGGACGTCTCGGCGACGACCAGCGCCACCGGCCAGCCCACGAAGGGCACCCGGTCGTTCTGGAGGGCCCCGACGACCGGGTCCGGCTTCCCGAGCATGCCGACGTAGTCCGCGTCGACCCGCGGCGCGTTGCCGTGGTGGAGCACGGCGAGGACGCCGGGCATCGCGAGGACGGGTGCGTCGTCGACCGAACGGATCCGGCCGCGGGCGATGGTGGACAGGACCAGCCAGCCGTGGGCGAGGTCGGTGAACGGGATCTCTCCGGCGTAGCGGGCCGCTCCGGTGACCTTGTCGTGGCCTTCGACGCGGGTGTGTGCGGTGCCGACGGCGCCCGTCACCGCGGTGGTTGCGGTGGTCGTGGTCATCGGGCGGCCTCCTCGGTGAGTTCGGACAGCACGGCCACGACGAGGTTGCGCGTCAGCGTCACCTTGTAGCCGTTGTCGGGCAGCGGGCGGGCGGCGGCCAGTTCGGCGTCGGCCGCGGCGGCGAAGGCCTCGGCGGTCGCCGGGCCGCCGGTCAGCGCCTGTTCGGCCGCCCGGGCGCGCCACGGTCGGGACGCGACCGCGCCGATGCCGATGCGTACGTCCCGTACGACACCGTCCTGCACGTCGAGGGCGGCGGCGATCGAGCCGATGGCGAACGCGTAGGAGGCGCGCTCGCGCACCTTGCGGTAGCGGGAGAGCGCGGCTACGGGGGCGGGCGGCAGCGTCACGTGGGTGATCAGCGCGCCGGACGGCAGCGCGGTCTCCAGGTGCGGGGTGTCGCCCACGGGCAGGTAGAACTCGGTGATCGGCAACGCGCCGGGGCCTTCGGCGGTTTCGTAGTGGACGACCGCGTCGAAGGCGGTGAGGGCCACGCCCATGTCGGAGGGGTGGACGGCCACGCAGTGCTCGGTGGCGCCGAGGATCGCGTGGTTGTGGTGCTCGCCGCCGACGGCCGAGCAGCCGCTGCCGGGCTCGCGCTTGTTGCAGGGCTTGGAGAGGTCCGTGAAGTAGCCGCAGCGGGTGCGCTGGAGCAGGTTCCCGCCGACGGTCGCCATGTTGCGCAGCTGTCCGGAGGCGCCGGCGAGGACGGCCTGTGCCAGTGCGGGGTAGCGGCGGCGTACGTCGGGGTGGGCGGCGAGGTCGCTGTTGGTGACGGTCGCGCCGACGCGCAGCCCGCCGTCCTCGGTGGTCTCGACCGTGTCCAGGGGCAGTTCGCGTACGTCGACGAGGAGCGCGGGCCGCTCGACGCCGGTCTTCATCAGGTCGACGAGGTTGGTGCCGCCACCGAGGTAGCGGGCGTCGGGGTCGGTGCCGAGCACGGCGACCGCGCCGGACACGTCGTACACCCGCTGGTAGCCGAAGTCCCTCATGCTGCTCCCTCTTCCGCGCGGGCGGCCTCGGCGACGGCCTGCACGATCGACACGTACGCGCCGCAGCGGCACAGGTTGCCGCTCATCCGCTCGCGGATCTCCTCGGCGGTGAGCTCGGGCACGCCCGCTTCGGGGCGCACGTCGGCGGTGGCGGCGCTCGGCCAGCCCGCCGCGTGCTCCTCGATCGCGCCGAGGGCGGAACAGATCTGTCCCGGCGTGCAGTAGCCGCACTGGAAGCCGTCGCGGTCGAGGAAGGCCTGCTGGACGGGGTGCAGCCGGTCGCCGTCCGCGACCCCCTCGATGGTGGTGATCTCACGGCCTTCGGAGGCGACCGCGAGGGTGAGGCAGGAGACGGCCCTGCGGCCGTCGATCAGTACCGTGCAGGCCCCGCACTGGCCTTGGTCGCACCCCTTCTTGGTGCCGGTGAGATCGAGCCGCTCGCGCAGTGCGTCGAGCAGGGTGGTGCGGTGGTCGACGGACAGTGTGTGCTTCTCACCGTTGATGTTCAGGGTGACGGCACTGGACGTCGATGGAGCCATGAGCAGCCTTCTTTCGCGAATCGCGTCGAACGAGGCGGTCCCGGCCGGAAGATCGGGATGAGCTCGGGGAGATCGGGGGCAGATGGCGCTGTACAGGAGGAGGAAGACGTCGCCGCTTCGGCGGCAGGGGTCGCCCGTGGGTGTGGCTGCGGTATGGTGAGCCTAAGTGGACAGCTGTCCGCTCACCGTCGAACTTAGCGGACAGTTGTCCGCTCAGCAAGGCATCCTCAAGCCGTGCCGCACGGAACAGGCCATGACGCGCCGAAGGAGAGCGAATGGGTGAGCACAAGACCCCGCCCCTGCGCTCGGACGCGCAGCGCAACCGCGAGCGGATCCTCGAAGTGGCCCTGGCGGAGCTGACGTTGGCGAGTGACGCGCCGCTCAGCGTGATCGCCAAGAAGGCGGGCGTCGGGCAGGGCACGTTCTACCGCAACTTCCCGAACCGCGAGTCCCTCGTCCTCGAGGTGTACCGCTACGAGGTGCAGCAGGTCTCCGACGCCGCCTGCCAGTTGCTGGCGACCCGGGCACCCGACCGTGCCCTGCGGGAGTGGATGGACCGCCTCGTCCGGTACGCGATGGCCAAGGCGGGTCTCGCCGAGGCGATCCGCAAGGCCACGAGCACGCTCGGCAGCCTGGCCGGGGTCGGCCCCGGCCCGCTGACCGAGGCCGTCGGCCACCTGCTGCGGGCGAACGAGGAGGCCGGAACCATTCGGCCGGGGGTGACCCCCGACGACTTCCTGCTCGCCATCGCGGGTCTCTGGCACATCGACCCGCACAGCGACTGGGAGTCCCGGGCCGGCCGGCTGATGGACCTCGTCATGGACGGACTGCGCGCCGGGGCACCCGGCGGCCCCGAACGCGGCTAAGGCCTCTTTTCCGCAGGGCGGATAATGCGCGGCGCATGACGCATGGAGCAATAGCCGCCCGCAAACAAATGCTCGAACAAGCAGCAGAGTCACCGCGGCCGAACAGGGGCCGGTTCATCAAATTCCGCTAGAGCCGAGCATGAGCGCACTCCTGCGCCGTGTCCGTTTTCGTGCGGTCGACACCTCGCACACGGACGAGCACCGGGCACCCCCACCTGCTCCGACCACCTCGTCGACGTACATCCTCACTCCGAGCGGATAAACAGTATTCAGCCATTCCGCCACCTCTGAAGAGCAATTTCTCACCAGGCGGGAAAGCCTCGAACTTCCCCCTTTTCCACTGGGTGGGAAACCGCCGGTCGCGCTTGACAATCTCCTGTGCGGACGCCACATACTTCTGTCGGCGACGGATTCGGGCCATGAGTTCCCGGACCACTGTCCCAAGGGGGAAAAATGTTCAGCACCTTTGATACAGACGCGCGCACACGCCTGCCACGCCCGTCGCGAAAGCTGTGTCCGCATCGCGGACAGCCGCGCCGATCGGACGCGTAGCGCCGACGCTGCCGACGCCGCAGCCGTCAGCCACCTGACGCCGGCATCGACGTCCGTACGTCATGCGCGGCGCCGCCCAGCAGCTCACACCCCCGCCCGGCCGACCGCGCCCCGCGCCGGCGCCCCCGCAAGGTCGCCCGCCTCGGCGGACGCAGCCCGCCCGCACGCCGACGACGCCGTCGCGGGCCGGGCCCCGGCAGGCGAGGGCCGTGCCCTCCTTTCACCCGGGCCGGCCATTCGCTGGCGCTCCCGATGAACTCGGACGGTAAAAGACCATGCAGCAGCCCTTGAATCCGATCGACGAGATATTTCTCGCCATTCCTCGCGAACTCACACCCGTGCAGGGGAAGTTCATACGCTTCCGGGGAGACGTGCCGTCGCTGGACGTGCTCCGCGAGCACCTGGCGGAACGGCTTCCCGCCCTCGCCAGGCTGACCTACCGGGCCGTGCGTGCGGGGCGGCGCACCACCTGGTCGCCGAGCGCACACTTCGACCCCAAGGAGCACGTGCTGGAGCTGAGGCTCCCCGGGGGCAGCTCGCTCGACGAGGCGCTCACCGAAGTGATGCGCCTGCCGCTGCCCGGCTCGGGCGCGCTGTGGGACATGTATCTGGTCCACGGATACGCCGACGGCGAGTACGCGGTGTGCTACCGCGTCCACCACGGTCTCGAGGACGGGATGGGCACCGTGCACGTCGCCGCCGTCCTGTTCGGCGAGAGCGCCCTGCCCGGAGCGGCAGAGGCCGGGACCGCACGGGGACCGCTGCTGACGGCGGGTCCCGCGGAGCTGGCGCACGGCATGCTGACCGTCACCAAGGGCATGGTGCGCGGGCTGCGGCCCGCGAACCCGTGGCCCAGCCTTTTCAGGTCCGGCCCCGACCAGTTGGCGGTCTGCAGCACGAGCGCCACCCGTGAGGAACTGAGCACCTTGGGGCGGAAGTACGGCGGCACGGTCACCGACGCTTTCCTCATGGCCCTGCGCGGCGCACTGAGCGCGTGGAGCCGCTCCGCGGACGACGACGACCTGTCCGGGAGCGGCGCAGGCCACGCCGTCCGGACGGCGGTCGGTGCGTCGCCCGTGCCCGTACGCATGCCGCTGAGCACCCGGCACAAGGCCGAGGAAGCAGCAGTCGGGAACCACCTCGCGACAGCGGTCGTCACCCTGCCGGACGGGCGGCTGCCCACGGCTCCCGCCTTCCACCAGCTCATCGACCGCACGCATCGGATGCGCGACAGCGGACTGCGGCCGGCCAGCCGGGCGCTCGTCGGCCTGCTGCCCGCCGCCTCCACCCGCATGGCCGTCAAGCTCCTGCTCAACCCGGGCACGGCCCCGCTCTACGCGTCCAGCTACTCGCTCCCCGACTCCCTCGCCTTCAACGGGGACCCGGTCATCGACGTCGTACCGATCGGCGTGCTCCTGCCGGGCAACGGCCTCTCCGTCACGCTGCTGTCCTGCGGTGCGCGGGTCCAGGTGAGTTTCCTGTACGACCTCAGGCTTCCCGACGCGGGACGGCTGGCCACGCTCTGGCGCGAGGCGCTGGACGCCCTGCCCACGTCGTAGAGAAACCCGCGGCACCCCTCGCCCCCACCAGCACCTCCCGTCAACTCCTCTGGAGAATCCCTATGTTGAGTCGGTCCAGCTCACGCGGCCATGCCGGATGGACCCTGGTCATCACCGGTCTCGCCGTCTTCATGGCAGCGCTGGACAACCTCGTCGTCATCACGGCCCTGCCCGCCATCCAGTCGTCCCTGGACACCAGCCTCCAGGACCTGGAGTGGACGGTGAACGCCTACACGCTGGTCTTCGCCGTGTTCCTGCTGGCCGGGGCCGCGGCAGGTGACCGGTTCGGCCGCCGCCGCATGTTCGTGGCGGGACTCGTGCTGTTCACCGGCGCCTCGGCGGCGTGTGCGCTGTCCGACACCTCGCAGCAGTTGGTCGTCGCCCGCGCGGTGCAGGGATTCGGAGCGGCGCTCGTCATGCCGCTGACACTGACGCTCCTGACCGTCGCGGTTCCGCCGCGTCGCCGGGGCCTCGCCCTGGGGATCTGGGGCGCGCTGAGCGGGCTCGCGGTGGCGCTCGGCCCGCTGATCGGCGGGGCGGTCGTGGAGAAGATCTCCTGGCAGTGGATCTTCTGGGTCAATGTGCCGATCGGTGTCGTGGTGCTGGTGCTGAGCCTGTGGAAGCTCGCCGAGAGCAACCGCCCCGAGAGCGCCCTCGACCCGGTCGGCACGCTCCTCGTGTGCCTGGGCATGTTCGGTCTCGTCTTCGCGCTCGTGCGGACCACGGAGGACGGCTGGACCGACGGCACGGTGCTGGGTTCGCTGATCGGCGGGGTGGTGCTCCTCGGGGTCTTCGTCGGCTGGGAGACGCGTACGCCCCGTCCGATGCTGCCGATGCGGCTCTTCCGCAACCGCTCGTTCAGCGCGATCAACACCGCGGGCCTGATGATGTTCGCCGCCATGTTCGGGCTCGTGTTCCTGCTGACCCAGTTCATGCAGAACATCCAGGGCTTCTCGCCGCTGGAGACGGGCGTACGGATGCTGCCCTGGACGGCGATGCCCGTCGTGATCGCCCCGCTGTCCGGTCTGCTGACGTCGCGGCTCGGCAACCGGCTCGTGGTGGCGGCGGGGCTGCTGTTCCAGACCGTCGGCCTCGGCTGGCTCGCCGCGGTGGTGAGCGTGGACACGCAGTACGCGGACATGGTGCCCGGCCTGGTGCTCGGCGGTATCGGACTCGGCCTGTTCTTCGCGCCGGCCGCCGAGATGGCGATGAGTGTCGTCGCCCCGGCCGACCAGGGCATCGCTTCCGGAGCGAACAACACGTTCCGTCAGCTCGGCGGGGTGCTCGGCGTCGCGGTGCTCACCTCGGTGTTCACGGCGCGCGGCGGTTACGGCTCGCCCCAGCAATTCGTGGACGGCCTGGAACCCGCCGTGTGGCTCGGCACCGCCGTCTCCGCCTTCGGATGCCTCGCCATCCTCACCGCGCCCAGGCGGTCCAGGCAGTCCCCGGCCGCGGAGACCGCACACGCGAGCGGCACGAAGGAGTCCACGCGCGGCAGCGACCCGCTGGAGACCTCGCACCACTGAACCATCCGCGTCGATCCCCAAGACCCACCGTTCACACCGGCCCATCGGCCTCGGAGGCGAGATGTACGACGTCATTGTTGTGGGAGCCCGCATCAGCGGTGCCTCCACCGCGACGCTGCTGTCGAAGGCGGGCCACAGGGTCCTGCTGCTCGACCGGGCCGTGCTCCCGGGCGGGAAGGCCGCGGCGACCAACCTGGTCCACCCGCCGGGCATCCTCCGGCTGAAGAAGTGGGGACTGCTCGACGAGCTGACGGCCACCGGCTGCCCGCCCATCCGCGAGTACGGCCTGCAGAGCGGCCCGGCGCGCCTGATGGCCGAGCTGCCGAGCGTCGAGGGTGTGGGCGAGGCCTACTCCCCCGAGCGCAGCAGGCTCGACCAGATCCTGCTCGACGCCGCGGTCAAGGCCGGCGCCGAACTGCGGACGGGTGTCTCGCTGCGCTCGCTCCTCACCGACGAACACGGCACCGTGACCGGCATCCGCGGCGAGACCGAGGACCGTACCCCGGTCATCGAGCACGCCCGTCTCGTGGTGGGCGCGGACGGCTCCAACTCCACCGTCGCCCGGCTGGTGGACGCCGAGAAGTACGACGCCCACCCGGTGCTCAACAAGAGTCACTGGTCCTACTGGGAGGGGCTGCCGCACGACGGACGCGTCCGTACCTACCGTCACGCCCACAAGCACGCCTTCACCTGGCCGACCCACGACGGCCTCACGATCGTGGGCGTGGCCCTACCGGTCGCCGACTTCAAGGCGAAGAGCGACGAGGACCGCGACCGGACGGTGATCTCCGCGTTCGAGGAGGTGGACCCGGCTCGGGCCGAACTGCTGCGCCGGACCCAGCGGGCGGACCGCTGGATGACGGGTTCGGTGCCCAACTTCCTGCGCCGCTCCGACGGACCCGGCTGGGCCCTGGTCGGCGACGCCGGATACACCAGGGATCCGATCACCGCCGCCGGAATCACCGACGCCCTCCGTTCGGCCGAGCTCCTTTCGGAGGCCGTCGACGCGGGCCTGGCCGGGCGCAGGCCCCTGTCCGAGGCGCTCGCCAGCTACAGCAGGCAGCGCGACGCGCTGGTATCGGGCCACTACCGCTACACCCTTGACCACGCGACCATCTCGAACCACTCGCGCGAAGAGATCGCCTTCATTCGCGCCATGACCAGGAGTCCCACGCACGGCCGGGACATGGTGGGCATGTTCGCCACCATGATCCATCCCTCCCAGTTCTACTCGGCCGCCAACATCCACGCCCTGCTCGACCACTTGGAGCCGGGCGCCGGGCCGGGCTGGAAGTTGCGCATGGTCCGGTGGCTCGTGCGCGGCGCCGCCCGGCACGTCCCTCCGGCGCCCCGCGTCGCCGACCGGCTCATCGCCAAGAACCTCGGGCCCATGGGCGTCTATCTCGCCTGACGGCCCCGGGCAGCGCCGTCATCCCGTTGCTGCCTGTTCACCCTTTCTCACCTTTCCGCACCACGACGGAGGATTCGACATGCCCGAAAACAGGTCCAACGAGCTGCGCACCGCGTTTCTCTTCCCCGGTCAGGGCGGCTTCGACGGCGAGGCGCTGCGCCTGGCCCACGCCCGCCACCCGCAGGTCCGCCAGATCTTCGAGCGTCTCGACGCGGAGACCATGACGCTGTTCTCGCGCCGAATATCAGACCTGGTCCTGGGACCGGAGAAGGTGGAACTGCGCCGGCTCCTCGAAGACGACCCATGGGTCTCACAGGTGGCCATCTACGGCGCAGGCCTCGCCGCGTACGAGGTGCTGACCGCCCGGGGCGTGCAGCCGGACGTCCTGACCGGTCACAGCCTCGGCGAGATCACCGCCCTGGTGACCGCCGGCGCGTATTCGATCGAGGACGGGGTGCGCATCGTGGCGCACCGCGTCGCGGTCATCGCCCGGCAGTCCGGTTTCGAGGGGCGCATGGTGGCTCTGTCCGCCGGCGCGGACCGGGTCCGGCGTCTGCTGGAACTCCTCGAGGATCCGCAGTTGACCGTCGCCACCGAGAACCACGACGAGCAGACCGTGGTGAGCGGCCCCGGCAAGGTCCTGGACCGGACCGTGGCGATCGCCGGTGAACTGCGCATCGGCGCCGTCGAGATCGACGCGCCCTTCCCCTTCCACTCTCCGGCGCTGGCTCCGGCCGTTCCCGAGTTCGCCGCGTTCGTGGGGAAGCTGGACCAGCTGCCGCTGCGGCGCCCCGTCTACTCGCCGATCCTCCAGCGCTACTACGAGCCCGGTGACTCC
This sequence comes from Streptomyces sp. NPDC045678, assembly GCF_056432085.1. Lineage (NCBI taxonomy): Bacteria > Bacillati > Actinomycetota > Actinomycetes > Kitasatosporales > Streptomycetaceae > Streptomyces > Streptomyces sp. NPDC045678. The sequence goes on from NZ_JBWKJS010000002.1 coordinate 406,043, forward strand.
CTGAGCGACCTGCTGGCGGAGCACTTCGTCAAGCCGGTCCGCTTCGCGACGGCCGTGCGCCACCTCCAGGAGTCCGGTGTCACCACGTTCGTCGAGGCGGGCGGGCGGGCCGCGCTGACCAAGCTGGTGGCTCGTCTGACGAAGGGCTCCGACGTCCGCTCCCTGGCCACCCTGACGACCGACGACGACGCACGCCTGGCGCTCGACGCCACCTTGCAGACCCTGCGGCTCGCCGGTCTCGCCGACACGGGCCGAGCCCCGGTCCTCACCGAACTGCTGCCGGTGTCCGTGACCCCGGAGCTGTTCGAGGCCTACTGGAGCGAGCACGGTGACGCGGTTCTCCAGCGGATCGCCGACGACCTGGCGGCCTACCGACCGCAGGCGGCCCCGGTCACCACCGTGGTCGCACAGCCCCTCACCGACCGAGCGGACGACTCCCCTGCCGCGGGTCCCGACCGCACGGAGGTCTTCGCCGAACTGCGCAGCCTGTACGCGGAGGCCCTCGAGTATCCCGAGGAGGTCTTCGAGGGCGGGGTGCAGCTGGAGGCGGAGCTCGGCGTGGACTCCGTCAAGCAGGTCGAGCTGCTGTCCCGGGTCTCGCAGCGCTACGGCCTGCCGCCGCGTGAGTCCGGTTTCCGGCTCTCGGACTACAACACCATCGACAGGCTCGTCGACTTCGTGGTCACCGAACTCGCCGGCCGGCGTTCCGGCGTCGCGGTCTGACGAGGGGCCGGCCGACCTCCGCTCGCTCTCCCGCTCTCGCTCAGAAGGACATGTGTGCCATGAAAGACCTCACCGGAAAGGTGGCTCTGGTCACCGGCGGGTCCAAGGGGATAGGAAAGGCCATCGCGAGGGAGCTCGCCGCGCGTGGAGCCGACATCGTCCTCAACTACTTCCACTCGCACGACCGGGCCAAGGAGACCCGCGACGAACTGGTCGCCGAGGGCTTCCGGGTCGATCTCGTCCGTGCCTCGGTGGCCCGGCAGGAGCAGGTCGACCGGATGCTGGAAGAGGTCGAGCGGCTGCACGGCCGGCTCGACATAGTCGTCAACAGTGCCGCGGACGGCGCGTTGCTGCCCATGGACGAGGTCACGGACGAACACCTCGACAGGGCACTCGAAACGAACTACAAGGGCGGACTGCGGGTGGCGCGCACGGCCGCGCCGCTGATGGCCCGGGGCGGCGGCGGGTCGATCGTCACGGTCTCCGCGCTCGGCGGCTCGCAGATGGTGATGGCCAACTACCTGGCGTGCGCCCCGGCCAAGGCGGCCGCGGAGGCGGCGTCCCGGTACCTGGCGGTGGAACTGGCTCCCCTCGGCATCCGGGTCAACACGGCGTCCGCCGCCATGCTCACCAGCGAGGTCGCGGACAAGTTCCCCCGGTCCGCGGAGATGCAGGACGTCATCGCCCGGGCGACGCCGTGGGGCCGGCTCGGGCGGCCGGAGGAGTTCGCCACCGTCGTGGGCTTCCTCGCCTCGGACGACGCTCGCTGGATCACCGGTCAGGTCATTCTGGCCGACGGCGGGCTCACGCTCGGTGCGGCGCTCCTCTCACCGCCGAAGGCGGACCTGGAGACGGCCGCGGAGACAGCTCAAGAAGCGACGGTGGAGACGGCTGCGGAGGCTGCTGCGGACACGGCCCTCTCGCAGGCTCCGGCTGCCGTCACTGAGCCCGTGACGGAACCCGTCGCGGAACCCGTCACGAAACCCGTCACGGCGAACGCTCCGGCCGACGAGCGGGATCTCGCGGACGACCCGATCGCCGTCGTCGGCATGGGGCTGGCCGTCGCGGGCGCGAACAGCCCGGAGGAGTTCTGGAAGCTCCGCATGACGGGGGACGAACTCTTCGTCAAGGTCCCCGCGGACCGCTGGCAGCACGAGAACTTCCACTCGGCCGACGCCGAGACCGAGGACAAGGCGTACGCCGACCGCTGCGTGTTCATCACCGGCTTCGAGCCCGCGGCGGGTGCGCTCGATGGCATGGAGGGCAGCTCCGACGAGCAGGAGCAGACCACGAAGTGGCTGCGGCACAGCCTGGTCCAGGCGCTCGACGGGGTGCACTACGAGGACAGCGACACCTGCTCCTTCGTGGTCGGCTACACCCCGGACGGAAGCCAGTACCTCGAGGAGGCCGGTGTCCTCGACAGCATGACCCGGCTCACGCACGACATCGTCGAGGACCTGGGTCTGGAGGCCGGGGAACAGGACGCGCTGCGCTCGGGCTTCGAGGAGGCACTCACCCGGCGCTACTCACACGGCGACGCCACGGCGTCGCGCTATCTGCCCCACCGGGTGGGCGAGTTGGCGATGCAGGGGATCCTCCCGCCGTCGACCGAACTCCACATGGTCGACACCGCCTGCTCCTCCTCGCTGTACGCCATCGACATCGCCGCCAAGGGTCTGTTGATGGGCAAGCAGGACATCGCCGTCTGCGGTGGCGCCTTCGCCCTGGCTCCGCGCGGCACCGTCCTGTTCTCCAAGTTGCAGGGGCTCTCGAAGACCGGCCGCGTGCACGCTCTGGACGAGGCCGCCGACGGCGTGATCTTCGCCGACGGCGCGGCCCTGGTCGTCCTCAAGCGGCTGAGCAGGGCCCGGGCTGACGGCGACCGGGTGCTCGGCGTCCTGCGGTCGTTCGGCTCGTCCTCCGACGGCAAGGGCAAGGCGATCTACGCGCCCAACTCGGCCGGTCAGAGCCTCGCGGTGCGGCGGGCGCTGGAGGACGGCGACGTCGACGCCGACGACGTGGAGTGGATCAACGCCCACGCGACCGGGACGCCGGCCGGGGACCTCGCGGAGTTCACCATGCTGCGCGAGCACTTCGGCACCGCCCGGCCCACCGCCGTCACCTCCAACAAGTCGCTCATCGGGCACACCGGCTGGGCGGCGGGCGTGGTCTCGCTGATCGAGAACCTCCTGGCTCTGGAGCAGGAGACCATCCCCGGCCAGTTCCGCTTCACCCGGGCCCGCGAGGACTTCCGGTTGTCGGAGACCGGCCTTCAGATCGGCTCCGAGCCCGCGCGGTGGCCGCGGCGGAAGGACCGTCCCCGGCTCGCGGCGGTGTCCGGATTCGGATTCGGCGGCACCAACGCCCATCTCATCGTCTCCGAGGACACGCCGGACACCGCACGGCACACCGCTCCCCCGTCCTCGAAGAGCTCACGGCCCGAGGCGGTCCCGGCCACCGGAGAACCGGACGGTGCCGGCCGGGTGGTGATCGTCGGCTGGTCGACCCATCTGCCCGGACTGGCCGGGCGCGACGAGGTATCGCGCTGGCTCGCCGGCGGCCCGCGGCCCCTCAGCACCTTCGGCGACGACTACCCGTCGCCGCCGTTCAACGAGGTCCGACTGCCGCCCAAGACGATCCGGGCCCTGGACCGCTGCCAGTTGATGATCCTGCAGTGCGCGCACCGGCTCCGGGACCAGATGCCGGAGTTCTGGGGCGAACAGGCGGCCAAAACGGGTGTGTTCGTCGGCCACATGGGCCCGACCCGCGCCGCGATGCTCTACGCCAACCGGTGCTACCTGGACGACGTCGGACAGGCGGTCGCCACCGATTCCCGCCTGGCCGGTTCCGCCGCCACCAAGGTGCTCGACCGGTTGCGCGACCAGGTACGCGCCATGATCCCGGCCTCCAACGAGGACTCGTTCCCCGGCCAGATGCCCAACGTCATCTCCGCCCGGGTCGCCAACTACTTCGACCTGCACGGCCCGAACATGACGATGGACTCCGGGTTCGCCTCCGCCCTGTCGTCGATCAGTTCGGCGGGCCGCTACCTGCGGACCGGTGAGCTCGACTTCGCGCTGGCCGGCGGCATCAACGGCAACAGTCTTCCGGAGTACCGCACGCTCATCGGGGGCCTGCTGCCGGAACAGGAACGCGAACTGGCCGAGGGCGCCTTCCTGCTGGCCCTCACCACGGAGGAGCGCGCTCGCCGGGCGGGCCTGAAGGTCCTCGCGTACGTCGACGAACCACTCGGCGGCACCGTCGCCCTGCCGACGGCCGCCACCACCTCCGAACACCCCGCGATCCGGTGCGGGGAACCGGAGTACGCCCGCTATCTGGGCGCCGCGGGCGGACTCGCCGTCCTCAAGGCGCTGCACGGTCCGGCCGGCACCGTCGAGGTCTCCTGCACCGACAGCGACGACGCTCCCGGCGTCCGGCTCCGCCTGACCGTCCCCGGTTCCGAGACCGCCGGGCGGCCGGACACCGGCTCGTCCAAAGCCGCCGCGACCGGCACACTGCCCGACGGCTTCGTGTCGGGCACCCACACGGGCGACGGCACGCCCTTGCGCGTACAGCGCCAGGTCCCGGTGCTCGAAGCGGCGCCGGCCCGACAGGTGCGGGACGTGACGCCGTTCCTCGCGGACGGCACCGTCGTCGTCACCGACGCTCCCGACCTCCTCGCCCGGGCGACGGACCCGGGCCTCACGCTGACCGTCCTCTCCACCACTCCGCTCGACGCACCGCGGCCGGGCTGGCACCACCTGCCGGATCTCTCCGCGCAGACGGTCGCCGCGGCCCTGGAGGCGGGCGGCGGGCCGGTCACCCGGCTACGGGTACTGACCGACTTGGGACGCACCGCACCACCGGGGCAGGAGGTGCGCGCCGAGGCGGCCGAGCCGCTGCTCGCCCTGCACGACGCCGTCTTCCTGGCCCTTCAGCACTCCTTCGACGACCTCTCCGCCGAAGGGTCCTCGCTCGTCATGTTGCTCCTCGGCGCGGTTCCGGGCGGCACTCCGCATCCGTACTCGGGCATCTTCACAGGGCTGCTCAAGAGCGCGGGCAGGGAGCTCGGGGACAGCACCGGTTTTGGGCTGCTCACCTCGTGCACCGACGCCGTGGAGGCCGTACGGCTCGTGGAGGAGGAGAGCCGCGCGCACCGGGGCTTCCCGGTGGTGGTCGACGACGACGGCGTCCGCAAGGTGTACCGGCTGCGCGGGGAGCCGAACGTCCTGGACACCACGACCCCCGCCGTTCTGGACCGCGACTCGGTGGTCGTCGTCGCGGGCGGCGCCCGGGGCATCACCGCCGAGGTGCTGAAAGCGGTCGCCGAGCACATCGGCCCCCGGATGTACGTGTTCGGAAGCAACGCGCTCGACAGCTATCCGCCGTCCGTCTTCGCCGGCAGCGACGAGGAGTTCGCGGCGGGCCGCGCGGCCTACATCTCCGCCGAGCTCGCCAAGCGGGAGGGCCGGACCGTCGCGGACATCAACCGGGGCTACGACCGGATGCTCAACGCCCGCGAGGCGAAGAGGAACCTCGACGTGATGGCGGAGCACTGCGGCGAGGGCCGGGTCACCTACCTGCCGTGCGACATGCGGGACGGCGCCGCGGTGGAGAAGGCCATCGGTGAAGTGCTCGCGGCGGAGGGAAGCATCGATCTGCTCGTCAACGCGGCCGGGTTGCAGCGTTCGGCACTGATCAGGGACAAGGACTTCGCGGAGTTCACCGCCATCCGGAATCTGAAGGTCGATTCCTATCTGCATCTCAAGCACGCGCTGCGCGCCGCGCCGCCGCGCCTGTGGTGCAACTTCGGATCGCTGCTTGGGTACTTCGGCCAGCTCGGCGAATCCGACTACGCGTCGGCGAACGACTTCCTGGCCTCCATGTCCGGCTACGCGGCCGCCACCTCGGACCGCGTCGAGTTCACCATCGGCTGGACGCTGTGGGCCAGCGTGGGCATGGGCGCCAACGAGCTGACCAAGGCCTACTACGAACGAGCCGGTTCCTACAGCAACATGGCGGTCGCGGAAGGGGTGCACCACTTCTTCCAGGAACTGCACTCCCCCGTCCGGCGACCTGCCCTCGTCCACCTGGGGGACGCCGAGCGGGCCACGGTCGAGGAGTTCTATCCCGGTTATCTGACGGCGAGCGAGGGGGACACGAAAAGCGGGGCGGACACGGGCTTCTTCCTCCGCCGCCCGGTGTCGTCGGACGAGCGGTCCGCGGTCTTCGAGTGCCCCTTCGACCTGGAGACCGACAGCTACCTGGAGCACCACACGGTGCGGGGGGAGCCGACCCTGCCCGGCACGTTCGTCACCGAGATGGCGGCGGAGGCGGCGCGGCACCTGGTACCGGACAAGCACGTCATCGCTTTCGAGGACCTGCGCTTCGAACACTTCCTGCGCGTCTACCGCGGGCTGCCGTCGGCTGCCAGACGGCTGCGCGCGCACATCGTGGACACCGCGGGTGACACGACCGTCGTCGACGTGAAGATCACCGAGGACGTGGTGTCTCCGGCGGGCGTCGTCCTCGTCAAGGACCGGGTGCACTTCACGGCCCGAGTCGTGCTCGCCGACGCCTTCCCGGCCGCCCCTCGCTGGGAGGCCTGGGACACCGCCGACGACACCCCTGTTCCGGACCCGTACCACCTGGCGGGCTCGCCGGTGCGGCTGACCGGGCCATTCGTGTCCACGACGGACACCCGCATCCACCCCATGGGCAAGCGGGGCCGCTACGCACTGGACCTCCCGGCGGACGATCCGGCGTTCTCGCGCTTCGTCGTGCCGAGCATCCTCCTGGACGGCCTGGCCCGTGTCGGCGTGCTCGATCTGGTCGACGGTCGTCTGATCCCTGTCGCGGCGCCACTGTCGATCCGGCGCATCGACCTCTATGAGGACGCCAACGACCAGGTGCTCTCCGCACAGCCGGCACCGATCGAGCTGTACGCGACGCCGCCGGGCTTCGACCTCGCCGCCGACCGGGTCGACAACCGGTTCGTGGCCGCCCGGTCCGACGGCCGGATGCTCCTGCAGATGAAGGACATGCGGGCGACCCTGATCGGTTACGTCGACGCGCGGACCGGCGAAGCCGTCCCCATCCAGAGCGACTGACGGGAAACGGGATTCGATCATGCTGTCCGTAGAGGAAGCACCAGAAGCACGGGAAGCGCGGACCGGACCCGCGGGTCAGGTCACCCCGGACACCGACGCGCCGGTCCAGCCGGTCACCCGCATGGAATGGCGGCTCACCGCCCTGCCGGACGCCGCGCCGGAACCGGCCGGGCTGGCGGGCATGCGCGTCCTCCTGCTGGGGGGTGACGCCGCCGACACCTCCGACGAGCACGACACCGCCGCCGCGGTCGAACGGGAACTGAGCGCGCACGGAGCACTCGTGAGCCGCGACGGACAGCCCCGCGGCGGGATCGACGCGATCGTCGACCTCACGCTGCGCCGGGCTCCGGAGGGCGAGGACCCGGCCGACGCGTGGCGCCGTCCCTTGCTGCGCACGATCGCGGCGCTGCGCGGAACGTACGAGGACTGGGCGGCGGAGACCTCCGCGCGGCGGCTGTTCTACCTGGCCGTCACGTATCTGGGCGGCGGGATGGGCCAGCACCCCGACGACGATCTGGCACAGCCGCTGGGCGGCATCTGGGCCGGTCTGGCCAAGACGCTCCACCGCGAACTGCCCAACTGCAACGCGCGCGTCGTCGACACCGGCGCCGCCGCGGCCGCGGACCTGCCGAAGATCGTCGCCGCCGAACTCGGCAGGCCCGGCGAGCTGGAGGTGGGATACCGCGGAAGCCGGCGTCTGACGCTGACCCCGGTGGCACGGCGCGCCGGAGAACCCGTCGTCAGCCTGGGCGTCGACGACTGCGTGCTGATCTCCGGCGGCGGCCGCGGCATCGGCTGGGAGCTGGCGCGTTCGCTGGCGGACAGCTACGGCATGCGCGTCGTGGTGACCGGCCGTGAGGCCTTGCCCACCGGGGCCGAGCCGTGGTTCGGCATGGACGAGAGCGAACTCAAGTCGTACGAGAAGGGCTTGTGGTCGCAGCGGCGCAAGGGCCGTTCGCCGGCCGGCATCCGGCAGGACATCATGCGCACCCGCCGCCTGTGGGAGCTGTCCGCCAACATCACCGGGGCCCGGGCGCGCGGACTGCGCGTCGAGTACGCCCGGTGCGACTTCACCGACCGCGAGCAGGTGCGCGCGCTGGTGCGGCGGGAGGGCGCCGCTCTGACCGGCGTCGTGCACAACGCCGGTGTCGACACGGCGGCCAGGCTGCCCAAGAAGTCGGACGACGACATCGTGCGGACCGTCGACATCAAGATCGGTGGTTTCACCCATCTCTTCGAGGAGCTGCGCGGCCACCGCCTCAAGTTCTTCTGCAACGTGGGGTCCCTGACCGGACGGCTGGGCGGCATGGTCGGCCAGCTCGAGTACGCGGCCGCCAACGAAGGGCTCGCACGCCTGGGGCGGTGGGCGAGCCGACGGGCGGACTTTCCCGTCATGACGCTCGCGTGGCCCACCTGGGACCGTATCGGCCTGATCGCCAACTTCTCGGCGACGCTGCGCTACATGACCGCCGTCGACGTCGACGACGGCCTGGCCAGATGGCGGGCCGAGCTGCTGGCGGGCTCGGACGGCGAGGTCACTTTCGTGGGGCCGCTGGGCAGAGCGATGAGTCCCGTCCAGGCGACCGACTACCCGGTCGTGCCCGATCTGCCGGGCTTCGCCGGCACGTATCCGAGGATCCATCACCTCGGCGAGGTCACCGCCTACCGGCCGCACGACCGGCTGGTGTCCCGCGTGACGTTCGACCCGGAGACGGCGCCCGTCCTCACCGACTTCACGGTGGACGGCGTGCCGGCGGTGCCGGTGAGCATGCTGCTGGAGAGCGCGGTGCGGGGCGCGGAGTGGATCGTGCCCGAGGACTTCCGGCAGTTGCGGGTCGGCTGCCTGGAGAAGGTGGTCGTACCGCTGGAGCTGCTGCGGCTCGACGCCGGGTCCGCCGTGTGGGAGCGAGAGGTACGCGGCGCCCACGAGGGGCTGACCTGGGTCGTCACCGTGCGCTTCCGTCGGCGGGGGGACGACGGGGGTGGGCCGGAGGCGAGCGTGCGCGTCGTCCACGACTCGCCGGAGGCGCGCTCCTACATCCCGCCCCGGCCCGACGTGCCCCGCACGACGACCTGGCGGTCGGGCCGGCCGCTCCTGCGCTGGCGCTCGTCGGTCGTGCCGGTCGCGCACTGGTCCGAGTGGCCGGACGGCAGGCGGGTGGCCGAGGTCCCGGCCTGTCCTCCCAACGACCTGTGGGCCACGCACCACGTACCCCGCACCTCCCTGCCGGTGGGTGCTCTGGAGAACGTGCTGATGGCCTGCGCCAAGCAGGGCAACGGCCTGTCCGTCGCCGTCGACCCGCTGACCGTGGGACGGATGGCGCTCCACTCCGAGGAGCACGGAACGTCCGTGGTCGAGGGTGATCCGATCCTCGGCATCTGGAAGGTGAGGAGCCGGGATTCGGGGGCGCCGGTCATGACCGTGTCGGGCCTCACCGGCCCGCTCTGAGCCCACTCAACTGTTCGCACATCAGAGACATTCGGAAAGGACGACATGTCAACCCTGCAGGAGAACAAGGCCGTACTGGAGCGCTACTACGAGGAGTGCCTCAACAAGGGCAACCTCGACGTCATCTACGAGGGCGCGGGCGCCGACCACATCAGCCACGGCACCGCGCCGAACGGCAAGGAGGGTGTGGAGCACCTCAAGGAGTGGGTGCGGCTGCAGCGCGCCTCGTTCCCCGACCTGCACGTGACGGTCGACGACTGGATCCTGGAGGGCGACAAGGTCGTCAGCCGGTTCACGGCGCGGGGCACCCACACCGGCGAGCCCTACGAGGGTGTGCCCGCCCAGGGCCGCGCGTTCGCGGTCAGCGGCATCGTCATCGACGAGTTCAAGGACGGCCTGATCGTGGAGAGCTGGTTCTCCCTCGACGGACTCGACCTGGCCAAGCAGCTCGGCGCGCTGGGCTGACCGGACGGCCCCGGCGCCTTCGGGCGCCGGGGCCCGGTCTTTCCGCACGGTCCAGTCCAGAGAAGGAGATTCTGATGGCGGCACAGCTCCCCGTACTGATCACCGGTTGTTCCTCGGGTATCGGCCGGGCCACCGCCCTGCGGATGCACCGGTCGGGGATGATCGTCTACGCCACGGCGCGCAGGCCCGAGACGCTGAAGCCGCTCGCCGACGACGGCATCCGCACCCTGCCCCTGGACGTCACAGACGAGTCGAGCATGCGCTCCGCGGTCGACACCGTCGAGGCGGCGCACGGGTCGGTCGGGGCCCTGGTGAACAGTGCCGGGTACGCCCTCTCGGGAGTCGTGGAGGAGGCCGGTCTCGACGACATGCGGCGGCAGTTCGAGACCAACGTGTTCGGGCTTGCCCGGCTCAGCCAGCTGGTCCTGCCCGCGATGCGCGCCGCGCGCGGCGGCACGATCGTCAACATCTCGTCCATCTTCGGCCGTTACGCGGTTCCCGGCGGGGGCTACTACCAGGCGTCCAAGCACGCGGTCGAGGCGCTGAGCGACGCACTGCGCCTGGAGACGGCCGACTTCGGCGTGCGCGTCGTCCTCGTCGAGCCGGGTCCCGTGCGCACCACCGAGTTCGGGGCCACGTACGTCGCCAACTTCAAGCCCGTCAGCGAGGACTACGCGGAGTTCCGTCAGCGTACGGCCGAGTACTTCGACGCGATCTACACCGGGAGCCGGCGCACTCTGGCGGGCACCTTCGCGATCCAGGCCGACGACGTCGCACGCGTCGTGGAACGTGCCGTGCGCAGCGCGCGCCCGCACGCCCGCTACCCCGTGGGCTTCCTGGCCCGCAGCACCATCGCGCTGCGCCGTCTCACGCCCGACGTCGTCTTCGACAACCTCTTCGTGCGGCGCGCCTTTCCCGTGCCGCGGAGACTCGACCGCCGGGCGGCGCCCGCCCCTTCGCACCTCCGACAGCAGGGAGAATCCCGATGACGACCACCGCTTCCGCCGACTCGCCGCTCGCCTTCGCCGGCGCCGTCGGCGCCACGGCTCCCGGCCCCAAGGGCGCCCCGCTGGTGGGCAGTCTCAGCTCCTGGCGGCGCAACACCGCCGAGTTCCTGCTCGGTCTGCAGCGCGACTACGGCGAGGTGGTGCGCCTGCGCCTCGGTCCGATGACGGTGCATCAGGTCACCGGTCCCGAAGCGGTGCGCCAGGTGCTGGTGAAGAACCACGGGAACTACGTCCGCGGCCCGTTGTACGAGCAGTTCGGCGTGGTGATGGGAAAGGGGCTGCTCACCACGGACGGCGAGTTCTGGCGCAGCCATCGCCGGGCGGTCCAGCCGGTGTTCCTGAAGAACGCCGTGCTCGACATCATCCCCAACATCGTCCGGGCGACCGGTGAGATGCTCGACGAATGGGAGGGGAAGGCGGCGCGCGGCGAGCCCGTCGACCTGATGACGGAGATGCTGCGGCTCACCCTGGTCACCCTCAGCCGTTCACTGTTCGCGTACGACATCAAGCCCTCGGCCCGGGTGCTCAAGCAGATCGTCGACGACGTGGTCGAAGTGATGTTCCGCCGCGGCACGCTCTCGGAGATGCTGCCGTCCTGGCTGCCGACCGACCGCAAGCAGAAGATCGCCCGTATTCATCATGTGTTCGACAAGGTCGTCGCCGATGTGCGCAAGAGTCACGCGGAGACCGGCGAGGGCCCGCTGATGGCCCTGATGGAACAGGCCAAGGACCCCGTCACCGGCGAGCCCTGGACCGATCAGCAGATCCGTGACGAGTTGCTCACCATCTACCTCGCGGGCCACGAGACCACCGCGGTGTCACTCTGCTGGACCCTGCTCTCCATCGCGAACCACCCCTCGGTACAGGAGGAGCTCGACGGTGAGATCGAGCAGGTACTCGGCGGCGGGCCGCCGGACGCCGCGAACACCGAGGCCCTCACCTACACACAGATGGTGGTGGACGAGAGCCTGCGGATGCACCCGCCCATCTGGATCTTTCCGCGCGCCGCTGTCGGCCCGGACACTCTGGACGGGTATGCGATCGAGGCGGGCTCCTCGATCCTCCTGTCACCGCTGGTGTCCCATCACAACCCACGCTATTGGGAGAACCCGCTGGCCTTTGACCCCACCCGCTTCACGCCGGAGGCCGTGCGGGAACGCCCGCGCATGGCGTACCTCCCCTTCGGGGCCGGGCCGCGCCAGTGCGTCGGAAACTCCATGGCGCTGCTGGAACTGCGGACCATCGTGGCCATGATCAACCAGCGGTTCAAGGTCAGCATGATCCCCGGCGACTCACTGGGGTACGGATCGCCGGTGATCTCGCTCCGGCCGCTCAAGGACGTGATGGTGCGGCTGACCCCGCGCGACCGCGTGTCCGGGTCGGCGTCCCGGATGCCCGGACGCCCGCTGCCCACCGCGGTCAGCCGTCAGGGGTGCCCTCACGGGCGATCGGCCGGGACCCTGGACGACCAGGCTCCGGAGTCGCTCGCCTGAGTGAATCGCGCGGCGGCGCCCATGACGGCCCGGATGTCGGCGGCGGACCAGCGCGGCACGGCACCCTCGACGAGGACCAGGACGGAGCCCATCACGAGGCCGTCCCAGCTGACGGGTGCGGCACAGCCGTTCCAGCCGCGGGCCCACTCCTCGCTCTCGACGGCGTAGCCCGACTCCCGGATGGCCCGGAGTGACGTGCGCAGCTCGGCGTTGTCGCGGTAGGCACCCGGGCCGGCCTCCCTGGGCGGCGGCTCGGCCAGCACCTGGTCCTGGATGACCTCGGGAAGGTGAGCGAGGATCGCCCGGCCGCAGGCACCTGTGCGCAGCGACTGGGAGATGGAGAGCAACGCACGGTGCCCGATGCCCAGTTCGGTCAGGTCGGAGTCGCCCACGGCCATGTCGAGGCACTGCTTCCTGGCGCCGCCGAAGGGGGCGAGGACGAACAGGCACACGAGGCCTCCGTCGATCTCCTCGCGCAGTTCCTCCAGCGCCGCGTGCGCGACCGCGGCGTTGGGCTCGTGCATCAGCGCCTTCAGGCCCAGCCGTGCGGCTCCGGAGCCGAGCCGGTACAGACCGCGCGACTCCCGTACGAACGTGCCTTCCTGGACACCGGACTGCAGGATCCTGTGGACCGTGGAGTCATCGAGCCCGGTCGCCTCGGCGAGTTCGCCGGGGCCGTGCGCCGGACCGCCGAGTTCGGTGAAGGCCCGCTGGACCTTGAACACCCGGGTGGCGTGCACGCTGCCGCCCTGAGTACCGGATCTTGTCACCGTTTCCCCTTCCCGTCGGGTACGCGGCCGGACCTCGCCGCTGGTACCGCATCGCGCCGAGAGCATGGATTGCCCGGGCGCGCCCCCATGGTTCCGCACACCGCCACAACAGCACCGCCCGGCACCCGACCGCCTTGTTCTTCCATCGCGTCTCGAGGCGGACGCTTGCGATTTTCGAGCGCTGCCGGTCCTCTAACTCTCCTGTGGGCGAGCGTGGCCGAGGTAGGTGACGACGGGTTTGCCCTCGGGTTCCAGGACGAAGTCGGCCAGCTGCGGGATCTCGTCATCGGTGATCTTGCCGCTCCGGCGCGCGATGGTGGCGCGGACCAGACCGACCACGCTCTTGGGCTTGAAGGAGCAGGTGTCCTCGTTGCGCAGGCCGTGGGCGGCGAGTGCGGCCGCGACCTCCTGGGGCGTGCGGAACCGATCGTTCGTGTAGCGGTCGCGGGGCATGATCCGCGTGAGCGGCAGGGACTGGAAGGCGCCCAGGTAGATGAGGCGGGACACGGGTGTCTTGTTGACCGTGTCGTAGAAGAGGACGCCGTCGGGCAACAGCAGGCGGGCGGCCTGCGCGACCACCGTGTCGAGGTCGTCCGTGATCTCGAAGGTGTCCGTGCAGAAGACGACGTCGAAGCGCTCACCGGAGAGACCGGGGTCCTCGGCGGGTGCCGTCACGTACTGGACGGATTCGTCACCGGCGGCCTGTCGGGCCAGTTCGGTGGCCCGGGGCGCGGGATCCAGAGCGACGACGTCGAAGCCGAGTCCGGCGAGCCCGCGGGCGAGGAGACCGCGTCCGCTTCCGATGACCAGGGCGCGGCGCCCGGGCGGCTCGATACCGAGCCGCTGGAGGACCGTGGTCAGGTACTCCATGCGCACGTGCTGGAAGGTGAGGGCCCGGATGTGCCGGCCGTCGACCGCGTCAGGTGTGAGCGAGTTGAGTTCGATGATCGGAGCCATGACACCCTCCCGATTGGTTCCCTCAGGGAACCCACACTCTAGTACCTTTAGGGAACTCGGATAGCCTGGAGGCGTGACCAGGACCTCTCTCACCGACGTGGCCTGCTCGATCGCCCGAGCGACCGACCTGTTCGCCGACGCATGGACGGCGCTGATCATGCGGGACGTCCTGATGGGCGTCACACGGTTCGACGACATCGCCCACGACTTGGGCATCTCACGCAAGGTGCTCTCGGCCAGGCTCTCGCGGCTGGTGGAGGAGGACGTCCTCAGGCGCGAGCGCTACCAGGACCATCCGCCGCGCGAGCACTACGTGGCCACGGAGAAGGGCACGGAGCTGTATCCGGTGCTGCTCGCCCTGATGCGGTGGGGCGACCGCTGGCAGAGCGACGGGTCCGGACCGCCTCTGCGCCTGCATCACGTGGACTGCGGACACGACACGGAGCCGGTGACGGTGTGCGCACACTGCGGTGACGCGCTCACCGTCGACAACACCACCCACCTCCCCGGCCCCGGCGGCCGCGTGGGTCCGGGCACTCGGGTGCTCGGCCCTCTGGTCGCGGGGCGGCAGCACTCCGACTGACCGGCGCGGACGCGCCCGCCCCCGCCGCCGGCCACCCCGCCTCCGACTCCGCCATCGGTTTTCCGATACCTCCTATTGATTTCCTCATTGGATACCTATGCCGGATGGATTTACGTTGGGGATATCGCCGTCCTGACGTTCTGCATCCAGAACGTCAGACCGCCCGCCCGATCACCCCGATCATCGGAGGCCCCCGCATGTCGAAGATCCTGTTCGTAGTCACCGGCGTCGACCACTGGACCCTGGCCGACGGAACCCGGCATCCGACCGGCTTCTGGGCCGAGGAGGCCGTGGCGCCGTACGAGGCGTTCAAGGCCGCCGGTCACGAGATCGTCGTCGCCACTCCCGGCGGTGTCGTCCCCACCGTCGACGGCGGCTCCCTCGCTCCCGAGGCCAACGGCGGGCAGGAAGGCGCCGAGAAGGTCGCCGCCTCGCTCGCCGCGTTCACCGAACTCCAGCACCCGGTGAAGCTGGCGGAGGTGAACCTCGACGACTACGCCGCCGTCTTCTACCCGGGCGGCCACGGCCCCATGGAGGACCTCGCCGTCGACGCCGAGTCCGGCAGGCTGCTCACCACCGCCCTGGAGACGGGCAAGCCGCTCGGCATCGTCTGCCACGCCCCGGCCGCGCTCCTGGCCGCCGTCTCCGCCGACGGCCTGCCCTCGTTCGCGGGCTACCGCCTCACCGGCTTCACCAACGCCGAGGAGACCCAGGCCGGTCTCGCCGACCGGGCGAAGTGGCTGCTCCAGGACCGCCTGGTGCAGGGCGGCGCCGACTTCCAGGAGGGCGAGCCCTGGGCCCCGCACGTGGTCGTCGACCGCAACCTCGTCACCGGCCAGAACCCCGCGTCCTCCGCCCCGCTCGCCGCCGAGCTGCTCGGGAAGCTGGCCTGAGTCATGGGCACCGACCGGCTCGACGAGGTCCTCGACGCCGCCTACGACTGCCTCACGCGGTACGGCGCGCGACGCACCACGATGGACGACATCGCCTCTGCCATGGGCGTGTCCCGGTCCGCCGTCTACCAGTACGTACGCGGCAAGGACGACGCCTTCCGCAGGCTCGCCGGACGCCTCCACGAGCAGGCGCTCCTACGGGCCCGTGAGGCCGCCACCGCCGACACCCCGTACGCGGTGAGACTGCACGGCGTCCTGGCCGCCAAACTCGACCTCGTCCTCCAGCTCGCCGGGGACTCCCCGCACGCCGCGGAGCTGCTCGACGGGAAGGCCCGCCTCTTCGGCGACCTCTGCACGTCGTTCACCGCGGAGCTGCGCGAGGTGCTGACCGGCCTGTTCACCGAGGCGGGCACGGTCGCGGGCGTCACGCCCGCAGAGGCCGCCGACATCTGCGTCGCGCTGGTCGTAGGCCTGGAGGGGGCGCCCGCTCCCCGGAGCCTGCTGGGCCCGGCCAGCGACGCTCTCGCCGTCGGCCTGCTCGGCACGGCGGCCCCCGCACAGAACGCCTGACGCCTGACGCACCACATCACACATCACGCATCACCAAAGAGCACAGCACCAAGAACGCATCACACCGCACACCGCACCTCTGAGGAATTCCCCCCATGACCACCGACGTCACCCTCACCGACCGGACCGCCTCCTTGGTCGCCCGGCTGCGCGCCACCTTCGCCACCGGCCACACCCGGCCCCTCGCCTGGCGTCAGGAGCAGCTGACCCGGCTGCGCGCGCTGTTCACCGAGAACCGCGAGGCCATCGCGGACGCCCTCCACAGCGACCTGCACAAGCCCCGCCCCGAGGCGTACGGCGCCGAGGTCGACCTGCCTGTGCACGAGATCGACCACACGCTGGCACACCTCGCGGAGTGGCTGGAGCCGCAGCGGCTCGACCAGGCGTCCCTCGCCGGGCTGCCCGAGGGGTCCACGGCCGGCACGCAGTACGAGCCGCTGGGCACCGTACTGGTCATCGCCCCGTGGAACTACCCGGTCCAGCTCTCCCTCGTACCGGTCGCCGGAGCGCTGGCCGCCGGCAACACGGTGGTGCTCAAGCCGAGCGAACTCGCTCCGGCCACCTCGGAGTTGATGGCCCGCCTCGTACCGATGTACCTGGACCCCGAGGCCGTAGCCGTCGTCGAGGGCGGCATTCCCGAGACCACGGCGCTGCTCGCCGAGCGCTTCGACCACATCTTCTACACCGGCAACGGCGCGGTGGGCCGCATCGTGATGCGCGCCGCCGCCGAGCACCTCACGCCCGTGACCCTCGAACTGGGCGGCAAGTCGCCGGTGTTCGTGGACCGGGACGCCGATGTCGCCACCGTCGCCGCCCGTCTGGCCGACGCCAAGTTCCGCAACGCCGGGCAGACCTGCGTCGCGCCGGACTACGTCCTGACCGACCCGGACACCGCCCGCACCCTCGCGGGCGCGCTCGCGGAGGTCGTCGAGCGTCTCTTCGGCGCCGACCCGCAGTCCTCGCCGGCGTACGGGCGGATGGTGAACGAGCGGCACTTCGACCGCGTGAGCGCCCTGCTCGACTCCGGTACGACGGCGTTCGGCGGGCGGACCGACCGGGACGACGTGTACATCGCGCCGACCGTCCTGACCGGCGTGACGGCGGACGACCCCGTCATGTCCGAGGAGATCTTCGGCCCGGTCCTGCCCATCGTGGAGGTCGCGGACCTGGACGAGGCCATCGCGTTCATCAACGACCGCGACAAGCCGCTGGCCCTGTACGGCTTCACCGAGAACGAGACGACACGGCGCCGCCTCGCCGCCGAGACCTCGTCCGGCGGTCTTGGCTTCGGGCTGCCGATGGCGCATCTGCGCGTGTCCGACCTGCCGTTCGGCGGGGTCGGCGAGAGCGGCATGGGCAGTTACCACGGCCCGCACTCCATCGCCGCGTTCAGCCACCGCCGCGCCCGCCTGGACGTGCCGCTCGGCAACGGGCGGGCCGGGCACCGTTCGTGAGGTCCGCATAGCAGTGTGCGCAGGCGAGTTGGAGGTCCACCTTCAACGCGCCTGCGCACACAAGGGTTCAAGCCGCGGAGCGTTACGCGCCGCTCGCCCTGAGCATGTCCTCGCGCTCGACGATCTTCACGCGCTCACGGCCGTGCGGCTCGCCGAGGGACTTCTCCGCGGCGTCGAGGCGGTACCAGCCGTCCCACGTGGTGAAGCGGACGTTGCGCTCGCCGAGGAAGGCCTCGACGGCCTCGGGCTCGGGCGAGGCGGGGGTGTGCAGCCGGCCGTTCTCGCGGTCGTCGAGGAGGCTGGCGACGGTCTCGTTGGCGTCGCCCTTGGTGTGGCCGATGAGGCCGACGGGGCCGCGTCGGATCCACCCGGTGACGTACGTCGATTGAAGGTGCTCGCCGGACTCCTCGATCACGCGGCCCGCCACATCCGGGACCGTGCCGGAGGTGACGTCCCAGGGCAGCTTGGGCAGTTCGTCGGAGAGGTAGCCGACGGCGCGGTAGACCGCCCCGAGGTCCCAGTCCTTGAACTCGCCGGTGCCCTTGACGTTGCCGGTGCCGTCGAGGGCGGTGCGCTCGGTGCGCAGGCCGACGACCTTGCCGTCCTCGCCGAGGATCTCGACGGGCGACTCGAAGAAGTGCAGGAACAGCTTGTGCGGGCGGTCGCCGACGTCGCGGATCGCCCAGTTCTCCAGGGTCTTGGCGACCATGTCGGCCTGCTTGTTGCCGCGCCGGGTCGCGATCGAGCCGTCGTCGTAGTCGATGTCCTCGGGGTCGACGATGACCTCGATGTTCGGCGAGTGGTCCAGCTCGCGCAGCTCCATGGGGCTGAACTTCGCCTGCGCGGGGCCTCGGCGGCCGAAGACGTGGACCTCCAGGGCCTTGTTGGCCTTGAGTCCTTCGTGGACGTTCGCCGGGATCTCGGTGGGCAGCAGCTCTTCGGCGGTCTTGGCGAGGATGCGGGCGACGTCGAGCGCTACGTTGCCGACGCCGAGGACGGCGACCTTCTCGGCCTCAAGCGGCCAGGTGCGCGGCACGTCGGGGTGTCCGTCGTACCAGGACACGAAGTCCGCGGCTCCGTACGATCCTGCGAGGTCGATGCCGGGTATGTCGAGCGCTCGGTCGGCGGTGGCGCCCGTGGAGAAGATCACGGCGTCGTAGAAGGAGCGCAGGTCGTCCAGGCTGATGTCGCGCGGGTAGTCCACGTTGCCGAAGAGGCGGATCTGGGGCTTGTCGAGCACCTGGTGCAGGGCCGTGATGATGCCCTTGATGCGGGGGTGGTCGGGGGCGACGCCGTAGCGGATCAGACCGAACGGCGCCGGCATCCGCTCGAAGAGGTCGATCGACACACCCGGCTCGACCGCCACTGCGGATTTGAGCAGCGCGTCGGCGGCGTAGATTCCGGCGGGACCGGCTCCGACAATGGCTACCCGCAGAGGGCGAGGCATGTTCAGGTTCCCTTCGAGCGGTGATGGGGTGACTCGAGGGAAAGCCTAAGCTAAGGCAAGCCTAAGTAAGTAGGCGGGTCAGGTTTATGACCTCATAAGGCAGCCTTATGACTCCCATCATATCCCCTTGGGGTACTCGCTGGCCTGTGCGACGGGACGGCACCGCGTCATACGCTCGCGAGCAGCCCGTCGAGCGGAGCGGGCACTTCGCCAGGAGCGAGGGCGTCCGTCAGGAGACCGCCGTAGCGGATCTTGCGCCCCTTCTTGGTGCCGAGGAAGCGACGCAACTGCTGGTGCCGCGGCGTGTCCTGATGGGCGGGCTGCCGCTGCAGAGTCTGCCACGCCCGCAGATCGCCCTCGTCCCGGATGATCTCTTCGACCCGCGCCGTGCCGAGCGCGCGGATGAGCTCGTCCTCCAGGTCGGCGGCGCACAAGTGGATGCCCTGCCGCGACGCCCCGGCCCGCTCCAGCCCGCGATCGTAGAAGCGCCGCTCGCCCACGTCGCACAACCCCGTCAGGCGCAGGCCGAGACCGGGCGGCCCGAGGAGCCCGGCGTACCGGCCGACGCTCATCGCCCCGCCCATCGGTACGACGCACACCCCTTCGGCAGCGAGGTCCCGGCCGCGCCGCGCGGCCAGCGTCTCGACGGCCGCGAGGTCGCTCGGGCCCTCCAGAAGCACCGCGGTCCGCAGCCCCAGCCGCGTCGCCAGCTCACGCGCGGGTCCGTCGGGAGCACCCGCCGCCCAGTTGCCGACCGCGTCCCTGAAAGCGCCCATGTCCACCATGGAACGAGTCTGCACGTCAGTCGCCCGGCACGGCACCGAATATCGGCAGCGACGCGGGGCGCCGGGAGTGTCGGAGGTGTCGGAGCCGGAGACCGGCCGGGCGGTGCGTCCAGGTGGTACCCCCCTGGACGCGCCGCCCGCGCCGCCCGCGCCGGTGAGCCGGTCAACCGGCCCGCGTCACACGAGGTCGAACCGGTCGAGGTTCATGACCTTGACCCACGCCGCGACGAAGTCACGTACGAACTTCTCCTTCGCGTCGTCGCTCGCGTAGACCTCGGCGAGCGCGCGCAGCTCGGAGTTGGAGCCGAAGACCAGGTCGGCCCGCGTGCCGGTCCACTTGACCGCGCCGGAGGCGTCGCGGCCCTCGAACGTGTCCTGCGCCTCGGACGTCGACTTCCACTCCGTGCCCAGGTCGAGCAGGTTCACGAAGAAGTCGTTGGTGAGGGTGCCGGGGCTGGTGGTGAGGACGCCGAGGTTCGAGCCCCGGTGGTTCGCGCCGAGGACGCGCAGACCGCCGACGAGGACGGTCATCTCCGGGGCGCTCAGGGTCAGCAGGTTCGCCTTGTCGAGCAGCAGGTACTCGGCGGGCAGGCGGTTGCCCTTGCCGACGTAGTTGCGGAAGCCGTCGGCGGCCGGCTCGATCGCGGCGAACGACTCCACGTCGGTCTGTTCCTGCGCCGCGTCGACGCGGCCCGGGGTGAAGGGCACCTCGACGGCGAAGCCGGCGTCCTTGGCGGCCTGCTCGACGGCCGCGCTGCCGGCGAGCACGATGAGGTCGGCGAGCGAGACCTGCTTGCCGTCCGTGCGGGACGAGTTGAAGGACTCCTGGACGCCCTCCAGGGCACGGAGGACCGTCGCCAGCTCGTCCGGGTTGTTGACCTCCCAGCCGCGCTGCGGCTCCAGACGGATCCGCGCGCCGTTGGCGCCGCCGCGCTTGTCGCTGCCGCGGAAGGAGGAGGCGGCCGCCCACGCGGTGGACACGAGCTGCGAGACCGACAGGTCCGAGGCGAGGATCCGCTCCTTGAGAGCGGCGACGTCCGCGGCGTCGATGCTCTCGTACGTCACCTCGGGCAGCGGGTCCTGCCACACCAGCGTCTCGCTCGGGACCTCCGGGCCGAGGTAGCGCACGATCGGGCCCATGTCGCGGTGGGTCAGCTTGAACCAGGCGCGTGCGAAAGCGTCCGCGAACGCGTCGGGGTCGTCCTTGAAACGACGCGAGATCTGCTCGTAGACCGGGTCGAGCCGGAGCGACAGGTCGGTCGTCAGCATCGTCGGCGCGTGCCTCTTCGTCGCGTCGAAGGCGTCGGGGACGGTGCCCGCGCCCGCGCCGTCCTTCGGCCGCCACTGGTGCGCGCCCGAGGGGCTCTTGAACAGCTCCCACTCGTAGCCGAAGAGGATCTCGAAGAAGCTGTTGTCCCACGTGGTGGGGGTGTCGGTCCAGATCCCCTCGAGCCCACTGGTGATCGCGTCGGCGCCGACGCCCGTGCCGTGCGTGCTGCGCCAGCCCAGGCCCATCTGCTCCATGGGCGCGGCCTCGGGGTCGTCGCCGACCGCGTCGGCCGGGCCCGCGCCGTGGGTCTTGCCGAAGGTGTGGCCGCCCGCGATGAGGGCGACGGTCTCCTCGTCGTTCATCGCCATCCGGCGGAACGTCTCACGGATGTCGCGGGCCGCGGCGATCGGGTCCGGATTGCCGTTCGGGCCCTCGGGGTTGACGTAGATGAGGCCCATCTGGACCGCGCCGAGCGGGTTCTCCAGCTCGCGGTCGCCGGTGTAGCGCTCGTCGCCGAGCCAGTCGGTCTCGGGACCCCAGTAGACGTCCTCGTCGGGCTCCCACACGTCGGCGCGGCCGCCGCCGAAGCCGAAGGTCTTGAAGCCCATCGACTCCAGGGCGACGTTGCCGGTGAGGATCAGGAGGTCGGCCCACGAGAGCGACTGACCGTACTTCTTCTTGACCGGCCACAGCAGACGCCGGGCCTTGTCGAGGCTGGCGTTGTCCGGCCAGCTGTTGAGCGGGGCGAAGCGCTGCTGGCCGGCGCCGGCGCCGCCGCGGCCGTCGCTGATGCGGTACGTGCCCGCGCTGTGCCACGCCATGCGGATCATGAACGGGCCGTAGTTGCCGAAGTCGGCGGGCCACCAGTCCTGGGAGGTCGTGAGCACCTCGGCGATGTCCCGCTTCACGGCGGGGAGGTCGAGGGTCTTGAACGCCTCGGCGTAGTCGAACTCCTCACCGAGCGGGTTGGCCACGGCGGGGTTCTTCGCCAGGATCTTCAGGTTGAGCCGCTCCGGCCACCACTGCCGGTTTCCACCGCCCTGCGTCGGGTGCGGCGCGCGGTGCGCCACCGGGCAGCCGCCCGTCTCCTCCGGTTTGGGGTCGGTGACGATCGCGTCGTGGTTCTCGGTCATGGGGAATCCTTCCGGAGAGGGCGGATCGCGGTGCTCAGGAGCTGAGGGTGGTGGAGCAGGTGCACGCGCGGGCCGGAAGGCGATCCGGTGAAGTGAGGCGATCCAGTGAAGTCACGTGTGGTTCCCTGCCGTTGCCCTGACCCTTGGCTGCCAGCCGGATCCGATCCTACGATGGACGAAATCCAAGTCAATACATAAGACAGGCGCACGCGTATTCATTCGCAAGGACTCTGCACAATTCCGCACAGTGAGGGTTGGTGGTCATGAGTGACCTGCTGCAACGGCTCCGCGGACGCGGTTGGCGGATGACCGCCCAGCGTCGTGTGGTCGCCGAGGTGCTCGCCGGCGACCACGTCCACCTGACCGCCGACGAGGTGCTCGCCCGGGCCACCGCCAGGCTGCCGGAGATATCCCGTGCCACCGTCTACAACACCCTCGGCGAACTCGTCTCGCTCGGCGAAGTGATCGAGGTGACGACGGACAGCCGCGCCAAGCGCTACGACCCCAACGCGCACCGCCCGCACCAGCACTTGGTGTGCTCGGGCTGCGGCACCATCCGCGACGTCCACCCCTCCGGCGATCCCTTGAGCGACCTGCCGGACTCCGAACGGTTCGGCTACGCGGTCTCCGCGGCGGAGGTGACGTACCGGGGCCGGTGCCCGGGGTGCGCGGCGGGCTGAGCCGCGGCTCTCCCATACTTGTGGCGGGGCACCGATGGAGTCGCAAGGTGGGGGACAAGAGTCGTGACGAAAGAGCCGGGCCGGGCTCTCCGCTTCCTGTGGGACGTACAGGCGGAAGTGGCCGCCGCGCGGGGCAAGAGGGGCTTCGACGCGGATCGCGCGGCCTCGCTGATGCATGTGGCCGTGGACAAGATGAACCTCGAGGGCTTTCCGGGGCATCGCGGCGACGTCCTCGACCGCTACCGCAATCCGCCGGCGCACTGGCCCCCGGCCGGGCCGCACGAAGACCTCGGGATCTACCAACTGCTCCATTCGCTCGCCGACACGATCGAGGAACACCTCACCGGCCCCTTCGCCCGGCCGGTCCTCGGCTCGCTCTCCACCGGAGAGGTCAACGCGGTCACCCTGCGTGTGCCGGGCTCGGCCGAGCACATCGTGCTGTTCGAAGACGAACTGCCCACCTACCTGCTGCTGTTCAGCAAGGCTGTCGCCTATGCCCTCCCTCGGGCCGATGACGGTCAGACCGCCTTCGCCCGGAGTCAGGACCGGGTGCGCGACATCGTCGAGAAGTCGCCCGAAGCGCTGCTCCGGTTCAGGCAGGTCGTTCTGGCCTACCTCCTGCACGGCTCCCCGAACCGGGCACCGCAGTACTTCGCACCGAGCAGGATCAATCACACGGCCGTCCACCTGCTCCACGCGATGGAATGCTTCGTCCTCGGCCATGAGTACGGCCATATCGCGGCCGGGCATCTGTCCGAGAAGGTGGGCCGACGGCGGCTGCTCGGGGACGAGGACCTGGTGTTCGACGAGGTCGAAAGGTCATGGCAGCAGGAGTTGGTGGCCGATCAGCTCGGCTGGCGGGCGGCGCTTCTGACCACGTCGTCAGCCGAGGAACCCAGCCTCTACGGCCACGTCGGCGCCGAACTGTTCCTGTTGGCGTCCGAGGTCCTGGAGAATGCCCGGAACCTGTTCACGACCGGCACCGAGGGGCGCAACGGGCCCGAGGAGGACTCCGACGCCGACGGGCGGCGGAGCTCCCACCCCCCTGCCGGACTGCGCCGCGAGATGCTGCGCGAAACCCTGACGGACACCTTTCCCGAAGACTCCACCCTGTACGTCGAGGCGGCTCAGAGCATCGAGGCGACGGTCGCCGTGCTGTGGGAGCACACGGCACCTCTCGTGGAAGAACTGCGCCGCACCGGGCACACGCCGGACGCCCGTTGGACTTGACGGCCCCCGGGTCCCCCGAGGTGACGTCTCACCGCTTGGGACAGCCGCCGGGCACCGGCTTGGCGGAGACCACACGGGACAGCGGGATCCGCTGCTCCTCGGCCGCGCTCACCTGGATCCGCACGAACTTCTTGTCCATGGAGAGGAGTTCGCCGCAGCGTGCGCTGCCCGATGTCTCCACCACCCGGAAGCCCGGTACCGCGGCCCGCTCCCCGTACCAGGTCAGGCCGACGGCAGCAGTCACCGCCGCGAGGGCCGCGAAGCCCGCGACGATCGCACGCCGCAGATCGGTCACGGCCCGGCGGGTGACGGTCCGCTGTCGGACGAGGAGTTGCTCCAGGGAAGCCTCCGCGAGCCTGCGCCGAGGCAGGCCGAAGGCCGCCCGCATGGCGAGGAAGGCTCCGAGTGCGGCGAGCGCCAGACCGCCGAGCAGCAGAATTCCGACCGTACGCCGCGCGCCCGGCGTGAGCCCCTGGATGCTGTCCGGTCCTTTGACCACGCCGACCGTGGTCAACAGGGCAAGCAGCGCGGCCAGGCCGTTGCGCCAACTCTCCGCCTGCTGGCGGACCTTGGACAGTTCCTCGTCGAGCAGGCGACGCGCCTCCTCGGCCCGCCGTCGCCCGGCCGGGGTGCTCGCCGGCCCGGCCGTGACACGTACGGCCACCTCACTGCCCCCATTCCACGGTCAGCACCCAGGACGCGCCGCACCCCGACTCCTCCCCGGCGTCCGGGTGGGTACCGCCGCACGAGCAGATGACCTCGATGTCGCGCCGACCACCGCGGGCCACGGCCCGCCCGAGGGCGCGGGCGAGGAGGCCGCGTCGTCCGGAGCCGGCACCGAGCACGTCGGAGTAGGCCACGAGCCGTTCCGAGAACACCGTGTGGTGCCCGCAGCGCGGACAGGGACCCGACACCACGACGACCTCGGCCAGTTCCTCGCTCGGATGCACTCCGACCGAGGCGGTGGCCGCGGCCGTCACGTTCCACTCCGGCTCCGACACCACCTGGTACGACAACTCGACCGACTCCCGCTCCGGTGAGCTCTGCATGGCCCCTGCCCTCTTCTCTCGGTCCGAGAGAACAGGGTGCCTCACTCCCCGCCGAGGAACGACAGCCGCACCTTCCGGTCCGGATTGTCGACATTCGTATCGACAAGGCACACCGACTGCCACGTCCCCAGCTCCAGGCGGCCGTCGATGACCGGCAGGGTCGCGTGGGGCGGGACCAGGGCGGGGAGCACGTGGTCGCGGCCGTGGCCCGGGCTGCCGTGGCGGTGCTGCCAGCGGTCGTCCGCGGGGAGCAGCGTGTGCAGCGCGGCGAGCAGGTCGTCGTCGCTGCCTGCTCCCGTCTCCAGTACGGCGATGCCCGCCGTGGCGTGCGGGACGAAGATGTTGAGGAGGCCGTCGCGGCCGTCGGCCGCTTCGCGCAGGAAGGCCTCGCAGTCGGCGGTGAGATCACGGACGACCTCGGTCGATCCGGTGGTGACCTGCAGGACTCGGGTGGTGAACGCATCGGGCATACGCCCATCCTCCCTCACGTCGGCTTCCATCCGCTGATACCGGAAGTCCGCCTTTCGAGACACCATTGACCGTGCGCGGACGAAGTGGCTACGTTCTGCCGCATGTTGCGTTCAGCCCTGCTCACCACGCGCGGTCACATCGACCTGCTGCGGGTGGCCTCGTCCGCGTGTCGTCGCGGCTGCTGACGCCCTTTCCCCGCTTTCGCGTTCTTCGCCTCGCCGGTTCCAGCCGGTCTTGGCCGGTTCGTGCTTCACGCTTCGCGCTGCTCCCACATGCCCTCCGTAGGTCAGTGAGCCAATGGGCCAGTAGGCCTTCAGGCGTGCAGGCCCATGCGTGTCGCGTGGGCGTCACGTGCGTGCCGTGAGCTGACGGCGTCCGGCTGCGTGCGCACCGACCGCCGGTGAACCTGCGCCTCTCCCCTCCCCTCTCTCCCCGCCCCCTCTCCCCTCCCTCCCCGCCCTCCCTTCCCCGCGGAGCCCTCATGAGCATCAGCCATGCCCCGCCACACCCGTCCTCGCCCGACATATCCGCTAGATCCCCTTCAGATCCGTCCCCGGGACCCGAGCTCCACGCCCTCGTCCCCTCCTCCACCCGCCGCGCCCGCGTCCCCCGCTGGCTGCGCCGCACCTCGGGACCGCTCGCGCTGCTCGCCCTCTGGCAGGTCCTGAGCGCCACCGGCGTACTCGCCGGTGACGTGCTCGCCTCACCCGGGACCGTCGCCCGCGTCGCCGGTGATCTCATCGAGAACGGGTCCCTGCAGAACGCCATGGGGGTCTCCCTGCAGCGCGTCGCCCTCGGGCTGCTGTTCGGCACCGTCGTCGGGACGACGCTCGCGCTCGTCTCCGGGCTCTTCCGCATCGGCGAGGACCTCGTGGACGCCAGCGTGCAGATGCTGCGCACCGTGCCGTTCGTCGGGCTGATCCCGCTGTTCATCATCTGGTTCGGGATCGGCGAGGCGCCGAAGATCGCGATCATCACGCTCGGGGTCTCGTTCCCGCTCTACCTCAACGTGTACGCCGGGATCCGGGGCGTCGACGCCCAGTTGATCGAGGCCGGGGAGTCGCTCGGCCTGTCGCGGTGGGGGCTCGTGCGGCACGTCATCCTGCCGGGTGCGCTGCCCGGGGCCATGACGGGACTGCGCTACTCGCTGGGCATCTCCTGGCTCGCCCTCGTCTTCGCCGAGCAGGTCAACGCCGACGCCGGCCTCGGCTTCCTCATGGTCCAGGCCCGCGACTTCCTGCGCACCGACGTGATCGTCGTCTGCCTGGTCGTCTACGCCTTCCTCGGCCTGGCGGCCGACTTCGTCGTCCGAACCCTCGAAAGGCTGCTGCTGCAATGGCGACCGACGTTCACCGGCCGGTGACCACGACCGTGCCCTCCGCCGTCCGCGTCGACGGGCTGACCCGCACCTTCGACGACCGTGCCGTCATCGACGACCTGCACCTCGATGTGCGACCCGGCGAGTTCGTGGCGCTGCTCGGCCGCAGCGGCTGCGGCAAGTCGACTCTCCTGCGCATCCTCGCCGGGCTCGACCGGGACATCGAGGGCACCGTGCTCGTGCCGCGCCGCAAGGCCGTCGCCTTCCAGGCGCCCCGGCTGATGCCGTGGAAGCGGGTGTGGCGCAACGTGCTGCTCGGGCTGCCGGGCAAGCCCGACCGGGACGTCGCCGAGCAGGCCCTGGCCGAGGTGGGCCTGAAGCACCGCACCAACGCCTGGCCCAAGACCCTCTCCGGCGGCGAGGCCCAGCGCGCCTCGCTGGCCCGCGCCCTGGTGCGCGAGCCGGATCTGCTCCTGCTCGACGAGCCGTTCGGCGCGCTCGACGCGCTGACCCGCATCAAGGCCCAGCGGCTCGTCGACGAGTTGTGGCAGCGGCGCGGCTGCGCGGTTCTCCTCGTCACGCACGACGTCGAGGAGGCGGTCCTCCTCGCCGACCGGGTCCTGGTCATGGACGGCGGCGTCATCGCGTACGAGACGGAGATCGACCTGGAACGGCCTCGCGGCATCTCCGACCCCCGCTTCGGCGAGCTCCGCGCGGAGCTGCTCGAACGGCTCGGTGTCGAGGCGCCCGCCGAAGCCGCCGCCATCTGACCCCACCGCCCACAGCCCGTCCACCTGACGCCCCCGTCCCCGCCCATGTCCCCGTCCCCACCTACCGAAGGAAGCGAACGGAACCACCATGCGACGACCACGCCCCGTCCCCGCCGCCGCCTTGCTGCTCCCCCTGGCCCTGCTGCTCGCCGCCTGCTCCGGCACCTCGTCCGCCGACAGCTCCATCGGCGGCTCGGGCGGCGGCACCGACGGAAAAGGGTCGTTGACCCTCAACGTCGGTGATCAGAAGGGCGGTTCGGAGGCCGTGCTGCGCGCTGCCGGGGAGCTCGACGACCTCGACTACAAGATCCGCTGGTCCACCTTCACCTCCGGCCCACCGCTCCTGGAGGCCATCAACGCCAAGGCCGTCGACATCGGCGGCATCGGCAACACCCCGCCCGTCTTCGCGGCCGGCGCGGGGTCGAAGATCTCCGTGGTGGCGGCGAGCCACGGCACGGCCGCCGGTGACACGATCCTCGTGCCGGACGACTCGCCGCTGAAGAGGCCACAGCAGCTCAAGGGCAAGTCCGTTGCCGTGGCACAGGGTTCGTCCGCGCATTTCAATCTGGTCGCGTCCCTGAAGAAGGCCGGGCTCGATTTCAAGGACGTACAGGTCAAGTATCTGCAGCCGGCCGACGCGCTCGCCGCGTTCACCAGCGGCAAGGTGGACGCCTGGGCCGTCTGGGACCCGTACACCTCGCAGGTCCTGCGGGCGAAGACCGGCCGCGTCCTCACCGACGGCGACGGCCTGGTGAACGGCCTCGCCTTCCAGGCGGCGGCGCCCGGCGCCCTCGACGACAAGAAGAAGGCCGCGGCGATCTCCGACTACCTGGACCGGCTCCGCAGGGCCCAGGACTGGGTCTACAAGCATCCCAAGGCCTGGGCGAAGGTCTGGGCGCAGGACACCGGCCTCCCCTACGAGGTCGCGCTCGACGCCGTCAAGCGCACCAACGGCACCCGGGTCCAGGTGGCCATGGACAAGAACGTCATCGCGTCCGAGCAGGAGATCGCTGACACCTTCACCGATCTGAAGCTGATCCCGCGCCGCATCGACTTCGGTGACTTCGTCGACACCCGCTTCAACGGCGATCTGCCGCCCTCCACCACCGAGCCGCGCTCGTACCGCAAGGAGTCCTGACCATGAACGTCCACCTGCACTGGTTCCTGCCGACGGGCGGCGACGGCCGCACCCTCGTCGACCGCCACGCCTACACCGACGGCGGCATCACACGCTCCCGCGTCACCCCGGTGAGCGGCGTGCGCGCGCCCGACATCGCGTATCTGGCCCAGATCGCCAAGGCCGCCGAGCAGTTGGGGTTCGAGGCGGTACTCACGCCCACCGGTACGTGGTGCGAGGACGCCTGGCTGACCACGGTCGCGCTCG
Organism: Streptomyces sp. NPDC045678; assembly: GCF_056432085.1. Taxonomy (NCBI): domain Bacteria; kingdom Bacillati; phylum Actinomycetota; class Actinomycetes; order Kitasatosporales; family Streptomycetaceae; genus Streptomyces; species Streptomyces sp. NPDC045678. The sequence continues at coordinate 435,054 of NZ_JBWKJS010000002.1, forward strand.
CCCAGCACACGGAGCGGCTCAAGTTCCTCGTGGCGTTCCGCCCCGGCGTCATCTCCCCCGTCCTTGCCGCGCAGATGGCGGCGACGTACCAGCGCATCACCCGCGGCCGGCTGCTCCTGAACGTGGTGACGGGCGGTGACTCGACCGAGCAGCGGCGGTTCGGCGACCACCTGGACCACGACCGCCGCTACTCCCGCACCGACGAGTTCCTCTCGGTCGTACGAGGGGTGTGGGGCGGCAAGCCGTTCGACTTCCGGGGCGAGCACTTCCAGGTCGACGGCGGCCTCACCGCGCTGCCGCCGGATCCGCTGCCGGAGATCTTCTTCGGTGGCTCGTCGGCCGCGGCGGGTCCTGTCGCTGCGCGGCACACCGACGTCTACCTGACGTGGGGCGAGCCGCCCGAGCAGGTGAAGCAGAAGATCGCCTGGATTCGCGGACTCGCCGAGAAGGAGGGCCGCACGGTCCGCTTCGGCATCCGACTGCACACGATCTCCCGCGACTCGGCCGCCGACGCGTGGGCGACCGCGAACCGGCTGCTCGACGACCTCGACCCGGACACGATCGCCGCCGCCCAGGAGGCGCTCGGCCGCAGCGAGTCGGTGGGCCAGCAGCGGATGCTCGCGCTGCACGGCGGCTCGCGCGACAAGCTGGAGATCTCGCCGAACCTGTGGGCCGGTGTCGGTCTGGTGCGCGGCGGGGCGGGCACGGCGCTGGTCGGCAGCCATGCCGATGTCGCCGACCGGATCGAGGAGTACCACGCGCTCGGTGTGGAGCACTTCGTCCTGTCCGGCTATCCGCATCTGGAGGAGGCGTACTGGTTCGGCGAGGGTGTGATCCCCGAGCTGGCCGTGCGCGGGCTGCTGCCGCGGATTCCGGCGTCGCCGCTGTCCGGTGTGCCGGCGGCGAACGGCCGGCCCGCTTCCGCCCCGGGTGGCGCGCCGCTCCTCGTCGCGGGCGGCCGGTGAGACAAGGCGCCGGTCACCGGTGACGCAAGAGACAGGGCCGGCCCGCCGGGAAGATCCTGACCCCCGAGGAAGTTAGTAGAAACGTGAACGACATCGGGGTACGAGACGCAGCCGCCTCAGCGACGGTCCAGAACGTGGACGTGGTGGTCATCGGCGCCGGTCAGGCTGGCCTGTCCAGCGCCTACCACCTGCGGCGGGTCGGCTACGAGCCGGACCGGGACTTCGTGGTCCTCGATCACGCTCCCCGGCCCGGCGGCGCCTGGCAGTTCCGGTGGCCCTCCCTGACGTACGGGAAGGTGCACGGCATGCACGCGCTTCCCGGCATGGAACTGACGGGTGCGGACCCCGCACGCCCGTCGTCGGAGGTCGTCGGGGAGTACTTCGAGGAGTACGAACGCCGCTTCGAGCTGCGCGTACGACGCCCCGTCGACGTGCGCGGAGTCCGCGAGGGCGAGGGCGAGGACGGCAGGCTGCTCGTCGAGACGTCGGCGCGCACGTGGTCGACGCGGGCCCTGATCAGCGCGACGGGCACCTGGGACCGGCCGTTCTGGCCGCGCTACCCGGGCCAGGACACGTTCCGCGGGAGGCAGTTGCACACGGCGATCTACTCGGGCCCCGAGGCCTTCGCGGGACAGCGAGTGATCGTCGTGGGCGGTGGAGCCTCGGGCACGCAGCACCTCATGGAGATCGCCCCCTACGCGGCGTCGACCGCCTGGGTCACCCGGAGCGAGCCGGTGTTCCGCGAGGGGCCCTTCGACGAGAACTGGGGGCGCGCGGCCGTCGCCATGGTCGAGGAGCGCGTACGTCAAGGGCTGCCGCCGCGCAGCGTGGTGTCCGTGACGGGGCTGCCCGTGAACGACGCGATCCGGCGGGCGCGGGCCGACGGCGTCCTCGACCGGCTGCCGATGTTCGACCGGATCACGCCGACGGGCGTCGAGTGGGACGACGGCCGCCGCGTGGACGCCGACGTGATCCTCTGGGCGACCGGGTTCCGCCCCGCCGTCGACCACCTGGCCCCGCTCCGGCTGCGCGGGCCGGGCGGCGGCATCCGTATCGAGGGCACGAGGGTCGCGGCGGACCCCCGTATCCACCTGGTGGGATACGGGCCCTCGGCCAGCACGATCGGTGCCAACCGCGCGGGGCGCGCGGCGGTGCGCGACGTCCAGCGGCTGCTGGCCGGCACCTCGGTCCCGAGCCCTGCCTAGCCCGGGTACAGCGTGTAGAGCAGCTTGTCCGGCGTGACGGGCGGGCTGCCCTGCAGCACTCCCGTGGTGGCGTTGTCCACGAGGCCCTTCTTGACCTGCACCGGGGTATCCGTGGGCCGGAGGCCCAGATGCAGCGCGGCCGCGCCGGCCGCGTGCGCGGTGGCCATCGACGTACCGCTGAGGGTGGCCGTCGCGGTGTCGCTGTCCTTCCAGGCGGAGGGTATCTGCACGCCCGGCGCGAACAGGGAGACGCACGAGCCGTAGTTGGACGAAGACGCCCGGCGGTCGCCGCGGTCGCTCGCGCCGACGCTGATGGTCTCCGGCACCCGGGAGGGCGAGGTGTTGCAGGCGCCGCCGGCCTGGCCGGAGCTGCCCGCGGCGACCGTGTACGTGACGCCGGAGCGGATGGAGCGCCGCACCGCGCTGTCGAGGACGTCACCGGGCGCCCCGCCGAGGCTCATGTTCGCGACCGCCGGCTTGGCGGCCTTCGCCGTCACCCAGTCGATGCCCGCGACGACCCCCGAGGTCGTGCCCGAGCCCTGGCAGTCGAGGACGCGCACCGCGACCGGCCGGGCCTGCTTGGCCACGCCGTACGTCTTCCCCGCCGCGACGCCGCCCACATGGGTGCCGTGCCCGTTGCAGTCGTCACCGTTCCTGCCGTCGCCGACGGTGTCCGTCCCGACGGAGGCACGGCCGCCGAACTCCGCGTGGGTGGTGCGCAGCCCGGTGTCGATGAGGTAGATGCTCACGCCGGGGGCAGTGGTGCGGTAGGTGTACGTGGTGGACAACGGGAGGCGGCGCTGGTCGATGCGGTCGAGGCCCCAGGGCGCGTCGGCCTGGGTCTGGTCCGTCGAGCCGGCGATGCGGACCCGGGTGTCCTGGCGGACGTACGCGACACGGGGATCCGCGGCGAGCCGGGCCGCCTGTGCCCGGCTCATCCTGGCGGAGAACCCGTGCAGCGCCGCCCGGTACACATGGCCGAGCCGCGCTCCTTCGGCCCGCCCGAGGAGCTCGCGCGCCACGCCGGACACGGCGGAGTCCTTCAGCCGACCCGTGTCCTTCAGCACGACGATCCAGCCGTCCGGCACGGCGTCCTCAGAACCGCCCGCGAGCCGCAGGTCGCCGCCGGAGGGGCCGGCTGCGGCATGGGAGGAGGTGGTGACGGCGAGCAGGCCGGTGGCCGTCAGTACGGCGGAGAGCAGCACCGCTGTCCCCCGCCGAGGGGAGGGCATTCTCATTCCCGGTGCACCTGAACCTTTCATCGACTGACCAGGGACGGGGTCGGGCCATGTGCGGTGCGGTGCTGGGTGAAGCGGTACCGAATGAAGCGGTGCTGGGTGAAGCGGTGCTGGGGTGCGCCTGTCCGGTGGAGCGCGCCCGCCAGCCTCTCGCGCCGTTCGACGCGGCACAAGAGGCCGGGCCGGTCCTGCGGGAGAGGTGAGGGGCGGAGTGCTGGAACGGCGTACTGGGGCCGCGACTCAGGGAGCCGCGACGTTCACCAGGCTCTTGTACGGGAGGTAGCGCGGCACGCTGGGCCGGGCCGACGACGGGGTGACGCCCTCCAAGCCCTCGCTCAGCATGCCCAGTTCGACCGTGCCGCCGCTCTCGGTGAAACGCCGCCAGGCGGACATGTCCCGCCACTCGGCGTGATTGAGGACCCTGCGGCCGTCCTTGCTCGTGTGGAAGTGGGCCGCGAGCAGCCCCGGCGGCCGGGTCCGCTCGAGGATCGCGATGACGCCGTCGACGAACGCGCGCTGGCTGTCCGGTCCCTCGGTCTCGAAGAGGGGCGTGACGAGGGCGCCGGGGGCGCTCTCCGCTCCTTCTTCGGGTGCGTAGCTGCGGTAGAGCGAGTAGCGCACCTCGCCCGGGCGTTCGATGCCGAGCACCATCCGCTCGACCCCGCTGATGTCCTCACGGCACCGGGTCGCGCGCGCCCACTCCCGGTGGGAGTCGTCGTCCGTCCACTGGGCGTAGTTGAGGACCTCGCGGCCGTTCTCGCTCAGGAAGGTGGTGAACGAGAGCATGGCGTCCGGACGTTCCTGCTGTTCCCACTCCTCGATCACCAGATCCGCGGCCTGCTTCTGGACCCCTGGGGCCGGCAGGTTCCAGGAGCTGACGAGGATCGTCCCGGCGTCCGCCCGCCGGACGTCGGGAAAGGCACGTGTTATGGATGTGGCCATAGTCGGCTCCTCCTGCACACTGAGCGGTCCGTTCAGAGAGAAAAGCGTTCTACCTGAACCACGGTTGAGGTCAAGACGGAGCGGACGCAATGGCCGATCGAAGCCCCTCACCCATTGCCACTTTTCCCCCTTCCGCTACTTCGCCTTGTTGAACTCCCCTACGTTCTTCTGGTGTTCCTGGAAGTCGGATGTGAAACGCGTGTCTCCAGGTTTCACGGTGACGAAATACAGCCAGTCCCCCGGGGTCGGGTTGATCGCCGCCCGCATCGCTTCCTCTCCCGGGTTGCCGATCGGCGTGGGCGGCAGGCCCATGCGCGCGTAGGTGTTGTACGGGCTGTTGATCTTCGTGTCGCGTTCACTGGTGGCGAGTGTCGAACGGTTGAGCGCGTAGTTGATGGTGGAGTCCATCTGGAGGGGCATGCCTCGGTCGAGACGGTTGTAGATGACCCTGGCGACCTTGCCCATTTCCTCCTTGGAACCGGCTTCCGCCTCGATCATGCTGGCAATGGTGACGCTCTGGTAGACGTTCAGCGCATTCCGGTCCGCGCCTGCCGTGACGTGACCGGCACCGAACTTCTTGTTCGCCGTGTTCACCATGTACGAGAGGACGGATGCCGGGGTCGACTTCGGGCTGATGGGATACGTCGCCGGGAAGAGGTACCCCTCGGGGTTGCCGTCCGCGTCTTTGGGGAGTTTGAGGCCGGCCTTCGGCAGCGCCTTCTTCGTGGTGCCCTCGGGCACATCGAGGGCCTTGTCCACGGCCGCGTACACCTGGCCGGAACGCCACCCCTCGGGGATGGTCAGCGTCTCGGGCCGTTTGTCGTCGTCGGGAAGCAGCAGCGGCACCGCCACGGCGGCGGCCACGGCGGCGGCTCCGGTCGCGATCAGGGCGATCCGGCCCCGTCGCGTCAGTCGAATCGTTCCGCGTCTCGGAGTCTTGGTCTGCATGCGGGCACGGTAACCCGCAAATGGTCATATTCCTGGCATATCTTCATGTCGCGGGCTCCAGTTGGGCGTCTCTGCGCACAAGGGCGGCGTAACGGCCGTCGCGCTCCAGGAGTTCCTCGTGCGTGCCGCGCTCCGCGGCCCGGCCGGCGTCCAGAACCACGATCTGGTCGGCGCCGCGGACGGTGGAGAGCCGGTGGGCGATGGTGAGGGTGGTCCGGCCCGCCGACAGAGCGTCGATGGCTTCCTGCACGGCCCGCTCGGTGCGGGTGTCGAGGGCGCTGGTCGCTTCGTCGAGTATGAGAACCGGCGGGTCGCGCAGGATGGTGCGGGCGATGGCAAGGCGCTGCTTCTCGCCGCCGGAGAACCGGTGGCCGCGCTCGCCGACGACCGTGTCGTACCCCTCGGGGAGGGAGGCGATGTGGTCGTGGATCTGGGCGGCACGGGCGGCGGTGAAGAGCTCCTCGTCGGTGGCGTCGGGCTTGGCGAAGCGGAGGTTGTCCGCGACCGAGGCGTGGAAGAGGTACGTCTCCTGGGAGACCACGCCGACGGCGCGCGCGAGGGTGTCGAAGTCGAGGTCGCGCACGTCGATGCCGTCGAGGGTGACGCGTCCGCCCGTGACGTCGTAGAGGCGGGGGACGAGATGGCTCAGCGTCGACTTGCCGGAACCGGTCGGTCCGACCACGGCGAGGCTGCCGCCCGCGGGTATGGCGATGTCGATGTCCTGGAGCGTGGGGTCCGCCTTCTCGTCGTAGCGGAACTCGACGTCTTCGAAGCGGACCTCACCCTTGATCCTTTCGAGATGCACCGGCCGCTCGGGCTCGGTGATGTCCACGGGCAGGTCGAGGTACTCGAAGATGCGTTGGAAGAGCGCGAGCGAGGTCTGGATCTGCACGCCGGTCGAGAGCAGGCTCACGGTCGGCCGGAAGAGGCCCTGCTGGAGCGAGACGAAGGCGACGAGCGTGCCGATGGAGACGGTCGGGCCGCCCATCTGGAAGGCGATGCCCGCGGTCCAGTAGATGACGGCGGGCATGGCGGCCATCACGATCGTGATGACGGCCATGCGCCAGCGGCCCGCCATGTTGGACCGGATCTCCAGGTCGACCAGTTGCTCGGACTCGTCGGAGAAGGACTTGGTGAGGGAGTCGGAGCGCCCCATCGTGCGGCCGAGGAGGATGCCGCTCACGGAGAGCGACTCGGTGACGGTCGCGGCCATGACGGCCATCTGCTTCTGGCGCTGCGTGGCGATCTTCTTGCGCTCACGGCCGACGCGGCGGCTGATCCACACGAACACGGGAAGCAGCAGGAGCGAGACGACGGTGAGCCGCCAGTCTAGCGCCAGCATCGCGACGACGGTCGCTATGACACTGGTGAGGTTCGAGACCAGGGACGTGGCGGTGGAGGTGACGGTCGCCTGCATGCCGCCGATGTCGTTGGCGATCCTGGACTGGACCTCGCCCGTACGGGTGCGGGTGAAGAAGGCCAGGGACATGCTCTGCAACCTGCCGTACACCGCGGTGCGCAGGTCGTGCATGACGCGCTGCCCGACGGACGTGCTGATCAGGGTCTGCAGGACACCGAAGACACTCGTGACGACCGCGCTGAGGATCATGCCGAGCGCGAGCAGGCTCAACAGGCCCGTGCGCCCCTGCGGCAGGGCGGTGTCGAGGATCTCCTTCAGCAGGAACGGGGTCGCGACCGAGACGAGCGAGGCGGCGCAGACCAGCAGGCCCACGATCGCGAGGCGGCCTCGGTAGGGACGGAAGAGGCGAAGGATGCGACGCATCTGGCGCGGCTGCGGCTCCTCGCCGGGGGCAGGGGGCTGCGGCGTCCAGGTGGTTTCGTCGTGACGCATGGGCTCCTACGGGATCTCGGACGACAATGACTCAGGGAGCATAGCTCACTGTTACCTATACTCACAATGCACAACGTCCTGATAATGTTCCCGCATGAAGACCCCGGACCCAGACGGCCTGCTCGCCGAACAGTTGCTGCGACTGACCCGCAGGCTGCAGCGGATCCAGAAGCGCCATCTGGTGCCGACCGGCATCACGCCCGCGCAGTCCCGCCTCCTGCGCACCCTCGCGCACTACGAGACCCCGCCGCGCATGGCCGACCTGGCCGAGCGTCTGGAGGTCGTGCCCCGCGCCGTGACCACGCTGGTCGACGCGCTGGAGGCCGCCGATCTCGTGCGCCGCGCGCCCGATCCCACCAACCGCCGGGTGATCCGCATCGAGCTCACCGACGCGGGACTCAAGGCCCTGGGTGAGCTGCGCGGCGCGCGCCGGGCCGCCGCGGAGGACATCCTTGCTCCATTGGACGCCGATCAGCGGGCACAGTTGGGTGTGCTGCTGAACGCGCTGTTCGACGTGCCGGACGTCCGCCGCTGCTGAACGCCCGGCCCGCAGGTACGCCGCCGCAACCGCCGAGGAGAGCTCATGCCACTGCTGGAGCCCGAGTCCGACGCCCTGCGCCCCGGTGCCGCGTCGCGCGCGGACGGCCCTGCCCACGACCGCGTGCCGGACCGGCGCAGCGGAGGCACCCCGGAGCCGCTCCGCTCGGACCTGATCGCGCTGCTCGGTGCGGACAAGGTCCTGACGAAGGTGTCGGACCTGGTGCGGTACGCCTCGGACGCCAGCCCCTACCGCTTCGTGCCGCAGGTCGTGGTCGTCCCCGAGGACATCGACGACGTGTCGGCCGTCCTGTCGTACGCGCACGGCAAGGGCCGCGAAGTCGTCTTCCGCGCGGCCGGTACGTCGCTGAACGGCCAGGCGCAGGGTGAGGACATCCTCGTCGACGTGCGCAAGCACTGGTCGGGCGTGGAGGTGCTCGGCGGGGGCGAGCGGGCGCGCATCGGTCCCGGCACAACGGTCGTGCGGGCCAACGCGACGCTCTCCCGGTTCGGCCGCGTGCTCGGCCCCGACCCCGCGAGCGCGATCGCCTGCACGGTCGGCGGTGTCGTCGCGAACAACGCGTCGGGCATGACCGCGGGCACCACCCGCAACTCCTACCGCACGGTCGCCTCGCTCACCGTCGTCCTCCCCTCCGGGACGGTCGTCGACACGGCCGAACCCGACGCGGACGAGCAGCTGGCGCACGCCGAGCCCGATCTCTGCGCGGGCCTGCTGACGATCAAGCACGAGATCGAGGCCGACCCGGAGCTGGTGGCCCGAATCCGCGAGAAGTACGAGATCAAGAACACCAACGGCTACCGCCTCGACGCGTTCCTCGACGGCACGACGCCCGTCGAGATCCTGCGGGGCCTGATGGTCGGCTCGGAGGGCACCTTCGGCTTCCTCTCCGAGATCGTCTTCGACACACTCCCGCTGGACCGGCACACGAGCACCGCCCTCCTGTTCTTCCCCTCGCTGCCCGCGGCGGCGGCCGCCGTGCCGTTGTTCAACGCCGCCGGCGCGCTTGCCGTCGAGCTGATGGACGGCAACACCTTGCGGGCGTCGGTCAGCGTCCAGGGGGTGCCCGCCGACTGGGCCGAGCTGCCGAAGTCGACGGCCGCGCTCCTGGTCGAGTTCCGCGCCCCGGACGCGGGCGCGCAGGAGGCGTACGAAGCGGCGGCGGCGAAGGCTCTTGAAGGCCTGGAGCTGACGGCGCCCGTGCCGTCGGTGACCAACGCGTTCACACGCGACGCCAAGACGATCGGCGGCTACTGGAAGGCGCGCAAGGCCTTCGTCACCGCTGTCGGCGGCTCCCGGCCCTCGGGCACGACGCTGATCACCGAGGACTTCGCGGTCCCGCCCGGCCGGCTCGCCGAGGCCTGCGAAGCCCTGCTCGACCTCCAGACGCGGCACGGGTTCGACGCCGCCGTCGCGGGCCACGCGGCGCACGGCAACCTCCACTTCCTGCTCGCCTTCGACGCGGCGGTTCCCGCCGATGTCGAGCGCTATGCCGCCTTCATGGACGAGTTCTGCCGTCTGACCGTGGAACGCTTCGACGGCTCCCTCAAGGCGGAACACGCCACGGGCCGCAACATCGCGCCGTTCCTGGAGCTTGAGTGGGGCCCGAAAGCGACCGAGCTGATGTGGCGCACGAAGCAGGTCATCGACCCGGACGGGGTGCTCGCGCCCCGCATCGTCCTGGACCGGGACCCGAAGGCGCATCTGCGCGGCCTGAAGACCATCCCCCGGGTGGAGCCGATCGCCGACCCGTGCATCGAGTGCGGCTTCTGCGAACCGACGTGCCCCAGCGAGGATTTGACCACGACACCGCGCCAGCGCATCGTGCTGCGTCGCGAGATGATGCGCCAGCCCGCGGGGTCCCCCGTGGAGGACGGTCTCGTCGAGGCGTACGGGTACGACGCCGTGGACACCTGCGCGGGCGATTCGACGTGCAGCATCGCCTGCCCGGTGGGCATCGACACGGGCGCTCTGATGAAGGAGTTCCGGCACGCGCGGCACTCACCGCGCGAGGAGAGGGCGGCCGCTGTCGCCGCGAAGAACTTCAAGGCCGTCGAGGCGTCGGCGCGGCTCGCGGTGGCCGCCGCCGACCGGATCAGCGACCGGCTGCTCACCGCGGTGACCCGCGGCGCACGCAAGGCGGTGCGCCCGGACCTCGTCCCCGAGTGGCTGCCGCAGATCCCCGGGGCCGCGGCGCGCAAACTGCCGCGCACCGCGCGCGCGGGAGCCTCCGCCGTCTACTACCCGGCGTGCGTCAACCGCATCTTCGGCAGTCCCGGCGACCGCTCCCTGGCGGAGGCCGTCGTCGCCGTCTCCGCGCGCGCGGGGAAGCCGGTTTGGATTCCGAACGATGTGGCGGGGACGTGCTGCGCGACGATCTGGCACTCCAAGGGGTACGTCGCGGGCAACCGGGTCATGGCCAATCGCATCGTCGAGGCGGCGTGGGGCTGGACGGCGGGCGGCCGCCTGCCGCTGGTCGTCGACGCCTCGTCCTGCACGCTCGGCATCGCCCACGAAGTCGTGCCGTATCTGACCGCGGACAACAGGGAGTTGCACCGGGAGCTCACGGTCGTCGACTCGATCGTCTGGGCCGCCGACGAACTGCTTCCCCGGCTGACGGTGCGCCGCACGGTCGGCTCGGCGGTCCTGCACCCCACCTGCTCCATGCAGCACCTGGGTGACGAGGCGCAGCTCCGTGCCGTCGCCGAGGCGTGCGCGGACGAAGTGGTCGTCCCGGACGACGCGGGGTGCTGTGCCTTCGCGGGCGACCGGGGCATGCTCCACAAGGAGCTCACGGAGTCGGCCACGCGCAAGGAGGCCGCGGAGGTCACGTCCCGCCGCTACGACGCGCATCTCTCCGCGAACCGCATGTGTGAGGTGGGTATGGACCACGCGACGGGCCGCGGCTACTACTCCGTGCTCCTGGAACTGGAGCGTGCGACGCGCCCCTGAGCGGCGGTCCTCTCGATAAATCCAACTCTTCGGCACCTCCTGTCTCTTGCGCCCCGGCCGGACCCCCACCAGGGTGGCTTCCGCCCCAGTGGTAGAGACCAGCCGCCATTCAGCTACGGAGGTCCGATGCACGACGAGAACGTCACACCGAACCCTGAAGGCACCACCCCGGACGACGGCACCGAGAGCAGCAGGTCGGGTGACGGCCACTCCCGTCGCGCGGTGCTCCGCACGGCGGGTCTCGCCGGCGCGGGGCTCGGAGTCGGCGCCTTCGCGGGCGGCACGGCGCACGCCGGCACTCCCGACTCCGCCGCCACCGGAGCGCCGGGGGCCGGCGTCTCGGAGGACGGGGCCGAGGCGCCCGCGCGCAAGGGCAAGACGATGATCGGCGTGCCGTTCCAGCGTCGCTCGACGGTCCGGGTCGGGATCATCGGACTCGGCAACCGCGGCGGCAGCATGATCGATCTGTTCCTCGCGATCCCCGGCGTGCGCGTCGTCGCGCTCTGCGACCCGGTCAAGGAGAAGGCCGCGGCCGCCGCGAAGAAGGTCACGGCCGCGGGTCAGCCCGCCCCCGCGACGTACACCAAGGGCGAGCTCGACTACGAGAACCTGTGCAAGCGCGGGGACATCGACTTCGTGTACGTGGCGACGCCCTGGGACTTCCACTTCGCCATGGCCAAGTCGGCGATGCTGAACGGCAAGCATGTGGGCGTGGAGTGTCCCATCGCCCTGCGCCTCGACGAGCTGTGGGAGCTGGTCGACCTCTCCGAGCGCACCCGCAGACACTGCATGCAGCTGGAGAACTGCTGTTACGGCAGGAACGAGATGCGTGTCCTGCGGATGGCGCACGCGGGCAAGTTCGGCGACCTGCTGCACGGCGCGGGCGCGTACAACCACGACCTTCGCGGCCTGATGTTCGACCCGGACTACTACGAGGGCCCGTGGCGGCGCCTCTGGCACACCCGGCTGCGCGGCGACCTCTACCCCAACCACGGCTTCGGCCCGGTCGCCAACTACATGGACGTCAACCGCGGCGACCGCGCCACGCACATATCCAGCTTCGGCACGCCCTCCCTCGGCCTCGCCCAGTACCGCAAGGAGCACATGCCCGCGGGCGACCCGAGCTGGAAGGAGACGTACATCGAGAGCGACCGCACCATCAGCCTGGTCCAGACGGCGAAGGGCCGGGTGATCCGCCTGGAACACGACGTCAGTACGCCACACCCCTACTCCCGGATCAACAGCCTCGGCGGCACACGAGGCGTCTTCGAGGACTACCCCGAGCGCATCTACATAGAGCCGGACCACACGGACGACGAGTGGGGCGACTTCGCCAAGTACGCCGACTTCGACCACTGGCTGTGGAAGGAGCACTCCAACCCGCCCGGCGGCCACGGCGGCATGGACTACATCATGATCTTCCGTCTGATGCAGACCATGCAGCTCGGCCTCGTCCCGGACTTCGACGTGTACGACGCCGCGACGTGGACGGCCCCCGTGCCGCTCAGCCATCTGTCGATCAAGGCGAAGGGCGCGCCGCAGGCGATCCCCGACTTCACGCGTGGTCTGTGGAAGAAGGAGCGACCGGGAGTGGACTCGGAGAAGCCCAAGGCGTAACGGACCCGGGGCCTGCTGGGGCGGTGGTCGGCGTGTTCGCCGCCCACCGCCCCTTCGCCATCAGCAGCGCCAGTGGTCCTGCGTCAGGATCCCTTGGGCGGTGGCGATCGTCCGGTCGTAGCAGCCCGTGTCGCCGGTCAGGCGGTAGCGCTCGCGGGATGTGCCCACGGCGTGCCGCTGGTCGCGGGGAACGTTCGCGGTGTACGTCGCGTCGCCGTCGTAACGGTCGTCCAGCACGGACCAGCCGGTGCGCCGGCCTCCCGTCCTCGTGACGCTCTCGGCGCGGTCGCCGAGGGAGATTTCGGTGCGCAGGCGGTCACCGGCGCCCAGGGTCGTGGTGCCGTCCATGGTGTACGTCCGGTCGGTGCGCACGGCGCGGCGGCCCGTGGTGACCGTCTCCCGGTCCGTCCACGTGGCCTTGAGCTCGTCCGTCGACTCGCCCTCGGTCCAGCGGTGCAGGGACGTGTTCGCGAGGCTGCGGGTCACGGTCGTCGCGACTCGGCCGTGCGACGTGTTCACGTACCCCGACACGCTGAGCCGGTGGCCGCCTTCGGTGTCCAGCCGGTGCGCCTCGTCGCCCGTACCGGGCGTGTACGTCGACGTGTTGGCGGGGGTGCTCTCCTTGTGGCCGGTCAGCCTGCCCGTGACGCGGTCGCTCTTCTTGTCCTGCCAGACCAGCACGTTGACCGGTGTGCTCCATCCCGTCCGCGCCTCGGGGACGCCGACTACGGAGACCTCCACCTGGTGCGGGCGGCCGTCGTTGAGGACTCCCGCGAACGGGGTCAGGTCGTACTCGATGGGCTTGATGTCGAACGCGCGGGGCCCGGGAATCACGTACCAGAGGAAGGGGTTCGACCAGCCGCCGGTCCAGACGGTCGGGAACGGCGCTGCGATGCCCGCCAGTCGTCCGTCGACCTTGACCTGCACTTCCCGGTAGGGGCCGTGGTCGGCTTTGCACGAGTAGGGCGCGGCGTCGGGCACGGTCAGATACCAGTACTCCTCGCAGCCTCCGCCGGATCCGGTGGCGTACACCTCGGCGACGATGCGTTCGCTGTTGCGCGGGGTGGTGACGGTGGCGGCGTCCGATCTGTCGCTGCTACCCCTGCCGTCACCGAGGGGGATGACACGGTCGGGGGCTTTGGTCTGTCTGGCCGTCTCGTAGAACGTCAGCGTCGCCTTGACGTCGATGATCCCGGTGTACGTGTCGTTGACCACGTTTCCGATGAGCATCTCGACCTGCTGGTCACGGCTCAGCGTCTCGCGGTAGCGGGTGACGTCCTTCTCCACGGACCAGGTGATGCCGTCGACCGACGGCTCCGGAGTCGATGTGCGCAGAACCTCGACCCCGCCTATGCGCAAGTATCCGAGACGGTCGTACTGCCGTCCCTTCACCTTCCCGTCCAGACGCAGCACCACCTTGCCCCAACGGCTCTTGCCGCACTTCGTCGGAGGCGCGTAATCGCCCTTGTACGGGGTGAAGTCCTTGAACTGTGCCTCGGCGAGCGTCACTTCGCAGGACTTGGTGTGCGGTTTCGGTACGGGCGGCGCGGCGGTGACCGGGTCGTGCCAGTCGTCGCCGAACTCCACCGGTGGCGTGCCGGCCGCTGCTGGCCCGGCACCGAGGAGGGTGCTCGCCGCGAGGGCCACTCCGACGAGCATGGACATAACGCGTCTTCTCATGGGGGATTTCTATGGGCAGTTGCCGATCACCGCAATGGTGCCGCCCCACGCGTCACGCCCACCGCTCGAGGCCCTGAGCCCCGAACCTCATGCCTCCAGGTTCGCCCTGTCCCCCATGACCACGACCGGGTGCTGCTTCGGGTCGAGCGTGCGCAGCAGGTACTCCATGGCCGGCTTCGACAGACTCACACAGCCCGATGTGCCGCCGCCGTGGTCCATGTGCAGCCAGATGCTGCCGCCCTTGGCCTGGCCCTGCGGCCGCGTCGGATCGTTCGGCGGCGTGCCTTTGGCGCGGTTGTAGTCGATCGCGATCACGTAGTCGAAATCGTGCCAGTGTGTCTTGGGCCAGTAGTGCGGGGCCTGTATGGACGACGATTTCGTGTACGGGAACTTGGCACCCGGGTCCGTGAGGACGCCGCCCGCGTCGGTGAGCGTGAACACGCCGACCGGGCTGCGCTTGTCGTTCTCGCGGTGGTCGGTCGTCCAGCCCTTCTTGCCGTTGTGCGCAGGCCAGCTGCGGGTCTTCTCCCAGGTGGTGTCCTTGGCCCCCGACTTCGTGTAGAGCACGACGGTCGACTTGGCCGAGTCCTCACCCTCGCCGTAGACCGCTACGACCTGGCGGGACCCCTCGGGAATCCTGGACTGCAACCGGTCGCCCACGTCGGGGATGCGCCGTGAATCGGCGGCCCCGGCCTGGGGACTCTTTCCATGGTCGGCACCGGCGTCGCCCTTCCTCGCACTGTCGTCGCTTCCGCTCGCGCAGGACGTCAGAAGAACACCGCAGGCCGCTGCCGCGACCATCACTCGCACCGTACCGGCTATTCGCATCCGCCCATGGTCGCACCCCGTCCGCGGAACCCCCGTCAAGCCCCGCTGCCCACGCCGCGACCGGGCTGATTCTTTACCTCAGGACGGAAAACCGTTTGCCTCGGGCCACCGCGCGAGGCGAACCTTTCACGGTTTGTAACCGCCGTGCGCCCCCGCTACGCATTCGCCCGGGCGACGGCCGCCGCACCGATTCCTGGGACGTCATGCAGATTCGCGACCTTCCGTATCCCGACCCCGGCGTCCCCGATGCCCGGTCGGGGCCACGCTTCCTGCTGTGGCTGGGCCGCAACCAGCTCGGCGGACAACTCAAGTCCCTCGCCTGGGGCCTGCTGCACTTCGGCTCCATCGCGGGCCTGCCGTACATGGTCGGCGTCGCCGTCGAGGCCGTGCTCGACCGGTCCGGCGGACGGCTCGCCCTCGCGGGCGCGCTGATCGTCGTCCTCGGCATCGCCATCGCGCTGGGCGACACGATGCTGCACCGCACCGCGGTCACCAACTGGATCACCGCCGCGGCCCGCGTACAGCAACTCCTCGCGCGCAAGACCGCCGCGCTCGGCTCCGCGCTCACCCGGCGCGTCGCCGCGGGCGAGGTCGTGGCCGTCTCCACCGGCGACGTCGAGAAGATCGGCTGGTTCGTGGAGGCCCTGTCGCGGTTCGCCGCCGCCGCGCTCACCGTCGTCCTCGTCTGTGTCGGCCTCCTCGTCTACCAGCCCGCCCTCGGCATCATCGTCGCGATCGGCATCCCGGTGCTCGCCCTCGCCGTCCTTCCGCTGCTGCCCCGCGCCACGCGCCGGGCGGACCACCAGCGCGAGAAGGCGGGCCGGGCCACCGAGCTGGCGTCGGACACCGTCGCCGGGCTGCGGGTGCTGCGCGGCATCGGCGGCGAGGAGCTCTTCCTCGACCGGTACCGCGCCGCGTCGCAGGAGGTCCGCACCGCCGCCGTGCGCAGCGCCCGCATGTGGGCGGTCATCTCGGCCATCCAGGTCCTGATGCCCGGGCTGCTGCTGATCGCGGTCGTCTGGCAGGGCGTGCACCTCGCCCGCGAGGGTCGGGTCACGGTCGGTGAGCTCGTCACCGTCTATAGCGCCATCATGATCCTCAACTACCCGCTGCGGCACTTCGAAGAGATCGCCATGGCGTACTCCTTCTCGCGGCCCTCCGCCAAGCGAGCGGCCCGCGTGCTCTCACTCCAGCGGACGACGGAGAGTGCGGGAGTGCGGGACAGGTCTGAGCGCGGGGCCGAGCGCACCGGCGCGCCGGTCGCCGCGAAGCCAGAGCCCCCCGCGGACGACTCCCTCATGCCCGCCGGTGACCTGTACGACCCGGCGACCGGGCTGCTCGCGCCCGCCGGACGGCTCACCGCGGTGGTCTGCGGCGACCCGGACGAGGCAGGCCGTCTCGCCGAACGTCTCGGCGGGCATCCCGCGTTCGACGAGGCCGCGGACCTGCCGTCCGTGCGCCTCGGCGACGTACCGCTCGACGGGCTGCCGCTGGCCACCGCACGCACCGCCGTCCTGGTCCAGGACAAGGACCCCGTCCTCCTCTCCGGATCGCTCCGCGAACTCCTCGACGTACCGGCGTCGGGAGCAGTCAGTCCCGAGGCGGCACTCGAAGCGGCCCAGTGCTCCGACGTCCTGGACGCCCTCGCCCAGGCGTCGACCGACGACGACCCGATGGCCGCCCACCTCACGGAACGCGGCCGCTCCCTTTCCGGAGGCCAGCGCCAACGCCTCGCCCTGGCCCGCTCCCTGGTCACCGACCCCGAGGCGCTGGTCCTCGACGAGCCGACGTCCGCCGTCGACTCGCACACCGAGGCCCGGGTCGCCGACGGCATCCGGCACCTGCGCGAAGGACGCACCACCGTGGTGCTCACGTCGTCGCCGCTGCTCCTCGACCGCGCCGAGCGCGTCGTCTTCCTGGCCGACGGAGAGGTCGCGGCGGTGGGCGCACACCGCGAACTGGTGCACACCGAGCCGCGGTACCGCGCGGTCGTCACCCGGGAGACCGACGCGGAACGCGTCGCCGCGGACGCCCGCACGGACACGGACACGGACACAGATACGGACACAGATACGGACACCGACGTCCTGACGGAATTCGACATCGAGGAGACGGCATGATCGGCCTGGCGCCCCCGGCCTACGACCCGGCGGCCCCCACGACGGCGGAGACCCTGCCCGTCGGCTCGGCCGCGACCGTACGCACCTACGTCACCGAACTGTTCAAGCGCCATCGCACGGCCTTCCTCCTGCTCATCCTGGTGAACACGCTCGCCGTCATCGCCTCGATGGTCGGCCCCTATCTGCTCGGCGACCTGGTCGAGAAGGTCTCGGACGGCGCGCGTGACCTCCACCTGGAGTTCACGATCGGCCTGTTCGTGGTGGCACTGGTCGTGCAGGCCCTCTTCGTGCGGGAGGTGCGGCTGCGCGGCGCGATGCTCGGTGAGCGGATGCTCGCGGATCTGCGCGAGGACTTCCTCGTGCGATCCGTCGGGCTGCCGCCGGGCGTGCTCGAGCGGGCCGGTACCGGAGACCTGCTCTCGCGCATCACCACGGACATCGACCGTCTCGCCAACGCCATGCGCGAAGCGGTGCCACAGCTCGCCATCGGCGTGGTGTGGGTGGTGCTGCTGCTCGGCGGACTCGTCGTGACGGCGCCGCCCCTGGCGCCCGCCGTGCTCGTCGCCGTGCCGCTTCTCGTCGTGGGCTGCCGCTGGTACTTCAAGCGGGCGCCCGCCGCCTACCGCTCCGAGGCCGCCGGTTACGCCGCCGTTGCCGCCGCCCTCACCGAGACCGTCGACGCGGGACGCACCGTCGAGGCGCACCGCCTCGGCCGCTGCCGCATCGAGCTGTCGGAGCGCCGCATCGCGGAGTGGACGGCTTGGGAACGCTACACGCTCTATCTGCGGTCGGTCCTCTTCCCGGTCATCAACTTCACGCACACGACCGTGCTGTGCTCGACCTTGATGATCGGCGGTGTCTTCGTCCTCCAGGGCTGGATCGGAGTGGGGCAGCTGACCACCGGCGTCCTGATCGCCCAGATGCTCGTCGATCCGCTCGGGATCATCCTCCGGTGGTACGACGAGTTGCAGGTCGCCCAGGTGTCGCTGGCCCGGCTCGTCGGTGTGCGTGACATCGAACCGGACGCCGGCGATGCTTCCGTGACCCCGGACGGGCGTGCTGTCCGTGCGGACGACGTGCACTTCGGCTACCGCGCGGGCGTCGACGTGCTCCGCGAGGTCTCTCTCGCCGTCGAGCCCGGCTCGCGTGTCGCCCTGGTCGGCCCCTCGGGCGCGGGCAAGTCGACGCTGGGCAGGCTCCTCGCCGGGATCTACGGTCCGCGCACCGGTCACGTCACCCTCGGTGGCGCCGCGCTGTCGGCGATGCCCGCCGAGCAGGTGCGTGCGCACGTGGCCCTCGTCAACCAGGAACACCACGTCTTCGTGGGGTCCCTGCGCGACAACCTCCTCCTGGCCAGGACCGGGGCCCGGGACGCCGAACTGTGGGCTGCGCTGGGCGCGGTCGACGCGGCCGACTGGGCACGCGGCCTCGACGAGGGCCTCGACACCGAGGTCGGCTCCGGCGGTTTCGCGCTGACGCCCGCACAGGCCCAGCAGATCGCTCTGGCGCGTCTCGTCCTCGCCGATCCGCACACGCTGGTTCTGGACGAGGCGACATCGCTCCTCGATCCGCGCGCGGCACGGCACTTGGAGCGTTCCCTCGCCCGTGTGCTGGACGGCCGCACGGTCGTGGCCATCGCCCACCGGCTGCACACCGCGCACGACGCGGACGTCATCGCGGTGGTCGAGAACGGCCGGATCGCGGAACTGGGCAGCCACGATCAACTGGTGGCGGCGGACGGCGCGTACGCGGCGCTGTGGCGGTCCTGGCACGGATAGGCGCCCTGCCCCAGGGGACCCTGTTTCCGCCGGTCCGGGGGTAGTTAGGGTACGAGGATGGCTGCACCGTCCACGGATCCCGACGTCCCCGACCGGCGCGGGCCTGCCCGCTACCTCTGGTGGGTGATCGTCAGCCAGCCGCAACGTGTGCTCCTCGGTGCCCTGTTGGGCAGCGTGTGGATGGTCTGCCTGACTCTCCCGCCGTACGTCCTGTCGCGCGCCATCGACGACGGCCTGCGACCGGGCGACCGCTCCGCCCTCGTCGGCTGGTGCGCGGCCTTGTTCGGCACCGGGCTCCTCAACGCCTGGCTGGCGATCATGCGGCACCGCACCATGACCCGGATCCGGCTCGACGCCTACTTCCGTACCGTGCGTGTCGTGGTCGACCACGCGACCAGGCTCGGCGCGGCCCTGCCCCGCCGGGTCTCGGCCGGTGAGGTCGTCACGATCGGTCACTCCGACGTGGGCGTGATCAGCCAGACCCTGACCGTGACGGGGCCCGGAGTGGGCGCCGTGATCGCCTACTTCGTCGTGGCCGCGCTGCTGCTGTCCGTCTCGCCGCTGCTCGCCGTCGTGGTGCTCGTGGGCGTGCCCCTGCTCGCTGTACTGATCGGCCCGTTCCTCGGCCGTCTGCAGGGGGCCGAGTCGGCCTACCGGGAGCGTCAGGGCGCGCTCGCCGCGATACTCGGCGACCTTGCCGGCGGCCTCCGTGTCCTCAACGGCCTGGGCGGCAAGGGGGTGTTCGCGGCCCGCTACGGCGAGGGGTCCCGCCGGCTCCGTGACGAGGGCTACCGGGTCGGTTCGAGCATGAGCTGGGTCCAGACCTTCGGTATCGGTCTGCCCACCCTGTTCCTGGCCGCCGTGACCTGGCTCGCCGCACGCATGGCCGCCCAGGGCGACATCACTGTGGGCGAGTTGGTGGCCGTCTACGGCTACGCCGCCGTGCTCGTCCTGCCGGTGACGTTCCTCATCGAAGGCAGCTACGACATCGGCCGAGGCCTGGTCGCCGCGCGACGGGTCGTGGACTTCCTGAACCTGGCACCCGGGGAATGGGAGTCCTGCTCGCGTGCGGAGCCTGTGCCCGGCCCGGAGAAACCGTCCGTGCTGCGTGACCCGCTGTCCGGTGTGGAGGTCGCGCCCGGACTCCTCACCGCCCTGGTCAGTGCTCGCTCCTCCGACGGCACGGACATCGTCGACCGCCTGGGCCGCTTCTCTCCTTCCCTTGCCACCTGGGGATCGGTGCGCCTCGACGCCGTCGCCCTGGACGAGGTCCGCAGCCGCATCCTGGTGGCGGACAACGAGGCCGACCTCTTCGCCGGTACGTTGCGCGCGGCCGTCGCCGGCCGTTGCGCGCCGGACGAGGAGGCCATCGCCCGGGCGGTCGACGCGGCCATGGCCCGTGACATCGTCCTCGGCCTGCCGGACGGGCTGGACGCCACGCTCGACTCCCACGGCCGCAACCTGTCCGGTGGCCAGCGCCAGCGCGTCCGCCTGGCCCGGGCCCTCCTCGCCGAGCCGGAAGTCCTCCTGGCCGTCGAACCCACCTCCGCGGTCGACGCCCACACCGAGGCGAACATGGCGACCCGGCTCAGCGCCGCCCGCGCAGGCCGCACGACTCTCGTCACCACCACGTCTCCCCTCGTCCTGGACCGAGCCGACGTCGTCCACTACCTGGTCGACGGCCGGGTGAGCGCGACCGGCAGCCACGCCGACCTTTTCGCACGGCATCCGGACTACCGACGCCTCGTGTCGCGCGGCACCGGCGAAGGCGCGGAGACCGAGGGCCACGAGGCGGAGCAGCAGCATGCGGCAGAACGTCGCACCCGCCCTCGCCCTTCCGACGAGCCGACTCATGAGGCCCTCCGATGACGTCGTCCCACCGCGGCCCGGTTGGCGCGGCCCCCGCACCCGGACAGCTGCCCGTGGCCGACCGCCGCCAGGTCCGCCGCGCCGCCGTCCACCTCATCCGCCAGGACACCGGCGCGTTCGTCACGATGATCGCCTTCAATGCGCTCGCGGCGGCAGCCGGCCTCGCCGGCCCCTGGCTCCTCGGGCGCATCATCAATACGGTCAGGGACGGCGGCGGCGTCGATGCCGTCGACCGCCTCGCCCTCGGCATCCTGGCCGGTGCCCTCGCCCAGCTCCTTCTGGCGCGCCATGCCCGCTACCTCGCCCATCGCTTCGGTGAGCGGACCCTCGCCCGCATCCGTGAACAGTTCGTCGACCGGGCCCTCGCGCTGCCCGCCTCGGTCGTGGAACGGGCCGGTGCGGGCGATCTGACGGCGCGCGGCACCACCGACGTGGCGACCGCCGGACAGATGCTGCGCGATACCGGGCCCGATGTGTTCGTCGCGGCGGTGCAGGCGCTGTTCATCCTGGCCGCCGTCTTCCTCCTCGATCCGCTGCTCGGTGTCTGTGGCGTGCTTGGTCTCACCGGCATCTGGTTCGCCACCCGCTGGTACCTGCGCCGCGCGCGTTCCGCCTACCTCGAGCAGGGCGCGGCGCACTCCGCGCTGGCTGAGGTGCTCGCGGCCACCGCTTCCGGCGCCCGCACCGTCGAGGCGCTTCGGCTGCGCGAGCGCCGCGTCGCGGACAGCGAGGCGGCGATCGAGCGGTGCGTCGCCGGCCATGACAGGACGCTCTTCCTGCGCAGCGTCCTGTTCCCCTCCATCGACATTTCGTACGCGGTCCCGGTCGTCGCCGTACTGTTCCTCGGCGGCGTGCTGCACCAACAAGGGTCCGTGAGTCTCGGCACAGTGGTCGCCGCGGCCCTGTACCTCCAGCAGCTCTCCCAGCCCCTGGACACGATCCTTCAGCAGGTCGAACAGGTCCAGGCGAGCGGCGCTTCCTTCGCCCGCGTCGAAGGACTGGCGGCCGCCCCCAAGGGGCCTTCCGAGCTCCCCGCTGCCGCTCCCCCGACGTCCGGCGGGCCCTCTGCCTCCCACTCCCCCAGCGGCACCACGGAGGACGACCGCATCGAGGTGCAGGAAGTGCGCTTCGCGTACGGGAGTGGAGGCGATGTCCTGCGTGGGGTCACCCTGTCCGTGCGTCCCGGTGAGCGGCTCGCGATCGTCGGGCCCTCGGGGGCGGGAAAGAGCACCCTGAGCCGACTCCTGGCCGGTATCGACACCCCCCTCGCCGGAACGGTCACCGTCGGCGGCGTACCGATCGCCGACCTGCCCCCGGACCAGCTGCGCAGGCAGGTCGTCCTCGTCACCCAGGAGCACCACGTGTTCCTCGGCACCGTCCGGGACAACCTCCTGATAGCGGCGGAGTCCGCCACGGACGCCGAACTCGGAGCAGCCCTCACCGCAGTCGGCGCCGACTGGTCGTACAACCTCCCGGACGGTCTCGACACCGCGCTGGGCCCCGGAGGCCACCAGCTGCACGGAGCGCAGGCCCAGCAATTGGCGCTGGCCCGAGTCGTACTCGCCGACCCGCACACGCTGATCCTCGACGAGGCGACCGCGCTCCTGGACCCGACGACAGCACGACACACGGAGCGGGCCCTGGCCGCGGTCCTCCGGGGGCGCACCGTCATCGCCATCGCCCACCGTCTGCAGACGGCCCACGACGCGGACCGCGTGGCGGTGATGCAGGACGGCCGGGTGACCGAGCTGGGCCCCCACGAGGAGCTCGTCGAGGCCGACGGCGCCTACGCCGCGCTGTGGCACTCCTGGCACGGTGAGCCGCGGCACGCCCGGCACGATGACCGGCCAGGCAGGGCGTGAACCGCGGCCGACACGTCCGACGCGGCCACCCCCGGAACGAGGGTGCCCCGTGCAGTGCCGGAGGTGACTCAGATGAAGTTGAGCGCGGCCGCGCCGCCCACTCCCCCGAGCAGCATGAACACCGGCATCAGCACCTTGAGCTCGATCCAGCTGCCGGCCCGGAACCGCAGCGCCTTCGGCGGCCCGACCGGGTACCAGCGCTTGCGGCCGATGGGGATGGGCCACAGGATCGGGCACCCGGAGACGGTCAGCGCGTCCCCGATGTCGTGCACCAGGGCGCCCAGCACGATCGGCAGCCCCAGCCACAGGTACTCCTGGCCGGGCTCGGTGAACAGCCAGTCCGCGCCGTTGCCCGGCTTGTCCAGGACCCCGGCGAGAATCCAGGCGCTCGTCGCGGCGAGCAGCCACACGAGCACATCGCTGCTCGATCCGCGAGCGGCCCGCCACAGCAGGCCCTCGATCGCGAGCACCATGTGGACGAAGAGGATCCCGAGGACCGCCCAGCGCCCGCCGAAGATCGCCAGGGCCGAGGCGCCCGCTCCGATCAGCACCGCCCACAGCCAGGTGTGCGTGAGCGTACGGTGCCCGCCCGAGCGGCGCGGGTCCCCCTGTTTGCGGGTCGCCTTGTAGACGGCGTACGAGAGTTTGTCGACGATCTCGCACAAGCCCCGGGAGATCGGTCCGAAGGCTCGCGAGATGGTCGCCGACTTGTGGTCCAGGTCGGGGGCGAGCGCCGCTCCTGCGCAGATCAGTGCCCCTACGAGGAGGACCGGCCAGGGCATCGTGTGCCCTGCGGCCGCCGCGGCAGCGCCGACCCCGAGCCAGGCCGCCGCTCCCGACAGTGAGTGTGCCGGTCCCATCATCGCTGTTGCCCGCCCCATTTCCCTTGGTCTGACGCCCCGTCGGCGACACAGCGTAGCGTTCGTGATCTTCGTGGGGACCTCCGGTTCCCTGATCGGGTGGGAAGGAAGGCAAGATGGGGGTGTGACCCTTATCGATCAGCTGCCGCCCGACGCCGACCCCGATGCCCTCTTCGAAGCCTTCTCGTCGTGGGCCGAGGACCAGGGCATCGCTCTCTACCCGGCCCAGGAGGAGGCGCTGATCGAGGTGGTCTCCGGGGCCAACGTGATCTTGTCCACGCCCACCGGCTCCGGCAAGAGCCTGGTCGCGGCCGGGGCGCACTTCACGGCGCTCGCTCAGGACAAGGTCACCTTCTACACGGCGCCCATCAAGGCTCTGGTGTCGGAGAAGTTCTTCGACCTGTGCAAACTCTTCGGCACCGAGAACGTCGGCATGCTGACGGGCGACGCGTCCGTGAACTCCGACGCTCCGGTGATCTGCTGCACGGCCGAGGTCCTCGCCTCGATCGCGTTGCGGGACGGCAAGCACGCCGACATCGGCCAGGTCGTGATGGACGAGTTCCATTTCTACGCCGAGCCGGACCGCGGCTGGGCCTGGCAGATTCCGCTGCTCGAACTGCCTCAGGCGCAGTTCATCCTGATGTCGGCGACGCTCGGCGACGTCTCCATGTTCGAGAAGGACCTGACGCGCCGCACCGGCCGGCCCACCTCCGTCGTACGGTCGGCGACGCGCCCGGTGCCGCTCTCGTACGAGTACCGTCTGACGCCGATCACCGAAACGATCACCGAGCTCCTGGAGACCAAGCAGGCGCCGGTCTACATCGTGCACTTCACCCAGGCCCAGGCGGTCGAACGCGCACAGTCGCTCATGAGCATCAACATGTGCACGCGCGAGGAGAAGGACAAGATCGCCGACCTGATCGGCAATTTCCGCTTCACCACCAAGTTTGGCCGCAACCTCTCCCGCTACGTGCGTCACGGGATCGGCGTGCACCACGCGGGCATGCTGCCCAAGTACCGCCGTCTGGTGGAGAAGCTCGCGCAGGCGGGTCTCCTCAAGGTCATCTGCGGCACCGACACCCTGGGGGTCGGCGTCAACGTCCCGATCCGCACCGTGCTGTTCACCGCCCTCACCAAGTACGACGGCAACCGTGTCCGCACGCTCCGAGCGCGGGAGTTCCATCAGATCGCCGGGCGTGCCGGGCGTGCGGGCTTCGACACGGCGGGCTTCGTGGTGGCACAGGCGCCCGAGCACGTCATCGAGAACGAGAAGGCGCTGGCGAAGGCCGGCGACGACGCGAAGAAGCGCCGCAAGGTGGTCCGCAAGAAGGCGCCCGAGGGTTTCGTCGCCTGGTCCGAGAGCACCTTCGAGAAGCTCATCGCTTCCGAGCCGGAGCCGCTGACTTCCCGCTTCCGGGTCACGCACACCATGCTGCTGTCCGTGATCGCGCGGCCGGGCAACGCCTTCGAGGCGATGCGTCACCTCCTCGAGGACAACCACGAGCCGCGCAAGCAGCAGCTCAGGCACATCCGTCGGGCCATCGCGATCTACCGCTCCCTGCTCGACGGCGGAGTCGTGGAGAAGCTCGACGAGCCGGACTCCACGGGCCGCATCGTGCGCCTGACCGTCGACCTGCAGCAGGACTTCGCGCTCAACCAGCCGCTGTCGACGTTCGCCCTCGCCGCCTTCGAGGTCCTCGACCCCGAGTCCCCGTCGTACGCCCTCGACATGGTGTCCGTCGTCGAGTCCACCCTCGACGACCCGCGTCAGATCCTCGCGGCCCAGCAGAACAAGGCGCGGGGCGAAGCCGTGGCGCTGATGAAGGCGGACGGCGTCGAGTACGAGGACCGCATGGAGCGGCTCCAGGACATCACGTACCCCAAGCCCCTGGAGGAGCTGCTCTTCCACGCGTACAACACGTACCGCACGAGCCATCCGTGGGTCGGCGACCACCCGCTGTCCCCGAAGTCGGTCATCCGCGACATGTACGAACGGGCTCTGTCCTTCACGGAGTTCACGTCGTTCTACGAGCTCGCCCGCACCGAGGGCATCGTGCTGCGCTACCTCGCGGGCGCGTACAAGGCCTTGGAGCACACCATCCCGGACGACCTGAAGTCCGAGGATCTCGAGGACCTGATCGCCTGGCTCGGGGAGATGGTCCGGCAGGTCGACTCCAGCCTCCTCGACGAGTGGGAGCAGCTGGCCAACCCCGAGGTCATGACGGCCGAGGAGGCTCAGGAGAAGGCGGACCAGGTCAAGCCGGTCACGGCCAACGCGCGCGCCTTCCGTGTCCTGGTGCGCAACGCACTGTTCCGCAGGGTCGAGCTGGCCGCCCTCGACCACGTCGAGGAGCTGGGCGAGCTGGACGCCGAGTCCGGGTGGGACGCGGACGCCTGGGGTGAGGCCATGGACAAGTACTGGGACGAGTACGAAGATCTCGGCACCGGTCCCGACGCCCGCGGCCCCAAGCTGTTGCTCATCGAGGAGGATCCCGAGCACGGTCTGTGGCGCGTCCGGCAGACGTTCGCCGACCCGAACGGCGACCATGACTGGGGCATCAGCGCGGAGGTCGATCTCGCCGCTTCCGACGAGGAGGGTCTCGCCGTCATCCGGGTCACGGACGTCGGTCAGCTCTGAGGGCCCCGAGGACCCGCGTGCCCCGGACAGGAGTCGAGGAACTGCCATGAACAATCCCGCCGACAAGTTGGTCGACCTGCTGGACCTGGAGCAGATCGAGGTCAACATCTTCCGGGGCCGCAGCCCGAACGAGTCCTTGCAGCGCGTGTTCGGCGGGCAGGTCGCCGGCCAGGCGCTGGTGGCCGCGGGCCGCACCACCGAGGGCGACCGTCCGGTGCACTCGCTGCACGCGTACTTCCTGCGCCCGGGTCGCCCGGGCGTGCCGATCGTGTACCAGGTCGAGCGGGTCAGGGACGGGCGCTCCTTCACGACGCGCCGCGTCACCGCTGTCCAGCAGGGCCGCACCATCTTCAACCTCACCGCCTCCTTCCACCAGCCCGAACAGGGCGCCTTCGAACACCAGCTGCCGCCGCGCCTGGCGGCCCCTTCTCCGGAGTCGCTGCCGACGGTCGCCGAGGAGATCAAGGAGCACCTCGGCGCACTCCCCGAGCAGTTGGAACGCATGGCCCGGCGCCAGCCCTTCGACATCCGGTATGTCGACCGGCTGCGCTGGACCGCCGAGGAGATCAAGGACGCCGAGCCGCGCAGCGCGGTGTGGATGCGCGCCGTGGGACCGCTGGGCGATGATCCGCTCGTGCACACCTGCGCGCTCACCTATGCGAGCGACATGACGCTCCTCGACGCGGTCCGCATCCCGGTCGAGCCGCTCTGGGGGCCACGCGGCTTCGACATGGCGTCGCTCGACCACGCCATGTGGTTCCACCGCCCCTTCCGTGCCGACGAGTGGTTCCTCTACGACCAGGAGTCCCCCATCGTCACGGGGGGTCGCGGCCTCGCCCGGGGTCGTATTTACGACACTGAGGGTCGCCTCCTGGTGTCGGTGGTGCAGGAGGGGCTGTTCCGTCCGTACGGGGAGCGCCACATGGACAGCCCGACATCCGGCGTCTGACCGGCGAGTGGCCTGCGCGGGCGAGAGGCGGGGGATATTCGCCGAGCATCTGTGTCTCCGTTCGGGATAGGTTCCGGTCACGATCAAGCACCCGGGCGTGACGGGGCTGCGAGGCTGTGAAGGGGACGGGGAAATGAGCGGGCAATCGGGCACGGACAGGGATCGGCTGCTGTCGGAGGCCGTGCGGCTTCGCGAGACGGGTCGGCGCGAAGAGGCCAGGGAGCGGCTCGTCGTTCTCTCCTCCGAACTTCCCCTGGATGCGGAAGTCGCCTATCAGGCGGCATGGGTCCACGACACGCTGGGCCTGGAGGCCGAGGCGGTGCCGTACTACGAGCGCGCGCTCAGCGGATCGGCGTTGACGGCTGACGACCGCCGCGGAGCGCTGCTGGGCCTGGGCAGCACCTATCGAATCCTCCAGCGTCACGAGGAAGCGGTCGCCACCCTCAGCGAGGGTGTGGCAGAGTTCCCCGACGACAACGGGCTCAAGACCTTTCTGGCCATGGCCTTATACAACACCGGTCGAACGCACGATGCCATGCAGCTGCTTCTGACACTGCTCGTCACCACGACCGGGGACCCGGAGCTCGCGGGCTACCGCCCCGCCATCGAGGAGTACGCCAAGGACCTGGACGCAACGATGGGCTGACACCGTCGCGGACAGGACAGAGCGGACAGGACAGAACTGTCTGCGCTGCGCGCTGCCTAGGGTTTACGGCGGCGCAGCCACTTCATCAGGCCTCGGGACTCCACCACCGCTGTGGTATCGCCCGGCGCTGTCCATTCCGTGGCGTGAGCGCTCGGTTCATGGTCACGTCGCGGGGCCGGCCGTGGCGCCTGGCGCTGCGCGCGGGCCTGGACGAGACCGATCAGGAGGCTGGAGCGCAGCCACCGGATCTCATCGGGATCGTCTGCCGTCGTGATCCTCTCCACGATGCGCGCCCCAGGTGATTCCGGTGCTCCAGGGCTGCTGCGTGGCGCGGGCTTGAGCCTGTTGATGTAGGCGCGTTCATAGGGGTCCCTGACGATCTCCGCGATCTGTAGCGGGGCGAGCAGCGAAGCCATGACTGCCACCCGCTCCCACGCGTCCTCCGACTGGCGGAGCAGGAATCCGGCGTGCCGTCCCCGCCAGTTGCGTGCTCGCAGGTCCTGGCCTTCTTCGAGCCGCCCTCGCATCGTTTCGGGCAAGCGGCCTTTGAGGAGTGCGGCGTTGAGTTCGGCAGCGGCGAAATGCTGCAGCTCTTCGGCGAGATAGAGCCAGACGACGGCGCGGTACCTGTTGAGGTAGAACTTTACGGGTGTCAGGAAGCCTGCACGGGCCAGGCGGGTGAAGCGCGCCGTGGTGATGTGCATGAGCTCGGCGCCCTCCGTGGTGCCGACGGCTCTGACGCCCTCGCGCAACGCTTCGAGACAGCCCTCACTTCCGCGCACGCGGTCGATCTCCTCGCGGGTGACGCGGCGCTGACCGCCCGGTGCCTCCCCTACCGTGCGGATACGCCCGAGCATGACGGCGAGGTCGAACTCTCCGCGTTTCAGTCCCAGTTCCCTGGCTGCCCAGCTCGGCGTGACCGTCGGCCGGACGGTCGTTTCCCCTGCCTGGTGCGTGATGGTGTCACCGGTCATCGTGGTTCTCCCCCGTGCGTGGTGAACTGCTCTCGGGAAAAACCGTAGACCGCTCCCGGCGATTCTCGCTCGACCTGTGGATAACTCTTGACGTGGCAGCGTCAGCGCAGGTCAGAGGTCCACGACAGGGGTGCGTTCCGGCTGCCGTGCGTCCACGCCGAGGTGCTCGCCGACCCGGTTCACGAGCAACGTCATCTCGTAAGCGACCTGGCCGATGTCCGCCTCTGCCGAGCTCAGGACGCACAGGCAACTGCCGTCGCCGGCGGCGGTGACGAAGAGAACCGCGTCGTCGAACTCGATCATCGTCTGCCGGACGTTCCCGGCATGGAAATGGCGGCCCGACCCCTTGGCGAGGCTGTGCAGCCCTGACGAGACCGCCGCCAGGTGTTCCGCGTCCTCCCGCTTCAGCTCCGAGCTGGCGGCGGTCACCAGACCGTCGTTGGACAGCACCAACGCGTGTCGTACGTGCTCCATCCGCTGGGTCAGGTCGTCCAGCAGCCAGCCGAGCCCCGTGCTCTGCCCCATGTTCCTGTCTCCCCGTGTGCGTTTCGCGTCGAATCCCCCTGGCTGGAGGATCTGACCTGCCAGCCTTCCCCACGACCGGCGCCCCGGCAAGCATGATGAGGACATGGCACAGAAGATGACCGATGACCAATGGCGGGCCTTCGTCTCGCACGGCACACGCACCGGCAAGCTCTCGACCGTCCGGGCCGACGGCAGCCCGCACGTCGCACCGATCTGGTTCCTTCTCGACGGGGACGACCTCGTCTTCAACACCGCTAGGGACACCGTCAAGGGTCGCAATCTCGCGCGGGACGGACGGGTGGCCCTGTGCGTCGACGACGATCAGCCGCCGTTCGCCTTCGTCGTCCTGCAGGGGCGCGCCGAGCTGAGCGAGGACCTCGACCAGGTCCAGCACTGGGCGGGACGGCTCGGTGCGCGCTACATGGGCGAGGACCGCGCCGAGGAGTTCGCCAAGCGAAACGGCGTTCCGGGAGAGCTCCTGGTCCGCGTACGCATCGACAAGGTGCTCGCCTATGCCGGGGTCTCCGACTGACGCGTCCAGCTCGCAGGGTTTGCCGTAGTCCGGCCGGCGCGCGTACGGCTGTTTTGCCGGTGCCTCATCCGACGGAGTCGAGCAGCCGGGCGGTATGGAACCGCCCGGCGTACTCAACCAGACGTATCAGCACCTCCTTCCCCGAATCTCGGTCCCGGGCATCGCACAGCACCACCGGCGTTCCGCGGTCGAGGTCCAAGGCCCGTGACACTTCGCGTGCACCGTACGTACGCGTCTTCGTGAAGCAGTTGACTGCCACGACGAACGGGATGCGACGGTGCTCGAAGTAGTCCACGGCGGGGAAGCAGTCCTCGAGCCGTCGGGTGTCCGCGAGGACCACAGCACCGAGGGCTCCCTGTGACAGCTCGTCCCACAGAAACCAGAAGCGGTCCTGGCCCGGGGTGCCGAACAGGTACAGCGACAAGCCGGAGCGGATGGTGATGCGGCCGAAGTCCATGGCCACGGTCGTTGTGGTCTTCCGGTCGACCCCTTCGGTGTCGTCCACCGACTGGCCCAACTCGCTCAACAGTTCCTCGGTGCGCAGTGGACGGATCTCACTGACCGCACCCACCAAGGTGGTCTTGCCCACCCCGAAACCGCCCGCGACCAGAATCTTCAGGGCCATGGCCGTCGTCTCGGTGGCCATGGCGTCAGAGCGCTCGGAGCCCATCGATCACCTCTCGGAGGATCTTTTCGTCGGGAAGCTGTGCGGGTGGCACGGGTCGGCTGACTCTGACGCAGCCCATCTCCAGTAGGTCGCCCAGAAGCACCCTGACCACACCGACGGGCAGATCCGCGCCTGCCGCGAGCTCGGCGACGGACTGCGTCTCCGCGCGGCACAGTTCGATGAGTGCCCGGTGTTCAGGACCGAGTGCCGTGCCGTCACCGGGCCCCGGCGCGCTGTCGTCCAGCGTCACCAGGGCGATCAGATCGAAGCGGACTCCGCGTGGTCCCGGTCTGGTCCGTCCGCCCGTCATGGCGTAGGGACGGACAAGTGGACCGGCTTCGTTGTCGTACCACTGGCTACCCGGCTGCTCCGGGACGCCGCTCGTGTCCTCGGTCATCGGTACCACCGCCCCCGGTCATCCGGTGGCCGGTGGCTGTTCGGCGAAGCGCGCCGGAGTGTCGAGGTGCTCTCCCACTCGTTTGACCATGCGGGCCATCTCGTACGCCACCAGGCCGATGTCCGCCGTTACCGCAGTGAGTACGGCGAGACAGGAGCCGTCGCCGGCGGCTGCCACGAACAGGAACGCGTCGTCCATCTCGACCATGGTCTGACGCACGCCGCCCGCACCGAAATGCCGCCCCGCCCCCTTGGCGAGGCTGTGGAAGCCCGAGGCGACCGCGGCGAGGTGTTCGGCGTCCTCGCGGGTGAGGGCGGTCGACGCGCCGACCGGGAGTCCGTCGTTGGACAGCACCACGGTGTGCCGCACCTCGCTCACGCGCAGCACCAAGTCGTCGAGCAGCCAGCCGAGTCCGCCGACTCGCCCGGCCGGGATGCTCTGGTCCTGGATCATGCGGGATCTCCTTCGATGCGGTCGCTGCCCGGTACGGGCCCCATGGGCGTGGGTGCCGAGCCGCCGGCACCCGGAGGCCTGCCGCCGCCGCGAGCCCAACCGTTGCGGTAGGCGGTCATGCGGTCGCGCACCTCTTCGGGGCTGCGCTCGTCCCTTCCGATGCCGTCTGCCTCGCCTCCGCCGCTCGCGGCGTGGCGTTCGCGCAGTTGAGGGGCGAGGCTCGCCTGCCGTACGCGGTGCGGCAGTTCACTCGACGCGTCCTGTGCGGCGTCCTCCGCGTCGGGGCCGGCCACGTCGAGCGCATCCGCGCGGGTGGGCGTCGTGCCCGGCGTTTCGCGCGTGTCCCGGCCGTGGTGCAACCGCAGCGCGGTGATCCCGGGCGGCGACGAGGCCTCGGCCGCGACGGCCAGAGCGGGTCGGGAGGCGGGGCGCGGGACGGAGTCGGCGTTCATGTCGTGGCCCGTTGGTTCGTGCACGCGCGCGTGCTCCTTGTCGAGGTCAGCCCCGGCTCCAGCCCCGCGCACCATGTGGCGGGCCTCCGAGGGGGGCTGTCGGTTTTCCCGCGTGCCGCTGTGCAGGAGGGCGGTCGGCAGCAGTACGACCGCTGTGGTGCCTCCGTAGGGGGAGGTACTCAGGTGCACTTTGATGTCGTGGTGTGCCGCGAGCCTGCTGACCACGAAGAGACCGAGTTGATCGCTGTCGAACAGGTCGAGCGCCTCGGAATGCTGGATACGACGGTTGGCTTCCACGAGCGTTTCCTTGCCCATGCCCAGCCCGCGGTCCTCGATCTCCAAGGCATAGCCGTTGCCCACCGGCTCGCCGCTGACGCGCACCTTGGTGTGCGGGGGTGAGAACTGGGCGGCGTTCTCGACGAGCTCGGCCAGGAGGTGGGTGAGGTCGGCCACCGCGGTGCCCAGGACCGAGGTTGCGGGAAGTTGTCGCACCTCCACGCGCGCGTAGTCCTCGACTTCGGAAACAGCAGCGCGCACGACGTTCGTCAAGGAGACCGGCAGCCGCCAGGCCCGGCCGGGCGCGGCTCCGGAGAGGATGATCAGGCTTTCCGCGTGGCGCCTCATCCTGGTGGTCAGGTGGTCCAGCCGGAAGAGGTCACTGAGCTCGTTGGGGTCGTCGGCCCTGCGCTCCATGGTGTCGAGGAGGTTGAGCTGCCGGTGGACGAGGACCTGTGTCCTGCGGGCCAGATTGACGAATACTCCGGAGACGCCGCTTGCGAGCTCCGCGCGCTCGATCGCGGCGTGCAGGGCCGCCCGGTGGACGGTACCGAGCGCTTCGGCGACCTGCCCGATCTCGTCGTCCGCAGGTGGCCCCTGAGGTGCCTCCGCGCGGGTCTGGATCTCCTCACCGGCGCGCAGCCGCCGCATCGCCTGCGGGAGTTTGCGTCGTGCGATTTCCAGGGCCCCGTTGCGCAGGGTCACCAGCTCGACCACGAGTCCTCGCCCGATGCGTACGGAGATGACGAGTGAGGCGGCGACGGCGGCCAGTCCGAGCAGGACCGCGGCGCCCGCAGGTGTGAGCACGCCGTGGGTCAGTGGGTCGGAACGGGTGGCCGCGCTTCGGTCCGCTCTTTCCTGGATCTCATGGAGTTCGTCCCGCACTGTCGCGTACGCCTCGTTCCACGTCTTCGCCGGGGCCGCTGCGAGGGCCTTTCGGCCGGGCTCGGCCAGGAGGACCTTGTCCTCGGCCGCCCGGACGTCCCCGTACGCCCTGGCGCCCTCGAGTCCGCGCCATGCTGTCCGCTCAGGGCCGCGCAGGTCCGGGACCGCTGTGTCAGTCAGGGTCCGGCGGGTGTCGACGGCTCCGGTGAACAGCCGGAGGCGCTCGCCCTCCAGAGCGCCGGCCTGCCGAGCCGCGGCAAGCACGGCATCCTCACGGGCCAGCATCTCCCCCGCCCTGGAGAATTCGAGCAGCACGCGCGCGTGGGAGCCCTGCGTGCTGTCCTGCATGCCTGTGAGGGCACCGCCCACCGCGAAGGCCTGAGCGATCGCCCTGGTGTACTGGCCGTACGTCGCGTCCCAACCCGTACGTCGGTCCAACACGTCGGCTCGTAGCGGTCGGAGGCCTTCGGCACCGTTCACGAAGGCTTCCAGGCGGTCAACCACCCCTTCGGGGAAGCCTGCTCCGTCGGCGACGGTCCGTTTGTCGCCGAGGCGCAGTTCTGCCACGGCACGGTCGGTTCTCGCGGCCCGGCGCTCCAGCACATCCTTGCGGTCGGCACCGGGCTCGACCGCGTAGCGTACGGCGGCGACGCGTTCGGCCTGGAGCGCGATGACGGCCGTCTCGACCGGGCCGCGTACGTCGGTGTCGGCGCGCTGCACCTGCCGCAGGCGGGCTACGTCCTGCGCAGTGGTGACGGTCGCGTACCCCCACAGTGCGAGGAGCGAGACGACGGGCACCATCAGCAGACACACGATCTTGGCCCGGACGGTGCGCGGACGCAGTCGCCACCATCCCGCGCGCGTGGCGGCCCTGTAGGTCGAGGGCTGCACGAACTGCTCCTCTCCGGCGGGGCGTTCGTCGGCCGGTGGGCCTGCGTGGGCGCGGCGGCCGCGCGTCGGCTGTCCAGGAGGCCGGGGATGAGGTATCGCGCCCGCGGCCGGATCGGGGGTGCTTCGCGTGGTGTCCATGGCCTCCTCGCTCGGTTGGGTGTGGTGCGGTGTACCGGCCGGCCCCGAATGCCTCTTCAGGAGGCGACACCGTCAACCGGTCGCTGGGCCGACACGGAGGCCTCACGCTCACCCTTGGTCGGGGACAGCGCGACGAAGGCAGAGGTCAGGAACAGGTAGGAGCCGAGGCCGACGGCGACGGGAAAGATGAACTGCATCGTGGTGGCTCCGGGCAGGGCGGCTTCGGAGGGGGTCACCCGCACGCTGACCGCGAACATGCCGGTGTAATGCATGCTCGTCACCGCGCCACCCATGACCAGAGAAGCCGCGACGACCGCGAGCGGGGACTTGATGTTGAGGCCGGCCCACAGCGCTGCGGTTGCCGCAACGACCGCTATGAGTACGGAGAGCGCGACCAGGACTGGGTCGTACCGCACGTCTCCATGCAGGCGCAGGGCCTCCATGCCGAGGTAGTGCATGCTGGCGACGCCGAGCCCCGTGGTGAGCCCACCCAGCGCGAGGGCGCGTCCTCGATCGCGGCCGTATCCCACAGCGAAGACCCCGGCGCCCACGACGGCCATCGCGACCAGGAGGCTTACGAAGGTCAGAGGCACGTTGTA
Organism: Streptomyces sp. NPDC045678; assembly: GCF_056432085.1. NCBI lineage: Bacteria > Bacillati > Actinomycetota > Actinomycetes > Kitasatosporales > Streptomycetaceae > Streptomyces > Streptomyces sp. NPDC045678. The sequence goes on from NZ_JBWKJS010000002.1 coordinate 469,348, forward strand.
ATGGATCTCCGTGCCGGTGACGCCGAAGCCGAGCATGGCGACGAAATGCATCGTCCAGATGCCCGTCCCGATGGCGGAGGCGGCGGTGATGAGCCAGTTCCGCCGCGACCTGCCTGTGGCGTCCAGGGCGCGGACGGTGCAGCACAGACCGAGAGCGGCGCCGATACTGGCCATCGCGTACGACAGCACCGGGGTCAGCCAGCCGAAGATGGTGTGGTCCAGGTGTCCCATGGCCCCGGGACGGTAGTCCGAGGGAGGGCGCACGGCGGGGGCGCATTTCGAAAGCTGCTGGAATGTGACAGAGAGACGGCCCTGAACGATCGCGTCACGCTCGAACGAGTGCACCCAACGCGCGTACGGCACTTTGCGGGATCATGGGTCGCATGAGCGACGACCACACGCAGGTCCAAGAGTTCTTCACGGCCCGCGCGGCCGACTGGGACACGCGCTTTCCCGATGACGGGCCCGCCTATCGAGCCGCTGTTGCCGAACTCGCCCTGAGCACCGGCTCCACCGTGCTCGACGCCGGCTGCGGTACGGGACGGGCACTCCCGGCGCTCAGGGACGCCGTAGGGCCCTCGGGCGTGGTGCTCGGCGCCGACCTGACGCCGGCCATGCTGGTAGCCGCGACACAGGCGGGCAGGGACCTTGCCGGGCAACTGCTGCTCGCCGACGTGACGCGTCTTCCGGTGCGCACGCGGTCACTCGACGCCGTGTTCGGCGCCGGGCTGATCTCGCATCTGCCCGACCCCGCCGAGAACCTCCGGGAGCTGTGGCGGGTCGTCCGTCCCGGAGGGCTGCTGGCACTCTTTCACCCCATCGGCAGGGCGGCGCTCGCGGCACGTCAGGGGCGGCAGATCACCCCGGCCGACCTGCGGGCGGAGGCCAACCTGGGACCGCTGCTCGCAGGTTCCGGCTGGCTCATGACCTCGTACGTCGACGAGGATGCCCGCTTCCTCGCTCTGGCCGTACGCCAGGACTGAACCCGACCCGGTCCGCGAGCGACAGAGCGGGTCGGGTCGTCATCCGGCGATCGCGGCGACGAAAGCGTCCGCGTTGTCGAACATGACGTTGTGTCCCGCTCCCGGCGCGGTCACCACGCGCACCCCTGCTGCCGTCAGTTCGTCGCGTCCAGCAAGCTCTCCGCTCGCATCGCCCTGCAAGTAGACACGCTCTACCGGAAGTTCCATGAGCATCCGCCGCATCGTCGGCCGGGCGCCCGCGACAAGTCCCGACGCGCTGCGATGGAGAGCCAGGGGGTCCGCGAGACGCATGGTGGCCGCCCAGGTGGGGCCGACCCTCTCCAGCACGCGCGCGTAGCCACCCGCCAGAAAGTCTTCCTCCGTGTACGCGGCGATGCCGCTGCTGCCTGCTGTGACGGGAGGGTGAGGATCGAGGTTGGCCTCGGTGAGCACCAGCCTGGCCACCAGCTCGGGACGCCTGTGTGCGAGCACGATGGCTACCGAGCCACCCATACTGTGCGCGACGATTTCCGCCCCGACCACCTGCGCCTCGTCCAGGACGGCCGCCAATGCGTCTGCGTGATCTTCCAGGGAGTAGGCGAAGTCGGCCGGCCGGTCGCTGAGGCCGTGTCCGGGCAGGTCAACGAACAGCGAGCGTCTGCCCGCCAGTTCGGGGCGGGCGGCTATGTGCGCGTGGTAGACCGTGGACGCTGCACCGAGGCCATGGACGTAGACCCGTGCCGGGCCGGTCCCGTCCACCTCGGTCCACCGCACCCGGCTGCCCTGCGCATCGAACTGGGCCTCCTTCACCACCGCACCCCGTTTCCTTCGTCGTGTCGTTCACTCCGCCCACCGTTGGGGCGACCCCGGAGACCATACATCGGCACCGATGTATTACGTAGCAGGGGTACAGCGGATGAGTAGGCTCCGTGAGGCAGAATGCAGTTCATGCTCGAACTGGCCATCCTCGGATTCCTCTACGACACCGCCTTGCACGGCTACGAGCTGCGCAAGCGCATCACCGCACTGGCCGGGCACGTGCGGCCCGTGGCGGAGAGCACGCTGTACCCCGCCATCAAGCGGCTGGAGAAGGCCGGGCTGCTGGCCAGGGAGACTCAGCCGGGCGCCGTGGCCGCGCCGCGCCACGTCCTGAGCCTCACTCCGGCCGGTAGGCTGGAACTGCACAAGCGGCTCGCGGATCCGGCGCGGGGGGACATCACCGACGAGAACCGTTGGTTCACACTTCTCGCCTTCCTGCGTCACCTCGACGACGCGCAGGCGCAGGCGGGGGTACTGCGGCGGCGACTCGCCTTTCTGGAGGAGCCGGCCAGCTTCTTCTACGACGGCGAACGGCCCCTGCGCGCGGAGGAGCTGGACGACCCCTTCCGGCGCGGGATCCTCACGATCGCGCGCGCGACGAGCCGGGCCGAACTCACCTGGCTGCGCGACACCTTGGCATCACTCGACCGGAGCGCTCGCTGACGTGCCCTTGTGCGGCACCGGGCAGCCGCGAACGCCCGGCACGGGGAACGAGCCGAGTTCGGCAACCTCGTACCCGTCGGGATAGCCCTTGATCTCCCGGTTCTGACGCGCGTAATGCGGCAGTCTGCGCGGCGGCATGAGACGCACGGCACGCCCTCGCAGCCGCACGGCTCCCCGAACCAGCGAGCGGGTGAGCGCGTCCGGCTCTTCGTAGCGGAAGGCCCGCAGCAAGGGCTCGTCCAACAGCGCGAGGGTCGCCTTGCGCAGCATGGGTGCCAGGGGGCTCGGATACCACGAGGCCATCAGGTCCAGAGTCGCGTCGGAGACACTACGACCCCCTTGATCCCACCCGAAGTGCGCCTCTTCGTACGCGTCGAGGAAGTTCTCGAACTCCTCGTAGGTGCCCGGGATCTGCTTGATGCCCATGTGCTGCCCGAGGGTGCGGTAGTACGTGGCGGCGGCGGCCGTCTCGTGACGCGAGAGCCTGCGCCAGCCGTAGGTGTCGATCCACCGCTTCGGCACCACCACGAACGTGCACAGCACGTATCGCATGTCGTCGTTGCTGATGTCGTAACTGCGGTGCATCTGGTTGATGCGGCGGATGGCGGTGCGTCCCTCGTCGTCGGCGAAGCCGTGCTCCACAACGGCGTCGAGCAGGAGGGCCGTGTCGTCGTACCTCTTCTGCGTACGGTCCGTCAGCTCTGCCGTCTGTGCGAGCAGCCGCCCGATGCTGGGCACCGCGTACGTGCGATAGAGGGCGAGTTCGAGTGCGCGCGTGTAATCCCACGGGAATTCGAACGTCGTGGTGAGACGGTAGATCTCGAGGTAGTCCCGCTCTGGATCGAGGCGCCTGATCTGCTCGAGCCGCTCGAAACGCTTCACCGCGCGGTCCCCCTTCTGTCACCGGAGCACTCACTCTACGTTGGCGTGGGGCAGATGCAGGGAACAACGGTGGTGGCACATACCGGGGGAAGGTTGACCACATGTTTGACGCACTCCGCAAGTTCTGGCGCGCCGACAAACCACCACAGTCCGAGAACGGGACCGCGCGCGGCCACCACAAGCACCAACGCCCGCACAACCTCTTCGAAGCGGCCGCCGTTTATGTCGCGGCGTGCGCCGAGGACGATCAGCCCACGATGGACGAAGCGACTGGCTGGGTCTCTCCGGAGGCACTGTCCTTCGGCGTCAACGAGCTCGCGTGCCGTGCCGTCATAGCCCTGGCGCGCGAACGCGACGAGTCCCCACACGACGTGGCCCGCTTGCTCCTTGGCCTGCCTGCCGCTTGAGGCGGCCCCCCGCCTCGCTCGCCCCGAAAGGTGGTGGGCCGGTGATTTTCCTGGTCATCCACCTCTCGACGATCTCCGGGGCCAGTGGTTAGGGTGCGCCGACGGATGAAGCGATGGGGAGGCTGGCATGGCCGGAACGGACGACGCTGTCGCCGCCGATGACGACGCGCTGTACGTACTGACGGCGGTGCTCCTGACGCCCGCGAAGTTTCCCAGTGTGCTGGGCGACGACTACCCGGAGGCCTGCGCGACGCTGGATCTGCCACCGATAGCGGGAGGCTACGGACTGGTGCTCGGCCAGGACGGCGGGGGTGCGCGCTGGACAGTCGTCGTCGACGACGTGTCGCTCGTGGCCGTGGCGATCGCCTCGTGGGACTGCGGCATGGAGTACGACCTCTCCCCCGATGAACGCACCGTGGTCACCGCACTGCCCGGATGGCCGCTCGCGGTCGCGGTGGCAGCTCCCGGAGTTCCTGCTCCGCACGACCCCGAACCCGATACCGAGGCAGGCCGGCCTCCGCTGGCGCCACCGGAGGCCGACGACTGGGGCCCCGCACAGCGGCGGCTGGGTGCGGACGAGATAGCGCTGCAGTGGGCGGCCTGGCGGGCACAGGTCGACGACAGTGACTTCGAGACGGCGGTAGCCGAGAAGAAGCACACTCAAGCGGATGCCGAGGCGGCACCTCTGACCGGTGTCAGGCGCGTCCTGGCGGAAGCCCGCGCCTACGTGGACACGCCGCCGCCCCTAGGACGGGTGCGGTCGGCTTTCGCCTCGGGTGACGCGCGCACTCTGCGGGCCGACGGCCCCGGCTGGTCGCTGGTCGCCAGAACCGACGACATTGCCTTCGTGCTCCTGGACGAAGAGCCGGGGGAAGTACGTCCGGTAGGCCGTGGCCCTGAGCTTCCCGCGCTGCTGGAGGCCCTCGACAAGATGGCGGTGCGTCCGTCCTGAGCCGGCTGACGGGCCACCCGTCGTCCTCACCCGTCAGGCCGGCCGGACCGAGCGGTCCTCAGTGGCCTATCTCCTTGCGGGTGACGCGGCGCAGTCGGCGCCGCTGGCCCGAGTCGAGCGTGAGATATGCCGCCGCGGGGACTCCGAGCACGATCAGGAGTGCGGCCCACCAAGGCAGCCAGATCAGCAGAATGATCCCGGCCGCCACACCACCTGCGGCGATCTTCGCGTTCTTCGACATGTGCGTCGCCTCCTTCGCGGCGTGTGCCGCTCTCTGTCCTGGAAAACGGCGTCAGCTCTCGCACGGTTCCTGACCGCGCCCCTGAGAAAGCCCTGAGTCGCGCCCCCTACTGGTTCCCGGGCCTCACTGGTCCCCGCCTCACCGGTTTCAGGCCTACTCGACCCGGAGCGGCTCGCCGACTTCGTACATGTGCCGCAGGACCTGCCGGTAGGAGTCGACGAACCCGGCCTCCGTGTAGGACATGCCCACAGCGGCACAGTGGGCGCGCACTACGGGCTGGGCCAGCCGCAGGTGGGGCCTGGGCATGCTCGGAAACAGGTGATGCTCGATCTGGTAGTTGAGTCCGCCGAGGAACCAGTCGGTCACCGGGCCGCCGCGGATGTTGCGCGAGGTGAGCACCTGGCGACGCAGATGCCCCCAGCGCTCGCCGTTCGGATCCGGCATCTCCATGCCCTTGTGGTTGGGTGCGAAGGCCAGTCCGAGGTGCAGACCGAACAGTGCCTGGTGGACCGCGGCGAAGGCGATCGCGTGGCCGAGGGGCATGGCGGTGAGAAGCAACGTCACGTAGCCGACAAGATGCGCGACCAGTAGCAGGCCTTCCACGACGCGTTCGCGCGGACCCTGCCGCCGCAGGTCCTGGAAGCCGTAGATCTTCATGGCGACGCCCTGGAGGAGCGTCAACGGAAAGAAGAGCCAGGACTGGTTACGGGTGAGCCAACGCCGGAATCCGACGCGCACCTTGGCCTGGCGACTGGTCCACACGAGGACGTTCGCGGCGACGTCGGGGTCCTTGTCGACGTGGTTGGGGTTGGCGTGGTGTCTGTTGTGTTTGTCGTTCCACCAGGCCGAGCTCATCCCGAGCAGGAGATTGCCGTGCACGAGACCGATGGCACGGCCCACGGAACGGTCCGCCGTTATCTGCGAATGGCCCGCGTCATGACCGATGAACGCTGTCCGGGCGCACAGGACGGACAGCACTGGCGCGAGCAGGAGCACCCACCATGAGGTGCCGAGAAGGAACATGCCGACGCCCACGGCGGTCAGCGCACCGGCGTTGAGCGCGATGGTTCGCGCGTACCATCCGGTGCGCCGGTTGAGGAGGCCTTGTTCCTTGACCGTGCGCAGGAGAGGGGCGAAATCACTTCCGGCACTCTGCCCGCGGGTGCTGGATGGGGGGCGTTCCGCTACTGCGGCGGCCTGGGGCATGGTGGGTCTCCGGTCTTCATGACAACGGGCTGACCTGATAGAACGTACGGATCAGCGACCTGGGGCAACCATGGCGGCACCACCCGTGTCCAACCGGGGGCCAGCACCGTCCGTCAGGGGGGCTGGCTACACCCCCCGAAGGAGAAGTGACCTGGATCACCGCGCCATGACCTTCGCGAAGGCCTCGCCGTGCTGTACTCTCGGCCGCTCTGGTCTCAGTAGTCAAATTTGAGGAATGCGCCATCGCTGTGCACAGGCTCCCTGTCGTGTCCCGCTCCGAGATCTCCGAACTGTCGCGCTGTTCCGTTCTCTTCGTGCCTGCCGACCCGCCCCGCGACGGACGTGTGGCTTTCTGGCATGCCGACGGCACCGAGCCGCCCCACACCTCAGCCGGTGTCCACGAAGAACTGACCCTCGTCGTACCGGGGGACGAGGGCGTCGAGCTCGCGCCCGTCACCGCAGCACTGGTTCCCGTCCGCGCCGCGCTGCCCGTCCTCACGCGCGCGCGTGCCGCCACGGAGACGCATCCGACGGGCGCCTTCTGGGGGACAGCAGGAGTGTTGGCCCTGCAACTGGCGGCGCGCGGTCTGCTGTTGCCGGGGCTGACCGTCAGTGATCACGACGCGTGGCGCGCCGGTCCGCTGAGTTCCGAGGATCTGCAACGGCTGCGTGAGCTGGCCGCTGCGATGCCGCCCGCCGCCCACGCTCTGCCGCTGCACGCCAGCGTCCCGCCGCGGCTGCCCGAACCCGAGCATGTCCTGCGCCAGTTCCTCGACGCCGTGGCCGACACCCTCCCGCGCTCCCCCGCCGCGCCACTGGCCGCCGGCGGGCCCGTATTCGCCGCTCCGGAGCCCCAGCACGTGCCGGAGCAGCGCGCCTGGGCGCTGGACGTCGCCGCCGGGCACGACGCCGGGGTGCGGATCTCACTGCGTGTGGAGATTCCCGGCCTCGCCACGGTTGCCGACGACGGCACCCTGCTGCCCTTCCGGGCCGTACTGCAGTTGCACAGTGTCAGCGATCCCTCGCTCGTCGCGGATGCCGCGGAGGTGTGGGCGGGGTTCGGCGCCTCGGGCCAGGCCTTCGGCCCGCGGGCGCGTATGGACGCCCTGCTCGCGTTGCGTCGTGCCACGCGCGCGTGGCCGCCGCTGGCCCCTCTCCTGTCCGCCACCGTCCCCGACGCGATCGAGCTCGCCGACGAGGACGTCACCGCGCTCCTGAGCGATGGCGCCCGCGTGTTGGCGGCCGCGGGCGTCGACGTGCACTGGCCCCGGGAACTGGCGCGCAATCTCACGGCACACGCCGTCATCGGGCCGGCGGACGACGACGAGAGCGACCGGAAGGGACCGCACAAGCTGTCCTCGGACACGCGGTCCTTCCTCTCGGCCGACGCCCTCCTCGCCTTCAACTGGCGTTTCGCGCTGGGTGACCAGCAGCTCACACGGGCGGAGCTGGACCGCCTCGCGGAGTCGAACCGTCCCGTGGTCCGCCTGCGCGACCAGTGGGTGCTGGTGGATCCGGCGGAGGTCCGCCGCGCCCGCGACCAGCAGGACCACAAGGTCACCCCGATCGACGCGCTCGGCGCCGTGCTGACGGGCACGGCCGAGGTCGGGGGGCAGCGAGTCGACGTGGAGCCTACGGGGTGGCTCGCCACCCTGCGCGAGCGGCTCGCCGATCCGGAAGGCATGGAGCCGGTCGGCCAACCCGTGGCCCTCGCCGCCGAGCTGCGCGACTACCAGCTGCGCGGTCTGAACTGGCTGGCACGCATGACGTCGCTCGGGCTGGGCGCCTGCCTCGCCGACGACATGGGTCTCGGCAAAACGATCACGCTCATCTCCTTGCATCTGCACCGTCAGACGCAGGAGGAGTCCGCCGGGCCCACCCTGGTGGTCTGTCCGACGTCGCTCATGGGCAACTGGCAGCGCGAGGTCGAGAGGTTCGCGCCAGGTACGCGTGTACGCCGCTTCCACGGCTCCCAGCGCAACCTCGACGATCTGGCGGACGGCGAGTTCGTCCTGACCACCTACGGGACGATGCGGCTCGACGCGGAAAGGCTCGGCCAAGCCTCCTGGGGCATGGTCGTCGCCGACGAGGCGCAGCACGTGAAGAATCCGTACTCGGCCACGGCGAAGCAGCTGCGCACGATCGGTACACGCGCGCGCGTGGCGCTCACCGGCACACCTGTGGAGAACAACCTCTCCGAACTGTGGGCCATTCTCGACTGGACGACCCCCGGTCTGCTCGGCCGGCTCGGCACTTTCCGTACGCGGTACGCCCAAGCCGTCGAGGGCGGTTCGGATCCTGCTGCTGCCGAGCGGCTCGGACAGCTCGTGCGGCCGTTTCTGCTGCGCCGCCGCAAATCGGATCCGGGGATCGCACCCGAGTTGCCACCGAAGACGGAGACCGACCGTGCCGTCTCGCTCACCGCGGAGCAGGCGGGCCTCTACGAAGCGGTGGTGCGGGAGACGCTGGCGGACATTTCCGGCGCCGACGGGTTCGCGCGCAGGGGTCTGATCGTCAAGCTCCTCACCGGGCTCAAGCAGATCTGCAACCACCCCGCGCAGTACCTCAAGGAGGACGAGCCCCGCATCCCCGGACGCTCCGGAAAGCTGGAGCTGCTGGACGAGTTGCTCGACACGATCCTCGCGGAAGAGGCGAGCGTGCTCGTCTTCACGCAGTACGTCCAGATGGCGCGGCTCATCGAGCAGCATCTCTCGGCGCGTGGTGTTCCCTCGCAGTTCCTGCACGGGGGCACTTCTGTAGCGCAGCGGGAGGCCATGGTGCAGCGTTTCCAGGACGGTGAAGTGCCGGTCTTCCTGCTGTCTTTGAAGGCGGCCGGAACGGGCTTGAACCTGACGCGTGCCGAGCACGTCGTGCACTACGACCGCTGGTGGAATCCCGCGGTGGAGGCGCAGGCCACCGACCGCGCGTACCGCATCGGGCAGACGCAGCCGGTGCAGGTGCACCGGCTGATCGCGGAGGGGACGATCGAGGACCGCATCGCCGACATGCTGCTGCGCAAGCGGGAGTTGGCGGACTCCGTCCTCGGAGCCGGCGAGGCCGCTCTCACCGAGCTGACCGATGCCGAATTGTCGGATCTTGTGGAGCTGCGAGGGGGCACGCGATGAGTGACATCCACGATGAGGCGTACGACGACGCGGACGACACGCGCGGGGGCGCGCAGTCGGAAGAGCGCACGTTCGCGGCGTTGCCGCCCGCACACGGGCGAGGGTTCGCGCAGAGCTGGTGGGGTCAGGCCTGGTTGAAGGCTCTCGAGGACACCGCCCTGGATCTGCAGCAGCTGAAAGCCGGGCGTCGTCTCGCGCGCGCGGGCGCGGTGGGTGCTGTTTCCGTGCGCCCCGGCCGCATCACGGCAGTGGTCAAGGACCGGGACGGTACACCGCACCGTTCCGATGTGCTGCTGCAGGAGTTGAGTCCGGAGGCGTGGGACCGCTTCCTGGAGATGGCCATCGAGCGGGCGGGCCACATCGCCGCGCTCCTGGACCGCGACATGCCTCCGCACTTGGTGGAGGATTCCGCGGCGGCGGGCGTCGAACTCCTGCCCGGCATCGGTGACCTCGAGCCCGAGTGCGACTGCGAGGCGTGGGACCACTGCGGACATACGGCTGCCCTCTGCTACCAGGTGGCGCGTCTTCTCGACGAGGACCCGTTCGTGCTGCTACTGATGCGAGGACGCGGGGAGCGGATACTTCTCGACGAGCTGCAGACGCGCAGCGCCTCGACGGCTGAGGCACAGGAGGCCGGCGGGGACGCCCTGGAGGGCGGTCCAGAGGGTGTGGACGCCGCGGAGGCGTACGCGGAGGGTGCCATCCTCCCGCCGCTGCCCGCGCTGCCTCCGCTGCCCGCGGAGCCCGGTGTGCCGCCGACGCTCTACACGGACGCGGAGCCCGCTGCGGGGCTGGACGTGGCCGCGGTCGAGTTCCTGGCCGCACAGGCCGCTGTCGAGGCATACCGCGTCCTGGCGGATGCGCTCGCGCCCGGCCACGAACGGCTCCCCGTCGAGGTCGACTTGTCGACTGACGAGGACGCTGTCCGCCTGGCGGCGGCGCGGCCCGGTACCGCGGTCGAAACGCGGCTCGCGGCGGCATCCGAGCGCGGTCGGGACGCTCTCGACCTTGCCGTCCGCGCCTGGAGGTACGGAGGTCGCGCCGCCCTCCACATCCTCGAAGAGATGTGGACGCCAAAGGACGAGGCGCTGGCCCGCGCGCGGGCCGCACTGGACGCCGCCTGGGACGAGGACGAACGGCCTCAGCTTCGCGCGACGGACAACCGCTGGACCGTGGTCGGCGCGGATGTACAGCTGCGCCACGGGCGCGACGGCCGCTGGTGGCCCTACCGCAAGGAGGGCGGCCGTTGGGCTCCCGCAGGGCCCGCGGCCCAGGACCCGGCGACAGCACTGGCCGTCGCCGACGGAAACGAGTGACGCGCCCCACCCGGGCGCGCTAGGGGCCTGTGTCGGCAGCCCCGCCTGCCCCCCTCAGGAGGGCGCGCCGTCAGCACATCACCCCTCGTTCACTCGGAGGCTTCCTCAGGTTCGTGATGGCGGCGAAGTCTGGCCGCTGTCACCAACCCTGTGCCCCAGGAGGCCCCGATGTCCCCGCACGTCGCCCGTACGGGCCGTGTCCGTCGTTCCATGGCCATCGGCCTGCCACTCGCCGTGGTGGCCGCCCTCACGGTGGCGGGCACCGCGACGGGCCGGCCGGGCGGTGGACACGACGAGGCGCGCGTGACCGCCGCCGCGACCCTCGGCGACATTCCGCTCGGCACCTTCAGCAATAAGCTGCTGCCGGGCACGGTGAAGGACGACCGCGGTGTCGACCTCGGCGGCATCGGCAGCGACCTGTACCCGACGGGCCGCAAGGGTGAGTTCTGGGCGGTGACCGATCGGGGACCCAACGGTCAGATAAAGATCGATGGCAAGAAGCGCCGCACCTTCCCTGTCCCCGGTTTCGATCCGGCGATCGTGAAGATCCGGGTCCGTGGGGACAAGATCAAGGTCATCTCCGCGCTGCCGCTGACGGCCTCTTCCGGAAAGCCCGTCACCGGGTTGCCCAATCAAGAGGGCCGCGACGAGGCCCCGTACTCGTACGACGCGAAGACCCCCGTGCCGTACGACCCGAACGGCTTGGACACGGAAGGGCTCGTGCGCGCCCCGGACGGCACCTTCTGGCTGGTCGACGAGTACGGGCCGTCCCTGATCCATGTCTCCGCGCGCGGAAAGATCATCAAGCGGTACGTGCCGCGCGGGCTGAAGCTGCGGGGCGCCGACTACCCGGTGGTCGAGGCGCTGCCCGGCGTCCTTCTGCACCGCAAGACGAACCGCGGCTTCGAAGGGCTCACCCAACTCCCCGGCGGCGACCTGGTGATGGCCGTGCAGAGTCCGCTCTCCCTGCCGGACGATGACGCGGGTGAGAACTCTCGCACCACACGGCTGCTGCGCTTCTCGCCGACCGAGCAGGCCGTCACCGCGGAGTACGCCTACCGGTTCGATCCCGTGGACATCGTGGATCCCGGTGAGGACGACACGTCCGAACTGAAGATCTCTTCCGTTGTCGCCACAGGACGCGACAAGCTCCTCGTCCAGGAGCGCACCGACAAAGCCGCACGTCTCCAGGCCGTCACTTTGGATCGCGGCGCGAACATCCTGGGCAGCAAGTGGGACAGGAGCACGACTCGGCCCTCCTTGGAGGAGCTCGACGACCCCGCCTCCTCCGGAGTGCCCGTTCTCGGCAAACGACTGGTGGTCGACCTGAACACGGTCGGCGGCGTGCCCGGCAAGATCGAGGGCGTCGCCCGGGTCGACAGTCGCACTTTGGCCCTCATCAATGACAACGACTTCGGGATGAGCGACGGCCCGGAGGCCTTCGACAAGGACGGACGGCTGGTCGACAGCGGCACGGAGACCACGGTGACGTACGTACGTCTCCCCCGGCGATACTGACTTGGTCAGGACAGTGGTCCGGTGAGCTTGTGCTTTCCCGGGCCGCTGTCCCCCGCCAGGCTGCACGCGACATTGTCGATGCCCACCTTGTAGCCCGTGGCATCCGGATACTGCACCAGGGTCCCGCGCACCGTTCCGGACGGCTGGCTGCGCGCCTTGCGTTCCAGTGGTCGTTCACAGAGGGCGGCCGCCGCCTTCTTCAGGGCCGCGTCCGTCGTATAGGAGCCCTGAAGTTCGGCGAACTCCACGACTTCGGCGTCGTGCGGTTGGTTGCACGACCTCTTCGCGGCCTGGCCGGGCCGGCTGCTGTCGACGTTGAAGCAGTCGCCTGTCTTCAAGAGGTAGTACGGGACCTGGTCATCGGCGGGCGAGGGTACGGCCGAGCCGAGGTCACTCGGGAATTCGGTCGGCAGCGTGGGGAAGTCGGTCGGCAGCGACGGGACGTCACTCGGCAAGCCGGTGGGCAACTCGCTCGGAATCCGGGACGGAATGCTCAAGGAGGGTGTGGGTTCGCGCGTTGTACTGCTGTCGGACCCGGCGGGTTCCTTCTTGCCGTCGCCGTCGTCGCCGGTGACCAGCAGAACCACTGCGGCGACGGCTCCGAGAGCCACGATGACCGCGAGCAGGACGAACAGGCCGTTGCGCCGCCCTGGCGGCCCGCCGGAAGGTGGGGGCGACGGCGGGCCCGCGGCCCCTGGGGGCGGCCCGTACCCGCCGCCCGGCGGGGGACCGAACCCTCCCCCGCCGGGCGGCGGACCACTGGGCGGCGGAGGCGGCTGCGGCGGTACGGGCGGCATGGCCATACCCACCAGAGTCGCCTCGTACAGGTCATATGGCGAGCCCCCTGCGCCGGTTGCTCGCGCACGGACCGGGGGGATCAGCTCCGGGCTGCCAGCAGGTGGTCCATGGCCAGCTGGTCGAGCCGCTCGAAGGCCATGCCGCGTGCCGCGGCCTCCTCCACGTCGAACGTCTCATAGGCGCTCCGGTCGGCGAGCAGGCCGGAGAGGCCGTCCTCGGCCGTGGGGACGGCCAGCTCGTCCAGGCGCGCGGCACGCAGCGCCTCACGCACCTCGGGGTCGGCCCGGAACGCGGCCGCACGCTCACGCAGGATCAGGTAGTTGCGCATGCAGCCCGCAGCAGAGGCCCACACCCCCTCGAAGTCCTCCGTGCGCGGCGGCTTGAAGTCGAAGTGCCTGGGGCCGTCGTACCCACCCCATTCCAGGAGGTCCACCAGCCAGAAGGCGCTGCGCAGATCGCCGGCACCGAACCGCAGATCCTGGTCGTACTTGATGCCGGTCTGGCCGTTGAGGTCGATGTGGAAGAGCTTGCCCGACCACAGCGCCTGAGCGATGGAGTGCGGGAAGTTGAGGCCCGCCATCTGTTCGTGCCCCACCTCCGGGTTCACGCCGTACAGTTCCGGGCGCTCCAGGCGCTCGATGAACGCAAGAGCGTGGCCGACGGTGGGCAGCAGGATGTCGCCGCGCGGCTCGTTGGGCTTCGGCTCGATGGCGAAACGCACATCATAGCCCTGTGTGGTCACGTACTCGCCGAGCAGGTCGAAGGCTTCCTTCATGCGGTCGAGTGCAACAGTGACATCCTTCGCCGCGCCGGACTCCGCGCCCTCCCTGCCGCCCCACGCCACATAAGTGTGGGCACCCAACTCCGCCGCGAGGTCGATGTTGCGCATCGTCTTCCTCAGCGCGTACCGCCGCACGTCGCGGTCATTGGCGGTGAACCCGCCGTCCTTGAAGACGGGGTGGGTGAAGAGGTTCGTGGTGGCCATCGGCACGACGAGGCCCGTGGCGTCCAGCGCCTGGCGGAACCGCTTGATGTGCGCCTGCCGTTCCGAGTCGGAGGACCCGAAGGGAATCAGGTCGTCGTCGTGGAAGGTCACTCCGTAGGCACCCAGTTCGGCGAGGTGCCGCACCGAGTCGGCAGGGTCGAGCGCTGCCCGGGTGGCGTCTCCGAACGGGTCCCGGCCCTGCCAGCCGACCGTCCACAGGCCGAAGCTGAACTTGTCCTCAGGGGTGGGCTGATAGTTCATGTGCGGCTCCCTCACCTATTTCGTCATGGCGCTTTACAAATTAGTATCCGAGGGCGCTGCTGGGAAGGTCGAGGAGTGAACTCCGGAGCGCACCCGGGGACAGCCGCAGAAACGGAGACCGTCATGTCGTCAGCGCCCACCACTCAGGGACCTCTCGTCGTCGGGGTGGACAGCTCCACGCAGTCCACCAAGGTCCTGGTCGTCGACGCGCCCACGGGCCGGGTGGTCGCGCGTGGGCAGGCCCGGCACCGCGTCAGCACCGGCGAGCATCGCGAGAGCGACCCTCGGGAGTGGTGGGACGCCCTGTGCACGGCCCTGGAGCAGTGCGGGCAGGCCGCCCGGGAGGCCGCCGCCGTGTCCATCGGAGGGCAGCAGCACGGACTCGTCACCCTCGGCAGGGACGGCAGCCCGGTCCGCCCGGCGCTGCTCTGGAACGACGTGCGATCGGCCCCTCAGGCCCGCAGCCTCGTGGAGCGTCTCGGCGGACCCAAAGTGTGGGCCGATCGGGTCGGCAGCGTGCCAGGGCCTTCCTTCACCGTGACGAAGTGGGCCTGGCTCACCGAACACGAGCCCGCCTCGGCCCGCGCCACCACCGCGGTGCGCCTGCCCCACGACTACCTCACGGAACGGCTGACGGGCCTCGGCACGACCGACCGCGGCGACGTCTCCGGAACGGGCTGGTGGGCGTCGGGCCCTGAGCAGTACGACGAGGACATCCTCGACATGGTGGGGCTCGACCCCGCGCTGCTTCCCCGCGTCGCGCGGCCCGGGGAGGTCGTCGGAACGGTCCGGGACAGCGGTGAACTGCCCTTCTCCAAGGGCACGCTGGTCGGCCCCGGCACCGGCGACAACGCGGCGGCGGCCCTGGGGCTCGGGCTGCGCCCCGGAACACCGGTGTTGAGCCTCGGCACGTCAGGCACGGTGTACGCCGTCTCGGAGCGCCGTCCCACCGACCCGACCGGTACCGTGGCGGGCTTCGCCGACGCGCGTGGCGCATGGTTGCCGCTGGCCTGCACCCTGAATTGCACCCAGGCCGTCGATCGAGTGGCCGAACTTCTCCATCTGGAGCGTGAGGCGGTGGAGCCAGGAGGTTCGGCCACGCTCCTGCCCTACCTGGACGGCGAGCGCACACCGAACCTGCCCCACTCCTCCGGTGTGCTGCACGGCCTTCGGCACGACACGACGCCCGGGCAACTGCTGCAGGCCGCGTACGACGGTGCCGTCCACTCACTGCTCGGCGCACTCGACCTGGTCCTTGACGCCGACGCCGACCGGTCGACCCCGCTGTTGCTCATCGGGGGCGGGGCGCGGGGCAAGGCCTGGCAGCACACGGTGCGGCGTCTCTCCGGGCGTCCCGTGCAGGTCCCTGAGGCTCAGGAGCTGGTGGCACTCGGAGCCGCGGCGCAGGCGGCCGGCCTGCTGACCGAGGAGGACCCGAGCGCCGTCGCGAGGCGTTGGGACACGGCCCGGGGGCCCGTGCTCGACCCTGTGCGGCGCGACGAGGCGGCGCTGTCCAGGATCTCCGGGGTACTCTCCGACGCGGCGCCGCTCCTGGGCAGGGTGCCCCAAGGGGAGTGAGGACTGACCGAAGCATGACCGCACCGCCGCACGACCGGCGCCGGGGAACATCCGGCGCGCGGCTGCCCGACACCCAGCAGGGGATGCGCCGCCGGAACCTGTCCCGTGTGATGCACACGGTGGCCACACACGGCCCGCTGTCCCGTGCGGCGGTGGCTTCCCACATCGGGCTGACCCGCGCTGCCGTCTCCACGCTCGTGGACGAACTGATCCGGTCGGGGCTCCTGGACGAGCTGGGTCCCGAGCGTCCTGGGCGGGTGGGGCGCCCGGGATCGGCGCTGGCGGTCAGCGCGACGGGGCCGGTCGGGATCGGCGCCGAGGTGGGGGTCGACCATCTGGCGGTGTGCGCGGTCGATCTGCGGGGGGACATCCGCGCACGCGCCGAGCGACGGTCCGCCAACCGTGACCGCTCCCCCGCCCCTGTACTGAAGGAACTCGCCGCCCTGGTGAAGCAGGTGTGCGCCGAGGCGCACCAGCAAGGGCTGGCTCCCGCGGGCCTTGCGGTGGCCGTGCCCGGACTGGTCGCTCGCGACACCGGGACGGTCGTCCGCGCCCCCAACCTCGGCTGGCACGACATCGACCTGAGCCGACTCCTGCCCGGCGATCTGCCGCTGACGGTGGACAACGAGGCCAACTTCGGCGCGCTCGCGGAACTGTGGCTCGGCGAAGGATCGCCCGAGGACTTCCTCCACGTGTCGGCGGAGATCGGCATCGGCGCGGCACTCGTCGTCGATGGACGGCTGCTGAGGGGGATCCGGGGGTTCGCCGGCGAGTTGGGACATGTGCCCGTCCGTCCCGACGGGCCTGCCTGTCCCTGCGGAGGCCATGGCTGCCTGGAGCAGTACGCGGGTGAAGCTGCGGTCCTGCGCGCCGCGGGCCTGGGCCCGGGCGGCCCTGGCGACTCGGGCGACTCGGGCGACCCGAACGGCGCGGGCGTGGAACGCGGCGAAGTGCTCGCCGAGCGCGCCGCCGCGGGCGACGAGCCTGTCCGGCGAGCACTCAGCGACGCCGGAACGGCTTTGGGTATCGCTCTCACCGGTGCGGTGAACCTGCTGGATCCGCAGGCCGTCGTGCTGGGCGGTGCGCTGTCGCGGCTAGCACCATGGCTGCTGCCCGCGCTCGAGCACGAGCTGTCGGAGCGCACCGCGGGCCGGGCCTGCGGGGTGACGGTGTCCGGGCTCGGTCCTGACGGGCCGCTGCTGGGGGCTGCGCACTCGGTGGCGCGGGCGGTGCTGGACGATCCGGCGGGCGTCACTGCGGGCACGACAGCTCAGCGAACGTAGGGAGCTGCCGGCGCGGCTCCGCGGACGCCGACGGCCGCCGGTACACGTTTGGCGGGCGACCGCTACCCCGAACGAGTGGCCGGGATATCCACAATCACGCCGCTGTGCACAGATCCGACGCGGGCTCTTCCACCTCAACCGGCGGCCGCCGTAACGTAATTCACACGAGGCCTCGCAGCGGTGACGACACGTCAGCGACGGATGCGGCTTCGCGGATCGGGACCCGAGCGAGTTGCGCGGCCCACCCCGGTCGGACCGACGGCCCATCCGGCCAGAGTGGAGCGGCGCAGAGATGAACGATGCTCAGATCCTGGCAGTACGGACCGAGCCAGGCGAATACGCCTGGACGGACTCCGAGGTCTGCGACACCGACTACACGTGCATCGCCAAGATCCGCAAGGAGTGGCTGCCCGCGCGCGAGACTCGCCGTGGACCGCACTCGCGGTTGCGCGAGACGGCGATCTCGCTGCCGCGGGGCACGGACCCGCACCCCGCATAAAGCTCAGCGCCTTTCGCCAGGACGGCGCCCGCCGAAGTTCGGCGCTGCGCCTGTGCGCAGCACTCCGGCGGCACCCTCGCCGTCACAGAAAAGCAGTGGCCCACCCACCGCAGTGGGACACCCGCCGCCCGGGCCTTTCAGGTACAGCGCCAGTCCAGCCATCGTCCTCCCCCACCCCCCACCGAGAGGCAGGCCAGTCATGGATCGAGTGAGACGCTTCCCCAGTCGGCGCAGGCTGCTGCAAGGCGCGGTCGCAGCCGCCGTGCCCGCGACGCTCCTGCCCGCCACCCCCGCGACCGCACAGGCTCGCGCCGTCGACTTTCCCCTGGCCGAATGGGTCCCGGCCAGCTCCTCCAACTACACGGCAGCCAACCGCCCGACCACCTACCCCATCGACTACGTGATCATCCACGTCACACAGGAGACGTACGCGGACACGCTCGCCATCTTCCAGAACCCGGCGAAGAAGGTGTCGGCCCATTACGTCGTGCGCTCCAAGGACGGTCACATCGCCCAGTGCGTCCGTGAGCGCAACGTCGGCTGGCATGCGGGGAACTGGACCTACAACACACGGAGCATCGGAGTCGAGCACGAAGGGTGGGTCGACAAACCCGAGTACTTCACCAACGCGCTGTACGAGCAGTCCGCCGCGCTGACCGCCGCCATCTGCTCGAAGTACGACATCCCGAAGGACCGCGAACACATCATCGGCCACCATGAGGTCCCCGGGTCGGACCACACGGACCCGGGCCCGTACTGGGACTGGTCGCGCTACCTGCGCCTCGTCAACTTCGCCTGAAGCGCTGCGCATCCTTGTCGGCTTCCGTCTCCGGGGCGACGATGGCAACACCGCATCGCCGTCCTGGGAGGCCGAGTTGTCCGATCCGTGGGTGGCTCTGGGGCCCGGTGTCGATCCCGCGGAGCGGGTACGGGTGGTGCGCAGGGCCCACGAGAGGTTCACCGACGCGGGGACGATCACTCGTCCGGTGCGTTCGGTGGTGGCCGACTCGTGGCGGAGGTCGGCCAGGGCGCGGCTGAGCCCGGAATGCACCGGCGCGGCGGTGGAGCTGACCGACGGGGACCTCGGGGCATACCGCTCGGAGCATCCCTTGGCGCGAGTGATGCCGTTGTTCCGTGAGTTGATGGGCACCTTCGCGGCGGACGGGGAGCATCTGCTCGCCGTGTGCGACGCACAGGGCAGGCTGTTGTGGGTCGAGGGTCATGCGGTGACGCGACAGCGGGCGGGGCGGATGAACTTCGTGCCGGGTGCGCGGTGGGCGGAGTCCGCCATGGGGACGAACGCGCCGGGGACGGCGGTCGCCGTGGGCCGGCCGGTGCAGGTCTTCGCCACCGAGCACTTCATGCGACGGGTGCAGCCGTGGACGTGCGCGGCGGCTCCTGTGCACGATCCCCGGACCGGACGACTGATCGGCGCGGTGGACATCACCGGCGGGGACGAGCTCGCGCACCCGCACAGTCTCGCCTTCGTACAGGCGGTCGCGCGTGCTGGTGAGTCGCAACTGGCCCTGCTCGCGCCGCCGGTGAGGTCGGACGGGAAGGCGGAACTGGCAGCGCTCGGGCGGGATGAGGCGTTGTTGCTCGTGGAGGGGCGCAAGGTGCGGCTCAGCCGTAGGCACAGCGAGATCGTCGTGCTGCTCGCTCGGCACCCGGAGGGGCTGTCGGGGGACGCGTTGCTGTGCGCGTTGTACGAGGACGAGTCGGTGTCGCAGGTGACGTTGCGGGCCGAGATGGCGCGGCTGCGCCGGGTGCTGGGTGCGGAGTTGCTTCGGTCGCGGCCGTATCGGCTGGCGGTGCCTGTCGAGTGCGATGTCGGCGTGGTGGAACGTCGTCTCGGTGCGGGGGCGGTGGCGGCTGCCGCGGCTGCGTATGCGGGGCCGTTGCTGCCGCAGTCCCAGGCTCCCGCTCTCGTCCGACTGCGTCGCAGGCTCGCGGACCAGATGCGGGCGGCACTCGTCGAGCGCAACGACCCGGACCTGCTCGCGGACTGGGCGCACGCTCCCTGGGGCGAGGAGGACTTGGCGGTGTGGCAGGCGCTGGCCGGGCTGCGCCCTACGGCTCCCGTGCTGGCCCGCCTGGACGAGCTGGACGCGGAACTGGCGTAGCCGCACACGAACGGACATGGCCGGGCACGAACCTGACCTGACCCTCGTACGGTCGGTCGTACGCGTCGAGGACCGCAACGTCGATGCAACGTCGACGCTCCTAGCCTCCGGACGAGAGCTGCCCGACGGCGGGCAGCCTTCCCCGGGAGGCCAGCAAAAGATGACCCGTTACGCAGCACCCGGCACCGAGGGCGCGATCGTCTCCTACCAGTCGCGCTACGACCACTTCATCGGCGGCGAATACGTGGCGCCCGCCCGTGGCCAGTACTTCGAGAACCCGAGCCCGGTGAACGGCCGACCGTTCACCGAGGTGGCCCGGGGTACCGCGGAGGACGTCGAGCGTGCCCTCGACGCGGCGCACGCGGCGGCGTCCGCGTGGGGGCGTACATCGGCCACCGGGCGCGCTGACGTGCTTCTGAAGATCGCTGATCGGATGGAGGCCAACCTCGAGCAGCTGGCGGTGGCCGAGAGCTGGGAGAACGGCAAGCCGATCCGCGAGACGCTGGCCGCCGACATCCCGCTCGCCATCGACCACTTCCGGTACTTCGCGGGTGTCATCCGTGCGCAGGAGGGGGCGCTGAGCGAGGTCGACGAGGACACTGTCGCGTACCACTTCCACGAGCCGCTCGGCGTCGTCGCGCAGATCATTCCGTGGAACTTCCCGATCCTCATGGCCACGTGGAAGCTGGCGCCGGCCCTCGCCGCGGGCAACACCGTCGTCCTCAAGCCCGCCGAGCAGACCCCGGCGTCCATCCACTACTGGCTGAGTCTGGTCGCCGATCTGCTGCCGCCCGGGGTCGTCAACATCGTCAACGGGTTCGGCGTCGAGGCGGGCAAGCCGCTGGCATCCAGTCCACGTGTCGCCAAGGTCGCCTTCACCGGGGAGACCACGACGGGGCGGTTGATCATGCAGTACGCCTCGGAGAACATCAAGCCGGTGACGTTGGAGCTGGGCGGCAAGTCGCCGAACATCTTCTTCGACGACGTGTGGTCCGCGAATGACGACTTCCGGGACAAGGCGCTCGAGGGTTTCACGATGTTCGCGCTCAACCAGGGCGAGGTGTGCACCTGTCCGTCGAGGGCGCTCGTGCAGCGGGGGCAGTACGGCGAGTTCCTCGAAGCGGCCGTCGCCCGCACCGAGCAGATCAAGGCCGGGCACCCGCTCGACACCGACACCATGATCGGCGCGCAGGCGTCCAACGACCAGCTGGAGAAGATCCTCTCCTACCTGGACATCGGGCAGCAGGAGGGCGCCAGGGTGCTGACCGGTGGGCAGCGCGTGGAGTACGGCGGCGAGTTGGCCGGTGGGTACTACGTGCAGCCGACGATCTTCGAGGGCGACAACCGTATGCGGATCTTCCAGGAGGAGATCTTCGGCCCGGTGGTCTCGGTCGCGTCGTTCGACGACTTCGACGACGCCATCAAGATCGCCAACGACACGCTGTACGGCCTGGGGGCCGGGGTGTGGACACGTGACATCAACACGGCGTACCGGGCGGGCCGCGCGATTCAGGCGGGCCGCGTCTGGACGAACTGTTACCACGCGTATCCGGCGCATGCGGCGTTCGGCGGATACAAGCAGTCCGGTATCGGCCGCGAGACCCACAAGATGATGCTGGAGCACTACCAGCAGACGAAGAACCTTCTGGTGTCGTACTCGGCGAAGAAGCTCGGCTTCTTCTAGAGGCGCGAAAAAAGGCGCCTGACCAGGACTTTTGCCCGTCGGGCGCCTTTACTCGACCCACTCAGACCGAAGCCTGGTTTGCGGTGTAACTCCCAGTTTCTCCCAAAGCTATCCCCCTCCTGACCAGCTGTTCCGGACCAGTGGCGGACCAAAACCCCGACTCAGCCCTCACTCGCCACCCCCTTGCTGACGCGGCCCCACTCCTCCATCGACTGCTCGATGAGGAGGTTGGCCTGCTTCCGGACGCCGTCCAGGAACTTGGCGTAGTGGCGGAAGAGGGCCTCGATGCTCTGGCCCACGCGACGAGCACATTCGGCCGGGTCCACACCGGAGTACAGCCAGAACGAGATCCCGGCGTGCCGGAGATCGTAGGGCCGCTTGGCCAACCCGGAGGCGAGTTTCGTGCGGGTCAGGACGCACTCTTGCGCCGCGCCGTCTTGGCCGCAGCCGCCTTGCCGTCCAGCTTGCGGCACAGGGCGTCCAGTGCCCGTCGCAGCACATCGGCTTCCGCGAGTGCACCGACGGGCAGGGAGTTGCGCTTTATCCAGTCCAGGGCCTTCCGCCACTCCTCGTTCGGTCCTTGGGCCCATGCGTTCTTGTTGAAGGCCCACGAGTACAAGGCGCGCCGCAGGACCCGCGGCTCCGGATAGGTCGCGTCATGGTGCACCAGGGCAGGTGTGATGGTGGCGAATGCGTCGGCCAGAGTGCGGCGGGTGTTTCCCGGCGTGCGGTCCCACCGTTGGTCAAGGTATTCGTGAGCAAGGTCGTACCACGTTGTCCGCTGCTTGACGGCTCGTAGCTCGGACGCCTGCAGACCTGTGTGCACATCAAAAGGCTCGCCTTCACGCGCTGCCGTCATCAGTTTTGAGCGCCTGCTGTCGGCGAGCCCGAAGGTCATGAATGACTCGGATTTGTCGCGCCCATCGACCGTTCACCGGACCATGAACGGCTTGCGCCGGTCAGGGCGCTCGCGTATGTCCCAGAAGCGGACGTTGTAGCTCATCGCCAAGTGTCAGAATCTCTATCGCATGCTTCCCACCAAGCGTCCAGGTCTGCGCGACGGCACCGGAGTTCGCCATGGGGCAACTTGATCATGTGGGGTGCTTGCCCGCGAGCGCGCATTCGGTAGAACGCTGACGGAGTCATACGGATCTCCGCCAGAACCTCGGCAAGCTTCAGCGCGGGAGGACGAGCCAGGCAGTATCACCATCCCGCTAATGCCTCCTTTCGAATGCGTGCGGCGCTGCCAACTGCGTCCGACACGGCTCCACCGCCAAGCGCAGCCGAGTGCGAACAACACCAATGGTCTGGAGAATCCCCGGCTTCGCTAACCGGGGATCGTCTGATATGTATCGCCCAGCACGAAGGAAGCGCCCCTGGCACTCGTGTCGTCTACTTCAAGAAGCCAGTCGATAGGAATGGAGAGCAGGGGCCGCTCCACCCGTGACCAGCATCAGAAGCCCGTCTTCGGTGAGTCGGCTGAGGCTACGGACCACCACGCGCTCGGAGGAGCCAAGGACTGGGGCGACGTGTCGAGTTGCGGCTCCGGGGTGCGCCGCGATGTGCGCGAGGACCGCTCGATCACGACGGTAGCCCCGTTGCACCAGGTCCCCGCCGAACAGTCCGGCCGGGCAGACGCATAGACACAGCGCCGTCGAAAGAGCACCGTCTTCTTCCGACTCCCGTGCGGTCCACGCATTCAGAGCACCCAGCGCCAAGAGGATGAGGACAGTGAAGCGGGCCGATCGGAGAGCGGGATTCGACAGATTTGCCTCCTTGAGGCGGACCTCGGCGGTGAGGCCGATTAGGACGGGAGTCGATTAGGACGGGAGTAAGGGGCTGCCAAGGCGCCCGACCTGTCTGCCCGTCGGCCCGGAGGCCCGCATACCTTAGCTGACCAGGTGTTTTCCGGGACGTTGTACGTTGACATGATCCCGGAGGAGGTTCCAGTCCCTTGGGGACCTTTCTCGTCTGCCGTGGGCGAATCCGCGCCGAGCATGCCGCGAGCAGCGACTCCGTTCACCGGCTCGCCCTGGCCTCACCGCGCAAGACCGCCGCACGGAAGCCCAACGCGTCATGACGACAGAAGTCTCTGCCTGCCGTCGCACGTCGCCAGCCGGTGGCCGAGCGGCTACCGGGCGGAGAACGTCCCGTTCGAGAACCACCGGATCCTGGAACAGTTGGAGGACCGCTTTCAGCGGATCCTGAAGCCGCCCCAGCATCCCCGTACCGGGCTGTACCAGTGGACGGGGGATGCGGCGAAGCGGCAGGTGGGGTGGCAGGTGGACACGCCGCAGTCGGTCCTGGAGAAGGTGGAGGCCATCCATGACCTGGCCACCGACGAACAGGTGGCCGCGCGAGTGGCTACGGACTTCCTGCGGCGCCCCGGCTTCGCCTTCCGCGCCGCGGGCGACAAGACGGCCCGGCACCTGTTCAACAACGCGCTGACCGACCGGTGGAAGCAGTCCGAAGAGGCCGCCCAGGACTCGGTCCCCGGGCAGGAGGAGACCCCTGGCAGCACGAACGTCATCGCTCTGTCGTCTCCGCGCCACCCAACTCTCTCTGCCTCGCCGCACGTACCACCCTCGCGGAACGCCTCGACCAGGTCGACAGACACCGTCAGCGACGACGACCAGCGTGACTCCTCGCTGCGGATCGCAGTTTCCACCCTGTTCAGCGATCGCACGGTCGAGCGGCGGGGTCACTCGGTCGTGAGTTCTTCCGCTTCCGCATCCGATGGGACGCGACCCTCGGAAGGGCGGTGTGTCCCCAGGGCTGCCTGGACGTACGACGGGTGAGGGAGATGGCGTGACGCAAGAAGAGGGTCGTCGTGGAGGCTTGGACAGCCAGGCGCTGCTGCTGGCTGCCGGACTGGCCGATGTGGCGGTGAGCATGGTGGGTTCAGCCCTGGGGACGGTGCGAGGGCTGCTGCGCCGGTCGGACGCCGCGGAGCTGACAGCGGAGGCCGAACACGAGCTCGTGGCGCGTGGGCGTCTGGCCCTTGACCGGTATGTGGCTGTGCCCCCAGCCCACTTGGAGATCCTCGCCCGGCGCGCCCTGGCTCGGAAGGCCACCGGTGGCGTCTGAGCAGTGGGAGTCCGACGCGTTCAAGGTCCGCGTGGACGAGGTGCTGCGCCGGTTCGTCGCCCGGGAGGCCGATGAGTTCGCGGCGGTCGATCCGATGCTCGGCGCGGTAGCTGAGGGGCTGGAAGCGGCGGTCTCCAGCGGCAAGCGGCTGCGGGCGGCGTTCTGCTATTGGGGGTGGCGGGCGGTGGGGCAGCCGGACAGCGAGGCGCTGGTGCGGGCTGCGGCCTCGATGGAGCTGGTGCATGCCGCCGCGACCGTGCACGACGACCTCATCGACAACAGTCCGCTGCGGCACGGGCGGCCCACGGCCCACGTCGCTTTCCTCGGGGCCGTAGGGGCCCGTCCGGACGCCGAGGACGCCGCGCGGTCGTTGGCGATGCTGGTGGGTGACCTGCTGATGGCGCTGGCCGGGCAGTTGTTCGCCACCAGCGGTCTGCCCGCCGCGTATCTCGTCCGGGCCCGCCCGTTGTGGGCGGTGATGGCCCGTGAGCTGATCGCGGGCGAGTGTCTGGAGATCCTCCGGACCGGAGCCGGTCCGGACACCGAGGCGTCACTGAAGGTGATCCGGTACAAGACCGCCAAGTACACCGTCGAACAGCCCTTGTTGATCGGTGGGGCGCTGGCAGGCGCGGGCGCGCGGCTGCGCGAGGGCTACTCCGCGTACGGGCTGCCGCTGGGCGAGGCGTTCCAGCTGAGGGACGACCTGCTCGGGCTGTTCGGAGACCCCGATCGCACCGGCAAGGCCAATGCCGACGATGTGCGCGGCCGACGGCCCACCACGCTGCTGGCAGAGACGTGGCGTCTCGCCGATGACGCGGAGCGGGAGCTGCTGCACTCGCTGCTGAGCCGGGTCGCCCTGGACGCAGAAGGGCTGGACACGGTGCGCGAGCTGATGCGCCGGCTGAGAGCGCCCGACCGCATCGAGGACATGATCGGGGTACGGATCGAGGAGGCTCTCGGCGCCCTCCATGAACTGCATCTACCGGCGCACGTGTCACCGTACTTACCGCGCTGGCGCACTCCGCGGCCATACGCCAGTCCTGACGTTCGCATCCAGGGGACGCGAGCCCGTGCCCTCCCCGGCAGGCACCCCTCCCGCCTGTCGTGGACGCTCCCGAGGAAGATGAGGAACCCTGCCATGACCTACACCGACGCATCGCTGGACGCCCTGCGGCGGGCCGGGGACGAACTCGCTGATGCCACCGTCGCCGAGCTCTTCGAACGCGGAGAGGTGGGCAAGTTCAACACCCTGATGCGGTACGTCTCCACCGTCGGCGCTCCCCTGCCGGACGGGCTGCCCGACGTCGCGCGCGAGTACCTCGAAGCCACCCGCACCCCGCCGGCCTGGGTGGACTGGGCGGAGATGGAGAAGGCCCGGCTGTTCTTCATCGACAACAACGTGCACATCTCCACCGCGCTGTCCTTCGCCTCCATGCCCGCCTGCTACCTCATCCCGCACGTGGCGAAGCTGCTGTCGGCCGCCCACGGGCTGCAGTACCCGTCCAAACGGATGGCGGAGACAGGCCAGTTCACCGTCCATCTGATGCAGCCCGACGCCTTCGAGGCCGGCAGCCGCTTCATCCCCGCCGCTCAGAAGGTCCGCCTCCTGCACGCCTCCATCCGCCACCACCTCACCCGCGAGAACCGCTGGGACACCGAGGCGCTCGGGACGCCGATCTGCCAGGAGGACATGATCGGCGGGCAGATGCTCTTCTCCCTGCTCGTCCTGGACAGCCTGCACCGCCTTGGGATCCACATGTCGACCGAGGGCGCGGAAGCGTACTACTACGCGTGGCGCGTCGTCGGCGCCATGCTGGGCGTCGACCAGGACGCCGTCCCCCAGACCCTCGACGAGGCACGCCAGTTCCTCGACCTGTACATGGTCCGGCACATGGGGCCCACCGAGGAGGGCACGCATCTGACCCGGCAGCTGATCGACCTCTACGAGGAGGTGGTACCCGGCACCTTCTTCGACCCCGTCGTCTCCGCCCTCATCCGCCACCTCATCGGCGACACCTGCGCCGACTGGCTCCACGTACCGCGCACATCGTGGGACACCGTCGTCAAGACCGTGCCCCACCTCCTCGGCATCCTGGAGGCCATCGAGGACCGCTCCCCGCTCGGCGCCCGGGCCCTGGACCGCCTCGGCCACCTCACCACTGTCCTCGAACTGTCCACCCTCACCCGTGGACGCGTCATGCACTACGCGATCCCCGAATCACTCAAGAAGGACTACGGCATCACCAGCACGGCGCCCCGCACCCACCGGTGGGTCCCGCCGGCCGCCACGGTCTGACGGCCCCGCACACCGGGCGGCCCCGGGCACGCACGATCACCGTCCCCGCCCGGCCGGTCGTCCGGGGCTCGGGAGAGCGGCCTGTCCCGATGCCGCAGACGTCATGAACCCGGACGGGCGCGACACCGCACCGATCCTTCGTGGCGCAAATCCCCGAAGCTTCCGGGCCGCGGGCAGAAGAAGCCGCTGAAAGCAGGGCCGTTCCACATGGGGCCGGATCACGTCGGCGCCGGGGCCGACCTCCGCGCCGATCCGCGCATCCAGCGCCGTGATGTCGGCGTTGATGGCGCCGACGCGGCCACCATCTGGGTAAGCAGGAACGCATGGTGGCCGGTGAACGCCTCCTCCAGCTCGGTGAGTTTGGCGCGCAGACGCCGCCAGGCGTACGTCCACCCGGACGTGGTGGTGCAGCGAGCTCGAACTGCCACCCCGGTCTCTCGCGTTGACGGTAGGTAGGACCCCAAGCCCCGGCCGTCAGCCCGTCTCCGTCACTACAAGACGGGAGAGGCCGAGAGGGGCTACTGGCTGGACAGCGAGGTCGGCCAGACTCAGGTGGCCAGCACCACCACGAAGTGGACCGGCACAGGCGAGGAGACCATCGACCTGACCTGGGACATGGTCGGCGCTGTCGACGTCGACCTCGCCGCGCGGGTCGCCGGCCCGCGACGAGTTCGCCATGGCCTCAAACCACGAAAGTGGTGGTTACCCCGACACCGGCAACAAGTACGAGGTCAACTCAGGAGACAAGTGCGCGCAGCTCTACGCCAACCCCTCGGGGAGCTCCTTCGGCCTTTTCGCCGACACACGCAAGGACAAGAACGGCCCCGGCAACGCTGAGAAGTGCGGCCGTGCCACGATCCCCGAAGTTCAAAAAGTGGGGGCCTTCCATAATTTTCCGGGTCCCGCCTGGCGCATGCTCGACAAGGACACCTTCTACCTCAGTAACCCTGGCTTCGAACACTGCACCACCACCAGCAGCACCTGCGCGTGAAAGAAGATCAGCTAAATTCTCCTGACGTGTGGGGTGAGTACGCACGCTCACCCCACACTTCTCACCCACCCAACGGCTCCCACGCCGCTCGCTCGGCCGCATCCTGCGGCACACCCCACACCAAGAAGCCGTTCATCAGGCCGACCCGCGCCTCTTCTGCGAGCGACGGGATTTCGAGGACGTCAGCCATCTCCTCCATGTAGTCCGTCAGTGACTCGAACTGGATGCTGCGCTCCGCATACCTACACCAGTACCAGATCCTTCCGGTCTCAGCGTCCACGCACAGGCCAGACAGAGCATCCGTACCCATCGCGGCAAAGGGGACCCAGGAGGGACGCCACACCGTGATCTCTTCTGTGCTACCCGTCCTCCGCTGATCCTCTAGATCCTGCTGACGCAGAAACATCTGTCGCTTGTAGACGCGGCGGACGACGGAAAACGACATCAGCACACACTCCAGCGGCATAAACCCGGGTGTCGAATCCGGTCCCACACCTGCCCGCCGACTCCACAATGCCCTCAGCCCAACGGGCAGACGCACGCCCAAAGACTCCTGCAGTTCGTCGAGCTCCGCCTCGGAAGCGCCAGGC
Organism: Streptomyces sp. NPDC045678; assembly: GCF_056432085.1. Lineage (NCBI taxonomy): Bacteria > Bacillati > Actinomycetota > Actinomycetes > Kitasatosporales > Streptomycetaceae > Streptomyces > Streptomyces sp. NPDC045678. The sequence continues at coordinate 497,614 of NZ_JBWKJS010000002.1, forward strand.
AACAAGCTCGCGAATGTCGCCGGAGCGTTCCGTTCAAGCCAGGACTCAGTACGCTGCCAGGCGTCGTCTATCTGCCGCCACTCAATGTTCTGCTCGCGTGCCGCATGTCCATCCATACCAGCACGCTAGCGCCAACTGTTCACGTGCAGCAGGGGACGCAAGATTCGGTCGTGCTCCACGGTGCGCGTCGTGACCAGATACGGATTGGCCATTCAGGCACTCCCCAGGGGCGGCAAGCCCGGTCAGACGGGACTCCGAGCCCTGGTCCTCCAGCACCTGCTTGGACTGAGCCTGCTTGCTCGCATAGCGAAGGCTCAGGATGTCGTTGCCGTCGTACTCGCCGTACAGGAAGCTCTGCCGGTGCTGGCGAGACGCAGGGGCGCGGGGACCGGCCTTCTGGGGACGGACGTTCAGTGCCTCGACTCCAAAGATGCCGAGGGCGGGGATGGTGCTCATTGGTCCTCACATGAGGTGGGTCAACTCGTGGTTGCCAGGAGTGCGAATCTCCCTCAGCGGCTCGCGCAGGTGCCAGACCCGATGCCTGGCTAGAGCTCCACGCCCGGCACCCAACCGGCCCGCGCCGCGCGACGCGAAGACGCCGGAGCGTCGCTGGAACCGTCTGCACGACCTCCACCAACGAACGGCCCGCGGAAGCCGGGCCGCCGCCGCTGAGCACGGACGGCGGATGCGCGGCGCGCGTAGGCGTCAGCACGCGGGCGATGTCGGCCGGCTCCATCTCCGCGACGCCGGGCCAGGAGCGCTCATCGAGGGCGTCTCAGGACAGCACGGCCAACTGCACACACTGCCGGTCGCGGCCCAGCGCCTTGCGGTAGATCCGCGCCCACGGCCCGAACCCGCGCTGGGTCAGCTGCCGCTTCGCCTTCGCAAGCTGCTTGACGACCGGGTGGTCCTCCGGAAGGCGCAGGCTACGGCGCTGCTCGTGGCCCTCCAGGCGCTCGGGCAGCCCGCGCTTCACGGCGGCGGCCGTGGTGAGCACGATCAGCGGGTCGCTGTCCTTGCCGTACCGGTCGAGCTTCGGCGCGCCGAGACCGGACTCACGCAGCGTCCACTCCACCAGCTCCTGCACGGTGGTCGCCGGGCATTCCAGCACGACGCGCCCACCGTGTACGCGGAGCCGTCACCGTCCAGGACGGTTAGCGGGCCGTGGTCATCGAATTCTGAGCGTGGGGCACCGAACCTTGATGACCGCGAGTTCGTGCCATCGCAGATTGAGCATGCAGGTCAGAAGCTCTGGCGCCAGGGGCCAGGGGCCGGTTCGAGACCCTGCCGGGACGCGTGACGCAGAGGCGGCGCTGTACCGGCGTAGCCGTAGACAGGGTTTGCGCCCCGTAGCGGGCGATGGTACGGGCGAGCTTCTTCTCGTCCGCGGCCTCGGCGAGTTCGTTGGCCAGGTTCACGGTGGTCGTGTAGAGCACCCGCAGTCCGGCCTCCGCGATCGCGGTCACTACCCCGATGAGCGCGTGGGACTTGCCGGTGCCGGATTCGCCGATCAGGCAGAGCGGCTGGCGGGCGGCGACCCAGGCCGGGCTGGCGGGCGGGTCGACCGTCTGCAGGGTGACGTCGGGGTCTTCCTCGAACTTGAAGCCCTCCGGCCGCTTGGGCCTGGGGAAGTTCGCTTCCCTGACCAGCCGCTGCTTCTGCACTGCCCGCGTTCGACGAACTTGGCCTCCGGTTCGGCCAGGAAGTCCTTGTAACTGGAGTGCTCCCGCGTAACTGGAGTGCTCCCGCAGCGCCGGCGGGGGCACTCATGGTGAAGCCCTCGGCCGCCGATGCGGCGGCCGAGGACTCCGACCGGGGCTGGCTATGGCCCCTCGGCCGGCGGTGGCGGAGGAAAAACACTGCCCGGAGTCCCGTCGGGGGGCGGTGAGTCCCAGGAGTGTCCGGTACCCGACGTGGGCGTGTAGTGCTGCACTTCCGCCGTCGGGCGGGCCGCCCACCGCGCATTCATGCCGACTCAGCGTCTTTTGCGGGCCCTGATCACGAGCAGTACGGTCACTGGGCCGACAACAAGCCCCATAACCGCACCGACCAGAGCAGCGGTGAGTGCGCTCATTTTCGGCCTCCGCCTTCGATCTATCAGGCTATTTCAGTAGCTGGTTCAGAGTTGATGTGACAACCCCGCCAGCCGCGCCGGCGGAGCCGCCTGCGGCAGCTCCCACACCGCACCCCCCAAGCGCACCCACGGTTGTTCCGCCGGGCCCTGCCGCCGATCCGACGATCGCGGCTGTAACCGCTCCACCAACACATCCGGTTACGGCACCACCGATAGTGCCGATCAGCGTGTCGATGCCGAGGTCCTTGAAGCTGAAGAGTCCGGTGGGGTCGATGCGGTTGACGGGGTCCCCCTCGGCGTAGAGGTAGGGGTTCCTCTCCTGCCCGGAGGGGTCACGCTGGGTGAAGCGGCCGATGTTGGGGTCGTAGTAGCGGGCCGCGAAGTGGTAGAGGCCGGTCGAGTCCTGGTAGCCGTCGGCGAACCGGTAGGGCTGCGGGGCCTTCTCCGAGGTGGTCGACCGCTGCACGCCGCGCGGGCTGTAGGAGTACGTGTTGACCTTTTCGCCGGCTTCGTCGGCGGCCGCGACGATGGAGCCGAGCGCGTCGGTGAGGTAGAAGTACGTCTTCCCGTCCCGGGTCATGGAGTTCAGCGTGCCCCCGGTTCCCGGTTGAAGCCCGTGTCCACACCGGCAGTTGAGGTGGCCGACAGGCCGAGGGGGCCGTTGTGGAAGTAGGTGTCGCCGAGCTTGACGCGCTCGCTATGGTCGGTGGAGCCGTAGCGGCCTTCGTAGGTGTAGCTGGTCTTCATGCCGGTCACGGCGTCGGTTGTGGTGCGGATCTTGTCGCCGTCGGTCTTGGCGTCGGTGCCGTAGCCGCAGGTGTAGGTGAGGTCGACCAAGGTGCCCTTGGGGGAGGTCGCCTTGATGTTCTTGGGGCGGCTGGAGTTGTCGACGTCCACCTTCTGGACAGTGCCACCGGGGTAGGCGGTCTGGGTGCGGATGTCGTTGCTGTTGTACTTGTACGTGGTGGTCTTGCCCTGCGAGTCCTTGAGCTTGTTGACCTCGTTCCAGGTGTAGTCGGTCTTGCCGGCCGGGTCCTGGTAGTAGTCGACGTTGCCCGCGGGCGTATAGGCCAGCAGGGTCTGCGAGCCATCCTGCAGGGTGCGGATCGTCTCGCGCTGCAAGGGGTCGAACTCGTACTTCACCGTGCCGGTGGAGTCGTCGCGCCGGCGCAGGTTGCCGTCGCCGTCGTAGTGGTAACGGACCGTGTCGTTGGTGGTGGAGACCGTCTTGATGCGGTCGAGGTGATCGTAGGTGAAGACCTTCTTGATCCCGCGGCCGTCGGTGAGGGTCTCGGTACGGCCCAACGCGTCGTAGGTGTAAGTCGTCTGCCCCAGCGGCTTGGGCGGGGTGACCTTGGTGAGGTTGCCCTTGTCGTCGTAGGTGAAGGACGTCTTCACCGTCTTCGTGGACGACATCTTCGTCTGGGCGGTGCAGCGCTGGCCCTCGAAACCGCCGCAGTCGGGGGTGGCGGGGTTGTAGGTGTAGGAGACGTGCCCGCCGCCCGTGCCGGTCCGGGCCACCGACTTGGTGTTGCCGGCGGTGTCGTAGGTGAAGGATGTCTTCTCGCCGTCGGCGTTCGTGGAGTCCTTGGGCTTGTCGCGCCGGCGATCGTCTGCCAGCTGGTGACCGACTTCCCACCAGTGGGCGACTTCACCGACTCCAGGTTGTTGCGGGTGTTGAACCCGTAGTCGGTCACGTTGCCGGGAGTGGTGCCGGTGCCCATGGCGTCGGTGGCCGTATCCACGTTGTGGTTCGCGTCGAACTTCGTCGACCGCTTGTGGTCCAAGGCGTCGGTGACCTTCTCCACCTCACCGTCACCGTCGTGCTCATAGCGCGTCACGTGTTCTTCGGGGTCGGTGACCTTCGTCGTCCCGGCCGCGGTCGGCGAGGCGGTGTCGTACTCGTAGGTCCAGGTCGGCCCGGTGTGGCCGGAGCCGTTCAGCTCGGTGGCGCGCAGAGACGGCGGTGCGGCCGGTGTTGTCCTTGGCCTGCCACTGCGAGGCATCGGTCTTGAGCAGGTCGATCCAGCGGCCCGAGCGGGTCTCGGTCAGCTTGAAGCCCTTGTGCTCGTCGCCCTTGTCGTGCTGGTCAATCGTGATGGTGCCCTTGTTCTTGTCGGTGACCTTGGTCAGGGTGCCGTGTTCGTCGTAGGTGTCCTTGGTGTGGGACTTCCAGTTGGTGACGGTGTAGGTGCCGTCGGTGTTCTCCTTCAGCTCCTTCGAGTAGCCCTTGGGTGTGGTGTAGGAGCCGTCGGCGGCCTTCTTGAAGCGCAGGGTGTCGCCGGAGGCGTCGTACAGCACCACCTCGTCGTCCAGGACCTGGAGGTAGCGCTCGTACTGCTGCCACCAGCGCTGGGAGACCTTGCCCCACGGCGCGTCCAGCGAGTGGTACGTCCGCGCCGAGGTGAGCTCCTGGCCGACGCCGGCGATGGAGAAGTCGGTGGCGGTCAGCATCAGGTTGCCGGTGGAGAAGTTGATGCGGGCGGTCAGCGCGTCCGTGGCCTGGGCAGCACCCTCGTAGGTGCTGGAGAAGGGGAACTCACTCCTTCTCCCCGCCCTCTGCGTATCCGGCCCCCCATTTGGCCTTGCCTGCTTTGATCGCCTCATCGCGGATGGCTTTGCGGCGAGCCTTATCGTGATATAGGCGGGTGAGAGGGCGGCTGGCGGTGCGGCCAGGGATGTGCTTCTTGGCGTTTACCGGCTCGGGTTTTCGTCGGCTTGGTGTAGGCGTCCTTGATGTGCTGTGCCGCGAGTCGCTCCTTCGCTCCGGCCTTGGTGCTGAAGGGCATCGCTACCGCGTGATTGAACGAGGATCCGCCATCAGCACTGGCTCCGGCCCAGTAGCTCGCTTTGTCCCAACGCGGGGCCAGAAAGAACGGTTTGGCGCTCCGCGGCCCGTCGGCGCCCGGATGCCCTGCTGGCCGACCGCGGCTACGACCACGACAAGTACCGCCGCCTGCTCTGGCAGCGCGGGATCCGCCCCGTGATCGCGAAACGGGGCGAGCCGCACGGCACCGGCCTGGGCGTCTTCCGCTATGTCGTCGAGGCGCACGATCGCCTGGCTCCACGGCTTCCGCCGCCTACGCATCCGCTGGGACAGACGCGACGACATCCACGAAGCATTCCCCGGCCTCGCCGTCTGCCTGATCACCCACCGCCACGTCGGCCTTTGTCAGGGCCTCCAAGGCTTCGCCGGGTGATGGGATTCGTGTAGGTGGCTCCTGCCGCCACTCCGGTCAGCGGGTGGCCTCTTGGAGATTGCCTGCTCTCGCCTCGTAGCTCCCGCTCAGTCGTCACAGGCAGTTCTCAAGGAGCACGGTGTCGGCGACCGAGACGGCCATCTCCACGCCCGGCAGCTGGAAGCGCGCGACGGGCCCGTACTCCTGGTGCAGCCACAGCTGGTAGGTGTGCAGGCCCCCGGCCTCCGCGATGGCTCCCACCCCGCCGACCGCCCTCGGTTCGGGTCCAGGAATGCGCATGCCGTGCTCCCTCTGTGCGTGATGCGGCAGATGCCTACGTCGCGGCTCCCTTGGCGTCCACCACGCCGCCGATGACCAGCAGGATGACGGGGAAGACGATCAGCAGGAAAGCCATGGTCCAGCCCATCTTCGCCGTTGTCTTGAGCGCGACCTTCCTGCAGAGCAGGGCCACGGGCACCAGGTAGAGGAACGCGGCGAAGAAGGCCAAGTACAGAAAGCCCATGAGGATTCTCCCTAGTCGTGCGGAGGGGGGACGGGCCGGCCGGTGCGGGCCGGTCCGTCCCCCCTCTTCGTGCATCGGATCAGTCGGCGGTCATGCGCTCACTCACCCACTCCGGGTCACCGGGTGAGGTTTTCGGTGAACTTGTTCGCCGGCTCGTCACAGTGCACCACACTGCCGGGACGGTTTCCCGGCCCGTCCCCCAGGAACGGAACGGGGGCGTCCACGCCCCATGGATTGCCGCCGCTGCCCCGGTGGTAGGCGGAGCAGGAGGCGTAGGCGTTGCCGTTCGGCGCGGTGGCGGGGAAGTTGGAGAAGTTCCGCCAGTCGCCTCCGCTGATGCGGTGGTTCGACTTCCGGCCGAGGTTGTCGGTCAGCCGGTCGTCCACGTACAGATAGAGGTCCGGCATGTACGACTGGAAGACGATGCCGTCGGACGGGTTGGCGTCCCTGTTCTTCTGCAGGTGAGTCGGCTTCACGGAGCCGTCGGCGCAGAAGGCCGCGGCGATGTCCTGCCAGATCGGCGGGGCGTTGCCGATCATGGAGCCGAACATGTTGTTGTTCCACTTCCCGGTGTTCTTGAAGAACATCGAGTAGACGTCCCCGGCGAACCGCCGCACGGTGTGGTTGGTCTCCAGGTCGTTGTTGACCTGGTCCACCCACGCCTTGACGTTGTCGTTGACGGACTTGTGGCCGATCATCGCCCGGTAGCCGTGCACACCGCCGCCGACCCCGCGGAAGTCGACGCACTGCTTGGCGTCGTCCAGACGTGCGCCGCGGAAGTGCGGGAAGTACGCCTGACCAGGGGTGTCACCGTCCTTGTAGGGGTGGGACGTGTGGACGTTGCCGTACTCGAGCGCGTCCTGCGTGGTGTAGTCGATGTCCGGCGCCGGGATGCCGTAGTCCGCCTCGATCGCCTGCATGATGTCCGTGACGAAGTGCGGCAGGTGGGCGTTGCCGACGCGGGCGCGGTAGTCGGACCCCACGCTGCCGTCGACGATCTTCCCGTCCTCGCCGACCACGAACGTCACGTTCACATCAGACTTGATCTTGTAGCTGTTCGGGTCCGCGTACGCCTTGGACGCGGGCTCGGCCGGGTCGGGCCGCTCGTTGGACATGGCCATCCAGCGCGGGATGGAGTGCGCGGGGGCGGAGCCGTCGGCGCGCGGCTTCCAGCCGCCCGCCTTGATCTCCTTGGCCCACTTGTCGGCCGCGTCCCACGTCTTCTGGCCCGTGCACTCGCCGACGGCCTTCGCCGAAGGGCAGCGCGCCTTGGAGGACATGCCGACGGCGTCGGCGCCCTCCGGGTTGTTCCACAGCGGACCGTGGTCAGCGAGGCCGAGACCCCAGTCGTAGAGCGACTTCATCGACTGCACCGGCGAGTTGATCTCGGTCGACACCGGCCAGTTGGAGTTCAGCTCCTGGTTCGGGTCGAAGATCGCCGCGGCGGTCAGCGAGCGGTGCACGAACTTGCCCTTGATCGGCTTGAACGCCACGGAGTTCCAGGCGATGTCGCGGTCCGCGGTGCCCGTCTTCGTGTAGTTCGTGAGCTTCACCTTCGGCGTGCCCGTGAACTTGTAGGCGCCCAGCGGCACCCACTTGCCGTTGTTCGCGTTCTGGTCGACGACCCGCTCGTAGGGGCCGCCGGACGCGCCGCTGACAACGTACGTCGCGTGCCTGGTCTGCGCCCCGGTGTCGGGGACGTAGGCGTAGACGGCGGCGAGATCGTACTTCTTGCCCGCCGTCCACTCGCCCTCGATCGTCATCCGGTTGCCGTCGCCGCCGAGGTGGTCCTCGTTACGGGTGTGGGTGTACCAGAAGTGGCCGCCGTGGCCGCCACCGATGGAGTGCAGATCGGCCTTCGCCTCGTAGTGCTTGTCCCAGTCAGGATGGAAGGTGAACTGGAACGCGCCCGTCGAGGACGCCTTGCCGCAAGTGGACCAGGTCGGCGTCCCGTTGGGTACGGAGGCGACGACGTCGGAGCCCGCGGGGGCGCCCCCGCACACCGGGTCACCGTTCTTCAGCCGGTAGCCGCGGCCCGGCTCGGAGCGCAGCGTGACGTACTTGATGCTCTCGTGCCCGCACGTCTGGTCGCAGTCGGGCTTCCACACCGCCTTCTCCTGCGTCCACCAGAACTGCCGGTAGCAGGCCTCGTCCGGGCAGTCGACCGGGTTGGCCGGATCGCAGTTGTTCTTCTTGTTGCAGAACGTGTCCAGCGGCGGGCTGACGCGGGAGCGGTCGGCGATGCTCGCCCACCACGCGGGACGGAACCCGGCGGTGTTGAAGCCGGACTCGCCCTTCCAGTCCTGCTTGCCGTCCGTGCCGTAGGAGAAGCCGGTGTCGATGGACCAGGCGGACCAGCCCATCGCCTTCTCCTCGTACGGCCAGTCCTGCGGGTGCGCCGCGTCACGGATGTTGTTCGCGTTGAGGCTGACATCCATGAACGGGTGGTCCCAGGCACCCTTCTTGTACATGGGGTTGGCCGGGTTGTTGTACCAGCCGAGGCCCCAGTGTCCGCCGTTCTTGCCCGCCTCCGACTTGGGGTTGAAGCCGAGGTTGTAATTCCAGGCGGCGGTGAACCAGTTCTCCATGCGGGACGGATCGTCGTTGTTGACCGTGATCTTCTGCCCGTCCTTGTGGACCTCGTTCCACTTGTCGGCGAGGATCTTCATGGAGGCGGCGATGTTGGTCGCGTAGTCGACCGCGATGACCTTCTGCAGCTTCGGGTCGAGGCTCGTCTCGTCCTTCTTCTCGTGACCCTTCAGGCGCATGCCGTCGGTGACCTGGCCGACGCCGTAACCGCAGTCGGACTTGTCCCAGTTGATGCGCCAGTAGCCGAGGAGCGTGTCCTTCGCCTTGTGGCCGTAGTAGCCGTCCACGGCGGCCAGCGGATTGCCCATCTGGCCGGGGATCGCGCCGGACTCGGCCTGCCACAGGTTGGACTCCTGCGCCAGGATGCCGAGGAGCACGCTCGCCGGGATCCGGCCACCCCCGTTCAGCTTCGGCAGCGGGAACAGGCCCTGCGGGTCGATCGTGCCGAGCCCCGCCTGGCCCCGGTGGTCGCCCTGGCGGATCCACTTGGCGCGCAGCTCACCGCGTACGGCCATGTCCACCGCCCACTCCACCTGGTTCGGCGTCGGCTGCAACGCCTGGGCACTCATGTCGTTGCGCGAGACGGAGCACCACCGGTCGGTGTCGACGGGATCGTGCGAGACGGACGCGGCCGCGGTCTTGACGGCCGAGGCGCGGGTCAGCGTGCGCGGCTTGCTGTCACCGGTCAGGGCCGGGGAGAGGCCCGCGGTGGTGCGCGGCTGCGCCGACTCGACCCGCTGCTCGACCTCCTCGCCGGTGGTCGTCGCGGTCGACGTCACCGTGATGACGGTCTCGTCGTCCGCGGTGCCCGGGGCCTGGCCGGAGCGCGAACGCACGCCCGCCTCGGGCTCATTCGCCTTGTCGAAGCCCTTGCCCGCGCCCTTGATGCGGGTCAGTCCGGCGCGGACGCCGGGGGTGAGGACGGGCTCGACGGCGAGCCGGCCGTGCGAGGAGAGGTCGGTGTCGGCGGGCGCGTCGACCCGGGTGACCCCGCTGTCCCGCAGTCGTACGTCCTTGGCCTCGCCGGTCAGGAAGGTGCGGCCCCGCGCGCCGGGTTCGAGGCCGAGGTCGCCGAGGCGGCCGGTGGCGATCGTGCGGGGCACGCCGTGCCCGTCGTACACCTTCGCCTGCGCCGTCTTCGTGCCCTTGCGGTCCACGAAGCCGACGCGGTCGCCGCCCATGGGGCGGATGTCGAAGGGGACGCTGTCGCCCTCGGCCACCTTGCGGATCTTGCCCTTGCCGTCGACGTGGACGAGGTCGCGGCCAAGACCGGCGACCACACCGGCCTTCACGGGCGCCGCCGACGACACCTGGCCGCGCAGCTCACCGGTCTTGGCGATGGTCTTGCCCGCCGTGTCCACCGTGATCACCTGCGTCTTCACCTGCGACACGTCGTTCATGTCGCGGTACTGGGTGAAGGCCGCGGTGTGCGTGGTGGTGTTACAGGTGGGGTCGAAGTAGGCGAGGGTGCCGGTGAACGGCAGCTTCGTCACGTCCCCCGTCCTCGTGTTCACGATCGCGGTGAACGCGCCGCCCTGCATCAGGTCCGGCTTGTTGGTGAACGCGCGCGGCGCGTACACGGCGGCGACATGGGAGTCGTCCATGACGCACTGGTTGCCGATCCACGAATCGGCGGGCATTCCGGGCTCGTTGAGGACGGCGGCGGTCTTCCACGCGTACGCCTCGTCCGACGCGGCGGCGAGGATGCGCAGCCCCTCGGAGTCGGCGGCGGCGGTGACGGCCCGGTCCTTCGAGGTGTCCCAGTCCTTGCCGAGCATCTCGTCGGGGTCGGCGACGGCACCCGAACCGGGGCCGTCTCCGGCCGACTTCGGCTGGGAGGCGACGGTCGTGCCGTCGGGCGCGGCGTGGGCCGTGCCGGTCTGGATCAGCCCGGCCAGGACCGCGGCGGCCGCGAGGCCCGCGATCCCGGCGCGTGCCGGTCTCCGTATGTGCGATGTCAACTCATGCTCTTCCTCTCACAGTTGGCGCATGGCAAAGCAGCACCGATGGTGTGTTACGGGTCTTCTCCCGTGATGTCGGTGCGTTGCCGGTCAAGCTGTGAGGTGTGGGGGAAATGGGATTGATCATCGTAAGGCGTGGATAAGGGCGGCCGTAAACCGGGTGCCACGACGGACATATGAGGACTCATCAGCATGTGACGCCGCGTCACGACGTGGTTGACCGCGCCGTGAGTCGATCTTGATGGGGCTGTTATCCCTCGCCGTACAACCATGCTTAACGCCACAGATGGGGTGGGTGGCACTTGTCGGCTTTAAGCGGATTCATCCGCTAGATCGGTGCACGCTCCACGCATTACGTTCCTTGATCGGATCCGCGCTCCGGAGAACCCGGAGCTCCGTGGATCCGCTCGAACATGACGTCTTTCTGGGGAACACCCGTGCACATCAGCGCCCGCACCACCATGGCCGCCGCCGCCCTCGCCCTCGCGACCGCAGGCATCACCGCCGCTCCGGCCTTCGCCGACAGCTCCCTCCCCGAGGTGCCCGGTGCCGTCTCCGGCACCGCGACCGCCGAAGAGGAGGCGCAGGTCCACCAGGAGGTGGAGAACGCGCCGAAGGTCGAGATGTACTACCACGGCGAGAAGATCGACTCCCGGTCCGACGACCTCGGCGGCGCGCAGGTCTGCGCCGAGGTCTCGCAGGACGGCACGATGGAGTGCTTCGACGACCAGGCCGAGGCCGACGCCTACCTCGCCGAGCACGCGCCGACTCCGCAGGCGCGCGAGGGCGCGGCCGCCCAGAGCGCCCCGAAGAAGGCTGCGCTGGCCGCCACCGCCCTGCGCAGCAGCTGGCTGGACTGCCCCAAGAGCTGGGTGTGCCTGTGGCAGGACGCGGACTTCAAGGGCCGTCGCCTGCAGTGGCCGACGTACGACACCGCGAAGACCCGCCACCTGGACCAGTACAGCCCGAGCTTCCGGGACAAGGCGTCCTCCGCGTACGTCAACCGCCCCCAGCGCGGTGTGGAGCTGTACGACTTCCGTACCGGCATGCCCGACCCGCACCTCTTCCTCGGGGCCGGATACACCCGGTACCCGGACTTCAAGAAGATTTCCTACGCTTACGGTGGTAACTGGAACGACAAGGCCGACGCGATCAAGTTCTGAGAGGGAGGAGCGCGTGATGCGCCCCCGGCTGATCCGATCCGCGGCGTTCGCCCTCGGTGCGTGCGTCGCCATCGGCCTCACGAGTGGCTGTGAATGGACCGACACGACGGCCCAGGGCACCGCCACCGAGCAGGAGACCCTGCCGCCCGACACCGACAAGAAGCAGTCGAGGAAGAACGCCGACGACTTCCGCGCGTGGGTCGAGGCCAACGGCACCCAGGAGCAGAAGAAGGCGGCGTCCCGCGTACGGCGCGTCATCGGCGAGTGGGACGACAGGACCGGCAACGCCTACATCTCCACCGACATCAACGGTGGGACGACGCCGGTCAAGGAACCCATGGCCACCGCACGCGCGCTCGCCGCGGCCTTCGACGACTGGAAGGACTCCAAGGAGGGCTACGTCTCGGTGTACGACGTCTTCGGCAACGCCCTCGTCACCAACGAGGAATTCTGACCCGAGGAGTTCTGAGCTGATGCGGAGTCGGGGCACGGCGCGCCCAGTGCGCCGTGCCCCGGATCGTACGAGGCGTCAGCCTTGGTGGACGATGGCGGTGGACTTGCCCGACTTCGACACCTGGCTCCGGGACCAGTCGCCGTTCCCCGACTTCGGGCAGTGCCTCGTCGAGCCGTGCCCTGAGCTTGCTGACAACCCCTTGAGGCTCTGCTGACGGCACTCGACCCGCTAGCAGAAGGCCGGCAAGCCGGGCGGGGCGGCATCACCATCGAGCTGGTCCCGGTGGCTGGAGCGCGGCGAGCCCATCCCCATCGAGTACACGGACAAGGCGAGCTTCGACCGGTGGTGCCGGGAGACGGGCCTGGCCAACCGGATGAACGGCAAGGTGTCCCTAAGGAGTCGATGTCGTGGGGTGCGGGCACTTCGAGAGAGTACGAGCCCCGCTGATCTACGTCGCCCAGATTGTTTGAGACGGGCTGTCGCTGTTTCGTCATTCTCGACGACAACTGCCTGAGGCGGCTCACGATCAGGCACGACCGGGCCGTCCACCCCGGCGAGTACATCTCCTGCGTCCACGCCACGCGAAAGTCCTGCACGACCGCGTCCCGATCGGCCCGGCACCGCCGCAGGCCTGGACTGTCAGCGCGCTTGTCTATGGTTCCGTGTCATGGGATATGACGTGCACATCACTCGTCGCGACAACTGGTGGGACGAGAGCGGACCGGAGATCACTGAGGCGGAGTGGCGGACAGCGATCGCCACCGACCCCGACCTGAAGATGGCTCCGCCCGCCTTCATCGACGGACAACACCCGTGCTGGACCGCGGAGATGGCCACTCATCCGCCTGAGAAGCGGATGGGAACAGCCATCCATTGGTCCTCGCCATCGGATATCAGCGCCAAGAATCCCACCGACATCCTGACCAGAAGGATGCAGTCAGTGGCGCTGTCACTTGGCGCCCGAGTCCAAGGCGATGACGGTGAGCACTACGACTGAACCCGAGCAGCCGGGGGCCAAGACGGACCGGATCCCGCGGCCGGCTCAAACCGGAACCACCTACATTTGACCTTCAAGTGGTCCCGATTCAAGCCGGAAAAGTGGAGCCTCTGTAGCCCGTTGAAGCCACCCGAGGACAAGTGGCGCCGCCCTGCGCTGCCCGCCCCCCGGGCCGGAAACCGCCCAACCGCTCCGCCCATGGAGAGTCTGCGTGCACCCTGCACCCGCCGCTCGGCACGTGCGGACGGAGGTTGACCGGGCGTGGGCGGAACGGCGATCAGCCAGGCAGGACACAGCGGATCGGTTCGCATACTGTCCCGCATTCGCGTGTGCATGCACGTGGAGCAGTGCCTTGTTCAGTGACATCGTCGTCAGTGAGCCGATAACGAGGCACGTCATCCCGGGAGATGGTCAGCGCGTACAACGGGTGGCCGTGCTTGCTGACTCGCACGTCGCCATCCCACGCTGTCGGGCTCTGCGTGGTGTCCGAAGTCTGCACGGTCTTCACTCCTTGGTGGCGCGAGCCGACAGGAGGCAGTGGCTGCACCATGGCTGACCCGGCACGTCCAGGACAGCGGAGATGTCTTGTGTTCCGCTGCTCATAACGAAGCCGTCTTGGTCGCTGCAGGCGATGCGCTGAAATGTGGCGTCGGGGTCGGCGCCGACCGGCTTGTGCCAGATCAGTTCACGGGCTGGACGTCGCTGAAGTGCGGTTCGACGAGCACGGCTTGGCCCTGTTCATCATCTGTGAGTGCTGCGGCACTGAGTCTGGCGTCGGAGACGGCACCGTGACTCAGGTCCGCCTCCTTCGTGACCGCTGGCTCGACGCTGGGTTCGTCTGGTTGCCATCCGCCTGCCCCGCGAATACCCAGGTGAGTGAACCCGTACGACACGCCGTTCGGACTCAGGCGCCATCGAGCATTGAGCGATCAGGCCCACGGGTCTGGTACTCGTGATTCCTTAGGGGTGCACTGTGGAAGGTGATCCGCCGTAGTGGGCCGTCATCGTGATTACAGGCGGAGCAACCGTGGTTCTTGGGGCGATCCTTCTGTCTGTGATCGCCGCGGTTGCTCTCGAAGCGGGCTGGGTGCGTAGGCGGTATCGCCGCTAGCCCGGCGCCACGAACACCCCTATCAAAGAATCTGGCACAGGCGCCTGAGGTTAAAAAACAAGCTGAGGATCACGCACACGTCCCAGCCCGCCGCCTGGGCAGCGTGGACGGGTACGTGAAGACGTCGGGCGGGCGGGGCGGCGCAGGCGATGAGGTACAGGGTGCGTGTGGTCACCGGGGCAGTCCACGACGATCAGCAAGGGCGCGCAACCGCCCCTCCGCGGCACCGGTGCCCAACCGCCGCAAGGCCTTGACGAGTTGCTTGGTGCGGGGGCGGCACAGGACTTCCTCGGGTGCCTCTTCCTCGGCCTTGGGTAGCGTGGCGACCGCATCGGTGCGCAGACCGGCCTGCTTCTCGCCAATGGCGCGGTCGGCGAGCAGATGGGCGCGGCGCTCGCGCGGGAGGTCGGCGAGACCGGCGCCCTTCCCCGCCGCCAGGTCACTGCGCAGCGCGCGCAGGAACGTCGACAGGGCGGATCAAAGATGCCCGTTGATCCACGCCATGATCGTGAGGACAATCCACACTGCAGCGAAGATCCAGTCGAAGCCGGACGTCCAGCGCCGCAGTGCGGTACGGGTGGTGATGATGGCGGCGGCAATGCCCGCTCCCGCTGCCCAGTGCAGGACACGGCCGATCGTGGCCAGGGTGTCGTTGTCGCGGGCATCCGCGACGAACAGGAAAAGGAAGCCGACAAAGGTCGTGAGCAGAAAGGTGCCGATCACGGTCTCGGTGCGGTTTCCCGGTGAAGGCCCGACCGCATTTTCGGGAGGGTGAGGTCGCGAGGGAGCCATCGGTTCTGAGGTCCTTTGGGGCTGGGGTGGGTGGCCGTGAGGGCCGAATATGAACGGGCATTCGGCCCGCACGGTACGAGCGTCAGATGTGGTCGTGGATGTACTTCCATATCTGGTACTGAGCTTCAGCTCCTGCGGCCTTCCAGGCAAGCTTAATCGGGTTGTACCAGGACAGGCCGTTAACCCAGTTCCGGAAGGTCGCGAACTTCCCGGCCGCCTTCTTGGCCGCCTTGACGACGGACGGGCCAGCCTTCTTGATCAGATTCCAGATCGTACTGGCGGCGGACGCACGGGCAACGGCCTGCTCCTCCTGGGTAGCGGTACCGTCGGCCACGGCCCGCAGTGCGGCTTCGGCGTCGGGGGTGAGTTCGGCGCGGAACTCGGGCACGGCCAGCAGGGTACGGGCCTCTGAGGTCCCGAGCCCGGACTCGGCCTCCGTGGCGGATGCGACGAAACCACCGGTGCGGTGATGCTCGACGGCAGAGGCGGCCGGTGCCGCAACACCGAAGGCGACCGCGGCCATCGCGGTGGCCGCACTTATGCGCAGGGTATTGCCCTTCACGTAACATCTCCTTTGTGTTTCACACGACGTGGAGCGACCGTGATCTTTGACGGGAATGCGGCCGATTCCACTGCCATTTCACTCAAAAGTGGACAGTGTGGATCTGTGCGTCCTTTTACGGGCGGATCAAAGCAGCTTCAGAGGATGTGAAGCTGCTCGCAGTTGCTGTGAAATTGCCAGTGCCGAGTTGTTTGCGGCGTCGCATCCAGGAAGGCTCCTGCAGGCCATTCCTTGCCTCTAATTCTATGCAAGTCCCCTCCTCCGCAATCGTTCGGCAGCAACGTCACGGCAACTACGCTTCCCCGTCACAACCGGACCTTACTAAGCGCCTCACCTAAAATCCATAAGGAATTCTCGATGTGGCGATAGGGCTACCCTTTCACTGCACCGACATCCGGAAAATTGGCCGGTTCAGATGAGCTTGTGGAGCAGGTCCTGCACGTCGCGAAAACTCCGAGGAAGGCAGCTGTGCGCATTGGGCACTTCCAGGGGAAGTTGGAAGTGGCCTGTACGTACCACGACGAGCACTTACGCTGTGTGCGCCCCAGGTTTGCGTCGGCGCTGGGTCAGGCGGTCGGGCAGTGGCCGTCCCACCTGCGCCCCTGACACCTTGGCCGACCACCCGGAGGAACAGGAGGCCGCGCTCCTGGCCGTGGACGAGGACTGGAATCCGTCGTGGCCCACCGAGTGGCAGCGGCACTACGCCGCGCTGCGCGAGCTGGTGCGTGACGAGGAAGGCGTGGCGGAGGTCCTGCCCGGCTTCACCGTGCACGGCATGGACGTGGTGAAGTGGCTGGCCCGGCAGCGGAAGCCCGAGGTGTGGGAGTCCCTGGCCGACGGGCAGCGCGAGCGCCTGGAGGCCGTCGGCGTCACCCCGCAGGCCCCGGCACCGACCCCGATGGAGCAGGCCGCGCCGACGGAGCCGTCCACGACGCCCGTGAGGCCCTTCGGCAGGGGCGTTGCGGCCTCTGGCGCAGCCCAAGGGCCCACACGGGCTCTGTGACGGTCCCCAGGGGCCACGTAGAGGCGTTGCCGGACGGGACGGAAGTGAAGCTTGGGGTGTTCCTGTCCAACACCAAGACCAGGCGCGCCAAACTCAGTACGGGCAAGCTCGCCGCGCTCGCCGGCCTCGGGCTGGAGTGGGCGGCGAGAGCGAGCCCGAGATCGTGGCGGAACTCCAGCCGTGTCATGGCGTCCTCCGTGGACGGCACTCAACGTATGGCCTGGGAGGCACAGCTGTCGCCGATCACCTTGGACGCCATTGCTGCCCGCACCGACCGCTACGCCGACGAAGACATCCCGGTCTGCTGGGTGTCTCCACATGAACAAACGCCGCAGTGGATCAGCACAGTTCCGGCGGTCCGGGTTCGCGCTCCACAAGAACGAGATCAGGACTGGGTAGTCGACGACGGCCTCACCGGATTCGTCTTCACCGCCGGCGGCTGGATATTCAGAGAGGCGGCACTCGCCCAGTTCGTGCGCTGGGCGCTGCACGGCCAGCTTGTCCCGACAACGGTCTTGCCGCGGTATCGGCGGGTCTACCGCGTCATCGACGGTAAGCGGCGACGGTTCCGGCGGCACCAGTGGTAGACGTCGCTTCAGTCAGTCGGCGACCAGAAGAAGCACGAGGCGATGCGGCAGCGGCAGGAGACGGCGAAGGCCGAGCGGGAGGCCCGCCAAGAGGAGACGGAACGCCGTCGGCGGGCGCTGGAGGAGCAGGAGCGTGCCCGCAGGGCGGAGGCAGCTGAGCGTCTGCGTAAGCAGCAGGAGGAGGCCTCCCGCGCCCGCTGGGAGGAGATCCATCGACAGTGGGCGAAGGAGGCTGCGGTGCGGGCGACGGATAGAGCGGAAGAGGAGGCGCGGCTCGCCCAGGAGCAGGCCGAACACGAGGAGGCACAGCGGCAGATACTGGCGACGGCGAGGGCGTGGTGGGATCGGCTGTCGTCGCAGCAGAAGACCGAACTGTTCACCGTGGTCGCCGAGTATGCCTGGCGCATGACGAGTCTGCGGGTGAAGGTTCCGCAGAATCCAGTCTTATCAGCGGAGTACGTCTATGGAGTTCCGGTGTACTCGCTGGGACGGCGCCGGATTCTGTACGGAGTCGTACGGCCCTGTCCCAGCCTGGTCGCGTCCTCACCCGGAATGCAGCGCTTGCACGCCTTGGCCAGAAGTGCCCAGGAGGCCCGGGAACTGGTTGCTGTGATGGCCGGAGGGCGAGTCACGAACCTCGACCTGCCCGAGCACGAGCAACTGACCATGTGCTGAAGGTTGCGTGCCTGTCCGGAGCGGCCGGTGAAGGGAGAAGACCTTCTACACCCCGCAGGAGGTCCAGGGCGGCCTTACCGTCCGGCAGGCCGTGAAGCGGGCCACGTCCCGTGGTGTGCCACGGGACGTCGCACAAGGTTCAGCTCTCTTCGCTACTGAAGCCCGTCCTGCGGTCTCCCCCGGCGCACCATGCGATGGACGTGCCGTTCGTCCACTCCCACTGGCCGTAGTGCGTGTACGAGTAGCCGGAGACCGTCTTGCAATAGACCAAAACCCTGTAACTCTCGTAACTCTGGCCGCGTGTGCACCTGTAGCTCGCGCCCTGATGACCCAGGCTGCCCGTCAGCTCGCCATACTTGCAGCCCCCAAGTTCCGAGGTCGCTGCCGAGGCATTCGGCGCCATGGCAAGGAGCCCACCTGCGGCAAGGGCGATCGATGCGGTTAACGCTGCAATTCGGTTTCGGACAACCACGCGTCCTCCTAGCGCCGCAGAGCACGGTTGTGCCCTGCCGCCACAGGACGCTACTTGTACGTCGTAGCCAAGTACACGTACGCCGCTGTATGGCCTGATAGTTGAATCAAAAGGCCGTCTGGACAATGAGCCTGATGTAGGTGTAGCTGCCGGGCAAGAACCAGCGGACGGAGCCGGCCACGATCTTTTGCGACGGCCCGCCAGTTCATCCGGCGGGCCGTTTCGGCTTCGTAGTCTGGTGGCGGGCATGCCTGTGGCCCGGCTGTCGCCTCGCTGGGCGCCGGCTTCCACTGCTCCGACCGGAGGATGACTAGTCGGGACAAGGCGTCGTTGCTAGTCAGCCGGGGTGCGGCACGGCTTGCAGTCGCTCGAACGCGGCGGTGGTCGTCTGGGTCCAGGGCCGGCGGCGGACCAGATGGAGCCAGCGGCGGCAGCCGGTGGTCACGAGCTGGGCGGCGGCGGTGAACAGCCGCAGCCGCAGGTGTTTGAGCTCCCAGCGGCGCCGGGCCCGCCCAGGGCGAGCATCGGCATCCAGGGGCAGCAGTCCAGGGCGAGCTGGTCGACCGCAGAACACATCGCCAGGACAGAGGACTTAACGCGCGGTCCGCTTCGAGGCGACAGTGCTGGTGGATGCCATCAACGAGTGGCTTTGACCTGCACGTTTGCGGGCACCTAGGAGTTGGACCAAGTGCGAGTGGACAGCACCAGCGGATAGCCGTCGGGGTCCTGAAAAGTCACACCCCAGTTGTCCCAGTACGGGTTATGGGCGGGCACTCGCACCTCGCACCAGAAGGCGGCGAGGCGCGCAGGTTCCGCGCAGTCGAAGGTCACTTGGAACTGCTTGGTCGTTGACATCGGCGCACGATAGCAAGGGCCCCGTTCATCTCCCCGGGCGAGTGGATCCACACGTTGCCGGGACGACGACCCCTGCCATCCGCTGCTGTGTCGTGCGGTCACAGGGGCGAACCGAGGTCAGCGCTTCCCCCAAAGGAACCTCGATCCCGGCCAGCCACTCTCGTGCTGCCAAAAACCACTTAAGGGACACCCCTTAGGCGTCCGCATTGCACTGGCTGGACGCTCCGAGACGGATTTGCCTACCTGTGCCATGTGGGGCCGCGCGGCGCTCGCTGACACCTCGGTCTTCTCGCCAAGATCCGGACCAGCTGCGGACCAACTCAGCCCCACACCAGCCGTTTTCACCCTCTGTCGCAGGTCAGGAGCAAGGCTAGGCGTGTACCACCAGCAGACGAAGAACCTTCTGGTGTCGTACTCCCCCAAGAAACCGGGCTTCTTCTAGACACGAAAGAGGGCGCCTGACCAGGGCAATCGCCCGGCAGGCGCCCTTCGGGACGCACAGCTACACAGCAGGGGGAAATACGCAGCTAGTACCATTACCTCCCACTCGTGTCCCACCTCTCATCAGCTGTTCCGGGGGCATCTCCGGGCCGAGCTTCTGCTAAGGCCCCCTCCTCGTCGTCCGTCGGTACCTCCCATTGGCGCATCGACTCCTCGATCAAGCTGTTGGCGTGGCTCCGCGCCTCGGACAAGAACTTGGCGTAGTAGCGGAACAGCACTTGGATGCTTTGTCCGGCTCGGCGCGCACACTCAGCCGGGTCGACACCGGAAGCAAGCCAGAACGAAATGCCTGCGTGGCGGAGGTCGTAGGGGCGCTTCGCCAACTCAAGAGCATGCTCGACGAGGCCGAGAGCAGCCTCGCGCGCCCGTCCCCAGGGGGTGCCGTACGCCGCGGCATCGACGTAGTTGCCCGCCGCAACGCGGAAGAGACGTCCATCTGGGGCAATTCCGAAGCGTTCGGGCTGGCGAGAGGTGGACTGATGCCGGTGACGTTTACAACGTCACCGGCGGCGCCCAGGGCTCGAAGCAGATCAACGACCTCGTCGACGGTGTTCTCGCGTGGCTGCTGGAGCGGGCCAACGTCGTTCACCAGTGCGGCAAGGACCACCTCGTCTCCCTGCGTCGCCACGCTGCCGCGCTGCCCACTGCCCTCAGCGCGCGCTGCTACCTCACCGACGCCGGAGCCGCCCTCGCCCTGCTGGACACCGTCACCGCGGGCGCCCTTCAAGACGCCCTGACGCCGCTGCTGTCCGATCCCCAGTACCGCACCACGATCGCCGAGCGGGCCCGCGAGCACGGGCGTCCGGACGCCGCGGACCGACTGGTCGACGTTGTTCTCTCGGCTGCCACAACCGGCACTCCCTAGTGTGCCGACGCGACACACCATGAACCCCGCCGCCTGGTCTGCACTGCTCGTCGTCGACGTCGAAGGCAACGGCACCAATCCGCCCGACCTCGTCGAAATGGCCGCGCTGCCCCTCCGCGACGGCCGTTCCGACAAGAGCACCGCAGGCTGGTGGCTGACCCGCCCCAACCGCCCCGTCACCCCGCTGGCAACCCGGATCCACGGGCTGACCAACGGCGACCTGGCCAACCAGCCGACGTGGGCCGACGTCGCGGACAAGGTCTGCGCCTTCCTCGGCACGGCGTGGATCTGCGCACACAACGCCCACACCGACTACCGCCTCCTGCGCGCACACCTGCCCGGCTGGGCACCCGCCGGCGTCCTGGACACCCTCCGCCTCGCCAAAGCCACCTACCCCGACCTCGGCAAGTACAGCCTCGACAAGCTCATCGAGCACATCCAGCTTCCTGGCGCCCCCGAACCAGATAGGGACCCCACCCTGTGGTGACCTCCCTCCCCTCCGTATCGCCGCACTCGGCGCCCACTCCACCGGCAGCCACGTGGCTCCGCCGTCTGCGGGATGACAGGGACGCGTTCTGCCTCGAAAGTCCAAAACACAGCTTATGAGTCCATAAGCTGATGCAAGGTAGTGAAAAGTCGGACAAGTATCAAGGATGGGTGAGTACATCTCATAGCGAGCGATTTGGTTGTTACCTTGAAGTGCATACGAATGGCAGTCCTGGCCGCTGTCTCGGTGGCCACCCCGACGCTGTTGGCCGCTACACCCGCGGCGGCGGCAGAGGCCAGCCCGCCGGCGCTTTCCATGCCAGAGCCTGCTCCGGAGCCCCCGGCAGAGGAAAGAGGGGCGTCGGCCGCAGATCCGGCCAGCCCCGGTGCTGCGGAATCGTCCCAGGCTCCTGCGGCACCTGAGGCAGGAACGAGCCCGGCGGCGCCCACCGCCAGTGGTCCCGCTGAGCCGACGCCAAGCACCACCGCACCCAGGCAGACCGGCGTCCCCACCTCTCCGCCCGGGGCTTCGGCCGACGGGGGCGACACCACGCCGGGCGGGGCCGGCACCGGCGGCGGGACCAGGCCGGCCTCCCCTGCCGCCGACCCGCGCGGAACCCTCGGGCCGACCGGGACCGCTGAGCCGACCCGCAGCCCCGACGAGCACCCGACCTCCAATGCCACGTCGAACGAGGTGTTGACCCGCACCCTGCTTGGCCTGCCTACCAAGATCGTGGCCGGCTCCGGATGGCACCACTTCACCCTGCGCGCCACCAACACCTCCGACAAGGCGATATCGACGGTCTGGGTCTATTTCCACGTAGACGCCGGCGGCCTGAACGGCGACAACTCGAGCCTGCTGACTGTGCAGTGGTACGACGAGCACGCCGGCGTCTGGAAGGAAACGATTGACGAGTATTACTGGCGTTACCACGCCTGCTTCGCCAACCTGGCGCCCGGTGAATACGTCGACACACTGATGCGCCTGAAGGCCGACGCCAGCATGCCGGAAAGCTTCGGCGCGGCCGGCATCATCGGATCGTATGACGACGAGAACGGCGTCTGGAACGACGTGAGGCCGTCGGGCTACGACATCCACATCGTGGCTGCGGGCAGCGAGCCGGGCAGGGTGCCGCCAGCCAAGGGCAAGTCATCCAACAGCAACAAGCCCGCTTCGCAAGACGACTTGAAGGAGCTTCCGACCACCAGTACGCCCACCGGGGCGGGGGCCGGGGGCGGCTACGTCAGACCGGTCGCCGGGCGGCCCGGCGCAGCCGATGATTCCGCCGCCCGGGCCCACTCGGGTGCCGCCTTGGCCGAGACCGGCAGCGATGCCGCCTCCGGCTGGATGCTCGGGGCCGGCGGTGCCTCGATCGCCCTGGGCACAGTCCTGGCCGCCGCCGCCCGCAGGCGTCTTCGTCACACCTCTTGACCGGCGACCGACGTGGATGACCCGGGGGGCCGACGAATCCTTTGCCGAGGGCGGCATTGGATGCTGGTACGGGGTGACCCCGCCGCTCTCCCATCTCTGAGTACTCGTAAAAGGCCTTGCCGCCGCACCCGGATCGCCTGCGGTTCCCGGGGCGCGGGACTGGGCGAGGGGTGGCATGCACCAGGACGGCGAACCAGTTGTGTCGCCACCACTTGTGCTACCACCACTTGTGTTGCCACCACTGAGAAGGTCAAAGACGCCCTCCGCTGCAGCCTCCCCGAGGCACGTCCCCGACGACTCGTTGAGCAGCATCCGCGTGGTGCCCGGCGGATTACCCGGACTCGGCACGTTGAGGCATCGGCACTGCCGGTCGTCGGGTTGACGGCGTGCCAGGGCCTCGTCGACCTCGAAGGCTTGAGCGGGGGCGCCCGCGTCCTCACCAACGGTGGCGCCGGCGGAGTCGGCCACGTCGCCATCCAGATCGCGAGAGCACGCGCCTCACACGTGATCACGACCGCCGGCGGCGGCAAGCGGAAGTTCGTCGAAAGGTTCGGCGCCGACGAGGTGATCGACTGCACGACCATGGACTTCACCCAGGCGGTCCGCGACATCGACATCGTCCTCGACACGGTCGGCGGCGACAGCGTCGAGCGATCTCTCGACGTACTCCGCCCCGGCGGCCACCTGGTAGCGGCGGTCGCCGAGGACGATGCGGAGCTCGCCGCCAGGTACGAGGCGGCCGCCCGACCACCGACTCGGGCGTCCGGTGGGCGGCTTACGGGTCAGTGCGCCAGAAGTGGGCCTCCGGCAGGTGCTCGGGCAGTGTCACGGCGAGGAGGGCCTCCACGATGTCGTCGACCTCCACGACGGGGACGTCGTAGCGTCGTGCCGATGACTCGGAAGCTGTGCTCGGCGATGGTCTCGGGGTCTTTGACCCCGGCGATCCACCACCCGGAGCGCCTGGCACGCTTCAGCATCCCCATCTCCAGGAGGAAGCCTGCCGTGCCCTGCGCCTGCTCTGCGTCGGCCATGAAGCCTGTCCGGTGTCACGTGCGGTTCTGGCGTAGAACGAACATTCACGCCATCAACGTCGCAACCCACGCCGACGGTCGCCTACCAGCCCGGTCTCGTAGGCGACGATCACAAGCTGGGCGCGGTCGCGTGCGTGCAGTTTGGCCAGGAGCCGACCGATGTGGGTTTTGACCGTAGCCAGGCTCACGTGGAGGTGCTGGGTGATCTCTGTATTGGAGAGGCCGCGGGCGATCAGGCCGAGTACCTCCAGCTCGCGGTTGGTGATCGCGTCCAGCGACCGGATCGGCGGTCGCGTCGGCTCTGGGCGGCGGGCGAACTCCGCAATCAGGCGGCGGGTCACCGAGGGAGCGAGCAGTGCCTCGCCCGCGGCGATGACGCCGATGGCGGCGAGGACCTCGGTCGGCGGGGTGTCCTTCAGCAGAAAGCCTGCGGCCCCGGCGCGCAGGGCGGCGTAGACGTACTCGTCCACGTCGAAGGTGGTGAGGATGAGGACGCGGACGCTCGACAGGGCCGGGTCCGAGCAGATCTTCCGGGTCGCCTCGATGCCGTCCAGCTCGGGCATGCGTACGTCCATCAGCACGACGTCCGGCCGTTCGCGGCGGGCGAGTTCGACGGCCTCTGCCCCGTCTGCGGCCTCACCCGCGGCGGTCATGCCGGGGGTGTGGTCGACAAGGACGCGGAAGCTGCCGCGCACCATCGCCTGATCGTCGGCGATCAGCACTCGGACCTGGGGCTCGTCAGTCATACTTTCTGCCTCCCTTCGGCAGGCAGCCGGACCGACACCGTGAAGCCGCCTTCCCGCCGAGGCCCTGCCTCGAAGCTGCCGCCGTACATCAACGCCCGCTCCCGCATCCCCAGGAGACCGTGTCCACCTGGCAGTGGACGGTTGGCCGGTAGGCGTCCGGGCGGTGGTCCCTCATCCTCGACGTCGATGCGTACCTCGCGCGTATCCGCCTCGACCATGACCCTGCAGCGGGTCGGGGCAGCGTGCCGGACAGCGTTGGTGAGGGCCTCCTGGACGATCCGGTAGATGGCCAGCTGTGTCCCCTCGGCCAGGCCCTGCGTGCCCTTCACCGTCAAATCGACGTCCACCCCCGCCCGGTTCGCCTCTGCAGCGAGCGAGCCTAGGCGGTCGAGGTCCGGCACAGGCCCCAGGGGGGCGCCCTCAGTGCGCAGCAAGCCGAGCGTGCGCCGCATCTCGGCCAGTGCGGAACGGCTCGTCTCCTCGATGACCTTGAGTGCGGCCCGCGCCTCTTGTGGGTCGGCCTCTGCCACATGCCTGGCGACACCTGCCTTGACGGCGATCAAGCTGAGGTTGTGAGAGACGATGTCGTGCAGCTCCCGGGCGATCCGCAGGCGCTCCTCGCCCAGTGCGTGCTCCGCCCGGCGCTGCGCTTCCCGCCCGGCCTCGACCCGTCGGCCACGCACAGCGAACCCCACGCCCCAAGCCCCGCCGATCACCACCAATACCAGCGCGGCCACTACTGCGGCACCCTGCCCGTCCTCGGCGGGAGTGACCACCGCCTGGCCGAGGAAGACGGCGCCGCACGCCACCGGCAGCGTCATCGCCAGTGCGGGTACGGACCGGCGGGCGGGCTCGGCCAGTCCGACGAGGTATGCCGCCAGACCGGCGGCGATGTACGGCTCGCGAGGAATGTCGAGGAGCGACGCTACGGTCAGGGCGGCGAGCGCGATCCCCAGGACCGGGAGCGGCCAACGGCGGCGTACGGCGATCGGCACGCCGACCGCGGCGGCGATCAGCAGGCCGAGCCAGGTCGGACCTGTGTAGGCGGGCTGGCCGTCGTCGGCGGTCAACCGGGGGAAGCCGACGTACACGGCGGTCAGAGCCAGGGCCGCGCCGAGGTCGAGGGCATAGAGATGACGCTGCCCCTTGAGGTTCATGGCCCGACCGTAGCTGCACGGGCGCACTCAGCCGGCCTGTCCGAGCAGCACCATCAGCCCGAGCACCGACAGGGTCAGCGGCACCCAGGACAGCACTGCCCTGCGGCTGGGACGGTGCCCTTCACCCAACAATGCCAGGCCCAACGGCACCAGCCCGACGCACAGCCCGGCCAGGGCCACCAGGGACAGCGGCGTGGTCCCTTTGAGCACTCCGAGAGGCAGTGCCGCCATGAGGCCGAGTGCGGCGGCACGGACCGGGCCGAGCACCCGGGTGCGCCAGGCCCCGAGGGCAAGGACGATCCACCCCGCGAGGATGGCGAGATTCAGCGCGGCAAAGACGTGGAAGGCGCCGTAGCCGGCGGAGACCGCCTCGGTGGCAGCGTCGACTCCTTGGGAGCGCACCAGCTGAAAGGCCAGGTGGTCCGCTCCTGCATGGAAAGCGCGGGCGAACAGCCCGAACATCACCAGGCCCCCGCCCCACAGGCTCCAGCCCGCGCTCCGGGCCCCGATCCGTGCGGCCACCACCGCCACTGCGGGCCAGAGCAGCAGGCCGCCTGCGGCAAAGAGACCGTACGCGGTGGCCATCAGGGTGGGGTGCTGCTCGTACGCGGCGAGCTGATCGGGGTAGAAGAAGTGAAAGCGGACCCTCAGCAACGCACCGGCCAGCATCAGGAGTGGGCCGAGCACCATGGCGGTGCCGCCCACCCAGCGTCCGGGGAAGCCGGTGCCCTCCAGCCGTTCCACAGGGAGCGCGCCACGCAGTCGGGCGCCGATCGTTACGGCCGAGGCGCCCATGGACGTCGTCGTGTTCTTCATACTGACGACGATGCCTTCGCCGCCCCCGCGGGGCGTCGGACCAAGATCTGAAATGCAGCGTCAGACCTGGGTATGACCCGTCGAGCACCGGAAATTCCAACCCACCGGGTCCGAAAACTGACCGGAAGGCCGCCCTGCAGGAACGGGCCAACGTCCACCGGTCCTGGGCGGACAAGGGCGTGCGCACCGCGCAGCGTCGCAGTCGGGACAACAACAAGCTCGGCCGCAACGCCCGCACGGAGAACAGCGAGAACCTGGCGGCCAAGGCCAAGCAGGCCGAACGCCTCATCGAGCGTCTGGAGGAGGTGGAGGAGCCCCGCAAGGAGTGGCAGTTGCGGATGCGCATCGACACCGCGTCACGGTCCGGCGCGGTCGTGGCCACCCTGCGCGACGCCGTCGTCCGGCGCGGCGATTTCACTCTCGGGCCCCTCTCGCTCCAGGTCGACCGGGGCGACCGGACCGCCATCACCGGCGCCAACGGCACCGGCAAGTCCACCCTGCTCGGCGCGCTCCTGGGCCGTGTCCCGCTCGACTGCGGCGACCACAGCCTCGGCACCGGGGTGGTGACCGGCGAGATCGACCAGGCACGGGCCCTGTTCCACGGGGCCGAATCCCTCCTGGACGCCTTCCGCACCGTGGCCTCCTTCATGGAACCGGCCGAGGTACGCACCCTGCTGGCGAAGTTCGGCCTCGGCGCCGACCACGTCCTACGGCCTGCGACCACGCTCTCCCCCGGCGAACGGACCCGGGCCGCGCTCGCGCTGCTCCAGGGCCGCGGGGTAAACCTGCTGGTCCTGGACGAGCCGACCAACCACCTCGACCTTCCGGCCATCGAACAGCTGGAAGCCGCCCTCGACTCCTACGACGGCACCCTGCTGCTGGTCTCCCACGACCGCCGGCTCCTGGAAGCGGTACGGGTCACCCGTCAAATGCACCTGGAGGACGGCCAGATCATCGACGCCCTGAAATAGCGCCGCGGCCAACGAACTCATGGCCATCGGGTTTGATTCGTACCGAACGCCACCCGAGCAGCGGACGGTGCCGCAGGTATCGACGAGCAGGTGGCGCTTGATGCCGTTGACCTCGCCGCGGGAACGCAGCCCGTACACCCCAGCCCCTGAAAGTGCGCCACCGCCCCGCTACCAGGGAACTTGCCCGCTGACCGGCTTTCAGACGCCCTGCCCTCTAGGGCCTCGCCGTCGTCCGGCTGAGCGAAGTCAGGTAGGGGTCGAGTCGCGGTCCCCTTCTTCTTGTGGTCCGAGTGGGCCTAGCCGGTGGTCGAGCGCGGCGCCGACCTCGGGGCAGTTCTTTCGGATGACGTCGAGGAAGGCGTTCAGCGCCGGGGAACGGTCCCGGGCGCTGAAGGACAGGACCAGATCGGGCAGAGGCGTGCGCGGGGTCACCTCGCAGAACCAGGTGCCCCGTCGTGGCGCCGTCAGCATGCGAGAGGGCCCCAGACCGACGCCCACCCCGCAGGCGGCGAGGCCGATGATGGTGTGGATATCCCTCGCGATGGTCGCGCCGGAGAGCGCCGGGGAGTCCTTGCCCAGGAGCGTCCGCAGCCCGGTGACGACGGCCGGCTCATCCTCCCCCGGCGCAACGATCAGCGGCTGTCGCCGCAGCTGGTCCACGTCCACCGACGACTGACCCGCGTACGGGTGCGTGCTGCTCACGACAGCGACCAGGTGGTCGTGTCCGATCGGGACCGAGACCAGCTGCTCGGCCCCGACGCCCCGTGGCCGGCCGAGGCCGATCGCCACGTCCAGTTCGCCGGCGACGAGCGCGGCCGTGCTGCGGTTCGTCGCCATCTCGTGCAGTTCCAGTCGCACGTCGGGCCGTTCGCGGCCGAACCGGCCCAGGACGTCCGGCAGGGGTTCGAGCAGCGCCGAGGCAATGAACCCCAGGCGCAGCTGTCCCGTCTCGCCGCGTGCTGCCCTGGCTGCGTCGACCGAGGCCGCCGTGATCTCGTCGAGCGCCCTGCGCGCCCGGGAGAGGAAGGCCACGCCCGCCGCCGTCGGAAACACCCCTTGGCGGGTGCGATCGAACAAGCGGGCGCCGACTTCCCGTTCGAGGTCGGCGATCTGCTTGGACAGCGGGGGCTGCGCGATGCCCAGCGCACCGGCCGCCCGACCGAAGTGTGCGTGCTCCGCGAGGGCCAGTGCATACCGCAGGTGCCGCGCCTCCATGGCCAGCCTCCCAGTCATATCTCACATGTATCGTCGAGCAGCCTGTCAGATCTTTCACTGGATGATCGGGGCCGGGTCGCGTGGAATGCGGTCATGACCGATTCTTCCTCCACCGACACCGACACCGACACCGTCTTCGTCTTCGTGCACGGCGCCTGGCACGGCTCCGGACAGTGGGCGGCAACCCAGCGCGCACTCGCCGCACTCGGTGCCGCGAGCATGGCCGTCGACCTGCCGGGGCACGGCTTCGACGCCCCACTGCCCACCGGGTACCTTCAGCCGGGCCAGCCGGGCCTGTTGACCGAGAAGTCCGCGCTCGCCACCGTGACGATGGACGACAGCGCCGAGGCCGTCCTTGACACGCTGCGCCAGGCCCGCCACCACCGTCGCATCGTGCTCGTCGCTCACAGCGCGGGCGGCGGCCCCGCGTCACTGGCTGCCGAGCGCGCACCCGAACTCGTCGACGAGATCGTCTACCTTTCGGCCTTCGTGCCCGCCGGGCGGCCCCGGTTCTTCGACTACCTCGGCTCACCCGAGAACGCCACGGCACGGGGCCGGACTCTCAATCTCGGTGACCCCGGAGAACTGGGCGCCGTGCGGATCAACCCGCTCTCGCAGGATCCCGCCTACATCGAGGAACTGCGGCAGACCCACTACCACGACACCCCACGGGAGCGCTTCGACCGCTGGCGCTCGGCACTGAGCCCCGATCTGCCGCTGGCGATCCCCACCACCCCGGTCGCCGTGACTCCGCAGCGCTGGGGGCGCGTCCCAAGGACCTTCCTGCGCTGCGCGGACGACCGGGCACTGCCCACGGCCGTGCAGGATCTGATGATCGAGGAAGCCGACCGGGCCATGCCAGGCAATCCGTTCACCGTGCGCACCCTCCCGGGCAGCCACAGCCCGTTCGCCGCCCGCCCCCGTGAACTCGCCGCGGCTCTGCTGCCGTGAGCGGCGGACGCCTCGTCCTGCCGGTGCTGCTCAGCGCCACGTTCATGCAGCTCCTCAACGTCACTGTCGCCCAGGTGGCCGCGCCGGCGATACAGGTCGGCCTGGGCGCCGGCCCGGGCGCCGTGCAACTGGTCCTCGCCGGATACACCCTGACGTATGCGTGCCTGCTCATCCCCGCCGCGCGGCTGGGCGACCGGTACGGCTACCGCCGGCTGTTCATGGCGGGCACCGTGGTCTTCACCGCGGGTTCGCTGGCCGGCGCGTGTGCCCCCGACGCCGCATCGCTGATCATTGCCCGGCTGGTGCAGGGCGCGGGCAGCGGTCTGGTCGCCCCCCAGGTCCTGTCGCTCATCCAGGCCGCCACTCCTGCATCGCGCCGGCCGCGCGCCTTCGGCCTGTACGGCGCCACCATGGCCGTCGCGTCACTGGCCGGGCCGCTGATCGGCGGACTCGTCCTCAGTGCCGATCTCTTCGGCCTCGGCTGGCGGCCGGTGATGCTCCTCACCGTACCGGTGGCGCTCGCCTCGCTGGCAGGAGCGACCGCGCTGCCCCGCACCCGCGCAGGGGACGGACTCCGCGTCGACAAGCTGGGTGCGCTGCTGATCACCATAGGAACCGGCGCGCTGGTCCTGCCCCTGGCGCTGGGGCGGGAAGCAGGCTGGCCCTGGTGGACGTGGGCCGCCTTCGCCGTGGCTGTGGCCGCCCTCGGCCACTTCGTCCGGAGCCTCCCGCACCGGCCTGATCCGCTGATCCATCCCGCAGTGCTGCGTGACCGGTCGGCGCGGAGAGGCACGTTGCTGGTGTTCGTGTTCAACACGGGCGTGCCCTCCTTCACCTACCTGCTCTTCCTCCACCTTCAGTCCGCTGTCGGGTACTCGGCCCTGACGGCCGCACTGGCGGCGGCACCGTTCGCCGCCGGCGCCGTCGTCGGCAGCAGAGCCGCGCCCGCTCTCACTCGTCGGCACGGGCCGACGGTGCTCACCGTCGCGTCCCTGATCCTCGCCGGGATGTGCCTGGCGCTGGCCCCCCTCGTCGGCTCGGCGGCGGGACGTCAGGCGGCACTCCCCGTGCTGGCCGTCGGCGGAGCCGCGTTCGGCGCCTTCACCGCGTCGGTGTTCGCCCTGATCCTGGCCCAGGTGCACGGCCCCGCAGCCGGTTCGGTCTCCGGGCTGCTGCCCACAGCACAGCAGCTCGGCGGATCCATCGGAGTGACCGCGGCCGGACTCGCCTACTACGCCCCCGCCGCCGATGCGGACACCGCGTTCCGGCACGCCATGCTCTATCAGGTCGCCGCCTTCACGATCACCGCGCTGATCAGCCTCCGGCTCCAGCACCGGCCTGGCACCGAGCCGGTTCACGGCCCCAGCAGTCACAGTGGAGGGGCACGTAGGTAAAGCGCCGGCCTCCAGCGGCCTTCGCCTCACCCCGTCGGCCGTGCCCACTCCGAATCCCCGAGGGAACATAAGGAACATAAACGACGATCGCCGGTTCCTGAAAGAGTTCTCCGAGCGTGCGTCGAACTCGGCGGGGCATCAGGCGTGCACCGCCGCCATCACCCTCATGACCCGCCGCATCACCCGCTGACCAGCCTTCTCTGTCACCACACCGGCCGCGACGGCTCTCGATGATCCGGCAGAGCAGGAAAGTGACGCAGGAGATCATCCAGCGGTTGGTAACGGATCCTGAACATCACGCGCGGGACAGCTGTGACTTTGATCGGTGGTCGGCGGCCGCGTGAGGAATCGGCGCCGGTAGCTTGAGTGCGTTGATGGGTAGTTGGCGGGGTTGTTGATCGCTGGTCGGCGGCTCGTGACCGGTGTGGTCACGGTTCGTGTTCTCCAAGAGTCGAGTGGCCGCGTCCGGAAATGAGGTCGGATGCCGGCTGTCTCCTGTGCGGTCCACTCATTCAGAGCGCCGAGCGTCAAAGGGAGGTGTGCGAGACCGCCCGCACTGCCGGCCACGCCATGCATCTGCGTCGGGGATGGGGGGCGACCGAGATGATCGCGCGGCCGTACCCAAGCACAGGTGCTCTGGACGCCTTGGAGCTTGCTTTCGGCGGGCACGAGACCAGGGCGGCACACCCCCGAGCGCGTTCTCGCCCCGGCCTCTCCCCCGTACTGACGCCGGTCGAGTCTCAGCCCGGTGACATACCCCGCTCGACATCCACGAAGGTCGGCCGCCGGGACGCCGTCTCCAGCACCCTCGTCCGAGGGCACACCGCCTTCAGCGCCGAGACGGCCCGGGCCATCGCGGACGTGCTGTGCGGGGAGTTGTACGTGGTGTAGAGCCGCCTGCCGACGCGCAGCTCCAGCACCACCTGGTCCTTCTCCTCGTACTCGTCGTCCTCCTGGGCTTCCCCGGGCCCGGTGGAGACCCAGGAGACCGGGCCGACCTGCACGGGTCGCAGCTCGGTCAACGAGTCCAGCGCGTGGACACGGGTCCGCCCGTACCGCTGCCGCAGCCTCAGCCGGCCGGCCTGCTCGTCCACCCGTATCTCGACGACCGTGGCCCAATGGCGCAGCCAGCCGGTCAGGCGGACGCACATCCACACAACCGCGACCGTGCCGAGCGTGAGCCCTCCCTCCGGCCAGAGAGGAGCCAGGACAGCCGCCAGCGGGAGCAGAACCCCCACGGGAAGACCACCGGGCTCGAAGAGCCAGAGTGTGGGGTAGGCGGTCCAAAGCGCTCTGCCCGCACGGGAGTTGTCATCCATGGCTACAGAATGAGCGAGCACACGCGCCGGCGCCAGCGTTGCTGCCATCACCGAAGGTGCTACCCATCACCGACGCCCATGCATCGGTGGCTGCTGCGCGAACCGCGCTCCCTCGGCTCGACCACGGGTGCCGTAGAGCGCGACGCAACGGCTGGTTCGAGGCCAATCCGAAGCCGTCGTCCGAGGCCGGGTGGACGGTACGCCGCCCGCAGGTCCCGGATGTCGTCGAGGCGCGGTACGCCGACGGGCAGATGTACCTGGTCGCCTCGGACGGCGTGCGCAGGCTACACCTGGCAACCGGCGGCGAGGCGTTCCGCCGCGTGACCGAGGAGTCGGCCGCGGCCTTCGACGCCGAGTTCGGCGGGCCGACCATGGTCGGCCACGGCGCCCCGCGGGTGGCCTGACCGGTGCCAGCCGAGTACTTCGTCGACTACCGGTGGCTCCTGAAACGCCAGGAGCGGATCCTCCCCCGGCGACCTGTCCGTCAACGACTTCTCCGTGCTGGTCGGCATGGCCGCGCGGCACTATCGTCGCCCCGCCCCGGCGTGACCAGACCTCCGACGTCTGGTGGCGCGCCACCGTGCTCCTTGAGGGGTGCGTCCTGCAGCGCCCGCTGCCCACCCGCAACGAGCCGTACGGCGGCGGGCCGGCCGTCGTGTACCTGGAGCTGTCCGGTATCCGGGGGGGGGACACCTCGTTCGAGCCCTGGCGCGACCCGATCCACGACGTCCAGTTGTTGCCTCTCGCGGTCGGCGGGCGCGTCCACCGCGCCGTCTTGGCATCCAGCCGGGCACGGGACGGTGCCCCCGTCCACGGTGCTGGCACCCTCGCCGTTGCAGTTACATCAGGTCGCCATCAGCGTGGCGTCGGGCAGCGATTCACGCAGCAGGCCCCCTTACGCTTTCGCCTGGCCCGGGCTCGTGCACGCATTCTCGTTCGAGGATTGCGTGTACGACAGAGTCCCGCCACTGGCCAGCCTTCAGGACCAGCTCGCGGATGGTGCCTTCCTCGGTCATTCCGGCCGCTGACATCGTCTCTGCAGACGCTTCGTCGAGCGGTGCCCGAGCGCCCCATATGCGATGTAGGCCTGGTTCATCGAAGCCGAGCCCGAGCAGGAGGCGTACGGTTTCGAGGCGGTAGCCGCGCCCCCATTGGTCGGGGCGCAGAGCGAAGCCGAAGGTGGCGGCGCGCTGCTGGCGGGGGTCCATGGCCAGACGACCGAACTCGATCAGCTCCCACCTGCCGCGTTCCGCCGTGCATGACAGCCGCCGGCAGCCGCCGGCAGCCGCGCCGAATGCGGCCGAGGCCTGCGCCTGGCCGATGACCTGAGTGGCATAGGTCTGCACGCAGTTGTTGCCGGTGTCGACCTCGTTCATGCCGCCCAGGCCGCCCATGCCGCTGGGGTTGCAGGCAGAGGCATGGGCTAACTCGTCACAGGACACCTTGTCGGTGGAGCTGATCTCGGTGACCTTGATGGCGTCGGGGTTGCCACAGGTGGCCGCCCAGCCGTCAGGGCAGATCACCTTCCGGTTGTCGTCCGGATTGCGGTTGTGCTGGTTCTTGTCTGCGGAGGGCAGGCAAAGCCCGAGCTGTCGTCGTTTTCGTGAGTTGCTCCGCAAGTTTCGACCCAACTCCTTGACAGGTGAACCCCGCTACAGCACTTTGGGAGCGCTCCCACACCTTCAAGACTTGCACTGTCTGCCACCAGAGTCGCGGGGAGGAGGCCGAGCGCCGTGACCGGTCGGACCCCCGTCGCAGGGCTTCGGTGGCACCCGAGCATCCCCCTCCCGCATCCGGAGAGAGGAACCAGCATGACGCCGGCGCCCATACCCCCCGCCCGAAGACGGGCGTCTCGGAGCATCGCCGCCCTGATCGCCACCCTCGCCCTCGCGGCGGCCGCGATCGGGCTCACGCCGTCGCCGGCGTCCGCGGCCGAGCCGTCGACGCTGCAGCAGCTCGCCGACGCCAAGGGCAGGTACTTCGGCTCGGCGACCGACAACGGGGAACTGTCCGACGCCCCGTACACCCAGATCCTGGGCTCCCAGTTCGGGCCGATCACCCCCGGCAACTCCATGAAGTGGGACAGCACCGAGCGCACCCGGGGGCAGTTCAGCTTCTCGGGCGGTGACCAGGTCGTGGACTTCGCCCAGGCGCACGGCCGGAGCGTTCGCGGCCACACCCTGGTGTGGCACAGCCAGTTGCCCGGCTGGGTGGGGCAGCTGCCCGCCTCGCAGGTGCGCCCCGCCATGGAGAACCACATCGCCGAGGTCGCCGGCCACTACCGCGGCAAGGTGTTCGCCTGGGGCGTCGTCAACGAGCCCTTCAACGAGGACGGCAGCTTCCGCGACTCGCCGTTCCACAACGCCATGGGCAAGGATTACATCGCCCACGCCCTGCGCGCCGCCCGGGCCGCCGCCCCCGACGCCAAGCTGTACATCAACGACTACAACGTCGAGGGGATCGGCGCGAAGAGCGACGCCCTCTACGCCCTCGCCCGGGATCTGAAGGCGGCAGGCGTGCCGCTCGACGGGGTCGGGCTGCAGGCGCACCTGGCGATCCAGTACGGATTCCCGAACCAGATGCAGCAGAACATCAAGCGCTTCGCCGACCTCGGCCTCGACGTGGCCATCACCGAGCTCGACGTGCGGATGCGGTTGCCGAAGGACTCGGCGAAGGAGGCCACCCAGGCCGACTACTACCGCCGGGCCACCGAGGCCTGCCTGGCCGTCACCCGGTGCGTCGGGATCACGGTCTGGGACTACACCGACAAGTACTCCTGGATCCCCGGCGTCTTCGACGGCGAGGGCTCGGCCCTCCCGTGGGACGGGAACCTGCAGCCCAAGCCCGTCGTCATGGACGCGATCCGCAAGGCCCTCGGCGACACCGGCGCGGTCGACACGCAGGCCCCGAGCGTGCCGTCGGGGCTGCGGGTGACCGGCACCACCTCGGCCTCCGTCTCCCTGACGTGGGACGCCGCCACCGACGACACGGGCGTCACGGGGTACGACGTCCACCGCGGCGGCACGAAGGTGGGGACGGCCTCCGGTACGTCCTTCACCGACAGCGGGCTCGCCGCCTCCACCGCGTACGCCTACACGGTGCGGGCCCGCGACGCCGCCGGGAACGTCTCGGCGCAGTCCGCCCCGGTGAGCGCGACGACGCAGCCGGCGGGCACGGGCGACGGCTCCCTGAAGGTCCAGTACAAGAACAACGACCAGTCCGCCGGCGACAACTCGATCAAGCCCGGGCTGCAGCTGGTCAACACCGGTGACTCGGCCGTCGACCTCTCCGAGGTGACCGTCCGCTACTACTTCAGCGGCGAATCCGGCGCCACGACGTACAGCACTTGGTGCGACTGGGCGGTGCTCGGCTGCGGGAAGCTCACGCAGCGGGTCGTCGCGATGAGCAGTCCGAAGGCCGGCGCCGACCACTACCTGGAGGTGGGCTTCGCCGCCAGGGCGGGCAGCCTCGCCCCCGGAACCTCGAGCGGCGAGGCACAACTGCGGTTCAACAAGAGCGACTGGTCGAACTTCAGCGAGGCCGACGACTACAGCCGCGGTACGAACACCTCCTTCGCGGATGCGCCGAAGATCACCGTCCACCTCGACGGCCGGACCGTCTACGGCACCACCCCCTGAACCGCGGTCCGGGCGGCCGGCCCCGCCCGCCCGGACCGTTCCGGCGGCACCACCACCACTCCCACCCGGACCCCCTCTTGGAGGACCTGTGTCCGAACACCCCAAAATGCCCGAAAGATCCGAAAGATCCGAAAGATCCGCTTTACTCTCTCGGCGTTCCTTCGTCGGCGTGACCGGCGGCGCGCTCGTCGCCCTCGGCGCCGGGCAGGCGTTCGCCCGGGCTGCCGAGGCCCCGGCCGGGTCCGCCGCACAAGCGGCCGCCGCCGACGACGGCCCCTACACCCAGGCCTTCCTCACCCAGTACAACAAGATCAAGAACCCGGCCAGCGGCTACTTCAGCCCGGACGGCATCCCGTACCACTGCGCCGAGACCCTGATCGTCGAGGCTCCCGACCACGGCCACCAGACGACCTCCGAGGCGTTCAGCTTCTGGATCTGGCTGGAAGCGGCGTACGGCCGGGTGACCGGCGACTGGGCCCCGTTCAACAAGTCATGGGAGGTCGCCGAGGCCTCGATCATCCCGCCGCACGCCGACCAGCCCACCAACGACTCGTACAGCCCCTCCAAGCCCGCCACCTACGCGCCCGAGCACCCGCAGGTCACCAGCTATCCGTCCCAGATGGACTCCTCCATCCCCGTCGGCGCCGACCCCATCGCCACCGAACTCGCCTCCGCGTACGGGACGATGGACGTCTACGGCATGCACTGGCTGATGGACCTCGACAACGTCTACGGCTTCGGCAACAAGCCCGGCACCGGCGACGAGCTCGGCCCCGGCAAGATGGCGTCGTTCGTCAACAGCTACCAGCGCGGCGCGCAGGAGTCCGTCTGGGAGACCATTCCGCAGCCCAGCACCGACCTCTTCAAGTACGGCGGCGCCAACGGCTACCTCGACCTGTTCGTCAAGGACAGCTCGTACGCGAAGCAGTGGAAGTACACCAACGCCCCCGACGCCGACGCGCGCGCCGTGCAGGCCGCGTACTGGGCGCTGACCTGGGCGACGGCGCAGGGCAAGGCGGGCCAGGTCTCCGCGTCCGTGGCCAAGGCCGCGAAGATGGGCGACTACCTGCGCTACGCGATGTTCGACAAGTACTTCAAGAAAATCGGCAACTGCACCAGCCCGACCGGCTGTCAGCCCGCCTCCGGCCGCGACGCGCAGCACTACCTGTTGTCCTGGTACTACGCCTGGGGCGGCTCGTCCGGCACCGGCGGCGGCTGGGCCTGGCGCATCGGCGACGGCATCGCCCACCAGGGCTACCAGAACCCCCTCGCCGCCTGGGCGCTGTCCACCATCCCCGCCCTCACCCCCAAGTCACCTACGGCGAAGAGCGACTGGCAGAAGTCGCTCACCCGGCAGCTGGAGTTCCTGCGCTGGCTGCAGTCCTCCGAGGGCGGGCTCGCCGGCGGCTGCTCCAACAGCTGGGACGGCCAGTACGGCACCCCGCCGGCCGGCACACCGACCTTCTACGGCATGGCGTACGACTGGCAGCCCGTCTACCACGACCCGCCGAGCAACAACTGGTTCGGCTTCCAGGTCTGGTGCATGGAGCGCGTCGCCCAGTACTACTACGTCACCAACAACGCGACCGCCAAGGCGGTCCTCGACAAGTGGGTGGCCTGGGCCTCCGAGGAGACCACCGTAGGCGCCGACGGCAGCTACCGCTTCCCCGCCACCCTGCGCTGGACCGGCGCCCCCGACACCTGGAACGCCACGAACCCCGGCGCCAACACCGGCCTGCACGTGTCGGTCGTCGACTACGGCGACGACGTCGGCGTGGGCGCGGCGCTGTCCATGACGCTGATCTATTACGCCGCGAAGTCCGGGGACGCCGACGCGGCCGGGCTCGCCAAGTCCCTGCTCGACGCCATGGCCGAGCACGCCGACGCCAAGGGCATCGCCGTCCCCGAGACCCGCCGCGACTACGACCGCTTCGACGACCCGGTGTACTTCCCGACGGGCTGGTCCGGCACCTCCCCGCAGGGCGTGAAGCTGGGCTCCGGCACGACCTTCATCGGGATGCGACCGTGGCTCAAGCAGGAGCCGGGCTGGTCGAAGGTGCAGACGTACCTCGACGGCGGCGCCCCGCCGGTCTTCACGTACCACCGCTTCTGGGCGCAGGCGGCGCTGGCGCTCTCCTTCGCCTCGTACGCCGAGCTCCTCGGCGACGAGGGCGGCCCCGGCGGTGGCGACACCACCGCGCCGACCGTCCCGACCGGCCTGACGGTGACGGCGACGACCGGCACCAGCGTGTCGCTGAGCTGGACGGCGTCCACCGACGACACCGGCGTCGCGGCGTACGACGTCTACCGCGACGGCGCCCCGGTCGGCACCCCGACCGCGACCACCTACACCGACACCGGGCTCTCCGCGTCCACCGCCTACCACTACCGGGTCGCCGCCCGCGACGCCGCGGGCAACGCCTCCGCACTGTCCACCGAGGTCACCGGCACCACCAAAGCCGGCGGCGGTACGGGCGGCGCCAAGGTCCAGTACAAGAGCACCGATTCCAACGCCACCGACAACGCCATCCGCATGTCCCTGAAGGTCGGCAACACCGGAGGCGGCGCGCTCAGCCTCTCCACGGTGACCGTCCGCTACTACTTCACCGGCGACGGCGGCCCGTCCACGTACAGCACCTGGTGCGACTGGGCGATGCTCGGCGCCGCCAACATCACCCACCGGGTGGTCGCCATGAGCAGCCCGAAGACCGGTGCGGACCACTACCTGGAGGTCGGCTTCAGCGCCGGCGCGGGCAGCGTCGCCGCGGGCGGCGACTCCGGCGAGATACAGCTGCGCGTGCACAACAGCAACTGGTCGAACTTCAACGAGGCCGACGACTACAGCCGGGGCACCAACACGTCGTTCGCGGACGC
Organism: Streptomyces sp. NPDC045678; assembly: GCF_056432085.1. Lineage (NCBI taxonomy): Bacteria > Bacillati > Actinomycetota > Actinomycetes > Kitasatosporales > Streptomycetaceae > Streptomyces > Streptomyces sp. NPDC045678. The sequence goes on from NZ_JBWKJS010000002.1 coordinate 536,007, forward strand.
CTCCAAGATCACCGCGCATGTCGGCGGCGAGCTCGTCTGGGGGACGGCGCCGTGACGGGACGGCACCTGCGCGGTGCCCTCGCCGCCACCGCCGCGGGCATCCTGCTCGCCGGGCTCGCGCTGTTCACCGGAGCGGGCCCGGCGGCGGCCGCGCCGGTCACCGACTGCACCCAGTGGGGCACCACCGAGATGCAGGGCGGCGCGTACACGTACCAGCAGAACGAGTGGAACTCCTCGGCCCGCCAGTGCGTCGGCGTGGACACCGCGACCGGCGCCTGGAAGCTGACCGAGGCGAACTTCTCGCTCACCACGGCGGGGCCGCCCGCCACCTACCCCTCCAGCTACAAGGGCTGCCACTGGGGCGCGTGCACGACGAACAGCGGCCTGCCGATCCGGGTGAGCGAGCTCGGCAGCGCCCGGTCGACGTTCGACACCACGCAGGTCTCCTCCGGTGCCTGGAACGCCGCGTACGACCTGTGGTTCAACTCCACGCCCACCACCGACGACCAGCCGGACGGCACCGAGGTGATGATCTGGATCAACCACCGCGGCGGCGTCCAGCCCATCGGCTCCCGTACGGCGACGATCACCGCGGACGGCCGGACGTGGGACGTGTGGACCGGTCCCGGCGCCTCCGGGTGGAAGGTCATCTCGTACGTGTTGCAGGGCGGCGCCACCGCGGTGACCGACCTCGACGTGAAGCGCCTCGTCGACGACGCCACCGCGCGCGGACAGATCAACCCCGCGCACTACCTGATCGACGCCGAGGCCGGCTTCGAGATCTGGCAGGGCGGCCAGGGCCTTGGCGTGAACTCCTTCTCGTTCGACGCCGGCAAGGGCTCGGGCGGCGGGGACACCACGCCGCCGACCGCGCCCCGCAACCCGCGGTCCACCGGCGCGAGTTCGTCGTCCGCCTCGCTGGCCTGGGATCCCGCCACGGATGACGTCGGCGTCACGTCGTACGACGTCTACCGCGGCGGCACACGTGTCGGCTCCACCGGCGGCACGACGTACACCGACACCGGACTGACGTCGTCCACCGCGTACAGCTACACCGTGCGCGCCCGGGACGCGGCCGGGAATGTCTCGCCGCCCACCGGTCCGGTGAGCGTCACCACTGAGCCCGGCGGCGGGACCGGCACCGGCAATCTGAAGGTGCAGTACAAGACGAGCGACACGAGCGTCACGGACAGCGCCATCGGGATGAACCTGCAGTTGGTCAACACCGGCAGCAGTACGCAGAGCCTGAAGGACGTCGAGATCCGCTACTGGTTCGACGACTCGGCCTCCTCGTACACCACCTGGTGCGACTGGGCACAGATCGGCTGCTCGAACCTCACCCACTCGGTCTCGACGAACGGAGCCAACCGCTACCTGAAGGTCAACCTCACCGGCGGCACACTCACCGCGGGCGCCTCGACCGGCGACATCCAACTGCGACTGCACCGCAGCGACTGGTCGAACCTCAACGAGGCCGACGACTACAGCCACGGCACCGCCAGCACATACACCGACGCACCCAAGATCGGCGTCTACTCCGGCGGCCAACTCCTGTGGGGCACAGCGCCCTGAGCAACCCCCGGACACCGATGGCGGGAATCCTTCCCGCTGCCTCCCGCCACCGGGCCGTACCTCCGCACACCTTTATCCGAGTATCCGAGAGGAACACCAAGCAACGATGAACACCACCATGCACCTCAGACGCAAGAGCCGCTTCAGGGGGCTCGCGGCGCTGCTGCCGGCGCTCGCCATGGGCGCCACGCTCAGCGTCGCGCTGCCCACCGCACCGGCCTCGGCGGCCGCGGCGGCCCGCGTCGACAACCCGTACGTGGGCGCCAAGCCGTACGTCAACCCCGACTGGTCCGCCAAGGCGAAGGCCGAGCCCGGCGGCTCCGTCATCGCCGACCAGCCCAGCTTCGTATGGATGGACCGGATCGCCGCGATCACCGGCACCTCCAACGGCCGTGGCCTGCGCGCCCACCTCGACACCGCGCTGACGCAGGGCGCCACGCTCTTCCAGGTCGTCATCTACGACCTGCCGGGCCGCGACTGCTCCGCGCTCGCCTCCAACGGCGAGCTGAAAGCGGAGGAGCTCGGCCGGTACAAGTCGGAGTACATCGACCCGATCGCGGAGATCCTCGCCGACCCTAAGTACGCGGCACTGCGGATCTCCGCGCTGATCGAGCCGGACTCGCTGCCCAACATGGTCACCAACGCGGGCAGCGCGGCCGGCGCCACGGAGGCCTGCCGGCACGTGAAGGAGCTGGGGTCGTACGAGAAGGGCGTCGGCTACGCGCTGAACAAGCTCGGCGACATCCCCAACGTCTACAACTACATCGACGCGGGACACCACGGCTGGCTCGGCTGGGACACCAACTTCGACCCGGCGGTGGACCAGTTCAAGAAGGCCGCCACCACCGAGGGCGCGACGGTCGACGACGTCGCCGGCTTCATCGTCAACACCGCCAACTACGGTGCGCTGAAGGAGCCGAACTTCAAGGTCACCGACTCGGTGAACGGCACCACCGTGCGCCAGGCCAAGTGGGTCGACTGGAACTACTACGTCGACGAGCTGTCCTTCGCCCAGGCGCTGCGCGACCGCCTGGTCAGCCGCGGCGGCTTCAACCCCGGCCTCGGCATGCTCATCGACACCGCCCGCAACGGCTGGGGCGGCGCCGCACGACCCACAGGACCCGGCCCGCAGACCTCCGTCGACGCCTACGTCGACGGCGGCAGGGTGGACCGCCGCATCCACACCGGCAACTGGTGCAACCAGCAGGGAGCCGGAGTCGGCGAACGCCCGCGGACCGCGCCCGAACCCGGCATCGACGCGTACGTGTGGGCCAAGCCCCCGGGCGAGTCGGACGGCAACAGCCAGCCCGTCGACAACGACGAGGGCAAGGGCTTCGACCGGATGTGCGACCCGACCTATGAGGGCAACGCGCGCAACGGCAACAATCCGACCGGCGCCATGGCCAACGCCCCGCTGGCCGGCCGCTGGTTCTCCGCACAGTTCCAGATGCTGCTGACCAACGCCTACCCGCCGCTGAACGGCGGCGGCGACCCGGGCCCCGACACCCAGGCGCCCAGTGTCCCGGCGGGCTTGAAGACGACGGGCACCACCGCGTCCTCGGTGTCCCTGTCCTGGACCGCCTCGACGGACAACGTGGGCGTCGCGTCGTACGACGTGTACCGCAACGGGACCCTCGTCGGCTCCACCGGCGGCACGACGTACACCGACAGCGCTCTGACCGCCTCCACCACCTACCAGTACAAGGTGCGGGCGCGGGACGCCGCCGGGAACGCCTCGGCCCAGTCCGCGCAGGTCACCGGCACGACGACTTCGGGGGGTGGGTCGGGCACCGGCAATCTGAAGGTGCAGTACAAGACGAGCGACACGAGCGTCACGGACAGCGCCATCGGGATGAACCTGCAGTTGGTCAACACCGGCAGCAGTACGCAGAGCCTGAAGGACGTCGAGATCCGCTACTGGTTCGACGACTCGGCCTCCTCGTACACCACCTGGTGCGACTGGGCACAGATCGGCTGCTCGAACCTCACCCACTCGGTCTCGACGAACGGCACAACGACCGGAGCCAACCGCTACCTGAAGGTCAACCTCACCGGCGGCACACTCACCGCGGGCGCCTCGACCGGCGACATCCAACTGCGACTGCACCGCAGCGACTGGTCGAACCTCAACGAGGCCGACGACTACAGCCACGGCACCGCCAGCACATACACCGACGCACCGAAGATCGGCGTCTACTCCGGCGGCCAACTCCTATGGGGCACCGCCCCGTAACCCGCAAGGCCTGACGCACGTACGGCACGACGCGCCCCCGGTGCCCTTCCGCCCCGGGGGCGCGAGGGCGACAGGCCGCGGCACGCACCCTGCTCGGCCGGCCTGATCGGCCCACCGCGATCGTCACCGCGAACGATATGCAGGCGCTCGGCGTCTACCGGGCGGCCCGCGGACGTCCGCCCGGCGCCCACACGACCGCCACCACCATCAACTCCAAGATCGGTCACCCGGTCTACGTTGAGGCGTTGATCGCCCGGCTGCCCTTGGACGTCACGATCCGGCACTCGAAACACCCCGGGGGGGCCAGTGCTCCACCGTCCCCGTGCTGACCGGGCTGACCGGGCTGACCAGAGACCGTCAGGTGCAGTCGTACCAGTCGCCCCAGCCGCCGCTGTACGTGCGGCAGTACCAGCGGTCGTCTCCGCCGCGCACATAGAGGGTCGGAGTGTAGTCGGCCGTCACGCCGTTCTTGAGGTCATGGCCGCCAAGGCTTCCCCAGGGAGCCCAGGAGCCGACATCGCCGGGGACCGTCATCCACGACGTCCACACCCGATGGTCCGTTCCCAGTCCGATGAACTCGGAGTGCCCGTCGGCCCATTCCAACTTCGTGAACACAGTCCCGCAGAGGAACAGGGCGGGGGCCGGGCCGTTCCTGAAGGTGACAGTGCAGCCGGACACATTGTCGTTCTGGCCGTCGACGATGTAGGTAACGACTCTCGTGACCTGGCCGGCTGCGACCGCAGGAGCCGTGTTCGGGTGGGCGGGGAGCGGCACCAGGCGAGCGGACTGGGAGTCCGGGCGGGCAGGTGAGGTGGCCGCGTGTGCGGGAGTCGTGGTGAAAAGCAGGCCACCCAGGACTGTGCACAGGATCGCGAAGCAACGTAACCGTCTCAATGTTTCCCTCCCTGATAGCCGCAGCGGCACGGTAGCCACCGGCGGTTTCGGGCAGTATGGCCACCGGGGCACCTGGGAGATAGCACGCCCTACAGGTCATTGGCCGGAACGGGCGCGGGTGAACATCCGGGCCGAGGCGGCTGCACCGCCGGTTGCCGGGCAGTCATTTCCGGGCCAGGCGCGGGCCAACTCGGCTCAACCGGGAGAAGCTCGGCTTCTTCCGGTTCAGCGGGAAGGTTCCGGTGCGTCCGCGTAAGGAGGCAGCGCCGCGGCGTGTGCGTCGCGGATGACCTCGTAGCAGCTGCAGGCGTGGGCCTGCAGGCGGTCGCGGTCCAGGATGGTGATCGTGCCGCGGCTGTAGTGGATGCAGCCGTCCGCGGCCAGCGCGCCGGCGACCTCGCTGACGGAGGACCTGCGTACGGCGAGCATCTGGGCGAGGAACTTCTGCGTGAGCTCGAAGCGCTCGCTGTGCATGCGGTCGGCGGTCATCAGCAGCCAGCGCGCGCAGCGCTGGTGGGTACGGTGGCCGCGGATGCAGGCCGCGTTGCGTGCCAGCTGGGTGAACATGTACTGGGTGAAGCGCTGCAGCGCGTGTTGCAACTGCCCGTCCAGCAGGGCGATCTCGTGACGGAACCGGTCGGCGTCCATCCGCAGGGCCCGGCCGGGGACCTGGCACAGCGTGCGTTCCGTGGCGGTCGCCACGCCGAGGAAGACGGGGAGGCCGACCATGCCCTCGTCGCCGACGGTGGCGACCTCCACGGTGGGGCCCTCCAGGTCAGTGACGATCGAGCACACCCCGATCAGAGGGAAGTACACGGCGTCGATGCGCTCGCCGGGGCGGTAGAGCACGTCGCCGGCGACGAGTTCGATCGGTTCCAGGTAAGGACGCAGATGCTCGCGGGCGGGCTTGGGCAGGGCGGCGAGGATCCGGTTGCTCACCGGGTCGTACGTGCCGCCCGTGTCGCTCGCCATGCGGTGCGCCTCTCGTCCTGGGTCAGGTGGCCAATGCCGGGGGGATCACGGCCGCCCAGGGCGGCAACGACACCCGCATCATGCCGGCGGCGCCCGGCACCATCACCAGGCTGACCAGCGCGTGTGCCAGCACCGGCAGGGGCAGCACGAAGTCTATGCAGCCCGTGGCCATCGCGGCGCTCGGCATGCCGGACGCCTCTGATGTGGCGAGGTCCTGGGCCAGCGCCCGGCCGCCCGCACCCCGTACATGACGTACTCCCAGGGCCCCGTCCTGCTGCCGGCCGGTCAGCACCGCGACCAGCAGGCGCGGGCCGAACGCGGTCGCGGCGGAGGTGAACGTCGGGTCCGCCGCGCAGTGGTCGTGCACGGGATGCAGGGTCACCGAGCCATCCGGCGAGAAGCCGGCAGAACGGCCCGCGGGCACCACGTGAACCACGCCGGGCGTCAGCTGGTCGGCGTCCCGCAGCAGTCGCACCGGCAGCGCGGAGCGGTACTGGAGCACCTTCACCAGCAGGTCGAACTCGCGCACCGGCCGGTGCTGCACCAGCACCAGCGCGGCGGGAAACGACTCGGGCAGCGACGACAGAATCTCGCGGTAGGCGCTCACGCCGCCCAGCGACGCGGTCATGCAGACCACGTCGAAAGCGGCGGACGGATTCTGTGCGGCAGCGAACATAGGTGCAGTCTAATGCCCGCCACCGGGCACAGCGTGCGCGCGTCGTCGAAGCGGCCATCGGCTCGGCATGAGAGCGCGTTCTCGGGGCAGCCGTAGAGCACTGACGAGCGCTTGGATAGGAGCCTGTGGTCGTGTCGAAGTCGGACCCGCGCCGGGTGAGGAGCCTGCTGACCCGCTACGCGAACGCGCGCATCGCACTCGCGGAGAAGCCCGTACCCGCTTGGCAGCGGGAGCTGGCGGACGTGACCCACGCACTGTGCGCGATAACCGGGACCCGCTCCATCAACGCCGCGATCGCGGCCGCCGACGAGATTCTGGCAGCGGCCGGCCGGTCCCCGGCGTCCCGTCGGACCTCCGTCGCCAAGGACACGCACCTCACCGCCTGAGTAGCGACTCGGTCTGCTTCCTGTGCGAGCTCGCCCACTGAGACGGATCGTCGTTGCGGAGGGCCGGTGTCCGAGGTGACCATGCGGGAGATGCCGGGTGGTCATCCCGGCGGAGTGTTGGAGGCACTGCTGGTGAACACCGCACCGCGGTGCGCCTCGCCCTGCGCGCCAGACGCCGACCACTTCGCTTCGCCCACCGGCTGACCTGCTTCGTTCACGGTGGGCGCTTTCCCTCATGCCGTGGTTCGTGCTGCAGAGCACGGGCAGCGCCGCCAAGGCCGGGGCCGTCGCGTTCTGCACTGCTGTCCGCCGTGCTCGCCGCGCCTGGAGGCAGATGGACCGTACCGGTTCTCCCCATGACAGGGCGGTGGGCTGACTGCCGCACGGTTCGGCCCGCTCACGCGCCTGTACGTGGCCGACGACTCCCGGCCACCGCCGACTTGCCGGGGCCTCGGGCGCCGCGCGCCCGAGCAAGGGCAGCTTTACGCGCCCTCGGCAGGCGTCATCTCCACTTCTGCGCATTTGGCAGCACCGATCGGTGCGGAACGGTCAAATTCGGGTACTCCGTTTCGACCATCGCGTGCGGGCTTCTCAGGCGCCCCGTACGCGACACATCGCAGCAGAGGAGATGAAGATGGACGGCGAGCACCCCGTGAAGGCCGCGGTGGAGAAGCTGAAGGACACGGTCACGGGGGGACAGGGGCCCGAGGAGGGAGTGCCGGGGAAGCCCGGCCCCGAGTCGCCGGCGGTGGCCGAGCCGACCGAGCCGCGGGAGCCGCTGCCGCCGAAGGCCGACCAGACCGGTCCAAAACCTGTGAGTCCCACCGGTACACCGTCGCGTGACGGTCGTGCGGCGGCCGCGCAGCAGGGCGAGTGGCTGACCACCGCGCAGGGCGACCGGCTGTACGACACCGATCACTCGCTCAAGGCCGGCCCGCGCGGGCCCGTCCTTCTCCAGGACCACCACTTGCGGGAGAAGATCACCCACTTCGACCACGAGCGGATCCCGGAGCGGGTCGTCCATGCGCGCGGCGCCGCCGCCCACGGTGTGTTCCGCGGCTACGGCAACGCGGCCGGCGTCACCAAGGCCGCCTTCCTCGGCGAAGGCGTGGAGACCGAGGTGTTCGTCCGGTTCTCCACCGTCCTCGGCTCACGCGGCTCTGCGGACACGGTGCGTGACACCCGCGGGTTCGCGACGAAGTTCTACACGACCGAGGGCACCTTCGACCTGGTCGGCAACAACATCCCGGTGTTCTTCATCCAGGACGCCATCAAGTTCCCGGACGTCATCCACGCCGGCAAGCCCCACCCCGACCGCGAGATCCCGCAGGCGCAGAGCGCGCACGACACGTTCTGGGACTTCGTCACCCTGCACTCCGAGGCCACCCACCACACCCTGTGGAACATGTCCGACCGGGGCATCCCCCGCTCGTACCGGATGATGGAGGGCTTCGGAGTCCACACCTTCCGGCTGGAGAACGCGGCCGGGGAGACCACCCTGGTGAAGTTCCACTGGAAGCCACGGCTCGGCGTGCACTCCCTCGTCTGGGAGGAGGCGCAGATCGCCGGCGGTGTGGACCCCGACTTCCACCGCCGCGACCTCGCCGACGCCATCGAGGCCGGTGCCCACCCCGAGTGGGAACTGGGGATCCAGACCTTCCCCGACACCCCCGAGCAGACCTTCGAGGGCATCGACCTCCTCGATCCCACGAAGATCGTGCCGGAGGAGCTGGCCCCGGTGCAGCCCATCGGGCTGCTCACGCTCAACCGCAATCCCTCCAACTACTTCGCCGAGACCGAGCAGGTCGCCTTCCACGTCGGCCATCTCGTCCCGGGGATCGACGTCACCGACGACCCGCTGCTCCAGGGGCGGCTGTTCTCCTACCTCGACACCCAGATCAGCCGGCTCGGCGGGCCCAACTTCGCCCAGTTGCCGATCAACCGTCCGCACGCCCCGGTCAACGACATGCTGCGGGACGGCATGCACCAGACGGCCGTGCACCGCGGCGTCGCGCCGTACCACCCCAATTCGCTCGACGGGGGCTGCCCGTTCATGGCGGGCGCCGGCACCGGGGCGGACATCGAGGTGCCTGTCGCGCTGCCCGCGTCGCGCAAAGTGCGTGAGGCGCCTGCCACCTTCGACGACCACTTCAGTCAGGCGCGCATGTTCTGGCTGAGCATGAGCCCGCCGGAGCGCGAGCACATCGCGAACGCCTACTCCTTCGAGCTCGGCAAGTGCTACGAGCAGGCGGTCAAGGAACGTGGTCTGCAGGCTCTGGCCAACATCGACCCCGACCTGTGCGCCCAGGTCGCAGCCGCCCTCGGTCTGCCCGCTCCCGCCCCGACCGTGCCGCTCCGGGACGCGCTGCCCAGCCCGGCCCTCTCCCAGGTCGGCCGGACGTGGCCGCTGGACGGACGGATCATCGGCATCGTGACGGACGGGACGGAGGACCCCGACGGTGTGCGGGCGGTCCGGCAGTCCGTGCTCGACGCGGGCATGGTGCCGCTGGTCGTCGCCCCGGCGGGCGGAAAGCTGGACGCGGACGGTGCGCCCCTGACGGTGCAGCGGACGTTCGCCACGGCCCGTTCCATCGAGTTCGACGCCCTGCTGGTGGTGGGGAGCCCCGCGGCCGGCGCCGATGCGCTGCCCGCGCGGGACTCGAAGGCGAAGACCGCGGGCTCCGAGCCCGATCCGCGGCTGCGGCTGCTGCTGGACGAGGCGTTCCGCCACGGCAAGGCCATCGGCGGCTGGGCCGGGGCCGAGCGGGTCCTCGACGCCGCGGGCGTCCCGGCCGACGCACCCGGCGTCGTACTCGGCTCCGGCGGCACCGCGGTACTCGACCGGATGCGGGAGCTGCTCTCGCAGCACCGTGTCTGGGACCGCTTCACCGGCGGACTGGTCGGCTGACCACTTCGCGCGGCACGCCCCCGGGCCGGGAAGAGGCTCTTCCCGGCCCGGGTGTCACCGGGTCGGTGCACCGCCCCCGGCGTTAGCGTGCCAGTCCCTCCGTCATGGCTGCTTCAGACCGCGGTCCAGGGCGTTGAACAGGGTGTTGTTCGAGGTGTCCCCCGACATTTCCCAGATCATTCCGCCGAGCAGACCCTTGGACTTGATGTACTGGGTCTTCTTCTCGATGGACCAGGGATCGTCGAAGGACCACCACTGGCCGTTCGGCCCGGTATAGCCGTACGTGGAGATGGACTGCTCGTCGTGGTAGACGGTCAGGTTCGGGAAGGCGGCGACCAGATTGTCGTAGCCGCGTGTGCCCGCCTCCTCCTGGAACTGGCCGGGCGCGGCGCCGTTGGCGCTCTGCCATTCGCCGTGCGCGCCGCCGTCGGCGACCTGCTGCCAGCCGCGTCCGTAGAACGGGAAGCCGATGGTCAGCTTGCGCGGCTTGATGCCCTGGTCGGTGTACGCCTTCACGGCGTCGTCGACGCTGAAGTCGTTGGCGTACGGACTCTGCGCGTCCTTGTACAGATTGCCCTGGTGCCCGGTGCGGTTGGGTTCCCAGGAGTTGTCGCTGCCCGCGCCGTGGAAGTCGTAGCCCTGGACGTTGCCGAAGTCCAGGTGCTTGAAGACCTCCTTGAGCTCCCAGCCTTCGTTGATCTTCTTGGGGTCGGCCGGGGTGAAGGCGGTGAGCAGTCGGTGGCCGCCGCCGAGCGCGTCGAGCTGTTGGCGGAACTCGGCGATCAGGGCGGTGTTGTTGGCCTTGTCGTCCGTGCTCCAGTGGTTGCCGGGGTGGCCGTCAGGCGAGCCGGGCCACTCCCAGTCCAGGTCGAAGCCGTCGAAGATGCCCGCGGCGACGCCGTCACCGCCCGCTCCGTTGTAGGCGGGCAGGTTGCCCTTGATGTACATGTCGATGCAGGACTTGACGAACTTCTTCCGTGATTCGTCCGTCTTGGCGACGTCGGAGAAGTACTTGGAGTAGGTCCAGCCGCCGAGCGAGACGACCACCTTGAGGTTCGGGTGCTTGGCCTTGAGCTTCTTCAGCTGGTTGAAGTTGCCGCGCAGCTTGCCCCAGCCGTCGTCGGCGACGCCGTCCACGGACTGCCCGGCGGGGAAGGCGCGGCCGTAGTCGGCCTCGGCGTCCCCGGCTCCTTCGCCCTGGTTGGGGTCTTGGGGGTTCTGCGTGGTGCCCTTGGTGACGCCGTTGAGGCAGGTGAGGTTCTTGGGGTCGATGTTGGCGAAGGCGTAGTTGATGACGTCGAGCTTGGCCGCGGCGCCGGAGGTCTCCAGGTCCCGGACGAAGTACTGCCGACCGTAGATGCCCCACTGCACGAAGTATCCGACCTTCGCGTAACCGCCCTCCCCCACGGCCTCCTTGGTGGTGACGGACAGGGGGTTGCTCGCGGGCGAGGCGTTGTCCGCCGCGTCCCGCGCCCTGACGGTGAAGGTGTACTCCGTGGCGGGCGTCAGGCCGGTCACCGTGCTGGTGAGGGTGTCGGCCGGCAGGCTCTCCACGAGGGTCGTGCCGCGGTAGACGTCGTACGCGGCGACGCGCTGGTTGTCGGTGGCCGCGTCCCAGGCGAGCTTCACGGTGCTCGACGTGACGTCACTGGCGCGGAGGTTGCGGGGCGCGGTGGGCGGCACGGTGTCGGTCGCCGGGTCCACAGTCGTCGCGGTGACGGGGGCGCTCGCCTCACCGGTGTTGCCGCGCGAGTCCTTGGCGCGGACGCTGAACTGGTGGGCGGTCGCGGGTTCGAGGCCGCGCACCGTGGCTTGCGTGGTGGCGCTGGCCGCCACGACGGTCGTGCCGCGCAGTACCTCGTACGAGGCGACGGGGAAGTCGCCCTGCGCGGCCGCCGTCCACTTCAGGCTGACGGTACGGGCGGTGGCGTCGGCGACATTCAGTCCGGCGGGCGCCTTCGGGGGTACGGCCGCGGTGCCGTCGCACTTGTCGCCGTTGATGAGGCAGCCGGTGGGCGGCTTGAGCTGGCCGCTGCCGCGGAAGGTGTAGCTGTACGGCTCGGTGTCGCGGCCCGCGGGGACACGGGCGTTGTAGTAGGCGGGCGTGACGACAACGTGTTTGCCCTTGATCTCGGCGGTGCCGTGGGTGTGGTCGCCGATGGTGACGCCGTCGGGCAGGTCGAATTCGATGGACCAGGTGCTGACCGCCGTGTCGCCGCTGTTCTTCACGACGAACTTGCCGGTCCAGGACGTACCGCTGCCCTCGCTGACGAAGGTGGCGGTGAGCTTGGCGGCCGCGACGGCGGGGGCCGCGAGTGCGGTGAGTCCGGCCAGCGCCAGTGCGAAGACGGCGAGGACGGCGATGAGGCGCCGGGGGAAGGCCGGGCGGCCATGGGGTCCGGCAGCGGGTCCGGGTGAGGATCTGCGTTCGGGTCTGCGTACGGCCCTGTCTACGAATCTGCGTAAGGACACGGCTCTCCTTCATGAGGTGAGGACGCGCTTCCTGCGGTACGGACCTTTCAGAGAACCACTGCCCGTGGGCATGTCAACGCGGACGGGAGGGCGTGCGGACGTACCACCGCGTGACGCCGGGCCCCTCCGCCACGCTCCCGCGTCCGCAAAGAACCGGCGCAATGGACTGGACCAACTCGACGATATTTTGCCTCGCCTTGACGCCGCCGGTGATCGTTTTGCTACGGGAGCATTGCGGCTCCTACGGGAACATTGCGCGCTCCGCGACAGTGTTGCGGCCTCGTGGCGGAAGCGGTCAAAAGCTGGCGCGGCCGGTCAGTACGGATCAAGCTGACATTCGTCCTTCGCGGCACCGTTCCATACCCGTACATCCTCAGAAAGCACCACCACACATGTACTGCACCTGTTTGTCCGGCGCCTTTTCGGCGCGTCCCACGTGTGTGGTGAGGGGGCGGTCCGCGCCGTGCGCTATGTGATGCGCAAGGCGGGTGGCTGGCTCCTGATGATCGCGGTCGCGACCAACGCGACGTACTTCCTGGCCAGTTGGTTTCTCGACCCGCGTTCGAACTTCAAGGAGCTGCGGCCCGCCCGCAGCGAGGCGCAGATCGCCGGCGCCCTCGCCCCGTACAACCTCGACCCCGGCGTGCCGTTGGTGCAGCGGTGGTGGCACTGGCTCACCTCCGTGACGCTCCACTTCGACTGGGGCCGCTCGCCCACCGGCATCTCCGTCAACGGCGAGGTGGGTCACCGCGCCCTCGTCAGCGCCGAGTTGGTCGTCATGGCGACCGTCCTGTCCGTCGTGATCGGTGTCGCGCTCGCCGTCTACACCGCCGCACGCCAGTACGGCCCCGCCGACCGCGTCTCGCAGGCGGTGTCCATCGCGCTGTTCAACGTCCCGACACCCGTCGCGGCGCTCGCCGTGGTCTTCGTCGCCATCTGGCTCAACCAGCATGCCGGGCTCCACTTCCTGTACGTCGCCGGGGAGAACTCACCCGACGTGGAGGGACTGCTCCCGACGATCGGTGACCGCCTCCTCCACCTGATCCTGCCGACCCTGACGCTGACACTCATGGGATACGTGGGTTACCACCTGACCCAGCGGTCGCTGCTGCTCGACACGATCAACTCCGACTTCGTGCGCACGGCCCAGGCCACCGGCCTGACCCGGAGCCAGGCGGTCCGCAGGCACGCGCTGCGCGCCGCGCTGATCCCGACGGCGGCGTCCGTGGCGTTCAGCGTGCCCGCCGTCTTCACCGGCGCCGTCATCACCGAGACGATCTTCGGCTGGAACGGCATGGGCCGCTACTTCATCCAGACCATCGGCAAGAACGACGTGCACGGCGCGGTCGCGACAGCCGCGTTCGCCGCGGTGCTCACCGCGATCGGCGCGATCCTCGCGGACATCGCCACGGTCTTCCTCGACCCGAGAGTGCGGGTGAACTGACATGGCGACAGCAACAGAGGCCGTCCACCCGCGGACCGATACGGCCCGGCCGCGCGCAGAACTCGGCCGCGGCCGGCTCTACCTGCGCCGCTTCCTGCGCAACCGCCTCGCCGTCGCCGGCGTCGTGATCTTCGCGCTGCTCGTCCTGTTCAGTGTCTTCGGCGACCTGTTCACGTCCTACACCCACACCGACGCCGACTTCACCGCCCTCACCCAGCCACCCAGTGACGTGCACTGGTTCGGCACCAACCAGGGCGGCAACGACATCTACGCCAGTGCGGTGCACGGACTGCGGCGGTCGCTGGTGATCGCCGTGAGCGTGTCCGTCCTGACGATCGCCGTCGCCGCGGTCATCGGTGCGAGCGCCGCGTACTTCGGTGGCCGGGTGGAGAGGCTGACCCTCGCCGTCATCCACTTCCTGCTGATCGTCCCCTCGTTCCTCATCCTCGCGCTGGTGTCCCACCGCCTCGCCGGTGACTGGCGCGCCCTGATCCTCGTACTGACCCTGTTCGGGTGGATGTCCACGGCCCGGGTCATCTGGTCCGTCTCGACGTCGCTGCGCGAACGGGACTACGTGACGGCGGCGGAGTTCATGGGCGTACGCCCCCTGCGCATCATCCTGCGCCACATCATTCCCAACCTCGGCTCCCTGCTCATCGTCAACCTGACGCTCGGTGTCGTCACGACCGTGCTCAGCGAGACCGCGCTCTCGTTCCTCGGGTTCGGTGTCCAGACCCCAGACGTCTCCCTCGGCACGATGCTCGCCGCCGGGGCGGCCACCGTCACCAGCGCACCCTGGCTCTTCGCCTTTCCCGCGGGCCTCGTCGTGCTGCTCACCGTGTCGATGACCTTCATCGGCGACGGGCTGCGCGACGCCCTCGACCCCACCTCTGTGACCGGCGCGGCGGGAGGCCGACGATGACACTCACCACGACAGTGCACGACGAGGTCTCCCCTCTCACCGCCGCCCCCGTGCTCTCCGTACGGGACCTGCGGATCTCCTTCCCCTCCGAGGCCGGGCCCGTCGAAGCGGTGCGCGGCGTCAGCTTCGATCTGCTGCCGGGACGCACCCTCGGCATCGTCGGCGAGTCCGGCTCGGGCAAGTCGGCCACCGCGATGGGCATCATGGGGCTGCTGCCGCCCACCGCCGACGTGCGCGGTCAGGTCCGCCTCGGCGACCAGGACCTGACCGGCCTCGACGACCGGGCGCTGTCGCGCGTACGCGGCAAATCCATCGGCATGGTCTTCCAGGACCCCCTGTCCGCGCTCACCCCCATCTTCCCCGTGGGGCGCCTGCTCTCGGACGCGCTGCGGGTCCACCAGAACCTGTCGAAGAAGGCGGCCTGGGAGCAGGCCGTCGAACTGCTCGACCTCGTCGGCATCCCCGGCGCGCGGGGCCGGGCCACGTCCTTCCCGCACCAGTTCTCCGGCGGCATGCGCCAGCGCGTCGTCATCGCCCTGGCGATCGCCAACCGGCCGCGGGTGCTGGTGGCCGACGAACCGACGACCGCGCTCGACGTCACCGTGCAGGCGCAGATCCTCGACGTACTCCGTCTCGCGCAGCGGGAGACCGGCGCCGGGCTCGTCCTGATCACCCACGACCTCGGCGTCGTGGCGGGCCACGCGGACGACGTCGCCGTCATGTACGCGGGGCGGTTCGTCGAGAAGGCGGATGTGCACGGGCTGTTCCGCAGGCCCACGATGCCGTACACCGCACGGCTCCTGGCAGCGGTGCCGACGGTGGACGGCGGGGTCCGCCGCCCCCTCGTCCCGATCGGCGGCGAGCCGCCCGCCCTGTCGGGCCTGCCCGGCGGCTGCCCCTTCGCGAGCCGGTGCGCCGTCGCGCTCGACGCGTGCCGCGCCGAGGAACCGGAGCTGCGCGAGGTCACGGGACACGGGGAGGTGGCGTGCCTGCGGGCGGCCGAGATCGCCGACGGCACGCTGGATCCGGCGGGGGGCGTCGTGCCCGTCGACCGGGAGGAGGACCCCGGGCGGGCCGCGGGCGGTGATGTGGTGCTGCGCGTCGAAGACCTCGTCAAGACCTTCCCCGTCACCAAGGGCGCGTTGATCAAGCGCAGGGTCGGGACGCTGCACGCGGTCAACGGGGTCGGCTTCGAACTGCGTGCCGGAGAAACGCTCGGCCTGGTGGGCGAGTCGGGCAGCGGCAAGACGACGACGCTGATGGAGATCCTGCGGCTGAGACGACCGGAGGGCGGCCGGATCGAGATCGGGGGGATCGAGATCGGGGCGGCGGTGGATCACGCAGCTCGTGCGGACGCGGGTGCAGGAGCGGGTGCAGGTGCAGGGGCAGGCGCCTCGGTCGGTGGCGCCGCCGTCAGTACGTCCGTCGTCGGCGGCGCCCACGCCACCCACGACGCTCCAGCCGGTCCTCGCAGGACCGGACGCACCTTGCGGCACGACGTGCAGATCGTCATGCAGGACCCGACGGGCGCCCTGGATCCGCGCCTCACCGTCCACCAACTGCTCGCCGAACCCCTGCGGGCCGTGGGACGCGACCGCGCCGCCGTCCGCTCCCGCGTCACCGAACTGCTGACGCTGGTCGGTCTCGACCCGGCGGTGAGCGACCGCTTCCCCGCCGCGCTCTCGGGCGGCCAGCGCCAACGGATCGGCATCGCCCGGGCGCTGGCCACGGACCCGAAGCTGCTCGCCCTCGACGAGCCGCTCTCCGCCCTGGACGTCTCGGTGCAGGCCGGGGTGATCAACCTGCTCGGCCGGCTCAAGCGTGAGCTGGGGCTCGCCTACCTCATGGTCGCCCACGATCTCGCCGTGGTCCGCTACATCTGTGACCGCATCGCGGTGATGTACCTGGGGCACATCGTCGAGTCCGGCGACACGGAGACGCTCTTCTCCGACCCGAGGCACCCGTACACGCGGGCCCTCCTGTCGGCGATCCCGATACCCGACCCCGAGCGCGAACGCACCCGTGAGCGGATCGTCCTGAAGGGCGAGCAGCCCAGCGCCACGGACCTGCCGCGCGGCTGCGTGTTCGTCGACCGCTGTCCCTTGTACCGGTCCGCTGGTGACGACGTCCGGGAGCGGTGCCGTACGGAGCGTCCCGCGACCAGGCCGGTGCCGGGGCAGCGGACTCACGCGTACGCCTGCCACGCCGCGTAGCCGACGCCCCTCTCCTTCCCTTCACCAACCTTCGACTCAAGGACGCTTTTCCCATGCGCACAAGACTGGCCCTGCCCGTCGCCCTCATAGCAGCCGTCTCCGTCACCGCCACCGCGTGCCAGTCCTCATCCGGTGACGGCGCCGCGGGCTCCGGCTCGGACAACGCCCCGTCCGCCGCTTCGGGAGCCGCCGACTACAACCCGAAGGCGTACGACAAGCTCAGGGACGGCGGGACCTACACGACGGCGGGCACGTTCGACGAGCAGGGCAACCCGTTCCACGTCAACGGCACGCTGACGGCGTCCCGGGTGTGGGCCTGGTACAACGCGAACGCGATCACCTTCTCGCCGACCGGCGCGGTGCAGTACAACCCGGACTACTTCAGCGACGTGAAGGTGTCCGTCGCGGACGGCAACCAGAAGGTCGTTCTGACGCTCAACAAGAAGGCCGTCTTCAACGACGGAACACCGATCGACTGGACCGCGATCAAAGCCACTTGGAAGGCCAACAACGGTTCCGACGAGGACTACGCGGCCTCGACCACCGACGGCTACAGCCAGATCACCGACGTCGCGCGCGGCAAGGACGACAAGCAGGCCGTCGTCACCTTCAAGGGCGTCAACGCCTCCTGGCCGAGCCTGTTCACCACGTTCCTGCACCCGAAGGCCGCGAAGGTCGACAACTTCAACAAGGCGTACGTGAAGAAGGCGCATCCCGAGTGGGGCGCGGGCCCGTACACGGTCGGCAAGTGGGACACCCACTCGGGCAACATCACGTTCGTCCGCAACGCGAAGTGGTGGGGCAGGAAGGGCAAGCTGGACAAGCGCGTCTATGTGAACCTGGAGTCGACCGCGGCGATCAACGCGTTCAAGAACGGCCAGCTCGACTACGTCTCCGCGGTCGACGCCGAGAGCCTGAAGCAGGTGAAGGGGCTCAAGGGCACGGAGATCCGGAGCGGTGGCAGCCCGTTCGTGTACTCGCTGTACTTCAACACCAAGTCCCCCGTCCTCGGGGACAAGACGGTGCGCAAGGCGATCCAGGAGAGCGTCGACCGCGGCCAGATCGCGAAGATCCAGTTCCAGGGCCTGGACTACAAGGAGCCGCTGCCCGGCTCGGCCTTGCTCTACAGCTTCCAGAAGGGGTACGAGGACAACGTCTCGGCCGTCCTGAAGTACGGGCCCGACCGGGCGAAGAAGGAACTCGACGCGGCGGGCTGGAAGCCCGGGAGCGACGGGATCCGCGAGAAGGGCGGCAAGAAGCTCGAGGTCGGCTACACGCTGCTGGGCGAGGACCCGTTGGCCAAGGCGACGGCGGGCGCGCTCGCAGCGATGCTGAAGCAGTCCGGCATCCGCCTCACCATCAAGAAGGCCGACGACGCGGACTTCTCCAGCATCCTCAGTGAGCGGAAGTTCGACCTGTTCCTCTCGGGCAACCGCTCCATGGACCCCTTCGGGGCCCGCTACCTCTGCGAGACGTACTGCTCGGACCGTGACTCCAACCTCACGGGCGCCGGGTCCCCGGAGCTGGACAAGGAGATCCGCGCCACGAGCGACATCGCCGACCCGGACAAGCAGGCAGCGGCGGCGAACGACGTCGAACGAAGGGCCCTCCAGGACTACGCCCGGCTCCCGCTCTACAGCGGCCCGTCGACGTACAGCGTCAAGAAGGGCCTGGCCAACGTGGGCGCGACCATCTTCTACAGTCCGCTGCCGGAGACGGTGGGCTGGGAGAAGTAGCCGTCCTGCCCTCGGTCCACGACGGTGTCCAGATGCCGTTGCCCGGGCGGCCGGGGTAGGCCGCGGTGAGGTGGTCGCGGAGGGTGGTCAGGGCCGGGTGGGGGTTGTCCGGGCGCCGGACGAGGGCGTGGGGGTAGACCGGGGTCGGGTCCCTGAGGGGGATGCGGCGCAGGTCGTGGCCGGCGGGCCAGACCAGCGGGGTCTGTTCGCTGACGAAGGTGCCCAGCGTCCTGGAGTTGGCGATGGTGTCGAGCAGGGGTTCGATGCCGAAGTCCGGGCCGACGGAGTCGATGGTGAAGCCGAAGGTCGCGGCGAGCTCGTCGTAGTAGGCGGCCCACTCGGTGCCCGGGGTGTTGCCGGGCATCCAGATCCGGTGGCCGGCGAGCTGGTCGGGACGGATCGCGGGGGCGTCGGCGAACTCGTGGTCCGGGCCCGTGAACAGGTGCAGCGGTTCGTCGAGGACGGGGGTGGCCTCGACGCCGTGCGGGAGTCGCCGGCCCGGCATCGTGACGGCGCGGAACGTCGCGTCGATGACTCCGTCGCGTACCGCGGACAGCGCCGCGGCGGAGTCGAACAGCGTCACGACGTCCAGTTCGGTGTCGGGGTGGGCCCGGTGGAATCCGCGCAGCAGGCCGGCAAGGGAGAGCTGCCGGCCGATCACGTCGACTCGGAGCGCCCGGTGGCCCGGCCGCACGGAGGCCACGGCGCGTTCCGCGGCTTCGATGAAGGCTCGGGCGTGGGGAAGGAAGGCCTGCCCGTCGATGGTCGGTCTCGCTCCGCGCGCGTCGCGCGTGAACAGCTGGACGCCGAGTTCTTTCTCCAGCGCGGCCACCCGCTTCGACACCGCTTGCGGGGTGACCGACAGATCGATCGCTGCCTCCTGGAACTGCTCCGCCTCCACGACGGCGATATAGGTGCGCACGGCGGTGACGTCCATGCGGCCCATCCTAGGCGGACAACCAAACGTTGTTCACACACGCACTGGTTGTTGCTTGATGCAGGGGCAGGGCGGTCTGTTCCATGTCCCGGGTCAACCTTTGGTTGGCCGGGCGACACTGCCGCGAGCCGTGGTGCCCTGCCGCCGTCAGGAGTTCTCATGGGGAGTCTTCATGGCTGATCAGAACCGTCTCTACATCCACACCCCGCAATGGGCGCGCGTGGCCGAGCGCATCGAGCACGTCACCGCCCTCACCTCGCGGCTCAACGTCCTGCCCTTCGACGACAATGCGGGGCGTGCGGCCCTGTTGTCCGACATCATCGGCAAGCCGCTGCCTGCCTCGGTCACCGTCTATCCGCCCTTCTACACGGATCACGGGCTCCGCATCGAGTTCGGCGAGCACGTCTTCGTCAATCAGAACTGCGTCTTCTACGACCAGGGCGGCATTCGCCTCGGCGACGGGGTGCTGATCGGACCCAAGACCAACCTCATCTCCTCCGATCACCCGGTCCGGGCGTCCGAGCGGCCCGAGTTCATCACGCGGGCGCCCATCACCATCGGAGCCGGTGCGTGGCTCGGTGCCGCGGTGACGGTTCTGCCCGGGGTGACCATCGGTGCCGGTGCCGTGGTCGGCGCCGGCGCCGTGGTCACCAAGGACGTTCCGCCGCACACCCTCGTCACCGGGCCTGCGGCGTTCGAGCGCAAGACCTGGGACGACTGAGGACCACCGGGGACGACCGGGTCCGCGGGCTCACGCCGGATCGGGCAGGTTCATCCGGGCGAGCTTCGCTGGGTCGGTCACGATCCTGATGCCCGTGATCCGGCCGTCGGTCACCGTGCACGCGAGCAGCGAGAGAGGGGTGCCGTCCTCGCGCCAGGCGACGTAGCCGGGAAGGCCGTTGACGCGTACCGCGCGCCCTTGAGCCGCCGTGGAGGCGGAGAGCCGCGCACCCGTCGCGACCTTCGTGGCGCCGAGGGCGACGACCGTGCCGGACGGCGTGTCGACGGTCAGTCGCACCTCGGGGTCGAGGACGCGCAGCAGGCCTTCGAAGTCGCCGTGGCGGGCCGCCGCCAGGAAGGCCCGGACCACCTCCCGCTGTTCGCGTCCGGTGCCTGTCGGCCGCTCGGCGCCCCGCACCTTCCTGCGTGCGCGGCTGGCCAGCATCTTGGCGGCGGCGGTGGACTTGCCGAGGATCCGGCCGATCTCGCCGAACGGCACCGCGAACAGGTCGTGCAGCACGAACGCCAGCCGCTCGTTGGGCCCCAGTGAGTCCAGGACGACGAGCAGGGCGAGCCCGACTGAGTCGGCGAGCACCGCGTCGTCCTCCGGAACCGGTCCGTCGTCGACCGTCACGACGAGCTCGGGCAGCAGGCCGTCGTCGTACGGCGTCTCCGGGCGGACCTGACGCGAACGCAGGACGTCGAGGCTGATCCGTCCGACCACCGTGGTCAGCCAGGCCGCGAGGTTGTGGATGCCCGCCGCGTCCTGGCGCGAGAGCCGCAACCAGGCCTCCTGGACCACGTCTTCGGCGTCGGCGTGTGATCCGAGCATGCGGTGGGCGATGGCGCGCAGCCGGTCTCGCTGGACTTCGAACGCCTCGGCCATCGGGTCCGCCGAGCTGGTGTCGGACATGTTGTTACCTTCCTCGGGACTGCTCCGTCATGGGGATGACGGGCCCAAAGGGGCACAGGTAACCGATGAAGGAGCAGCTCCGATGGAAGCACGCGTGAACGCCGCGCCGAATCCCGACGTCACCACGGCGATCCAGCACCTCTACAAGGCGATTCACTCGGGAGGCGTCGACCACCGCCTGCTGGCCCTCGTCCATCTGCGCGTCAGCCAGATCAACGGCTGCAGTCCGTGCATTCACGCCTCGGTCGCGGGGGCCCGGAAGGCGGGCGAGACCGATGAGCGGCTGGACAACGTCGTCGCGTGGCGCGAGACGCCGTTCTACTCCGAGGAGGAGCGGGCCGCCCTCGCCCTGGCCGAGGCCGCCACCCGGATCCAGGACGGCGCGCCGGGCGTGACCGACGAGATCTGGGACGCCGCCTCCGAGCACTTCAGCGAGGAGCAGCTGGGCACGATCGTCCTCGAGGCGTCGCTGACCAACTTCTTCAACCGGATCAACCGCGCGGTGCGGGAACAGGCGGGCAAGACGTGGTGAGTTGAGCCGTACGGACGGCGGCGGGAAGGCGAGAGCGGCACGTGGCGGAGGGTGTGGGGGGGGGGGGTCACCACCAAACGCGATTCGCCGTCTCTATGTTCCCCTCTCTCCCTCTCTCTCCTCCCTTAGGACACCACGAAAA
>NZ_JBWKJS010000002.1:557685-563527 GCF_056432085.1 Streptomyces sp. NPDC045678
GGAGGGGGGGGGGGGGGGGGGGGGGGGGGGGGGGGGGGGGGGGGGGGGGGGGTGGGGGTGGGGGGGGGGGGGGGGGGGGGGGGAGAGGGGGGGGGGGGGGGGGGGGGGGGTGGGCGCCCCCCCCCCCCCCCCCCCGCTTCGCCGTTTCCGTACGTCCCTGTCTACGCCTGTGCCGCCCGGTAGGCCCGCAGGAAAGTCCGTACCCCCTCGACCACCAGCGGCCTGACCCGCGTGTCCTCCGCGGCGTTCGCGGAACCGAGCCGGTCGAGCGCCACGCCGAAGGTCAGCGCGATGAACTGGTCGGCCGCGAGGCGGGAGTCGGGAACGTGCAGCAGTCCGGCCGCGCCGAGCGCGGCGAACCGCTCGGCGAGCGCCTCGTCGGGGGTGTCGGCCATGGAGTTGTAGCCCCGGTGCGGCAGGTGGCCGGACTCCGCGCGGACCAGGCGTTGCAGCGTCGCGTACTCCGCCGAGCCGAGCATGTCGGTCGAGATCCGCATCGAGAAGGTGACCAGCGCGTCTTCGAGGTCGGCGGGCTCGGTGAGGCCGCCGAGGTCGGTCAGGGTCTCGTCGAGGGTGCGGCGGATCGTGGTGATCATCGACTCGCCGATCGCGTCGACGACGGCTTGGAGCAGCGTCCGCTTGTCGCCGAAGTAGTCGTAGACGGTCCGCTTGGACACCTCGGCCCGGGCGGCGACCGCGTCGACGCTGGAGCGGTCGAAGCCGTCCGCGAGGAACAGGTCCCGGGCCGCCGAGAGGATCGCGGCCCGCTTCCGGGCGGACCCCTCGCGCAGTGTCTTGGTGGTCGGCGTCTTGGTCGTCGGCATGGGCTCATCCTAGCCGCCCTCCGACCTACACTGCACGGTGTAGTGTAGTTCTGGTTCAGCGGACACCGTCCCTGACCGGATGACCTCGGAACCGAAAGGACGTCCATGACCGCGACAACAACGCTCGCTCCCCCACTCCGTATCGGGAGAGCCGCTGTCGGGGCTCTAGGGATGCTGGCCGTCGCCACCGGCGCCCTGGAATCGGTGGTGACGCCGACGCTCCCTCTCCTGCAGCGCGAACTCGGCATGAGCCGCGCCGAAGGCGCGTTACTCAGCGTCGTACTGCTCATCACCGGCGCGCTCGTCACCCCGGTCGCGGGCAAGTTCGGTGATCGGTACGGCGGAAAACGGGTCCTCGTACGGCTGATGGCCGTCGTCGCCGCCGGCGGTCTCATCTCCTCGCTCGCGCCGAACCTGCCCGTGCTGCTGCTCGGCCAGGTGCTCCAGGGAGCGATGGTGGGCGCGCTGCCCCTGTCGTTCATCCTGGTGCGCGAGCACCTCCCCGCCGGGGAATCGAAGGTGGCCATCGGGGTGGTCAGCGGACTGTTCGTGGCGGGCGGGATGGCGGGCACGCTGTCGGCGGGGCCCGTGGCGGAAGGGCTGTCCCGGCACTGGATGTTCGCGTTGCCGACGATCGCGGTCGCCGTCGCCACGGTGCTGGTGAACCTGCTGATGCCGCGGGACACACCGCGCCGGTCGGACGGATCGGGGGTCGACTGGCCCGGGCTGCTTCTGCTGAGCGGGACGCTGGTCACGCTCATGCTCGTCCTCGCGCTCGCGCCCGACATCGGCGCGCAGCCCCTCGTCCTGTGCGTCCTCGTCCTGGTGCTCACCGGCTTCGTCACCGCGTGGGTCGCCGTCGAGCGCCGTGCCGCCGCGCCGATGGTCGATCTGCGCATGCTGGCGCGGCCCGCGGTCTGGAAGTCGTGCGTGCTGACGTTCGTGATCTGCGCGGGCACCGCGGTGCCGGTCTATCTCCTCCCGCAGTTGTTCGAGGTCTCCGCCGACGCGTACGGCTTTGGAGCGAGCGCCACCGAAATCGGCTTCTACCTGCTGCCCGGTGCCGTGGCCGCGGCGCTGGCCGGGCCGATCAGCGGAATCGGAACGCGGCGCCACGGCTCGCGTGCCGTGGTCACCGTCGGGATCGTCGTCATGGTCGCCGCCCTGCTCGGCCTCTCGGCCGTGCACGGCGAGATCTGGCACCTCGTCACCGGCAAGGTGCTGATCGCGTTCGCCAACGGCCTGTGCGTCACGGCGATGGTGACCAGCACCGCCACGTCCGTCGATCGGGGTGACACCGGCATCGCCACCAGCCTGGTCCTGGTGACCCGCGTGCTCGGCTTCGCCGTGGGCGTCCAGGTCAGCGGCGCGATCCTCACCGCGGGCACCCCCTCGGGGGCGGACGACCCTGCCGAGTCCGCCTTCGCCATCGGTTTCGCCCTGGCCGCCGTCGTCACGGCGCTGTCGCTGCTCGTCACCCGCACCATGGCCAAAGGAGTCACGAAATGAGCACCACCCGGACCCGCCCCCGTGTCCTGATCTCCGGGGCCAGCATCGCGGGGCCCGCCCTCGCGTACTGGCTGAACCGCTACGGATACGCCGTCACGGTGGTCGAGAAGGCGAGCGCCCTACGCGGCGGCGGCTACCCCGTCGACATCCGCGGCACCGCACTGGAGGTCGTCCGCAGAATGGGCATCCTCCCGCGACTGCGGGACGTCCACATCGACTTGCGCCGGTTGACCTTCCTCGACGGCGACGGCGCCGAGGTGGCCTCGGTCGATCCGCACCACCTCACCGGCGGCGTCGGCGGACAGGATCTGGAGGTGCCGCGCGGGGATCTCACCGAGGCCCTCCACAGGGCGGTCCGTGACGACGTGGAGTTCCTGTTCGACGACCGCGTCGACACGCTCGATCAGTCGGACCACGGGGTCGACGTCACGTTCCGCGGGGGCGGCAGTCGTACGTTCGACCTGGTCTTCGGCGCGGACGGCGTGCACTCGCGCACCCGCGAGTTCCTGTTCGGGCCCGAGGAACAGTTCCACCGCTACCTGGGCCACTGCTTCGCCGGCTTCACCCTGCGCAACACCTTCGGGCTCTCCGACGAGGTCATGATGTGGAACACCCCGGGCAGGGCCGCGGCGCTCTACGCCGCCGGGGACGACGGCCATGTGCACGCCTTCCTCAACTTCGCCCACCCGGAACCGCCGTTCCACGCGTTCCGGAACCCGCGGGCCCAACGCGAGCTGGTGGCCCAGGTGTTCGCCGACGCGGGGTGGGAGGTGCCCGGCATGCTCACCGCCCTGCGCGACGCGGACGACCTGTTCTTCGACGTGGTCAGCCAGATCCGCATGCCCCGCTGGTCCAGCGGCCGGGTCGCGCTGGTGGGCGACGCCGCGTACGCGCCCTCGTTCCTGACCGGACAGGGGTCGAGCCTCGCGCTCGTCGGCGCGTACGTGCTCGCCGGCTCCCTGGCCGGCAGGGGCCACGCCGCCGGCTTCGCCGCGTACGAGCACGACACCCGCCCGTTCGTGACGGCCCATCAGGACCAGGTCGACGAGGGCGGTGCCACGCTCTTCCCCACCACCGCCCCGGCTCTGGAGCGGCGCAACGCGATGCTGCGGAGACTACGAACGCCTCGTCCTGCTCCTTCGCGCGACCGCTGACGACATCGGACAGCAGACGGATGTGGAAGCGGAGGCAGGAGGTTTCCGTGCAGGCGAGATGCGCGCGAACCTGCTTCGACACCTCGTGCAGGTTCCAGGCGGGGCCCCGGGACAGAGGTGGTGCTCGGCGTGGCAGTTCGTGTTCCAGTTGAGGAAGCCGAACCACTTGCTCTTGGTGTAGACCGAATTCGTATTCCGCCATGGATTGTCGGAACGTTCCGCGTAATAGTGCTCGGACATGATGGCGAAGTTGTTCAACACCCAGGCAATGCAGGCCGGCATGATGTATACGGTGAGCATCACCATCGGCCGGAGAATCGTCCGGGTGATGACAACGGCGCCGTGCGGGCGCACCGAAAGGCATAGCCAGGTGGGCATACCCGTACTTCCCGTGGAATACCGATGCGGCTTTCCATAGACTCGATACCCGACCCTGACGGAAATACCGACTCCTGGGCAGGTGTACCTTGCTGATTCGCTCGGTTGAAGATGTCGTCGGAAGCGAATGCGACGTGGACTGGGGTAACGGAACGAGCCGCAGACTGCTCGTTCAGGCCGATGAATTGGGTTTCGGCCTGACCGAGACGTATGTACGGCCCGGCAGCGAGTCGTATCTGCGGTACGACAACCACCAAGAGGTCTGCTACTGCGTGTCCGGCTCCGGTTCCGTGGAGACGGCCGACGGCTTGTTCGACATCAAGCCCGGGATGCTGTACGCCCCGGGCATGGGCGAACCGCACGTGCTCCGTTCGGAACACGGCATGACGCTGATGTGCGTCTTCTCGCCGGCCCTGCACGGGCCGGAGAAGCATCTGCTGACACCGGGTGTGCATTCGAGTTACTAGGGCGGACGGCACCGACTCCCTCTGGTCCAGCCGCTGTTGCGCACAGGGAAGGCAGGAGAGCATGCCCGACACCATTGATCTGGTGGTCCCGAACGTCGTCGAGTTCAACCTGAAACGCGAGCTGCTGGAATTTGATCCGGGTGTGGAACACGACCTCGTCGAGCACGGCACGGGATTCACCGATCAGTGTGTCTTCTGGAGCGCCGGCGACCGCGTGCTCGTGCTTCCGGCCGGCTACTCCCAGGAGTGGCTGACGCACGTCCACACCGGTCTCGGCAGTTCCGTCCCTCCCGTCGTGTCCCCGCTGCCGCGCACCGGCCGCCTGGTCCACGACCTGCTCAACGACGACCGTGCGCTGGCCGCCCTCTCCGCCGCGACCAGTGGGGTGCGGGAGGTGCGGCTCCTCTCCTTCGGCGCGTCGCCCGACCTGTACTCGCTGGCCTCGGTGCTCCGCAGCCAGGGGCTGGAGGTGCGGCTGGACGTCGCGGGACCGGAGCACTACTGGTCGTACGAGTACCTGGAATCCAAGCTGTGCTGTGTCGACCTCGCCTCGCACGTCCCCGGGTTCCGCGTGCCGCGCGGCATCTCCGTCACCAGCTGGGAACAGCTCAAGGGCGCGGTCACGGCCATCGTGGGCAGCGGCGGCCGCGCCGTCGTCAAGAGCATGTACGGGGTGGGGGGTTACGGCTCCGCCGTCGCGCAGGGCGAGGCCGACGGCACCGTACGGCGCTTCTGGCAGACCCTGCGCCGCGAGCCGTTCTTCGGCACGTTCCCGCTCACCGTGCAGGACTACATCGCACACGGCACCGACTGCCCCGCCGTGGACGTCCTCGTCGACGAGGGCGCGGTGCCGCGGATGGAGTACAGCATGCTCGGCGTCGACGGACTGCGCTATCGCAGCCTCGCGCTCGGGCCCGGGGTTCTTGACCCGGCCCTCGAGGAACGGCTCGCCGCGCTCGGCACGGCCGTCCACACGTTCGCGCGATCCCTCGGCTACCGGGGCTGGATGACGATCGACTGCCTCCGCGGCCTCGACGACGCGCTCTACGTCACCGAGATCAACGCCCGGCGCTCCGGCGCCATGCACGCCGTCGCCCTCGCGGAGCGGTGGGCCGACGACCTGCCGATCGCCTACGTCAACGACGCACTGCCACTCCGGCTGACGGGCACGGTGTCGTACGGGGAGCACATCCGTCCCGTCTTCGACGAGCTGTGGGCCGGCGGTGTCCGGGCCTACCCCTCGACGGTCCGGGCCCTCACGGGCCACCGGCCCTCGCTGGGCATCGTCGTGTGCGCCAGGACCGCGGCGGACGGCGAGCGCATCGCCACGCAGGCGCACCAGGCCGTCAACGCCGCTGTCGCCGCGTCCGGTGCCGGCTTCGAGAAGGCGGCCGCGGTGAGGTGACCTCCTTTCTCCAGTACGCGGAAGGGGGGGGGGGGGGGGGGGGGGGGGGGGGGAGGAGAGGAGACCCCCTGCTGCATCCCGGTTTCCCTACCCAGGAGGAGGGGA
>NZ_JBWKJS010000002.1:563537-724263 GCF_056432085.1 Streptomyces sp. NPDC045678
GCACTCCCCCTCCCCCCCCCCCCCCCCCCCCCCCACCCCACGCCCCCCCCCCCCCCCCCCCCCCCCCCCCCCCCCCCCCCCCCCCCTTCCGGGCTCACGCGTCCCTGCTCACAGAGCGGAGGAGTTCGCCGCGCTCGGCGTGCCGCAGCCCTTCTCCGCGAGGAATTCGGCCTGGGTCATCGGGGTGGCGTTCTCGAAGAGGCGGTTGAGGAGTTCGCCCTCCCACTCCACCGCTTCCACCTCGTCGATCCCGTACTCCGCCAGGATCCGGCCGATGGCCTGCAACGCGAGCAGCGAGTAGCCGCCCATCTCGAAGAAGTCGCTGTGGTGGACGTCGATGGAGTCGGGGCTCACCTCCAGCACCTGCGCCCAGATCCTGCGCACCACTTCCGCCGCCGCTTCCGCGTCGCCCGACGTGGACGGGAGCGGGGCGGCCAGGTTGTCCGTCACTGTTCCTCCAGGTGTCTCGATGTGCGGCTGTCGTGCGTTGACGTGGTGGTCGGGAGCGGTGCCGCCCTCACGGGATCAGCACCACCTTGCTGGCCTCGCCGGAGTCGAAGAGCCGGAAGCCCTCCGCGCCCTCCGACAGCGGCATCCGGTGCGAGATGAGGTACGTCGGGTCGACGCGGCCCCCACGTACCAGGTTCATCAGCGGCTCGAAGTCGCCGACGGGGTCACCGACCGCGAAGCGCAGCGTGACCTCCTTGGCGAACGCGAGCCGGGTCGGCATGGGCATGGCCTCGGAGGCGTGGGCGCCCACCGCGCAGACCACCCCGCGCGGTCGTACGAGGTGCAGCGCGGTCAGCAGCGAGGCGTCAGTGCCCACCGCCTCCAGGACGGCGTCCGCGCCGCGTCCCCCGGTCAGGTCGGCGACCTGCTGTTCGATGTCGGGCGTGGCCGGCACCGGGCACGCGCCGCGTTCGGCGGCCAGTTTCCGCCGGCTCTCCAGCGGGTCGACGGCGAGCACCCGGGCGGCGCCGAGGAGCCAGGCGGCGTCCAGGGCCAGCAGGCCCACCGGGCCGCAGCCGACCACCGCCACCGTGTCCCCGGGACGCACCCCGGCGCCCACGGCGCACGCGTACCCGGTGGCGAGGACGTCGCCGACGAACAGCGCCCGCTCGTCGCCGACGTCGTCGGGGATCGGGAACAGCACCGTGTCGGCGAACGGCACCCGCACGAACTCGGCGTGTCCGCCCGCGTAGGCCCGCGTGCCCACCACGGTGGCGTAGCCGAACAGGCCCACCCGGTCGCACTGGTAGTGCCAGCCCCGGCGGCAGGAACGGCAGTGCCCGCACGCGATGATGTCCGAGGCGACGACCCGGTCACCGGTGCGGAGGCCGCGTACCTCGGAGCCGGTCTCCTCGACCACGCCGGTGAACTCGTGGCCGGTGACCGTTCCCGCCGGAAAGCCGTCGATCTCACCGCGGTACGGGTGGAGGTCGGTGCCGCAGATCGCGCTGCGCACGACCCGGACGACGGCGTCCCGGGGTTCCTCGATACGCGGCATGGCGACGTCGTCCGCGACCTCCGCCCGGCGTGTGCCGTGCCATTGCAGCGCCTTCATCCGTCCTCCAGTTCACGGCAGCCGGCGTCGAGCTCCTCGGCCAGGTCGTCGAGGAGGCGTGCGGCGGCCTTGTCGTCGTACTGGCCGGGGTCGTGGACCAGGAGGACGCGCAGCGCGCCCGCGTCCTCGTAGAAGCCGAGGTCCAGGGGGTACGCCGAGAAGGGGTCGTGGTTGACGAGTGTCGTGTCGAGGCCTTCGAGTGCGGGCGGCACCTCCGGTGTGGTCTGGAAGGAGACGCAGACGCCGATCACCGGCCGGAATCCGGGCCGCCACAGCCCGAGGGCCTGAGCCAGCCGCTCGAACGGCATGTCGCGGTGGGTGTAGGCGTCGATCAGGTTCCGGCGGACCCGGTGCAGCAGGGCGCGGAAGTCCGTGTCCGCGGGCACATGGGTCCGTACCGGCAGCAGGTTCACGAAGAGGCCGACGGCTTTCTCGAACTCGGCCCTGGTGCGGAATCCGCCCCGCGTGCCCACGATGATGTCGTCGGTGTCGACATGGCGACGCAGCATGCGCTGGGAGGCGGCGAACAGCAGCATGAACAGGGAGACATGCTCACGCCGTGCGGCCGACCGCAGCCGTTCGTACAGGGCCTGGGGAACGGCCATCCACTGGGTGCGCGGGTGCTGTCCGGCCTCCGTCGGCGCGGGAGAGGCCAGGGTGAGCGGGGGCAGCGCGGACGCGGACGCCAGCACCTCCTTCCAGTGGGCGAGTTGTTTCGCGCCGGCCGGTCCGCCGAGCCACTCCCTCTGCCGGCGTACGAAGTCCCGGTACTGGGTGGGCACCGGCGGCAGCGGCGAGGGACGCCCGTGCAGGTGGGCGGTGTAGAGCAGCTCCAGTTCCCGGAGGATCACCACCCACCACGACCAGGCGTCGGAGACCAGATGGTGCGAGGAGACGCGCACGATGTGCTCACGTGGCCCGAGTGCGAGCAGCGTCGCCCGCACCACGGGCCCGCGGACCAGGTCGAAGGGGCGCCGCAGGTCCTCCGCGAGGAACTGCGCCGCCGCCTCTTCGCGTCTCCCCTCGGGGAGCGTCGTGAGATCCGTCAGGGGCAGCGGCACTTCGACCCGCGGGGACACCCGCTGGACGGGCAGGCCCGCCACGACGGGGAAACAGGTGCGCAGCGCCTCGTGCCGGCTGACGACGTCCTCGATGGCCGCCCGCAGGGCCGCCGCGTCCAGCTCGCCGACGAGGCGGAAGGTGACGGCGTCGGTGTGGCGGGGGTGTCCGGCGCGGCGCTCCAGGAACCACATGCCCTGCTGGGCGTACGACAGCGGAGCGTCCTCGGGCGCGGCTGTGCTCACTTGACGCCCCACGTGAACAGCCAGCGCCGGGGCACGCCGCTCAGCTCCAGTTGCTCGAAGGTGGTGCGCAGGCCCCGGATCAGCGCTTCGGCGCCGAGGGCGAGGTCGCTGATGCCGGTGGCGCCCTCCACGAACACCGAGTAGGAGCAGAGGGCCTCCCAGTCCTCGAGCGACCACGTGTACTCGGCCTCCTCGGACTTGGTCTGGGAGAACCCCGCGTCGGCGAAGAGGTCTTCGTGCTGTCGCGGTGTGAGCGTCTGCATCGCCACGGGCATCTCGCGCACGAGCACGAGGTCCGTGCCGCGGTCCCGCAGGACGGCGCGGGTGGCGCGCAGCCAGTGGGTGTAGAAGGACCGGGTCTCGGGGAGTATGGCCCCTTCGTAGAAGAGGGTGTTCAGGGCGCAGCGTCCGCCCGGGGCGAGCAGGCGGTGGCAGCCGGCGAGCACGTCGCCGCGCTCCGCGGCCGGGATCTGGTGCATCACGTTGCTCAGGACGGCGACGTCCACCGGTCCGGTCAGGGACTCGACGTCCTGGGCGCGTCCTTGCACGAAGCGCACCTTGGGGTCGCTCAACCGGGCTCGCGCGATGGCCAGTTCGTGCTCCGATGGGTCGATGCCGATGATGGCACCGACGTGCGCGGAGTGTTCCAGGAGCAGTTCGGTGGCGAGGCCCGAGCCGCAGCCGACGTCGGCGACGACGCCGCCCTCCGGGGCTTCGCAGATGTCGACCAGACGCTGGGTGACGTCGCCGTAGAGGGGGCGGCGCGACATCGCGTCGAACTCGTATCCGTGGACGAAGGTCATGACACCTCGAGACGTCGATTCGGGTGGGTCGGACGGGGAGCCGGCGCGGCGTGGGGGTCGGTGGCGGCGAGCAGCCGCGCCGCTGTGCCTCCCATGAGGGCCTCGTACTCACGCGGTGAGAGCGGCTCGCTGCCGTCCGGCCACGGCCCGGGGTCCCGGGCCAGTTCCGCCGTGCGGGTCACGGACCCGGTCATGGACGCGAAGGGGAAGTCGGTGCCCCACAGGAGCCGGTCGAGGACGCCGCTGCCGCGGGCGTGGGCCAGTGCCCCGGCCACGGTCGCGGGCGGCTGGTAGGAGCCGAAGATGGACAGGTCCGCGTACAGGTTGGGGTGCCGGGCGAGCAGGTCGACGCAGGGCCCGGACCAGGGGGTGCCGAGGTGGGCGAGGATCACCTTCAGACCGGGGAAGTCCCTGGCCACCTGTTCGACGAGGAGCGGGGAGAAGAACCGCGGGTCCGCGTTGCGGGAGGGCGTGTAGCCGGTGTGGATCAGTACCGGGATGTCCAGGTCCGCCGCGGTCTCGTACACGTCGTACCACCGGCGGTCGGCGGGTGACATGCGCAGGTAGCAGGGGGCCGTCTTCAGTCCGCGCAGGCCCAGGCCGGTGACGGCCTCGCGCAGGCGTTCGGCCGCGCCGGGGGTGCCCGCGTCGACGGAGGCGAAGCCGGTCAGGCGGTCGGGGTGTCGGGCGCACAGGTCGGCGACGAACTCGTTCGGCACCGAGAACCCCTCGACGCGCCGCACGTCGAAGGCGAGCAGGAAGACGCGGTCGACGCCCGCGGCGTCCATCTCGGCGAGCAGCCTGGCCTCCGGCGCGGTGAGGTCCTCGGGCGCCAGGTCGGTGGTGGCCGTCATCTGTTCGGCGAAGCGGGCCGAGTAGTGGCGGTAGTACTCCCCCGCGTGCACGTGCGCGTCGATGATCACGGCTGCCGCCCCTCGGGCAGCGCCGGGTCGTCGCCGCGCCAGAACAGCAGCCGGACGCCCTTGGGTTCGAGGCGCAGCAGCTTCTCGCTCCCCGGGGCGCCGTCCGCGGTCCGACGGCGCAGGACCGTGTCCACCGGCTCGGGGGCGTGGTTGATCACCACGCCGCAGCGTTCGTCGCCGCGTCCGAGGACGGTGGTCTCCACCGACGGGTCGTCCGCGGTCAGCGGCGCGCGTACGCCCGCCTCCTCGGCGACGGCCTCGTACAGGCGGTGCCAGTCGGCTTCCCGCAGGCGGTAGGGGGCGTTGAGCTGTGCCTCGAGGGGGGCGTTGAGGTAGTAGACGCTGCCCTCGCCGAGACGGTGGCGGGTCAGGGCGGGCGAGCCGTCGGCGAACGCGGCCAGTGCCTCGGCGCCCGCCGTGTCGATCACCGGGATCGGGCCCGCGTCCCAGCGCAGCGGGAAGCGCGCGCCCGCCCAGGTGAACTCGGCGTGGGTGTCGTCGGCCCGCGTGAAGTCCCGTACGCGGATGCCGAACAGCTCCTCGTCACCGGCGGCGTCCAACAGGCTGCCGGTGGAGTACAGCAGCACTCCCCCGGAGGTCACGTACCGTGCCAGGCGGCGGCGGTCGGGCAGCGACAACTGTCGTACGGAGGGGCAGATCACCAGCGCGTGCCGTTCCAGCTCCGCGTCGCGCCCCGTGAACTCGTAGGGCAGGTGGGCCTGTTGAAGGAGAAGGTGGGCGTAGAAGGCGGCGGGTGCGTCGCTGCCCGAGGGCGTCAGGTAGCCGGCTTCCTCCTGCTCCTCGGCCTCGGGGACCAACACGCCCACCGGGGCGGGGAGCGGCCTGAACCCGGCCAGGTCACCGGTCACGTGCCGGATGAACGCGCGGTACTCGGCGAGGGCGGGCTTCTCCCCGCCGTCCGCGTCCAGAAGGCCCACGCGCCGCTCGTTGGGCCGCAGCGCGTAGGGCTTGCGTTCGGTGGTGAAGTCCTGCCAGCACCACACGGCGGTGCCGACGGCGCCGGCCGCGAACGCGGAGTGGGAGGCGGCCCGCAGGTAGTTCGCGGCCGTGGTCCCGTCGCAGCCGTAGCTGCCCAGTTCGTCGACGTACACGGGCCGGTGGGCGCTGCCGCGCCGCACCAGGTAGGGCAGGAAGGCGGTGGCCTTGCGGGCCGCGACGGACTCGATGTGGAACGGCGTCCACACCGGGAAGCCGTGCAGGCCCACCATGTCGAGGCTGTCCGCGTGCTCCGGGCGGAAGGCGTGGCCGCCGAGGACCGCGGAGGGCTCGTTGGCCTGGAGGACCAGGGCGCCCGGGTCGGCGTCGCGGATCGCCGACGCGAGCGTCCCCCACCACGCGCGCACCTCGTCGGACCCGAGGGCGGCGGACGACCGGGAGTCGACGTGGATCACCTCGTCGCCCAGGTCGTACGCGAGGACGTTCGGCTCGTCCCGCAGCTCGGCGGCGATGTGGTGGACGAAGGCCCGCTGCCGCTCGCGCAGGTCCGCGTCGCGCCACAGGTCACGGCCGTCCCGCCACGGCAGGTCGAACCGCTGGCCGTTCATCCAGATCGTCAGGAGCGAGGGCAGGCACAGCAGACCGTGCCGCCCCGCGGTCCGGACAAGCTCCCGCAGCCGGTCCGTCGTCGCCGGGTCGTAGACGCCTTCCTTGGGTTCGAAGTCGGCCCAGAAGACGAAGAACCGGACGGTGTTCAGGCCTTCCGCCGCCATCCGCCGGAAGTCGTCGTCGATGCGGTCGCCGTCCCACTCCCGCCAGTAGTCGCACCCCGTCGGCGACGGGTGGTAGTTGACGCCGACGCTGACGAACGGGTGCCCGTCGCGGTACAGGGCGCCGTCGGCGAACGTGACACGCCCGCCGCTCACGCGGTCTTCGGCCATGCGTCGCTCACCGCCTCGACGACCTGTCGCACCTCGTCCTTGCCGATGCCGGGGTGCAGCGGCAGGGAGAGCTGACGTGCCATCACGTCCTCGGTGACCGGCAGCCGGCACGGGCCTCCCCTGCTGCGCCGCTGGTAGGCGGAGAACAGGTGGGTGGGCGGATAGTGCACGCCGCTCTGGATCCGGGCGGCGCGCAGCCGGTCCTGCAGTGCGTCGCGGTCGGTGCCCGCGGGCAGCACCATCGCGAACAGGTGGTGCGCGCTCTCCTCCACCGGCCGGTCGGCGTACGGCACCGTGATGCCGGGCAGCGGGGCCAGCTGCTCGCGGTACATCAGGACCGCCTCCTGCCGGCGGATCTGGCCCGCGGGCAGGGCTTCGAGTTGTACGCGGCCGATGGCGCAGCCGATCTCCGTGGGCCGGTAGTTGAGGCCCAGCATGTCGACGTCGTACAGGGAGGATCCCCCGTGGTGGCGCTGCTGGGCGCTGACGGTCAGGGCGTGCGAGCGCAGCCGCCGGATGCGGTCGGCGACGGCGGGGTCGCGGGCCACGGCCAGGCCGCCCTCGCCCATGGCCAGGTTCTTCGTGGCGAAGAAGCTGAAGCAGCCGATGTCCCCGACCGTGCCGAGCATGCCGTGGGGCGAGTCGGTGACGGGGGTGTGGGCGCAGTCCTCGATGAGGGCGAGGCCGTGCGTGCGGGCCAGGCGGGCCAGGGCCGTCAGGTCGGCGGGGTGACCGCCGTAGTGCATGGCGACGATCGCCCGGGTGCGCGGGGTGATTCTGCGGGCGGCGTCCTCGGGGTCGATGGACAGGTCGTGCGCTCCCTTGACGTCGGCGAAGACGGGGGTGGCGCCGGACAGGGCGACGGTCGCGGCGGCCGACACGAAGTTCAGCGAGGGCAGGACGACCTCGTCGCCGGGGCCGAGTTCCAGGCTCAGGACGGCCAGGTGCAGGGCGGCGGTGCCGCTGCTGACGGCGACCGCGGACCCGACGCCGAGCGCGGCCGCGTACCTGCCCTCGAAGTCCTCGGTGACGGGCCCGGACGAGAGCCAGCCGGAGCGCAGGACCTGGGTGACCGCGTCGATCTCGGCCTGCCCGATCTGCGGGCGGTACAGCGCGATGTCGAACGCCGTCATCCGGATGCCACCTCCTGGAACGCGCCGGTGACCGCGTCAAGCACCGCCGCGGCGCCACGGCCCAGATAGCGGGCGCGGTCGTTGCGGAAGGCCGCGGCGGCGCGGTTCAGCTGCTCGGGCGTGCCGATGTCGTGCCAGTCCCCTTCGATGACGTGGCCATCGATGCGCTCGCCCTCGGCACGGGCGCGGTCGAGGAGGGCGGGCATGTCGTCCCGGACACGGGGCACGAGCAGCCGCCGCAAGGACGGTTCGAGCACATAGATGCCCCCGCTGACCAGGAAGCTCAGCCGGGGCTTCTCCCGGAAGTCGGTCACCCTGCGGTCGTCGTCGAGTTCCACCACGCCGTGCGCGATGTCGATGTACTGGCGGCTCAGCGCGACGGTGGCGGCTGCCCGCGACTTCTTGTGGCGTGCGATCAGGTCGGCGAAGTCGATGTCGGTGAGCAGGTCCGCGTTCATCACGAGCGTGGAGTCCTCGAAGGGCGGCAGCAGCGCGAGTGGGCCCGCCGTGCCCAGCGGCTCCTCCTCCGGGAAGAAGTCCAGTTCGAGGCCGGCCCAGCGGTCCCCGCCGAAGCTCGCCTCGATCATGTGGGCCTGGTGGCCGAGCGAGAGCGACACGTGGGTGAAGCCGGCACTTCGCAGCTGCGCCAGGATGATGTGCAGGATCGGTGTGCCGTCGATGGGTACGAGGGGTTTGGGGATGGTCAGGGTGTGCGGCCGTAACCGTCGGCCCACACCTCCGGCCAGTACCACTGCTCTCATCGGGCCTTCTCCGTTTGCTTCCGGGCGGCGGTCAGCGTGCGGTAGACGGTGTGGACCCGGTCGGCGACCGCGTCCCAGCCGAGTTCACGGCGCACCTTGTCGTGGCCGTGCTCTCCCATGGCGCGGCGTTCGGACGGGTCGGCGAGGAGCCGGTTCACCGCGTCGGCGACGGTCCGGGGGGTGGGGGGGACGAGCAGGCCGTCCCGGCCGTGGGCGACGATCTCCCCGCTGCCGAGGAAGGTGGACGCGACGACCGGTTTGCGG
This sequence comes from Streptomyces sp. NPDC045678, assembly GCF_056432085.1. Lineage (NCBI taxonomy): Bacteria > Bacillati > Actinomycetota > Actinomycetes > Kitasatosporales > Streptomycetaceae > Streptomyces > Streptomyces sp. NPDC045678. The sequence goes on from NZ_JBWKJS010000002.1 coordinate 572,188, forward strand.
CAGGACCACGCCTCCACGTACACGAGCGGAAAGAGGTCGACCGTGGAGGGGACGCACAGCAGCTCGCAGGCGGCGAGGGCACTGTGCTTGACGTCCTCGTCGACCATGCCGAGCTCGATGACGCGGGGTCCCGCGTACCGGGCGAAGTGTTCCGCGCAGTCGTCGTCCCAGCGCGGGCCCAGGAACACGAAGGACGTGTCGGGGTGGTCCCGCCAGATGTGCTCGGTGGCCTCCAGGAGCGTGACGTAGCCCTTGGAGCGCGTCTTGCGTCCGAGGAAGAGCACCATCGGCCCCTTGATGCCGTGTGCGCGGCGGAATCCGTCGGGGTCGGGGGTGCCGGGCAGATGCGGTCCCTGGCCGATGATGTGGAGTCTGCGTCCGTCGACGCCCGCGTCGCGGAGCATGTCGCGTTCCGCCTCGGACAGGGCGAAGACGGCGTCCGCGTGGCGGCATCCGTCGAGTACGGTCTCGCGGTCCGGCCACACGTCGGGGGCGGACGCCGGGGTGACGGCGAACGGTACGTCCCAGGCGCGGGCGAGGTCGAGGCCGGCCGCGATGTCCTGCGGGTGGAACGCGTCGATGGCGTGGACCAGGTCGGCCCGGTCGGTGTCGTCGGGCGTGGCGGGCAGCGGCTGGATACTCACGCCCGAGCCGCGCATGAACGCCGCGGTGTCCTCGTCGACGGGGTTCGAGTACACCCCGGCCTCCCAGCCGAGGCGGCTCATCGACGCGGCGAGGTACTGCGTCATCAGTTCGGCCCCGGCGCGCGCCGGGAAGTAGCCGCGGTGGACGTACCGTACGCGCACGCCGCTCACGCTCCGCTTCCCCGCGCGGCGGTGGCCCGGGGGTGCCGGGCGTACCACTCGCAGGTGCGGCGCAGTCCCTCGCGCAGCGGTATCGCCGGGCTGTATCCGGTCAGTTCGCGCAGCCGGGTGATGTCGGGGAGGCGCCGGGCCGGGGAGAGCGGGGGCGCCGGGTGGACGTCGAGGGCCGGGTGGCGGTCCAGGGCGTCGAAGACGTGCCGGGCCAGATCCCTGATGAGGATCTCCTCCTGGTCGTTGCCGATGTTGACCAGCAACGGTTCTTTGGTGGGCAGCGCGGTCAGTGCGACGAGGGCGTCGACCGCGTCGTCGACGTAGCAGAACGCGCGCGTCTGGTCGGCGCCGTGGATCTCGAAGGGGTCGGCGCCGCCGAGGAGGCGTTCGACGAACTGCGGGATCACGTGGTCGTACCCCATGCGGGGCCCGTAGATGTTGTGGAAGCGCACCATGCGCAGGGCGAAGCCGTGGGTGCGTGCGTACGTGCGGCACAGCAGCTCGCCGGTGATCTTGCTGAAGCCGTACGAGGAGCGGGGCACCGTCAGGTCGGGGACCATCAGCGGCACGTCCTCGTCCGTGGGGACGGACGCGATGCCGGCCTCGACGCTGCCCGCGTAGGCCTCGCTGGACGAGGCGAAGCAGAGGGTGGCGCCGGTCAGGCCGGCGAACCAGTCGAGGAGGTGGACGGTGGTGAGCAGGTTGGTGCGCAGCACCCGTCGGGGGTTGTCGTTGGACTCGGCGACGCCGACGACGGCCGCGAGGTGGTAGACCTCCGCGTAGTCGTCCCCGAGCAGCCCGTCGGGCACGGGGGTGGTCAGGTCGTGCTCGACGAGCTCGACGGAGCCGAGGAGTTCGGAGAGCTCCGCGTCGGACCGGCCCCTGCTGAAGTCGTCGAGCAGCGTCACGTCGCAGCTTGCGGCGGCGCGGCGGGCCAGGTGCAGGCCGATGAAGCCCGCTCCTCCGGTGATCAGGATCTTCTTACGCACGGCCGAGCCTCATCGCCTTCGTCGAGGGCGGCAGGACCCGCCAGGTGTCGTAGACCAGCGCCGGGTCCGCCATGCGCGCCACCAGGTCGGCGGCGTCGACGTCGCCGTAGCGCACGTGGTCGTTCAGGAGGATCGCCGCGTGCGCCCCGGTGAAGCCCTCGGTCAGGTCGACCGGCCGGACACCGAGCGACTCGATGCGGGCCGCCGGCACCACGAAGTCGTGGCCGACGACGTCCTTGACCCGGTCCTTGAGGAACGGCAGCAGCTGTTCGTACGGTGCTCCGCGCAGGTCGTCGGTCTCGGGGCGGCCCTTGTAGGCGAAGCCGGAGATCAGGATCCTGGCGTCGGCCGGGTCGACGCCCTGTTCCGACAGCGCGGCCAGGACACGTTCGCCGACCCTGCGCGGCATGGACTCGTTGAGGGTGCGGGCGGCGGTGATCACCTGCGGGACGTGGTCGTACGCCGCGACCGAGTGCGCGAGCAGGTACGGGTCCTTGGTGAGGCAACTGCCTCCGACGAAGCCGGGCTTGTGCAGGTTGGGCCTCGGGTAGTCGAGGTTGGCGGAGTCGATGACCTCCCGCGCGTCGAGGCCCAGCTTCTCGGTGATGAGGGCGACCTCGTTGCCGAAGCCGTAGATCAGGTCGGTGTGGCAGTTGCACACCAGCTTGACGAGTTCGGCGCTCTCCAGTGAGGAGACGGGTACGACCCGGTCGGAGAGCGTGCCGAAGAACTCCGCCGCCCGCTTGGCCGCGTCGTCGCCGATGCCTCCGACGATCTGCGGCAGGGAGAGGAGTTCCGCCAGCGCCTGACCCTGGATGGTGCGCTCCGGGCAGTACGCGATCAACGGTTCGGGGATCCGCTCGCCGAGGATGGGCAGCACCAGGCTCCGTGACGTGCCCACCGGCACCGTGCTGCGCACGATGACGAGGGTGGTCTCGTCGATGCCTCCCGCGATCGCCTCGGTGGCGGCCCGCAGGTGGCTGAGATCGGGTGTGGTGCCGCCGGTCTCGATGGGTGTGCCGACGCAGATGATGACGACGGGCGGCAGTTTCTGTCCGCGTACGTCGGTGGTGACACCGAAGGCACCGCTCGCGGCCGCGCCCCTGATCTCCTCCTCGACGCCGGGTTCGGCCAGTTCGAGTACGCCCCGGGCGAGTTCGGCCGCCACCTTGGGGTTGGTCTCGTAGCCGAGCACGCTTCTGCCGGTGGTCAGCAGCGCGGCGGTGAGGGTGACGCCGACATAGCCCTGCCCGACGACGCACACGTCGTAGTCCTCGTACGGCCTGGTCGATGGCATTGACATAGCTCCCTGGAGGTGGCGTTCATGCGGTCACGACTTCAGGTCTTCACGCGCTCATGTGGTCATGGACAGGAGTCCCGGGGCGGCTTGCCGAGGAGGTCCACGGCGCCGTCGACCAGGTGCCGGAAGAGACGCTCCCCCAGTTCGGCGGAGGCACCGGCGGCGGACGACAGCACGCCTTGGTTCGAGATCCCGTCCGCGTCGACGGGGTGCCGGTACACACCGGCGGGCGGCGGCGCGTCGTGGCTGGGGCGTTCCGCCCGGACGGTGCCGGGGCGGAGGTACATCATCAGGCTCGTCTCGGTCAGGCCCGCGTGCTCCGCGTGCCAGCCCGGGAAGTGCGGGACGTGTTCGCCGAGCCACTCCTCGGTGACGAGGCTCCACCAGCTGAAGGCGAGCACCTCGGTGTCCGGGAACAGGGCGGCCTGCGCGCAGTCGTCGATCGCCTCGAAGAGCAGGCCCTCGTTCTCGTAGTGCCCGTTGATGACGACGAGCCGGGCGGGTCCGAGGCGGGAGAGGGACGTCAGGCAGTGTGTGAGGTAGTCGATGAACGTGCTGCCGCCGATGTGCACGGTGCCCGGGAAGTGCAGTCCGCCGCCGCTCTGCGGCAGCGACCTCGCCGAGAACGGCTGGCCGGGCAGGAGCAGGCCGCCGGCCTCCGCGACCACCTGTCGGGCCAGGGCGTCCGGGATGTCCATGTCGACCGAGAGCGGGAGATGGGGGCCGTGCTGTTCGAGGCCGCCCACCGGCCACACCAGAGTGCCGCCGTCCATGGCCTGCCGTACTTCCGCGCTGGTCAGATCGCCGTAGCACGGTACGTTCGTGGCGCGTTGCCGCATCGCGTTCACCTCATGCCCCCTTGACGCTCCGGCCCACCAGGTCCGCGACCGTGCCGCCGTGCGAGGCCAGCCAGTCGTCGAAGCCCTGGCGGATGGCGCGGAGCGTGGCGTGCATGTTCTTGTGCAGCACCGTGTAGACCTGTACGGCGTCCGCGCCCACGCTCAGGTACTCCGCCACGTCCGCGGCGTCGTTGACTCCGCCGCTCGCCATGACGGGCACGGTGAGGCCGTCGCGGCGCAGGCCGTAGATCTCGGCGAGCACGAGCGGTTTGATGCCGGGCCCGGAGTAGCCGAACGCCCCGCCGAGGCGCACCTCACCGGTGTCCGCGTCGACGGCGAGGCCCGAGATGGTGTCGCTCAGGGTGAGCGCGTCCGCGCCGGAGGCCGTGGCGGCGTCGACGCGCTCCCGCACCCGCTCCCCGATCGCCAGCTTGACGCTGATCGGCACCGCGGTGCGACCGCGCACCGCCTCGGTGTACGCGGCGACGCGCTCGGGCGTGTCCGCCAGGCCGCCGTCCTCCTCGTTCAGGCACGAGATGCCGAGTTCGAGTGCGGTGCTGCCCGCCTCGGTCACGCGCTCGGCCAGGTCGGCGAGTTCGCCCGGCGAGTCCGCGTGCACGGACGTGATCACCGGCAGGTCGTCGTCGGCGAACCGGCGCAGCATCGCGCACCAGTCGTCCACCGAACGGCGGGAGTACGTCGTGCTGTTGAGCATGCCGGTGGGCAGCCGGAGCAGGCGTTCGTTGCCCTGCGGGCCCGGGCTCGGGTGGATGGTCTTGGTGACCACGGCTCCCGCGCCGCCCGCCAGCAGCCGCCTGATGTTGCGTTCCTGGTCGGTGAGCAGGCCGGAGCCCACGACGACGGGGGACTTCAGGCGCAGGCCGAGGATCTCCGCCGGGACCGTGGTGGCGGGCCCGGGCGCCTCGGGCCGGTTCTCTGCGTCCTCGGCCGCCGTCACTGCGCCATCACCGCTCCCTGGCCCAGCTTGTCGAGCAGCCGGAGCAGTTCGAGGGGGTTGGCCCGCGCCTCCACCAGGTCGACGACGGTCACGTTCGCGACGGACGGGAGCCCGCGCAGCAGGTGGCTCGCGTTGGGTGCCAACGGCAGCGGAGTGACGATGACGATGGGCTTGTTCAGGGCGGAGGCCCAGCCGAGTTCGACGTGGGTGCCGTCGGTGCGCATCAGTTCACCGGCCGCGTCCACGGGGAGCACCGGTACGAACACGTCGCAGCGGCGCATCCAGCCGATGTCGCGCACACTGACCTGGTCCGGCGAGAACAGGGGCGTGTCCACGCCGAACTTCTCGGCCACGTGGGCGGAGAAGACCGTGCCGTGCGCGGCGGAGACGGCCGCGATGATGTCGCCGATCGCATGCTGCAACGGCTGGTGGAAGCCGTCGTCACGGATCGCGTGCTGGATGGGACCGCCGACGAAGACGCTGACTCCCGTCAGGTCGATGCCGTCCGTGCCGTCGACGCGGACCACCGTGCTGTCACTCATGACATCTCCCGATCTGCTTGGCGAAGGCGAAGCGCGCTGTGGTGCACCTTGAGCTGCGTGTACTCGTTCAGACCCCACGCGCCGTACTCGACGCCGATCCCGGAGTGCCGGTGTCCGCCGAACGGCACGTCGTGCCGCAGGGCACCGTGGGTGTTGATCCACACGGTTCCGCAGCGGGGTCGCCCCGCCAGTTCCCGCGCGCGGTCCTCGTCGCCCCACAGGGAGCAGCCGAGCCCGTACGGCGAGGCGTTGACCTGTACGAAGACCTGTTCCAGGTCCTCGTAGGGGATGACGGGGACCACCGGGCCGAACTGTTCCTCCTCTTCGAGACGGCTGCCGGGCGGCAGCCCGGTGACGACGGTGGGTGGATAGAAGTGGCCCGGCGTGTCGAGGGGTCGGCCGCCGGCCAGGACGTCGGCTCCCGCCGCCACGGCGTCGTCCACCAGGCCCGCGACCCGGACCAGTTGGGCGCGGTTGACGAGCGGGCCGTACTCGGTGGCCGGATCGAGCCCGTCACCCACGATCGCCGTCCGCGCCTTCTCCGCCATGGCCTCGGCGAGTCGGCGGTACGTGGCACGGGGCGCGTAGACGCGTTTGACCGCGGCGCAGAACTGGCCGCTGTTGGTCATGGCGGCGGTGAACAGGTCCGGTGCGACGGACAGGACGTCGGTGCCGGGCAGTACGACGGCCGGGTCGTTGCCGCCGAGCTCGAGCACGACCCGTTTGAGGTCGGCGGCTGCCTGCCGGGCGATGGCGCGGCCCGCGGTGACCGACCCGGTGAAGGAGACCAGCCGGACCGCCGGGTGGACGGTCAGCCGGGCGCCGAGCTCGACGTCGCCGTCCACGACCGCGAAGGTGCCCGCGGGCAGGACTCCGCCGAGGATCCGGCCCATCATCAGGCTGGACAGCGGCGTGTCCGGGGACGGCTTGAGCACCACGGTGTTGCCGGCGAGGAGCGCGGGGGCGATCTTGCAGACGGCCAGCAGGACGGGGTAGTTCGAGGGCGCGATCGCGGCGACCACACCGTACGGCACGCGCTCCAGGTCGACGCGGGCGGCGGGCTCGTCGACGAGCCGCTCCGGCTCCATCCCCAGCTCCGCGGTGCGGGCGAACCAGTCGGCGGCCAGGCGGACTTCGGCCCTGGCGTGTTTCAGGGGCTTGCCCTGTTCCCTGGTGAGCAGTTCGGCCATCGGGTCCACCGCCCCGAGCAGGGCGCGGTGGCAGGAGCGGAGCCGCTCGCGGCGTTCCGCCAGGGGGGTCGCCGCCCAGCCGGGGAAGGCGCGGGCCGCGTCGTCCAGCACGTCGTCGAGCTGTTCGGGCGTACAGCCCGGGGTTTCGGCGAAGACCTTGCCGAGGGCCGGGTTCTCGACCGGGGCCGGCCCGTACCGCACGGAACCGGGGCCGCTCGGGGGGAACTCGGCTTGGAGGGAGGCGAGTTGACCAACAGATGAGGACATGGGTTCCCGTCACGAGGGGGTCGCGTAGGGGCGGTTGTCGGCTGTCGACTGATGGGGGGGCGGGGCCGCGGGGAGGGGAGAAGGGGGACGGTGCGGTGCTGCGGTGAGAGCGGCGGAGCGGTGGGAGGGGTGCGTCCCGCTGCCGGAACTCCGCGTCTTCCGTGACCTGCCGTGATCGAACCGGGCGGCCCGTGCAACAGTCTTGCCGGGTCCCCGGTGATCGAACACCCCCACTTTGGGCTATGGTCATCCGGCTACTCCGAAAGCCCGGTCCAATGCACGTGGCGGACGCGCCGGCCTGCCGGGATCATCGTGCGCACCTCCGGCCGAGCGTCCGGGCATGCCGCGGCGCCGGCCGTCGACGGGCGGAAGCCGGACGGTCGGCGCGCGTCGAAGCCCCTGGCTCTTACGATTCGGCGGTCGAGGTCCTTCCCGCGCCGCCCACCGCGACGGTCCGGCCGTGCTCTTCCCCGGCACTCTCGACGTACTCGACCAGCAGGCGCTCGATGTCGTGCAGGAACGCGTGGACCTCGGACGGCGTGAGTGCCCGGTGGTCGGCGTTGAGCACCATGCGGATCCAGCCGGGGACCTCGTCGTCGACCATGATGAAGAAGGTCTCGCCCTCCTCGAACTGGTCCGGGGCGACGACGGTGTCGGCCGTCGCGGCCCGCAGGATCTCGCCGGTCACCGGATCGTCGCCCTCGGCCGCACCGGGCAGGCCTTGTTCCTCGCGGACGTCGTTGAAGCAGTACGAGAGGTCGACGGGTACGCCGGGTCCGCGGGCGGAGGCGATCAGACGCGCCACGTCGTCGGGGTCGTAGAGGCCGTTCGCGTACGCGGCGGTGCACGCGGCGAGAGCGCGGCGCGCGACGTCCTCGACGCGGTCGCCCTCCAGGCCGATCGTCACCGGCACCTCCATGTGCAGGTTGGCGACGGTGGCGCGCACGTCCGGGTCCGACCGGTTGGCCGTGAGCAGGCGCAGGGTGCACGACGGCAATCCGGTGCGGAGGCCGAGGAGTTGGGCGACGACGGTCAGCAGCACCACGGATGTGCTCACCCGCCAGCGCCGGGCAAGGACCGGTACCGCGAGTGCCACGGCACGGGAGCTCATGCCGGCGCTGTACCGGACCGGGGCCGCCGGGTCGCCCCGGCCCGGGAACAGGGTCGTGGGGGCGCTGTCGAGCTGGCGGCACCAGTAGGCACGCGCCCGCTTCTGGAGGGCACGGCCGCGCGGGGAGTGTTCCAGCCGCGCCTGCTCGACGGGCTGCCGGGCCGGTACGGCGGGCGGCAGAGGCCGGCCGGCCGCACGCGCGTCGAGCAGCCGGGTCATCTCCTCGGCCAGCAGCCGCACGGATGTCAGGTCCACCGCGAGGTGGGACACATAGAACGCGGCGAGCACGGGAGCGCCCTCGACGACGGACACCATGAACCGGATGAGCGGGGCCCGCGCGGGGTCGAAGGGGGTGTGGCGCATACGGCGTTCCCAGGCCTGCCGCACGCTGTCCGGGTCGTCGTGCGGGGCGAGCGTCCACACCTCGGCCTCGAACTCGGCCGCTTCCACGACGTGTTGTACGAGGGAGCCGTCCGCGTCCCGGTGGAAGCCGGTGCGCAGCGACTCGTGCCGTCCGAGCAGCTCGGCCCAGACGGCGAACAGGTCCTGTGCGGTGCCGTGGCCGGGCAGGGGCACCCAGTAGCACACGTCATAGAAGGCGGCGTCGGGCAGCTGCCCCTGCATCAGGTTCCAGATGTGCCGCTGGGCGCAGGTGGTCGGCGCGGAGACCGCCCGTCGTCCAGCGAAGGGGATACGGTGCCGGACGAATTCAGGCACGGCTCGGTCCTTTCCAGGACGATGAGGTGAGTGAGGACGCGCTGATTCACCGTAACGGCGGCTTCGCGCGAGCGTCACCCGCGCTTTCGGGGCTGACCGTTCGGTCACCGTCCACCGGCTCGGGCTGCCCGATACGGCGCACCGAACGGGCGCCCAGTGGGGGCTTCCCACACGATTCGGGCACAGCGAGTATCGGGTGCATGCGAGTTATCCGACGCGTCGCGCCGCACGGCTTGCGGATTTCCGGATATTCGGAAAGGCCGTCACGCGTGACGTAGGCCTTACGAAAAAGGAGCGTCCCTGTCCGCCCGCCGGGACGAACCCCGCGACACCGAACCCCACGACACCGAGGCGCGGGCCACCGAGGCGCGCGGGCCACCGAACGGACCGGGACATGACTTCCTGTCAGGTGATGAGACCGTTCTGGATGGCGGTGACCACCGCGGCCGTGCGGTTGGGTGCCCCGAGCTTGAGGAGCAGGCTGGCGACGATGCGTTTGACGCCGTGGCTCGAGATGCCGAGGCGCCGGGCTATCTGTTTGTTGCTCAGCCCCTCCGCGAGCAGCGGCAGCACTTCGTTCTCGCGTCCCGTGAGGTTGCCGACGCGGCGCCGGCGCTGCTGTTCCGGCTCCCGGACGCGCCGCAGAAGCGCCCGGGTGACCGAGGTGGGCATGGGCACCTCCCCGGCCACGATGCCATGGAGCGCGTCCTCGACCGCGGTGGCGGTCAACTCGTTCTCCACCAGGAATCCATCGGGTACCGAGGGACCCGCGAGTATCTCTTCGGGAACCTCGGTGGTGGTGAGCAGAAGGAGAATCTTCGGGCGGCGCCGCCGGGCATCCACGAGCACGCCTCGATCCGGGCTGTAGTCCTTCTCGTGCAGGAACAGCACGTCGACTTGGTTGTTGCCTAAGGTTTCCTCCACCTCGCCCCAGTCACCGCAGTGTCTGACGTCCCTGACCAGAGGGGCCGTCGACAGTGCGGCCCGCAGCCCCAGCTGCAGGAATCCGTTGCGCACGAGAGTGGTCACCACGAGCTGCTCTCCTGGAAACGGGGGGTGGCACAGCGCCTGACTCACTCGCATTCCTCCTCACTGTCGCCACGTGCCCTGCCGTGTCCGACGTGGGGAGATGACGCCGCCCCCGCGCCGTCCACCGGCAGGCCGCGGCCGGCTCACCACCGCGCACACCTGCAATAGGCGCGCAGTTGCAAGCGCTTTTCAGCACTGGACACTCATCACAGTACCCAGACGTTTCAAGCGACTTCAACCATTCCAGTTGACGCGACACGTTCAGGCCGAGCGGCCCGAAAAAGACGTCGGCACACCACCCGTACTACTGATTTAATTTTCAACTCAGAGCTATTAACGCGCCCCCGGGGACGGACTTTCCTTTCGGGGTGAAAACCAGTAGCTTCCATGCCACGGCACGCTCCGCCCCCGCCCGCCCCACGTCGCGGCGCGCCGGGTGATCCGCTCGCGCGGGCGTCCGGCGACACTCCCCCTTCCGGCCAAAACGAATTCGCATTGACGGCCGGAAAACCTTGCGTTCCCGTCACCCACCAATTCGCTGAATGATGGCCGAAACCATGCGTCGCTGCCTTTTCCGGGCCTCCGGACCACCGGACCTCGCCGGGCCCGGAGACGCTACGGCCCCCGACACGGAGAAGGAGCGCCGATGACCGCCGAGACCATGGCGGGCGCCACGGCAGCCGAAGAAACCGACGACCGGCGCAGCGTCCCCCGCTGGCTGCTCGCCCAGATGCGGCCCTTCAGGCCGTACATCGCCCTCTTCCTGCTGGGCAGTCTCGCCTGGCAGGCGCTGACCGCGGCGATCCCGCTGGTCACCGGTCTGGCCTTCGACGCCGTCCTCGACCAGGACGACGGATCGCCCGACTTCGGTACGTTCCACGCCATCGCCGGCGGGCTGCTCGCCCTCATGGTCGTCCGGGCGCTGGGCGGCATCATGTCCACGTACAGCCTGGAGTCCTTCGCCAGCGGACTCGAACGCAACGCGCGCGCCCAGGTCTTCGCCAGCCTCCTGCGCAAGAGCCAGGGCTACTTCAACCGGCGGCGGGTCGGCGACCTGTCCGCACGGGCCACCGGCGACGCGGAGTCGCTGAACCTGATGGTGTCGCCGGGCTTCGACCTGGCCGTCGACCTCGCGCTGAACATCCTGATGCCGATCGTGTTCATCGCCCTGGTCGATCCGAGGCTGCTGATCTCCCCCGTCGCCTTCGTCCTGCTGTTCGCCCTGGCGCTCGCCGAACACGGGCGGCGTCTGGAGCCCGTGTCCGACGCGGCACGCGAACGCTTCGGCGACATGACGGCCCAGGCCTCGGAGAGCGTCGCCGGGATCGAGGTGGTCGGGTCGACCGGCGGGGCCGACCAGGAACGTGCCCGGTTCACCGAACTCGCCCGGGAGTACCGGGACGCCTCCGTACGCCAGGTCCGCACCCAGGCGCTGGCGCTGCCCCCGCTGCTGCTGGCCCTCGCCACCGTCGGTGCCCTGGTGCACTCCGTGATCCTGCTGCGTGACGGCTCCCTGAGCATCGGCGAACTCGTCGCCGTCCTGGGGCTGATGGGCACCCTGCGCGCACCCACCCAGCTGGCGTCCTTCAGCCTCGGGCTGATCTACCTCGGCATGGCGGGAGCGCAGCGCATCAAGGAGGTCGTCGACGACCCCGAGGGCGAGGACGAGCGCGGCGGCCGGCACACCGCGCCCGTCGTCGGCGAAGTCGCCATGGAGAACGTCACGTTCGGCTACGAACCCGGCAAGCCGGTCCTGCGCGACGTGTCGTTCCGGGTGGCCCCCGGCACCACCGTCGCCATCGTCGGCGCCACGGGCAGCGGCAAGTCCACCCTCCTGCACCTGCTGAACCGCACCTACACACCGGACGACGGACGCGTCCTCATCGACGGCGTCGCCACCACGGACTGGGACATCGGGGCGCTGCGCTCGCGCACCTCCGTCATCGAGCAGGACGTGATGCTGTTCTCCCGCACCATCGCGGAGAACCTCAGCCTCGGTTCGGACAACGGGTCCGACCGCTCCCGCATCGAGGCCGCGGCCCGCATCGCGCAGGCGCACGACTTCATCATGGCGACCGAGAAGGGCTACGACACCGTCGTCGGCGAACGCGGAGCCACCCTCTCCGGCGGGCAGCGCCAGCGGGTCGCCATCGCACGCGCGTTGATCGCCGACCCGCGCGTCCTCGCCGTGGACGACGCGACCAGTGCGGTCGACAGCGCCACCGAGTACGAGGTGCAGCGCGCCATGCGGCAGGCCTCGGACGGACGCACCACGTTCCTCGTCACGCCCCGGCTGTCCCGCATCCGGGCGGCCGACCACATCCTCGTCCTGGACGCCGGCCGGATCGTCGACCAGGGCAGTCACGAACAGCTCCTGCGGGACTGTTCTCTGTACCGCAGGATCTTCGCGCCCTATCTGAGCACGCCGGCACCCGGCGGCCCGGATTCCGCGGGCGCCAAGGAGGAGAGCCACTGATGGCGCATCTGCTGGAGGGCCTCGACCCGGAGGGCTACGACCGCCGTTACGGCGACCGCGAGCTGGCCCGCCGTATCGCCCCGTACTTCCGCGGCAAGGGCCGGGCGGTCGTCTTCGTGACCCTCGCCGTGATCGTCGCCGCCACGGCGGGCAGCGCCGTGCCGCTGCTCCTCGCGCGGACCGTCGACTCGGCTCTGGGGGACGACAGCGACGGCCGTCTCGTCCTGCTGGTCGCGGCCATCCTCGCCGCCGGCATCGCCGCCTGGCTGCTGAACCTCCTCCAGGAGCGCGCGGCCGGAACCATGGCCGGTGACGTCGTGCTCAAGCTGAGGGAGCGGGCGTTCGCGGCGGCCATGCGCCAGGACATGGCGTTCCACGACGCCCACCCCACCGGTGTCGTCGTCAGCCGCGTCACCAACGACACCCAGGCGTTCGCGACGCTGATCACCTTGATGCTGAGCCTGCTCGGCCAGGTACTGATGATCGTGATCCTGCTGACCGCCCTGTTCGTCATCAACGTACCGCTGGCCCTGGTGACGGCCTTGGTGGCCGCGGTCATCGTCGCCGTCAGCCTCGCCTTCCGGCGCGCCGCACGCAGCGCGTCGCTGCGCCAGCAGCAGGCCCTGGCCGAGGTCAACGGCTATGTGCAGGAGACGCTGCGAGGCATCGCCGTGGCGCGCAACCACAGCCACCAGCAGTCCGCGCAGGCCGGCCTAGACGAGGTCAACGACCGCTGGTTCAAGGCCAGCGTGCGGCTGAACCGCCTGTTCAGCGGCATCTTTCCGCTGCTGATCTCCCTCACGGGACTCGGCACGGTCGCGGTGGTCCTGGTGGGCGGGCACGGCGTCGACTCGGGGTCGGTGTCGGCGGGCGAGTGGGTGCTGTTCCTGGAGGCCCTGGCCCTGTTCTGGTCGCCGCTCACCAGCATCGCCTCCTTCTGGAGCCAGCTCCAGCAGGGCCTGGCCGCGGGCGAGCGGGTCTTCGCCCTCGTCGACCGCGAGTCGACGGTGCGGCAGCGCGACCGGATCCCGGTGCCGCGCCTGCGCGGCGAGATCACCCTGCGCGACGTCCACTTCGGCTACGACGACGAACATCCCGTACTCAACGACGTGAGCCTCGACATCCCCGCGGGCCGCACCGTGGCACTCGTCGGCCACACCGGAGCCGGCAAGTCGAGCGTCGTGCGGCTGATCATGCGCGCGTACGAATTCCAGAAGGGGAGCATCGAGGTCGACGGTCTCGACGTGCGCACCCTGGACCTCGGCCAGTACCGGCGCTGCCTCGGCGTGGTGACGCAGACGCCGTTCCTCTTCTCCGGGACGGTCGCGGACAACATCGCCCGTGGCCGGCCGGGCGCCGGACGCGACGAGATCGAGGCCGCGGCGCGTGCGGTGGCGGGCGGCGACTGGCTCGAGCAGCTCGCGCAGGGTCTGGACACGCCCACCGACGACGGCGGCCGGAACCTGTCGACCGGCCAGCGCCAGATCGTCGCGCTCGCCCGCGTCTTCCTCCAGGACGCGCCCGTACTGATCCTCGACGAAGCCACCGCGAGCATCGACCCGCTGACGGAGGCACAGATCCAGGAGGGGCTCGAGGCTCTCGCCGCGGACCGCACGACGATCGTCGTCGCGCACCGCCTGCCCACGGTCCGCAAGGCGGACACGATCGTCGTCGTCGACGACGGCCGGATCATCGAGGAGGGCGACCACGCCACGCTGCTGGCACGGGGCGGGGCGTACCGACGCCTCTACGAACGCTACTTCCGTCACCAGCAGCCCGACGAGGACCCCGCCGAGGCCGCCGAGCCCATGGAGCTCCGGCCCGCCGCACCCGCGCCGCTCGCGGGCGCCGTCGCGTCGGCGAACGGACACACGGACCAGGACGGAGAGGAGAGCGTGGTCGATGGTCACCGCGTCTGAGAGCGAGGCGGACGGGCTCGACCGGCCCGGCCCGACAACCTTGTGGGAACTGCTCGACAACGCCACCCGGGCCCGCCCCCGCGCCATCGCCGTACGCGGTGAGGACGCCGTGCTGACCTACGGCGAGCTGCACGAGAAGGTGCTGGCCGCCGCGCGCCGCTTCAGGGCACTCGGCGTCACCGAGCGCGGCACGGCGGGGCTGCTCCTGGAGAACACCCCGGACTCGGTCGTCGCGCTCCTCGCGGCGGCCCGTCTCGGGCTGCGGCTCGTCCCCCTGGAACCCGGCACTCCGCGCTCACAACTCACCGTCGTGCGAGAGAAGTTGGGCCCACTGTCCGTCGTGGGCCATGCCGCGAGACTCACCGCGCTGGACGGCGCGAAGGGCCCGGACCCACTCGACTGCGCGCTCGTGCCCGTGGAGGACCCGGGAAGCGACGCGCCCTCCCGGGACCCGGATGACGACGAGGCCGCCGCGCCCGACGCCCCCTTCCTCCACCAGTACACGTCCGGCTCGACCGGAGAGCCCAAGGTGGCCGTCCACACACAGCGCAACCTCGTCAACGGCGGTGACATCTACGCCCGTTCCTACGGGGTCACCGCGGACGACCGCATCCTGGCCGCCGTCCCCCTGCTGCACTCCTTCGGCCTGGTGGCCGGGCTGGTCACCGCTCTGCGCGCCGGGGCGGAGCTCGTCCTCCTCGGCCGCTTCACCCCCGCCCGGCTCCTGCGCGCCCTGGACGAGCACGCCTGCACGGTCCTCGTCGCCGCCCCCATGGTCTACGACCTGACGACCCGCGCGGCCGGCGCGGGCTCGCCCGTGCCCCGCGCCCTCCGCCTGTGCCTGTCCTCGGGGGCGGCCCTGCCGCCCGCCGTGGCGCAGCGGGCGAAGGACCGGCTGGGTCTGGACATCCAGCAGGTCTACGGCTGCACGGAGGCCGGAGTCATCGCCGCACGGCACCCGGAGGACGGCTCCGCGGCGGACCTCGGCGTGGGCCGGCCCATGCCCGGCGTGCGGATCCGTGTCGTCGACGAGCGGGGGGAGGAGGCGCCGCGCGGCGAGGAAGGGGCGCTGCTGGTACGGACACCCGCGATGTTCACGCACTATCTCGGGCACGACGACGCCACCCGGCGGGCCTTCGCCGACGGCTGGTACCGGACCGGCGACATCGCCCGTGTCGGCCCCGAGGGCCACCTGCACCTGGTCGGGCGCAAGGACTCCTTCATCAATGTGGGCGGCAAGAAGGTGAACCCCCTCGAAGTGGAGCAGGTCCTCCTGTCCCACCCCTCGGTCGCCGAGGCGGTGGTCTGGGGCGAGACGACCGGCGACGGCGGCGAGCGCGTACGGGCGTCCGTGGTGGCGCGGACCACGCTGCCCGCCACGGAGCTGACGTCCCACTGCCGTGCCCGGCTCCTGCCCCATCAGGTGCCCGCCGAGGTCGACTTCGTCGCCTCACTGCCGAAGAGCTCGATGGGCAAGATCAGGCGCGCCGCGGTGCGCACGGCCCCGGGCGTCAGGCGGTCCTAGCCTGTTCGAGAGTGGGGTGACAGGGGATCACCGTGTCGAGGCCGATGAGCTGGATGACGCGCAGCACGGACTCGCTGGGAGCGGCGATGCGCAGCCAGCCCTGTGCGTCCTTGACGGTGTGATGTGCGGCGATGAAGACGTTGATGCCGCTGGAGTCCATGAAGGTCACGTCGCTGAGGTCGACGACGGTCCGCGGCGGCGGCACGCCGTCCGCGGGGATCAGGGCCTGACTGAACTCGTCCTTGACGGCGTGGTCGATCTCTCCGTACAGAGCGACGATACGGACGCCGTCGACGGCGGAGCGCACGACGGAGAGCCTTCCGTGCCTGGTCTGCCCTGACTGTGTGCTCGGCCTGGTCGGTGTGGTCTGCCTGCCGTATCGGCCGGGGTTCGGGATGTCGGCCACGTTCTCCTCGGCGGTGCCTGGGTCGTTCCGCGTTCCGGGTCGGTCTGCCGGACCGAGTCTGCCCCATTTTCACCGGCCGACGCGGAGAAACCGGTCGAAGTCCCTCCCGTGGGTATCCGTACCCGCAGAATGACGTGCATGAGGGAAGGCAGGGAAGCCGACGTATGACAGAGCAGACCGACGTATCCGCCGGACGGCCGCTGTACGGGTGCATGGGGCTGGGCGGCACCTGGGACGACGCCCCGTACACCGCCGCGGACATCGCCCACGCCGAAGCCGCTGTGGAGGCCGCGCTGTACATCGGCATCACGGCGTTCGACCACGCGGACATCTACCGTCGGGGCAAGTCCGAGGCGGTGTTCGGCGAACTGCTCGCCAGGGCGCCCGGTCTGCGGGAGCGGATCGTCCTGCAGACCAAGTGCGGCATCCGGCAGGCCGACGGGCACCATCCCGGCATGTACGACCTGCGGTCCCAGCACATCGTCCGGTCCGTCGAGGAGAGTCTCACCCGGCTGCGTACCGACACCATCGACGTACTGCTTCTGCACCGCCCCGATCCGCTGGCCGACCCGCAGTACACCGCGAAGGCGCTCACCTCGCTGCACGGGCAGGGGCTCGTGCGCCGCTTCGGCGTGTCCAACATGAGCGCCGCACAGATCGAGCAGCTCCAGGCCCACCTCGACGTCCCGCTGGTCGCCGACCAGTTGGAGATGGGCCTCGGCAGCCGGGACTGGGTCGAGGCGGGCGTCCTCGTGAACACCCCGGCGGCGGCCGAGATCGGCTTCCCGCACGGCACCGTCGAGTACTGCCGGGCGCGCGGGATCCAGCTCCAGGCGTGGGGCGCCCTCGCCCAGGGCCGCTACACCGGTCCCCCGCATGCGACCGACCCCCGGGATTCCGCGGCCGCGGAGCTCGTCACCGGCCTCGCCGAACGCAAAAGGACGACGCCGGAGACGATCCTGCTGTGGTGGCTCCAGCGCCACCCGGCCCGCATCGCGCCTGTCATCGGCACCAGCCGTCCCGAGCGCATCCTCGCCTGCCGTGACGCCGTCGTCCGGGAACCCGAACTCACCCACGAGGAGTGGTACGACCTGTGGGTCGCCGCCCGCGGAGGCCCCCTGCCCTGACCGGTCCGCCCGGTGGGAGGCGGACGGGACGGGTGGGATCACGGCCGCCGCGGTAGGCATGCACCGTGCAGACCTTCCTCCCGTACCCCGAATTCACGCGGTCCGCCGCGGTCCTCGACCAGGCCCGCCTGGGCAAACAGCGCGTCGAGGCCCTCCAAGTGCTGCGCGGCCTGACCGTGCCCGGCTACGGCTGGCGGCACCACCCCGCGGTCCGCATGTGGACCGGCTACGAGGAGGCCCTCGTCCGCTACGGCCTCGACGTGTGCGCGGTGTGGGTGGCGGAGGGCCGTACCGACACCTGCGCCACCACCCTGCTCACCGACTTCGCGCAGCACCGTCCGGGCACCGCCGTGCGCGCGCAGGAAGAGCTCGCCGACGAGGGCGAGCTGCCGCCCTGGCTCGGGGACCCGGCCTTCCACCGCAGCCACCGGTCGGCGCTGGTGCGCAAGGCGCCGGAGGTCTACGCCCCGCTCTTCCCCGGCGTCCCCGACGACCTGCCCTACCTGTGGCCGTCCTCCGACCGGTCCGCCGCGTAGCCCGCCGCCCCCTGCCGGTTCATGGCCAGCCAGACGCGGTCCCGGGTCATCGGCGTCTCGGTGAACCGGATGCCGGTGGCGTCGCGCAGGGCGTTGGCGAAGGCGGGGGCCACCGGGTTGAAGGGGCTCTCGCTCATCGACTTGGCTCCGAGCGGGCCGATCGCGTCGGTCGTGTCCGCGAAGTGGACCTCGGTGCGCGGCACGTCGGCGAAGTGCGGGAGGCGGTAGCGGCGGAAGGCCGCCGTGGTGACCTCGCCGCGCCCGTCGAGCCGGACGGTCTCGAAGAGCGTGGCGCCGAGCGCCTGGGCGACCGCGCCCTCGATCTGTCCGCGGCACTGCAGCGGGTTCAGGACCCGGCCCGCGTCCGCGGCGTGCACGCTGCGCAGGATCCGCATCTCGCCGGTGTCCGGGTCGACGGCGATGCGGAACCACTGGGCGTTGAAGGCGACGGAGCGGGGGCTGCCGTCCCAGTGCCCCTCCCCCACGAATCCCTCCTGGGCGCCCTCGGCACGGGCCGCCTCGTACAGCGCCGTCAGCGGGACGCGGCGCCCCGCGCAGTCGACCGCGTCCGCGCCGAGCACGCACCGGGGGCGGGCCACCCCCGTGTGCCGTGCAGCGAAGGCCTCGACGCGCCCGGCCAGGGATTCCGCGGCGAGCAGGACCGCCTTGCCGGCGACGACCGTGCCGGTCGAACCGAAGACACCGGTGTCGTGCCGGACGACGTCGGTGTCCGACTGGCGCACTCCGATCCGGTCCACGGTCGTGCCGAGCGCCCCGGCGGCGATCTGTCCGTGGACGGTGGTGCTGCCGTTGCCGAGTTCCGCCGTGCCGGTGGCCAGGTCGTACGTCCCGTCGGCGAGGAGGCGGACACGCGCGTCGGCGTGGTGCCCGCCGGGGAGCCCGGTGGCGATCATCGCGACCGCCGCGCCCTGGCCCGTCAGCCACCCCTCCGGGACGGCGTCGACACTCCTGTCCTCCGCGACGGCGTCGCGAACGACCGTCAGACACCGGCCGAGGCCGTACGAGCCGATGTGCAGGTCCTCGTCCTCACCGGCCGGGCC
This sequence comes from Streptomyces sp. NPDC045678, assembly GCF_056432085.1. Taxonomy (NCBI): domain Bacteria; kingdom Bacillati; phylum Actinomycetota; class Actinomycetes; order Kitasatosporales; family Streptomycetaceae; genus Streptomyces; species Streptomyces sp. NPDC045678. The sequence goes on from NZ_JBWKJS010000002.1 coordinate 590,995, forward strand.
GGTCGGGCGGTCGCCGGGGCCGATGAGGTTCTTCTCGCGGAAGTCGAGCGGGTCCATGCCCAGGCGACGCGCCGTCTCGTCCATGGCGGACTCGACGGCGAAGGTGACCTGTCCCAGGCCGTACCCCCGGAAGGCGCCCGACGGAACGCTGTTGGTGTAGACGGCGTAGGCGTCGACCTTCTTGTGCGGGGCCCGGTAGAGGGCGAAGGGTTCCGTGACGCTGCGGAGCAGCACGGCGGGCCCGTGGTTGCCGTATGCCCCGGTGTCGGAGACCACTCGCATCTGGAGGGCGGTCAGCGTGCCGTCGGCGCGGGCGCCGACCTTGACGCGGATCGTGAACGGGTGCCGGGTGGTGGCGCCGTGGAACTGCTCGGCGCGGGTGTACTCCAGCTTGACGGGACGGCGCAGTGTGAGCGCGGCGAGGACGACGACGTCCTCGGTCAGCATCTCCTGCTTGCCGCCGAAGCCTCCGCCGACGCGTCCCGTGACGACGCGGACGCTGTCCTCCGGCAGGCCGTACAGGGTGCACAGCGCTCGCCGGGTCAGGAAGGGGGTCTGGCTGCTGGTACGGACGGTGAGGCGCTCCGCCGCCCCGCTCTCCTCGAAGTGGGCGACGCAGCCGTGCGTCTCCAGGCTCGCGTGCTGGACGCGCTGCGTGCGGTAGGTGCCCTCGTGGACGACCGCGGCTTCGGCGAACCCGTCGTCGACGCTGCCGACCTCCGCGTGCACCTCGCCTGCCACGTTGTTCTCGACGCGGGCGATCCGTGCCTGCGGCCCCTTCCCGGCGTGGATGACGGGCGCGCCCGGGCGCATGGCCTCCTCCGGGTCGGTGACGTGGGGCAGTCGCTCGTACGTCACGTCGATGTGCCGGCAGGCTTCCTCCGCCGCCTGCTCGCTGTCGGCGACGACGGCGGCGACACGCTGGCCGACGTGCCGGACGGTGTCGTCCAGGACGCGGGTGTCGCCGGGATCGTCGGTGGGGTCCTCGTGGCGTGCGCTGGAGTACAGCGTGGCGGGGGCGTCCTCGTGGGTGAGCACGGCGTGCACGCCGGGGACGCGGAGCGCCGCTGAGGTGTCGACGGCGACGACACGGGCGTGCGGGTGCGGGGAGCGCAGCAGCTTCATGTGGAGCAGGCCGGGCACCTCGACGTCGAAGGTGTACCGGGCGGTGCCGGTGACGATCTCGCGGCCGGCCGGGGCGCCGGGGCTGGCGCCCACGGTCTGCCCGGCGCAGGGGGTTTCGGTGTGCCGCAGGCCGCGGACGGCGTCCTCGATGGCGCGGTATCCGGTGCAGCGGCAGATGTTGCCTTTGAGGGCGTGTGGCAGGTCGTCCAGCGCGTCCTCGAGGGCGACGGTGGTCATCAGGAACCCGGCGGTGCAGAACCCGCACTGAAAGCCCTGGGCGTCAAGGAAGGCCTGCTGCACGGGATGAAGTCCCCCGCCGCCCCCACCCTCGCTCCCGTCCTTGTCCGCGAGACCCTCGACGGTGGTGACGGACCGCCCGCGCGCCCGCACGGCGGGATAGAGGCAGCTGTGCACCGGCTCGCCGTCCACATGAACCGTGCAGGCCCCGCAGTCCCCCGCGTCGCAGCCCTTCTTCACCCCGAACCAGCCGCGTTCGCGCAGATAGGTGCGCAGACACTGGCCGGGGCGCGGCGCGGCGTCGTACGACTGCTCGTTGACCCGGACCGTGAAGGTCATCGCGCACCCTTCAGGGTGAGTTCGCGGCGGATCTGCTCGGCGAGGCGGAGGGTCATGTGCCGCCGCCACTCGGGCAGTCCGTGGATGTCGTCGAACCAGTCGGAGTCGGCGACGGCCGACGTGATCGCCGCGCGCAGCTCACTCTCGCCCGGGGGCCGCGCGAAGGACAGCCGGAACGGCCGACGGGTCGCGGCCGTGATGGTCAGGGCCAGCGAACGGTCCGCCGGGTCGAGCGTCCCGATGACGAGAGCACCGGAGCGTCCGAGGCCGTACAGCGACACTTGGCGGAACGCCGTACGGCACCGCAGGGCGCGGGCGGGAACCGTCACCGAGCGCAGCAGTTCGCCCTCGGCGAGCTCCTTGCTGCCGTCCCCGGTGACGAAGTCCACCGTGCGCACCCGCCGGAGCGACCCGTCCTGGGCCTGGAGCGAGCACTCGCCGTCGAGGGCGGCGGTGAGGGAGATCATCGGTCCCGCGGGCAGCGCGTGACAGAGGTTGCCGCCGACGGTCGCCATGTTCCAGATCTTGAACGAGGCGAGGAAAGCGCGGCAGCACTGGTCGAAGAGAGGGGCGGCCGCCGCGTCGAGCGTCCGCCCGAACCGGGACAGCTGGGCGATCGTGCACGTAGCGGAGATCCGCACCGCGCCGTCCGGCAGCGTGCGGAGCGGCTCCCAGCCCAGCCGGCTCAGGTCCACCAGGCGCCGCAGCTGCGGCTGGGGTTCGGAGAAGAGGTACGTCCCCCCACCGAGCCAGGCGTCGCCCGGCCGCCAGGGCCCGCGACGGCGAGCGTCGCACACGTCGAGAACCGTGTTCAGATCCATGTCTCCCACCGCGTCGTGACATCCACTCCGATTCAACGCGCCCTGCGCAGAAGGGATGTGCGACGCCGCGCCCATTTGCCAGAAGCGGCGCACGGTCACAACAATGATCGGATGACAAACAGGGGGCGCATTCTCAAGATCACCGCCGCGCTGACGCTGTCGTCGCTCGCCCTGACCGGCTTCACGACGGGCCGGGGCCACGGTGGCGGCAGCCGTCACAGCGGCGGGGGTGGCGGCGGCGGTTGCAGCAGCTCGAGCCAGGACCACGACAGTTCGTCGTCGAACAGCTCGGGCACGTTCGGGTCGTCGACGTCCGGGTCGGGCTACGACGACGATGACGACATGTACGGCAGCGGCGACAGCAGCGGGGACAGGGGTAGCGGCAACACGCGCCGGCGGCTGCCGACCGACGACTCCACCGGGTCCACCTCTTCCGGTTCAGGGAGTAAGCGCACGGAGGACGCGACGGCGAAGCTGGTGCGCTGCGCGTCGAAGGCGGCCCCGTACGCGACGGTCAAGGTCACGAACAAGAACGACAGGGCCGGCCGCTTCTGGGTCTCGGTCACGTTCGTGGACGCCGACGGCATCACCGTCGTCGAGCAGTCCGAGAAGGTGAAGGTCCCCGCGAACGGAAAGGCGACGACCCGGGTGGAGGTCGGCGGCAGCGGCCTTGCCCGCTTGGTGGAGCACTGCGAGGTGGATCCGCAGGCGCTGCCTGTCTCGGCCTGAGGGGGTTGGTGGCGCCCCGCCCACTGCCTTTTCGACCCGTGGCGCTTCTCCCCTCGGAATCTGATCGGCAGCCGAGGACGTGCCGGGGGGCAGCGGTGGCACCGCTGCCCCCCGGCGCTCGATCGGACGTCAGCGGCGCGGCTCGATCTTCAGTTCGCCGCTGTTCAGCGTGCGGCCCCTGTCGCTGGCGAGGAAGTCGTGCGGGAAGCCCAGCCCGATCGCGCCGGCCTCTTCGAGGCGGGCCAGTTGGGATGCGGTGAATTCGACGTCCAGGGCACCCAGGTTGTCCTTGAGCTGCGCGGGGGTGCGGGCGCCGATGATCGGTGCCGTCACGCCCGGGTTCTGCAGGGGCCATGCCAGCCCGACCTGGCCGGGGGTTCTGCCCTGCTCCGCGGCGACCGCTTTCACGACGTCCGCGATGGCGAGATTGCGCTCGGTGAGCGCGCCGTTGGCTCTGTTGAACCCCTTGCGGGTGCCGTCGGCGCCCTCTTGCGTCGCGGTCAGGTCGTCGCGGCTGTACTTCCCGGTGAGCACCCCGCCGGCCAGCGGTGAGAACGGGACCACCCCCAGCCCCATCTCGCGCGCCATGGGGATCAGATCACGCTCCCCGGTGCGTTCGATCAGGTTGTATTCGGTCTGCAGCGCGACCAGCGGCGACCAGCCCCGCAGGTCGGCGATCGCCTGCATGCGGGAGACCTGCCAGGCCGGGACGTTGCAGATCCCCACGTACAGGACCTTGCCCCGCCGGACCAGATCGTCCATGGCGCGCAGGATCTCCTCGACCGGCGTCGTGAAATCCCACACGTGCAGGTAGAGCAGGTCGAGATAGTCCGTCTTCAGTCGGCGCAGACTGTCCTCCACCGAACCGAACAGGGCCTTGCGATGATTCCCTCCGGAATTCGGATCGCCGGGCCGCCGCAGCGTCGAGAACTTCGTCGCCAGCACCAGACTTTCGCGGCTCGAGCGGGTGAACTCGCCCAGCAGCCGCTCGGAGCTGCCGTTCGTGTAGGTACTGGCGGTGTCGATGAAGTTGCCACCGCTCTCGACGTAGAGGTCGAACAGCTTGCGCGCCTCGTCCCGCTCGGCGCCCCAGCCCCACTCGGTGCCGAAGGTCGCCGCTCCCAGCGCCAGCGGTGAGACCCGCAGCCCGGAGCGGCCCAGCAGCCGGTAGGTGTCCAGGGTGAGCGACATCGTGTCCTCCTGTGCTTGTGCCTCGTTGCCGAAACCAAGCCTGTGGCTGCCGCAAGTCGGGGGTAAGGGAGAGGAGTTCCTGGGAAAGCCAGTCCTACCCGGGCTGTAGCATCGAACGCGATGACCAGCACCGCGGACACGACGCAGGAACTCGCCGCGTTCCTGCGGGCCCGACGTGAGCGCCTGGACCCGCACGACTTCGGTCTGTCTTCGCGTCGGCAGCCCCGGCGGACCCCGGGACTGCGCCGCGAAGAGGTCGCCGAACTGGCCGGAGTCAGCGTCGACTACGTCGTGCGCCTGGAGCAGGGCCGCGGGCTACGGCCCTCGGTCGACGTGGTGGAAGCACTGTCCCGAGCGCTGCGCCTGACCCCCGACGAACGCACCTACCTCTTCGACCTGGCCCAGCAGCGCCCCCGCAACTCCGGCAAGTCCGCGACCACCGCGCCGCCGCAGCTGGCCCAGCTGGTCGCCGACCTGTCTCCGTTGCCCGCCATGCTGATGAACCACCGCTACGACATCCTCGCCTGGAACGGCGAAATAGCGCGGCTGCTCCTGGATTTCGATACGTTGCCGCAGTCACAGCGCAATGCGATGTGGTTGTGTCTGATGCATCCGGGGATGCGTGACTTCTACGTCGACCGCGAACGCGTCGTACGGGAAGGTGTCGCCCACCTGCGCGCTGCCTGGGCCGCCCATCCCGAGGACCGGGAGCTGGCCGACCGGATCTCCGAATTCGCCACCCGTGACGCGGAGTTCGCGCAATTCTGGGGCGAGCGCGACGTCAAGGTCAACGGTCGCGGCCACAAGGTTCTGCGGCATCCTGACATCGGCGTGATCGCCGTGCATTTCGAAGTGCTCGCGCCGCTTCAAGATCCGGACCAGCGGCTGGTGATCTACCGCGCTGCGGACGACGAGAGCCAGTCCGCACTGGACCGGTTGGGACCGCGGTGACGCGGCACCCGCGACTCCCACGGGTTGCGTCTCAAGATCGGGCGCAGGAGGTGTCGTGCGCCGGACGCTGCCCCGTGGCCAGGAAGCGGGACACCGTGCGGTCGCCACACGCGTTTCCGTTGGCGAGGTAGGCGTCGTGGCCGGTGGCGTCGGCCGTCACCATGACGGCACGGTGGCCGAGCGCCTCACGCAGCTTCAGGGCACCGCTCAGCGGGGTGTTGGGGTCGCGCTCGTTCTGGACGAGAAGGATGTTGGACGGGCCACGGTCGGTGATGCGGGTGGCCTGCTTCGCCCGGTAGGGCCAGGCTGCGCAGAGCATCGCGTTCCTGGGCATGCCGGCGGTCAGCGGATACGTGGCGCGGCTCTCGGCGACGCCCTTCTGGTACACGGCAGGTGACGTGGGCCACGCGACGTCGTTGCAGAGGGTCGCGGAGCCGACGGCGACGGCGTTCTGGACCGCCTTCTCGGGCGGCGCCGGGGGCGCGGGCGGCAGGTCCCCCTTCAGAGCGCCGCGCATCAGGCGGGCGAGGCCGGGGAAATCGTCGGGGTCGTCCATCGCGTTGAGCATGGTCTGCCGCAGTACGTTGCCGTTCAGTACGGCCGGGTTGGCGTCGGGCCAGGGGATCGGTTCGCGGTCCAGGCGGGCGGCGAGGCGGAGGAAGAGCGGACGCACCTCGGCCGCCGTCTCCGCGAGGCGGTCCTCGTTGTCCGGCGCCGAGGCCCACTCGGCGAACTCCGGAAAGGTGTCCTCGACACCCCGCTCGTGCGCCGCGAGCCAACCGCGGCCGACCCGGCGGGGGTCGGGATCGTCGTTGCTGTCGAGCACGATCCGGTCGGTGCGGTGCGGGAACAGCTGGCTGTAGACGGCGCCCACGTACGTTCCGTACGAGACGGCCCAGGCCGAGAGTCTCTCCTCGCCGAGCGCGGCCCGGATGCGGTCGATGTCGCGGGCGTTGTCGACCGTGCTGATGTGGCGGATGAGTTCACCGCCGTTGCGTGCGCAGGCGTCGGAGAGGCGTTTCGCCGTGACCATGTTTTCGGTGACGGAACCGTCGGGGGCGGGCCAGGGGCGCAGGGCGGACGGCGCGAGGTCGGCGGGTTCGAGGCCGCAGTCGACCGGTGTGGAGCGGCCGAGGCCGCGGGGTTCGAAGCCGATCAGGTCGTAGGCGTCCCGCACGCTCTGCGGCAGCTTCTGCCCCTTGCCGGAGGGGGCGTCGATGCTGGACCCGCCGGGCCCGCCGGGGATCAGGAACAGGGCACCCCTGCGGGCTCCGGGCTTCTCGCTGGGTATGCGGGAGATCGCGATCTCGATCTGCTCGCCTTCGGGATGGGCGTGGTCCATCGGCACGGCGAGCGTCGCGCACTCCTGGCGCGTGTCCGCCCCCCGGCCCCCGCACGTCGTCCAGTCGAGCGACGCGGTCGTGGTCGTGGGAGCGGTCGGCGCCGCGGACGCGGTGACCGGCCCGGTGAGCGTGAGGACCGCGGCGGAGGCGGTGAGCAGGACGGTGTTCCGCTTGATCTTCGTCATACGGAGGATCTTCGCCGTCGCCGCGGGGCGGCCGCATCCTCCCAACTGGCGGACACGCATGGGGGTTTACCCCGACCGGCCACCTAAGGGCCGCGAGGGGGCGCCCGGAGAAGGCTTCCCGCCGACGGACGCGAGCCCCCGCCCTGCATCGCGGCCGCCAACGCCGCAGGAGCGACCGTCAGCCTCAGGCGCTCGCGATGTCAGACCCGTGTGCGAGCGTGATGTGTGCAGTGCCCGCGACGCGACAGGGGAGGGCTGGTGGCAGTGGTGAGTGATGGCTGGGCCGGTATGGGCTGGGACTGGACCGATGTCGACGACGTGCGTCAACGCCTCGACGAGGGTGCCGATCCGGAGAAATGGGGTGGAGGTGTGCCCCTGCACCGTGCGGCGGTGTTCGGGTCTCCGGAGGTCGTCGCCGAGCTGGCCGGTCGGGTCTCGGATGTGGACGCACTGGAGCACGGCGTGACGGCACTCTGGGAGGCCGTCGTGGCCAAGAAGCCGGAGAACGCACGAGCGCTCGCCGATGCCGGGGCTGATCCTTGGCGGTCGGCTCTCGGTGGTTGGTCGCCGGGACGACTGAGCCTGGCCGGGCCCACGCCGGACCTGTTCGAGGTACCGGAGGGGGTGCGCCTGACGAACGCGGAGCGTGCAGCGGCGGACGAGGCCGCGCGCCTCACCTCGGCACTGGGCACCTTCTACTACGACGGTACGGGGCTGGCCTGCGTGGCCGGCATCGACGCGGCCGAGGCGATTCGCCGTCTGGAAGCGGCGCCGGTGGGTGACGACGTCGTCGAGGAGCTGCTGGAGGATCCGTTCGAGTACGACATGGACGAGAGTCTGCGGATCATCGGCGTGACCTCTGTACCGGGCGGCTGCGTCCTGACACAGCCATGGGGATACGCACCGCACATGCCCGGCGTGCTGACCCGGTTGTCCGCCGACACGGTCTGTTACGGCCTGTACGCCAATCCCAAGAGCGGCAATCAGGGCTCCATCGCCCGTCATGGACGTATGGAGGGCTCGGACCTCCACCCTGGCGGTGGACCGTACGACGACGAACCCTCGGGGGACGTGTTGGCTTCCTACCTCTACCGCCACGACGCCGTGGCCTACTCGTGCGCCTTCGCAGGACTGCGTCCGACCGACCGGCGTGCCGTCGTCGGGCCTCCCGATGCGTGGGTCGAACTGCCCGATCGCGACTACTGGCATCACTGATCTCGACCGGCGGGATGGGCGGGCCTCTCGACCACCCCGCCCCGGGCGGGCGGGCGCCTACGACCTCGTAGCGCTCCTGGGCCCTGAGGGGCAGGTCACGCGCCCTCGTCGTCCAGTACCCGCTGGACCGCCTGCTGGGCCTCGTAGAAGTCCGCGTCGGAGACCCGCGGGTCGTCCTCGACGGTGTCGAGCCAGTCCGCGATCTCCTCGGGCGTCCAGAGGTCGAAACCCTTTGGAATGTCGAGCGTCGTGGTGTTGGCGCGCAGCTGCTCGGCGGCGGCTGCCTCCTTGACGCTGCGGGTGCTCACTTCGATCATCGTGCTTCTCCCCTCGGGTCCGGGAACGGACGGGCGACGTTGCCAGAGGAGGGCCCGGGATGTCCAACCGTGGCGGCCGTCGCGTCCGGATCCGGGTCAGGAGGGCGGCAGGACCTGCTGCACCACGTCGGTCAGGGCGCGGCCCAGGGGGAGGTCGACGCGGGTGGCCAGGCGGTCGCCGCGGGTGGGGCCCTGGTTCACGATCAGGACCGGGGTGCCGGACTGTGCGGCCTGGCGCACGAAGCGGAGGCCGGACATGACCGTCAGGGACGAGCCGAGGACCAGCACGGTCGTCGCGCCGTCGATGAGGGCGCGGCACACGGCCACCCGCTCGGGCGGGACGTTCTCGCCGAAGAAGACCACGTCCGGCTTGAGCACGCCGGTGCCGCAGGCCGCGCACGCCACCGTCCGGAATCCGCTGACCGCCTCGTCGGGCAGGTCCACGTCACCGTCCGGGTTCACCCGGGCCGCGCGGTGCCGGGCGGCGACCTCCTCGAAGCCGGGGTTCGCCCGGCGCAGGCGGTCGTCGAGCGTCGCGCGGTCGCCCGCCGCGCCGCAGTCCAGACAGATGACGCGGTCCAGGCTGCCGTGGAGCTCCACCACGTTCCGCGCGCCGGCCGCCTGCTGCAGCCCGTCGACGTTCTGCGTGATCACTCCGGCGACGAGACCCGCTTCGGCCAGGGCCGCCACCGCGCGGTGACCGGCGTTCGGGCGGGCCCCCGCCATGGACCGGCGGCCGAGCTGGCTGCGCGCCCAGTACCGTCGGCGCGCGTCGTCGCTGCCGATGAATTCCTGGAACGTCATGGGCACGTGGTTGCGCCGGAACGAGCCGTGCTGCCCGCGGTAGTCCGGGATGCCGGACTCCGTCGAGAGGCCCGCTCCGCTGAGCACGACGACGCCTCCCGCGCGCACCGCGGCGACGACCGCCGAGAGGTCGGTCGAGGCCGGAGGCAGGTCGCCCTGCGGCTCCCAGGTCAACGTGGGTCGCGTCCGCATGTCCTTCAGTTTAGAGCCGGGCTCCGACAGTGATCGGCCGCCTCAGGCGTCCGCGGTGTCCTGGAGCACGTCGCAGGTGTTCTGGAACTCCTCCATCAGGCGGGTTGCCTCGACGATCAGGACCCCGTACGGGCGGGACGCGTCGGCCAGCGGCAGTCCGTATTCCTGCGCCGCCTCCAGCACCTTCTCCAGCGCCTCCTGTGCGGTCCCGGCGAGCCCGCACATTTCTTGGGCCTGGTCGGACAGCGTGTCGGAGTCGAGCTCGACGATGACGTGCACGATGTCGCGCAGGGTCGCGGCGAAGTCGGCGTAGGCCTCGAGCGCCGGGGCGTAGGTGTACGTGTCCTCCGTCTCGCGCCACCGGCCGAGACTGCGGGTCAGCGAGGCCAGCTGGTAGACCGCGCGTTCCATGGCGCCGAGCGCCTGCCGGTAGCGGTCGAACGTGAGGTAGCCGCGGTGGGCGGGGAGCAGGCGGCGCGGGTTGAAGGGCACGCTGCTCTCCGCCGTGCTCAGCCCGGTCCGCGCCTGACCCACCGCGTCCTGCACGCGCTCGCCCGCCTTGCGCCACTGTTCGGCCCGGTCGGCGTCCACGTCGCCGCTGCTCAGACCGTCGGCCATGTCGTCGAGCAGGTACTCCATCTCCGCGGCCAGGGCGCGCAGGCCCTGCTCGGCGCTGCGGTAGCGCAGCGGGGGCGCGATGCACAGGTTGACGACGAGACCGATGCCGCAGCCGATGAGGACGAGGAGGATGATCTGCCCGAGCTGGAGGGCCCGGTCGGCGTTCGTGGCGGCGACGGAGTACGTCGAGAAGGCGAAGAACGCGGCGGTGGCGACCTGGGAACGCTGCTCGCCGAGCGCCGTCCACTGGCCGAGGCTCAGCGCGACGGCGGCGACCACGACGAAGGCGAACAGGTCGGGTCCCGCGGTGAAGCCGATCGCGGACTGTACGGCCACGCCGACGACGACCGCCGCGATGTAGCGGAGCGTCTGCCACACCGACTTCTGCAGCGTGACGTTCATGATCAGCACCGCGGAGAACGGTGCGAACGCGGGGGACGTGGCGTTCAGGACGTCGTGCGCGACCCACCACGACAGCGTCGCCGCCAGGACGCGCTTCGCGATGAGGAGCACCGTGTGCCGCTCGTGCCCGGACGAGCTCCACGCCCGCGCCACCCAGGACCCACCTCTACGCAACCACTCCACCACGCGCTCCGACCGCCCTCTTGTGCTCTGTCCCGACCGTCGGGAACTTCAGAAACTGTGTAACCCGCATCGACCACTTGAATCGGGGTCGGCGTCCCGATGCGATCGAGGCCACCATGCTGGTGAGCAGCGCGTCATCCCAGGAAGCGCGGCGTACGACGGCCGAACCTGCCGCTGATGCACCAGGGCGGCAGGTGTGCGGATCAAGCGGAGCAGAGGGGACAGAGGGGACAGAGGAAACAGCAGGAACAGGAGGAAGGCCCGGACCACCTACAGGTCCGGGCCTTCGTCGCGTCTCGTGCCGTGCGGGGTCACACCTCGCCGCGCCAGGCGCCCGTCTCCGCTCCGCCGCGCTTCTCGATGAACTGCTTGAAGCGGCCCAGGTCACCGGTGACCTGCCGCTTCACGAAGCCGAGCTTGTCGCCGACCGTTTCGGCGAGGCCGTCGGGGTCGTAGTGCATCTGCAGCATGACCTTGGTGCGTGATTCGTCCAGGCGGTGGAAGGTGACGACGCCTGCCTGCTTGGCCTGGCCCTCCACCGTGGTCCACGCCACGCGCTCGTCCGGGATCTGCTCGGTGATCTTGGCGTCGAACGTGCGCTCCACGCCGTCGATCTTCGTCACCCAGTGGGTGAGCTTGTCAGTGCGCTGTTCGATCCGCTGCACCCCTTGCATGAACTCGGGGAACGTCTCGAACTGGGTCCACTGGTTGTACGCGGCGCGGACCGGGACGTCGACTTCGATGGACTCTTCGACTTGCGACACGGATGACACCTTTCCTCGCGTACGTCCTGGTGCGACCGGCGACCACACAGCCGACCTCGTGCCGTGCGGCCGGGCGGTGCACCTCTCTCTTCACTCGCGAGTGCCCTGGACATCCGCTTTCACTCACGGGACATCCGCTTTCACTCACGGGCTCCGCGAATCGAGGACGACCGCCGTTCCGGCGACGGTCCTGTCCTCGTGCACCGTGATCACCTGGCCCGGCCGGAGGTGCTGCCACTTCGGCGGGGAGAGCGGGGCGAGGCGTACCGTCACCCGGCCGCCGGGGCCCACGGACGGGGCGAACTCCGCCCAGCGGGCGGCGACGCAGAGGTCCGGTTCGCCTGTGGCCGTCCGACGCCCGATGTCCCACATGGGCCGCAGGACACCGGCCCCCGAAAACGGGGTCTTGCGGCGGCCCTCGTCGGCGGGCGAGCGCCACTTCCCATTCGTCGTGGACGAGGTACTCCCAGACGTCGTTCACCGTGATGTCGTTCTCGGTGGCGACGTCTTCCGGGACCAGAAGCGAAGCTGCTTCCAGCAGGCGAGCCGGGTCCTGCCGTGTGCTGGTCACTTCAAGTGGCGGGCGAGGACGCGGTCCGCCGCGCGGTAGACGTCGATGTTGTCCTCCGGATGTGCAAAGCCGTGGTCCTCATTCTCCTTGACCAGGTACTCGACCTCGACGTAGTGGGATGCGGATCTGGTCCACCCGGCTGATCGGAGAACGGTCCTCGAGGGCGCTCTCGCGGGGCCGGCGGCGCAGCACGCCGAGGAGCGTGACCACGCCCTGCATGATGACCGGCGACGCGCAGCTCTCCTTCAGGAGACCGGCGCCCTTTTGGCCTTGCCGATCTTGGGCAACCGGGAGAAGTGATCTTCGTTCCCGTCCACCGCCAGGGAGAGCAATGACCGTGTCCTCGCGCCCCGTTCGGCGGACGAACGGCGAGCGGCGCTTCGATCTGCGCACGACCGCCCTGTTCTTCGTGCTCGTCGCGATCCTGCTGTGCGGCACGGCGGCTCTGGTCCGCGCCGCCGCCCACATGGTCGAGAGCCGCCCGCTGTGGATCGGCTCGCTCGCCGTCGTGGGCCTCTCGGCCGCCTGCCTCGGCAGGTCCCGTTGGCGGCGTTTCTCGGCGGCGAGGTACGCGCGGCGCGCGGCGGCGGCGCTGGAGGAGGCGGCCGAGCGGGCGTCCGAGAGCCTCGACGGCACGAGGACGCCGGCGGCTGCCGCGACGGTCGCCGCTCCGGTGGTTCCCGCCGTCGCGGGGGACGGCTTCGGCACGGAACCCACCCTCGTAAAGGAAGCCACACTCACAGAGGAGCTCACCTTCGCAGAGGACCCGGCCCTGGTGAAGGAGCCCACCCTCGTACTGGACACGGAGGAGACCGCGACCGTCGTCCTCGACGCACCGGCCGTCGGCGTCGACTACGCCGCACTCGACGCCGACGCCTTCGAACAAGCCGTGGCCGACCTCTGTGCCCGCGACGCGTGCCAGGACGTCGAAGTCGTCGGTGGCGCCTGCGACCTGGGAGCGGACGTCCTGGCGGTGGCGCCGGACGGACGCCGGATCGTCATCCAGTGCAAGCGCTACGGCGAGGACAACAAGGTGGGTTCGCAGGACCTGCAGCGTTTCGGGGGTACGTGCTTCACGGTCCACGAGGCGGATGTCGCCGCCCTGGTGACGACGAGCGACTTCACGGCTCCCGCCCTCGAGTACGCGGAGCAGTGCGGCATAGTCTGCGTGAACGGCGTGGAGTTGCAGGCCTGGTGCGACGGTACGGGGCCGAGCCCGTGGGACCTGGTGGCCGCCGACGCCTGACCCGCAACGGAGGACGCCGGATCAGACCTTCGCCGTGACCCGCCGTGCCGCGGGCACCGGACCGCCCTCGCTCACTCCGAACCGCGCGTGGAACCTGCGCAGCGGCCCCGGCGCGTACCAGGCGGAGCGGCCGAGCAGCCGCATCGCGGCCGGGACGAGGATGCCGCGCACGGCGATGGCGTCGATGAGGATGGCAAGACCGCTGCCCAGGCCGAAGAGTTGCATGAAGCTGATCTCCGCCGTGCCGAAGGCGAAGAAGCTGACCGCGATCAGGGCGGCCGCCGCGCTGACGATGCCTCCGGTGTGCCCGAGGCCGCCCGTCACCGCGGACTCGTTGTCCTCGCCGAGATCGTGCAGTTCCTTGATGCGGCTGGTGACGAACACTTCGTAGTCCATCGACAGGCCGAAGGCGACGCAGAACATCAGCACCGTCATCGACGTCTCCATCGGCTGCGCGGTGAAGCCGAGCACCCCGGAGAGGTTGCCGTCCTGGAAGATCCAGGTCATGACGCCGATGGTCGCGCCCAGGCCGACCGCGTTGAGGACAAGCGCTCGCAGCGGCTGCACGATGCTGCCGGTGAAGAGGAAGAGCAGCAGGAACGTGGTGACGACGATCAGGCCCACGGCGAGCGGCAACCGGCCCGCGATGGAGTCGTTGGAGTCGACGAGTTCGGCGTCGGCGCCGCCGACCAGCGGGTGCGTCCCGGAGGGCGGGGTGGCCGCCCTGACGTCGTCGACCAGGTCCTTCGCCGCGTCGGACTTCGGTGTCAGGGTGCTGACGACGTTGAGCTGCTGCGCGGTGGGGCGGCCGAGCACCGGGTTGCCGGGACCGGTCGGTCGGGTCCTGCCGTCGGCGTAGGTGCCCGTGCCGGTCTCGACGCGGGCGACACCGTCGAGACCGGACAGGCGTGCCGCGTACGACGCCAGTGGTGCCTTGTTCACGTCTCCGTCGATGACGACGTGCAGGGCGGCCGCGTCGTTTCCGTTGAAGTTCTCCCGCAGGGACACGGAGACCTCGCGGCTCTCGGCGTCCTCGGGCAGCACGCGTTCGTCCGCCGTGCCGAAGGTGATGCCGAGGAGCGGGCTCGCCGCGAGGAGCAGGACCGCGAGCACGGGCATCGCGGTGAGCGCGGGGCGGCGCATGGCGGTGCGGGCGAGGCGTCCCCACACCGACGTCGGGGCTCCGGTGCCCGCCACCGAAGTCGGGGTTCCGGTGCGCGCCCGCTTCGCCCACGGCATCCGTCCGCTGTTCACGCGGTGCCCCAGTACGTTGAGGAGTGCGGGCATCACGAACAGGGAGGCGAGGGCGGCGATGACGACGACGCCGACGCCGGAGTAGCCGAACGAGCGGAGGAAGTACTGCGGGAACACCATGAGCGCCGCGAGGGCCGCCGCCACGGTCGCCGCGGAGAACGCGACGGTACGGCCCGCCGTGCTCATCGTCGTGCGGACGGCATCCTCCACGCTCGCCCCCGCCGCGAGCTGCTCCCGGAACCGGCTGATCATCAACAGGGCGTAGTCGACGCCGAGTCCCAGGCCGAGTGCCGTGGTCAGGTTGATCGCGAAGATGGACACGTCGGTGACGCTGCCGACCACGTACAGCTCCGCGAAGACGCCCACGATGGCGATCAGCGCGATGGCGAGCGGCAGCAGCGCGGAGACGACGGTACCGAAGACGACCAGGAGCAGCAGGAGGATGAGCGGGACGGCGATGGTCTCGGCGAGGACGAGGTCCTTCTCGGTCTGCGGGCCCATCTCGTGGCTCACGCCCGCGCTGCCGCCCGCCTTGACGGTGAGCGTGTCCTCGTACGTTCCGGCGTAGTCGTCGATGACGCCCTTGGCGTTCTCCTGCTGCTCCATGTCGTGGCCCTTCACGCGGGCGAGCACGATGGCCTCGCGGCCGTCCTTGGAGCGCAGGTCGGGGCTCTTCGTGTCCCAGTACGAGACGACGTTCTCCAGGTCCCTCTCCTTCTTCAGCTCCGCGACGAGTGCCTGGCCGCTCCGCCGTGCGGCGGGGGCGTCGACGCGGCCGTCGGAGGCGCGGACGAGGAGGACCAGGTTCGTCTCTCCGCCGAGCTTCTCGTCGATGACGGTCCTGGCCCGGGAGGACTGGGAGGCCGGATCGTCGAAACCGCCCCCCAGTAGCTTCCCGAACGCACCGGCTCCCAGGACGCCCATGAGGGCCACGACCACTACGGCGACGGTGAGTACCCACCGCGACCGGCGGATCGCCAGTTCGGCTATGCGTTCGAACACGCGCTGTCTCCTTCATGCACAGGTGTTGCGGTGACGGGCGCAGCCGACGCTAGCGGGGTACAACAAAATTGAGCAGTGTTAGATTTTCTTCACAGGGTGCCGAATTCCGGCCCCAGGGCGAGGGTGAGCGACGTACGGTCGCTGTATGTCCACCGATGAAGTCCCCGCGACCCGACCCTCGTTGCGCGAGCGGCGACGAGCCGTCGCCGTCGAAGAGATCGTGAGCACGGCCGAGACACACATCGCCGAACACGGCCCGCACGCCCTGTCGTTGCGCGCGGTGGCCCGCAGCCTCGGCATGACCGTGCAGGCGCTGTACCACTACTTCCCGAGCCGGGACGATCTCGTGACGGCGCTCATCACCAAGGCGTACGACGACTTGGCGGACGCCGTGCAGGAGGCGACGGAGAGCGCGCCGGACGACTCCGACGTACCGGGGATGATCGTCGCGGCGGAGGGCTACCGACGCTGGGCGATCGACCACCCCGAGCGGTTCCAACTCCTCTACGGAGCACCGCTCCGGCACTACCACGCGCCCGTCGACGGTCCCACGACGGAGGCGAACCGCCGGATGAGCGCGGTCTTCGAGCGGGAGCTGTTCCGGGGGTTCTCACCGGAACAGCTGGCGGCGGCCGACACGCGGTCGCTGTCCCCCGCGTTCCTGGGGCACCTGGCGCAGCAGATGCCCCCGAGCGGCACCGCCCTGCCGCCGCCCGCGACGGCCCTGCTGCTGAGCGTGTGGGGCTATGTGCACGGCATGGTCGCCCTGGAGGTGTTCGGACACACCGGCTTCCTCGGTGTCCACCAGTCCGAGCTCTACCGCATGGCGATGCGGAACCTGTACGAGGACGTGCGCCGGCGGGTGCCGGCGCACGACTGAACTCGCTGCGAACGCCTACTTCTTGCCGCAGAACTCCGCTTCGAAGACGTCGTCGTACGGCTTGCCGTCCTCCAGCCAGTCACCGTTGAGGTGGAACGTCAGGGTGTGCTTGCCGTCGGCGGTGGTCGCCGTGCTGGTCAGCGAGCCCCAGACGATGCCGTCGTGGCCGTAGACCTTCACTCCGCACGACAGGGTGCGGACGATCAGGCCCGCACCGTACCGGTAGAAGGTGCCCGTCTCGACGGTGTCCAGCAACTCCCGCTGCTGCGCGGGCGGCAGGAGCTCGCCCTTGATGAGGGCGCTGTAGTAACGGTTGAGGTCACCCGTGGTGCTGATGACCTCGCCGGTGGCGCCGGACCATGCCGGGTTGTACTCCGTGGCGTCGTACACCTCGGGGCCGGGGTTCTCCGCGTAGAGCTTGGAGTAGCCGATCGCGTAGGGGGCGGGCATCTTCGGGTCGGTGCCGGGGAACGTGGTCTCGCGCAGCTTCAGGCGCTTGATGATGCGCCGTTCGGCCTCCTGCGCGTACGTGTTGCCCGTGGCCTTCTCGATGATCATGCCCGCGAGCACGAAGTTGGTGTTGGAGTAGTTCCAGCCGGTGCCGGGCTCGAAGTCGGGCTTGTACTTGAGCGCCAGGCCCAGGATCCGCTCGGGGCTCCAGGTCTCGTATCGGTGGGCGAGGAAGCCCGGGCCGTTCATGTACGAACGCCACTCCGGCGTCGACACCATGTCGTGCACGCCGCTGGTGTGGTTGAGGAGTTGGCGCACCGTCACCTTGGTGCCGTCGTAGCCGTTGCCGTCCAGCACACCGGGCAGCCACCGCTCCACGGAGTCGTCCAGGCTGAGCTTCCCCTCGGCCTCCAGCTGCAGAAGGACCACGGCGACAAGGGACTTGGTGTTGCTTCCCGCGCGCAGGTGGTCCGCCGCGGTGCGCTTGCGCTGCGTCGCGGTGTCGGCGTACCCCGCGGATCCGAACCACTTGCCCTTCGAGTCGCTGACCTCGGCGGCCACGCCCGGCATCCCGGCCCGCACCAGCCCGTCGAGAGCCTGCTGTGTGGCGGCGTGCCCGCCGGTGGACCCGGGCCCCTTGGAGCCCTCGGCCGCGGTGGCGGTGCCGGTGACTCCCGCCAGGGCGACCGCCACGCCCAGCGCCACGACGGACCCCCTGCGGAGCATTCGCTTACGAGTGGACATGCGTTTCCTCTCCCCCAAATGTGCAGCATGATCATTCGACGGAGGCAGTGTACGAGGAGGAGAAGGACAGTTCTTGGTATATACCAGGGAACTCCTCCCCCAGTAACCTCCACAGTGGCCGGCGGCACACCCCCACCCGCTCACCGCACCATCCCCCCACCCACCCCGTTGGCGCCCGGCCTTCAGGAGGATCACGATGAAACCTCGCACCAGAAGTACGGCGGTCATCGGCTCCATCTGCCTCATCGCTTCCCTCGCCCTGACCACGGCGTCCGCCGACGAACCCGCCGCCTCGCGCCAGGCCGCGAAGGTCACGCTCAGCAAGGTGGCCACCGCGAAGAACCCGTCCGCCGGCGCGGCGGGGCCCGGCGGCGCGGTCTGGATAGCCGAACGCGCGGGCACCGTACGCGTGTTGGGCAAGCGAGGTCTCGGCGAGCCCGTGCTCGACATCTCCGCCGAGACCACCACGGACGGCGAACGCGGCCTGCTCGGCATCGCGTTCGCCAACGACTTCAAGCACTTCTACATCTCGTACACGGACCTCCAAGGCACCAGCACCATCGACGAGTTCGCCGTGCGCAAGGGCAGGCTGCGGCCCGAGACCCGGCGCACCGTCCTGACGCAGACGCAGCCGTACGCGAACCACAACGGCGGCGACATCAAGTTCGGCCGCGACGGCTACCTCTACATCGCGTTCGGCGACGGCGGCTCCGGCGGCGACCCGCACGGCAACGGGCAGAACCTCGACACGCTCCTCGGCAAGCTGCTGCGCATCGACCCGCGGGGCGGCAAGCCGTACGCGATCCCGTCGGACAACCCGTTCGTCGGCGACCCGAAGGCGAGGGACGAGATCTGGGCGTACGGACTGCGCAATCCCTGGCGGTTCTCGTTCGACAAGGGTACCGGCGACCTGTTCATCGGTGATGTCGGCCAGAGCGCCTGGGAGGAGATCGACCGGGCCCCCGCGGCCGACAAGGGCGGCGAGAACTACGGCTGGTCGCAGATGGAGGGCACCCACCCCTTCCGCGAGGGCACCGAGCCCGCCAACCACGTGCCGCCGATCCACGAGTACGACCGCACCGGCCTCGGCTGCTCCGTGACCGGCGGGTTCGTGTACCGGGGCAAGGCGATCCCCGAACTCAGGGGCCAGTACCTGTTCAGCGACTACTGCGACGGCACCGTCCGTGCCCTGCGGATGAAGGACGGCAAGGTGACCGGGGTGAGCGACCTGGGCGTCAACGGCGGCGAGGTCGTCTCGTTCGTCCAGGGCGGCAACGGCGAGCTGTACGTGCTCGACCTGGGCGGGCCGGTGTCCCGCATCGACCCGGCGGCGTGAGACCGGCGGCGCAAGGGCACTCTCACCGCCCGTTGGCCGAGAAGTGCTGGTAGTCCGGGGCCCGCCAGCGCCCTCCCCACTGCCAGCCCACCGTGCGCATCGCCGTCGTGATGACGTCACCGTTCTTGATCATGCCCTTGGCGGTGCGTCGCCTGTCCAGGAAGGCGGCGCCCGCCGCGGGGTAGACACGCCCGTTCCTGTCCACGTACGGGTTCTCCACCGTGTTGATGTCCACCGCGTCCCCGTACGAGTGCTGGGAGAGCCGCGACGGATCCCCCGTGACGGCACGGCAGTTGAACGCCGAGGTGTTGTCCGCCCTCATCGCCGCGATGTCGCTGCCGCCGTACGCCGCCATCGTCCGCATCCGGCGGACGGGGAACCGGGCGTCGAAGGCCCGGCCGAAGACGTACAGCATCGGCCGCACGGCCTGGGCGCGCACGACGAGCTCACCGGCGTGGACACGGCCGTCGAACCCCCAGTGGTTCATCCGGATGAGCCGGAGGCCGGAGGGCGCGACCGGGCACCCCTGATGCCAGCTCCGCCCCAGCTCTCGCGCGGAGACGGCGCTGACCCGCGCGTCCAGGGCGGGCGCCCGCTGCGTGCCGGCGGCGGTGGGCGCCGGGCCGAGGGTGGCGAGGAGGAGTGCGGCCGGGGTGGCGAGTGCGAGGAACGCACGAGCTCGAAGCGTGATCACCCCACAGGCATAACGCGCTCCTACGGCCCCACCCTGCCCGCCCAGCCGACCTCCGGCCGCCATTCGCCCGATTGGTGGGCCCTCTCGTCGCCCTCTCGTTTTTCCTTTCTCTGGACAAAGCGTGGACGTCCTCCGACACCGTCCCTACGCTGAGCGTCGCTTTGCCACAGAGATCTGCGTAACCCATGCCGGAACCACGCAGGAGGAAGAGTGAAGCCACACCCCCCGTACCGCGGAGCCCGAAGATCCACGGGACTGCTGCTCAGCGCCCTTCTCGGAGCCGGTCTGCTCGCGCCCGGCGCGGCCGCGGACGACGGTCGGCGGCCGTTCGCGGACCTGCCGCCCCAGGAACCCGGCGTCACGCTGCGCGTGTTCGACGTGCGGACGCCGCTGGAGAAGCTGTGCGACCTCAAGCCGGCCCAGACCCCCAACGTCGACAAGCTGATCCCGACGGCCGACTGGACGTCGACCGACGGCTTCGGCTTCAGCGACAACTTCGTGTCGCAGATCATCGGGAACCTCGACGTGCCGGAGGCCGGCGCGTACGACTTCCGGCTGATCAGCGACGACGGTTCGCGGCTCTTCCTCGGCGGCCGGCAGGTCATCGACCACGACGGGCTGCACGGCGCCGAGCCCAAGGACGGCAGCGTCACCCTCGACGCCGGCCACCGGTCGCTGCGCATCGACCACTTCGACCGGGGCGGCGGTCAGCAGGTCACCCTCCAGTGGAAGCCGCCGGGCGCGAGCGAGTTCACGACCGTGCCGAACTCCGTGCTCAGCACGGACGCCGACGTCGTCCGGGTCACCGCGCCCGGCCGCAAGGAGTGCGAGGGGACGTACGACACTCCTGGTGACGGCCTTCCGCTCACCGAGGTCAACCCCGGCTACGACCTGACCGACCTGCGCCCCAAGGGCTTCGAGCCGCAGGTGTCCGCGATGGACTGGCTGCCCGACGGCCGGCTCGCGATCTCCACGTGGGGCGGCAGCGACGAGACCAAGGGCGAGGTGTACCTCCTCGACCACGTCACCGGAGACACGAGTCCCGAGAAGGTCACGTACAAGAAGATCGCCGACGGGCTCAGGGAGCCGATGGGCATCAAGTACGCGGACGGGAAGCTGTACGTGTCGGAGAAGCACCAGCTCACCGAGTTGAACGACACCAACGGCGACGACGTCACCGACGAGAAGCGGAAGATCGCCGAGTGGCCGTGGGGCAAGAACTTCCACGAGTTCGCCTTCGGTCTGCTCTACGAAAAGGGCGACTTCTATCTGAACCTCTCCGTCGCCATCAACTACGGCGGCGCGACCACCGACCCGCAGCCCGCCCCGAACCGCGGCACGACCATCAAGGTCAACAAGGCCACGGGCAAGGTGAGTTACCTCGCCGGAGGCCTGCGCACCCCGAACGGCATCGGACGCGGACCGGGCAACGACCTGTTCGTCACGGACAACCAGGGCGGCTGGCTGCCCGCCTCCAAGCTGGTCCACATCAAGCAGAACCGGTTCTTCAACCACTACATGAACCCCGACGGGCCCTACGACGACAAGCCCGTCACCAAGCCCGTGCTGTGGCTCCCGCAGAACGAGATAGCCAACTCCCCTAGCACCCCGATGAAGTTGAAGAAGGGGCCGTTCGCCGGGCAGATGGTGTTCGGCGACGTCACCTACGGCGGACTGCAGCGCGCGGACCTGGAGAAGGTCGCCGGTGAGTACCAGGGCGCGGTGTTCCGGCACACGCAGGGCCTGGAGGCGGGCGTCTCGCGGATCAGCGAGGGCCCGGACGGGGCGATCTACACCGGCGGCCTGGGCGCGGACGGCAACTGGGGCCAGGAGGGCAAGCTCCGCTTCGGCCTGCAGAAGCTGACGCCGAACGGGAAGACCGCGTTCGACATCAAGACGATGCGCGCCACCCGTGACGGCTTCGACCTCACCTACACCAAGCCCCTCTCCGAGGAGACCGCGGCCAAGCTCACCGAGGGCGCGTACGCGGTCGAGCAGTGGCGGTACGTTCCCACGCCGGACTACGGCGGCCCGAAGGTCGACGAGGAGTCCCTGCCGGTCGCGTCGGCGAAGCTCTCGGACGACCGGCGCACGGTGCGGCTCACCATCCCCGGCCTGAAGCCGGACCGGGTCGTGCACGTCCGCTCGCCCCGCCCGTTCTCGTCCGCAGGGGGCGAGGAGCTGTGGTCCACCGAGGCCTGGTACACCCTCAACGCCAGGCCGGGCCCGCAGGAGCCCGTCACGACGTACGACGCCGAGTCCGCGAAGCTGTCCGGCGGCGCGGGCATCGACAACGAACACGCCGGGTTCACCGGCGGCGGCTTCGTCGACGGCTTCGGCGACAAGGGCGCGAAGGCGACCTTCGACGTCGTGGTCGACAAGAAGGGCGCGTACGACGTGGGGCTGCGCTACGCGAACGGCCCGCACCCCGCCGCCGGCACCAAGACGGTCGGCGTCGGCGTCAACGGCGGCGCGGCGAAACAGACGAGCCTGCCGTCCACGGTCGCGTGGAACCGCTGGTCGACGAAGACCGAACGGCTCTCCCTGCGCAAGGGCCACAACACGATCACGTACGCCGTGGGCGCCGACGACACCGGCCATGTGAACCTCGACGCGCTCGACGTGCGCAGACCGGGCGCGAGGATCGACCTGTTCTCCGGCGGCAGCGTCTCCACCGCCTGGCAGCACAGTGACGGCCGCAGCGCGGAATGGCCGCACAAGGCGGAGAGGTCCATGGAGGTCTGCTGCGGCGACCTGCGCACGAAACAGCACTTCGGGGACTTCAGGCTGCATGTCGAGTTCCGGGTGCCGAAGCTGCCGGACGACGTGACGGGGCAGGACCGCGGCAACAGCGGGGTCTACCTCCAGGAGCGTTACGAGGTGCAGATCCTGGACTCGTACGGCGTGGCGAAGCTCGCGGACAACGAGGCGGGGGCGATCTACCAGAAGAGGGCCGCCGACCTCAACGCGTCGAAGGCGCCCGAGTCGTGGCAGACGTACGACATCACCTTCCGTGCCGCCCGGTTCGACGCCGACGGCAAGAAGACGTCGGACGCCCGGGTCACCGTGGTCTGGAACGGCGAGAAGGTCCACGACGACGTGGCCGTGGACGGCCCGACCGGTGCGGGTGACGCCGAGTCCGCGGCGGCCGGCGCCATCCGGTTGCAGGACCACGGCAACAAGGTCCGCTTCCGCGATGTGTGGGTGGAGCCGGTGTCCTGACCGGTTCCCGCGGGGGATGCCGGCCGGGTCCTGTCCGGTCGGCGTCCCCCGTCACCCGGTGCTCATCCGGTGCTCATCCCCCGGCGAAGAGGGTGGTGCCGTCGGGGCCGAGCGCCTCCACGCGTGCGCCGTGTTCGACGGTGCGGCTGACCGTGCAGTACTTCTCGTGGGTCAGCCGGACGGCGCGCTCCAGCGCCTCGGCGGCGCGGGTGTCGCCCTCGGGCAGGTCGAGTTCGTAGGAGACCCGGACGACGCCGACTCGGCCGTCGTCCTCGGGGCGGGTCACCGACTCGACGACGACGCGCAGCGCGTCGTGCTCGACGGTGCGGGCGGTGCGGTCCACGACGAGTCCGCCGCAGCCGCCGAGAGCGGCGAGGAGGAGTTCGACGGGGGTGAAGGAGGGCTGGGCGTCGGGGTTGTCGGCGGCGGCGATGCGGACCTCGGCGCCGCGGTCGTTGCGGGCGGTCCAGTCGCGTTCGCCGTTGCGTACGGTCTCGATGCGGTAGTCGGCCATGGCGGAACGGTAACCAGGGTCGGGCCCGGGACGGCGCAGGCCGGTCCGACGGGTCTCAGGGGGCGGCCTGTTGTACGTCGCCCCGGGTGGAGGAGGCGACCGTGTCGCGGTGGGCGAAGTCGCCGGGCGGGATGCCGGGGTGGTGGCCGGGCAGGGGCTCCGCGGTGGTCGCGGCGGGTCCGAGGGTGAGGCGGGAGACGATGCGGTAGCGGTCGCCCCGGTAGAGGGAGTGCACGTACTCGACGGGCTGCCCCGCCGTGTCGGAGGTGAGGCGTTCGAAGAGCAGCGCGGGGGACAGCTCCGGTACGTCGAGGAGTTCGGCCTCGGCGCGGGTGACGACCGTCGGCTCGATGGCCTGCACGGCTTCGCGGACGTATACGTCGTGGTGGGCGCGCAGGTGCTCGTAGAGGTCGCCGCTCTCCAGTTCCTGTGCGCTGAGCCCGGGGACTAGGTCGGCGCGGATGTGCAGGTGCTCGATGGCCATCGGGGTGCCGTCGACGAGCCGGAGCCGGGCCACGTAGACGATCTCCGCGGCGGGTGACAGGCGCAGCTTGCGGCCGACGCGGGCGCCGGCAGGGATGGTGGTGAACTCCAGGAGCCTGCTGGACCAGGCTCCGGCGGCCGGCGGGACCGACAGGGCCTGCTCGCGGGAGACGAGTTCCTGGGTGATCTTCTGGGGGGCGACGAACATGCCGCGCCCGTGTTCGCGTACGAGAAGGCCCGCGGCGACGAGTTCGTCGACGGCCGCGCGCAGGGTGGGCCGCGACACCCCGAGGCCCGCGCACAGGGCGCGCTCGGACGGGATGGGGTCGCCGGGCCGCTGCGACTCGATGAGTTCGAGGATGTGGTCGCGCACCCGCTCCCGCTTGAGCACCGCGCCCGGTGCCTTCCTGTTCGTACCGCCAGCCACCGAACGACCCCCCCTTGCGCCATACGACCAGTTGCCTGACCAGTTGACCACAAGGTCGCGGAGATCGACAACTGACCAGCATTCACGCGGGGGTTGACGCTTCGATTGGTCCATGCCACCTTTCTCCATCACCAGAGGTCACTTGACCAGTTTCCAACTGGTCAGGTCCGACGCCCAGAGGTGACCCGTGAAGCTCCGCTTGCTCGCCGGCCTGTCCGCGTTCGTCGCGGCAGCCGGGCTCAGTGCCTGCAGTTCGTCCGGATCCGGCGACGGGGTGTCCGGGGGCGGCGGGCGGACAGCCCTCGACGTGTGGCTGATGCGCGACAGCGTCTCGGCCGCCTTCCAGAAGGATTTCGAGAAGGGCTTCGAGGCCGCGCACCCCGGCATCGACGTACGGGTGCAGATCCAGGAGTGGGACGGCATCGGCGAGAAGGTCACCGCCGCACTCGCGAGCAACGACGCGCCCGACGTCATCGAGACCGGGAACACGCAGGTCGCCCAGCTCGCGCAGAGCGGCGGCCTGCTCGATCTGAGCGACAAGGTCGACGACCTCGACGGCAAGCACTGGCTGAAGGGCCTCGCCGAGCCCGGCGCGTACGAGGGCAAGCAGTACGGCATCCCCTTCTACGCGGCCAACCGCGTCGTCGTCTACCGCACCGACCTGTTCGAGAAGGCGGGCATCGACGCCGACGCGATCAAGACCCGCGACCAGTGGATCGCGGCGACGAGGAAGCTCGACAAGGACGGCCGGCAGGGCATCTATCTCCCCGGCCAGAACTGGTACACCCTCTCGGGCTTCATCTGGGACGAGGGCGGCGACCTCGCCACGGAGTCCGACGGAACCTGGCGCGGCGCCCTGGACACCCCCGAGGCGCTGCGCGGCATGGCCTTCTACAAGAAGCTCCAGGCGCTCGGCAAGGGGCCCAAGGACTCCGACGAGGCGCAGCCGCCCCAGGCCGAGGTGATGGCCAAGGGCGAGGTGGCCCAGATCATCAACACGCCCGGCGGCGCCCACGTCGTCGCGCAGAACAACCCCGAGCTGAAGGGCACGTTGGGGTTCTTCCCCATCCCGGGGAAGACGGCCGACACGCCCGGCGCCGTGTTCATCGGGGGCTCCGACCTGGTGATCCCCGCCGTGGCCGAGCACCACGACGCCGCCTACACCTTCATCAAGGAGCTCACGGGCGACGCCTGGGAGAAGAAGCTCGCCGTCACGATGAGCTACGTGCCCAACAGGACGACGCTCGCCGACGCCGTCGCCGAGGACCCCGGCGCCTCGGCGATGGCGGTGGGCGCCGCCGTCGGCCGTGCCACGCCGAACACGCCGGGCTGGGCGGCCGTCGAGGCGAAGAACCCCGTGAAGGACTACATGACGGCCGTGCTGACCGGCGGGGATCCGGCGCGGGAGGCCGAGAAGGCGTCCGACGCGATCACCTCGGCGATGAAGTAGGGAGCGTGTGCCGTGCCGGTCGTCCGTGAGCGGACCGAGCCCCGTAGCCTCCCCCGGCCGCCCCGGCGCCCGGCGCGTCCCCCGCGCCGCGCGACGGCATCGGGCGCCTGGCCGTACCTCCTTGTGGCACCCGCCGTCCTCGGCATGCTGTATCTGCTGCTCTATCCGCTGGCGCGGGCCGTCCTCATCTCGTTCCAGGACTTCGGACTGCGCGAGCTGATCCTGGGGAACGCGCGCTTCACCGGTTTCGACAACTACACGACGCTGCTGTCCGACCCCCGTTTCTGGGCGGTGGTGCGCCGTACGTTCGTCTTCATGGCGGTCTGTGTCGCCTCGATCATGGTGCTTTCGACGCTGGTGGCGCTCATGGTGGAGCGGCTCGGCAGGTTCGGGCGGGCCTCGGTGCTCAGCGCTCTCGTGCTCGCGTGGGCGATGCCGGTGGTCGCGGCGACGACGGTGTTCCAGTGGCTGTTCCACTCGGAGTTCGGGATCGTCAACCATGCGCTGACCGGCCTGGGGTTCACGTCGTTCGACGGGTATCCGTGGCTGGCGCACGGTCCTGCCGCCTTCGCGATCCTGGTCCTGCTCGTGGTGTGGCAGTCGGTGCCGTTCGCCGCGATCACGCTGTACTCGGCGCTCACCACCGTGCCGGTCGAGCTGTACGAGGCCGCGCGCATCGACGGGGCCTCCGGGGCGCGCGTCTTCCGTTCGGTGACGCTGCCGATCGTGCGCCCGATCTTCATGCTGGTGCTTTCGCTCGAGGTGATCTGGACGTTCAAGGCGTTCGTGCAGATCTGGGTGATGACGCGCGGCGGCCCCGGCGACGCGACGACGATCCTGCCGGTGTACGCGGTGCAGACGGCCCTGTCCGGCCAGCACTACGACCTCGGTTCGGCGGCCTCCATGGTGACGGTGCTGCTGATGTCCGGGGTGCTCGTCCTCTACTTCCGGCAGACGTTCCGACAGGAGGCCGAGCTGTGACGACCTCGCGCGCGCCGCGCCGCCTGCCCCTGCACCTCGGCGCGGCGTTCACGGTGATCGTGTGCCTCTTTCCCGTGTACTGGATGGTCACCACGTCGTTCAAACCGTCCCGTGACATCCAGTCCGACGACCCGCACCCGCTGCCGCGGAGCTGGACGCTGGACCACTTCCGGCGGGCGATCGACGCGGACGGGTTCGGTCTGTTCTGGCGCAACAGCGTGCTCGTCACCCTCGGCGCGGTGCTGCTCGCGCTCGTCGTGGCGCTCGGCGCGTCCTTCGCGGTGGCCCGGATGCGGTGGCGGGGGCGACGGCAGTTCATGCTGATGGTGTTCATCGCGCAGATGGCGCCGTGGGAGTCGCTGATCATTCCCGTGTACATCATCGCGCGGGACACCGACATGCTGGACCGGCTGCCGACGCTGACCCTCGTCTACTTCATGATGACGCTGCCGTTCACGATCGTCGTGCTGCGCGGCTTCATCGCGACCATCCCGCCGGAGCTCGAGGAGTCGGCGCAGGTCGACGGCTGCACGCGGCTCGGCGCGTTCCGGCACGTGGCGTTCCCCCTGCTCGCGCCCGGGCTGATGGCGACCTCGCTGTTCGGCTACATCACGGCGTGGAACGAGTTCGCGTACGCCAACTTCCTGATCATCAAGCAGCAGGACCACCGGACGCTGCCGGTGTGGCTCTCCTCGTTCCAGAACACCTTCGGCACCGACTGGGGCGCCACGATGGCCGCCTCCACGCTGTTCGCGCTGCCCGCGCTCGTCGTCTTCCTGCTGCTGCAACGGCAGGTGACGTCGGGGTTCGCGGCCGGTGCCGTGAAGGGCTGAGCCAGCCACCGCCCAGGAACCAGCCACCGCCCAGGACCGCCGTCCGCCTCTGGAGGCCCCGCCGTGCCCGCACCCCGCCCCTCACTGGTCCCCCTGCCCACCCAACTCAGCATGCGTCCGGGCCACTTCACCCTGAACCACCACACCGCCGTGCGCGTCTGTGCTGGTGCGGAACCCGCCGCGGCACTGCTGCGCACCCTGCTCGCCCCGGCCACCGGACTCCCGCTGCCGACCGCGCCCGACGGGCCGCTCGTCCTCGCGCTCGACCCGCAGCTGCGCGGCCTGGGCGAGGAGGGGTACGGCCTCACCATCGGGCCGGACGCGCTGCTCCTGCGCGCCGCCCACCTCACCGGGCTGCTCCGCGGCGTCCAGACGCTCCGTCAGCTCCTGCCGCCCGAAGCCCTCGCAGGACGGCCCCGGCGCGGCACACCGTGGCAGCTGCCCTGCGCGGAGATCACCGACGTCCCGCGGAACGCCTGGCGCGGCTTCATGCTGGACGTCGCACGCCACTTCCAGCCGGTCGCGCAACTGCGCAGGTACGTCGACCTGCTGGCCCTGCACAAGCTCAACGTGCTGCATCTGCATCTCACCGACGACCAGGGGTGGCGGATGCCCGTCGCCGCGTATCCCCGGCTCACCGAGGTGGGCGGCCGTCGCGCGGAGTCGATGGTGGGCCCGGCAGGCAGCGCGGTCCACGACGGTGTGCCCCACCAAGGCGCTTACACCCGGGACGAGTTGACCGGTCTCGTCCGCTACGCCGCGGCGCGGGGCGTGACCGTCGTGCCGGAGGTTGAGATGCCGGGCCACACACGGGCCGCCCTGGCCGCCCACCCGGAACTCGGCAATGTCCCGACGCGGCGGCTGGACGTGTGGACCGACTGGGGCGTCTGCGACACCGTCCTCGCCGTCGACGAGCCGGTGCTCGACTTCTGCCGCACCGTCCTCGACGAGGTCCTTGACGTCTTCCCGTCCCCGCACATCCACATCGGCGGCGACGAGTGCCCCACCACGGAGTGGGCGGCGAACCCGGCGGCGCGCGCACGCGCCGCCGCCGAAGGCCTGCCGGACACCGCCGCGCTGCGCGGCTGGTTCCTCGCACGCGTCGGGGCGCACCTCGTCGGGCGCGGGCGCATCCCGACCGCGTGGGCGGAGAGCGGCGAAGGCCTGCCGACGGAGTTCACCGCCATGACGTGGCGCGACCCCGAGCACACCCGCCTCGCCCTGAAGCGGGGCCACCGGGTCATCAGCTGCCACCACCGGGCCGCCTACCTCGACTACGCCCAGTCGGCCGACCCCGCCGAGCCGCAGGCGCAGCCCGGGGCGGTGGTCGACCTGCGCGCGGTGCACGGCCACGAGCCGCCGGACAGCACCGCGACGTCCGGCGAACTCCTCGGCATGCAGGGCCAGTTGTGGACCGAGTTCGCGCCCACCGCGGACCACGTCGACCGGCTCGCCTTCCCGCGTCTGTGCGCGCTCGCGGACCGCGCCTGGCACGGCGCCGCGCCCTGGCCCGGTGTGCACGGCAGGCTGCGCGAGCACGCCGCCCGGCTCGCCGCGCTGGGCGTGCGGCACGGCCCACTCGATCCGTACGTCCCCCACCGTCCCTGATACGTCCCCCTCCCCCACCGTCCCGAAGAGGGACAGTCATGAGAAAGGAACAGGCATGAGAAGGAAGACGCTCACCCGTTCGGCGAAGCGGTCCCTCACCTGTACCGTCGCGGCCGCGCTCGGCTGCGGGGGCCTGCTCGCCCTCCCCTCGCCCGCCGTCGCGGCCGTCGGCGACCTGACCGTGCAGTACCACACGGGCGCCACCGGAAGCGATCAGGCCGAGCCGTGGCTGAAGGTGAAGAACACCGGCGGTTCCGGGGTGGCGCTCAGCGGCGTGAAGATCCGCTACTACTTCAAGTCCGATGCGGGAAGCCCGAGTTACCGCTTCGCCTGCTCGTGGGCGGTGAAGGGGTGCGGCAACGTCACCGGTGCGTTCGGGACGCTCGCCGAGCCGACCGCCACAGCCGACCGTTACCTGGAGATCGGGTTCACCCCGGGCGCCGGATCGCTGGCGGCCGGCGCGGACACCGGTGACCTGCAACTGCGCTTCCACCGCGCGGACTGGCAACCGCTGAACCAGTCCGACGACTACTCGTTCGGCTCCGGGCAGTCCGCGTACGCGAACTGGTCGAAGGTCACCGCGCAGCTCGACGGCGCGACGGTCTGGGGCACGGCACCCGAGGGCAACGACCCGACCGACCCCACGGATCCGACCGACCCGCCCGGCGACGGGGCCACCCTGTTCGACGACTTCACGTACAGCGCGTACAACGACCCGAAGATCGCGGCGAACGGCTGGCACGTGCGCTCCAACTCCGGTGGCCCCGGTGTGCCCGGGGCCACCTGGGACCCGCGCAACGTGACGTTCGCGTCGTCGGGCGGCACCACGGTGATGAACCTGGAGACGTCGACGGCGGGCACCGGCGCGAGCACCGAGCAGACCGAGGTGCTGACGAAAGCGATGAAGTTCAGGAACGGGACGTACGCGGCGCGCGTGAAGTTCAGCGACACCCCGCGCGGCGGTCCCGACGGCGACCACCTGGTGCAGACGTTCTTCACCATCAACGACCTCAAGGCGCCGATGGCCGACGAGTACGCCGAGTACGACTTCGAGTACCTGCCCAACGGCGGCTGGGGCGAGCCCTCGAACATCCTCTACACGACGTCGTGGGAGACCTACAACCCGGACCCGTGGCAGGCCGTCAACCAGCACACCGAGAGCCGGCAGAGCTACACGGGCTGGCACGACCTGGTGGTCACCATCGACAACAGCTCCATCCGCTACTACGTCGACGGGCAGCTGTTCGGCACGCACGACGCCGCGTATCTGCCGGAGCGGCCGATGTCGATCAACTTCAACCAGTGGCTGATCGACCTGGCGGGACAGTCCAGCACCACGCCGCGCTCGTACGACCAGCAGGTGGACTACGTCCTGCACGTCAAGGACCAGGTGCTGAGTCCGGCGCAGGTCGCGGGGAAGGTCGCCGGCTACCGGGCCGCGGGCACGGCGTTCGAGGACACGGTGCCGTCGGCGTGACGGGGGCGGGGCGGGGCGCGAGCGGCGGGGCGGGCGGTCAGGGGTCCGGTACGGCGAAGTCGCACCACACGGCCTTGCCCTCGCCGCGCGGCTCGACGCCCCAGCAGGAGGCGACCGCCTCCACGAGGAGCAGCCCGCGCCCGGAGGTGGCGGTCTCCGCGGGCGATCTCCTGCGGGGGCGGGCGCTGGAGCGGTCCTTCACCCACAGCCGGACACGGCGCGGCGGCCCGGAGAGCACCTCCAGGGTGAGGATGGCTCCTCCGTCGGTATGGACGAGGGCGTTGACGAGGAGCTCGCCGGCCGCCACTTCCACATCGTCGGCGACGGCGCCGAACCCCCACGACGCGAGGTGTTCGCGCAGCGCTGCCCGCGCGTCGGCGAGCCCTTCGGGGTCGGCCTGGTGGACGTACCGGTGGATGCGCGGCTCCTGGGGCGTCCCGGGGTCGGGCAGTCTGCGCAGGACCAGCAGTGCCACGTCGTCACTCGTGCTCCACCTCTCCCACAGGGCGTGGGAGAGGTGGTCCGCCAGGGCCTCGGCGCGTTCGGGTCCCTCGCGCATCACCGCGGCGAGGTTGCCCATGCCGGTGTCGACGTCGAGGGCGGCGTCCTCCACGAGTCCGTCGGTGCAGAGCACCATGGTCTCGCCCGGCACCAGGTCGAGGCGCACCTCGGGGAAGTCCTCCATGCCGAATTCGGTGGCCAGGCCGAGGGGCAGCCCGCCGGGGACCCGGGGCACGCCCACGCGGC
Organism: Streptomyces sp. NPDC045678; assembly: GCF_056432085.1. Taxonomy (NCBI): domain Bacteria; kingdom Bacillati; phylum Actinomycetota; class Actinomycetes; order Kitasatosporales; family Streptomycetaceae; genus Streptomyces; species Streptomyces sp. NPDC045678. Next base: position 622,330 of record NZ_JBWKJS010000002.1, read on the forward strand.
CGTCCACGTGGCGCACGAGGGGCGGCAGATGTCCGGCGCGGACGGCGCGCACGATGCCGGTGGCGGGGTCGAACTGGGCGTACGTGCAGGTGGCGAACCGCTCGGTGTCGAGTTCGGCGAGGAAGCGGGAGGCGCGGGAGAGCACGGTGCCCGGCGGGTGGCCCTCGCCGGCGAAGGCCCGCAGGGCGATGCGCAGTTGGCCCATGATGGCCGCGGCGTGCGTGTCGTGCCCTTGCACGTCGCCCACGGCCAGGCCGATGCGACCGCGCGGCAGGGCGATGACGTCGTAGAAGTCGCCGCCGACGTCGCGTCCGCCCCACGCCGCGTGGTAGCGCACGGCGACCTCGCAGTCCGCGACGGCGGGGACCCCGCGCGGCAGCATGGTGGCCTGGAGGCTCTTGGCCAGGTCCCGTTCCTCGTCGAAGAGCATGGCGCGCTGCAGCGACTGGGCGACGATGCCGGAGAGCCCGATGCAGAGGTTGCGGTCCGCGTCGGTGAAGTCCTTGCGGCCGCGGTAGAAGAGGCCGAGTCCGCCGATGGCACGGTCCTGGGCGACCAGCGGCAGGAACGCCGCCGAGTCAAGCCGCATGTGCTCGATGTAGGGCCGCAGGCGGGTGAAGCGGCGCGCGAGGTCGGGCAGCGAGGCGACGAACCGGGGCTGCCGCGTCATGACGGCCTCGGCGAGCGGCTGGGACTCGTCGACCTTGTGCAGCTTGAGTTCGTCGAGGGCCTGCATCGTCTGGCCGACCAGCGCGATCAGCTTCAGCTTGTCCCCCTCGACGAGACCGAGGACGAGCCCGTCGGCGGCGAACCGGTCGAGGCCGCTCGCGCCGGACAGGACGGCGACCACGTCGTCGACCGTGACGGCCCGGGAGAGGGCCTGCGTGGTGCCCTGCACCATCAGGGCGATGCCCTGGCGGCGTTCCTCCCTGGGGTCGATGGCGGCGAGTTCCGCCCCGTCGTCCGACGCCGACCGCAGCACGCCGAGCACGCGCACGGCCCGGCCCTCGCCGTCGCGGACGATGCGTCCGCGCGCGTGGCCGAGGTGGATCGTGCCGTCCCTGCGCCGGGCCCGGAAGTACACGCCGTACCGGTCCGCTCCGGAGGCGACGGCCTCCGTGACGGCGTAGTTGATGCGCACCGCCTCCTCAGGGGGGATGCGCCCCCGGAGTGAGGTCACCAGGCCGTTGAATTCCTCGGGGCGCAGGTCGAGCACCGCGAGGGAGCCCGCGTCGAGGCCGAGCACGCCGGTCTCCAGGTCCCAGTCGAAACCGCCCACGCCGGTGAGGAGCAGGCACTGTTCCACATCGACGGATGTCTTCTTCGCTGACGTCATGGTGGTCTCCGGTATGCCGCTCGGCCACCATATGCTCCGCGTGCGTCACCCGCCCGCCGGAGTCCGGCGTGCCATTGGTCCCGGCAAACGTGACCTTGGTCCTGTGTGAGTCGTCATCGTCGGGACATTCGCTCTGTGTCGGCCTGGAGATCCAGTGCCGACCCGAGCACAAAGAGAGGAACGTTCTCGTGGGCATCATCGCCTGGATCCTGATCGGTCTCATCGCGGGAGCCATCGCCAAGGCCCTCACCCCCGGCAAGGATCCGGGAGGCTGCCTGGTGACCATGGTGATCGGCATCGTGGGTGGGCTGCTCGGCGGCTGGCTGGGCAAGGTGATCTTCGGGGTTCACTCCATCAACGGGTTCTTCCACCTGTCGACGTGGATCGCCGCCATCATCGGCTCCGTGATCGTTCTGTTCGCCTACCGCATGATCGCGGGGAAGCGGTAGGCCCCACCCGCAGGTCCCTAGGGGGCGCGCATCCGGCCGGATGCGCGCCCCCGATGCGTTTCCGGACACTTCCGCATTAGCTCACTTGTTCGAGTCCCGGCTACACTGGCCGCATGGCAACCCACCAGCTCCAGGGATCGCTCTTCGATCAGAGCGACGACGTACGCCTGGGCTCCCTGGCCGGAATCCGCCGGACGGTCCTCGGCGACGGCGCGTGGATCGATCTCCTGCCGGGCTGGCTGAGCGGCGCCGACGCCCTGTTCGAACAGCTGGCCACGGAGGTCCCGTGGAAGGCCGAACGGCGCCAGATGTACGAACGGGTCGTGGACGTGCCCCGCCTCCTCGCCTTCTACGGCGCGGGCGAACCGCTCCCCCACGCCGTCCTCGAAGAGGCCCGCCGGGCTCTCTCCGAGCACTACGCCGACGAGCTGGGCGAGGCGTTCACGACAGCGGGCCTGTGCCACTACCGGGACGGGCGCGACAGCGTGGCCTGGCACGGCGACCGGATCGGCCGGGGCGCCCGCGAAGACACGATGGTCGCCATCCTCTCCGTGGGCGACCCCCGCGACCTGCTGCTCCGCCCGCGCCGCGGCGGCGCCACCGTCCGCCAGCCCCTCGGACACGGCGATCTGATCGTGATGGGCGGCTCCTGCCAACGCACCTGGGAGCACGCCGTCCCCAAGTCGGCGCGCGCCTCCGGTGGACGCATCAGCGTCCAGTTCCGGCCCCACGGCGTGCGGTGAGGGCGAACAGCCGGGTGAGCGCGTGGCGCACCACTTTGGCGAGCACGGCGGGGCGGAACAGCAGCGTGGGCGGTGCCGTCATGTTCAGGACCCGTACGAACCGTGCCCACACGCTCGGGTCGTGCACGGCGAGCGCGAAGACCTGCTGGTTGTACCAGTGGGCGAAGCGTGCGGACAGCGGGTGCCGGTCGGGGGCCCACATGAGGTCGGAGCTGGTGGCCATGGTCCACGGGACCTGGATGACGCGGGCCGCGGCGCGCTGGTAGGCGCGGCTGAGCCCGTCGAGGCCGCCGGACCGGTGGCGTTCCAGGAGACGGCCGAGCAGCTGCGCTTCCAGTGCGGCGACGGTGAGTCCCTGCCCGTACACGGGGTTGAAGACGCAGAGCGCGTCGCCGACCGCGACCAGACGTTCGGGCCAGCGCGCGTTCTTGTGGTGCAGGCGCCATGCGTTGCCGGGGTTCGTGTAGCGGTGGATCTCTCCCTCGCGGGTGCCGCGCTTGATCTGTTCGGCGAGTCGCGGGGTGCCGAGGCTCTGGGCGAAGCCGAGGTAGCCCTCCTCGTCGGTGGGCGGCACGTGTTCGTCGACGCCGAACAGCGAGCACATCCAGCGGTCGCGCTCCACCGCGAGGACCACGCCGCCGCGCGGTACGTCGGGCGCGAAGGCCATTTGGTAGGCGACGTCGAAGTCCTGCTGGTCCCGCGGCGGGCGTACGTAGCACGCGGAGGTGTAGGTGATCTTCGCCTTGATGACGTTCTTGGGGGAGGCCGGCAGCCGCGCGTCGGTGAGCCAGCGGTCGACGGACGTGGAGCGGCCCGACGCGTCGACGACCAGATCGGCGGTGACCTCGGTGGCGTCCTCCTCCTCCGTGCGGTACCTGACCCGGTCCAGGCGGCCGGGCGCGCTCGCGGTGACCGTCTCGCAGTGGGCGTCGGGGACGATGCGCACCGCGGGGAGCGCCGACACCCGCTGCCGCAGCCGGCGCTCCAGTTCGTCGCGCGTGAAGGTCTGGATGCGGACGCCCACCGGGGCGGTCGGCGCGAATCCGGTGGGCAGGAGGAAGCTGAGCCGCTCGCCGTAGTCGAAGACGGGCGCGCCCTCGTCGGCGAGCTCCGCCCGCAGCCCGGGGAAGAGGGCTTCCAGCACCTCGCCGCCGCGGGCGAGCAGCGCGTGCGCGTGGTAGCCCTGCGGGACGTGCGGGTGGACGCCGGTGTCCGGCAGCACCGGGTCACGCTCAAGGACCAGCACCTCGGTGAAGTGGTCGGCGAGGACCCGGGCGGTCACAAGACCGGCGTATCCGCCCCCTACGACGACGGCCCGCTCCCAGCGGGCGGCGGGCGGCGAGCTGTGCTGGTTGTCCGGCATGGCCGGTCCCCTCCCTGTGGGCGCGACGTCACGCCACTCCACCGTCCGGCGCCCCGGTTCTCAAGACCCTCCGGGGAGCGCACGGAAGCACTTGATCCTCCCTCCCGCGTCTCACGCCGAGGATCTTGGGTACTCGTCACAGGCCGCGATCGCCCGTGTGGCGGACCGGCGGACTGTGTGGGCACCGTGGGAGGGGCCCACACCGGCCAGACGCAACCCAGCAGAAAGAGCGGATCATGCCCGCAGGATCGAATCGCAAGAGGGAACGGCAGTACGAGCACATCAAGGAGAGCGCGAAGGACCGCGGCGAGTCCACGGGCCGCGCGGAGGAGATCGCCGCCCGCACGGTCAACAAGGAGCGTGCGCGCTCCGGCGAGTCCCGCACCGCGAGCCGCACGTCCACGAAGGACCCGAAGTCCGCCTCGCAACGTGGCGGCGAGCGTTCTCACCAGGGCTCACAGGGCCCGACCAAGGACCAGCTCTACGCCGAGGCGCGGAAGAAGAACGTCAAGGGCCGCTCGTCCATGAACAAGTCGGAGCTGGCCCGCGCCGTCGGGCGCTGAACCGGCTCCCCCCGTTCACCCGCACGGACCCGGTGATGTCCGCGCGGGCCGAGCAGAAAGGTGCGTCCCCGTGCGTGCTCTGACATGGCAAGGCAAACGCGACGTGCGCGTCGACGAAGTGCCCGACCCTCGCATCGAGAAGCCCGACGACGTGATCGTCCAGGTGACGTCGACCGGCATCTGCGGCTCCGATCTGCACCTCTACGAGGTCTTCGGGCCCTACTTGGACGCGGGTGACATCCTCGGCCACGAGGCCATGGGGGTCATCGCGGAGACGGGCCCCGACGTCACCGAGGTAGCCGTGGGCGACCGCGTGGTGATTCCGTTCAACGTCTCGTGCAACACCTGCTGGATGTGCAAGCAGGGGTTGCAGTCGCAGTGCGAGACGACCCAGGTCAAGTCCATGGGCAGCGGCGCCTCGCTGTTCGGGTTCACCAAGCTCTACGGGCAGGTGCCCGGCGGGCAGGCCGAGCTGCTGCGCGTGCCCTTCGGCAACACGCTGCCCATCAAGGTGCCGCACGGCCCGCCGGACGACCGGTTCGTGTACCTGTCCGACGTGCTGCCCACGGCGTGGCAGGGCGTGGAGTACGCCGACATCCCGCCGGGCGGCAGCGTCACGGTGTTCGGCCTCGGGCCCATCGGCGACATGGCCACCCGCATCGCACGGCTGCGCGGCGCCGAGCTGGTCATCGGTGTCGACCTGGTCGACGCCCGCCTGGAGCGCGCCCGCCGCAACGGCACCACGGCCCTCGACCTGCGCGAGCACGGCAAGGACCTGGGCGACGCCATCCGTGACCTCACGGACGGCCGCGGTACGGACGCCGTGATCGACGCGGTCGGTCTGGAGGCGCACGGTGCGCCGGTGGCGACGGCCGCCCAGCGCGCCACCGCGCTCCTGCCCGACAAACTGGCCCGTCCGCTGATGGAGAAGGCCGGCATCGACTGCCTGACCGCTCTCCACGCGGGCATCGACGCGGTCCGGCGCGGCGGCACCCTGTCCATCAGCGGCGTCTACGGCGGTGCCGCGAGCCCCATGCCGCTCCTGACCATGTTCGACAAGCAGATCCAGCTGCGCATGGGCCAGGCCAACGTGTGGCGTTGGATCGAGGACATCCGCCCGCACCTGACGGACGACGACCCGCTGGGCGTCGACTCGTTCGCCACGCACCACCTGCCGCTCAAGGACGCCCCCTCGGCCTACGCGACGTTCCAGGCCAAGGAGGACGGCATGGTCAAGACGCTCCTGCGGCCATGAGCGCTCGGCACGACGACGGTCCCGGCGCCCTAATCGTGATCGACATGATCAACACGTACGACCACAAGGACGCCGAGCAGCTGCTGCCTTCGGTGCGCGAGGTCGTGCCGGTCATCAAGGACCTGCTCACCGCCGCCCGTGGGAGCGGGGCGCCGGTGATCTACGTCAACGACAACTTCGGCCAGTGGCGCTCCCACCACGGGGAACTGGTCGAGGCCGCCATGGCGGGGCCGCACGCGGACCTGGTCGGGCCGGTGCGGCCGGACGACGACTCGCTGTTCGTCGTGAAGGCCCGGCACTCGATCTTCTACGAGACGCCGCTGACCTATCTGCTGTGGGAGCTCGGCGTCCGCAAGGTGACGCTGTGCGGCCAGGTGACCGAGCAGTGCGTGCTGTACTCGGCGCTCGACGCTCACATCCGGCACCTCGACGTGACCGTGGCCGCCGACGCGGTCGCCCACATCCACCCCCATCTCGCGGAGGCAGCACTGGAGATGATGCGCATCAATCTCGGAGCCCGGATCGCCAACGGCAAGGACATCGAGTTCGGCGGGGGCGGCACCATCTCATGACGCGTTTCATCACAGTCGGCGCGCTGCTGGCCTGCGCGGTCTGCGGTGCGTTGCTCGCCGTACTGACGTCACCCTGGTGGTGGGCGGCCGCCGCGCCGCTCGCGGTGGTGGCGCTGACCGGTGTGTACGACCTCGTCCAGCGACGGCACTCCGTGCTGCGGAACTATCCCGTCCTGGGGCATCTGCGGTTCTTCATGGAGGCGCTGCGGCCGGAGCTGCAGCAGTACTTCGTGGAGCGCAACTACGACGGCAGGCCCTTCGACCGCGACACCCGCAGCATCGTCTACGAACGGGCGAAGGGGGTCGCCGCCGAGGAACCGTTCGGCAGCGAGCGCGACATGGACGTCCGGGGCTACGAGTTCCTCGTGCCGTCCATGGCGCCCGCGCCGGTCCCGCAGGAGCCGCCCCGCGTCCGGGTCGGCGGGCCCGACTGCGAGCAGCCGTACGACATGGCCCTGCTCAACGTCTCGGCGATGAGTTTCGGCTCCCTCTCCGCCAACGCGATCGTGGCGCTGAACACCGGGGCGGCGCGGGGCGGGTTCGCGCACGACACCGGTGAGGGCGGCCTCTCCGACCATCACCTGCGGCCCGGTGGCGACCTCGTCTGGGAGATCGGGACGGGCTACTTCGGCTGTCGCACCCGGGACGGCGAGTTCGACGCCCGGCAGTTCGCCGAGAAGGCCGCCCATCCGGCCGTACGCTGCGTGTCGCTCAAGCTGTCGCAGGGCGCGAAGCCGGGGATCGGAGGCGTGCTGCCCGGCAGCAAGGTCAACGCCGAGATCGCCTCCGTACGCGGCGTACCGCAGGGCGAGACCGTCATCTCGCCGCCGTACCACCGTGTGTTCTCCACGCCCCGCGAGCTCGTCCGGTTCCTGGCCAGGATGCGGGAGCTGGCGCACGGCAAGCCGGTCGGGGTCAAGCTCTGCCCCGGGTCACGGACCCAGTTCCTCGCCGTGTGCAAGGCCATGGCGGCGGAGGGGATCACCCCGGACTTCATCGTCGTCGACGGCGCGGAGGGCGGGACGGGCGCGGCGCCCCTGGAATTCGCCGACCACCTCGGCATGCCGCTCACCGACGGGCTCATCACGGTCCACAGCGCCCTCACGGGCGCGGGGCTGCGGGACCGTATCCGCATCGGTGCCAGCGGCAAGGTGGCGACGGGCTCCGACATCGTCAAGCGCCTGGCCATGGGCGCCGACTACACGAACGCCGCCCGGGCGATGATGTTCGCCGTCGGCTGCATCCAGGCCCAGCGCTGCCACACCAACCGCTGCCCGACCGGCGTCACCACCGTGGATCCGCGGCGTGCCCGTGCCCTCGACGTCGTGGACAAATCGGCGCGCGTCACCCGGTTCCAGAAGGCCACGGTCGAGAGCGCGCTGCAGATCATGGCCGCGATGGGGGTGCGCGACGCCGCCGACCTGGGCCCGCACCTCGTGCGGCGCCGCGAGGACAACGGGAGGTTTCGGTCATACGCTGACTTGTACGACTGGCTCTCCCCCGGTGAGCTGCTCGCCGCACCGCCCGAGAGCTGGGCCGCCGACTGGCACGCGGCGGATCCGGACCGCTTCGCCACCTGACTGACGCGTTTGGATCATGCGGGCCCGGAAACAGGAGGGACGCCACGTATCGCCCGCGACAACGCGGGCACCCGGAACGTGACCAGTCGCAGGATGGGAACGCCGACCATGGAGAGGCACACGTAGCTGATGAACCACGTCACAGGTAAGGCGACCACCACCGACGCCGGCGTACCGGTCGAGAGTGACGAACACTCGCTCACCGTCGGCGCCGGCGGCCCGATCCTCCTCCAGGACTCCTATCTGATCGAACAGATGGCGCAGTTCAACCGGGAGCGCATCCCCGAGCGGCAGCCGCACGCCAAGGGCAGCGGCGCCTTCGGCCACTTCGAGGTCACGGGCGACGTCAGCCGCTACACGAAGGCGGCGCTGTTCCAGCCGGGCGCCCGCACCGATCTCGTCATCCGGTTCTCGACCGTGGCCGGTGAGCGCGGCAGCCCGGACACGTGGCGCGACCCGCGCGGCTTCGCGGTGAAGTTCTACACCAGCGAGGGCAACTACGACATGGTCGGGAACAACACCCCGGTCTTCTTCGTGAAGGACCCGATGAAGTTCCAGCACTTCATCCGGTCGCAGAAGCGCCGCGCGGACAACAACCTGCGCGACCACGACATGCAGTGGGACTTCTGGACCCTCTCCCCCGAGTCCGCCCACCAGGTCACCTGGCTGATGGGCGACCGCGGCATTCCGCGCAGCTGGCGCCACATGAACGGCTACTCGTCCCACACCTACATGTGGATCAACGAGCAGGGCGAGCGGTTCTGGGTGAAGTACCACTTCAAGACCGACCAGGGCGTCGAGAACTTCACCCAGCACGAGGGCGACCAGATGGCCGCGGCCGACACGGACTACCACACCCGTGATCTCTTCGAGCACATCCGGGACGGGGACTACCCGAGCTGGACGCTGTACGTGCAGGTCATGCCGTACGACGAAGCGGCCACGTACCGGTTCAACCCGTTCGACCTGACGAAGGTGTGGCCGCACGGCGACTACCCGCTGGTCGAGGTCGGCAAGATGACCCTGGACCGCAACCCGACGGACAACCACGCCGAGATCGAGCAGGCGGCGTTCCAGCCCAACAACCTGGTCCCGGGCATCGGCCCGAGCCCCGACCGCATGCTGCTGGCCCGGCTGTTCTCGTACGCCGACGCGCACCGCTACCGGATCGGCGCCAACTACCAGCAGCTGCCCGTGAACGCCCCCGTCGTGCCCGTCCACACGTACTCCAAGGACGGCGCGATGGCGATCCACAAGCGCCAGGACCCGGTCTACGCGCCGAACTCCAAGGGCGGCCCGGCCGCCGACACGGCCCGCTACGGCTCCCCGCCCAGCTGGTACGCGGACGGCGACATCACCCGTTCGGCCTATGTCGACCACGCGGAGGACGACGACTGGGGCCAGCCGGGCACCATGGTCCGCGAGGTGCTCAACGACGCCGAGCGCGACCGTCTCGTCGACAACGTCGTCGGGCACCTGCTCAACGGCGTGACCGAGCCCGTCCTCGTCAGGGCCTTCGAGTACTGGTCGAACATCGACAAGTCGATCGGTGAGCGCATCGAGCAGGGCGTGCGCGCCAAGGCGGGCGAGAAGGACCCGAAGGCCGCGGAGCAGGCCAACCCGGCGCGCAGCAGCATGCAGGACAAGGCCTGACCGCTCCCCCTCTCACCCTCTGGGCCGGGTCCTCGGCAGCCTCGTCGCCCCCGCGGCGGCGAGCAGACAGAAGCCGAGGACCCACCAGAAGGTGTCGGCGAACGCCGAGGGGATGTCAGGGCCCCGGTCCGCGAGCCGGTTCTCCAGGACCACGGCGAGTGCGGCCGTACCGACCGAACCGCCCACGGTGTTCAGCAGGTTGAGCGCTCCCGCCGCGCGCGGGAGCTGTTCGGGCTCGATGCGGCTGTAGACGATGTTCATCACGGGCGCGCCGATCATCGCCATCCCGATGCCGCGGACCGCGAGGGACGCGATGATCACCGCGTCCGGGGGTTCGTGGCCCAGCTGGGTGAACGGGACCGTCCCCGCGAGGATCAGGACGATGCCCGCGACGACCAGGGTCCGTGGCGCGACCTTGTCGATGGTGCGGTTGACCAGGACGGAACCGGCCGCCGCGCCGATGCCCTGCGGGGCGAGCAGCAGCCCGGCCTCCCACGCCGAGAGGCCGCGGCCGCTCTGGAAGTACAGCGGCAGCAGGAACGTCGTGCCGAACACCGACGCGCCGAGGACGAGCAGCGCGAGGGCCGCCGCCCCGAAGGGCGGCCGGGCGAACAGCCGGGGGTCGACCAGCGGGGTGGCGCGGGTCCGCAGCCCGTGCACGGCGAAGCCCGCCAGCATCGCGAGGCCCGCCGTCACACCGAGCGCCGCGGGCAGGTCACGGCCGTGAGCGACCTCGGTGAGCCCGTACACCAGGACGGCGAGGCCGGGCGAGAGCAGCGCGGCCCCCCGCAGGTCGAACGCCGTGCGCCGGGGCGACGGCGGGACCGCGGGCACGTAGCGGCGGGCGAGGACGGCCGCGAGCGCGCCGATCGGCAGGTTGACGAGGAACAGCCACGGCCAGGAAGCCGTGCTGAGGATGGCGCCGCCGACCAGCGGGCCGAACACCGGTGACAGCAGGGGCACGACGGCGACGACGCTGATCACACGGCCGGTGCGGTTGCGGCCCGCGACGCGGGCGAGCAGCGCCTGTCCGGTCGCGGGCAGCAGCCCGCCGCCGAGCCCCTGGACCACCCGGAAGACGATCAGGCTGGTCGCCGACCAGGCCAGCGCGCACAGCACCGAGCCGAGCAGGAACACGCCCACGGCGGCGAGCCAGGTGCGTCGGCCGCCGAAGCGGTCGGCCAGCCAGCCGGACGCGGGGACGGCCGCGACGACGGCCAGGAGGTAGGCGGTGCTGACCCACTGGATGTCGGCGACCGAAGCGTCGAACTCCTCGGTCAGGCGGTCGATGCCGACGCTGACGATGGTGGCGTCCAGCGTGGCCATGAAGGTGCCGAGGACCAGGATGAACGCGATGCGCAGCAGCTGTCCGTCGACCCGGTCGGCGGGTGGCGCGGCCTCCGTCGTCCGCCCTTCCGGAGCGCTTGTCATCGGCCCTCCAGGAGGTCACGGACGTCGTGGTCGAGGTGCGCGTCCAGGGTGCGGAGCAGGTCGAGGAGTTCGTCCGCGAGTCCGTCGACGCGCACCCCCGCCCGGTGGGCGAGTACGCCGGTCCAGCCGTCGCCGTCCGGCATGACCGTCAGGGTCACCGGGTGGTGCGTGGACTCGCGGAAGCGGGTGCCGACGACCGTGAGGCCGGGGGCGGGTTCGCGGAGGCGGTCCGGGTCGACCGGGTAGTTCTCGAAGACCACGAGGCTGTCGAAGAGCCTGCGCCGACCGGTCAGCCGCTCCAGGTCGGAGAGGGCGACGTGGTGGTGCTCGACCAGTGCGCGCTGCCCGGCCTGAAGGTCGGCGAGCGTCTCGGCGAGGGTGCCCGCGAGCCGTGCGCGGACCGGGACGGTGTTGGCGAGGAGTCCGACGATCTCCTCGACGCCCGCGAGCTCCGGGGGACGGCAGGCGACCATGGCGCCGAAGCAGACGTCCGCACGGCCGGAGCGGCGCGCGAGCAGCACCGACCAGGCGCCCTGCACCAGCGTGTTGCGGGTGAGGCCGCGGCGCGCGGCGAGGCGGGTGAGGGCGTCGACCAGGTCCGCGTCGAACGTGATGAGCGTGGGTTCCTGCCAGGCGGGGCCCGGTTCGCCGCTGCTCAGGCAGTCGCCTTCGGGCAGCCCGGCCAGCTCGGCGGCCCAGAGGTCGAGGTCCGGTTCGTGGTCGGCGCGCCAGCGCAGGTAATCGCCGAACGGCACGGGGGCGGGCAGGTCGGGGGCGACGCCGCGGGTGCGCGCCGTGTACAGGTCGAACAGTTCGGTGAGGATGCGGGGGGCGGACCAGCCGTCGGAGAGGACGTGGTGGCTGGTCATGACGAGGTGGGACCGGTCGGCGCCGTCGCGGATGACGGTCAGGCGCAGGAGCGGGCCATCGGCGAGGCCGAACGGCTCGGCCAGGTCCGCCGCGAGCGCCTCGTCGGCGGGTCCTTCGACCACGCGGAAGTCCGGCCGCGGCGACTTGGGGAGCACCGCGAGGTCGGCGGGGAACACGGCACCGAGGTTCGGGTGACGGGCCATCAGGTCGGCGCCCGCCGCGCGCAGGGCGTCGAGGTCGAGCGGCCCCTCGAGGGTGAACGTCGACTGCACGGTGTACGGGTCGGGGCGTTCGGTGCGCGAGTGCCGGAGCATCACCTCCTGGAGCGGGGTGAGCGGCTGGATCTCGGCGACGGGCGTGCCGCTGTCGAGTGCGCTGATCTCCGGCGCGGCGGCCAGTTCGAGGAGGGCCGTGCGCAGGCACTCGGCCAGCTCCTCCGCCTCGGCGGCGGTGAACAGGGCGGCGGGCCAGGTGATGCGGAACCCGAGTGCGTCGTCGCGCACCAGGGCGTTGACCATCAGGCTGTGCGGCAGGGGCAGGGCGTCGGTGCCGCCGGAGCCGAGCGGGTCGGCGTCCGGTGACGGCTGCCACGGCGTCTCGTCGGTGGGGGCGCCGGGGAACTGGCCGAGGTAGTTCCAGGCGATCTCCGGTGTGACGGGGTCGAGGAGACCCGCGGAGGTGAGGATGCCGTGTCCGAGGCCGTCGCCCTGGGCGCGCAGCCGCTCCTTGACCGTCTGCACGTCGTCGCCCGCGTCGAGGCGCACGGGGTGGACCGCGGTGAACCAGCCGACGGTCTGGGAGAGGTCGACGTGCTGCGGGCGGCCGTGGCTCTCCAGCGCGACCAGTACCTGCGGGGTTCCGCGCCAGGCCCGGACGGCGCGGGCGAGCGCCGTGAGCAGCACGGCGTCCGGTGTGGTGCGGTGGGCGGCGGGCAGGGTCGTGATCAGGGCGCGGGTCGCGTCGGTGTCGAGGTGGATCTCGTGGTGGCGTGCGGTGGCGACGGTGTCCCTGGCGGGGTCGAGCGGTGCGGTGAGGGCCGGGGTGGCGGTCATCCGCTGCCAGTGCGGGAGTTCGGCCCGGCGGTCGGCCTCGCGCAGGGCCTGTGTCCAGCCGAGGAAGGACTGTCCGTGCCGGGTCAACTCGCCGCCCGCGTAGGCGTGTTCGATGTCGTCGAGGAGGATGCGCCAGGACACGCCGTCGGCGACCAGGTGGTGGGCGACGAGGACGAGCCTGCCCGGCCTGTCGGGTCCGGCGTCCACCCACAGGGCGCGCAGCAGCGGTCCGGTGCGCGGGTCCATCGCGTCCCGGATGCCGGTGACGCAGGCGTCGATCAGGGTGCGCAGGTCGCCGTCGGCGGCGCGGACGACGGTGAGGATGTCGGCGCCGGTGACCGCGCCGGCCTGCGGGATGTGCAGCACGTCGGCGCCGAGGCGGGCCCGCAGCACGTCGTGCCGGGCGAGCAACGCGTCGAGTACGGCCTGCCACTCCCCCGCGTCGCCGCCGGGCGGGACGCAGATCTCCACCCACTGGCAGAAGCCGTCGGCGGCGGTGCCCGCGCGGCGCAGCAGGTCGCGCATGATCGGGGTGAGCGGCGCGTCGCCGGTGGCGGGTGCGTCGCCGTCGTCGAGGGTGCGGGCGCGGGCCGCGATGCCGGCGACCGTCGTCCCCTCGAAGACGTCCCGCGCGGTGAGGCCGAGTCCCTGGCGGCGGGCGCGGGAGACGACTTGCAGCGACACGATGCTGTCGCCGCCGATGGCGAAGAAGTCGTCGTCGGGGCCGATGGCGTCGGTGCCGAGGACGTCACGGAAGACGCCGAGCAGGGCCGCTTCGGCTTCGGTGGCCGGTTCGCGGCGTGCGGCGGTCACGGTCTCGGGGGCGGGCAGCGCGGTCGGGTCGAGCTTGCCGCTGGGGCTCAGCGGCAGCCGGTCGATGGGCACCAGCGCGGTCGGGACCATGTGGTCGGGCAGCTCTCCGGCCAGGAACTCGCGTACGCGGGCGGTGTCCAGATCGGCGCCGTCGGTCGGGATGACGTAGCCGACGAGCCGCCCGTCGCGCACGATGACGGCGCAGGCGCGGACGTCGGGGTGCGCGGTGAGCGTGGACTCGATCTCGCCGAGCTCGACCCGGAAGCCACGGACCTTGACCTGGTGGTCGACGCGGCCCAGGAACACCAGCTGTCCGTCGGGCCGCCACCGCACCAGGTCGCCGGTGCGGTACATGCGCTCGCCGGGCGGCCCGAACGGGTCGGCGACGAACCGCTCGGAGGTGAGCCCGGGACGCCCCAGGTAGCCGCGGGCCAGGCTGGGCCCCGCGAGGTACAGCTCACCCGTCACGCCGACGCCCGTCGGCTGGAGACCGCCGTCGAGGACGTACGCGCGGACGTTGGGGTCGGGCAGGCCGATGGGCAGCGGGCCCTCGTCGTCCGGGTCGTAGTGCCAGGTCACGGAGTTGATGGTGACCTCGGTCGGGCCGTAGGCGTTGAAGAGCGCCCGGCGGCCCTGTCCCCAGCGCCGCGCCAGTTCAGGGTCGAGGCGCTCGGCGCCGACGACGAAGAACACGTCGGGGTCGACGGTGCGGTCGTCGGGCATCGCGGCGAGGAACGACGGCAGCAGGTTCACGCCCGTCACCCGGTGCTCGACGATGTAGTCGAGCAGTTCGTCGCCGGGGACGCGCACCTCCTCGGGGGCGATCACGGACGTGCCGCCGGAGAGGAGCGGCACCATCGTCTGCCAGAACGCGACGTCGAAGCTGGTCGACGCGAAGTGCAGGTACCGGTCGTGCTCGGTGACGCCGACGACCTCCTCCTGCAGCGCGATCAGGTCGGGCACGCCCCGGTGGGTCACGCCGACGCCCTTGGGGCGTCCGGTGGTTCCCGAGGTGTAGATGACGTACGCGAGGGCGTCCTCGGTGAGCCGGGCGCGGGCCTCGGCCGGGTCGGTGTCCGGCGCGGCGGCGAGGGTGGCCGGGTCGTCGAGGCGCAGGACGGGGATGTCGCGGTCGACGGGCAGTTCGGCGCCGGTCGACACGACGGCGGCAGGGGCGATGTCGTCGAACATGTACGCGAGCCGCTCCCGGGGGTAGCTCGCGTCCATCGGCACGTACACCGCACCGGCCTTGGCCACGCCGAACAGCGCCACGGTCATCTCGACGTCACGGCCGAGCAGCACCGCGACCGGGTCCTGCGGCCGGACGCCGCGGGAGATCAGCGCGTGGGCGAGGCGGTTGGCCTCGCGGTCGAGGTCGGTGTAGGTGAGGCTGCGGTCACGGCAGACGACGGCCTCGGCGTCGGGCTTGCGCCGCACCTGGGCGGCGAACTCGTCGAGCCAGTGGCCGCGCGCCTTGGCGGGGACGATCTCGGTGCCGGTGCGCAGCATCCGCTCGCGCTCGTCGGCGCCGAGGGCGGGCAGCCGCAGGGCGGGGCGCGTGGGGTCGGCGACGATCTCGCGCAGGAGGTGGTGCAGCCAGCGGCCGTAGTCGCGGACGGTGTGCGCGTCGAAGGCGCGCGGCTGGTAGCCGAGGCCGATGGCGATCTCGTCGTCGGGGATGACGATGACGGTCAGCGCGTAGTGCGTGGCGTCGGTGATGTCGACGCCCGTCAGGTCGAGTCCGGGGGCGAGTGGGGTGCGCTTCCTGCTGGACAGCGGGAAGTTCTCCATCACCAGCATGGTGTCGAAGAGTTCGCCGACTCCGACCGCCCGCTGGATGCCGGGCAGGCCGACGTGGTGGTGCTCGGCGAGCGCGACGCTCTCGGCGTGCACGTGCGCCATGAGGTCGCTCGCCGTCTGGTCCTGGGTGTGCCGCACGCGCACCGGGATGGTGGTGCCGAGCTGGCCGATCATCGACTCCACGCCCGTGACCTCGGCGGGCCGCCCGGACACGGGGCAGCCGAAGACGACGTCGCGGCGCCCGGTGAGCTTGCCGAGGAGCAGGCCCCACGCGGTCTGGAGGACCGTGGTGAGGGTGACGCCCTGTTCGCGGGCGAAGGAGCGCAGCCGGTCGCTGAACTCGCGGTCCAGCGTGACGCTCTCACGGCCGGGCCGCTCGACGGCGGTGCCGACCGTGGCGGGGGCGAGGCGCGTCGCGTCGTCGACGCCGGCGAGCGCGTCCCGCCAGGCGCCGACCGACGCCTCGTGGTCACGGTCCGCGAGCCACCGGAAGTACTCCGACAGCGGCGGGGCAACGGGGGCGGCGGGGCCGCCGTTCAGCTCGGCGTAGAGGGCGAGGAGGGTGCGGCCGACGATCGGCATGGACCAGCCGTCGAGCAGTGCGTGGTGGTTGGTGATGACGAGCTTGTGCTCGTCGGGTCCGACGCGGGACAGCAGGAAGCGGATGAGCGGCGGGCGTGCCGGGTCGAAGGGGCGCTCCAGGTCCTCGCGGGCGGCCTCGGGGAACCGGTCGTCCTCGCGCCAGTCGAGGCTGACGTCGGCGGGGATCACCTGCACCACGTCGTCGCCCGCCGTGCCCAGGTACACGCGCAACGCGGGGTGGCGGCGCAGCAGTTCGCGGGCGGCCTCGGCCATCAGCTCGGGCCGCACCTCGCCGACGAGCGTCGTCACGGCCTGCACGACGTAGACGTCGGCTTCGTGCTCGTCGCGGACCAGGGTGTGGAAGGAGAGCCCGACCTGGAGCGGGGTGGCGGGCAGGACGTCGGCGATGCGTCCGGTGCGTTCGAGGGCGTCGATGGTGTGCTGGTCGAGGTCGACCAGCGGCAGGTCCGACGGGGTGAGTCCGCCGGAGGTGTGCCGCGCGTGCTCGGCGAGCGCGTCCAGCGCGGCGGCCCAGGCGCTCTGGAGCTCCGCGACCGCTTCGGCACCGAGCACGTCGGAGGCGGCCGTCCACTCGACGGCGAGCCGGGGCGCGCCCTCCTCGTGGACGAAGCAGTTGAGGGCGAGGACCTGTTCGAGTGCCTTGGCGTCGGGCTCGATGACGGAGAACGCGTCGCGCTCGGGCAGGCGCCAGCCGGTGCCGGGCAACGAGCCGAAGCGGCCCAGGTAGTTCAGCAGGACGTCGGGCGGCGCGACGGCACCCAGCTCGGCGCCCGCCTCCGGGTCGAGGTGGCGCAGGACGCCGTATCCGATCCCGGCGTCGGGGACACCGCGCCGGGCCTCCTTGGCCGCGCGCAGCACTTGCCCCACGCCGTCGGCGCGGGGGACGCGGACCGGATACTCGCTGGTGAACCAGCCGACCGTGCGCGACAGGTCGAGGTGCTCGCGGCCGTGGCCCTCCATCGTGACGGTCACCGCGTCGTCGTCGGCAGGCCCCCACGCGCGCAGGGCGAGCACCAGTGCGGCGAGCAGTACCTCGTCGACCCCGGCGCGGTAGGCGGCGGGCAGCGTGGTGAGGAGCGCCTCGGTGACCTCGGGCGAGGCGACGGTGACGGACCGGCGAGCGGTCGCGACGGTGTCCCGCTTCTGGTCGAGGGGGCGGGCGCCGAGGCGGGACGCGGAGCCGAGGGCGGTGCGCCAGTGGTCGATTTCGGGGCGGCGGGCGCCGGACGCGCCCTGCTCGGCGAGGAGCGTGGCGTGGCGGCGCCACGACGTGCCGGCCGGTTCGAGGGCGGCGCCGGTGCAGGCCATGTGCAGGTCGGGCAGGAGGATGCGCCAGGACACGCCGTCCATGGCGAGGTGGTGGACGACGACGACCAGCCGGTCCGACGAGCCGTCGGCGGCACGGAGCAGCGCCGCCCGTACCAAGTCGCCCGTACGCGGGTCGAGTTGAACGGCGAGGCGTTCGGCGAGCACGGTGACGCCCTCGCCGTGGACCTCTTCGTGGACCTCGTCGACGACGGCGCGCACGGCGCCGCGGGGCAGCACTTCGAGTCCGTCGTCCACGCGCAGCCGCAGCGCGTCGTGGTGGTCGAGGACCGCCTGTACGCCCGCGACCAGGTCGCCGTGGGCGAGGTCGTCGACGTGCAGGGCGGTCCACTGGGCGTACCCGGCGACGGTGTCCACGTCCGGGTGCGGGTCGAGGAGGCCGCGCACGATGGGCGGGGCGGGCACGGGCCCGGCCGGCTCGTCCACCGGGCCCGCGACGTCCTCCACGAGGGTGGCGGAGGCGGCGAGCGCGGCGAAGCTGCGGCGGGCGAGGAGGTCGCGCGGCCGCAGTTCGAGGCCCTTCGCCCGCAGGCGGCTGCTGATGGTGATCGCGGTGATGCTGTCGCCGCCGAGGGAGAAGAAGTCGTCGTCGATTCCTACGCGTTCGACCTCGAAGACGTCGGCGAGCACGGCGCACAGGAGCCGTTCCCGCTCGGTGCTCGGCTCGCGGCCGCCGCCGGAGGCCGCGGGTGCGGGCAGGGCGGCCCGGTCGAGCTTGCCGTTGGTGGTGACGGGCAGTTCGTCGAGGACCACCACGGCCGCGGGCACCATGTGCTCGGGCAGCCGCGCGGCCAGTTCGGCGCGGACCGCGTCGCCGCTGACGGAGGTGGAGACGACGTACCCGATGAGGCGGGACGAGCGGACGGTGGCGGCGGCCGCGGTGACGCCGGGCACGGCGCCGAGTGCGGCCTCGACCTCGCCGGTCTCCACGCGGTGACCGCGGATCTTGACCTGTCCGTCGCCGCGGCCCAGGTAGGTGAGGCCGCGGCCCGGTATCCAGCGGGCGAGGTCGCCGGTGCGGTACATGCGCGCGCCGGGCGGCCCGAAGGGGTCGGCGACGAACCGGTCGGCGGTCGCGCCGGGCCTGCCGAGGTAGCCGCGGGCCAGGTGCGGGCCCGCGAGGTACAGCTCGCCCATGCGGCCGTGCGAGACGGGTTGCAGCGCGCTGTCCAGGACGTAGACGCGGGTGCCGGCGAGGGGGTGGCCGATGGTCGGGTCGCCGCCGTCGATGCGGGCGGTGGTGGCGTCGACGGTGGCCTCGGTCGGGCCGTACATGTTGCGTGCGGTGATGCCGGATTCGGCGACGCGCCGCCACAGGGCGGGCGGGGTGGCCTCGCCGCCGAGGACGAGGAGCGTGAGCCCGCGGTCGAGGAGGCCACCGTCGATCAGCGGCGTGGCCATGGACGGCGTGGTGTCGACGATGTCGATGGCGTCGCGGGCGTACGCGGCGAGCAGGGCGTCGGCGTCGCGGGCGGTCTCGGTGTCGTACACGTGAAGGCGGTGCCCGCACAGCAGCCAGATCAGGTGGTCGAACGCGGAGTCGAAGGCGAACGAATAGGTGTGGGAGACGTGCAGCCGCCTGCCCGCGGCGCCCTCGGCCTCGGCGACGACCGTCGAACGCTGGTGGTGCAGGAGCGCGGCGAGTCCGCCGGCCCGGCCGAGCACACCCTTGGGGCGGCCGGTCGATCCGGAGGTGTGGATGACGTAGGCGAGGTGTTCGGGGTGGCGGGGCGCGGCCAGTTCGTCGGCGGTCAGTGGTGCGCCGGACAGGGGGGCGGCCTCGTCGAGCAGCGTGCTCCACGGCACTCCGTCGATGTCGTCGGCGGCGGTGAGCACCAGCGCGGGGCGGGTGTCGTCGATGAGCCCGCGCAGCCGCTCGGTGGGGTACGCGGTGTCCAGGGGCAGGAAGGCGGCGCCCGCGTCGAGTACGGCGAGGAGGGCGACGACCGAGTCGGCGGAGCGGGGCAGCGCGAGGGCCACGACGTCGTCGGTCCCGATGGAGCGGGCGCGCAGGGCGCGGGCGATCCGGTGCACGCGGTCGGCCAGTTCGGCCGCGGTCAGCCGGTCGTCGCCGCACACCAGGGCGGTGTGCCCGGGGTCGGCGGCGACCATCGCGTCGAACGCTGCCGGGATGTCGGCGGGTGCGCCGGGCAGGGCGGGCGGGCACCAGGCCGCGAGGAGGCGCTCGGTGTCCTGCGCGCTGCCCGCGAGCGGGATACGCCCGACGGGCCGGCCGTCGATCAGTCCGGCGAGCAGGGCGCGCAGGCCGGCAAGCAGCCCGTCCACGGATGCCTGGTCCTGGGACCTGGCGTCGACCTCGAAGCCGAGCAGCAGTCCCCCGTCGCGGGCCGGCAGGACGCTCAGGCCCATGTCCTCCGGCGGGCCGCCCGCGACGTTGCGCATCACGCCACTGGCGCCGGCGAAGTCGAGGGCGAGGTCGAAGGCCTTGAGGTTGATGCCGCGCCCGTGCAGCAGCGCGCCCGCGCCGGGCACGCCGAGGTCGCGGGGCAGGTCCTCGCCGCGGTAGCGCTGGTGGTCCCGCATCTCCTTCATGGCGGTGGCGACGCGGCGGCTCAACTCACCGAGTCCGTCGCCGGGTCGCACGGTGACGCGCAACGGCAGCACGTTGACGGCCATGGCGGGGGTGCGCAGCTCGACCGAGCCCGTGCGGCACATGAGCGGCAGCGCGAAGACGACGTCGGTGCGGCCCAGCATGCGGTGCAGGAACGCGGCGTAGCAGGCGATGAGCGCCTCGCCCCAGGTGACGCCCTCGGCGTCGGCGAACGCGCGGAGCGCGGCCGTCTCCTCGGGGGTGACGGCGGCGCGGGCGGTCAGCGTGCTGTCGGGCGCTCCGCCGGTGCCGTCGGTGTCGGCGTGGTCGCCGAGTTCGGGGAGCGGGGTGAACCGCTCGACCCAGTACGCGCGGTCGTCGGTGAAGCGGTCGCTCTCGCGGTAGGCGCGGTCGGCCTCGACGAGGGCGGCGAACCCGCCGAACGTCGACGTGCGCGGCTCGGTGCCGTTGACGAGGGCGGTGTAGCGGGCGGCGGTGCGGCGGGCGAGCATCGCGGCGGTGTAGCCGTCGAAGATCAGGTGGTGGCCGAGCTGGGTGTACCAGACCTCGCGGTCGGAGAGCCGGATGACGGTACGCGCATACAGCGGCCGGTCCACCATGCCCCGGCAGGCGGCGCCCGCCCGTGCCCGTTCGGCGTCGACGAGCGCGTGCGCGGCGGCCACCGGGTCGGGGTCACCGCTGACGTCGATCACCTCGGGCGCGGCGACGGGATCCTGGGAAACCGTCTGCCGCGGCCCTTCCGGAGTGTCGTACACGCGCAGCCGCAGCGTCTCGGCTTCCTCGGTGGTCGCCCGGACGGCCTCGACGAGCGCGTCGATGTCGACGGGTTCGCCGCCGGATATCTCCACGACGTCGCCGACCACGTAGTACGGCGAGTCCGGCTCGAGGCGCTGCGCGTTCCAGATGCCCAGCTGGGCGCCGGTCAGGGGCAGCAGGCCGTCCGAGGAGACGCTTGCGGTGCTCAACTTACTCTCCTTGCAGGGTGGGGACGACCATCGGCGTGGCGGTGACCGGGTCGGGGACGATGACGCTCGGCAGGTCGAAGACGTCCTTGATCAGCGCGGCGTCCACGATGTCCCCGGGGTCGCCCTCGGCGACGACCCGGCCGTCCTTCATGGCGACGAGGTGGTCGGCGAAGCGGCACGCCTGGTTGATGTCGTGGAGTACGGCGATGACGGTGCGGCCCTCGTTGCGCAATCTGGCGAGCAGGCCGAGCAGTTGGTACTGGTGAGTGATGTCGAGGAACGACGTCGGCTCGTCGAGCAGGAGGTAGGGCGTCTCCTGGGCGAGGACCATCGCCATCCACACGCGCTGGCGCTGTCCGCCGGACAGCTCCTGCGCCGGCCGGTCGCCGAGGTCCTCGACGCCCGCGGCCACCATCGCCTCGTCGATGGCCGCGTCGTCGCCGGGCGACCGCAGGGCGAGCAGCGACTGGTGCGGGAAGCGGCCCCTGGCCACGAGCTGGCGGACCTTGATGTCCTCGGGGGCGAGGGGGTCCTGCGGCAGGAAGCCGAGCTGCTTGGCGAGGGCCTTGGCGGGGTAGCCGGCGACTTCGCGGCCGTCGAACTCCACGTGCCCCTCGTGGGGGCGCAGCAGTCGCACGAGCGCGCGCAACAGGGTGGATTTCCCACAGGCGTTGGGGCCCACGATGGCGGTGAACGCGCCGTCGGGGACGTCCAGGTTCAGCCGTGTGGAGACCACCCGGTCTCCGTAGCGCAGGGTGATGTCCCGCGCGGTCAGGCGTGCGGTCACGCGCGCGCCACCTCCTTACTGAGCAGCCAAATCAAATAGCAGCCGCCGATCGCGGTGCTCACCACGCCGACCGGCAGGGCGACGGGTGCGAGGAGCATCTGGGCGATCAGGTCGGCGCCCTGGAGCAGTACCGCGCCGGTCAGCGCGGCCGGGAGCAGCGGTACGCCGGCGGCGCCCGCGAGCCTGCGGCCGATCTGCGGGGCGGCGAGGGCGATGAACGCGATCGGTCCGGCGACCGCGGTCACCGTGGCGGTGCAGCCGACGCCGACGAGCACCATCAGCAGCCGGAGCCTGCCCAGCCCGACACCGGTGGTCACGGCGATCGCGTCGCCGAGGGCCGCCTGGTGCATGGCGTGTGCCCGCGACGCCATGAGGGCGAGGAGCACGGCGATGACCGTGAAGGGGATGCCCAGGTCCTCCCAGCCGACGCCGGCGAGGGAGCCCGCGCTCCAGCCGACGGCGGCGATCGCCACCTCCAGGTCGGCGCGGAGCACGATCCACGAGTTGATCGCGGTCACCATCGCGTTGACGGCGATGCCGATCACGACGAGGCGCAGTCCGGAGAAGCCGCGGTCGAACGAGAGCAGGTAGATCACGGCGGCGATGACGAGGCCACCCACCACCGAGCCGGTGGCCAGTTGGGCGGAGGTGCCCGAGAGGACGGTGAGGGCGAAGAGGGCGCCGGTGTAGGCGCCCGCGTCGAGGCCGATCACGTCGGGGCTGCCCAGCGGGTTGCGCGTGAGGTTCTGGAAGAGGGCACCGGCGACGCCGAGGGCGGCGCCGAAGACCAGTCCGGCGAGGACGCGGGGCAGCCGCCAGTCGGAGATGACCACGGAGCGGTCGGTGCCGGTCAGCGAGGCGAACACCTCGCCGGGGGTGGACCACGACGTGCCGTAGCAGAGTCCGAGCAGGCCGAGGCCGAGCATCAGGACGGTCATGACGGCGACGAGGACCACCGTGCGGCGTTCGGTTCTCGGTATGAGTGTGTGCACGGTTTTCGTCACGAGTGTGTTCACAGCGCCCCCGCCCCGTAGCGGCGCACGGCCCAGATGAGCATGGGGCCGCCGAGGAACGCGGTCACGATGGCCACCGGCACCTCGCCGGTGGGCAGCAGGACGCGCGAGCCGATGTCGGCGACGAGGAGCAGGATCGGGCCGAGCACCATCGTGTAGAGGATCAGCCACGGCACGGAGCCGCCGGCGGGCCTGCGGACCAGGTGCGGCACGATCAGGCCGACGAACAGGATGGGTCCCGCCACCGCTGTCGCCGCGCCGCTGAGCACGGTGATCAGCACGAGTGCGGCGATCCGTACCCGGCCGACGTTCGCGCCCAGCGTGTGCGCGACGGTCTCGCCGAGCGCCAGGGCGTTGAGCGCACGGCTCAGCAGCAGCGCGCCGATCAGGGCGAGGGCGATCACCGTCATCGGCAGGGCCATGGGGGCCTGTTCGCGGGCCGCGAGGGAGCCGACCGACCAGAACCGGTACGCGTCGAAGGTGTCGGGGAGCATCAGCCGCAGTCCCAGGGCGACGCCGTTCAGTACGGCGGTGAGGGCGACGCCCGCGAGCACCAGGCGCAGCGGCGAGTGCCGTCCGACCGCGACGACGAGGAGCGCGGCGACGACCGAGCCGATGACGGCGAAGCCCAGCTCACCGGCTTGATTGACCGTCAGTCCGAGTGCCGAGCCGATGGTGATGGAGAATCCGGCGCCCGCGGTGACCCCGAGGATGCCGGGTTCGGCGAGCGGATTGCGGGCCAGCGTCTGGATGAGGGCGCCCGCCACCGCGAGGGCCGCGCCCACCGCGATGGCGAGCAGGGCGCGCGGTGCGCGGACGTCCCGCACGATCACGTGGTCGTCGTTGCTGCCCTGATAGTCGAACAGGGCCCGCACGACCTCGCCGGGCGCGACCGGGCGGGCACCGATGCCGATGCTGAGCACGGCGACGACGGCGAGCAGTGCGAGGCCGCCGACGAGCAGGCCGGTCCGCGGGACGGCCTTTCTGGTTGCGGCCGCCTCACGGGCGCGGCCCGCGACGGTCACCGCTTCAGGAGCGGAGCGAACGACTTGTCGATCGCGTCCAGGGTCTGCATGGCCTGCCCGTAGGTCGCGGCCTCGGTGTAGCGGATCGGGAAGGTCTTGCCGGCCTTGACGGCGGGCAGGTTCTTCCAGAGCTTGGAGTCCATGACGTACTTGACCGGCTTGGGGACGCTGCCGTCGGGGTTGACCGAGTAGGTGATGGCGTCGGCCTCGCCGAGGGCGTCCGGCAGTTCCTCGATGGAGGGGTACTCGCTGACGGCCTTCGAGCCGGGGCCGGGCTTCTTGACCTTGCCGTAGTACTTCGCGCCGACGTCCTCGGCGATGTTGGTGCCCCACGACCCGCCGAACTCGCGCTGGAACGTGCCCTTCGCGGTCTCGCCGTACGCGCCGACGTGGCCGAGCTTCAGCTTGGGCAGCACGTCCTCGTACTTCTTGGACAGCTTGTCGGCCTTGGCCTCGTACGTGGCCTTGGCGGCGTCGAACTTCTTCAGCGCGCCGGCCGCGTCGGACTGCTTGTGGGCCAGCTTGCGCCAGGCGGACGGCACGGTCGGGCCGATCGCGACGACGGGGGCGATGCCTTCGAGCCGCTTGACGTCGATGTCGCCGAGGACCGGGGCGGGGACGCCGATGACGATCAGGTCGGGCTCGGCCTCGGCGATGGCCTCGTAGTTGGTCTCGGTCGCCAGCTCGCCCGCCACCTTGGGCGTCTTCTTGTACGTGGCGAGGTCCTGCTTGCTCATCATCGGCTCGCCCCGCTTCCAGGACGAGATGCCGACGAGGGGCGCGCCGCCCTCGATCAGGGCCGGGACCGCGTATCCGGTGGCCACCACACGCTTCGGGTCGGACGGGATGGTGATCTTGCCGTTGTCGGCGGCGAACACCCGCGTCTTGCCCTTGCCGGTGTCGTCCGATCCTCCGTCGGACGATCCGCACCCGGTCACCATCAGCGCCAGCGCCACGGCACCGACCAGGCCCGACGATCTGCGTATGGACATGTTTCGCTCCTTGTTACTTAGGTAAGGCTCACCTTAGTAGATGTTCCTTGCGGCAGGTCAATCGGGGCGCGCAACGATTTCGCGCGCCCTTCCTGCCGGTTTGTCAGTGGTCGTCCTCGTCGAAGTCGGCTACGCCGCGCTTCCAGTACCCGGTGATGTCGTGGTCGGCCTTGGCGAGCCCCAACTCGTCGCGGGCCCAGCGGCGCAGGGGCTTGATCTGCCCCGCCTCGCCGGCGACCCACACGTAGACGCGCTCCCCCTCGGGCACGGTCACCGCGGTCACGGCCCGCTCCAGCGCGCCACCCGTTCCGGCGGGCAGCTTGCCGCGGTGCAGCCAGTGCACCTCGAAGCCCTCGGGAGCGGACAGCTCGATCTCCTCGCCGGCGTCGGCCACTTCGACGAACGCCCAGCCCTTCGCGGTGCGCGGGAGCTCCTCCAGCCAACGCGCGATGGCGGGCAGGGCCGTGATGTCACCGGCGAGCAGATAGCGGTCGTAGGTGTGCGGGACGATCAGGCCGCCGGGCGGTCCCGCGACGTGCACGACGGCACCGGGCTCGACCGCGTGCGCCCAGTCCGACGCGAGGCCGCCGTCGTGCGGGACGATGTCGATGTCGAGTTCGCCCGTGACGGGGTCGTAGCGGCGCACGGTGTACTCGCGCGAGGTGGGAGCGGGCCGCGGCCAGCGCAGCATCGCCCCGTTGCGCTCGGGTAGCCGCAGCTCGCCGTCCGGTTCCGGGAAGATGAGCTTCACGTGCTCGTCCGGGGCGTGCGCCTCGAATCCCTCGGTGCCGGGTCCCCCCAGGGTCAGCCGCAGCAGGCCTTCGCCGACCTTGGCGGTGCGGACGACCTCGGTCTCCCGGATGCCGATCGGGTAGCCCACCTTCTCGGCGTGCGGCCCCTCGCGGACCTCCGCGATCCGGTCCAGGTGGCGGTGACGGTGGTCGACCCGGGTCACGCGGCACGCTCCGTCAGGAGAGCGGTCCAGTGCCCCAGTTCGGGCTGCTCGGCCAGGTCGGGGAACTCCAGCGTGGTCGCCCCCGCGGCGCGCCACCGCTGAACCAGGGTCATGATCCGCACCGAGTCGAGACCGAGGTCGAACAGATCCTCGTCGGGAGCGATCTCGGCGGGGTCGCAGTCGAGCAGCTCCGCGATGTCGGCGCGGACACGCTCGGGCGACAAGCTCTGGTTCATCGGACGGCTCCTTAGAAACACACAGCGCGGACTCTCCTGCCCCGGTCCACACTCAGGGAAGGCTAACCTAACTTAAGCTGGTGATCACGTGAAAACGGGAGGCCTGTTCGAAGGCCTCCCGTTTTTCCGCGCCGCGCACGGTGTGCCGAGGCGTCACATGCCGCTGTGACGCCGCCGTGGGACTCTCACCCGGCGGCGCGGTTCCGCCGCTGGGACTCCACGTCGCGCAGGGCGTTCTCGACCACTTCGGTCAGGGCCGGGTGGACCCACAGCGGGCGCTCGGCGACGTCCCGCGCCGTCAGCCCGAAGGTCATCGCGAGGACGAGCGGCTGAATGAGGGTGGCGGCCTGCGGTCCGAGCACGTGCGCACCGAGCAGGCGCCCGGTCCCCCGGTCCGCCAACACCTTGCAGAAACCCTGGGTTTCCTCCAGCGCCCAGCCGTACGCCACGTCCTCGTACCGGCGCGTGCCGACCACGTACTCCTCGCCCTGCTCGCGGGCCTCCTGCTCGGTGAGCCCCACCTGGGCGATCTGGGGGCGGGTGAACACGGCCGCGGGCACCACGTCGTACGACATCGTGCGCGGCTCGTCGGGGTGCAGGAGGTTGTGGGCCACCACCTCGGCCTCTCGGTTGGCCACGTGCTTCAGGGGCGGTCCGGGGATGATGTCGCCGAGCGCCCAGACGCCGTCGGCGCCGGTACGGAGCTGCGCGTCGACCTCGATCATTCCGTGGTCGTCACACTCGATGCCCGCCTTGTCCAGGTCGAGCGTGTCGCTGTTCGGCTCGCGGCCCACGGCGACGAGCAGCGTGTCCGCCTCGACGACCGAGCCGTCGTCGAGGGTCAGCCGCAACTGTCCGGGACTTCCCTCGACACGGACCAGCTCCCGGCCGAGCCGCAGGTCGTACTGGTCGCGCACGATGTCGGTGAAGGCCGACGCGACCGATTCGTCCTGCTCGGCGAGGAGCGTGTCCTTCTTCTCGACGACCGTGACGGAGGTGCCCGCCGTGTGGAAGACGTGGGCGAGTTCGGCGGCGATGTAGCCGCCGCCGAGGACCACCATCCGCTCGGGCACCTCGTCGAGGCGCATCACGGTGTCGGACGTCTCGTACGGCAGACCGGAGTCGGCCACCGGGGGCGGGACGACAGGGCGGCCGCCCGCCGCGACGACGATCCGGTCCGCGCTGAGCGTCGCGGTCCCGTCGGCCGCCTCCACCAGGAGCTCGCGCTCTCCGGTGAACCGGGCGCGGCCCCGGTACACGGTCACGAAGTCCGAGGCGCGGCGGTCGTCCTCGCCGTCCCGCGACACGGCGTCGAGGCGGCCGAATACGCGCTCCTGGACGGCCGGCCAGTCGACGCCGTCCGACGTCGCCCGCACGTCGTGCCGGTCCGCTTCCCGTACGCCATCGGCCACCTCGGCCGTCACGGAGAGCATCTTGCTGGGGATACAGCCCGCGTTGAGGCAGGTGCCGCCGAAGGGCCCCTCCGCCACGACGGCGACGTCCAGAGAGGAGAAGCGGTCGTCGATCAGCACGTTTCCGGAGCCGGCGCCGAGGACGAGGAGATCATGGTGTCGCATATACGGAGAGTATCCACATATGGCACCGCCACACCTCCGGAGCCGCGCCCGCGCCCACGCAACTCACAGGTGCCGCGGCGGGCTGTTGCGGACGGCCGAGCGGCGCGCCCACAGCGCGATCGCCAGGAGGGCGACCCCGGGGACGAAGTACGCCCACGCGTTGGCCGTGCCCGTGGCGGCGCCGACGCCCCAGGCCACCGACCACACGGCGAGCAGGACGCACAGGGCGCCCCAGGCCAGGGTCCGCATGCGCTGCCGCGCCTCGAGTCTCTGCGGAGTACCGCGCTCCATCTCGCCCATGCCGGACGGGTTGCTGTGCTCGTCACGTGTCGTCATACTCCGCCGAATGCCCCCGACTCCGCGGGCGAACCAGCCCCGCACCGGGATCAGTCGACGTCCGCCCTGGACTCCCCCATCGCCAGGCCGTCGATCCAGTTGATGGCCGCCGTGCTCGAGTCGGTGCCCCAATAGGTGCCCCACCGCGGCTTGTTGCCGAGGTCGTCCCAGGTACGGGCGCCGGTGCGGGAGGCGATCTCCTTGCCGTCCATGTACACCGAGAGCTTCCCGGAGCTGCCGGAACTCGTGGTGATGCCGAGCTGCACGGAGTGCCAGGCACCGGCCGACCACGGGGCCGATCCGATGGATATCCACTCCTCGCCGGGGGCGACGTACCAGACCTTCAGCCTGCCGCCCTCGACCTTCATGATCACGGGGTAGTTCTGGCTGTGCTGGTCGTTGGTGCCGTTGGACTTCCACTGGAAGACGGTCTGCGCTTCCCCCGTCTTCGTCATCGAGTCCCACCCGAACCAGTACGTGCGCCCGTCGCGGAAGGCGTACTCGCCACTCCCGGTCCGCACGTTGTGCGCCTCGCAGCGCGGCACGCCGATGGGCTTGTTGAACTTGAAGAAGTCGCCGCGGGCCGTGCCCCAATTGTCGACGGTGACGCTGCCGGGCGCGTCGCACAGGGTGGTTCCGAAGACACCGAGCCCGTTGGACGCGTCACCGTCCCACAGCACACTCTTGGCGCCTTCGGCCCGCTCGGCCTTCCTGTCGCTGTCGTGCGCCGAGGCGTCGGCGCCGTGCGGCACGGCGACGGCCCACGCCAGAACTCCGGTCACGACGAGGCCGCCTGCCGAGGTGAGTGTCTTCGCTGTCCGGTTCACGGCGTGCTCCTGCGAGGTGGGGGGGTGGGGCGGCCACGAGGGTGCCACCACCCCCACCACAACAGCAAGCGCTTGCCCGACAGAGGTTTCAGAGGCGGTGTGCGACAGCGTCCCGCGCGCTCCCGGTCAGCGAGCGGACCGTCTCCGCCGCGTCCCCCGCCGCTCCGCTCAGCGCCTTCGTGGCGTCGCGGCGGGTGCGGCGGGCCGCCCGGCGGCCGGTCGTGGCAGCGGTGCGGGTGCGGTGGGCGACGGACGGCTTGCCGTGGGTGTCGGCCGCCGCGATCAGGAGGCCGCCGAGCAGCGAGAGGTTCTTGGTGAACTGCGTGCGCTGGGCCGCCCGTTGCTCGGGGTCCTTCTCCTTCCACCACGCGTGCCCGGCCAGCGTCGTGGGCACCAGCGTGCCGGCGAGCGCGAGGGCCGCGACGCGCGGGACGCGGCCGGTAGCCAGCATCAGCCCGGCGCCCAGCTGCACCGCGCCGTTGATGCGGACCAGCCGCTCGGGGTCCTCCGTGAGCCAGGGGATCCGGGAGGCCAGGGGCGTGGTCACGGGCTCGGCGGCGGGGGCCACGCGCTGGGGGTCCCGAAGGGTGTGCAGCCCGCCCGTGACGAAGACGGAGGCGAGCATCGGGCGTGCGCATTTCCTGAGAACAGCCATGCCCTTCGGCTGCCCGTAATGCGCGCGGTCAGTCCGGCGCATCAGGCGGGCCGCTTCGGGTACCGGAACACCGACCGAACGCCCACGACCGCACGCCCGCCGCGACGGCGGGACGGCGGGACGGATCAAGGAGGACCTCATGGCCGGACTGCTCTCACGCATCAGGGCCTACAGCCGCACCCCTCAGGGACGACGGACCGCCGCATCGGCGCGCCGCGCGGCGGCCGATCCGCGCAAGCGCGCGCAGGCCCGCTCGCTCCTCTCCCGGCTGCGGGGACGCCACTGAACCGGAAGCCTGGCCACCGATGAGTTCCCGCGGATGCGGCGGTCTTCAGCGATAGTTGCCGCACACCCCAGACCTCCGGGAGAACTCACATGCGTACCTTGATCAGCACCGCATTCGTCTCGCTCGACGGCGTCGTGGAGGCTCCGGGCGGTGAACCCGGCTACCGGAACTCCGGATGGACCTTCAAGGACGTCGACTTCCTCCCGGAGGCGTACGAGATCAAGGGCCGGGAGCAGCGGGAGGCGGCCGCGATGCTGCTGGGCCGGGTCAGCTACGAGGCGTTCAGCCCCGTCTGGCCGGGCATGGAGGACTTCGCGGACTACAAGGTGATGCCAAAGTACGTCGTCTCCACCACCCTCCGCGAGGGCGACCTCGTCGACAACTGGGGCGAGACCACGATCCTGCGCTCGCTCGACGACGTCGCCGCGCTGAAGAAGACCGAGGGCGGCCCGATCATCGTCCACGGCAGCGCCTCCCTGAACCGGAGCCTCGCGGACGCCGGTCTGATCGACCGCTACCACCTGCTCGTCTTCCCGCTCCTCCTCGGCGCGGGCAAGCGTCTGTTCAGCGCCACGGACAAGGACGTCCAGAAGCTGCGGCTCGTCGAGCACGAGGCCTACGCCAACGGCCTGCAGAAGAATGTGTTCGACGTCCTGCACCGACCGTAATCTGTGTGGATGTTGCTCTACGCCCCGGCGGCCCTGCTCTTCCTCGTCTTCTGTTGGCGGATGGTGCGCGAGCGCCGCCGGTTCGGCAATGCGGTGCTTCTCGGCCTGGCCGCGCTCTGCGCCCTCGCGGCCTGGATGTACCAGCTGATCTCGTCCGGCTCGACGACCGGGCTCGTCATCGCCTCCACGCTGCTCGCCCTCGGAGGCGTGGGCATCCTCGTGCTCGTGGGCCTGCTCTTCCTCAACGGGCTCCAGATGGTGCGCAAGGAGGGCAGAAGCCCCTCCAACCTGCTGTCCCTGATGGGCGCCCTGTGCATCATCGGCGTCGTGGCCCTCGTGGTCACGGCGGCGGTGCTGCGGACGCCGGTGCTGATCGGCGTGGGGACGGCGGCGCTCGGTCTCACCGGATACCTCTCGTTCCTGTTCCTCAGCTTCGTCGTGTACGCGTTTCTCTACGGCCGCATGCGCATCCGCCGCAAGGCCGACTACGTGGTCGTCCTCGGCTCCGGCCTCATGGGCGGGTCCACGGTGCCGCCGCTCCTCGCGAGCCGCCTCGAGCGGGCCCGGCAGGTGCACGCCCAGCTCGGCAGGCGCGGCGCCGCACCGGTGCTCATCACCTCCGGCGGACAGGGCCCGGACGAGGACCTGCCGGAATCGCACGCGATGGCGGACTACCTGGTGGAGCGGGGTTTCCCCGCCGACCTGATCGAGCGGGAGGACCGGTCGACGACGACGGAGGAGAACCTGCGGTTCAGCAAGGCGATCATGGAGAAGACCGGCGCCGACTACCGGTGCGTCGTCGTCACGAACAACTACCACGCCTTCCGCGCGGCGCTCATGGCCCGCCGGGCCGGTGTCAGGGGGCAGGTGGTCGGCTCGACCACGGCTGCGTACTTCTGGCCCAACGCGACGATCCGCGAGTTCGTGGCCGTCCTCGTCGCCTACAAGCGGATCAACATCGCCATGTGCCTGCTGTTCGTCCTGGGCGGCGTCCTGGCGTGGGCGGCCCGCTAGGGCCCGTCCGGAGAGGTGGAACGCATGAGCGGCCGCGTCCCTGTCCCACGAAGGCGCGGCCGCTCAGCTCGGAGGTGGAGCCGCCCACTGACCGGTCAGCGGCTCCGGCAGGATGTCACCCCTGCACCAGTCGCGTGCCCACGGCTCGGGCGAGTACACACGATCCCGCCCATGGGAATCATCCACATCACGTCGAGTCCCTCACCACCAGCTCCGGCTCGAAGATCAGGGACGTCGGTTCCGTCCGGGTGCCCCGCACGTGCTCGTGGAGCAGCCGCGCCATCGCCGCCGCCATCTCCTCCACCGGCTGGCGGACGGTGGTGAGCGGCGGCCGGCAGGTCAGCGCCACGCTGGAGTCGTCGAAGCCGACCACCGCCACCTGCTGCGGCACCTGCCCGCCCCGCTCGCGCAGCACCTCGCACACGCCCTGCGCCATGAGGTCGTTGGCCACGAACACTCCGTCGAGGCCGGGGTGCCCGGCCAGGAGTTCCGCCATCGCCGAGGCGCCGCTCTCCCGGGTGAAGGCACCCTCCGCGATCGGCACGTAGGCCGTCCCCGCCCGTTCCAGCGCCTCACGGAAACCCGCGAGACGCTCCTGCCCCGCCGGCAGGTCCAGTGGTCCTGTGACGGTCGCGAGCCGCCGTCGGCCCCGCGCGAGAAGGTGTTCCGCGGCGAGCCGTCCGCCCTCGCGGTGCGCCAGGTCGACGTAGCTGATCGGGACGGGCAGCGCGGGCCGCGCGAAACACACGGCGGGCACCCCCTCGGCGACGAGCTGGGCCGGAAGCGGGTCCTCCGCGTGGGTGGAGACGACCAGCGCCCCGTCGGCGCTGCCCTGTCGCAGGAACTCCGTCACCTGTTTCCTGGCCGCCGCGCTCTCGGCGACCATCAGGACCGGATGCATGGACCGGGGCCGCAGGAAGCCGACCACACCGCTGATCACGCGGCCGAAGAACGGGTCGGCGAACACCCGGGCCGTGAAGGCGTTCTGCGCGCCGTCGCCGGGACGGCCGTCGTCCCGTTCGCCGTCCTGCTCCTCGCCCGCGCCCGAGATGACGAGGGCGATGGTCTCCGTGCGCCGGGTGACCAGGGAGCGTGCCGCGCGGTTGGGTGCGTACCCGGTGCGCTCGATCGCCTCGCGCACCACGTCCCGGATGGCCGGGTCGACGTTGCGCACTCCGTTGATCACCCGTGACACCGTGGCACGGGAGACCCCCGCCTCCCGTGCCACGTCCTCGAGCGTCAGCGACTGTCTCTCCATGCGTGCACTCTAACTTCCCTGCACAGCACAGTGATAGAGCGCTCTCCCACCAGCTCCCGGGGGCCGCCGGGTCAGCGGTAGATGCCGAACTCGTGGAGCGAGTAGCCCCAGCCCGTGCCGCGCGCGGTGCCGTGGATCCGTACGTAGCGGCCCGTGCCGTTGACATCGAAGTCGTCGATGCCGCCGTTGCCGTCCTTCACCTCGTGGACGGTCCGCCAGTTCTGTCCGTCGTCGGAGGTCTGGATCGTGTACGCCTTCGCGTACGACGTCTCCCAGTTGAGCTGGACGTGCCGGAACGACTGGGGTGAGCCGAGGTCGACCTGCAGCCACTGCGGGTCGCTCCAGTCACTGGCCCAGCGGGTCGTGACCTTGCCGTCGACCGCGCCCGCGGCGGTACACGGGCAGTCTCCGCCGCCGGCCTGCTCGGAGGAGGCCTTCGCGGTCCTGCCGAGTGCGATGTTCGTGCCGTCTACCGGCGGGGCGACCACGCGCACCGAGCGTGTCTCCACGCCGACGTTGCCCTTGCCGTCGGTGACCTTGACGTAGATCTTCCACACGCCCGTGCGGTCGGGAGCGGTGACCTTCAGGCGCCCGTTGCCCTCGTTCGTGTGGCGCAGGGGCGTCAGGTTCTTGTCCTTGTCGATGTACGTGCTGTTGGCGAGGACTTCGTAGCTCAGCGCGTCCCCGTCGGGATCGGCCGCCTGCGTGGTGAGGGTGAGCGCGCGCCCCGCGGGCACCTTGCCGGCGTCGCCCTCGACGTTCATCGAGGAGATGACGGGGGCGGTGTTGTCCCGGGAGGTGTCGGCGCCGTACGCCTTCTTCACGGCGGTGTACGCGAGCCGCTTCTGGCCCGCGGGCAGCAGGTTGAACCAGATGCCCCCGAAGTCGTACTCGGTTCCGTAGTGGAACATCGTGGCGCCCAGCGCGACGCCCTTGTGGCCGGTGACGCAGTTCCAGGCCCTGGTGTATCCCTCGGCCTTGGCGCGGTCGGTGGGCTCCTGGGGCACTCCGTTGGCGTCGTCGGGCACCTCCCACTCCCCCGCGGGCCCGGTCTCGGTCACGATGTACGGCTTGGTGTAACCGCCCTGCTCCCACGTGGACTTGATGTCACAGACCGCGTTGTAGGAGTTCACGGCGTACAGGTCGAGGTCGGGGGCGTTCCTCTTGTAGTAGGGCCAGGCGCCGGTCCATGCGTCGGTCGAGGTGACGGGGTGGTCGGGGTCGACGGCGTGAATCTTCTTGGTGACGTCGTTGACGAAGGTGGTGTAGGCGTCGCGCTGGCGCTCCAGCTCGGCGCCGGTGTAGCAGTTCTGCAGCCCGAGCACCGACTCGTTGCCCACGTTCCACATCAGGACGCCCGGGTGGTCCTTGTAGGTCCGCACCCACTTGGGGAACTCTTCGAGCATCTGGTTCTTGTACGCCGTGTCGGTCAGGTAGTTGACGCAGCCGCCGCTGCCGGGGCCGCCGCCCGGCTGCAGCCAGAAGCCCGCGATGACCTTGACGCCGTGGTGGGCCGCCGAGTCGAACAGCGGCTTGCTGGAGGCGTCGGTGCCCCAGGTGCGGATGGTGTTGACGCCCATGGACGTGAGGTCGGGCATGTACGTGTCGGCGTCGGCGACGCTCGGCCCCCAGGTCAGGCCCTTGACCTGGTAGGGGGAGCCGTTCACGGTCAGCTGCCAGTTCCCCTGCGAGCCGGTCACCTTGACCACGCTGCCGGCGGCACCGGCCTGCTGGGCGGGCAGCGCGAGGGCGCCGGAGGCGAGCAGGGCGACGGTGAGCGGTACGGCGAGGCGCCGTCTCGTCGGTGGGCGGGGGGTGCGGACTGTGGGCATGCGGGATCTCCTGCGGGCGTGGGGTGGGGTGGGGTGGGATGGGGGGCGGGGCGCCGGTCAGGCCCGACGCGTGCGCCGGGCCTGAAGCGTGGGGCCTGAGGCGCCGGGCCTGGAGCGTGGGGCGGCGGGGCTCAGGGCAGTTCGTAGTTCTCGTCGAGTGCCGCGCCCGCCTCGGGGTGCGTCTCGTCGTACCCGCGGGCGTTGCACTGCAGCCCGCCGACGACACAGTGGTCGACCAGGGCCTTGAGCGTCGCGGGGTCCCAGGCGTTGAAGAAGTCGTAGTGGAACGAGTGGCCCGCGCCGCTCGCCAGTTTCACCTGCGAGAGGTCGCCGTTGACGGGGAACGCCATCTTGAACTCGATCATCGGCACCGCCACCGGGTGGGACGCCGGACAGATGTTGTCGTTCGTCCCCTCCTTCACCTTCGGGTACGACATGTGGCTCTGGTGGTCCGGCGTGTCGAGGTTCTTGCCGTCCCAGCAACTCGGCGCCTGGAAACGGATGTTGAGCTGCGTGTCCGCCGACGTCGGGCAGTTCTTGGGGATGTCGACGTTGAAGTAGCTCTCACCGCACTCCCAGCCCTCGACGAAGCCGGGGTGGCGGCGGAACTCCTCGGCGCTCTGCATCGGGCTGCCGACGACGTAGCGCAGGCCTTCCGGGAACGGGCGCACGCTGGTGTAGTCGGTGACGCCCGCCTTGTAGTAGATGACCTGCGGTCCCACCGGAAGGACCGGCTGCCCGGCCTTCAGGAGGGTGGGCATCCAGTACGCCGACTTGTCGCCGGGCGCCTTGCACGCGGTGTTCCCGCGCTTCAGGGAGTCCGTGGTGCTGTGCGCGTCCGTCGTCGTGTTGCCCATGAAGGTGTGGTCGTGGGACTTGCCCGGCCGGCCCGGGTAGACGATCGGGTCGTCCGGCCTGGTGTGCGCCACCGAGCAGTTGGCCTGGAACTCGTGGAAATAGCGGTGGGGCGGCCCCTTCACCGACGGCTTCGCGCCGGTGACCTGCGACTTCGCCGGGATGGTGCCGTCGCCGTCCCGGTCCTCGGCGGCGGCGACGGTGGACGCCGCCATCGTGTGCCCCTGGTGGTGCGCGGGGGCGGAGTCGGGGGCGGAGTCGGCGCCCGCCGCCATGCCGCTCACGCCCAGCGAGGTCACCAGGAGCGCGCCGGATATCAGTAACCCTGAGATGATCTTCGATCTCCGCGCCATGGAGACC
Organism: Streptomyces sp. NPDC045678; assembly: GCF_056432085.1. NCBI lineage: Bacteria > Bacillati > Actinomycetota > Actinomycetes > Kitasatosporales > Streptomycetaceae > Streptomyces > Streptomyces sp. NPDC045678. The sequence goes on from NZ_JBWKJS010000002.1 coordinate 657,952, forward strand.
TCCTGCCGAGTCAGCCGGATCGGTTGGATGGGTCGGATCAGTCAGTTCGCGCAGTTCGGATGGATGGGTCAGTTCGTCGGGAGTGGCGTTGCGAGAGCGCTCTCCCGTTCCGGAGTGTTGCGGTCCCGGTGTGAGCGTGTCAATAGAAAGTGAACGCTTCCGAGCCACCCCCGCATCACGGCACTCCTGCTCCCGCGCGAGGACCCATCCGCCTGCCCGCCTTGCGCTAACTGGCTCTGTACAGGCATTTCTTGATGTCCAATCAGAGACAACACCAGCAACTACCGTGCGACCTCTTGACGCGCCCCTCACGCGGATGAACTATTCCCGGTCAAGAGAGCGCTCCCCCGGCTCCCGATCGTTCACTTCCTGAAACAGGAGAGCCCCATGCCAACCACCCCCACACGCCGCACGGTTCTGGGCGCCATCGCCGCTTCGGCCGCCACCGCGGGACTCGCCGCCACCGCCCCGCCCGCGACCGCCTCGCCCGCCGCGACACGGACCCGGGCCGCTCGTCTGCCGGGCGGCGGCGACCTCGGGCCCAACGTGATCGTCTTCTCGCCCTCCACCTCGGGCATCCAGGCCAAGCTGGACCAGATCTTCAAGCAGCAGGAGAGCGCCCAGTTCGGCACCGGGCGCTACGCGCTCCTGTTCAAGCCGGGCACGTACAACGGCCTCAACGCCCAACTCGGCTTCTACACCTCGATAGCGGGGCTCGGCCTGTCCCCCGACGACACATCGATCAACGGTGACGTGACGGTCGACGCCGGCTGGTTCAACGGCAACGCCACGCAAAACTTCTGGCGCTCCGCGGAGAATCTCGCGCTCACCCCGGTCAACGGCACCAATCGGTGGGCCGTGGCGCAGGCGGCCCCCTTCCGCCGCATGCACATCAGAGGCGGGCTCAACCTCGCGCCCAACGGATACGGCTGGGCCAGCGGCGGCTACATCGCCGACAGCAGGATCGACGGCAGTGTCGGCCCGTACTCGCAGCAGCAGTGGTACACCCGCGACAGCTCCGTGGGCGGCTGGGTCAACGCCGTGTGGAACATGGTGTTCTCCGGAGTCCAGGGCGCGCCGGGCCAGAGCTTCCCGAACCCCCCGTACACCACACTCGACACCACGCCGATCTCGCGCGAGAAGCCCTTCCTGTACCTGGACGGCGCGGACTACCGGGTGTTCCTGCCGGAGAAGCGGACCAACGCGCGCGGCACGACGTGGGGGAACGGGACTCCTCGCGGTACGTCGCTGCCGCTCGGCCAGTTCTACGTCGCCAAGCCCGGCACCAGCGCCGCCACGATGAACGAGGCACTCGCCCAGGGCCTTCACCTGCTCCTGACGCCCGGCATCTACCACATCGACCGTGCCATCGAGGTGAACCGCGCCAATACCGTCGTGCTCGGCCTCGGCTACGCCACGCTCGTGCCCGACGGCGGCGCCTCCGCGATGAAGGTCGCCGACGTGGACGGGGTGCGGCTCGCCGGGTTCCTCATCGACGCCGGTCCGGTCAACTCACCCGTGCTGCTCCAGGTCGGGCCGCGGGGTTCGGCCAGGGACCACTCCGCCAACCCGATCACCGTCCAGGACGTCTTCATCAGGATCGGCGGCGCGGGACCCGGCAAGGCCACGCTCAGCATGGAGGTCAACAGCAGGCACACGATCATCGACCACACCTGGGTGTGGCGCGCCGACCACGGTGCGGGCGTGGGCTGGGAGACCAACCGGGCGGACTACGGAGTGCACGTCCGCGGTGACGACGTCCTGGCGACCGGCCTGTTCGTGGAGCACTTCAACAAGTACGACGTGGAGTGGTCGGGACAGCGGGGCCGCACGATCTTCTTCCAGAACGAGAAGGCGTACGACGCGCCCAACCAGGCGGCGGTCCAGGACGGGAACGTGAAGGGCTTCGCCGCGTACAAGGTCGCGAGCTCGGTGACGTCCCACGAGGGCTGGGGCCTCGGCAGCTACTGCAACTACACGTCGGATCCGTCGATCCGTCAGGACCACGGGTTCGCCGCCCCGCGGACGCCGGGCGTCAGGTTCCACGACCTGCTGGTCGTGTCGCTCGGGGGCATGGGCCAGTACGAGCACGTCATCAACGACACCGGTTCCGCCACGTCGGGCAGCTCCACGGTGCCGTCGACGGTGGTCTCCTACCCGTGAGCCGTCATACGTGACCCGTGACCCGTGATCCGGGACGTGGCGTTGCCCGGGACCGGGGGGCAGCGGAACGATCAGTTCCCGACTTCCCGGTCCCAATCCTTCTCGAATTCCTTCTTGAACTTCTTCTCGCAGTCGCGGCGGTCGTCCTGACTGTTGGCGTCCTTCATGCACTCCTTGAAGGTTTGCGCCGAGTCCGAGTTCAGGATCGACACGCCCAGGGCGATGATGAGCGCGGAAGCGATCAGTCCGAGCAGTCCGAGGACCGCTCCGGCGATGGCCATGCCCCGGCCGCCCGCCCTCCCACGGCGCGCCCGCACCGCGGCGACGATGCCGAGGATCACGGCGAGCAGCCCCAGCAGGACGCCGCCCACGACCGTCCAGAACAGCACGCACGCGAGGATGCCGAGGACGAGCGCCGCGACGGCGAGGCCGCGGCCCGGCGCCGCTCCGGGCGGGGGCTGCTGCGGTTGCTGCCATCCCTGCGGGTGCGAGCCGTCGTAAGCCGCCATAGCGCTGACCTCGCCTTTCCTGGACCCCAGCCGACGATCATGACCTTCGGTCATCCTCACAGAGAGGACGGGGCTCCGCACCCCGTGTAGGCCTCGGCGAGGTACGTGGACCCGGCGGCGGAGCCGGCCACGGCGGCCAGCTCGCCGAGCTGGCGGCGCGTGTCGAAGTCGGTGGCGTCGGGCAGCCGGTGCAGCATCGACGTCATCCAGTAGGAGAAGTGCTGGGCCCGCCAGACGCGGCGCAGCGCCCGGGGCCCGTACGTGTCGAGGGCGGCGCGGTCACCCGTTCGCACCGCGGCCTCCACCGCTTCGGCGAGCACCCGTACGTCGGCCAGTGCGAGGTTGAGCCCTTTGGCGCCGGTGGGCGGGACGGTGTGGGCGGCGTCCCCGGCCAGGAGCATGTTGCCGTACCGCATCGGGTCGCACACCAGGCTGCGGAACCCGAGGACCGAGCGGTCCGTGACGGGCCCCTCCTTGAGGGAGAAACCGTCCGGTCCGGCCACTCTGGCCTGGAGTTCCGTCCAGATCCGGTCCTCGGACCAGTCCGCGGGATTCTCGTCGGGGTCGCACTGGAAGTACATGCGCTGCACGGTGTCGGTGCGCTGGCTGATGAGGGCGAAGCCCCGCTCGGAGTGCGTGTAGACGAGTTCGGCGGCGCTGGGTGGTGCCTCGACGAGGATGCCGAACCAGGCGAACGGGTAGGCGCGGAAGTAGTGCGTACGGGATGCTTCGGGGACCGCGGTCCTGCACACGCCGTGCGCCCCGTCGGCGCCGACCAGGATGTCGCACCGCACTTCGGCGGGCCGCCCGTCGGCGCCGTCGAACAGGATGCCGGGCCGCTCCGTCGTCAGGTCGACGACCCGGGTGCCCGTGATGCCGAAGCGCAGGTCGGCGCCGTCGCGCTCGCGGGCGTCGGCGAGGTCGGTGAACACGTCGGTCTGCGGATAGAGCCACACGCTCTCCCCGACGAGTCCCTGGAAGTCGACGCGGTGGCCGGTGCCCTCGAAGCGCAGCTCGATGCCGTCGTGCCGCTGCCCGTCGCGCAGTACGCGGTCGGAGACTCCGGTGTCGGTCAGCAGCCGGACGCTGTCCGCCTCCAGGATGCCCGCCCGGCTTGTGCCCTCTATCCGTGCCCGGGTGCGGTGGTCGACCACGACGGAGTCGATGCCCTCGCGGGCCAGAAGGTGGGAGAGCATGAGGCCGGCCGGGCCCGCGCCGACGATGCCGACCGTGGTGCGCGTGAGGTCTCGGGGCACGGCCCGTCCCTTCAGATCGCCAGGATGGCGTCGACCGTCTCGTCCAGCGTCAGCCCGGAGCTGTCGAACCACCCGCCCTCGCCGCGGAGTTCGGCGCGCATCGCGTCGTCCAGGAACGACCAGTCCTCGGCGAGGACCTTGTCCCGCGCGGTGAGCCGCCGTGAGACGACGTCGATGGACGGGGCAAGGACGATCAGGCGCAGCGGCAGGTCCTTCAGGTGCTCCCGGTAGAACTCCAGGTGCGCGCGGCGGACGACCACGTCGTCGATGACCGGGACGACTCCGGCGGCGTGGAAGCTGCGGGCGAGGACCGCCGCGTTGCGTGCGCGCAGGAGCAGTTGACGGTCGGCTTCGAGGTCCTCCTCGGGTTTGGGGAGGTGGCTGCCCGAGACGATCAGCTCCTGGAGGTGGTCGCCCTCGATGTGCGCGCCGAGGGGGAACCTGCGGGCGAGCCCGTCCGACACGGAACTCTTTCCCGACCCCGGGATGCCGACGACGAGGAACACGTGCGGCGCCGGTTCCGTATCGACGATCTGCCCCTGGAACGAGGTGTCCGGCATGCTTCCCCACTCTCCGACGTTCACGACTCGGTGCGACAGCGTCAGCCAGCCTATGTGTGGCACACGAACCGTTCACCCCATTTCGGTGCGACTGCGCTCCTCCCTCCCTCGATGCGACTGCAACACACGGTGAACGAAAGTGCTTCACATCGCCCACACATTCTCCACCGCGATCTTTACCCAACGGTTGATTGCTGGACCAATTCTCAGCTCAGGGGCGGTAATTACTCAATCTTTGGCAGGATTTTGCTCTGTCATCAGTCGGTAATGCGATGGCAAAGTGATGGTCACGACGGCCGACCAGGCTGTCTCCAGGGCGACAGCCGCCCACCGTCATGGCGGGCCAGTGCCGCCCCGCCGTCACCATCGACCCGACCACACCGCGTCCCGGCCCCGCCGGAGCGACGCAGGAGGCAGGCCACCTTGAAGTCACTGATCGACAACGCCCGTTCGTTCGCCGCGACACACGTGGCGGACCCCCACAACGCAGCGGCCTTCCGGGCTCTCGAAGCCGGACAGTCACCCGAAGCCCTGTTCGTCACCTGTTCCGACTCGCGCGTCGTCCCGGCCCTGATCACGGGGGCCCGGCCGGGTGAGCTCTTCGAACTCCGTACGGCGGGCAATGTCGTCCCGCCCTACCCCGCGGCCGGTACGGAAGGCCGCGCCGACGGCCCCATGAGCGAGGCCGCCACCATCGAGTACGCGGTGTGCGTGCTCGGCGTCCGCGACATCGTCGTCTGCGGACACTCCCACTGCGGCGCCGTCGGCGCGCTGGTGCGCCGCGAGGACCTGTCGGCGGTACCGGCCGTACGCGACTGGCTGGACCACTCCGTCGGCCCCGACGCCACCCTGCGCTCACTGGCCGCGACCTCGCCCGACGTGGCGGAGGCCGTCCAGACCCACGTACTGGCGCAGGTGGAGAGGTTGCGCGCGTACCCGTGCGTCCGCGAGCGCGTCGCCGACAACTCCCTCACGCTGCACGCCTGGTACTACGAAGTGCACACGGGCACCGTCAGCACCCATCGACCGTCGGACACCGGCCGACCGTCGTTCAGTCCGCTGTGAGCACCGCCGCTCCTCTCTGACCGGCCCGCTCCCACGACAGGACCCCTACCCCCATGTCCTCCACTCCCCCTTCTCCCTCCCCCCTGCGTTCGCCCTTCCGCGCCCTGCGCGAACCGGGCGTGCTGCGCCGGGACATCCTCGCCTCGCTCGTCGTCTTCCTCGTGGCCCTGCCGCTGTGCGTCGGCGTGGCGGTCGCCTCCGGCGTTCCGGCCGAACTCGGCCTGGTCACCGGCATCGTCGGCGGCCTCGTCGTCGGCTGCCTGCCGGGCAGCGCCCTCCAGGTGAGCGGCCCGGCCGCCGGGCTGACCGTGCTCGTCTTCGAAGCCGTGCGCGAGTTCGGGCTGAGCATGCTCGGCGCGATCGTGCTGCTGACCGGTGCGCTCCAGATCACCCTCGGCCTGCTCCGCTGCGGCCGGTGGTTTCGCGCGATATCGGTCTCCGTCGTCCAGGGCATGCTGGCCGGCATCGGCCTCGTGCTGATCTTCGGCCAGCTCTACACCATGGCCGGGGCGAAGCAGCCGCTCTCCGGCATGGACAAGATCACCGGGCTGCCCGGGCTGCTCGCCGACACGGTCGGTGACACCACGGCGCTGACCGCGGCAGCCGTCGGACTCGGCACGATCGCCGTCCTCGTGCTGTGGCCGAAGCTGCCGTCGGCCGCGCGTGTGGTGCCCGCCCCGCTGGCCGCCGTCGCCCTCGCCACAGCCGTGACCGCCGGGTTCGGCCTCGACGTGGCGAACGTGTCGGTGCGCGGCATGGTCGACGCCATCCAGCCGCCCGGCCTGGGCGACCTCGCGGAGCTGGGCAGCGTGGCGGTGCTCGGCACCGTCCTCGCGTTCACACTGATCGCGTCGGCCGAGTCGCTGTTCAGCGCGGCCGCGGTGGACCGCATGCACGACGGTCCCCGCACGCACTACGACAAGGAGCTCGTCGCCCAGGGCGTCGGCAACACGGTGTGCGGCGTGCTCGGCGCCCTGCCGATGACCGCGGTGATCGTACGCAGCTCCGCCAACGTCCAGGCCGGTGCCCGCACCCCGCTCTCGCGGATCCTGCACGGCGCGTGGCTCCTGCTGTTCGCGGTGCTCCTGCCGGCCGCGCTCGGCATCATCCCCCTCGCGGCACTCGCCGGTGTCCTGGTGCACGCGGGCTGCAAGCTGATTCCCGTCAAGGAGATCGTGCCGCTCGCCCGCACCCATCGCGGCGAGGCCGTCGTCCTCGCCGTCACGGCGATCGCCATCGTGGTGACCAACATGTTCGAGGGCGTCATCCTCGGCCTGGTGCTCGCCGTGGCCAAGTCCGCCTGGGACACCTCTCATGTCCACCTGGACGTAAGGGAGCTGACCGACGGACGGATGGTGGTGACGCTCACCGGCAACGCCACGTTCCTGCGGCTCCCCCGCATCCTGGAGACCCTGGAGGCCATGCCTCAGGACCGCCCCATCGAGCTGGACCTGACGGCCGTGCGCCACCTGGACCACGCCTGCCGCACGACGCTGGAGAACTGGGCGCTGCGGCACAACGACAGCGGCACGGAAGCCGTACGGATGAAGACGCTTCCGGTGGCCGAAGCCGAGGCCAAGGCCGAAGCCAAGGCCTGACGGCCCTCACCCACCGTCCGCCGCTCACCGTTTCCCCCCTGCTCCGGGGGCCGGACCCAGAACGTCGGGGCCGGCCCCCGGTGTCCCACCCAACCCCTCGGCACGGAGTGCCGATCAGCCATGGAGGTTTTCACCGTGGAACAGCTCATCAAGCGCATGACGCAGGAGTCCGTCTGGCAGAAGTGGGTCGCGGTCAACTCGGCCCAGGGCGCGGGCGCGAAGGAGGGCTGTATCAGCGCGACGCCGAAGAGCGGCTGCATCAGCGCCACCGGCAAGACCGGCTGCATCTCCTAGGAGCGCCGACGCGGCGGGCGGTGGCGGTGACGACGGCGGCACGAGCCGCGGTCGCCACCGCCCCGCCCCGCCGTCCACCCCGCCCCGCCCGTGCATCCCGTCCCGCCCGTGCATCCCGTCCGGCCGTCGACCCCGTCCGGCCCCACCCCGCCGAGCACCGGAGCCCCTTTGAACCGCCTGCCGAGCGCCGACGTCCTGGACCGGGTCCGGGACATCCCCCTGTACCGCGCGTCCGTCGAGCGCGGCGACTTCCCCGTCCTCGAGAAGCCGGAGATCGCCCGGGACTTCCCCGCCAACTGGATGACCCCCGAACTGGAACGGGCCCTGGAGACGGGCGACGCCGAGTTCGTGCTGTCCACCGGGACCAACCACGCCCGCATGCAGCTCATCCGGCCGCCGTACTTCCTGCTCCGCTCCTACTACCGCCTGTGGAGCGAGCACCCCGAGCTCGGCGCCCTCTGGCACGCCGGAGCGCGGCGCATCTCGCTGACCACCGTCCTCGCCACCGAGCACGTCGCCCGCGTCAACGCCCGCAAGCCGGGCGCGACACCGGGTGAACGCTGGCTCGACGACCGGACGCTCTACCTCAACAGGCGGCTGGACCCTGACGGTTGGGGCCGGGACGAGGTGGAGCGGATGCTCGCCGAGATCCGCGAGGTGAGCGCCGCGCACCCCACGGGGGCGTACCTCCTGGACTGCTCGAGCTACCACCTGGCACACCTGGCCCGGAAGGTTACCGAGTGGGACCTGTGGGACCGTTTCCCGCGTCCGGCCGGGATCATCCACGCGTACGAGTACACACCGCTGAACGTACGCGCGTATCTGCGCACCCACTTCGACTGCCCCATCGTCGACCTCTTCGGCAGCACGGAACTGGGCTATCTCTTCTACAGCGAGGGCGAAGGACGCTACCGCCCCTACCTCCACGACATGAGCGTGGAACTGATCCCGGTGGAGCCGGGCAGCGGCATCCACAGCCTCATCGTCACCAGCGTCCGCAACCCGTACATGCCGCTTGTCCGCTACCGCTCCGGTGACTGCGTCCGCACCTCCGACGGCAGCACCGACCCGGAGCGGATCGTCTCCTTCTGCGGCCGCGAGAAGGAACTGCTCGCCACTCCCGAGGGCCCCGTGGCCCAGGCCGACCTCGACGCCCGGGTCGGCGCAGTCTCGCCGCGCGTCTTCCTGCACCAGCTGCACCTCACCGGCGACGGCCGGTGCGAGCTGTGGTGCACGACGTTCGACGGGAAACCGCTCGCACCCGAGGAGACCGCCGAACTCGCGTCAAACGTGCGGGCATTGACGGGGCGCGTCTGCCACGTGGAGCACCGCGGCCACGTGCCGATCGGGCGCTCCGGCAAGTACGCCTGGCTGGCCGCGCCCCAGTGACAGCGAAGTCGACCCACCGGACCGGAGCCATCATGCACACTTCCGTAACGCACGCCCCCACCGCCGAGGAGCTCCTCGGCGCCGATCTGCACGCCGAAGTCGTACGGCACTTCGCGGCCAAGCCCGACGCGCCGGACGTCGCGTACGTCACCCACCAGGTCCGCGAGTGCCTCCGCTACCTCTACCTGGTCTCCCGTCACCCCGACCGCCTCGCCGGCCTCTTCCTCCCCGTCGAGCAGGACATCGACGAGATCTGGCACTACCTGATCCTGCAGACCCGCGAGTACCGGGAACTGTGCGAACAGCGGCTGCCCGGCGGCCACTTCATCCACCACCGGAGCGTGTCGTACGACACCTACCAGCAGGAGCCGGGGCGCGAGACGGCGGCGGAGGAGGCGCTGCGGTGGATTCCCCTCTACACCGCCGCGTTCGGCCCCTTCGACGAGGACGCCCTGCCGCACTGGACGGTCGTGCGGTTCCTCCACGAGGTGCTCGAGCTGTCCCTGACGGAGATCGCGGCGCTGGCGGAGAGTTCGGAAGGCTGACCTTCACGCACGCCAACTGGGCGTCGGGACACCGCATTTGATGCCGCGCGACGGATTGCCCATGGCCCGCGCCATAGTAATGTGACATTTCACTGATCGGCCTCCGCGTCTCCGCGCCTCCGTCCGTGCGTCGTCCCCAGGGAGCCCTCGTGACCGCATCCGGCATGCCGCAATCCGCCGCCTCCCCCCTCCACACCGGTAGCCACGACCTGCCCGCCTCCGCCGAGCTCTCCCGCTTCATGGCGGAGGGCTGGGCCCCGTCCGCCCTGCCCGACTCCGCGCGGGTCCCCGCGCACGCCGTCACCCCGGCCCGCCGGGAGCGGCTGTCCGCCCGCTTCCCCGGCGAGCGCCTGATCGTGCCCGCGGGCGAGCTCACGGTCCGTTCGAACGACTGCGACCACCGCTTCCGGCCGCACAGCGCGTACGCCTGGCTGACCGGCCTGACCGGCGAGGACCAGGCCGGCGGCGTGCTGGTCATGGAGCCTTCGGGACCGCACGCGCACGAGGCGGTGCTGTACCTGCGGCCGCGCTCACCGCGTGTCGACGGCGACGAGGAGTTCTACCGGGACCGGCGCTACGGCGAGTTCTGGGTGGGCCGCCGCCCCGACCTCACCGAGGCGGAACGGCTCACCGGCATCCACTGCGCCCACCTGGACTCCCTGGGGACACCGACGGGGCGCAGCGCCACGACCGATCCCGAACTGGCCGCCGCGCTCTCCGAGTTGCGGCTCGTCAAGGACGCCTGGGAGGTCGAGCAGCTCCAGCTGGCCGTCGACCACACCGCCGCCGGATTCGAGGACGTGGTCCGTGCGCTGCCGCGCGCGCTCGCGCATCCGCGCGGGGAGCGCTGGATCGAGGGGGTGTTCGGCCTGCGCGCCCGCGCCGAGGGCAACGGCACCGGCTACGAGACCATCGCGGCCTCCGGAGCCCACGCCTGCGTGCTCCACTGGATACGCAACGACGGGCGCCTCGACAGCGACGACCTCCTGTTGCTCGACGCGGGCGTCGAGACGGACACCCTCTACACCGCCGACATCACCCGCACCCTGCCGCTCTCCGGCCGCTTCTCCCCCGTCCAGCGCCAGGTGTACGAGCTGGTGCTCGCCGCCCAGGACGCGGGCATGGCGGCGCTGCGTCCCGGTGCACGGTTCCGCGACTTCCACCGGGCGGCCATGCGGGTCATCTCGGAGGGGCTCGTCGAGTGGGGCGTGCTGAAGGACGCGCGGGGCGACCTGCACCGCCGCTACACCCTGTGCGGCAGCGGCCACATGCTCGGGCTCGACGTGCACGACTGCGCCAAGGCGCGTGCGGGGACCTATTTGGACGGCGTCCTGGAGGAGGGTCAGGTCCTCACCGTGGAGCCAGGCCTCTACCTCCAGCCCGACGACGAGACGCTCCCCGCCGAGCTGCGCGGCATCGGCGTCCGGATCGAGGACGACCTGGTCGTCACCGCGGAAGGCGCCCGTCTCATGTCGGGCGCGCTGCCGCGCACGGTCGCGGGCGTCGAGGAGTGGATGGGCACACTGCTCGACGCCCACGCCTGAGCGCCGGGCGGTCAGGTGTACGACGAAAGGGCGCCCTACGGTGGCAACCGCGCATTTCTCTCCCGGCCGCTCCATGGGGTACAGTCGATCATGTGCTCGACGCCGGAACGACGGCGCAGGGCCCGCGCGTTGGTGGTCCAAGGAAAGGCGCCCCACTTCCTGTGGGGAGATGCAGGTGCAAGGCCTGCCCAGCGCTCGCGAAAGAAGGCCCCGGTCTCCCTCACGGAGACCGGGGCCTTCCGCGTACGCGCACCCCGCATCCGCTCCCCTTCGCACGGCGGGCGACACTGGGGCCATGTTCGTCGACCGTCTTCCGCCCCCGCACGTCTACGGCCGCCTCCGCGTCCAGCGCCACGACCTGTCCCCCGCCCACTGGCTGGAGCAACGCCCGTCGGGCGCGGACGGGTTCGGGACGGTCGCCGCCGTGTGCGCCCCCGGGTTCGAGGCGTACGCGCGCATCCTGCACCCCGCGCGGCTCGGCACCGCACCGGTGCGGTGGGACCGGGCCGCCGCCTCGTACGGCGCGACGGTCGGTGCGGCGACACGCTGGCACGAACTGATCCGCGCCAAGGACCGCCTCCTCTACCGCAACGACGACACCCCGGCCGTCCCGGGCGTCTGGGACGAGCACCCACACGAAGGGCCGACGCCGGGTGATGTGGCCCGCACCCTGATTCCCGTCCTGGCCCGGCACACCGGGACGCCCGAGCGCTGTTGGTACGGGCTGTGGGCCGGATACGGGCACATCGACTGGGACGACGTGCCCGCCTTCAGCACGCCGGGCCGCGAGGAGATCCTGCTCTCCGGCTCCCTCGACGACGCCGACTCGCCCGCGCCCGGCTCCCTCGACGGGGTGCCCGAACTCCCCGACCTGTGGTGGCCCGAGGACCGTGCGTGGTGCGTGGGCGGCGACGTCGGCCTCGTCAGCACGTACGTCGGCGGCTCCGCGCGATGCGTCGCCGAGATCCTCGCGGCCCCGGGTCTCGAGGCGTACGAGGTCGACGAGACGTCGTCGGTGGACTGAGGGTCGGTCTCCGCACTCTGCGCGGTCCTGGCGTGCCGGTCAGCGCAGCAGGCCCGTACGGCCCGACCGTGCCGTGGAGACCAGTTCGGCGACCGTGGCGATCTTGACGCGCGGGCGGCCCGTGCTCGCGCCCCGGGTCACCTCCGCCCGTTCGATGGCGGCCAGCCCGCGCGCGTCGACCACCTGGCGGTTGCGGCGGCGCGCCAGCCGGTGGAATGCCTTCGTGGCGTGGCGAGGGGCGGGCAGCGCACCCGCGACCGCGTCGGCGAGGAGGGTGGAGACCGTTTCGGCGGCGCAGGTGCGGTTGGCGCCGATGCCGCCGCTGGGGCCGCGCTTGATCCAGCCCACCACGTAGGTGCCCGGCCGGCCCTCGACCCGGCCGCCCTCGTGGGGCACGGTGCCGCCGGTCTCGTCGAAGGGCAGTCCGGCGACGGGCGTGCCGCGGTAGCCGATGGCGCGCAGGAGCAGACCCGCCGGGATCGTCTCCTCCCCCGCGGCCGTCGCCACGCGCACCGCGTCGACCCGTTCGGTGCCGAGGAGTTCGACGGGTTCGCAGTGGAAGCGCAGCACGATCCTGCGGCCGGGCTCCGGCTGCCGTGCCCGGTCCGGCCGCGCACGGGTGACGCCCCGCAGGACCGCCGCCTTGTCCTGCGCGCCCGCGGCGTCGATGGCGTCCGCGACGCGCGGATCGTGGTCGTCGACGACCAGCTCCACGCCCTGCAGGTGCTTCAGGGCCAGGAGTTCGGACCTGGTGTACGCGGCGTGCTCGGGCCCGCGCCGGGCGAGCAGGACGACCTCACGGACCTTGCTGTCCCGCAGGGCGCGCAGCGCGTGGTCGGCGATGTCGGTGCGGGCGAGGGTGTCGGGGTCGGCGAGCAGGATCCGGGCGACGTCCAGGGCCACGTTGCCGTTGCCGACGACGACGGCGCGCTCCGCCGACAGGTCGATGCCGTCCGGTTTCGCGTCCGGGTGGGCGTTGTACCAGGCGACGAACGAGGTCGCGGAGATGCTGCCGGGCAGTTCCTCGCCGGGGATCGACAGGCGCCGGTCGGCCGAGGCGCCCACGGCGTAGACGACCGCGTCGTGGTGGGCCGCGATCTCCTCCGGGGTGACGTCGGTGCCCACGTCGAGGCCGAGGTGCATCCGGACCCGCGGGTGCGCGTGGAAGCGGGCGAAGGTCTCGCCGACCTTCTTGGTCGCGGGGTGGTCGGGCGCGACGCCGTAGCGCACGAGTCCGCCGGCGACCGGCAGCCGGTCGATGAGGGTGACCTCGGCGCTGGTGTGGAGCAGCAGGTCCTGCACGGCGTACATCCCGGCGGGGCCCGTGCCGACGACGGCGACCTTCAGCGGCGCGAAGTCCGCGGGCAGGACGCGGGGGAAGGACGGCTCGCCCCAGGCGTGGAAGTTGGGTCCTTCCGGGTCCGGCTCGGGTGCGTCGTCCGCCGTCGCGTCCTCGTAGTAGGCCGCGTTGATCGCGGCGTACTCCTTCTGCGCGACCGGCAGGGTGTCCACCGGGAAGATCGCGTCGACGGGGCACGCGTCGGCGCAGGCGCCGCAGGAGATGCACGTCCTCGGGTCGATGTGCAGCATCTCCGTGCTGCCGAACGCCCGCTCCTGTGGCGTGGGGTGGATGCAGTTGACCGGGCACACGGCGACGCAGGTGGCGTCGTTGCAGCAGGTCTGGGTGATGGCGTAGGTCATGTTCGTCGGCTCAGCTCGGGTCGGATCGGCTCGGCTCGGGACGCCTCAGATGAGGTGGGCGCGCTTGTAGAAGACCAGGGCCGGCTTGGTGAGCAGGCCGCACGACGCGAGGAACTCCATGAGGCCCGAACAGCTCGACCGCATCATGGACTTGTGGTGTTCGTTGGCCTTCGCCTCGGCGACGGCGCGCTCCTCGTCGAGTCCGGCGTTCGCGTACACCTTGCGGTTCACCATGCTGGTGACGATGACGTACGACGCGATGGCGATGATGAGGGAGTTGATCTCGCGGCGCACCCGGCCGGCGCCCGCGAGCTGCTTGCGCGTCTGGTCGCGGGCGAACTTCATGTGCCGCGACTCCTCGACGACATGGATGTTGTTGATGGTGCGGACGAAGGGCACGACGCGCTCGTCCCGCATCCAGTCGCGCTGCATCACGTCGAGGACTTCCTCGGCGACGAGGATCGCGGCATACGCGGCCTCGCCGAAGGCGACGGACTTGAAGACCCTGCCGAGTTCGGTCGCCCAGCGGCGCGGCCGGTAGGCGGGGGCGCCGAGCTTCTCGGCGCCGCGGGCGAACATGATGGAGTGGCGGCACTCCTCGGCGATCTCGGTGAGCGCCCACTGCACCTCGGTGCTGGTCGGGTCCTTGGCGTAGACGTCGCGCAGCACCATCTGCTGCAGGATCATCTCGAACCAGATGCCCGTGCTGGCCACCGACGCGGCCTCCTGCCGGGTCAGCTCCTTGCGCTGCTCCTCGGTCATCTCCTGCCAGTAGGCGGTGCCGTAGAGCGTGCTCCACTCCGGGCTGGCGCCGTGGCAGTCACGGTCGAGGGGGGTGTCCCAGTCGACTTCGACGGCCGGGTCGTACGCCAGCACGGCGGCCGAGTCCAACAGCCGCCGGGCGACATCGCCTTCCGGGGAACTGCCCTGTGTGCTCGGCCGAACAGTGCTGCTTGCCATGCTGCGGCTCCTTGGCTCGGTGACGCGTCGGCTCCGACGACGTCCAGGCAGCGGGCGCGGCGCCTCGTCACACGGCAGGCCGCGACCCCGTTGTTAGACAGAACGTATAACAACGGGGTCGGGTACGCCTACCCTCGAGTAAGCAACGAATTGGGCAGAGCCGGTGAAGCCGTGGAGCCTCGCAGGTCAGCCGGTCGTGGCCGGCCAGCGGATCCGCGTGCTGCACGCCGAGACGACCAGCGCCGACGCGGCGACGGCGGCCAGCCCCCAGACCAGGCTGCTGGCGTGGGCGATGAAGCCGATGAGCGGCGGCCCGGCCAGCAGACCGGTCGTCCCCATGGCCGCCACCAGGGTCAGCGAGTCCGAGCCCTGTCCGGCCGCGGCCACGTAGACGCACGGGGTGACGGCCGCGATGCCGAGGCCGACACAGGCGAAGCCGAGCAGCGCGGGCACCAGGCCCCCGGTCAGCAGGGCGAGCGCCAGACCCGCCCCGGCGAGCACGCTCCCGGTCAGGACGACGCGCCCGTCGCCCCAGCGGCTGCGCCAGCCGTCGGCGAAGAGGCGGGCGACGACCATCATTCCGGAGACGACGGCGATGCCCAGCGGCGCCAGCTCGGCGGAGGCCTCGGCGACGTCCTCCAGATAGAGCGCCGACCAGTCGTTCATGGCGCCCTCGGTGACGGTGCCGAACGCCATGGCGACGCACATCCACAGCGTCACCCGGGACGGCACCGTCCACTTGGACTTCTTCTTCTCCGGCGCCGCACCCGGCTCCTCACCGGCCGCCGGGCGCTCCGTCAGCAGCCCCGTGCGGGCACAGACCACCAGCAGGAGGAGGAAGAACGCGGCCGCCCCGAAGTGCGCGGCGACCGACGAGGTCATCGCGTTCATGCCGGAGGCGAGCAGCGCGGCGAGCAGCGAGCCGCCGCTGAACGTCGCGTGCAGGCGAGCCATGGCGTTGCGCTCGTACCGCTTCTCGAGCTCGGCCCCCTGCGCGTTCATGGCCACGTTGAGACAGCCCACGAGAACGCCGTCGACACACATGACGAGCAGCGCCACGGGGTAGTTGGGCGCCCCGGCCAGCGCCAGGAGCAGCAGCGCCAGACAGAGCGCCGACAGGAGCGCGAGGCGCTGCGAGCCGAGGCGCCGCATCAGGACGGCGACGAGGGGGAAGGACACGGCCGCGCCGATGCCGGCGGCCATCAGGAGCACGCCGACCTCGGCCGCGGACAGGTCGAGGTCCTCCTTGATGGCCGGGATGCGCGACGCCCAGGTCGCGTACTGGAAGCCGAGCGAGCAGAACAGTGCCGCGATCGCCAACTGGCTCCGATGGAAAGGATCACGCACGCGGAGCACCCGCATCAGCCCACTTCTCTGGTTCTCCCGCCGGTACGATCGCCGGCCGTGTGGTTCTTGTCGTCGACGGGCCCGTGGTTCTCGACATGTAGACGGCCGTCGGGCCGTAGCCGACCGGTGGCGGGCCCGGGTGTGCGGTGAAGCCGCGGCCGGACCAGAACGTCTCGCTGCCGCCCACGGCGACGAGGGAGATCTGTTCGTACCCGTGCGCGCGGGCCGTCGCCATGAGGTGGCGCAGGAGGTGCCGGGCGAGGCCCCGGTGCCGCAGGTGTTCCGCGACGACGATGTCGTGCAGGTGCAGGTTGCGCGACGGGAGCGTCACCCCGCGCTCGACCCCGTCCAGCTCCGGGTACGCGGACTCCGGGTACGGCAGGGCCAGCAGGTAGCCCGCCAGCTCCTGTCCGAGGTCCAGTGCGAAGCACGTGCCGGGCGACGCGTCGGCCCGGGACTCCAGCGCCTCCCGCCCCTCGGAGAGGCCGAGGGGCGCGTAGGCGCGGGACTCCAGTTCCACGATGCCCTGCCAGTCGCCGTCGGCGATGCGGCGTATGCGGACGACCTCGCTCATGCCGCCTCGCCGTCGATCCAGGTGTACGGGAGCGGGCTGAAGCCGTTGAAGCCTTGCGTCATGTAGCTGGTCGCGTACGCGCCACAGGACATCACCCAGACCGGGTCGCCCGAGGCGAGCGCCTTGGGCACCGGCACGAGGCCGTCCTCGTGCGAGTAGGCGTCGTCGCTGTCGCAGGTGGGCCCGGCGACCACGGCGGGCACGGACTCGGCGTCGCGGTGCGAGGGGAAGACGAGCCGGTACTGCAGCTGGTCCATCTCGTAGAGGCCGTTGAACTTGCCGCAGCTGAGGTACAGCCAGTACTGGCGCTCGCCGTCCGGCCCGCGGCGCGCCGAGAGCCGGGAGACGTGGGCGCGGATGGCGCCGTGGTCGGCGATGAGGTAGCGGCCGGGTTCGATGACGAAGCCCAGGTCGTGACCGGGCAGCGCGCCGAGGCGTGCCATGCCTTCGCGAATGACGGTGAAGATCTTGTCCATCGGCGGTTCGAGGCTTCTGCCGTGCTTGTCGCGGTAGCCGAGCGCGGGCAGGCCCCCGCCGAGGTTGACGTGGTCGAGGGCGATGCCCCGGCCCGCGAGGGCGGTCAGGACGTCGGCGATGCGGTCGAACGCGCCGTTCCAGGCGTCGGCGGTCATCTGCTGCGACCCGACGTGCACGGAGAGGCCGGCGGGCGTGAGCCCCAGGTCGCGTGCCGTCTCCAGGATCGTGAGGGCGTCCTCGGGCGAGCACCCGTACTTGTTGCTGAGGCCCCAGAGCGCGCCTTCGCCGGTGGTGGCGAGGCGGCAGAACACCCGGCTGCCCGGGGCGTGGTCCGCGACCGCCCGAACGTCCTCCAGGCTGTCGGTGGCGAAGTCCCTGATGCCGAGCCGGAACGCGTCGGCGATGTTCCGGTCGGACTTGACGGTGTTGCCGTAGTGCACCCGCCCGATGGGTACGCCCGCCCGCAGCGCCTGCTCCACCTCGATGGGGCTCGCCGCGTCGACGCCGGAGCCGCGCCGGGCGAGGAGGGCGAGCACCTCGTCGACGGGGCAGGCCTTCATGGCGAAGCGGACGGCGACTCCGGGGAGTTCGCGCACCAGCGTGTCGTACCCCTCCTCGATGCCGGGGAGGTCGAAGACGATCTGGTCCTCGGCGGCGGCCGCGAGGGCGTCGAGGAGCGAGGCGCTGTCGGGCTCGTACGTCGTCGTCGTGGTGCTCACGCGGGGCTTCCCGTCGCCTGGAGCGGGCCGATGTCCTGGGCCGCGCGCATCAGGGGCTGCCATGCCTCGGTCAGCAGGGCGAAGTCCTCGATGTCGCCGCGTGCCTCGTCGAGGAGGCGTTCGCGGTGCGCGGCCAGGTGGTCGGCGACGTCCGCGTAGCGGCCGCCGAGCTTGCGGTGCGCAGCGTCGAGGCGGTCGAGGCGCCGGACGTTCTCCGCCTGGTCGAGCGTGGTGCTCTGCCGGGCGAACTCGGCGATGACGGACGGGCGCACATGGCCCTTGTCGTCGAGCAGGTCCTCGCCGGCCTCGGCCATGCGGTCGTAGATGTGGTTGAAGTAGAGCATCGACAGGAGGAACTTCGCGTAGCGCGTCTGGTACGCGAGGAAACCGGCGTCGGTCCTGCGCTCCCCGGTGTAGTAGTTGACGATGTTCCGGTTGTGCAGGACGCCGGGCAGGGCGGCGTCGTGGACCAGGTGGATGAGGAAGTAGTCGCTGCCGATGGTGTCGGTCGCGGGCGGCAGCGGCACGCGCTCGTGCACCTCGTGGAAGCTGATGTTGCACATGTCGACGCGCATCGGGTCGACGAGGCCGAGGAGTGCGTGGTCGCGTTCGAACGGGTCGGTGCCCGCGCCCCGGAAGGAGTCATCGACCAGCGCCCGCTTCTCGGCGTCGGACCAGTGCTCGGGCGCCCAGAGGCTGACCACGTCGTAGTAGACGTCCGGGTCGATGCGCTGGATCTCGCCGATGTCCACGGAGAGTTCCCCGACGAAGGAGCTGCCCACCATGGCCACGCGCCGGTCGGCGTGGCGCGCTTCGAGAGCGCTCTCCGTGACGCCGTGCGCCGCCTCCCGCGCGGGCTTGCCGAGCGACATGAGCTCGTGGTGCACCGGGAAGACGGGCTCGCCGTCGACGCTCTGGTAGCGGCTGTCGGAGTCCCTGCGGTGGACGGACTCACAGCCGAGCGCGCCGGCGACGAGGAAGGCGCGGTTGGTGCAGGCGCCGTAGGAGAGGCGGTCCGGGAGCATCAGGTCGAGGATCAGCTCGGGCTTGGCGACCTCGGCCCGGTCGATCACGTCGCGCAGGAAGGCGCGCTGCGCCGCCTCGTCGAGGTGGTGCACGACGACGTGGGGCACGTCGGGCAGTGCGGCGACGGCCCGGGTGTGGTCGGCGAACGTGGCGGTGTCGGAGGAGTCCAGGATCAGCAGGTGTGCCTCGACGCCGAAGCGGGCGGCGGCGTACGCCGCTTCCTCGGCGATCGCCGCGATGGTCCGGGGGCAGGAACGGTTGGTGGGGAGGGTCAGGCAGACGCGTCGCATGCGGCTTCCCCGTTCCAGGACTTGAGGCCGAGCAGCTTGGCGCCCAGGTCGTTGAGGGCGGCCGTGCCGTACCGCAGCGACTCGTGCTTGTGGGCGTCACCGAGCAGCGTGGCGTTCCACTCGGGGGTGCTCAGGTTGGACCAGGAGTCGACGCGGGAGCGGCGGAGCTCCTCGTGGGACTCCAGGGCGGGCATCATCGAGAGGTACTGGACCGCCCGGACGCCGTCCTTCGAGGTGTTGGGCGCGACGCCGTGGGCCAGCAGACCGTTCCAGATCAGCAGGTCGCCGGCCTCCAGCTCGGGCCGGACGACGGGCATCTCGTCGCGGTCGATCGCGGGGCGGATGGGGTCGCGGCCGTCCGGCTGGAGGGCCTTCCACCGGTCGAACTGCCGGAACAGTTCGGGGCAGCACTGGAAGCCGCCGTGGTCCTCGCGAGTGTCGTCGAGGGCGATGATGCCCTGCACGCGCTGGGGCAGCACGCCGAGGGTGGTGTCGACGTCCCAGTGGAGGTTGATGTCGAAGCCGCGCTCGGTGGGCGCGATCAGGGAGCGGGAGCGGTTCTTGACGTTGGGCGGGTTGAGGTTGAGGCGGTCCAGGGTGACCCAGAGCTCCTCGCAGTCCCATACGTCGACGAAGGCGTCGTAGACCCGCTGCGACTGGCGGCTGTCCCAGATCAGCTGGTGGTGGTAGGCCTCGACGAAGCCGTAGACGTGCAGCTCACGGTCCAGGTCGGAGCGGAATTCGCGGTCCTCGTACCAGGTCTCGGGGCGGCCGCGGTCCAGGCCCTGGAACTCCCAGGCGAAGTCGAGGAGGTCCTTGGCGGCCTCGCGGGGGATCGCCTGCTTCACGACTATGTAGCCGTACGTCTGCCAGTGGGCGAAGTCCTCCTCGGAGAGGACGCGCAGGGGCCGGGTCTTCTTGAGGTCGCGCAGCTGGGTCTGTGCCAGGTACGTGTCGGCGTCCGAGCTGAAGTACGGGACGTCGGAGGGGGCTCGATGGAGGTAGCGGTCGCTCGCTGACATGTGGTGCTCCAAGGATCGGTTCTCATCTCCGGCGGCAGGTCTCCACGCCGGTTGGGCCGGGTCGTGCCGGCCCGCCGGGGCAGCGCGTTCACACCCGCCCCCTGTCGAACTTGCGTCCCACCAAAATGGACTAGACCAACTCCTCGTGTCAACAATTGAATTGGGCGCCTTGAGGGGCAAAAACGCGACATTTACCCCCAGTTCACTCGCCCGTCATATGTGGATTCGGCAAAGATCCCGCAGCTCAACTCTGGTCTACCGACGGGTAGTTGGTCCCGACCAAAACGAAAGAGGCGCCACCGCACGCGGTGACGCCTCTCGAAATCCCGGGCAGGGGTGACCCGCCTCGGGGGCCTGCTGTTACTCGTCGATCGCCGCGCCGAACGCCGCGCCCGTGGCCGGCGCCCCGAGCGAGCCCGCGCCGTACGTCCAGGACCCGGCGGCGGTGACCCCGCCGGAGTTCGCGGACAGGACCCACACCACGCCGTCCCCGGCGTTCTCACCGGGCGCGGCCGCGAGGAGCCCGAAGCGGCCGTCGCGGTTCGGGTCCGTGAGCCGCACCTGCGCGCCCCACTTGTCGCCCTTCTCGGCGTCGCCGGGAATGTCCGCGGAGTTCTGGTCGAACGACTTGGCGCCGCTCGCCGTCATCCCGTTCTCCGAGCCGCGCAGCACCCAGACGGCGCCCGCGTCGGCGACCGTCCCGATGTCCTCGCCCGGCGCGCCGATCGCGACGTCGGCGTAGCCGTCGCCGTCGGTGTCCGCGACCGACAGGTCGGCGCCCCAGCCGTCCCCGCGCTCGGCGACACCCGGCACGCCCTCGGCATCCTGCGTCCACCACTTGGCCTCGTTCACGAGGCCGTCCTCGGTTCCGTAGCGCACGCCGACCAGACCGCCGGTCGTCGTCTCGCCGCCGTCGTCGGGGGACGCGGGCTCGCCGGTCACGAGGTCGTCATAGCCGTCGTTGTTGATGTCGCCGGAGGCCGCGACCGGGCCGCCGCGCAGGTCGTTCTTGTACGTCAGGCCGTCGGCGCCGCCCGCGAACTGCACGGACCAGCCGTGACCGGGCTCGTCCCCGTCGGTCGTACCGGAGGCGATGAGGTCGGCGTAGCCGTTCTTGTCGTAGTCGCCGGTGGTCAGCGACTTGGCCACGATGGCGCTGGCGGCGGCCGACCTGCCGAGCCGCTCGGTGGCCTGACGGCGCAGCGGCACCTCGCCCCGGGCCTGCGGCGCGGGGTCGTACACGTAGAGGTCCACGTTGTCCCGGTCGAGGACGGCGAGGAGGTCGCCGGGGGTGTCCGCGGTGAAGTGCGCCGCGGCGAGACCGAGGCCGAACTGCTGGCCCGCGGCGGCATCCTGGCTCTGCAGCCAGCTGCTCGCGGCCCCGGTGAGCCCCGACTTCGAGCCCCAGAGGACGGCGACGCCACCGGCGTCGGCCCCGGCGTCGAGGTCCTCGCCGGGAATGCCGATGACCGCGTCGTCGTATCCGTCGCCGTCGAGGTCACCGGAGGCGACGGCCTTGCCGAAGTTGTCGCCCGCCTCCGCGGCGCCGGAGACACCGGCCGTCGACTGGCTGAATCTGGCGACGTTGCTGGTGTTGATGCCTGAGGTGGAGCCGTACTGGACCGTGACGAGACCTGCGCCCTTGGCCCCGCTCACCGTGGCACCGGGAGCACCGATCAGGACGTCCTCGTATCCGTCGCCGTTGAAGTCACTGTTGCGGTCGTCGGCTCGGGTACCCCCAGGGGTGCCGGCGAAGGCGGAGGGGGCGGCGGCGATACCGGCCCCGGTCAGCAGAAGGAACGATGCCGCGGCGAGGGCGGCCGAACGGTTCTTGCGCACGAGCGGCTCCTGTGAAGGAAGGTGGCCGGGCAGGCGCGGGGGGTGTCCGGAAAGGGCCCGTTCCTTGTCCGGCGCCCTGTTCGACACGGGATGGGCCGCCATGGTTGTACGGAGTTCACGATCTGCTTCCGGAGCGTGTGGTCGCGGTTCGCGGAAGCATCACTTCCATCCGTAGGCGTACGCCGCCACCCAGGTGACCTCCAGCTGCGCGCTGCTGCCGGGTTCGGCCCCCGGTCCTTCCAGGGCGCTCTCGTTCTGCAGGATCCAGGAGAGCGGGCGGTCGGGGACGCCCCGCGTGTCGTGTCCGGTCTCGCGTCCGTCGACGAAGAACCGGACATGGCCGGGCGTCCACTCGGTGGAGACGGTGTGCCAGTCGGTCCAGGTTTCGGCGCCGGGGTACGAACCCTGCTCGCCCCCGCCGCAGGGGTGGTGGAAGGCGGTGAGGGGGCCGGTCCACTCGCCTTCCGGGTGGTCCATCTCGCAGCCGCCGCCGTAGTGCAGCCAGGCCGACTTGTATCCGGGAGCCGGTTCGGTCACCTTGATGCGAGCGCTGTACTTGCCGTACTTCATCTGCATGACCGCGCGTGGTACCACCGCCGACGCGTGGACGGGCCCTCCGTCGGCGGGCCGCCACATGCGGATGCGCATCCTTCCGTCGCCGCCCGGCGCGGGACCGACGCTCACCGTGTCCTCCGGGTGGTAGACGCCCACGACATCGCGGCCCCGGTCGTTGGCCGTGTCGCGCCAGCCGGTCGGGTACGCCCACCAGTCGTCCCGGTACGAACCGTCGAGCCCCGCGCAGTACGCGGCGGAGGTGTCGGCGTGGTGGTCGCAGTCGCGGAACGCGCCCAGCGGCACCCGGTCGCCGTTGAAGTCCTCGGCGAGCACCTGCCAGAACGGCCCGCAGTCGCCGACCGGCAGCGTGCTGCCCGCCGTGCGGCAGGCATCCGCCGACACCGGTGCTCCGCCCGCGCTCGGAACGCACAGCAGGGTTCCCAGCAGCGTCACGCCGAGCGCACCGAACACGACCGGCCGCCGACGCCGTCGTCCTGCCGCACCATGTGATCCCATCGCGCCGCCTCCGCTCCACGGACGCCCCCGCGAGAGGGGCCACGCCCTCCGAGGGGGGCCATCCTCGTGGAGGCACGGAGTTCACGCCACACGGACGGCGCGACGCTCGTCCTTTGCAGTGCTCTTCTTATGAAGCGCGGATAGGTTGAACGGTCCCGGGCGCCAGTCGTGCGAGCCTCCCCACGTCGCTTTGACCATGTGGGAGCTGATGTGCACGTGACCTTTCCTTCCCTCGTCCGGACCGGGACGAGGTACCTCTGCCTCCTCGGCATCGTGGCGGGGACGAGCCTGTCGGCCGTGCCCGTCGCCGAGGCCGCCGCGAAGCCCCTGCCCGGCGGCCTCGGACCGTGCGTGCCGGGCAACTGTCCCGACGGCGACTACCCGCCGATCAGCAACGGGGGGATCAAGTACCGCGACAACGGCATCAACATCTACGTGGGCGGGGACTTCCTCGTCCGCGAGAAGGCCGCGGAAGCCGAAGGGCGCGTCGTCGTCCTCGGCGACTTCGACCAGGACAAGGCGGACGGCGTCAGCGGCATCTACAACGTGGGCGAGGCCGGTGTCGGCTCCCGGGTGGCGCCTCCCGTGGGAGCCGACTGGCTCACCACCGGCGGCAACGTCACGGTCGGCAGCGGCGAACGGCTCCTCGCCGAGGAGGGCGTGGTCCGCTACGCCAAGGACGCCACCGGCACGATCCTGGCGACCAAGCGCAAGGACCCCGACGCGGCCAAGCCCTACATCCCGCTGCGCGACGAGCTGACCGCCGCCAGCCAGTGCTACGCACACCCCGAGGGCGGCACGCGCACGCCCACCGGCACGGCCACCCACGCGGGCGGCGAGACCCTGTTCCGCGGCGACAACACCTCCATGCTGCAGGTGTTCAACGTCGACTTCGACCTGATGGGCGGCAGCGGCGGCCAGGAGGGCATCCGCTTCGAGGGGATCCCGGACGGCGCCACGATCCTGGTCAACATCCTCGGCACCAAGCGCACCATCAACACCTACAGCGGCACCATCGACGACAGCAGCCAGCTCAACAAGCTGCGCAGCCGCCTGCTGTGGAACTTCCCCGACGCCACCTCCGTGGAGGTCAAGGGCACCGGGCAGTTCCAGGGCAGCGTCCTGGTCGGCAACCAGGGCTCGATGACGACCGTCAGCGTGCCGGGCATGAACGGCCGCTTCTTCACCACGGGCTCGCTCACCCACACCAGCTCCGCTTCGGGCGGCGGCGGCCAGGAGTTCCACAACTACCCCTTCCTCGGCGACCTGCCGGACTGCGCCACCGCGCCCACCACCGGCGAGGTCGAGGTCGTCAAGACCGACGAGGACGGCGGCAAGCCTCTCAAGGGCGCCGAGTTCGAACTGTGGCGCGAGTCCAACGGCGTCGACGGCCTGCAGACCGGCGGCGACGACCCGGACACCGAGGTCGGCGGCCCCTGCGTCACCGAGGCGCAGGGCGAGTGCGCGCGGACCGTACCGCTCGGCACGTACTACTGGCGCGAGACCAAGGCACCCAAGGGGTACGAGCGTCCCGACCCGAACGTCTTCGGACCGCTGGAGCTGACGGCCGCGAACGCCTCCGGGGGGGTGTCGGTCCCGGCCACCAACAAGAAGAAGGACGAACCGTCCGTCAAGGAGGGCGTGGTCTCCGTCGTCAAGAAGGACCAGGACACGGGGAAGCCGCTGCCGGGCGCCGTCTTCCAGCTCTGGCGCGAGACAAACGGCACGCCCGGCCTTCAGCGCGGCGGCGACGACCCGGACACCGCCAAGGGATCGCCCTGCACGACCAAAGCCTCCGGCGCCTGCCGTGAGACCGTCACCGCCGGCACGTACTACTGGGTGGAGACCAAGGCGCCCGACGGTTACGAGCTGCCGGACCCGGCGGTCTTCGGGCCGCTCGTCCTCACCGAGTCCGACGTCGCGCTCGGAGCCTCCGTCGAGGCACTGAACCGCAAGCAGCGGCAGCCCGACGTCCACGGCTCCCTCACGGTCGTCAAGAAGGACAGGAAGACGGGCAGGCCACTGCCCGGCGCGGTCTTCCAGCTCTGGCGCGAGACCAACGGGAGGCCCGGACTCCAGACGTCGGGCACGCGCCGGGACACCCTCGCCGACCGGGGCTGCGCCACGGACGGCCGCGGGCGGTGCGCGTTCCAGGGCCTCACGCCCGGCTCGTACTACCTCAGGGAGACCGCCGTTCCCGACGGCTACGTCATGCCCGCGAAGAAGGTCAGCGGTCCGTACAAGGTGACGGGCCACAAGCCCGCCAAGGACGTCACGGTGACGCTCACCAACCAGCGCGGCGGCGGCAAGAAGGGGAAGTGACCCCCTGATGGTCCGCGCTCCGGGCGCGGGTGGCGTCAGCCGCCCGTGCCCGGCTTCGTTCCCCAGAGGTAGATCCGGTCGCCCTTCTGCAGCAGGTCGTAGAGGCGCCGGGCGTCGTCGACTGCGAGGTTGACGCAGCCGCCCGAGCCGGAAGAGAAGAGGTCGGAGCGGGTGCCGTGCAGGGCCTGCCCGCCGTTGAAGAACTGCGCGTACGGCATGGGGACGCGGTAGATCGTCGAGTAGTGGTCGCGATGCCTCAGGTAGATCCGCTGCCAGCCGCGGCGGGTCTCCAGACCGTCCCGGCCACTGCGCACCGGAACCGGGTCGAAGACCAGCCTGCGTCCGCTCTGCGCCCACAGGATCTGCCGCGTCAGGTCCACACAGGTGATCCGGTACGGCTTGACGGGGCAGGCCCGCCGTTGCCCGGGGTCGCGCCGGATCCTGTCCGCGACGAGGAAGCGGTACGTCCGCAACGTGGCCCTGCCGTCCGCGGGGCGGACACCGAGCCGCTGCTGGAGCCGCCGGATGGCCGCGCAGTCGGCTGCGGACTGCCGTCCGTCGACGGGCAGCCGCAGCTCCCGCTCCAGTTCCCGCTGGTAGGGGGCGGTACCGGCCCGGCACGCAGGACCGTGGGCGGGCCCGGTAGGCGCCGCGTACGACGCGGGGACGGCCAACGACAGTGCGGCGATCGCCGGAAGGAGCCAACGCATCGCACCAGCTTCACCCGTGCGCCGCCGCTCCCCCTGCGACACGACCCGACCATCCCACGATTGCTCCGAACAGCGGTCCCGCGGCCCTGCCTCGCAACCCTGTTGCAACGTGCCGGAGGGAAGAGTCCCGCCATGGACCGTCATGAGACGAAGGACTCCGGGAGCGACGCCGCCCGGGTGGAGCTCACCCCCGCCGCGGCCCGGCTCCTGCGGAAGTTGCGGGAGGCACACGGGCCGCTGATGTTCCATCAGTCCGGCGGCTGCTGCGACGGCAGCGCCCCCATGTGCTACCCGGACGGCGAGTTCCGTACCGGCCAATCCGACGTCCACCTCGCGTCGCTGACGGTCGAAGGGGTGGCCGAGCCCGTAGCGTTCTGGATGTCGAAGAGCCAGTACGAGCTGTGGAGCCACACCCGGCTGATCGTGGACGTCGTGCCGGGGCGGGGCAGCGGCTTCTCGCTGGAGGCCCCGGAAGGCGTACGTTTCCTGATCCGTTCCCGGCTGGTCGGAACGTAGCCACCGGCATCTGGTGAACTCCTCTGGCTACTGCGGCAGTTGGTTCGCTGACCGGTCGACACCTGGGGGATCTGTGACTCGCCGGAATCTGTGCGGTGGACGGTTCAGAACGGCCCTGACCCTTGTCACGACGCTCGGCATGCTGGTCGGCGCGGCTCTCACGGGAGCGGCGCCGGCCCCCGCTGTCGGGGGTGGGAACCGCGCGTCCGGTCCCGTTGCGCCGGGCGTGGAGTATCGATACTTCGACGTGGCGGGATCCCACGGCGCGGCCCGCGTGCACGTGCTCGACGTGGATCTGCGCGACCCGCGCACCAGCGTCGGACTGCTCTATCCGGGCAAGGTCGCCGCGCGTGCGCCCGTCTCCGCGCTCGCGGACGGTGCCGGCGCCGTCGGCGGCATCAACGGCGACTTCTTCAACATCACCGAGACGCAGCACCCCGGCGTCGAGGCGACCGGCGCGCCCGTCGGTCCCGCGATCACGGGCGGCCACGTGCTCAAGGGCGCCGTGCCGAACGGGCAGCGGTTCGGGCCCGCGATGCCACCGGGCGTGACCACGGAGGCCGTGCTCGGCGTCGGGTACGACCGCAGGGCCCGCCTGGACAGCCTCACCCTGGACGGGCGGATCCGCACCCGGGACGCCCGTCTCCCGCTGGGCGGCCTCAACCAGTACGCGCTGCCGGTGGGTTCCGTCGGCGCGTTCACCAGCGACTGGGGCTCCGCGTCACGGGTGCGGGCGACGTGCGGCACCGACACGAGCCGCGGCGCGCCGTGCAGCACGGACACCCATGAGGTGACGGTCCGCGACGGGCGCGTGGTGGCCTCGGCCGACACGCCGGGCACCGGTCCGATCGCCCGCGGCACCACGGTCCTGGTGGGCCGCGAGGCGGGTGCGCAGGAGCTGCGGAAGCTGTCGGAGGGTGACTGGGTGCACGTCAGGCACCGCCTGGTGGCGGCGGGGTCCCGCGTCCCTCTCCGCTTCGCGCTCGGCGGCTATCCGGTGCTCCGTGGCGGCGAGCCGCTGCCCGGCCTCGACGGGACCACGTCGGCGGTGCGGACCGCCGCGGGGATCTCCGACAGCGGCCGGCGCCTGCTCCTCCTGTCGCTCGACGGGTCGCCGGAGTTCCGTGCGGGCCTGACGATCGCCGAGACGGCACGGATCCTTCAGGAGCTGGGGGCGCGGGACGGCTTCAGTCTGGACGGCGGCGGCTCCTCCACGCTGGTCTCCGCCACGTCCACGCTGGTCGCGCGGCTGCCGGGCGCCGAGGCCGTGACGGTCCGCAACAACCCCAGCGGGGGGATCGAGCGGCCGGTGCCGAACGGCATCGGCGTGTTCTCCCGTACCTGACAGCCTGTCTTCGGACCGCACCCGTCACTCGCTGTCGCGCACCGCCACGAGCCCGTTGAAGGCGCCCACGTAGGCGGTCCCGTCGGGTCCCAGCGTCACGGGTGCCCAGTTGTTGTCGTACGCGATGCCCGTGCCGGCGAGCCGCTTCCAGCGGGTGTCGCCGGTGCGGAAGTCGACGGCGGTCAGGTACCACGCGTCGATGCCGAGGCGGTTGGGTTCCTTCGTGTAGAAGTACAACAGGCCGTTGGCGGTGGACAGTTTGGGCACCGTGGACGGGGAGCGCTCGCCGCTCTCCCAGACGGTGTCGCAGCCGGTGCCGTCCTCGCGCACGTCGATCCTGGTGACGCCGCCGACGACGCTGCGGCCGAGGGTGAGCGAGGTGATGTTCTCGTAGCCGTAGTTGTTCTCGACGACGAGGCTGTCGCCCCAGGTGATCAGCGAGTTGTCGGTGGTGGAGGCGCCGGAGCCGAAGACGGGGATCTTGCAGACGAGCCGGTCCTCGTCCGGCACGTCGGCGCCGCGCCGGTAGACGAGGACGTTCATGCGGCCGTCGGCGTTGTCGGTGATCGCCACGTATTCGTCGTGTGCGCCGAAGAGGTCGGGCGTGGTGCCGGAACCCTGGTTGACCGAGCCCGGCTTGGTGCCGGTGCCGCGGTCGTACGTCTGCCGCCAGAGGGCCTTCGGGGTGCCGTCGGCGGTGGCACGGAAGCTGTAGAGGGCGTGGTCGGAGACGATGGAGACGCCGTCGTCGGCGACGGAGAACGAGTTCTGGATCTCCTCGCCGTCGAGGCGTACGGAGCGGATGGCGCCGGACGTCGGGTCGACGGTCCCGACGCGGCCCTGCCGTGTCACCCACCAGATGCGCCCCTCCCAGTCGGGCATGACCGACGTGACGGGGTCGCACTCGCCGCTCGGGTAGAGGTTGGTCCAGCTCACGCAGTCGTGCGGGACGTGGTCCGTCAGGTCCCAGTCCTTGTCGACGACGAAGCGCCAGCCGCCGTCCGGGGTGCGTTCGTGCGCGAGCCGCACGATGTGCTGGCGCGAGTCGGCGAGGACGAGCCGGTCCTCGTTGTCGAGGTACGCATAGGCGCCGCCCGACGTGTCCTTGAAGATCTTCGAGAAGTCGAGGCGGGTGATGGCCTCGACGGTCGAGGGCCGCTGCGGCAGCTTGTACTCGGCGAGCGTGTCCAGCGTCTTCGGGTCGAGCAGCTTGACGAGGAACCCGGTGAACGTGCCGCACACGGTGACGATGCGCCCGTCGCGGTCGAAGGTGACGGTCGCGCACTCGCCGCCGAGCGCCGCCATCTTCTCGCTGTCGACGGCGGGCCGCTTCCCGAGCGGTCCGCTCCAGGGGTACGTTCCGCTGCCGGCGGCGTCGGCGTGCATGCCGCTGCGGCCGTTGGCGGCGAGGTACGGGTGCTGGGGCGGTGGGGTGCCGGGCAGCGGGCGTGCCTCGGCGGGCGCGCCCTCGTACTGCTCGACGAGCCGGTGCCCGGGGGCGTTGGGTATCTCGTCGGCGTACGCGGGAACCGTGAGGGACACGGTCAGGGCCACGACACCGGCGGGAACGATGCGGCGCAGTCTGCTGGACATGCGCCGAAGCTAGAGGGCGCCTCCGCAACTGTCCATGACACAACGTCAGTTGTTCATGAACTCGCAAGACTGGCCGGCGTCATGGCCGGATCGAGCTGACGATGTCGGCGGTGGCCGTGAGTCCGTCGTGGATGGTCGGCGCCATGCTCGTACTCGCCAGGTAGAAGCCGAGGAGCCCGCAGACGACGGCGTGCGACACCTTCAGCGCCCCGTTGCGCAGAAAGACCACCGCAAGGATCACCAGCAGCAGCACGACAGAGATCGAAACAGCCATGGGAAGTACCTCCTCCGCCACGTGGAACCGCGGCTTCCGGCCGTCAGTCTGGCGTAGCGGAGGGAGCGTCCGGGCGTCTGACCTGTGCTCCGAACGGGTGTTACTTGCGCGAGGGTTGATCCTCGAAGATCATCCGCGGTGTGCGTCGAGGAACGCTTCGAGCCCCGCGAGGTCATCGGTGTTGAGGTGGTCCACACCGGCGGCGAGCAGCTCGCTCCAGACCGCTTCGCGCTGCGGACCCGGCAGGTCGGGCGTGGCCCAGAAGCGCACGCGCTGCCGGCGCGCGTGGGCGGCGGAGACGATGCCGCGTAGCTTGTCGCGTTCGGCCGGGGGTATGGGGCCCACGCCCTGCCAGCTGAAGTTGAGGGACCAGTTGTCGCTGATCAGCGGGATGAGCGAGGCGGGCGCGGGGCCACCGAGATCGGCGAGCCGCCCGTCGTAGAAGGCATGGCGAACCCGCTGGGCCTCCATCGGCCCGCGCGCCGCCCGGTCCCCGGAGACGACGGCGGTGACGGCGCCGCGACGCACCTTCCCGTGGCTGTAGGACGTGAAGAGGCGCCGATAGGGCCGCAGATGGCGGTGGAGCTCGGCGTACGTCGACGCGCCCTCGGTCTTGATGTCGATGAGCAGCTGGAAGGGGGTGCGGTGATGCCCCCGGTACACGGACCCGTGCTGGGCGCGCACCCGGGCGGCCAGGGGCTTCAGGTAGAGCGACTCCAGGGTGCGGGTGGGGTCGAGGTCCACCGGGTCGTGGGCGACGAGCAGCTGCCCGTCGACGAGGTAGATGTCGGCCTCGACGCTGCCGAAGCGGTGGTCGAGCGCGTCGAGGAGGGGCCGGGGGTGTTCGTAGTCGTTGTGGGCGTGGGCGCGGATCAGGGGCCGTGGGTGGTGGCCGCCTCCGGTCGCGTGCGCGTAGGCGGGCATCGCGACGCCGCCGGCGAGGGCGGCTCCGAAGGTGGTGAGGGCTCTGCGACGGGTGGTGAGGGCCATGTCTGTCTCCCGGGGGCGAGTGGATTGCGGGCGGCCGCCCACGTCGGCGGGCGGGACCTCAGTGAGTATGAGGCCGCGCCCACGCCGGGAAACCTGCCCTGACCGGGAGTTGGCGCCATCGACTCCGGGTGTTCACGGCCGGGCCGTGAACACCTCCGGGTCGGCGTTGACCGGACCGTGCCGGCCGACGCACATCAGCCTCAGGTCGGGGCAGTGGGCGAGGGTGCGCTCGGTGAGGGGCGGCGGCCACGCGCCGGGGCCTGCTCGCCGACCACATCGAGTTCACCCGCGACGGCTTCTGCTCGTGCCGCGCGGCTGAGCCCTCAGCGGGGCGCCCGGCCCGCCAGTTCGTCCCAGTGCGCCGTGCGGTCGCACCACCGCTCCAGGAGTACGCGGTCGTGGCCGACGGCGAGGAGTCCCGCGCCGTGCTCGGCGCGGTACTCCTCCACGACGTGGACGAGTGCCGCCGTCGTCGACGCGTCGAGCATCGCCGTCATCTCGTCGCAGATCAGCCAGCGGGGGCGGAGCACCAGGGCGCGGGCCAGGCAGGCCCGTTGGAGCTGGCCGTCGCTGACCTCGTGCGGGCGGCGGCCCAGGAGGTCCCTGCCGAGCCCGACCCGGGCGGCGAGCTCCGGGACCGTGGCGGCCGCTTCGGTACCGCGGCCCACGGCGCGCAGGGGCTCCGCGATGAGGGCGGTGAGGGTCAGGCGGGGGTCGGCGGAGAGCCGCGGCTGCTGGAAGACGACGCCGAAGGCGGTGCGCAGCTCGCGGGGTGCGCGGTGGCGCCAGCCGCGGGCCGTCTCGCCGTCGATGACGACCTGCCCGGCGTCGGGGCGGTGCAGGAGCGCGGCGACCCGCGCCAGTGTGGACTTGCCGCAGCCGCTGGGGCCGAGAAGGCCGACGGACTCGCCGGGCGCGAGGGTGAGGCTCACGTCGCGGACGACGGGGGCGCGCCGGTCGTATCCGGCGGTGATGGAGCGCAGTTCAAGCACGGGGGGCCTCCAGCACGTCCGCGTGGGGGTGGTGGCAGGCGGCGCCGATGGTGAGCGCGGGCAGCGCGCCGCACGCGTCGTCGGCCCGGTCGCAGCGTGCCGCGAAAGCGCATCCCGCCGGGAGCGCGGAGAGTTCGGGCGGCATGCCGGGGACGGGGGTGAAGGCGCGCTCCGGCAGGGCGTTCAGGAGTCCGCGGGCGTAGGGGTGTCGGGGGCCGGGCGTGCCGAAGAACGCGTCCGCGTCGGTGAGTTCGACGACGCGACTCGCGTACATCACGGCGACCCGGTCGGCGATGCGCTCGGCGGCGGCGAGGTCGTGGGTGATGAGGAGCAGCGCGCGGTCGTCGCCGACGTGCCGGCGCAGCTCGTCGACGGTGCGGTCGACCAGGTCGCGGTCGAGGCCGGTGGTGGGCTCGTCGGCGAGGAGGAGCGGCGCGTCGCCGATGAGGGCGAGCGCGGTGGCGGCGCGCTGGGCGAGGCCGCCGGACAGTTCGTGCGGGTAGCGGTCGAGGTGGCCCAGGGGGAACGCGGCGCGTTCGGCGGCCGCTTCGGCGGCGGCCCTCAGCTGCGGCTTCCGTACGCCCGCGAGTTCGCGGAGGGTCTCCTCCAGCTGGGAGCGGACGGTGCGGACCGGCGTCAGGTGGGCGGCGGGGCTCTGCGGTACGAGGCCGACGCGGCGCCCGCGCACGGTGCGGGCCAGCGTGCGTTCGTTGGCGGTGAGCAGGTCGACGGGGGCCGCCCCATCGGGCCCTCCGATCAGCGCGGACCCGGCGGTCTCCGCGTTCTGCGGGAGCAGGCCGAGGAGCGCGGAGGCGAGCACGGACTTGCCGCAGCCGCTCTCGCCGACCAGGGCCAGGCACTCCCCCGCCGCGAGGTCGAAGGTGGCGTCGGTGACGGCGGAGACGTAGGTGCCGCCGCGCATGCGGAAGCGTACGGAGAGACCGTTCACGGACAGGACGGGGACCGTCACAGCATGAGCTCCGATCGGCGCCGGGGGTTGATCCGTTCCCGCCAGGCGCCCGCGAGGCCCGCGATCGCCAGGGTGGGCACGATGATGAACAGGCCGGGGAACAGCGTCGGCCACCAGTCGCCCGCGAGGAGCGAGCCGCGGGCGCTCTGCACGAGCGTGCCGAGGCTGGCCTGGTGCGAGGGGAGGCCGAGGCCGAGGAAGGACAGCGCGGACTCGTGCCAGATGGCGTGCGGCACCATCAGGACGGCGGCGAGTCCGGCCTGCGGCAGGACGCCGGGCAGCAGGTGCCGCACGGCGACGCGCAGCCGCGAGGCGCCGCCGGAGATCGCCGCGTCGACGTAGGGCCGCGAGCGCAGCGACAGGACCTCGGCGCGCACGATGCGGGCCGTGGACAGCCAGTGGGTGAGCGCCACGGAGACGACGACCGGCCAGACGCCGGGCCGGAACATCGCGACGATGAAGATGCCGAGCAGCAGGTGCGGCACGGACGCGAAGACGTCGACGAGCCGCATCACGAGCCGGTCCGCCCAGCCTCCGGAGGCGGCCGCCAGCGCGCCCACCGCCGTGCCGATGACGGTGGCGACGACCGCCGCGACGACACCGACGAGGAGCGAGACCCGAAGCCCGTACACGCAGCGCAGCAGGAGGTCACGGCCGACGTCGTCGGTGCCGAAGGGATGCGACAGCGACGGTGGTTGAAGCTTGGAGGCGAGGTCGACGGCCTGCTCGTCGAGGTGGACGAGGGGCGGTACGAGAAGGACGGCGAGGACGACCGCGGCGACGAGCACCGCGGAGGTGCGCACCCGCCACGCGCGCGTGGAGCGGCGCACGCCGCCCCGGTCGCGCCACACGATGTCGGCGTTCTCAGCCGTCTTGGCCGTACGTGCCGTCTCAGCCGTCTCAGTGATCTCAGCCATCGAATCCCACCCTCGGATCGGCGAGGCCGTACAGGAGGTCGGCCACGAGGTTGCCCAGGAGGACCGCGGCGGTGGCGAGCGCGGTCAGCGCGGCGAGCAGCGGGAAGTCCACGGAGGTCGCGGCCTGCACGGTGGCCGCCGCGATGCCGGGCCAGCTGAAGACGGTCTCCACCAGGAGTGCTCCGGTGATCAGTTCGGGCACGCGCGAGCCGATGAGCGTGAGGACGGGCAGCATGCCCGAGCGCAGCGCGTGACCGAGGAGCACGGTCCGTTCGGCGAGGCCACGCGCGCGTGCCCCGCGCACGGGGTCGTCGCCCAGGGCGTCGCCGACCCCCTGGCGCACGTACAGGACGAACCACGGCAGCTGCGAGATCGCGAGCACGGCGGCGGGCAGCACCAGGTGGCTCGCGACCTGTCCCGCCGTCACGGTCGAGCTGGCCGTGTCGGTGAGTCCGCCGGAGGGCAGGACGCCCAGTTTCAGCGCGAACAGCCAGACGGCGAGCAGGCCGAGCCAGAAGGGCGGCGCGGCTTCGAGGGTGTACGCGAGGGACGTCACGGCGCGGTCGAGCCAGCCGCCGGGCCTGCGGGCCGCGAGCACGCCGAGTGCGGTGCCGAGGAGGATGGCGACGACGAACGCGGTCGCGGCGAGCAGCACGGACCAGCCGATGCGTTCGCCGATGGCGTCCGCGACGGGCTGCCTGAGGGTGCTGGAGTCCCCGAAGTCGCCGGTGAGCGCCGAGGTCAGCCAGTCCCACCAGCGGGCGGTCAGCGGGCGGTCGACGCCGAGGTTGGCGCGCAGCTGGTCGAGGTTCTCCTGCGAGGCGGTGAGCCCTGCCGTGCCCGCGTACGCCTTGACGGGGTCGAAGGGCGACGCGGCGGCGATGGCGAAGACCCCGAAGGTGACGAGCAGCAGCACGGGCACGGCGAACAGGGCCCGCCGGCCCACGAGGCGCGCCATCGGCCCCCAGGGGAGGCGACGGCGCGTCGCCTCCCCTGCGGCTTTGGATATCGCCGGTGTCACTTCTTCGGCTGCCAGTCCTCGACGTTCCACCAGGGCCCGGAGGCGAGGCCGTGGTCGTGCGGCTCGACCTGGGTGCTCAGGTCGCCGAACTTCTTGTCGACGACGTAGAGGTGGTCGATGTGCGTGAGGAACGTGTAGCCGGGGTTCTTCACGAGTTCGCGCTGGATCGTGTCGTACGCGGCCTGGCGCTTCGCGTGGTCGCCGCTCTTGCGGGCCTCCTCCAGGGCCTTGTCGACCTCGGGGTTGTCGTAGTGCGCCATGTTGTTGAAGCCGTCACCGGCGAGGGAGGACTTCAGGAGCGTGTACTGGTCGAAGTCTGGGTCGGCCGGGGAGCCGCCGCCGGCGAGGACCGCGTCCTTGGGCATGCGGGGCTCGATGACCTCCCACGTGCCGGACTGCACCTCGACCTTGATGCCGATCTTCTTGGCGTCGGAGGCGTAGGCGAGGGCGTGGTCCTGGCGGAGCTTGTCGCCGGAGAGGTACCAGAGCGGGAACTCCGCCCGGACGCCGTCCTTCTCGCGGATGCCGTCCTTGCCGGGCTTCCATCCGGCGTCGTCGAGGATCTTCTTCGCCTTGTCCGCGTCGAACTTGCGCTCGGTGCCCTTGGTGAACCAGGGGCTGTCGGTCGGGACGGGCCCGTAGGCCTCCTTGCCCTCGCCGTACAGGATCGAGTCGACCATGGCCTTGCGGTTCACGCCGGTGTCGAGGGCGCGGCGGATGTCGGTGTCGCCCGCGACCTTGTTGCCGGTGGGCAGGGTCACCACGCGGTAGTCGAAGGTCTTCGCGGCGTAGGTGTTCTTGCCGCTGTCGCTCTTGTACTTCTTGGCGAGGTTGGGCGGCAGGATCGCGCCGTCGAGCTCACCGGCGTCGAGCCGGGTGGCGCGGATGTCGTCGTCCTTGATGATCGCCATGGTGAAGTTCTTGACCTTCGGTGCCCCGCCCCAGTAGTCGGGGTTGGCCTTGAAGGTCAGCTTCTCGCCCTTGGACCACTTGACCAGCTTGTACGGTCCGGTGCCGACCGGCTCGGTGGTGAAGGTGCCGGTGTTCACGTCCTGTTTGGCCGCGATGTGCTCGGGGGCGATGGGCAGGACGGTGCGCTCGGCGAACGGTGCGTAGGGGTACTTGAGGTGGAAGACGACGGTGTCGTCGCCCTTGGCCTCGACGTTCTTGACGGCGTCCAGCTCGGTCTTGGACGCGTTGTTCGTCTTCTTGTCGAGGATCGTCTCGTAGGTGAAGACGACGTCCTTCGCGGAGAAGGGCTTGCCGTCGCTGAACTTGACGCCCTTGCGGAGCTTGTACGTGTAGGTCTTGCCGTCGTCGGCGACCTTGGGCAGCTCGGCCGCGAGGGCGGGCTTGAGCTTCATGTCGGCGTCGTGCGTGAGCAGCCCGTCGAAGATCTTCGAGTTGCCGTCCTTGCCGTAGCCGAGGAGCGGGCTGAGGGTCTCGGGTTCGTAGGCGATGCCGACGACCGCGGAGTCCTTCGCGTCGCTGCCGCCGTCGCCCGGCGCCGAGCAGGCGGAGGCGGCGACCGCTATCGCGGCCGCCGTCGCCGTCGCGCCTGCGCCCCGTATCGATCGGGCCCTCATGCTCCACACCCCTACTGAAGATCAAGTGTTGTTGCGAACGGGTCGCAATTATGCCTTACGTAATGGCGGCGTAAAACGCGCAGCCCGCACCTGGTAGGTGCGGGCTGCATGAAAATACGGGGGTGGGGTGTCGGGTGCGCTGTCGGCCGCTCGGGGGAGGATCGTCAGGGCGCCTGGAGGTCGACCAGGCCCGCCAGCGCCTCGCGGTGCCTGCCCGCCGTGCCGTAGGCGGTGGAGTCCGCCTTGGCGCGCTTCAGGTACAGGTGGACGGGGTGCTCCCAGGTCATGCCGATGCCGCCGTGCAGCTGAAGTGCCTCCTCGGCGGCGTGCACCGCCACGGGGGCGGCGTAGGCCTGGGCGAGGGCGGCCGCCACGTCCGCGTCGGCGCTGTCCGTGGCGAGCGCGTCCGCGGCGTTGCGTGCCGCCGCGCGGGTGTTCACGACCTCCAGCCACAGCTCGGCAAGACGGTGCTTGAGCGCCTGGAAGGAGCCCACGGGCCGGTTGAACTGGTGCCGCTCCTTCGTATACCTGACCGTCTCCGTCAGGCACCACTCGGCGAGCCCGAGCTGTTCCGAGGCCAGCAGCGCGGCACCGGCCCGCAGGCCGCGCCGTACCGCCGCGTCGGCGTCCGGGGTGAGCTCGCGCGCGGCGGCCGCCTCGAAGGTCACCGTGGCGAGCGGCCGGGTCAGGTCGAGGGAGGTCCGCGGGGTGACGGTGACGCCGTCCTGCGCCGTGTGGACCGCGTGGAGCGCGCCGTCGGCGGGGACGAGCAGCACGTCGGCGCCGGCCGCGTCCGCGATGCCGGTCAACTCGCCGTGCAGGGCACCCGCTTCATGACGTACGCCCGGGAAGGGAGCTCCGGGAGCGGTCGCGAGACCCACCGCGAGCGCGCCCACCGTGCGTCCGGCGGCGAGCGCCGCGAGGAGTTCGGTGGCCTCGCCGCCCGAGCAGGCGAGGAGCGCCTCGGTGGCGACGACGGCGCTGGTGAGGTAGGGCACGGGCGCGACCGCGCGGCCCAACTCCTCCAGGACGACGGCCGCTTCGCGGTGCGTGGCGCCCTGGCCGCCCAGCTCTTCGGGGACGAGGAGCCCGGCGAGGCCCATGCCGTCGGTGAGCGCCTTCCACAGGGCGCGGTCGTGCGGTCCGTCGGCGGCCGGGGATTCGGCGCGGGCGAGGACGGTGGCGGCGTCGCACCGGTCGGCGAGCAGGCCCCGCACGGCCTGACGCAGCGCCTCTTCCTCTTCGGAGTACAGCAGGTCGCTCATCGCGCGAGGTCCTTCCAGGCGACGTCCTTGTCGGTGCGCGGCTCGGCGGGCAGGCCCAGGACGCGCTCGGCGACGATGTTCAGCAGGACCTCGCTGGTCCCGCCCTCGATGCTGTTGCCCTTGGACCGCAGGTAGCGGTAGCCCGCGTCGCGGCCCGTGAAGTCGACCAGTTCGGGCCTGCGCATCGTCCAGTCGTCGTACAGCAGGCCCTCCTCGCCGAGGAGTTCCACTTCCAGGCCGCTGATCTCCTGGTTGAGGCGGGCGAAGCCGAGCTTCATGCCGGAGCCCTCGGGTCCCGGCTGCCCCGCGACGAGCTGCTGGCGCAGCCGCTCGCCGGTGATCCTGGCGACCTCCGCGTCGACCCAGAGCTTCAGGAGTCGCTGATGGAGGTCGTGGGTGCGCAGGTCGGGGCGGTCGCGCCAGGCCTTCGCGACGAGGCCGATCATGCCGCCCTCGCGCGGGATGCGCATGCCGCCGATGGAGACGCGCTCGTTCATGAGGGTGGTCTGGGCGACCTTCCAGCCGTCGCCGACCTCGCCGAGCCGGTGCGCGTCGGGGATGCGCACGTCGGTGAGGAACACCTCGTTGAACTCGGCCTCACCGGTGATCTGGCGCAGCGGCCGCACCTCGACGCCGGGGTCGGTCATGTCGCACACGAAGTACGTGATGCCCCGGTGCTTGGGCACGTCCGGGTCGGTGCGGGCGATCAGGATGGCCCAGCGCGCGGTGTGGGCGCTGGACGTCCACACCTTCTGGCCGTTCACCACCCAGTCGCCGCTCTCGCCGTCGCGGACGGCGCGCGTGCCGAGCGCCGCGAGGTCGGAGCCCGCGCCCGGCTCGCTGAAGAGCTGGCACCACACTTCGTCGCCGGTCCACAGCGGGCGCAGGAAGCGCTGCTTCTGCTCCTCGGTGCCGAAGCCGAGGACGGTCGGCGCCGCCATGCCGAGGCCGATGCCGATGCGGCGCGGGTCGTTGTCGGGCGCGCCCGCGGCCTCCAGTTCGGCGTCCACGACGGCCTGGAGGGAGCGCGGCGCGCCGAGGCCGCCGAGGCCCTCGGGGTAGTGAACCCAGGCGAGCCCGGCGTCGAAGCGGGCCTTCAGGAAGTCGGCGCGGTCCGTCGTGGCGGGCGGGTGCGCTTCGAGCAACGCACTTGTACGGGTGCGCAGTTCGTCGGCGTCGATCACGCGGCACCTCCGTGCGGCAGGACGACCACGCGGCCGGTGGTGACGCCGTCGGCGACGCGCTGCACGGCGGAAGCGCCGTCGGCCATCGGCACGCGCTCGCTCACCAGCGGCTTGATGGCGCCCTTGGCGGCGAGCTCGGTGAGTTCCTCGTGGCAGCGCAGGATGGAGCGCGGATCCTTGGTCTTGTAGAGGCCCCAGTGCAGGCCCACGATCGAGTAGTTCTTCACGAGGGCGTGGTTGAGCGCGGGGGTGGGGATGCCGCCGCTGGCGAAGCCGATGACGACGATGCGCCCTTCGAAGGCCACGCACTTCGCGGACTTCGTGTACGCGTCCCCGCCCACCGGGTCGTAGATCACGTCGGCGCCGCGCCCGCCGGTCGCTTCCTTGACGGCGCCGATCACGTCGTCCGAGCGCCGGTCGAGGACCAGGTCACAGCCCAGCTCGCGCGCGACCCGCGCCTTCTCCGCGCCGCCGACGACGCCGATGACCTTGGCGCCCGCCGCCTTGCCGAGCTGCACCGCGGCGCTGCCCACGCCGCCGGCGGCCGCGTGCACAAGCAGCGTCTCGCCCTCCTGGAGGTGCGCGCGGCGGTGCAGGGCGAACCAGCCGGTCTGGTAGCCGATGTGGAGCGCGGCGGCCTCCGCGTCGTCGAGCGCGTCGGGGGCGGGCAGCAGCCCGACGGCGTCCGCGACGGCGTACTCGGCGAGACCTCCGTACGGCAGCACGGAGTTGGCGATCACGCGCCGCCCGTCCTCCGTCTCACCGCAGACCTCCACGCCGGGCGTGAACGGCAGCGGCGGCCTGACCTGGTACTGCCCCCGGCAGAGCAGCGCGTCCGGGAAGTTGATGTTCGCGGCGCGGACCTTCAGCAGCACCTGCCCCTCTTCGAGCGCGGGGCGTGCCACCTCGGCCAGGCGCATCACCTCGCCCGGCTCGCCGTTCTCGTGCACTTGCCATGCCTGCATGCGGGGCCTCCACGGGGCTGTCGTAGACCGTGCTCATCCGCATACTAAGCGGTCGCTTGCCCTCAAGGGAACAGCCCTGGACAGCCTCCGCAGCTCCGTCAGTCCGCCTCACCCTTGCGGGTGGGCCGCGCGCGTACGTGCATGCGCTCTCCCTGCGGCCCGAAGAGGCTGATGAACTCCGCGCCGCCCTCGCTCGTCGCCCCGAACCAGTGCGGCACCCGGGTGTCGAACTCCGCGGCCTCCCCCGGTCCGAGCACCACGTCGTGGTCACCGAGGATCAGGCGCAGCCTGCCGGAGAGCACGTACAGCCACTCGTAGCCCTCGTGCGTCTGTGGGTCCGGGGCGGCCGAGGTGCGGGCGGGCTCGACCACTTTGTACGCCTGGAGGCCGCCGGGCTGGCGGGTGAGCGGCAGCATGGTGCGGCCGTGCCGGACGATCGGCTTGGCCCGCACGCGCGGGTCGCCGACCGGCGGAGCGCCGACCAGCTCGTCCAGGGGGACCTGGTGGGCGCGGGCGATCGGCAGGAGCAGTTCGAGGCTGGGCTTGCGGTGTCCGGACTCCAGCCGGGACAGGGTACTGACGGAGATGCCGGTGGCCGCGGAGAGGCCGGCGAGGGTGGCGCCGCGCTCCTTGCGGATGCGGCGGAGCCGGGGACCCACCTCGGTGAGGACCTGATCCATGGCTTCCGGTTCCCCGGCGTCACCTTCCCGGCCGTGGCCGGCGCGCTTTTCACTCATGCCGCCATCATGCCAGTTGTTGCGATAACGGCAAGGCCGCTTGTCGATATGGCACCGCCGGGGCCATGGTGCGAGTGGAGGTGGTCACGGTGACCGAGAACGCACAGGACAGGCGGAACCGGATGGGGAACGGGCAGGTCTACGACGTGGTGGTCGTCGGAGGAGGGACGGCGGGGCTGAGCGCCGCGCTCGTGCTCGGCCGCTCCCGTCGGCGGGTCCTCGTGGTCGACGCGGGCGAACAGCGCAACGCGCCCGCCGCGCACATGCAGGGCTACCTGTCACGGGACGGCATGCCGCCCGCCGAGTTCCTCGCCGAGGGGCGGCGGGAGCTGGCGCGGTACGGGGTGGAGGTCGCGCACGACCGCGTGTCGGCCGTCCGGCCGGACGGCACCGGGGAGTTCGGGGTCGCCCTGGCGGACGCCGGGGAGGTGCACGCGCGCCGGGTCGTCATGGCGACGGGCCTCGTCGACGAACTGCCCGATGTGCCGGGCGTCGCCGAGCGCTGGGGCCGTGACGTGCTGCACTGCCCGTACTGCCACGGCTGGGAGGTGCGGGACGAGCCCTTCGGCGTCCTCGCTTCCGAACCCTTCAACAGCCACCAGGCCCTGCTCGTCACCCAGTGGTCCAAGGACGTGACCCTGTTCCTGCACACCGTGCGGGAGCTGCCGGACGAGGAGTGGGAGCGCCTGGCCGCCGCCGGTGTGCAGGTCGTGGAGGGCGAGGTCGCGGGTCTCGCCGTCGAGGACGACCGGCTGACGGGCGTGCGGCTCGCCGACGGCCGCGTCTTCCCCCGCCCGGTGCTGTTCGTCGCCGCGAAGCCGGTGGCCCGCGGCGGTCTCCTGGCCGACCTCGGCGCCGAGCACAAGGACACCCCCTTCGGTCCGTACCCCAAGGTCGACGAGACCGGCCGCACCAGCGTTCCCGGCATCTGGGCGGTGGGCAACGCCGCGAGCCCCATGGAGCAGGTGGTCAACGCGGCGAGCGCGGGCTACCGCGCCGGCTCGACGATCAACGCGGACCTCGTCATGACGGACCTCGACGTGGAGGTGGCCCGGCGCCGGGCGGGGGTCTTCACGCCTCGCGCGGAGGCGGAGGTGGCGCGCGTGGCGGCCGGTGCCCGCACCCACGAACTCACCCCACTCGCCACGGACTAGGGCCCGTGTCGGAAGCCCCGCCCGGGCGCGACGATTCCGTGTTCAGCAGGATCCACTGGTCGTCCGGCACGTTCGCGGGCGCAGGGGCGGGGACCGGGCGCGACTCCTCGCGCCAGTCGGAGCCCACGGCCTCCGTCGCGACCCCGCGCCAGAACCGGGCGGCCCCCGCGTTGGCGGGCTGGAACGCGATCGCCCAGGCTCCCGGCCGGGAGCGCAGCAGGTGGAGGGCCGCCTGTCGGCCGACACCACGTCTGCGCAGCGCCCGTACGACGAAGAACGCGGAGATCGAGGTCGCGCCCTCGGCCGTCGTGCGGGTCAGGACGAAGCCGGCGGGCACGGAACCGTACTGGATCAGCAGGGCCGACCGCCCCGGCTCGTCGAAGAACAGCGGCAGCCTGCCGAACGAGAACGTCCCGTCGGACGCCGGGAGATGGCCGAGGAACTCCGACATGTCGTGCCGGTAGAGCTGGGCCAACCGCTCGACCACGGGGCGGAGTTCGGGTCCGGCCGGGACGAGGACGGTTCGAGCCGGCTCTTCTGCGCTGACCATTTCCGTGTCGACCATGGCGGGATTCTCGCACCGCAGTCCGACGGCCCCTTGGTCAGGGCGCGTTCGTGAAGGAGCGGCGGTACGAGCGCGGCGGCACGCCCCGGCGGCGTACGAACTGTTCGCGCAGGACGGCCGCGCTCCCGTAGCCCACGCGGCGGGCGATCTCCTCGACCGGCAGGTCCGTGGTCTCCAGGAGTTCCTCCGCGCTGCTCAGGCGCAGGCTCCGCAGCCAGGCGTGCGGCGTGGTGCCGGTCGCGGCGGTGAAACGGCGGGCGAAGGAGCGTTTGCTCATGACGGCGCGCCGGGCCAGTTCGGCGACGGGCAGCGGCTCGTGGAGGTTCTCCCGGGCCCAGGCGAGCACGTCGGACAACCGGTCGTCGCGGCAGTTCTCGGGGACGGGAGCGGCCAGGTACTGCGCCTGCCCTCCGTCGCGGTGCGAGGGCAGTACGACGTCGCGGGCGACGGCGTTGGCCAGCGCGGCGCCGTGCTCCCGCCGCAGCAGATGCAGACAGAGGTCAAAGCCCGCCGCGGCGCCCGCGCCGGTGATGACGCGTCCTTCGTCGATGTAGAGGGCGTCGGGTTCGACGGTGATGTCCGGGTGGCGCTGTGCGAGCAGTCCGGCGAACCGCCAGTGCGTGGTGGCCCGTCGGCCGGCGAGCAGCCCCGCGGCGGCGAGCGCGAAGGCACCCACACAGTGGGCGGCGACGAGTGCCCCGCGTTCGTGCGCCGCCGTCAGCGCGTCGAGCACGGCGGGCGCGGGCGGCGTACGGAAGTCGGCCCAGGGCAGGGCGATCACGAGGTCGGCGGCGGCCAGCCGGTCCAGGCCCTGCGTGATGGTCAGCGGTACGCCGAGGTCGGTGGGGACCGGGCCCGGCCGGTCGGTGCAGAGGGCGAGGTCGAAGCCGGGCACGGCCTCGCCGTGCGGGCCGAACACCTCGGTGACGATGCCGACGGCGAGCATGCCGACGCCGGGCGGGGTGTAGGCGGCGACGGTCCTGAAGGGCACCGAGGAGGACGCGGGCGGCGAGGTGGGCACGCGCGCAGTCTGGCACGGCTGCCACGGCTGGCACGGCTCACACGGCTCACACGGCTCACGCGGCTCATGCGGCTCATGCGGCTCACGCAGCTCATGCGGCTCACACGGCTGGCAGCAATCCTGCGATCAGCGGCAGATGTGCCACTCGTGGACGTCCTTCCCGCCCGGAAGGATCAGAGCCATGACAGACGCACCGCTCGGCCGCAGCGCCGCACACACGATCCTGACCACCGGTTACGTCGGCTCCACCGGCCCCGGAGTGGCCGCCACCGTCTCCTACATATCCGACGGCGACCGCCATGTGATCTTCGACCCGGGCATGGTTCCGAGCCCCGACAGCATCCTCGCCCCGCTCGCGGCGGCGGGGCTCGGCCCCGACGACATCACCGACGTGGTCCTCAGCCACCACCACCCGGACAACACCATGAACGTGGGCCTGTTCCGGCGGGCCACCGTGCACGACCACAAGGTGGAGTACCGCGGTGACCAGTGGCGGAACCGGGACGCGGAGGGCTACGAACTCACCCCGTCGCTACGGCTGATCAGGACTCCGGGCCACAGCACGGAGGACATCACGCTGCTCGCCGGCACCGCATCGGGCGTGGTCGCCTTCGCCGGTGACCTGTGGTGGCACGCGGACGGCCCGGCGGACGACCCGGTGGCCCCCGACCGCGCGGTGCTGCGCGCCTCACGGCTGCGGGTGATCGGCGTCGCGGACCTGATCGTTCCCGGTCACGGAGGCCCGTTCCGGCCGGACGGCACCACGCCTCGCTAGCCGGGCGGAATCTCGCCTCGCCCGACGGACGGCCTCTCACCTCGCCGGACACACGGCCTCTCACCTCGCCAGCCGCACGGCGTCTCGCCTCGCCGGACGGGTGGGGTCTCCCCTCCGCTCCCTAGCCCAACCAGGTCACATCTGCGCCCAACCCTTACCCCGTCGGTGCGTCCCCACGGCCGGTGCGCGCCGCTCGGACGATGTTGGGTGCCGGTGTGCGTGCCGGTGGTGACTCCGGCACCGGACAGGGACCAGAGCGAGGGAGCGCACGATGCCGGAACTGTTCGTCGACGGGGAGTGGACGGGGGCCGTCGAAGGGGCGCGGCGGGACGTGATCAATCCGTTCGACGCGTCCGTCGTGCAGCAGGTCGACGACGCCTCAGAGGCGGACGTCGACCTCGCCGTGCGGGCGGCGCGCCGCGCCTTCGACCGCGGCGACTGGTCGGCGGCGCCCACCCGGGAGCGGGCCGACGTGCTCCTGAAGGTGTCGCGGTTCCTGCTGCGGGACCAGGAGGAGATCGCCCACGTCGAGTCGCTCGACACGGGCAAGACGCTCGCCGAGGCCCGGATCGACGTCGAGGACGTCTCGAACGCGTTCCGCTACTTCGCGGAGATCGCCGACAAGGACGGCGGCCGGGTCGTGGATGTCGGCCCGGACGTGCTCAGCCGCGTCACGTACCACCCCATCGGGGTCTGCGCCCTGATCGCGCCGTGGAACTACCCGCTGCTCCAGGCCTCCTGGAAGGTCGCGCCCGCTCTGGTCGCGGGCAACACCTTCGTCCTCAAGCCCAGTGAGACCACGCCGCTCTCCACCATCCACATGATCCGGCTGATCGCCGAGGCGGGCGCTCCCGCCGGAGTCGCGAACCTGGTGCT
Source organism: Streptomyces sp. NPDC045678 (assembly GCF_056432085.1). Classification (NCBI taxonomy): domain Bacteria; kingdom Bacillati; phylum Actinomycetota; class Actinomycetes; order Kitasatosporales; family Streptomycetaceae; genus Streptomyces; species Streptomyces sp. NPDC045678. Next base: position 702,703 of record NZ_JBWKJS010000002.1, read on the forward strand.
CGGCCCGGGCAGCACCGTCGGCGCGGCCATGTCCGCGCACCCCGAGGTGGACCTGGTCTCCTTCACCGGCGGTCTGGCCACCGGGCGCCGGATCATGGAGGCGTGCGCGCCGGGTGTGAAGAACCTGGCCCTGGAGCTCGGCGGCAAGAATCCCAACGTGGTCTTCGCCGACTGCAACTTCGAGACCGCCGTCGACCACGCGCTGGAAGCATCGTTCCTGCACTCGGGTCAGGTCTGCTCGGCGGGCTCCCGGCTGCTCGTGGAGGACTCCCTGCACGACCGGTTCGTTGAGCGCCTCGCCGCCCGTGCACAGGCCATCCGGCTGGGCAACGGCCTCGACCCGGAGACCGAGAGCGGTCCGCTGAGCTCCGCGGAGCACCGGGAGAAGGTCGAGGGCTATCTGGAGGTCGCCCGCGAGGAGGGAGCCCGGCTGGTGTGCGGCGGCCGTCGGCCCGACGACCCCGAGCTGTCGCGCGGCTTCTTCCTGCTGCCCACGATCTACGCCGACTGCGACCGCTCCATGCGCATCGTGCAGGAGGAGGTCTTCGGCCCGGTCGTCACCGTGGAGCGCTTCCGCTCCGAGGACGAGGCCGTGGAGCTGGCCAACGACACGCGCTACGGCCTGGCGGGCGGCATCTGGACGAACGACGCGAGCCGCGCCCAGCGCGTCGCGGCCCGGCTGCGGCACGGCACGGTCTGGATCAACGACTTCCACCCCTACGTCCCGCAGGCGGAGTGGGGCGGCTTCGGCCGTTCCGGTTTCGGCCGGGAGCTCGGGCCGACGGGCCTGCGCGAGTACCAGGAGGCCAAGCACATCTACCAGAACCTCAGGCCGGGCCCCTCCGGCTGGTTCAAGGGCTGAACGGACTCAGAGCTCCACACGGACGACAGGGAAGGCGGCGGCATGGCCGACGAAACCACGACTTACGACTACCTGATCATCGGCGGCGGTACGGCGGGCTCCGTACTGGCCGCCCGGCTGAGCGAGGACCCGGCGTCCCGGGTCTGTGTGGTGGAGGGCGGGCCCAGCGACGTCGGCGACGACCGGATCCTGAAGCTCCGCAACTGGATCAACCTGCTCGGCGGTGAGTTCGACTACGGCTACACCACCGAGGAGCAGCCGCGCGGCAACTCCCACATCCTGCACTCCCGGGCCCGTGTGCTGGGCGGCTGTTCGTCGCACAACACCCTGATCAGTTTCCTGCCGTTCCCGCAGGACCTCGACGAGTGGGTGGCGAGCGGCTGCGACGGCTGGGGGCCGGAGACGATCCTGCCGTACCGGCAGCGGCTGCAGAACACGATCGTGCCCGTCGGCGCCGCCGACCGTAACCCGATCGCCCAGGACTTCGTGACGGCGGCGACCAGCCGGCTCGGCGTCCCGGTCGTCGAGGACTTCAACGCCCGCCCGTTCACCGACGGCGCCGGTTTCTTCTCCCTCGCGTACGACCCGCAGACCAACAACCGCTCGTCCGCGTCGGTCGCGTATCTGCACCCCATCATGGACCGCCCGAACCTGACGCTCCGTCTGGAGACGTGGGCGTACCGGCTGCTGCGCGACGAGGAGGGCCGCTTCACCCGCGTGCAGGTCCGCAACCCCGACGGCTCGGTGTCGACGCTGGAGGCCGAGGCGGAGGTCCTGCTCTGCGCCGGCGCCATCGACACGCCCCGGCTCCTGATGCTCTCCGGGATCGGCCCCGCCGACCAGCTGCGCGACCTCGGCATCGAGGTCCGCGCGGATCTGCCGGGGATCGGGGAGAACCTCCTCGACCACCCCGAGTCGGTGATGGTGTGGGAGACGAGCGGGCCGCTGCCGCCCAACTCGGCCATGGACTCCGACGCGGGGCTCTTCCTGCGCCGCGACGCGGCGGGCGGGCCGCGCCCCGACCTGATGTTCCACTTCTACCAAGTGCCGTTCACCGTCAATACGGAACGTCTCGGCTATCCCGTTCCCGAGCACGGGGTCTGCATGACGCCGAACGTGCCGCGGGCCCGCTCCATCGGCCGCATGTGGCTGCGCAGCGCCGACCCGAGCGTCAAACCGGCCCTGGACTTCCGCTACTTCACGGATCCGGAGGGGCACGACGAGCGCACGATCGTCGACGGTCTGCGCATCGCGCGCGAGGTCGCCGCGACGGCCCCGCTCAGCGACTGGTTGCTGCGCGAGGTCGCCCCGGGCCCGGACGTGCAGTCGGACGCGGACCTGTCGGAGTACGGTCGGCGGGCCGCGCACACCGTCTATCACCCGGCGGGGACCTGCCGGATGGGCGCCGAGGACGACCCGATGGCCGTCGTCGACCCGCAGCTGCGGCTGCGCGGACACGACGGGCTGCGCATCGTGGACGCGTCCATCTTCCCGACCATGCCGACCATCAACCCGATGGTCACGGTGCTCCTCGCCGCCGAACGCGCCGCGGACCTCATCATGGCCAGGCCCGCCCCCGGGGCCTCGGGAACGGAAGGGGCCGGCCAGTGACCGCTCCAGGCACCCCGGACGGCACCGCGGACGCGGCCCCCGGGGAAGCGAAGTCCGAGTTCCGCAAGGAGATGGGACCGTGGGCGAACTTCGCCCTCGGCTTCACCTACCTCTCCCCCGTGGTGAGCACGTACACCCTCTTCGGCACGGCCCTCGCCGACGGCGGCCCGCCGATGATCTGGGCGTTCGTCATGGCGGGGTGCGGGCAGTTCCTCGTCGCGCTGGTCTTCGGCGAGGTCGTCGCGCAGTACCCGGTCGCGGGCGGCGTCTACCCGTGGGCGCGGCGGCTGTGGGGTGTGCGCTGGGCGTGGATGACCGGCTGGGTCTACATGTGGGCGCTGCTCGTCACCATCACGAGCGTCGCGTACGGCGCGGGACCCTACATCGCGATCCTGCTCGGCTTCCGTCCGACGGTGCACACCACGGTGCTGTGCACGATCGCGCTGATCGTGATCTCCGTGCTCATCAACTACGCGGGGACGAAGGCGCTTTCGTGGGCGGCACTCATCGGGTTCAGTGCGGAGCTGCTCGGCGCGCTCGTCGTCGGCATCATCCTGCTGACCACGCACCGCTTCCACGGCCTCGGCGTCCTCTTCGACGACTACGGCGCGGCCGGTGACGGCTCCTACCTGCCCGTCTTCCTCGGCGCCGCGATCATCGGCTTCTACCAGTACTACGGCTTCGAGGCCTGCGGAGACGTCGCCGAGGAGGTCAAGCACCCCGGCAAGGTCATCCCGAAGGCGATGCGCCGCACCATCTACGTCGGCGGGGCGGCGGCGACGTTCACCTGTCTGACGCTGCTCCTCGCCGTGGTCGACTACCGCGCCGTGATCTCGGGGAAGGACCCGGACCCGGTGGTCAGGGTCCTCTTCGACGCCCTGGGCGAGGCGGGCGCGCGTACGGTCATGGCCGTCGTCCTCATCTCCTTCCTGTCCTGCACGATCAGCTTGCAGGCCGCTGCCGGGCGGCTGATCTACTCGTACGCCCGCGACGAGATGATCATCGGCCACCGGCTGCTGCGGAAGTTCTCGGCGGCGCGCGCCGTCCCGCCGTACGCGCTGCTCATCGCGGCGGTCGTGCCCGCGCTGATCGCCGTCGGGTCGCTCATCTCGGAGGACGCCCTGACGAAGATCGTGTCCTTCGCGATCCTCGGCATCTACGCGTCCTTCCAGATGGTCGTCCTCGCCGCCCTGCGGGCCCGCCTGAAGGGGTGGAAGCCGAGCGGTGAGTACCGGCTGGGACGGTGGGGCCTGTTGGTCAACTTCGGGGCGCTCGCGTACGGGATCTTCGCCATCGTCAACATCGCCTGGCCCCGCACGCCCGAGGCGCCCTGGTACGACAACTGGATCGTGCTGCTGAGCGGCGGCGTCGTGGTGGCCGCGGGCCTGGTGTACATGTTCACGACGCGCCACTACGGACGCAGCGACGCCCCGGCGGACAACGCGGTGCCCGACGAGGCGGACACCGCGTGACCGCGTGACTATCGGAGGTGGACGAGGAGCGCGTCGAGTGCCTTGGTGAGGGACTCGGCGTTGCCCGCGTCGAACCAGGTGGTGCGGATGCGCTCGTTGCTTCCGCCGGGTGTCTCGTGGTCACCCGCCAACTGCTCCGGCGAGCGCGACTCGTCGCCAAGGGCCCGTCCCACGCCCTGGAAGAGACTGCGGACGTAACGGTCGGCCTCCTGGGCGGGAATGCCCTGCCGAGCGGCCCATTCGGTGAGGGTCGCCAGGTACGCGTAGTGGGAGCTCAGCGTGCCCGTCAGCGTGGAGAACACGGCGAATGCCGCCTCATCGGCGACCGGCAGCGCGCCGCCGAGCCCGTCGAAGAAGGCGTCGACGACCGGATGGGACGGAAAGGTCACGGTCACGGACCGGCGCTCGCGCACGGCGGGCAACGGGATGGCGCGCACCACGGGGGCGGCGGTGCCGAACAGGTCGCGCACCTCGTCGACGCCGACGCCCGCCAGGACGCTGAGCACGACCTTGTCACCCGCGACCCGGATTCCTTCGAGTGCCTCGGTGCGGTCCTGGGGGCGGACGGCGAGGATCACCAACTCGGCGCGGTCGGCGACCTCCTGGTTGTCCGCGCACACCCGTACGTTCGGATACCGGCGGGACAGCTCGGCGGCCGTGCGGGCCCCTCGTGGCGAGAGGTGGATCTCCGGCGGTTCCTGGGCGCCGTCGCACAAGCCGTCGACCATGGCCCGGCCGATCTCGCCCACCCCGATGATCCCGATGCGGTTCACCACTGTTCTCCCCTGTCGTGTCGATGGAGGTTTTGCCCCGCACGGAGTATCCATGCGCGCATGACGAACCACGACACGCAGGGCGGGGTCGGCGGGCCGCCCGGACTGCCTCCGCCTCCCCCGCTCGGCGCGACCGCACTGCCACCGGGCACGTACGACGGGACGGTCGTCCTCGTCACGGGTGGCGGGACGGGGCTCGGCAAGGCCGTCGCCGCCGAGTTCGCGCGGCTCGGCGCCGACCTGGTGATCGCGAGCCGCAAGGAGGACCGGCTCAGGGCGGCTCGGGACGAACTGGCCGCGCTGGGCGGGCGCGTGACCTCGGCGGTCTGCGACATCCGGGACGCCGATCGGGTGGCCGAGGTCTTCGACGCGGCGCAGGAGGCGTACGGGCTGCCGGGGGTCCTGGTGAACAACGCCGCCGCCAACTTCCCCGTGCCCGCCGAGGACATGTCGCCGGGCGCCTGGCGCGCGGTCGTGGACACCACGCTCACCGGCACGTTCCTGATGACGCGCGAGTTCGGCCGCCGTCACCTGGCCGCGGGCACCCCTGGCTCGGTCATCGACATCGGGGCTTCCTACGCGTGGACGGGCGGTCCCGGGTTCGCGCACAGCGCGGCGGCCAAGGCGGGCGTGAAGAGCCTGGTGGAGACCCTCGCCGTGGAGTGGGGGCCGTACGGCATCCAGGTCAACGGCCTGGTGCCGGGGCTGATGCCGCACGACGACATGACCGCCGACATCCGCGGCAACCTGGACCCCGCCGGGGCACCGGCCGGCCGCCAACCCGCCCTCCGCGTCGGCCTGCCCCGTGAACTGGGCTGGGCCGCCACGTTTCTGGCCTCCCCGTACGCGCGCTTCGTCACGGGGCACACGCTCGTGGTCGACGGCGCGAACTGGCAGCGCAGGGGGCTGGTCAGTCCGCGGGTGGTGACGGTGCGGGAGCAGATGGGGAGGGCGGCGTTCGACGGCGGCGCGGCTCCCGGTCGGCAGACCTCCGACGTGGGCGCCACCGAGGCCGGTACCGCGGCCGCTACTTCCCCTCGAACGCCGCCGGCCGGCCCGCCGCCTTCGCCCCGTACCCCTCCCGGCAGTCCTCCGACGTGAGCGTGATCGCCGCGTTCATCGCGACGCGGTCGAGGGCTTCCGCCATCCCCGCGTCGGCGTACGCGTCGATGCCCCGCTTGATGCCCTGCACGGCGAGCGGCGCGTTCGCCGCGATCTCGGCCGCCACGGCCCGCGCCGCATCGCTCAACTCCTCGACGGGCACGACCTGTTGGAGAAGGCGCAGGCGTTCTGCCGTCGGCGCGTCGATCCGGCGCCCGGTGAGGGCGAGCAGCTTCGCCCATCCCGCGCCGGCCTCGCGGGCGATCCGCAGGTCACCGCCCGCGTCCACGGCGACGCCGATGGCCGCCTCGGGCAGCGCGAAGACCGCGTCGTCCGCCGCGATCCGCACATCAGCCATGAGCGCCAGTTCGAAGCCGAAGCCCAGGCAGTACCCCTGGACGGCCGCGACGACCGGCTGCGGAAGCCGCGCGAAGGCACGGAAGCGCTCATGGGCCCAGCGCAGCCCCTCGTAGTAGTCACGGGTGCGCTCGGCGCCGGAGCGGCCGGTGATCGCGCCGCCCGGCGCCGTGATGTCGATGCCCGCGCAGAACGCCCGGCCCTCGGCGCGCAGCAGCACCGCCCTGATGGACCCGTCGAAACGGATCCGGTCGGCGAACAGGCCGAGTTGGCGGGTGGATTCCCAGCTCCACGCGTTGAGCTTGCGCGGTCGGCAGAGGGTGAGGATGCCCAGCCCGTCCTCGACGTCGAGGCGCAGCCTCTCCTCGCCCGCCGGGATGTCCGTGCCGATGGTGTCGATCACGCGCGCAGGTTACGCGCATCGACTCGACGACTGAAGACTCAACGACCGAAGACCTCGAACGCCACCGCGGGCTTGCCGCCGAACCGCGGCGCCAGGGACCGCGCGTTGCCCGTCAGGAACGTACGGCAGTACTTCTCGGGGTCGTCGTCCGTCAACGCCTCGATGTATGTGCGGTGTTCGAGGAGCGAGGCGACCGAGCGCTCCAGGCCCGCCGAGGCGTCCACGGCGTGCGTGGGTGTCGAGGAACCGGCGACGGCGACCCACCGCACACCGTTCCACGGTTCCAGGCCCTGCTCCTCGATCAGCTCCGGGAAGATCCAGCGGTTGCCCGCGTCCGCCGCCGCGTCCAGCGTGGCGCGGCCGACGGCCACGTGGTCGGGGGTGTTCCAGGCGACGCCGCCCCAGGTGTCGCGGTGGTTGAGCGTGATGACCAGCTCGGGGCGGTGCCTGCGGATCGCGGCGGCGATGTCGCGGCGCAGCGCCGTGCCGTACTCGACGACTCCGTCCTTGTGGTCGAGGAACTCCACGGTGTCGACGCCGACGACGGCCGCGCTCGCGCGCTGCTCCCGCTCGCGCAGCGGGCCGCAGGTGGCCGGGTCGATGGTGTCGATGCCGGCCTCGCCACGGGTGGCCAAGAGGTACGCGACCTCCCGGCCGCCGTCGGTCCAGCCGGCGATGGCGGCCGCGCACCCGTACTCCAGGTCGTCCGGGTGGGCGACGACGGCGAGCGCGCGCCGCCAGTCCTCGGGCATGGGGTGAGCTGGTCGGCAGGGGCGGCTGAACTCTGCGGCTCGGTCATGGTTACCAGCCTATCCGCGGGGTCAGACAACGGGCCGGGCGTCGGGCCGGGGCGGGGCGGGGCGGGCTCCGTTACGCCTCGCCGTGCACGAGCGCGAGCAGCCGGTCGAGTACGCGCGGTCCGCTCACGCGCAGCCCGTCGTGCTCGAACTCGTCGGTGACCCAGGTGCGCAGGCCCCGGATGGTGCGGGCGGTGCGCAGGGCGTGCTCCGTGTCGACGTACAGGTCGTCGTGGTAGATCGCCGCGGCCACCGGCACCTCGTTCGCGGCGAGGCGCTCGGTGTCGTACAGGCGCGGCCAGTCGGTGCGCTCGGCGAGGAGGTCGGCGGTCTCGCGGAGGGGGCGCAGCGCCGGGTCGCTGTCGAACATCCAGCGCTGCACGGCCTCTCCGGTGAACAGCAGCGGGGCGCCGCCCGCCAGGGTCTTCTCCGGGTCGAACTGCGGGAATTCGCCACGCATCCGCTCGGCCGACCAGGCGGTGGGCCGCCCGCCCTGGCCGTAGATCGCCTCGTGCAGGACCGCGAAGAGCGGGTTGCCCGCGTACGAGAGAGCCGTCCGCATGTTCTCCAGGAAGGCGTCGGAGAGCGCGGGCCCCGCGGGGGTCGGCACGAAGGCGTCCTCCAGGAGGTAGTGCAGACGGTGGCTGCCGTCGCCCGTCCCCAGCAGCATGCCGAGGGACTGGAAGGCAGGGACGGTCAGCTGGTAACCGCCTTCCAGAACGGTCTCGTGCTCGGCGAGGCGGGCGGCGATGCGGCGGGCGCGCTCGACGTCCTGGGGGTAGCGGGCGTAGTGCGCGGCGCTCTTGCGCTCCATGCGCGGGTAGGCCGCGCGGTAGACGTCGTCGGCGTGGCCGTCGAGGGTGGGCAGGCCGCCGGTGATCAGTGCGGCGGTGAGGCCTTCGGGCGCCGACGCCAGGTAGTGGGTGGCGCAGAAGCCGCCGAAGCTCTGCCCGAGGACGGTCCAGGGGGCGCCGCCCGTCACCTCGGGGCGGATCGTCTCGCAGTCGCGGACGATGGAGTCGGCGCGGAAGTGGGCGAGGTAGTCGGCCTGTTCGCGGGGGCCGCCGCGCAGCGGGAGCGTCTGGCGGTTGGCGGGCGTGGAGCTGCCGGTGCCGCGCTGGTCGACGAGGAGGACGCGGTAGTCCTGGAGGGCGCGGTCGAGCCAGGACTCCGCGCCGTTGAAGCGGGTTGCCCCGAAGCCCGGGCCGCCCTGGAGGTAGACCAGCCACGGACGGTCCGCGCCGCCGCGCGACGCCGAGACCGCTTCGCGCGCGAAGATCTCGATCCGCTCCCCCGCCGGGTCGTTGTGGTCGAGCGGCACGCTGAAGCGGCGGTCGGTGAGTACGACTCCAGGCTGACGGTACGAGAGGGTCACTGGGGCTCCTGGCGAGGCGGCGGATCACTGTCTACGTAGGGCCAGTCCAGCACACACGTCGGGCCGGAGGGCTGCCGGGTACGCTGCATCCATCCGATGACCGACTAGGAGGAGCCCGCGATGCGTGTCGCTCTGTTCCTGACCTGCGTCAACGACACGCTGTATCCGGATACGGGCCGGGCCGTGGTGAAATTGCTGACCAGGCTGGGAGTTGACGTCGACTTCCCGATGGCGCAGACCTGTTGCGGGCAGGCGCACTACAACACCGGTTACCGCCATCAGGCGGAGCCGCTGGCCCGGCATTTCTCCGATGTCTTCGGTTCGGACGCGTACGACGCGGTCGTGACGCCGTCGGGGTCGTGCGGGGCGATGGTGCGGGAACTGTACCCGCGCATGGGTGAGCGGGCCCGTGCGGAGGGCCGGGGCGGCAGCCTGGCGCGGGCCGTCGCACCGGTGGTCCCGAAGACGTACGAACTCACGGAGTTCCTGGTGGACGTCCTCGGTGTTATTGATGTGGGCGCGTACTACCCGCACACGGTGACGTACCACCCGACCTGTCACGGCCTGCGGGCGCTGGGCCTCGCCGACCGGCCCACCCGGCTCCTCGGGGCGGTGAAGGGCCTTGAGCTGGTCGAGCTGCCCGGCGCCGAGGAGTGCTGCGGTTTCGGCGGCACCTTCGCCGTGAAGAACGCCGACGTCTCGGCGGCCATGGGCGCCGACAAGGTGCGGAACGCCGAGTCGACGGGGGCCGAGGTGCTGTGCGCGGCGGACAACTCCTGCCTGATGCACATCGGCGGCACGATGGCCCGGCTGCGCACGGCCGTGCGTCCCGTGCACATCGCGGAGATCCTGGCGAGCACGGAAGAGGACGCCGCCCGGGCGGAGCACGGGCCGGCCCGCACGGAGAAGGAGGCCTTGTCATGAGCGGCGGCACGTTCGTCGGCATGCCCGCGTTCCCCGCGGCCGCGCGGGAGGCGGTCGGGAACACCACGCTGCGCGCCAACCTGCGTCATGCCACCCACACGATCCGCGACAAGCGTGCCCGCGCCGTCGCCGAGCTGTCCGACTGGGACCGGCTGCGCGAGGCGGGAAAGCGCATCAAGGACCACACGCTGCGCCATCTCGACCGCTACCTCGTGCAGTTGGAGGAGTCCGTCGAGCGGGCGGGCGGCACCGTGCACTGGGCGGCCGACGCCGAGGAAGCGAACCGCATCGTCGCCGACCTGGTCAGGGCCACCGGCGAGACGGAGGTCGTCAAGGTCAAGTCGATGGCCACGCAGGAGATCGGCCTCAACGAAGCCCTGGAGGCGCAGGGCATCCGTGCCTACGAGACCGACCTCGCCGAACTCATCGTGCAGCTCGGCCGCGACCGCCCCTCGCACATCCTGGTGCCCGCCATCCACCGCAACCGCGGCGAGATCCGTGACATCTTCCGCACGGAGATGGCCGACTGGGGCCGGCCGGCGCCGGACGGGCTGACCGACACCCCCGCCGAGCTGGCCGAGGCGGCGCGGCTGCATCTGCGGGAGAAGTTCCTGCGCGCCAAGGTGGGGATCTCCGGGGCGAACTTCATGGTCGCCGAGACCGGCACGCTGGTCGTCGTGGAGTCGGAGGGCAACGGCCGGATGTGCCTCACGCTCCCCGAGACGCTGATCTCCGTCGTCGGCATCGAGAAGGTCGTGCCGGGCTGGCGCGACCTCGAGGTGTTCCTGCAGACGCTCCCCCGCTCCTCGACCGCCGAGCGCATGAACCCGTACACGTCGATGTGGACCGGCACGGCCGACCAGGACGGCCCGGGCACCTTCCACCTCGTCCTGCTGGACAACGGCCGCACCGACACCCTCGCCGACGAGGTGGGGCGTCAGGCGCTGCGCTGCATCCGCTGCTCGGCGTGTCTCAACGTCTGCCCGGTGTACGAGCGGGCGGGCGGGCACGCGTACGGCTCGGTGTACCCGGGGCCGATCGGCGCGATCCTCAGCCCTCAGCTCCGGGGGACCGGGAGCGAGATCGACGCCTCGTTGCCGTACGCCTCCTCGCTCTGCGGGGCCTGCTACGAGGTGTGCCCGGTGGCCATCGACATCCCCGAGGTCCTCGTGCACCTTCGGGAGCGCGTCGTGCAGGGCGGCGAGGCGACGCGGGGCGGCAACAGGGTGACGCTGAGGCCTGCGAAGGGGCATGCGGCGGAGCGGGCGGCGATGCGGGCGGCGGGGCTGGCGTTCGCCCGGCCGGGTGCGCTCCGGGCGGGTCAGCGTCTGGCGTCGCGCACCCGCCGGCTCCATCCGCGCACGCTCCCCGGTCCCGGCAGGGCCTGGAGCGCGACCCGGGATCTGCCGGAGGTTCCGGTGGAGCCGTTCCGCGACTGGTGGCGGCGCACGCACGGCGGCAGCGGCGGCAGCGGCCGTACGACCGAAGGGAACGGCCGGTGAGCGGGGTGCGTGGCGTGAGCGGCAGGGACCGGGTCCTGGGGCGGGTGCGGCGGGCGCTCGCCGACGTGCCGGCCGACGACCTCGCGTACGAGGAGGCGGTGGAGCGCGATTACGCGCGCGAGCACGGCGGGCGGACCGTCGAGGAGACCGTGGACCTGCTCGCGGAGAACCTCGCCGACTACCGCGCGATCGTGCACCGCTGCACGGAGGACGAGGTGTCGGACCTGCTGATGCGCCTGTACGCGGAGCGCGGCTCCGAGACCGTGCTGGTGCCGCCGCAGCTGCCGCCGCACTGGCTGGCGGCCGCCGACCCGGTGCGGATCCACGACCGGGCGGTGAGCACGCCGCACGAGCTTGACCGGGTCGACAGCGTCATCACGGGGTGCGCCCTCGCGATCGCCGAGACCGGCACGATCGTGCTCGACGGCTCCCCGGACCAGGGACGGCGCCGCATCACCCTGGTGCCGGACCACCACGTCTGTGTCGTCCGGGTGCCCGGCCAGGTCGTCGCCTCGGTCCCGCAGGCCCTCGAACGGCTCGCTCCGGCGCGGCCGCTGACCTGGATCTCGGGGCCCTCCGCGACCAGCGACATCGAGCTGGACCGGGTCGAGGGAGTGCACGGGCCGCGCACCCTGGAGGTGGTGCTGATGAGCGGTGAGTGACGGGCGCGGCTAGCGTGAGGGCATGATCCGGTTCGAGCAGGTGACCAAACGCTATCCGGACGGCACGACGGCCGTGGACGATCTCTCCTTCGAGGTCGCCGAGGGTGAACTGGTCACGCTCGTCGGCCCCTCGGGCTGCGGCAAGACCACCACGATGATGATGGTGAACCGGCTCATCGAACCGACGTCGGGCCGCATCTACGTGAACGGCGAGAACATCGCCCACGTCGACCCGGTGCGCCTGCGCCGCCGGATCGGCTACGTCATCCAGCAGGTCGGCCTCTTCCCGCACCGCACGATCCTCGACAACACGGCGACCGTCCCCGCCCTGGTGGGCTGGAAGAAGGCGAAGGCGCGGGCGCGGGCGGCTGAGCTCCTCGAGCTGGTGGGCCTGGACCCGAAGACGTACGGCTCCCGGTACCCCGAACAGCTCTCCGGCGGCCAGCGCCAGCGCGTCGGCGTGGCCAGGGCGCTCGCCGCCGACCCGCCCGTGCTGCTCATGGACGAACCGTTCGGCGCCGTCGACCCGGTGGTGCGCGAGCAGCTGCAGGACGAGTTCCTGCGGATGCAGGCCGCGGTCCGCAAGACGGTGCTCCTGGTCACGCACGACATCGAGGAGGCCGTCCGGCTCGGCGACCGGATCGCGGTGTACGGGCAGGGGCGCATCGAGCAGTTCGACACGCCGGGGGCGGTGCTCGGGGCGCCCCGGACGCCGTACGTCGCCGAGTTCGTGGGCGCCGACCGCGGGCTGAAGCGGCTCTCCGTCACCGAGATCCAGACCGACGACCTGGAGGAGCCGCCGCTCGCCCGGCTCGACGAGCCCGCCGCGCAGGCCGCGGCCCGGCTGCGCGAGGAGGAGGCGCGGTGGGCCGTGGTGCTGGACACGGACGGCGATCTGCACGGCTGGGTGGGCCTCGACGAGCTGGCGCTGGCCGGCACCGGCGGCACGGTCGGCGACCTGGCGCACCGCATGAAGTCCTGGGTACCGGTCGGCGCCCCGCTCAAGCAGGCCTTCGGTGTGATGTTGCAGCACGACGCGGGGTGGGTCGCGGTGCTCGACGGGGCGCGCTTCCTCGGCGTGCTGACTCCGGCGAAGCTGCACGAGGCGCTGCGCCGCTCGGTGGACGCGGACGCGCAGGGCATCCAGCGGACCGAGGTGTGGTTCGACTCGGTGTCAGACGCTTAGAGCGCCCCTTAAGGGGCGCGGGGAACTGCGCGACGAGCCACGTCCGACCGGCAGGTGAAGACCGGTCAGAGCAACCCCTTGTCCCGCAGGTAGGCCAGCGCCACGTCCTGCGGCAACCGCCGCCAGCTGTCGACCTGTTCGTTCATCGACGCCAGGTCCTCCGTCGTGAGCACGGAACCAAGGCGCCCCAGCGCGGCCGCGACGCCCTCGCTGCCCGCCCGGGCGCGGTTGACGACGGGCACGAGGTAGTCGGCGTTCTGCAGGTTCTTGTCGTCCTCGAGGAGCACCAGACCGAAGTCGTCGAGGGTCGCGTCCGTGGAGGTGGTGAGCACCATCTGGTCCTGGCCGCCCTGGACGGCCTTCTTGGCCTGGGTCGTGCCGACGCCCTTGGGATCGACCCCGGTGATGTCGATGCCGTACACCTTCTTCAGACCCGGGGCGCAGTAGGGGCGCTGTACGCATTCGTCGCCCGCGGCGAGCCGTACCTTCAGGCCCGCTCGGCCGAGGTCGCTGAGGGTCTTGAGCTTGTGCTGCTCGGCGTAGGAGGCGGCGACGGCGAAGGCGTTCTGGTCGACGGCCCTGCCGGGGTCGAGGACGGTGAGGCCGCGCGGGGCGGCGAGGCGGCGCAGGGCCTTCATGGTCGCGTCGAGGTCGGGCGATCCGACGGGCTGTGCGTCGGCGCCGTTCTCCTTGGCGTTGAGCCAGTCGGCGAAGGTCGCCGCGTACTCGGGGACGACGTCGATCTGGCCGGACTCCAGGGCGGGTTCGTACAGCTCGCGGTTGGCGACGGACAGGATGCGCGTGCGGTAGCCCGCCTTGTTCAGGAGCAGCGTGTACATCTGGGCGAGCAGGTCGGATTCGGTGAAGCCCGCGGAGCCGACGACGAGGCTCTTGCTGTCGCCCGGAGGCGCGGTGACCTCGCCCCTGGTCTCCAGGGAGGGGCCGGTGGCGCAGCCGCCGAGGAGCAGGAGGACGGTGGCGCCTGCGAGCCCTGTACGCCGCCTCATCCGGCCTTCCCCCGGACCCGCGCCCACCCGGGCGCGAACCGTTCGGCCACCTCGAAGGCGCCCTCGACGAGCAGCGCGAACACGGCGACGAGGATGGCGCCGGCCACGACCTGCGGGGTGCTCGCCAGGTTGAAGCCCGCCGTGATGATCCGGCCGAGTCCGCCGCCGCCCGCGAGCGCGGCGATGGTGGCGGTGGCGACGAGCTGCACCGCGGCGATGCGGACGCCGCTGAGCACCAGCGGAAGGGCGAGCGGCAGTTCGACGCGCCACAGCATCTGGCGTCCTGTCATTCCCATGCCGCGCGCCGCCTGGACGACGCTGCGGTCGACGCCGCGCATGCCGACGTACGCGTTGGTGAGCAGCGGCGGTACGGCGAACAGGACGAGCGCGACGACCGTCGGCCCCTCGCCCCACGTGCCGAGCGGGGTGAGGAGCAGCAGGACCAGGACGGCGAAGGTGGGGACGGCGCGGCCGACGTTGGAGATGTTCACGGCGAGCGCGCCGCCCTTGCCGAGGTGGCCGAGGACGAGCGCGACGGGCAGGGCGATGAGGCAGCTGAGCAGGAGGCAGACGACGGTGAGGACGAGATGCTGGGTGAGCCGGTGCCAGATGCCGTCGTCGCCGGCCCAGTGCGCCGAGTCGGTGAGCCACGACCAGGCGTCGCCGAGTGTCTTCATGGGCGTACCGCTCTCGTCGCTCGTTCCCAGGGGGTGAGGACGCGTTGCACGCCGAGCAGCAGCAGGTCGGCGGCGACGGCGATGACGACGCAGAGCACGGACGCGGTGAGCACCTGCGCTTTGAAGTAGGTGTTCATGCCGGTGTAGATGAGGTTGCCGAGCCCGCCGAAGCCGACGATCGCGCCGATGGTGACGAGGGAGACGGCGGAGACCGTGGCGATGCGCAGTCCGGCCATGGCCGCGGGCAGCGCGAGCGGGAGTTCGACCGTGAGCAGGAGGCGGATCGGGCCGTAGCCCATGCCGCGGGCGGCCTGCCGGGTGTCCTCCGGTACGGCGCGCAGCCCGGCGAGGATGTTCCGCACGAGCAGGGTGAGCGAGTAGAGGACGAGGCCCGCGACAACGAGCGAGGCGGAGAGGCCGTACACCGGGAGCAGCAGCGAGAACATCGCGAGTGAGGGGATCGTGTACAGGACGGTGGTGAGCGCGAGGACCGGTCCCGCGGCGAGGGCCCAGCGACGGGCGAGCACGGCAAGCGGCACCGCGACGACGAGCGCGATCAGGACGGAGAGCGACGTCAGTTGCAGGTGCTGCACGACCGCGTCGAGCAGGATCTGGCGGCGGGTGCTCAGATACTCACCGCAGATCCACTCGTTGCGCGCGAGGCAGTCGTCGGGAGGCGCTGTCACCCGTTCATTCAAGGCGCAGGTGCCGGGGGACGGCGCGTTCTGGTGACCCGTACGGGTCGAGGTGGCACCCTGCCCCGAGCACGTGCTCGGGGCAGGGCGAAAGGCGCGGTCTCGGTCGGTCGCTCCCCGTGCCGCCCTCCTCGCCTGCGCCCGCAGCGCGTCGACCGCGATGCGGGCGGTGGCGCCGATGACCGCGTCGGCCGCGGGGAGGATCGCCGCGGTGCCCGCGGCGCGGGTGAAGACGGCGACGGCTTAGCGGCCGCCGTCGAGGTATGCGACGACGCCGACCTCGTCGCGGAGCGTGGGGAGACCGCCGGTCTTGCCCGCGACGTGGACGTCGTCGTAGGGGAAGCCCGACGCCATCCGGTGCGGCCAGACCTGGAGGCCGAGGAGGCGGCGCAGCGCGGGGCCGTGCTCGGGGGCGCAGGCCTCGTCCCGCCGGACCGCGGCGAGGAGGCGGACTATGTCGCGCGGGGTGCTGCGGTTGCTGCGGGCGGGGCCGAGCGCTCGCAGCCGCGGTAGCGGTACGCGGGGGGTCGGGCGGGCCGCCAACTCCCGCCCGTTCGGGTCGTGTTCATGGCGGCCCCGGGACTGTGGCCGAGCCACCCCGGGTGACAGTCGCGAGCTGACGCACCATGATGGGTGTGTCATGGAGACTTCGGGACCGACGCTTCGCTCCCGGCCGCGCGACGGTCGCAGGACCACCGCGCCGCCGGGGGTGTCGGCGTGGTCGGTCTCTGCCGTGCGGCAGGGAGCGACGACCGGACGTCCGGCGTCGCGGTCCGTCACCCTCTCCCTCGCGGGCACCCTCTTCGCCGTCGCCGCGCACCATCTCGTGTTCGGGTCCATGCTCGGGCCCGTGCCCGCGTGGGACGCGCGGACGGTCGCCGCCGCGGTTCTGTTCCACGCCGCGATGTCGCTCCGCCTCGCCCTGCCGCAGGACGACGTCCGCCGCAGCCGGTGGGCCGCAGCCCGCGGGAGGTGGGGTTCAGGCATCCACGGGAGGTGGAGCTCAGACATCCACGAAAGGTGGGGCTCAAGCACCCGCGGGAGGTGGGGCTCAAGCACCGGCACGCCCGGGCCGACCCCCGCGTCCCGCCCGGCGAACCCACTCGGCGGCGGCTCCCTCCCCCGGACACTGCGCCTCCTCTGGGCCTTCCTGGCGCGACTGCTGCGCCCGTTCCGCGCACCCCGGGCCCTCACGCCACCGCCCCCGGCGGCACCGCACCGTCCGGCGCGTCCCGCCCGTGCGCTCCCCGCCCCCCTCCTCCTCGCGGACGCGCTGGTACGGCGGGGCCCTCCGGCCCGCCCGCCGCTCACCGTCTGACCCGGACCACGGCACGTCCACCGTGCCGGCCGACGCGGACGGGAGCGGCTCCGGCCTGCCGATTCCGCACATTCCGCTGCGCTTTTCGGCGCCGCCCCGAGGCGTGTCCGTACGACGACACCGCGCGCGTGTGCTGCGGCGCCAGGAGGGACCACCATGTCCAAGACCGTCGTCGTCATCGGCGCGGGCCCGTACGGCCTGTCCGCCGCCGCACACCTCAGGGCACGCGGCATGCCCGTACGGATCTTCGGCGCCCCCGTGGCGAGCTGGGCCCGGCGCATGCCCGCGGGCATGCTCCTGCGGACGCCGCCCGCCGCCACCGAACTGGCGACCCCGCGCGAGGGGTTCACGCTCAACGACTACTGCCGCGACGCGGGAGAGCGCAGGCTCGGTGACCACGACCAGGTGCCCGTCGGCCTGTTCCTGCGGTACGGGAGGTGGTTCCGGGAGCGGCTGGTACCCCGTGTCGAGGACGAGCGGGTGGCCGCGGTCGACCGGGGCGCGGACGGCTTCCGGGTGAAGCTGTCGTCGGGCGAGGTGCTCAGGGCCGGAGCCGTCGTCGTGGCCACCGGACTCACCGGGTTCGCGCATCTGCCCGCGCCCCTCGCGGCGGCGGCGTCCGGCGGGCCCGCCGCCCTCGGCCTGATCTCGCACAGCTCCCAGCAGACCGACCCGAGCAGCTTCGCGGGGCGCAGCGTGACCGTCGTAGGAGCCGGTCAGTCCGCACTGGAGAGTGCCGCGCTGCTCCATGAGGCGGGCGCGGAGGTGCAGGTGGTGGCGCGCGGTTCACGGATCCGGTTCGACGCGCCGCCGTCGGGGCCGCAGTGGCGCCCCGACACTCCGGCGGGCCGCTCCTGGACCATGTACGGCCTCACGCGCCGGCCCGCCGCGTTCCGACGGCTGCCCGCTGCCGCCCGGCTCCAACTCGCCGAGCGGGCGTTGCGGCCTGGCGGGGCGTGGTGGCTCAGGGAGCGGTTCGAGGGCAGAGTGCCCGTCCTCGCGGGGCGGGAGATCACGGGAGCGGAGACGTACGGCGGGGGGATCACCCTGCGGACGACGACGCCCGACGGACGTACCCAGACCGTCGAGTCCGAGCACGTCCTGGCCGCGACGGGCTACCGCGTCCAGTTGGAGTCCCTGGAGTTCCTCTCCCCCGAGCTGCGCGCGGACCTGATACGCGTCGGCGGGTTCCCCGTACTGGACAAGGGGTTCTCCTCCAGCGTGCCGGGCCTGTACTTCACCGGGCCGTCCGCGGTGGCGACGTACGGCCCCGCGATGCGGCTGGTCAGCGGCACACGGTTCGCGGGACCTCGGCTCACGAAGTCCGTGGCGGCGTGCTGCGACGAGTGAGCGCGCGCCGCGACGCGGCCCGGGGCCGCCGCGCGCTCACCTCGACAGGAGCAGGGCGACCAGCCGCTCGGCCTGTTCGCGCGGGTCGGGCGCGCCGGCCCAGCCACCCGTCATCAGGAGGTGGTGGACGGTTCCGACGAGGGCGAGCGCCGTCGTGGCGGTGTCGGTGCCGTCGGCGACACGGCCGAGCCGCAGTTCGGCGTCGAGGTAGGCGGTGAGCGCGCTCTGGACGGCGCAGAAGCCCGGTGCCCCCTCCGCCAGGGCCTCGCGGATCCGCTGGGAGGTGGCGTTGCTCGTCAGGGCCAGGCCGACGACCCTCGGGTCGAGGGAGTCGAGGAGCCCCAGCGCGAGGCCGGTCAGGTTCGCCGCGACGGTGTCCTGACCCGCGCGGGCGGGCAGTTCCCGGGCGCGGGCCGCGGTGCGCGCGAACCGGTCGAGCACGAGCTCGGCGACGAAGGCGTCCACGCCCCCGAAATGCGTGTGCAGTATGCCTTTGGCGCAGCCCGCCTCGCTCGTGACGGAGCGGCTGGTGAGGGCCGCGGCGCCCTCGCGGGCGACGATCCGCTCCGCGGCGCAGAACAGCCGCTCACGAAGATCGGGGATCGCGACTCCGCGCGGTGACATGACTTCCTCCTCGACACGACGCTCCTCGGCACGACCACGCCACGGCACAGCACGGCCACACCACGGCAAGGCACGGCCACACCACGGCGTGAACACACCGGAACAACCCGGCGCCCCCGCCGCCCCGTTGCCAGAATGGGCGCCCGCCCATACTGTTTGGGCGGGCGCCCATTCTAACGGTGTGCCCATATCGCCATGCATCAGGGGGCACGGAGTGCAGAGCATCATCAACACCGAGCAGGCACAGGCATGGAACGGTTACGAGGGCGAGCACTGGGCCCGCAACCAGGACCGCTGGGACGGGGTGAACGCGGGCTTCAACACCCCTCTCCTGGACGCCGCTTCGGTCGACGCCGACGACCACGTCCTGGACATCGGCTGCGGCGCCGGGCAGACGACCAGGCTGGCCGCCCGCCGCGCGCACGGCGGTCACGCGCTGGGCCTCGACCTGTCGGCGCCGATGCTGGCGGGAGCGCGCCGGGCAGCCCGCCAAGAGGGCCTGGACAACGTCTCCTTCACGCAGGGCGACGCCCAGGTCCACCCCTTCGTCCCGGCCGCGTACGACGTCGCGATCAGCCGCTACGGCGTTCTGTTCTTCGCCGACCCCGTGGCCGGTTTCGGCAACATCGCCCGCGCGCTGCGCCCCGGCGGACGCGCGGCGTTCATCTGCGGCGCGTACCCCGAGGACAACGAGTGGCTCCAGGCCTTCGCCGCACTGGACGACCTGCTCCCCCTCGGCGGCTTCGGCGCACCCGGAGGCCCCGGCATGTTCTCCCTCGCGGACACCGACAGGACCTCCGAGGTGCTGTCGGCCGCGGGATTCGAGCGCGTCGAGGCACGGCGGGCCGAAACGTACGGGACGTGGGGCAGGAACGCAGCCGACGCGGCCGCCTTCCTCCTCGACTCGGGCCCCGGCCGCCACCTGACGAGCCAGGTCACCCCCGAGACCCGCGACGAGGCCCGCTCTCGCCTGACGGACATCCTGCGCCCCCACGAGACGGACGGAGCGCTGCGACTGCGCAGCGTGGCGCTGTTGGTGTCGGCGGTGAGGAGTACGGGACCGACGGGGACGACGGAGCTTGCCTGAGCGGGGACGAGGCCAAGGCGCGGGCTGAGCGGGGTCGAGGCCGGGGTCGGCACCGGGGCCAGGGTGAGAGTCGGGGCCGAGGCCGATATCGGAGGCGGTGGCGCACTCGCCCCTCGGCAGGGAGCCCTGAAGGCGACGGGAGGGGGCGGTGGACCTCGCCTGGGCGGGGTTGCCGTCGGGAGCGGTGCCGCACTCGGCCGGGTGGGCAGGCCTCCCACGGCACCGTGGAAGCTTGGCGGGGAGCCGGAGTTGGACGGCAAGTTGGGGGTGCACGCGAAACGGGCGACGTGGGGCTCGCGTTCGCCGCGTGACCGGCGGTCGCTACGATGCGCTGCGATGAGACAGTCGCAGTGGATTCGGCGCGCCGCCCGGCACACTTGGTGCCGCGTCGCGTCGGCCGCTGCGCTCCTCTCCCTCGTCACCACGTTGTTCATGTGCCTCGGCCCCGTCGCGCCCGACGGAGGCCACGAAGGTACGGGGCACGCCACCGCCGTCGCCGTCACCCATGCACCGTCCTCCGCCCCCTTCGACCACCGCGTGTCAGCCGTCGAAGGCTCCGACTGCCCGGACGGCGAACACTGCTGCGCGCCCTCCGCCCACGGCGTCCGCGCGACACCCGCCCCCGCCGGACCGGCGCTCTCGGACATCCACCGGCAAGTGCACTGGCCCCAGGCGCAGTCGGCGCCCGGCCTCACGCCGGAAAAGCCATCGAACCGCGGCTCTCCCGACCTCCACATGCTCCAGGTGCAGCGGACCTAGGCGGACCCCGGCAGGGCGGCCCGCGCATGCGGCCTGCCCCGCTGACACGGCATCCACCGACCCAGACTCCGCCACCACCGCCGCGCTCCCTGCGGCGAGGACAAGGAACCCCCATGGCCAAGGCCAAGGCCGGCAAGCCGAACAGACCGAACGGACCGAACAAGCCCAGTAACCCGGGCAGCTCCAACAAGCCCGATAGGCCCAACCATCCCAACAAGCCGAGCAAGAAGGCGGTCGCCGCGGAGCGCAGAGCCCGTGTCGAGGCGATGCAGCGCGCCGAGCAGGCGCGCGAGCGGCGGAACCGCATCATCACCGTCTCGGTGAGCACGGTGATCGTGGCCGCGCTGATCGGCTTCGGCGCGTACGCCGTCGACCGCGCCGACGACAAGGAGGAGCAGAAGACCGCCGCCGCGAAGAAGCCCGTGCGGGGCGAGAAGACGTGGGACGCCAAGAAGCTGGGCCGCAACCACGTCGAGAAGGCCGTCGACTACCCGATGACACCGCCGGTCGGCGGCGACCACAGCCAGGCCTGGATGACCTGTGAGGCCAAGGTCTACAAGAAGCCCATACCGAACGAGAACGCCGCGCACTCCCTGGAACACGGCGCCGTCTGGGTCACGTACAACGACGACGCCCCCGACGCCGACGTCAAGAAGCTGGGCGACAAGGTCTCCAAGACCTCGTACAGCCTCATGAGCCCGGTCGAGAAGCAGCGGAGCCCGATCATGCTGTCGGCCTGGGGTCACCAGCTGACCGTCGACAGCGCCGCCGACCCGCGGGTCGGGGAGTTCTTCAGCAAGTACGTGCAGGGACCGCAGACCCCGGAGCCGGGCGCCGCGTGCGCCGGAGGGGTCGACTCCGCGTGACCCGGTCCGGGGGGGGGGGGGGGGGGGGGGGGGGGGGGGGGAGGGAGGGGGGGGGGGGGGGAGGGGAGGAGGGGGGGGGGGGGGGTCCGAACTGTGAGGTGGTGTGTAGCAGTCCGCTCGACAGGCCCTGCTCCCGCTGCGGCACGCCGTCTG